>JAPLOA010000035.1 GCA_026400835.1 Planctomycetales bacterium | reverse complement strand
GGTTCCGTTCGAGCGTAGGTCGCCCGAAATCAATGGAAGCATCCGCCGAAGCCAGAGGCCACAACCGAGCCATCAGCATCACCTCCGCCCGCCGAGCGTTTTCCGCCACATCACTGAAATGAAAATCCCGTCAATATGCCCATCGCTCGCCTGAAATATAAACAATAGATGGCTGGCCCCATTGTTGATTCCCCGTCGCTTGCAGCAGAGCGTTTGCAATTGCTGGCTGGAATCCCACTTCTGCAGCTTGACCCGGTAATCGCCGACATCGCGGATGAAATCATGTCGCGCGCTATTCTTCCCGAAAAGGCCCGTACCGATGCTTTGCATATCGCCACGGTTGCTCATCATTGAATACAATATCTGCTGACGTGGAATTGCAGTCATATTGCCAATGCCAGAATCCTGCCACGTATCCACGACGTGTTGAATGACCTTTTGATTCCGATACCGGTCATCTGTACGCCAGAGGAGATGGTTGGAAATGATTCAGAAAATGACGACAACTGATCCTGTGATCGATGAGATCCACCGAACACGACGGGAAATTTCCGATCGGTTTGGCGGTGACCTTCATGCGATACTTGCGGATGCTCGGAAACGTCAAGCTGCGGCAGGTCATCCCGTCTGGTCTCCAGAATTGGCGAACAAGCCGATGCACCCGAGCGGCGGTGACACGGTTGCTGACAATAGTGAAACGCTTCCCGCCGTCGTTTGCCGACGGAGATTGCATGACTGCTGACCTAGAAACGTTAGCTGCGATCTTGAAAGATCATCTCGCCATATATCGTAGAATGCCACACCATGAACTCGCTGCACGAATCGAATCGCCACTTCACGGTCTTGACGTGATTGACGGCACGACTCCTGGTGGTACGCTTTACACAATTGAGACGAACATACTCTGGGATGATCGCACCAAACGCCAAATCCGCGTCATGGCTGATTTGTCGACCGGCACGCGAGGTTGCTTACTCGGCTTCATTCCAGCCGTCTCACCGGAAGTCGCAGACGAATTCATCCTTACACCCGATGGCACGTTCCTTGGCGAGTAATGCAAAGCGATTACTTGATTGCTATACTGTCGCTGTCCTATCGTCGCACGACGACGGAAATGATCAGCGCAGGACAGCGACGAACAAAGGGTTGCAGACGAAGCCCTCGAACAGCAGTTTTGACTTGCGTTGAATCAATCTCTCGGGCTGGCGGAACCCAAACGTTCGACCCATCGACATACCGTCATGACAAAGAAATTCATCAATGCTCTTGCGAAAGATGGTAGTGCTGCGGCTCACTCGCGGTTCCTCGTCCCTGCCCGAGACGGGTCTGCGCGTTTTGAGGAAATAGACTCCGGAAAATTCCATGACTTGGGTTATCTGGTCTTCACTGGCAAAGAGATTTCTGCAGATGATGTTGTCAGGAAATGGGCGGGTGCAAATCATGACTCTAATAGCTTATGCTCTTTGATTGACTCCTATCTGGGCGAGATCTCGAGGTTCAAGGTGGGAAACGTAGTCGCGATCGAACACAATTCCGATGATCGAGTAATGCTTCGGTTGGTCTCGCAGACTCCCCAACGCACGGCGAGAACATAAGCCCCTGGAGTCACGAAAGGCCGAACAAAGCGATGCACGCAAGTCGCCGATCGGCCGCGAATTTGAATCATAGTTTTTTGGCGGCGACTGCGTGATCGCCGTCGTTCGGCAACTCAATCCATCGCGACTGTTTTTCTCTGATAGTCGATATGCAATATTCTCTCCTCAAGAAGCCCAGTACCAAGGAGCGGAAACCTTCCATCATTTGCAATGACCTGAATTGGTCGTCGCTCACCAAACCAATCGACGTAGCAGAAAAACGCCTCCAGTGTGACTCTCGACCCATCGGCCAGGATGGCCTCTGTCTGGGCCAGCGATTCCAGTTCCAATTCCTTGATCAGCTCAAGTGGCAACACTAAGTGGCCATCAAATGCTGTATCGATCCATGTCGTCACGGCAATGTACTCACCGTTTACCTTTTTGCTGATCCGCACATCCAGCAATGCTCTGCCTCTTGGGTCGATGGATCCGATCATGACGTTGCGCCGCCAATGTGGAACGCTGCATCATGTCCGATACGCAAGACAAATGACTTTCGTCCAGGAAAAGCTTCCTTTGCTGACAAGGCTGCGGCGACAAACGTATCGCCAAGAAAAAATGCCTTTGATGTCGGTTCAATCGCAACGAATTTGTCGCGGTGTGTTGCTTCCAGTCGATCCCTGAGTTCGAGTTCGTAAACCACTTTGGCTTCTTCTGAAATTGACATTCACATCAATCCTTGCACAAATTACTGAATCCGATCCGCAGTGACATTGTACCCTCGCAGTTGCAGACCATCAAACTCGGTTTGCTGCGAAGGAGTGCCGAACAAAAAGTTCCAGCCGAGTTGGCGAACAGCCGGTTTTGACATGGACAATCACTCGCGCCAACCCGGCTGAACTTTGTCGTTCGCTGGCCGTGAGCGAGCTCTGACTGCAATGACGATGAAGTACGGCAGGAACATCTGTAACGAATGCACGGAAACCATAACATGCAGTTTCATTCTCTCTGGATTGCAGCATTTGGTGTCGCCGTTGCTGCGACCGGATCTGTCGCTGCCGATCCCGTCACCACGGGCGAGTACGTCATTACTCAGTCGTGGTCGCAGGAGACGGCTTTTCAGCGTCCGTATTACGTCCATGTTCCCGAACACGCCGGGAAGAATAGGCTTCCGGTTTTCATCTTCCTACACGGCAATGGCGGTCACGCACGGGAAGCCATGCGAGGATTCGGCCGACACCGCAAAACCATTGCGTCGCAGTACATCACAGTGTTTCCGCAGGGCTATCGCGAGAGCTGGAACATTGTTGCCGAGCGATCCAAAGCCGATGATCGCGAATTCATCGAAGCGATTGTTGGGAAGCTGGCCAAAGCGGACAACGTCGATCCAAAGAACTTTACGATCATGGGGTCGTCCAACGGATCAGCCCTCGTGAATCAACTGATGATCGAAAGCGACCTGTCACACGTTCGCAACTACATCAGCGCCGTCAGTCCTCTTAATGTGATGCAGTACGACGGCAAAGACTTCAAGGCCAAGGGCAATGACAACAATTACACAGTTGCGGCGACTCCCGTTAAGGGCAAGCGACTGATGAATATCTCGGGTCTGAAAGACGATCTCGTTCCATACATGGGCGGACCTTCAAGAGCCATTCCAGGCAAAGACGGCCAACTGGCGTTTGTTGCCGCTGAAGAGTCGACGTTTGTTTGGGCCCGTCACATGGGACATGAGGGGAAAAGGATCACGGAGCCATCCCGAGTCAGCAGCAACTTGGAGGTTTTCAGCTATCTCGACGGCGACGTGATCCATTACAAAGTCCAACATGAAGGGCATGGTGCAGAGCGCGGAATCCCTGAGCAAGCATTACTGGATTTCCTCAAAGGCACTTATGCCGATCGTAAAAAGTGAGCAAGGCCCGACCAGCGATTTCGCCTTTGCGCGTACTTCTTAGCCGAACAAGGCGGTCAACCCGAGCGGCGGATCGGGCGGATTTTGAAGTCAATGCTCACTTCGCCGCCGCCGGGTTACCTTATTCGTTCGGCTGGCCTTGCGGAGGATTGCTATGGGGACGGCGACCACCGCTGGTCTAATTGCGTTGGGTATCGTTGCCATCGCGCTGATCATGAGTGAAGTGACCAAACTCACTCTCCGTCTCATGAAGCGTTCCCTCGAGGCCCGGATCGCCGCTCTCTACGGCCCGGAAGATATCCTCATGAAGGACTTAGCCGCGAACAACTTCGGGCTGGAGTCCTGGGGCGTCTGGCAACGCCGCGGCAACGGGGCGCTGGTACTGACCATGGACTGCCTTCACTTCTTTCGGTTCGTGTCATGGGGGGACGTCCGTGTGCCCGTGGAGTCGATAACGGAGATCACGTTCACGAAAACGCACCTGGGCAAGGCGACGATCTACGACCTGCTGAAGGTGCGGTTCGCCGTGGATGACAAGCCGGACTCCATCGCCTGGTATCTGACTGATCCGAAAGCGTGGAAGAGCAGGATCGAAGAACTCAAGGCGGGAAAGGCCGCACACGAAAGGCAGTAAGTTAAGTCGGGAGAACAGCATCATCTTTCGTATCGGGCCGAACCAAAAGATGCAGCCGAGTTGCCGATGGGCTGCGCACACAAGGAAAATCAGTCGTAGCAACAGGGTTAACTCTATCGTTCGGTCTGACGGACGGAGACGCTCACTTGACGACATGGCCTGCAACGTACACCGCGGAGAATGCGCTCCGCAACGCCACGGGGCTTGGCGAGCTAGTCGTTCCGCAGCTCCTGGTTGCTGACCATCCGGCGATCACGGCACTCCGTGCGCAATACACGCGCTGTTCTATCACCATCGTAGAGATGACCGGCGTTGGCTTCTTTGTCAATTACGCCGTGCCGGACGACGCGTCTGTGGGCGTCCCCAGGGACTTCGCTGGCGGCAATGCTGAGATCCAAATTGCTGGGCTGGAGTATCCGGCGGGTTGCGTCCTTTTTGTTCGTGATGGTAAACTCCCCATCTTCGAGGTGTATATCGTCGATGACGCGTGGCCAGAGGATGACACGGTGCTTGGCGTTGAGCGGGTCGTTCCGCTTCTTCCTCCGGCCGAAAACCAATCAAGCGGAGCCGGAGACCGAACCAAGGGGTGAACGCGAGCGGCGGTCAGGTCCTCAAAAATGGTGGGCGTGTCCGTCGCCCTTTACCCCCGTCGTTCGTAGGATACAGAGAGCGTTTCGAGAGGGTACGTAATCCAATGCCGGTTGAAATTGCACTGCATCAGTGGGAGACCAATACGCGGCCATGTGACTTCAGCCTCCGCTTGGAAACGCCGCGTGGCACTGTCTTTGCGGATTTCGATGAATTAGGCGACGAATGTGTTACGTTGCGGCGCATCTCTTTCGATGGTTATGGTTGTTGCGAAACAGAAGGACGATGTTCGAAGATGTCTTCAACCGACGCGACGACTTTGATCAACTCGATGCGCGAAGAAGACGTGAATGAACAATCAATTCTTGATATCCTGTGCCGTTACTTCGCTGAGAACTCTTCAATCATTTGGTCTGACGCGCTCGACGAACATCAACTCAAAGTGCGCGGACCGGACGTTCGATAGTTTGGGCAAGCGAAACCGCAAATAAAGGCCGACGTACAAAGCGGCGGACACGAAGCCGCGGATCGGGCGGCTTTGAAATGGAAAACTTACATGCCGCGCCCCGGTCAACGCGGACGTTAGCCCCTCGAACCAAAACAGGAGACAGAACATGGGAGCGTGGGCCGAAGACACGTTCGGAAATGACACAGCCTGCGATTGGGTCGGCACTTTCCTTGATGCTCCCGGATTGCCAGCCGTGAATTCGGCGATCAAGGCCGTTCTTGAAGCGGACGACTACCTCGACAGCGGCGAAGCGTGCGACTGTTTGGCGGCTTGCGAAGTGATCGCTCGTCTGCAGGGGAAATGGGGCATACGTAACGCATACAGTGAAGACCTCGACAAATGGGTCGAAGCCAACCCGACTGATGTTCCCGATGATTTAAAGGCAGCCGCGGATTCTGCAGTCGAACGAATTTTGGGTCCCGACTCCGAATTGTCCGAATTGTGGGACGAAGGTGGGCGCAATGACGACTGGCACAAAGCCATCGATGACCTTCGCGAACGAATCCGGGGCTAACAAAGCGGTGAACGGGAGCCGCCGATGACGCGGGTTTTGAAATCATAGTCTCACGGCGGCGGCCCCGTTACCGCTGTCGTCAGGCTGAAAAACATGGACATTGTCGCCATTGAGAAGAATAGCAAGATCACGCTGCAACTTGCGGAGCGGACAGAAGACGTCCAGCTTGGAGCACATCCAATCGTCCCCGGGTTTTCAGAAGACACTCTGTGGGAGACCCCAGACCACCGCTTTCGATACCGGCCCTCCCTAAAAACAACAGAGCACCTGCTACTTGTTTGCGGGAAAACGTACAGCGTCATCAGTGATGGCATTTTGCCGTCAGTACTCAATAGACTTCTGTCAGATGATGAGGTCGTGAATCGTCTATTCGAGAGAGGCTTTGTTACCGAACGTTATGAAAATGACAAATGAGCCTCATAAACCATTGCACACGAAGCCCTCGATCGGCCCTTTTGACTTACGTTGAGTCAACTCCTCGGGCTCGGTCAATGGTACTGTTAGCATGTCATAGATTCTGCGCATCGGTGAATCGCATTTTTTGTTCTGTCGCTTGATTGTGCTGGGTGCGCGTGGTTGTTGAATGCTGGGGTCGGCTGAATCGAATCGTAGAATTGTCCACAGATGACGCAGATGAACATGGATGAATCGCAGAACATAAGCGGTGATAGAACGATGAAGGACTGAGCGTCAAAACTCGCAGTTTGTCTTGTGCAACCATCATGTCACGGGCCAGATCGATGATTGAGAATCTGCATTGGTTTAACGTCGCTGAAGACCTCTGAACCAGGACTAAATCTGCACTTTCACTGCTCTTGCCATGGGGCAGCTTGTGTTGTAATTCATGCCGGTACCAATCCCTCCAGCGTTGATTACTTGCGGGATTCCGGATCAATTGTCTTTGGACAGCGTCCGCCGGGTAGGACATGTCGCAGCGTGAGCACATCAGCTCGCCATTCTTTCAGGCAGCAGGTAATGGCTGTCGCTTCAAGATTCGTGAGAATGACTGCAAGCATCGCCACTCGAAAAGGCCATACGGAAATGTTGAGAAGTAAACACAAAGCACCCGCCAGCACTAACCACTGTGTCGTCTTCGCGCCGTAAGTGTGATAGCAGGGAATCCTGCCGTACTTCCACAACCCGGCGGCGGTCGTAATGACATAACTCAGCCACGCTGCCACCCACCACGGAGCTTCTGATTTTAAGACGTCCCAGCGAAGCCAGAACATGCCAACAAATAAGCATGCGTAAAGCACGGAATCAACGAAGCTGTCCAGCCTTGCACCAAAATCCGATCGCTGATTCAACCAGCGAGCCAATCGGCCATCAATCGTGTCGCTGAGGCTCAGCAGAGTAAATGCCAACGCAAACGATCGCGCCAGGTTCAAACAGGCCAGCCACAGCATCCCTATTGAACCGAGAAAACGTATCACGCAGATGAGGTTCGGGATTGTGACCATGCGATGTCGAAATGGCTCGCTGTTGTACGGTTCCGTTGGTGTTTCTGGAGTCATTTTTTTAGAGTTCAGTGGTCAGCCTTTCGGCACACTCTCGATCAAAGCATGTTTCCGGTGATGAAGTGGCGATACCAGACACGCT
The DNA here is from genome assembly GCA_026400835.1 of Planctomycetales bacterium. Lineage (GTDB taxonomy): Bacteria > Planctomycetota > Planctomycetia > Planctomycetales > Planctomycetaceae > SXXK01. The sequence goes on along the minus strand of JAPLOA010000035.1, from coordinate 262,322 downwards.
GTTTCTTTATCCCGTGACGCCCCGCACGAAGTAGTAGAACACCGGCGCCGTAAACGTCAGGCTGTCGATTCGATCGATCATTCCACCGTGTCCGGGAAGCAAGGTACTTCCATCTTTGACGCCCACATCACGTTTGATACCGGACATGTTGATGTCGCCCAGAAATCCAAGCAGCGAAATCAGCAACCCTGCCAACGCTGAAATCATCAGCGACTGACCAGGTGAACGACCAACTGACCAGATTGTCAGCGTTGAAGCCGTCAGCACCGCCAGCAAAGTCGTAATCAGCATTCCACCAAGCAGGCCTTCCAGAGACTTGTTCGGCGAGATACGGGGCGTGATTTTATGCTTTCCAAAACGGCGACCGACGAGAGCCTGCATGATGTCGTTTGTCTCGGTCAACAGAATCAGAAAAAGGAAATGACCGCAATGTCCGACCGGAGGATCAACAGTCGAAGGAAGCTCCAGCAGAAAATACGCGTGTGAAAGTCCATAGACGAACAGCATCAGCCCCCAAAACACGGCTGCGGTCGTGCGGATATAGCCTTCAATCAGCCCCAGCCAGGATCTCAGGCCTCCCAAAGCCACAAAGAAGGCTGCCGGTGCCAACTGGCGCACAAGTTCGTGTTGCCCGGCGATGGCCACGATGTAGTAGAGGGGAACGAAAGCAAAGACAAGTATTGCGGTGGGTCTGCCGACGTTTGACCATCCAACAAGCCCTACGAATTCTCGAAGAGCCAACGCGCCCGCGGTGGCCAGAAGCATCGCGGTTCCAATCCGGCCTGACATAACTGCGATCGTTCCTGACCCAAACAGGATCCACCACGTTCGCAAACTACTTAGCCGCGACTCCAAAATACTGGTAGCAGCACCCCGCAGCGCGACAATCCGCACGAGCGTACCGCCCAGGAGCGCTGCGCAGACCGCTGAAAGGGTCCATAACAGGGCGGCGCTATTTTCGGGCATGCTATTCTCCGTGATCTGTTTCACTGAACTCGGAGTCGCAATCGGCATGCCGCCGTGCAGTACGTTGCTGAATGATTCTTGCCGCCCAACGCACCGAGATTGGTAGAAGCACTGTCGCAATCAGCGCAGCCGCCAGTGAAACATCCAGCAGAGACAAGACTCCATTTTCAGCAATGACGGTCAAAGTCGGAATGCGAGTCCCCGCAAAGACAAAGACCATTGTTCCCGGCAGCAATCCCAGCTGCGTTGTCCACCAAAATGTGAACAAAGGCACGATATTGGTTGCACCGACGCTGTAATTAACAAAGCTGAACGGAGCATGCACAAGCCGAAGTGTCAGCAGATAGAAGCCTGCATTCTGATGGAGCTTGTCGCGTAAGTTCTGCAAATTCCTGCCAAATCGATGTTCAAGCGCTTCGCGGAGCATCAATCGGCTCAGGACAAAAGTTAAAAGCGCCGCGATGGTCAGTGCCGAGTCGACCAGGACCACCGCTGGCCAGAAACCAAACAGCCAGCCGAAGATGACAGACTTTCCAGACGTGCCGGGTATGAGCGACAGACAGATATAGCTCAGAAACCCAACGAGCCATGACTGCATTGGATTCTGAAGGACGAGTATTCGCAGCCTTGTTTCGCGGGCAATCAACCACTCCAGTGGGGTGTATCTCTGGGCGAGCAATCCCAGAGAGACAATGACGGCCATCACAGCCAAAGAGGCCACTATCCGCCGCTGAAGACCCTGCATTGCACTTCGCCTCTTTATGTTCCGCAGCGCGCTAAAAGCTGTGTCTGGAACTCACCGGACCTTGCACGATGTAGTTTGAGTCTTTGAAACTCGGCAGGGCCAATTGCGATCTCATACTTCAAAGAGGCATCGATACTGCACCCTCCAAAGTCCACCCCCAAAGGAAGATCTCATGGAAGAACAACCTACTACCGCAGTCATCTGCGCGTCAGTCCATCACGGTAACACGAAGAAACTTGCCGAAGTCATCTCGGAGGCTCTTGCAGCGTCCATGCATTCTGTTGAAGAAGCCAACGCAATTGTCGCGCCCGAACTTGAATTGATTGGATTCGGGTCCGGCATTTACTGCGGTTGACATCATCAGTGGCTGCTGCAACGAGTCGATTCGTGGTCAGTGTGTTCCTGCCGAGGCTGGGATACTGTCGGGCCTCTCTGTCGGATCGGCGGTATCGACCTTAGACATCCAAACACAAGTGATCTTTATCGGGCCAGGTCATTCGCCCAACAACTCGTTTCATCGGCCTCCCATAACGGAAACGGAACAGTTTGAGATTGATGGCTCTTTCCCTGAAGCGCGCCATTCCTGACCACGCTGAGACGTAGCCGCACACCCACAGATTGAGCTGCGCTCTTAAGGAGCTCGCCACATCCTTCAGAAATAGTAGTTTCGACCGAGTTTGTGTGGATCCGACGGCGTCTTGCGAGGTGTGAACCGACATTTTCTGACAGGAATTGTGACGAGATCGATTCTCATCACACATTTCGATTCTCCGTTCGTCTGAACAGACAACGAGCGTTTGATGATAGTCGTGGCACTGGAATTGCGTTGGATTGAGAAAACCTGGCGTGAACCAGAACCTGAAGGGTACCTTTAGGAGAATCTCCATTTGGTGACCCTGACCTTGACCATATGGCTTGGTTTGCAGGTCTTGCGCATTCGATGACTCAAACTCATAAATGATGGCTCAAAACCGTTTTCAGGCATCACACGATCAACATTATCAAGGCCGAACGAAATGATTCATGAAGTCACCGGCGATATTCTGCTGACAAAGGCACAGGCGGTCGCTCACGGCATAGCTCCCAACGACCACTTTGACAGCGGACTTGCCCTGGCTCTGCGCGAACGCTGGCCGGCGATGGCAAAAGATTTTCGGCACTATGCTCACACGACTCACCCTAAGCCCGGAGAACTTTGGGTTTGGGGCGGTGCCGGGGGAGTTCGGATCTTTAATCTCCTCACTCAGGAAGGGGAGCACGGCCACGGAGCAAGGCCCGGCCAGGCGAGTATGGCCAACGTCAGCCATTGCCTGCGGCGGCTGAGACACGAGCTTGAGAAAGGCGAAGTGAAGAGCCTTGCGATGCCGAAATTGGCCACAGGAGTGGGAGGCATGGTATGGTCTGTTGTGCATCTATTGATTGTGCAGCATCTTGGTGATTTGCCAATCCCGATCTTTTTGTATTCGACCTTTGCCAAGGGGCAATCTGCGGTCGAACCGGGAGTCTAAAACGGGGGCAGTCGCGGATGATTGTGAAGTTGGGAGGGCGAGGCTCCTGCCGAGCCGCTGTACCGAAGAAACACACGGCTCGGCAGGAGCCTCGCCCTCCCGGAGACCGCTTGCATCTGGAATTCGCCGAGATCCACGACTGCACCCGTCTAAAACGACAGCACCGGATTCACTGGAACAAGCGATCATATCGGCACAAGAATTGTGAACTAGTAACGATAAGGAGAAACCTCACTGTGCCAGTCTTTCAACGAAAACCTGTGCTGGTGCCGATCGATTACTCTGCGGCATCCGTAAAGGCAGTCCGCCTCGCGAGATCTATTGCCGGGGCAGATTCGGATGTGACAGCCATCTACGTGGCGCAGGACTATGACCTAACCCTGCACCCATTGACCTGGACCGGCGGTCCGTTGCCCAACTATCGAGAAGAGAGACTGCTGCAAGGGCTGCGTGACTGGGTCAGAGAACATGATCTTGGCGACATCAGACTGGCGGTTCAAAAAGGCGATCCGGGAACGCAGGTCTGTGATTTTGCTGAAAAAATGGGTTCCAGGCTGATCGTGGTCCCGTCGCACGGACGTCAGGGTTTAAAGCGACTTCTGCTGGGTTCTGTCGCCGAACGGATTATTCGTCATTGTCATTGTTCCGTGCTGGTGACACATCCAGTCAAAGAAAATGACGCGCACCCGATGCCGTTGGACTGGTTTCCGGGGAAAAGGGTGATCGTGCCGATTGACTTCTCCGACGCTTCATCTCTGGCTATTGAAACCGCTTTGGAGGTAGCCCGGAATCGAGACCAAATCGAAGTTGTTAGTATTGTGCCATCACTTAATCCTGACGATCTCGCTGACACCGGAATTGTCTCTGATGAAGATCGCGTCAATAGTTGTCGCAACTATATGTCGCGATATCTGACTGATCACGGTTATGGTTCGTTGCAGACGTACGCGTCAGTTGGCGATCCTGGCACAAAGATCGTGGAACATGCCAGCGATGTCTGTGCAGACTTGATCGTGATGCCGACTCACGGACGTCACGGCATAGCAAGATGGGTGCTGGGCTCGACGACCGAGCGTGTTCTTCGTCACTCGGAGACTCCGGTTCTTGTGCTGCGGGCAGCAACTGGGAAGTCAGACAACTAAGTATCAGCGAAGTGCCTCGAAGCATCTCCATAATGTGTCACGTTACCGGCGATCAATGTATTCGCAAGGACAACATCTGACATTTTTTTTCGACCATCAGAGCGGTTCATCAATGTCACTCTGTCCGGAAGTCGAGACTTGATGATGACTCCGCGTGCGAACGCGGCAGGCCAGATACTTTCTGACTCGAGGACAACATCGTTATGCCCACACGTGATCCTTCGCAGCCCCAGAGAATTCTGCGCATTGCCGAACAGTCAGGGCTCGATGATTCCAACGTGGAGCCGTACGGCTGGTTTGCCGGCAAGCTGTCAGCGAACCTGCATCGGGATCTGCATGATCGGCCGCAGGGAAAGTTGATTGGGGTAACGGCGATTAATCCTACGCCGTTCGGTGAAGGCAAGACAGTAGTGTCGATCGGCCTTGCGATGGGACTTGCTCGTCGACGAAAGCGTTCTATTGTGACGCTGAGGCAACCGTCTTTGGCTCCGGTGTTTGGCATCAAAGGCGGCGGTGCCGGAGGAGGCCGGTCCTGTCTTCTGCCTCCCGATGAGATCAACTTTCATTTTACTGGTGACCTGCATGCGATCGCGGCGGCCAACAACCTTCTGGCAGCGATGCTCGATAATCATTGCCGCCGGGGACTCACACCGCGTCTTGAAGCGGAGAGCATTTCGTGGCGGAGATCCATCGACATCAGCGATAAAGGACTGGCGGAGATCGAGACGGGGCTCAATGATGTTCAGCAGGCCCCTCGACGGCGCACGGGCTTTGATTTGACTGCGGCGTCTGAAGTCATGTCGGTGCTGGCTCTTGCGGAAGATCTTTCAGACCTTCGCTCCAGACTGGGACGCATCGTGGTCGCTCGATCTTCCGAGGGAGAATTCATCACGGCTGAAGAGATCAGAGCCGCGGGTGCGATGGCGGCTCTGCTTCGAAACGCGATTCGTCCGAATCTCGTGCAGACGTCGGAGAATACTCCTGCACTTGTTCATGCGGGGCCATTTGCCAATATTTCTCACGGCAATAGTTCCGTGATCGCCGACCTGACCGCGCTTCGGCTGGCTGAGTATGTTGTTACCGAGAGCGGCTTCGGTTCCGATCTGGGAGCGGAGAAACTCTTTAATATCAAGTGTCGCACGAAAGGTCTGGTCCCCAGTGCCGAAGTGCTAGTCTGCACCATCCGTGCACTGAAGTACCACAGCGGTCGCTTTAGCGTGCGCCCGGGACGACCGTTGCCGGGTGCCATGCTGGTTGAAGATCTGGAGGCTGTGCGTGAAGGCTTCGCCAACGTGCGCGGTCATCTGGCTCATCTGCGACAGTATGGAATGCCGGTCGTCGTTGCGGTCAATCGTTTTCCGACGGACACTCTGGCGGAATTGCAGCTTGTTCGTGAACTGGCGGTGGAGGCCGGCGCGGATCGAGTCGCCGTGACGGAGGCGTTCAGTCAAGGTGGTGAAGGTTCGCTGGAACTTGCCGATGCCGTGATCGACGCGTGTTCCGGAACAAGTCAGTTCAAGCCGCTCTATCCGCTGGAACTGTCGCTTGAAGAAAAGATCACGCAAATTGCCACGCGGGTTTATGGGGCGGACGGTGTTGAGTACTCCGAAGGTGTTCGAGAACAACTGTCTGACTATGCCGCGCGAGGATATTCGAACCTGCCAGTGTGTGTCGCGAAAACTCAGTATTCGCTGTCACACGATGCCAAACGTCCTGGGATGCCGTCCGGTTTCTTATTTCCTGTTCGAGAAGTTAAACTGTCGGCAGGGGCCGGATTTATTCTGGTGATGGCCGAAGGGATTACTCTGATGCCTGGACTGCCTCGTGAACCCGCTGCCTACAGAATTGATATCAACGCTGCGGGAGAGATCGTGGACGCCGGAAGTTGATCGGGCCTTTGTCGGGTTGATCGTAATCCCTGAGTGAGTGATTCATGACTCAGTATGTGACCGTCAAAGCAGGATGACTGATTGAGAAAGAAAACATTGTGGCTGAGGTGACACAACAAGAATCTTCCGCAGCCGACGAAGCGGTGAGTATCCTGCGGTCCGGAATGAATATCTTCGTTCATGGCGCTGCTGCTACTCCGACACCGCTTCTGGATGCGATGTGTCGTCGTCCGGACTTGACGAACATTCGACTCTATCACCTGCATACAGAGGGCCCTGCAGCTTTTCTGGAGGACAATTGCAGGAAGCGTTTTACGTCAGTCTCCTTCTTCACCGGCCAGCCTGCACGCCAGGCCGTACAGGCTGGATTTGCGGACTTTGTCCCCGTATTCCTGTCGGATATTCCGTCTCTGTTTCGCGATGGAAACATCCGACTGGATGCGGCGTTGCTTCAATTATCGCCCCCGGACAAGCACGGCTTCTGCTCTCTGGGAACTTCTGTCGATGCCGCACGGGCGGCGGCCGATCACGTTCCGCTGGTGATTGCGGAGATTAATTCGCAGATGCCCCGAACTCTCGGAGCGACGACTGTTCCGCTGAAATCGCTCGCAGCCTCGATACGTACCAATCGTCCTCTTTATGAGCATGAAGTTGCTGCTGAAACTTCCACTGAAGCCGCGATTGGTGAACAGATTGCGGCCCTGATTCAGGACGGCTCTACTCTGCAGACTGGCATCGGGGCCATTCCATCAGCCGTGCTTTCGCGACTGGGGAATAAAGTTGATCTGGGAATTCACACCGAGATGTTCTCTGATGCTGTTGTGGACCTTGTCGAATCCGGAGTCATCACGAATCGCCGCAAGGAAATTTACCCGGGGCAATTGGTCACCAGCTTCGTCTCCGGCAGTCGACGATTGTTTGATTTTGTTGACGATAATCCTCAGGTGACGTTTCTGCCATGCGATATCACCAACAACACGAATCTTCTGCGGAAGATTGATCGACTGGTCGCGGTGAATTCTGCTCTGCAGATCGATCTCACCGGACAGGTCTGCGCGGATTCGCTGGGACATCGCATCTACTCGGGGATTGGCGGGCAGATGGACTTTATTCGCGGAGCCGCGATCTCTCGTGGTGGTCTTCCTATCATTGCCCTTCCGTCAACAGCGGCGGGTGGACAGTATTCTCGGATCGTTGCAGAACTTGTGCCCGGAGCAGGTGTCGTGACAACGCGCGGGCATGTTCATTGGGTTGTTACAGAATACGGAGCGGTGAACCTGCACGGGCTCTCGCTGCGTCAGCGTGGTGAGCAGTTGATCGCAATTGCACACCCGGATTTTCGAGTTGAACTGCGGAAGCAACTTTCCGCGATACGGCACTATTCGATTGGGTCAGGCGCAATGTGAGGGGGAATACCATGACGATGGATCAGCCAAATCTCTTAAAGATGCTTTCCGCAACACGCTTTGCGGAGGGACTTTCGCATGAGCATTTAGCGTGCTTGTGCCGAGCGGCAAGGTTAGTCAAGCTTTCGGCCAATCGGCTGTTGTTTCGAGAAGGAGACATGGAGGACGAAGTGTTCGTGATTTCTTCCGGGCATGTTCGTCTGGCGATGAATGTTCCCGGGCGAGGAGATGTTCCCTTTTTGACCGCGGGCCCCGGTGATTTTGTCGGATGGTCAGGCCTTATCTCCGACGGGCGAATGACAGCGACCGCGACCACTGTTGACGAGACATCTCTGATCGCTTTGTCCGGCAAACGGCTTCAGGAACTCTGTAACTGCGAAAAAGATCTGGGCTATGTGCTGCTTCGACGAGTCGCTCAGGTTCTTTCGCAAAGGCTGCTGTCGACTCGACTACAGATGCTGGACCTGTTTGAAAACGAACGAACCCAGCGGGCCTCCTGAATCTTCGTGCATTCTGAATGCATTAAATCGGCGTCTCCTTTTGTCATCGCGGAACTTCACGCACGTTAATGCAAGAGCTGAAAATGTCTGACACTGTCCAATCTCATCGCGAGCCCCTGTTCATGCTCGCCGAAGGTCTTGAGACGCTGATCAAGGCGTTGGCGGACGATGGTTATCAGGTCGTGGGACCAACCATTGATCAACAGGCGATTGTGTATGGCGAAATCAAATCGACGGGTGACCTGCCCCGAGGCTGGACTGATCTGCAGGAAGCCGGCACGTATCGGCTGCAGCGTCGCGAGGATGACGCGTACTTTGGCTACGTCGTTGGTCCTCATTCATGGAAGAAGTATCTGTTTCCGCCTGTCACACTGGTGGCTTCGGCGGACCTTGGTGAACATGGCTGGCAGATGCGAACACCGGAACCCGATCCAATCAAGTATGCATTTCTCGGGGTTCGAGCCTGCGAACTGGCGGCCATCCGCATCCAGGACAAGGTCTTTCTGGGCGGCCCGTTTGTGGATCCCACTTATGAAGCTCGCCGATCGAAAGCGTTTATTGTCGCAGTGAACTGCACTCAGGCGGCACCGACCTGTTTCTGCACCTCAATGAACACAGGTCCTCGTTGCGAGAGCGGCTTTGACCTGGCTCTGACGGAAACCTCAGACGGATTCCTGATTGAAGTTGGAACAAAGGCGGGGCAGGTGATCGCCGCTCTTTTGCCTGTTCGTCCAGCGAATTCAACAGAGATTGGTCACGCAGAAGTAGCAAGACAGCAGGCCGCAGATCAGATCACGCGGCGATTGGACACGGACGGGCTGCGTGATGTTCTGATGAACAACCTGCGACATCCTCACTGGGAGGAGATTGCAAAGCGATGTCTGTCCTGCACAAACTGCACTATGGTTTGTCCGACCTGCTTTTGTTCGTCGGTCAGCGAAGTCCCGGATCTGACTGGTGAGCATGTGGACCGCGAGCGACATTGGGACTCGTGTTTCAATCCTGATTTTAGCTACATGAATGGAAGCCCGACGCGAAACAGTGTTTCCAGTCGCTATCGACAATGGATGACTCATAAGCTGGCGACGTGGCACGATCAATTTGGTTCCTCGGGCTGTGTCGGCTGCGGCCGATGTATCACATGGTGCCCGGTGGGAATTGACCTGACCAAGGAAGTGGTTGCTCTCCGCGACACCACAGGAAATGATTTGGCGAACTTGTCCGACGGTCATGCCGAGGGCGCGGAGGCCAGCCCATGAACTCTGCGCTAACATCTGCGATCACTGCACCGCGATTCGATCCGTGGCGGACTCATGCAGTCCGTGTGGCCCGGATGACGCCCGAAGTTCCGGGTGTCTTCACGTGTGATCTGGCCATTCAGGACGCGACGATGGCGTCGGAATATCGCTTTGCACCCGGACAGTTCAACATGCTGTATATCCCGGGGCTGGGGGAAATCGCGATCTCGATTTGCGATGATCCGCAGTCAAGAGGGTCAGTCGCGCACACCATTCGGATCGCCGGCAATGTGACTCACGCGCTTTCGGAACTGGCGGTCGGAGCGACGCTTGGCCTGCGTGGTCCGTTTGGTGTCGGATGGCCGATCGATGGATGCCGCGGAAGAGACATCGTGCTGGTGGCGGGCGGAATTGGTCTGGCACCGCTGCGACCACTTATCTGTCATCTTATGACGCATCGCCGGGAGTTTGGTGAGATTCATCTGATCATGGGGGCTCGCGAACCGTCAGGGCTTTTGTATTCTGCAGAGTACTCTGCGTGGCGGGACGGCGGCCTGAATGTTTATCCGACCGTTGATCGCGGAGACGACTCGTGGCCCGGACATATTGGCATGGTGACGGCCATTCTGGATCGTCTGCCGCTGCGTCGACCAGCCGAGACGGTCATGATTAGCTGTGGTCCGGAGACCATGATGTGGTATGCCGCGCAGATGGTGATTGGGCGAGGAGTGGATGCGAAGTCCGTTTATGTTTCGCTGGAGCGGAATATGAATTGTGCGATCGGGCTTTGCGGTCACTGTCAATTTGGTCCGCAGTTCCTGTGCAAGGATGGCCCCGTCTTCTCTTACGATCGAGTCGCTTCGATTATGAAAGTGGAGGACCTGTGAGCAAGCCCCTGTTCGCGTCAGAATCTGCAGGCTCGAACGACACTGCAGCAACGACAACGCGTCGTCCACGTCCACGTTTGGCAGTGTTTAAGTTTGCTTCGTGCGACGGGTGTCAGTTATCACTGCTGGACTGCGAAAACGAACTGCTCGCCGTCGCCGAGGCCGTCGAGATTGCCTGGTTTCCGGAAGCCAGCAGCCGATTGCAGCCGGGGCCGTACGACATCGCTCTGGTCGAAGGCTCCATTACCACACCGCACGATGCTCAGCGGATTCTTGACGTGCGACGGAGTGCTCGAATTGTTGTGACCATCGGGGCCTGTGCCACGGCCGGAGGGATTCAGTCACTCAAGAACTGGGCGGATCATGAGGACTATCTGCGCTGCGTTTACGCTCGACCAGAGTATATCTCCACGCTGGCGTCCTCAACGCCAATCGCCGACCACATCAAGGTCGATTATGAGCTGCGAGGTTGTCCGATCAGTCGGCATCAGTTGCTGGATGTGATCGGAGCACTCGTGAAAGGACAGCGTCCTCGGCTGCCTTCTCATTCTGTCTGCCTGGACTGTAAACGCAAAGGGACCGTCTGTGTCGAAGTCGCTCAGGGAATCCCGTGTCTTGGTCCGGTGACGCATTCCGGTTGCGGTGCGATCTGTCCTACGTACGATCGAGGTTGTTACGGTTGCTTCGGTCCGGTCTCGCAATCCAATTGTCTCAGTCTGACGGATCAATATCTCTCGATGGGGACATCAACCGAAACTTTGTTGCCTCTGCTGCGGAATTTTAATGCGGCCGCTCCGGAGTTTCGCGATGCGTCAAATCGGATTGAAGCAATCGCGAAACGAACAGAGACCAGCCCGGAGGTCCCTCATGAGTGAGAACCGCACCATTCGTGTCGAGGCGTTGACTCGTGTTGAGGGCGAGGGAGGACTGCATGTTCGGCTCAACGGCAACGTGGTCGAGGATCTGCAACTGACGATCTACGAACCGCCAAGATTCTTCGAAGGATTCTTACGATGTCGCCCGCTGGAAGATGTTCCCGATATAACGGCCAGAATTTGTGGCATCTGTCCGGTGGCGTATCAGATGAGTGCTGTTCACGCTCTGGAACAGGCCTTGGGAGTGACGATCTCACCTGAGATTCGTCGCCTCCGCAGATTGCTTTACTGCGGTGAATGGATTGAGAGTCACGGGCTGCATATGCATCTGCTGCAGGCTCCCGATTTCTTCAACGCGGCCAGTGGAATTGAGCTGGCGGCGACGTTTCCTCACGAGGTCACTCGGGGATTGAAACTCAAGAAGCTGGGCAACGACTTGCTGGAAGTTCTGGGTGGCCGCGCGATTCATCCGATCAATGTGGCGGTTGGTGGTTTCTATCGGGCTCCAAAGAGGGAAGAATTGCAGAAGCTGATCCCATCGTTTGAGTGGGGCCTTCAGGCTGCCATTGAGGCGACTCGCTGGGTCGCGGGTTTTGAATTTCCGGATTTCGAACGTCCGTATGAAATGATTTCGGTCAGTCACCCTGATGAATATCCGATGAACGAAGGCCGAATCGTGTCTTCATCCGGACTGATGATTGACGTTGCTCAGTACGAGCAGACATTTGCGGAACATCATGTTGCCCATAGTACGGCTCTGCATTCACTGAAAGTAGCCGATCGCTCAAGCTATCACGTGGGGCCTCTGGCTCGGATTAATCTGAATCGCGATCGTCTGTGTGAAACGGCTCTTCGCGTTGCAGATGAGATCGATTTCAGCACGCCGTGCCTGAATCCGTTCAAAGCCATTATTGCACGCGGGCTGGAGGTCATTCACGCCTTCGATGAAGCCCTTTCGATTCTGCGGGATTATCAGAGTTTCAAACCTTCGCGAATTCCCTATGAGTATCGAGCAGGCGAAGGCTGTGCTGCGACGGAAGCTCCACGCGGATTGATTTATCATCGTTACGGGATCGATGACCAGGGTAAGATCACGTTTGCAAAGATTGTCCCGCCGACTTCCCAGAATCAGAGGCAAATTGAATTGGATCTGATCGACTGGCTGCCTCGAATTCTGAGTCCTGATGATCAACGAACAGCGGACGAATGTGAGCGACTCATTCGAAGTTATGACCCCTGCATCAGTTGTTCAACGCATTTTTTGAAACTGACGTGGGAACAACCCCGGGCAATGATCGAGCATTCTCCATGAACACTCGGGACATGATATTGATTGTGGGCGTCGGAAGTGCTCATGGAGATGATCAGGCCGGCTGGCTGGTTGCCGATGAACTCGCGCGGCGGCTTCCAGATGGCAGCTTCTTCAGCGTGCGCAAAGCGAGCGTTCCGCTGGATTTGTTGGACTGGCTGGGGAATATCAAAGTGCTGCATCTGATAGATGCAATTCAGGCTTCTGGTTGCGGAGAGAATGTTCGCCGACTCCAGTGGAATTCCGGGGCAATGCTGCCTTGTGAGCGAAGTTCGGATGAATGTAGACCGGACCGAGCGGAGCGAGCTCCGGCTTCTTCAAGGGACGATAAATTGCCGGAACTCGCTGGCGCTCGGTCCGGCCTACGAGAAACAATGGCGGGCGGCCCACCTGGCCGCAGTTCTCACGGTTTCTCTGTTCCTGATGTGTTGAGGCTGGCGGAGCAAACAGGAATGCTGCCGGAAACGATCGTGGTCTGGGCCATCCCCGGAAGCAGTTTTCAACCAGGCGCACGAATGAGCGAACAATGCCAGAACAACATCTGCAGGACTGCGACTCAAATCATGGCCGAACTGAGTGTTGCATATGCATGAAGAATCACTCGTTCGATCATTACTGCATCAGGTAGAAGACTTGGCACAACAGCATCACGCTACAGAGGTCGAAGACATCGAGGTGGAAATCGGTCCGCTGAGCGGCGTTGAACCGTTGCTGGTCCGCGAGGCATTTGAACGACTCAAAGACGGCTGCAAATGGCCGAGCTGCACATTAACAATCTCTGTCGTGGGACTGATGGTGTTCTGCAATCAGTGTTCCGGAGAATCCGAGCTTTCCAGTTTTCAGTTTGTTTGCACTCACTGTGGTTCGACGTCTCTGAGAATTCTCAGTGGCGATGCGTTTCGTCTGCTGAATGTACGAATGCAGATTGAGAATGCTGGGTGATCGCGTGTTGGAATTCTTTCGTTTGGTCTGAAGAGAAATGGTGTTCGAGATGACAGTTCAAACAATCTCCGTCAACCAGGATGTGCTGGCTGCGAAAAAGCAGCGAGCTGCGGAGCAACGTGAACGCTTTACGGCACAGGGGACATTTGTCGTGAATCTGGTTTCGTCACCGGGGGCTGGCAAGACGTCTCTTTTGCAGGCGACTGCGAAGCATTGGGCCGGGCGTTTTCAAACTGGCGTTCTGGTGGGCGATCTGGCTACGGACCGCGACGCTGAACGATTGCGACCATGGTTTCCTGTCGAACAACTGACGACCGGGGGGGCGTGTCATCTGGAGCTTTCTCTTGTGCAGCAGGGGCTCAGTCGACTTCCGCAACTGCCTTACGAATTCCTGTTCATCGAGAACATCGGCAACCTTGTTTGCCCTGCGTCCCATGATCTGGGGGAGCATCTGCGAGTTGTGGTTCTCAGCACAACGGAAGGCGACGACAAGCCGGGAAAGTATCCGAAAATGTTTCGCACAAGTCAGTTGATGGTGATCAGCAAATGCGACCTCCTGCCTTATGTTCCGTTCAAGGTTGATGAAGCGATTAATGATGCACGTCTCATTCAGCCTGACATGATCAGTATTCAAACCTCCGCCATTCACGATGAAGGGTTGAGTGAGTGGTGTCAGTTTCTGGAGAACGCTCGCGCCGAGATGCTGTCGTCGCGTGACACTGCAGCCGCTCTGGGTATCACACCAGTGATGCCGAGTGTATTGCGATGAACAATCTTCTGACTTCTGTGACTGAGACGCAATGTTCGCTCACGAATGTTGTTTCTGTGAAGTACCTTCTTCAGGGACGGGTTCAGGGGATAGGAGCTCGTCCGGCAATTGCTCGAGCCGCGATTCGTCTGAACCTGAATGGCTCCGTGTGTAACACGACCGATGGCGTCACGGTGATACTCGAAGGTCAAGGTTCGAGCATTGCCCGGTTTGAGGAAATACTTCGCGAAGAGTTGTCCCCGCAGGCGATATTGCACTTTGTGAGCATGGCAGAAGTGCCGGTCGCGGGTTTTGGTGACTTCAGCATTATTCAAGACATTGCGAGTGCAAATGTTGTCGTCGCAGATGTTCCGGCGGACCTCGCGATGTGCCCGGATTGTGCTGCTGAATTGGTCGATCCCACCAACCGGCGATTCGGATATGGGTTCTCCAGTTGTACTCAATGCGGTCCTCGGTACAGCATTGTTCGTACCATGCCGTGGGAACGTTCGCGCTCGACAATGGCGAGTTTCGATTATTGTGAAGCCTGTGAGGCTGAATTCAGGAAACTCAATGAGCGACGATTTCACGCTCAGACCATGACCTGCCCGGATTGTGGACCTCAGCTCTGGTTTGAATCGGAGTTTGCTTCTTCGCACTGCCGAGGCGGCGACGCTTTCGAATCGGCAATTCGGCTTCTGCGAAGCGGCGGAATCCTCGCATTGAAAGGGCTGGGCGGCTATCAACTGATCTGCGATGCCAGAAACTCAGAAGCCGTGAAACGACTTCGCCTTCGAAAGCGCAGGGAAACCAAACCGCTGGCCGTGATGGTTTCCGGCTTGGAATCAGTGCTTTGTCAGCAATGTTCCGATGGACTACGAAACTTACCACTGAACGCAGGCACTTCACATCGCGGTGAAGATGGTGTGCCTGCGTTCGCCAGGGCGAACTTGTCACACCCTACAGTTTTAGATCCTGAAGAAACGTTTGACCGGGCCGAAAGTCACGAAAGTCACGAAAGTGGTGAACGCTGTAGAAACGCACTCTGGGAACACCATCAACACGAATCCCACGCGTTGACTTCGCCGGTGAATCCGATCGTCCTGGTGGGCACGGGCGAGTTGCTGACGTTTCAGTCCCTGTCACTGGCACCGCAGGTCAGTTCGGGATTCAGCACCATCGGGTTGATGTTGCCGACAACGCCACTGCATGCGATGTTGTTGAAGACTCTGCAAACACTGCTGGTCGTGACTAGCGGCAATGAAGATTCAGAACCTATCGTCTACGAAGAAAATGCCGCGAGACAAGCCCTGGATGGTATCGCCGACGGCTGGTTGCATCATGATCGCCGGATTAAGCGACCCATTGATGACAGTGTGGTAAGAATTATCGCCGGAGAATGCGTCACCATCCGCGCCGGCCGGGGAATTGCCCCGCTTCGACTTCCACTGCAGACATCTCATTGTATTCTGGCCGTTGGCGGCGAGCAGAAAGTGGCCTGCGCTTTTTCGAACGGGCATCAGACTATTCTGGGGCCCCATCTGGGAAACATGTCATCGCTCGCCGTGCGCCAGCGATTTGTTGACCACATCGAGTCACTGCAACAACTGTATCAAGCCAATCCGGACACGGTTGTTCACGATCTGCACCCGGACTATTTCACCAGTCGCTGGGCCGCCGATCGAGGTCTTCGAACGATCGCCGTGCAACATCATCACGCTCATATCGTTTCCTGTATGCTGGAGCATCAAATCTCTGACAATCAAGTCCTTGGCGTGGCGTTTGACGGTACAGGCTTTGGCACTGATGGGACAATCTGGGGCGGAGAATTTTTGCTGGCCACAAAGTCTTCATTTCGCCGCGTCGGCCATTTGCTGCCATTTGTGTTGCCGGGTGGCGAGAAAGCCATTGATGAACCGTGGCGCACGGCGGTTTCTCTGCTGATGACCGCGATGCCCGACATCACAGCCGAAGAGATTGCTCGTTTGTTGCAGTCGGCTCGGGAACATCATCGGTTTGGTACGCAGGCCGATCAACCTTTCGGAATGTTCGCTGCAGACGTGTCTCTGGCGAAGATTCGGCAGGTGCAGCAACTCGCCACATCTGCCAACGGCCCGTTGACAAGCAGCATGGGACGTCTCTTCGACGGCATGGCCGCGATTATTCTCGGCTTGTGCTACTCTGGATTCGAAGGGGAGCCTGCAATGAGACTTGAATCAGTCTGCGCAGACTCCGCCTGCGCCGAATCGCACAGCCCTGACTCGACCAGCGGCGAATCTACTTCCAGCCAACGGCCTGCCAGAATAAAAGGTGTGATCGATGAACGTGATGGAATGCTGTGTTTCGATTGGCCAGGGCTCGTGAGAGAAATTGTGGAAGATCTCAGGGTCGGCCGATCATCGGCCGCGATAGCTCTATCATTCCATCAGGCAATTGCTGACATGGTGGACTCAGTCGTCGAGCGATTCGATGGCTACAAAGTTGTGCTTTCCGGTGGTTGTTTTCAGAATCGTATTCTCACCGAAATGATTGTCGGGCAGCTCAAGTTAAAGTCCCGTGACGTTCTGACGCACGGAAAGATTCCACCCAACGATGGCGGGCTGGCGGCTGGGCAAATTGCCATCGCGGCCGCGTTACTCGACCTCGAACACGAACAGGAGTGCTGCCGATGTGCTTAGGTGTTCCAGGCAAAGTGATCGAATGGATCGATCAGGACCCAATCTTTGGGCGGGCGATCATTGAATTTGGTTCCATTCGTCGCGAGTGTCAAATGGCTTGCACACCGGATGCGAAAATTGGTGAGTATGTCATCGTGCATGCGGGGATCGCGATCGCCATCATTGATGCGAGAGAGGCTGAACGGACGCTGCAGGACCTCGCTGAGATGGCTGACGAGTACTCAGGACCGAACGATTCCGAGGGATCTGCGGCGAGGGAGATTCCTCAATGAAATTCGTGGACGAATTTCGCAATCCTGAACAGTCCCTCGCCCTGTTGCATCGCATCAAAGCGACGGTAACACGTCCGTGGGTGTTGATGGAAGTCTGTGGTGGGCAGACACACGGGCTACTCCGCTATGGTATCGACGTCGAACTTTCCGGCGTCGTTGAACTTATTCATGGGCCTGGTTGCCCGGTGTGCGTAACGGACATGGCCGCCATCGATCACGCGCTGGATCTGGCTCATCGTCCCCATGTGCTGCTGGCGAGTTTTGGTGATATGCTGCGAGTTCCCGGTTCGCGGGGTTCATTGCTGACGGCCCGGGCGAATGGGGCGAATGTGTTGATGGTGTATTCGCCGCTGGATGCGGTTCGATACGCCGAGAGCCATCCGTCGGAGCATGTTGTCTTCTTTGCTGTCGGCTTTGAGACCACAGCGCCGGCCACAGCGCTAGCGGTCCTTCAGGCTCAGCGACTGGGGCTCGACAATTTTTCCGTGCTGGCGTCTCACGTGCGAGTCCTCCCAGCCATGGAAGCCTTAATTCAGGCACCTCAGAATCGAGTGCAGGGATTTCTTGCTGCTGGCCACGTTTGCTGCATTACGGGCTATTCAGACTATGAAGAATTCGTGCGTCGTTTCCGGGTTCCGGTCGTCGTGACGGGGTTTGAAACGATCGACCTGCTGCAGGGCATCCTGGATTGTGTGATGCAGCTTGAGTCCGGAAGTGCCGAGGTCCACAACAGCTACAGTCGCTCGGTGGACAGGAACGGAAACATGCATGCACGTGATGTGATCGCAAAGGTCTATGAAATTGATACTCGCGTTTGGCGAGGATTGGGGCCGGTAGACTCTGGTGGTTATTCGATTCGCCGGGAGC
This sequence comes from Planctomycetales bacterium, assembly GCA_026400835.1. GTDB lineage: Bacteria > Planctomycetota > Planctomycetia > Planctomycetales > Planctomycetaceae > SXXK01. The sequence continues at coordinate 244,350 of JAPLOA010000035.1, read as the reverse complement.
TTCAACAGTTCGACGCAATGCATCGATTCAACCTGAAAGCCGTCGCGCAGAATGAGATCAATCCAGACATTGCACTGCAAGCCCGATGTCGCGCCGGGGAGGTGCTGACGGGACGTTTGAAGCCATGCGACTGCGCGGAGTTCAGGAAAGCCTGCACGCCGGAAACGCCGCTCGGTGCACCGATGGTTTCGTCCGAAGGTGCCTGCGCCGCCTATGAGAAATTTCACCCGAGGGCCACACTGTGAATCATCTCTCCGACTGGAGCCTGAATTGCCCGATCCCAATCTCGGCCGACTCGGAACGAATCTCGCTGGCTCATGGCGAAGGCGCGAGACTGAGTCGTCGGTTGATCGCAGAGACAATTCTGCCGCGGGTCGCTTCGGCGGAACATACTGCATTTGCCGATGCGGCCAGAGTAACTACGATTGGCTGTCGCCTTGCCATCTGTGCCGACAGTCATACCGTGTCTCCGCTGTTTTTTTCCGGCGGGGATCTGGGCTCGCTGTCTGTTTATGGAACGGTCAATGACCTTGCCGTGGCTGGAGCGTATCCTCGCTGGCTCACCTTGTCGCTGATCATTGAGGAAGGACTGCCGAAAGTTATTCTGGAGACAGTTCTGGACAGTGTTGCTCGTGCCGCTCGGGAATGTCGAGTGGCGATCGTCGCAGGCGATACGAAAGTGGTTCCTCGGGGAGCCGTCGATGGGCTCTTTATTAATACGAGCGGTGTTGGCGAAATCATGGACCCGCTGCCGCCGGGGCCGGGGGCGATTCGAGTCGGCGATAAAGTCCTTGTCTCCGGTCCGATCGGCCGTCATGGCATAGCCGTCATGAGTGCTCGCGGAGGATTTACGCTGGATGCCGAGTCCGTGAGCGATTCCGGTTCCGTGTTCCCAGTCGTCTCCTCGCTCCGCGATGCTGTGGGCGAACATCTGCGAGCGATTCGTGACGCAACTCGTGGCGGAGTCTCAGGCGTGCTTTATGAATGGGCTCAGGAAAGTGGTCACAGCTTTGCTCTGAACGAACCCAGCCTTCCGGTGACAGACGCTGTTCGCGGGGCATGTGAGCTGCTGGGGCTTGACCCGCTGTACGTGGCCAACGAAGGAACGATTGTGGTTGCCATCGACGCTGACTATGCACAATCGGCCATCGAGGCGATGCGAAGAGTGGTTGGATGTGAGCAAGCGGCCATCATCGGAGAAGTGCAACCTGCGGGAATCAGCCCGGTGACTATTCGCCGCAGCGTTGGCCCACCGCGACCGCTCGACGAACCCACCGGAGCCCCACTTCCTCGAATCTGCTGAGCTGGACGATTCCTCTGGTGACTGGCAGCATCCTGTGTCGCAGTCGTGAGCAATCAAAGAAGGAGGAAGGGATTACGCAGCGTTCTGAGAAGAAGATTGCCGATGGACCGACTCGCATGAAGGCTCATTGCGAGAATCAGAAACGTGATCCGATGACAGTCGAGCGTGACATCGGAAAACTGCCTCGTCAGAACACTTGCGCGGAAAAACTCTTGGATGTGAAGTGAGATTTCAACAGCTGCGACGTTTCAGAATACTCTTGCCGGGTGGAGTTAATCCCACCGATGTCGTTGTGTTTTACCTTGAGGTAATCCAACTGACAGCAAGGGCGCCGATGCAAGCGACGATCAAAACCACGCCAAACCATCCCGCGGCAAGCATCAATTTACCGGGTTTGGATTCGCCCATAATTGACGGATCGCTGGCCAACATCTGGATCGCAATGGCATGCAGCGGGAGCAGGATGGCATTGACAACCTGGCTCGCGTACATCAGCGGAATCAGTGGCAAGTTCGGAAGCGACACCACGCTTACCGCAGCAACGGTCAGTCCGATGAAAGCCGCATAAAAAAACTGGAATTGGCGTGCGTCGAGATCCAGCGAAGCGGGTGCCCCGATCCCTTCTGCAATGGAATAGGCCGTTGCCAGCGGAACGATTGCTGCCGCCAGCAGCGACGCGCCGAGCAGTCCGGCTCCGAAGAGCACCGTAGCGAATGAGCCAGCCAACGGTCTTAAGGAAATCGCGACATCGCGTGCGTCATCGACATGAATACCTGCCGGATGGAGTGTCGCAGCGCAGGCGACGGCAATTGCGAGCCCGATAACGCCCGTGAGAAGCGATCCGATGATCACATCGATTCGCTCCATTCGCATGTCGGACACTTTGATTTTCTTATCGACAGCATACGACTGAATGAAGGCCAGTCCCCATGGTGCGAGTGTCGTTCCCAGAGTTGCGGCGATAGCGAGCCAGCCGGCTGGATTCGCCGGAGCATGAGGAATAATGGAATTGCGAACAACAAGCGACCAATCCGGCCGCGCCAGAACTCCGTCAATTATGTACAGGGCCAGTGTTGATGAAATCACCAGCAGGACGCCTTCCACTCGATGGAACGAGCCCAATACGACGACAAGGGAAATCAATATTCCAGCGACAGGTGTGCTGATCCAGGACGGGATGCCGACCAGTGATGCTGCAGCGGAAATTCCTGCGTACTCGGCGCAAATTGTTCCGAAGTTGGCAAATAACAACCCAGTCACAGCAATATATCCGACTCCATGTCCCCACCGTTCGCGAATAATGGCGACAAATCCCTTGCCCGTGGCAGCACCGATGTGAACCGCCACCAAATGAAAGTAAACAAGCAGCACGGTTGAGACTGGGATAATCCATAAGAGTCGATAGCCGTGATCCGCCCCGAGCATCGAGTAGGTCGCAATGCCCGCAGGGTCGTCATCGGATAATCCAGCAAGTAATCCAGGACCCAATACAGCCAGAAAGGCCACCAACGCGCCTTTCCCTGCGGTCCGAGACTGAGCAAACTTCCGAGAAATGCCATGACGACGGTGAGTCATCGGATGTGGTCGCTTATGTTTGCGGTGAGCGTTCATTCTCGACCATATCCCGGAAGTGGATTGTGTTCAGTGACCCGTCGGCCGGTTCACGTGAAGTCTTCGTATGTGTCGTACTATACAAAGTGGTAGTGCGACAAGGTTAGCATTTGGACCAATGAACGGGGTAACGATGGGAAAGTCACGCTAAAGGCTGTGATCACTGAAACTGCCGGCATCGCTGCGCCAAAGGTTGCACAAGGATGATGGCGGGGACGACAAACAACGCAACAGCGACTGCAAGTACATCAACCAAATGTTGCACAATCCATCTGTTAAAGAGCAAGCCACTCACCGCTGCGGTCAAAACGGTGATCTCAGGATTAGTCACAGGAAGGTATTCTGTTGTTCCTTCCACGAATCCGAGACCAACGGATCGTAACAGCGTGAGCGTCGGCCGCGACAGACGCCTCGGGCTTCGTTGTGTCAGCAGTTTGCAATCCGGCTGCTTTGCAGCTTCCCGGCAGAAGAATCAGCGTTAAAACGTGCTGGGATAGTTTTACCATCGGCTGTCGAGGGTCATGCCGGATCAGAAGAGCGTGCCATGCAGGGCAACCAATTGTCACCGTGATAGAGATCACGAGCCCTGGGACATCCACGAGCGTCACCACAAAAGGGGCTGAACTGCGCCGAATTCAGTCCGCAACGCCTGTGGAGGAACGGGAGTTCGCTTCAACACTCTGGTCCGACACGCCGGAGTCGTGACTGAAGCAGATTGCGACTATGCATAAGGGCGATCTGTGCGCCTGAGCAGAACAATGGTCAATCTTCGGGAGAGGATTTCGGAACGCGATTGTGTGCTCACAAGTCTAATGCAGCCTGGACAGATTCAGAACGCGGCGGTGGATCGCGCCACCGCGCCGCTGATGACCGCGTTCGCATTGCGAGGCTGATCGTAGAGGTCGATGGGCAGGTGATACTCGGCGACTCCCTGCTGAAACGGAGCTTCCGCAACCGGGGCTGCATCCAGATGCTCGGCATTCCATGTCAGGTGTTTGAAATCCTGAAGGCCGCGACCAGGCGTACAACCGGGTTTCGGTCCATCACCGAGAACCACGTTTCCTGCAATCGTTACTCCGTTATACCCATTGGCGAAGTGCAATGCGTTTTGCTCACGCGAGTAAATGACATTGTTCGCCAGGACCATATCACACCGCGCGTTCCATGATCCGCCGCGAAACGCGTGAGCCGAGTTCACCAGCGTATTGTGAATGACCTGCAAATTGACCGTCTTTCCCTGGTGATCAGTGCTCGCGAAAGCTGCGTTCCTGCCATCAATGAGAAGGTTGTTGCGAACGATCGCTTCTCCCTGGACCTGCATGACGCTGTCGAGACTGCGATAACAGACATTGCGTTCGATCACGTTCTGTGGCTTGCCGCCCGTGCCGTAGACGGTGATACACGGATAGTTGCAATCGTGCACCCTGTTCTCAGCAATCAGATTTCCCCACGAACCCTGCTTCACTTCGATGCCATCTCCCTGGCTTCCACGGCAGTTGTAAACATGATTCAAAGCGATGACGCTCTCGCTCATAATCACGTCGCCGTTGTTTCCGCCGAGATACATTCCTTCTGCGGTCCCATTTCCATCGTGGATGGTGTTGTTCGTCAGGTAAAGCTGATGCGTATCGGCTGAGTTCGCGCTGAGACAGACATCCTGCGTGTGATGGATATGGCATTGATCAATCCACACGTTGCGGCATTGACCGAGGCGAATCCCATGGCTGCCGCCCGTGAACTCCAAACCACGCAGGCAAAGATACCCCACCGGTTTGCCATGACCGACATTGAGGACGTTTTGCCGAGAATCCGGAAGAGTGATGATGACTTCGGCATCCTGGTCGGCCACGATCCAGATGGGTTCTGCAGCAGTTCCTGAGACGGATAGATCCCAGAGCCGATTGACATTGTAAGTCCCCGTGCCAATCTCGAGTCGATCGCCGGGAACAAGTCCTTCGATTGCCTTGACCAGGGCATCACCGTTCTGCCTCTCATTGGCATTCGGCAGCGCAAGCGCCTTGACGATTCGCTTTGGCTGGACCGATGCCCAGGACGGATCGTAGCTGCCAGCAAACGTTTTTGCCTGGATCAGCAGCACGAAAAACGAACAGAATAATACGCTCGTCAGATGTCGAGAATGTTGGGTTTGCATCGAGGGACTTTCTTGCTGGAAACGGACCACGACCTCGGTTCATCAACCGGTCATTGCAGGCCAATTTTTCAGGCCAATTTTTCAGGTCAACACTGATGAGTCAGAACCGGCTTAACATGTGCTATCGAGGCGGAATGTATCCGGCAGGCGGGGTCACGACTTCAAAATCGGAACCTTTGACTTTCCGCAATTCGTCGTGCATATCGGGAATTCGCTCATCCGGGGCAATCGACACGGCCCATTCAATACCGTTGTCAGCGTTCAGCATCCCGTACCTCTTCAAGGCTTCCAAAACAGTCTTCGCGGCGGGAGAAAACCTCGACGTGTCAAAATCTTTGCGAAGTCGGAATCGTTCGCCCATTCGAGGAAGGTTTTCATCGGTTTTGCTGCTCGCGAAGTGTGTGGCAGGATAAACGTAGGCTCGGCGCGTGTTCCTGAAGGTGACTCGCAGCGCGTGTTCGATCTTTCCACGCTGCAACTCATCGTAGCGAACGATTGATGGGAAAATGGGGAGGCCCGCAGCATCAGAACTGGTCCATCCGTCGGGCCTGAGTTTGTTGGACGCGAGATCGAATATCGACGCCTGCTCCGCCGTCCAGCCTGTATCGGTTTTGGTAAGTCGATAGAACTCGTACAGCTTGCGATTAACGGGATCCACGACAATCCCGTGCCGATCTGCATTGAGGTCTGGCTGGCCGCGCTGGACGTCATCGAGGGAGAGGCTTCGAGTATTGGCGTCGCGTTGAAAAGTCGCCGGCCAACCTTCGATGGGTGTGTTCGCAGGCACCGGATAAGGGCCTTTGTCCGACTCACCGGAATACTGCAACAACCTCACGTCCAGCTTTTCCTGGTTCGGCGGGACAAGCACGAACCCCATGTCCGGGTTGCATCGCAACGGTTTGTCGCTGCCGATGGCTTTGATCATGGCTGCTGAGTTTGAGGCCAGCGGCCACGTATCAACAGGAATGTTCCAGGGATTGTCCGGAGGAAATATCTCCAGCGCGGACAAAATGGCGTCGGCTGCTTCTGAGTTGAACAGAGCTGGTTCGCGAATTGCGGGCATCTCCGCAGCCTTTAACCGGGCAAGTCGATCTTTGTCGACGATGACGCCAGGAGATTCCGCAACGACAGTCACACATAGAGACATGGCAGTGAGGCAGAAAAGATATCGCATCGTTGATTACTCCAGGGTTACTTGCATGCACTGACCGACGGTCGCCCGACCGAATTCATCAAATTTCGTGTCAGAGGCTTCTACGGGGAGGATTTTTGAAATCGTAAATTGGTAACCGTTTCGAGTGCTTTTTATCTTCGTTCCAGGTGATTTACCAGATGACAACATCTGCTTGTGCGCTTAAGTAACTGTCATTTACTGGTTGGCCGCCAACGGGCCGATGTGTATGTTGCTGATTTGAACGTCGTCGATGTAGACGTGGTAGTGACTTGGCCGTCCATGTGCCGCCGTAGTAGAGGAGAGCACAAAAAGGACCACAAAAAGGTGTCAGGAACCGTTTATTGCCGGGTGGGTATGTGATTTGAGTATCGGCCGCACACAAAAAGGTGGCAGGAACCGTTTATTGCCGGATGGGGGTGTAATTTGAGTATCGTGCTGTTATGGGACGACCCAAAACGATCAGCTCCGGGTGGTTGGATCTATCATGTGCTGAACCGTGCCAACGAGCGGCTGCCAATCTTTACCAAGGATGAAGCTTCATTGCATTCGAGACTGCGCTTGAGTAGGCGTTGGCTCGCTCGGTGACGCGGTTGTTTTCCTATTGTATGATGGGCAATCACTGGCACCTCGTTGTGTAGCCTCGGGACGATGATGAGTTGTCACGGTTTGTGGGCTGGCTGACATGGACTCAGACGCAACGCTGGCATGCACATCGCAAGTCGACGGGGTCTGGTCATTTCTACCAGGGGCGATTCAAATCGTTTCCGGTTCAGGACGATGACCATTTTCATACGGTCTGCCGGATGTGGAACGCAATACTCTGCGAGCCAATCTGGTAAGCGATATGAACACATGTCAATTCGCCTCAGACGGATGCCGCACTGACAGCGATCCGCCGACAGTCAATCGCGGCTCACCGTTCGGAGAGGAAACCTGAGTGACCACGGCCACGAAGAAACTCGGCCTGGAAATCACCCAACGCCCTTTGGGAAGACCAAGAATTCAAAACAACGGTTCCTGACACCTTTTCCGCCCTTCAAAACAACGGTTCCTGACACCTTTTCCGCCCTCCTGTTCGTGCATGACGCCTGGATTCGACTGGTCAATGTCGTTCGCCTTCATGGAACGATCGTCGACCAGATAGTCTCGACCCGGCACGCAACCGGGGTTGGGGGACGGGCATATTACAATGCTGCTGAATCATGGCCCTTCGCCGGAGGAGTCTTTCAGTCGGGCACGACGCCCCTTCTCCAATTCGGCGCCGGAAGCAACACTCGGTTCGCAGGGACAACGCCCTGGTGTGGGTTGCCACAAGCTACGGCAGGCGTTAACTGGTCTCCGACTGACAACCTGCGTGTCATGCTGAACTACACGCACGCCGCGCCGGATGAGGTCAGTACCGGTGTGAGTTCAGCCAATTTTGTCGGCATGCGACCAGGACTGTCCTGGCAAGGGCGAGCAGTCGAATTATCTCGTTCTCGCTCAGTCTGCACAAATAAATCCTGTCTGGCATCCACGGATGGACGTGTCCGCAAAACTCCCTGATGATTTCGCGACTTCGTTTCTCGGGACCCTCGCCGCTGTCTCATGAAACGTTTATTATGCATGTAGGAAGATCAGTGACTCAATTAAGGCGAGCGGTAGAAGAGAATTTGCCGTAGCTGAATTCCTGAGAGTTCAGTTGCGGGCGCGGGGCATTTTACTCTGTCAATTGCCGTACAGACTTTTCAAAATTCAGGAGATTACAGTGAACGGATGCATTCAACGCAGAATTTTCGCGTGCCTGCTGTTGCTGGCTGGCAGTCCCGCATGGGCAGGGCTGGCTGATGATAAGGCCGAACTCAAGTTGTTTGAGGGATCATGGACGGTTGTTAAGCTTGTTGAGGATGGCAAGGTGATTCCTGCCGAACGAATTTCGGACGTGCTGCCTTCTGGTGGCCGGCTGGAAATCGTCGAGAATACCCTGTTGTTTTTCGATGTTCATACAGGACAACGACACGCTCGTACGATCACCATCGATCCGACCAGCTACCCGAGCACCATCGATGTTAAATCTTCCGATGCACATGACGTCAGCCGGGGGATTTATCGATTTGACAATGGACAATTGATCGTCTGTTTCGGTGACACCTTTACAGAAACGCGTCCGGCCGAGTTGACTGCTCCCAAAGGCTCCGGCGCAATGTTAATGGTGCTGCAGCGGCGCACACAATCTACGGATCCAGTTAAGAAACCGGAGGCTCCCCGCAAAACTCAACCTGCAGCCACGGCAGTTTCGCTCGGAGATGAAGAGATCAATAAGCTGCTTCCGGGCGTGTGGCGAATTCCCGATCAGTTAGGATTCCTGCATATCAGATTCCGTGACAATGGAACGTTCGCTTCCTTTCGGGTTCATGAAGAACTGCAGTTGTTCCGTCGCGTCTTTGTAGAATCGCCTATCTCAAGTGGTGCTTGGGAAGTGCGTCAGGGGAAAATTCTTACCAACGTCGGGTCATCGACAGATCCGGGACGTGTGGGAACCAGTCATTTGTTTACCGTCAAGGCCATGACTGCCACGGAAATGGTCTTTGTTGATGGGCTCGGACGCACGAACAAAGCGACGCGTGAGGCTCCGGCCGGACGATAGCCGCTATATCGCAGACCACTTAGACCGGATGCCCGGCAAACATGCTCTTTTCCGCGCTGCGTCGTGACCCCGTCAAACGCAGCATTTTGAACGCCTGGTGTAAATACAGGCTTCAAATATCGTTTCTGCGGGTTGGCGACTTCGAGGACAACCATCTTGTTGTCGATTCACTTCTAATTGCCGCCGCACAGGCGACTGCAGCCGACTCTGGTTTAAGATGGTGAAGTTGGCTGACTAATTCCTGAGTTGGTGCGGATTCGACTCCGTCAGAAACTGCTGATGGTGTTCGCTCAGGATCCTCCAGACCTCGCAGACGGTTTCGGAACGTCGGTGAATTTCAGTGTGTGACGCTGGCACATAGCATTCGCTGATAACGCCGGAATGCCGGGCACTCGCGATTCCGACAACGCCATCGCCACGACCATCTCCAATGGAATAGCGACCATTGCCAACAATGGAATGCATTTTTACGCTGCTGCTGACAGGAAGGCAGCGGAGTGCTTGCAGTAAAGGGCTGCTGGACTTCAGGAGATCGATGCTTGTTGGATTTCCATGTGTCACCTCTGCGGAAAATACGCCGGGGTTATCTTCGATCAGCTGTCGATGCCGCTTCACAGCGGTTGCATCAGGCTTCACCAGGGAACTTCCAAGCTGGCCTACAAGCCGCGTAGCCAGCGTAGAACCGCCGTGCGGAACAGCGACAAACACGACACGTCGAACGGAAGTCTGAGGAGAGAAATAGAAGTTCTCCCCCAGACTATTGCGGGTGGCGTGATCGGTCGTAATCCTGGACAGGGGACGGTTAGCAACAGCACACCACATCCGGTCGCTGCTGTAGGAGATCTGTGCCTTGGCGATCAAGCCGCCCATACTATGTCCAATCAGCACGATATGATCGAGGGCTGGATCAGACGAAGTCTCCTTCAGTTGAGATAACGCCAAATTCAGGTCTCGACGCAGAATGGACGCTGAGGCAACAAATGGCTCACCCGTGGCGTATCGAAACCCCCAAATCTGATATCGATCTGAAAACCCAGATATGCTCCGAAGCTCGTTGGCCATATCGACCCAGGTACGCGGGCTGGACATCAATCCGTGAATCATGACGACTGGAATCTTGCCTGGCTGATAGGGCTCAAGGAAGAACAACCCATCCTTGTCGTTACCCATCTCCGGATGAATAAACCAGTCGAAGGGTTCAACCTGTTGGGAGCTGCAGATTTCCTGAAACGCGAACGGAGCAGACAGATCAGCCGCCAGCGGGAGTAAGTTGCCGGCGACTGAGAGTTCTGTGGAATTCAGGGGATTGTGAAATTCCAGGATTGGCTGAGTCCCCGGGGTGCCCGCAACTTCAGATTCTGCGACCTCGGTCTTTAACACGGCAGTCAATGAGAACGTACTTCCCGGCAGCAGAAACTGCTCACCAGAATGCTGATTGGTGGGGCATGTACGTTGCGCGACCAGAGGCATTCCACAGCCAAATCGTTTGATCTGTCTTGTGAGCGACTTTGCATGATATGCACCCACCGGATACAGATTCTGAATGTCCGCTGCTGTCCAGGGCAGTCCGATCAGGCGAATCGGGATCGTTCGCGTCTCTGTGTCCGTGCTGATTACCACGCCCTCTCCCGGAACGTACTGACGGTGCCGTTGTACACAAATCAGGAAGCGTCCCAGACTCCGATTGTACGCATTCAAAAGCTGGCCGTTCGTCTTGTCGCCGGTTGTGCTGGATTCCAGTCGCGGCCACAAATCTTCCAGAACCCGCAAATAATGCAGTGTCGCGTCGGGAGAGCCGAGACAATCGCTATGCGCTGCTAATTCAAGTTCGTTGATCCGCGTCCCGGAATCTGTGTCATGCAAGCCGTCAATAGTCTTCCGAGCCTGTGGCCCCGGTAGTCCGGGCTGATACCAGAACTGTTTTTGCTCTGTCAGGCTGCAGCCGGAAAGCAGCAGCAAACAGAATGGCAATATTGATTTATACACGTCCATGCGGCTAATTTTCCGGGGTCCTGATAGCCAAGGGCGTTCCACACCCCAAAGCCACGCCAAATTTCGCATTTCAGCGGCATCTCATCACCACTGAAACACGAAATTTTTAGTTCATCGGACTCCATTTGGCATGAATTGCGGGATTCTCGGCTTCCCGGGATGAACTCCGGACAACCAATTTCGCGGTCGTCACAGTCATCATGCGTAGCCAGCAAGGAAACTTTGATACAAAGCGACCATTGTGAAACGGAATACGCCACTATCACCTGATCTGCGGGCCAATGTGGAACAGTTTATCCAGACGCTGAAGTTGGAGTGTCTGCTCAAGTTCGTGATCGTGGCTGAAAACATTTCGACCACGTGTGCCGAGTCTGGAGTCGGCACTACAACGAAGAAAGACCACATTCATCTCGCGATCATTTGCCACCGGAATTCACTGCGCCGCCTGCAGAGAGCAGTACAGCGGGTGTGAATGACGTTACATGACATTCAAAGCTTTGTGGCTGGATCACGTCGTCCTCGCGACGGACAGCTTAACAATTGACGTCAGCCGGAAAACCAAACTGGCCGTTTCTCTGAAAAACATGCCGCGAGTCCGGCACGCCGCAGGATTTGAACTCCCGTAGGATCATACTTGTGCTGTATCCGGCATCCGCACCTGCATCGACCGACACCTTGAACCATGTGGCGGCCAGTGCCAGCGGTGAATTCAAATTGGTGGCGTGCAACGTGCGTTTTCTGGCCATTCCCGTGATCGCCGGAATCCGCTTGATTTGACAAGACAGTGGACAATTTTCCGACGTCGTTGCGCACTCAGGATGAACTGTCCTGAGTTACTGGCACTTTTTCGTCACGCTGCGTTGGTCATCAAACCAGACCTGGAAAAAGAAGCATAGTCAGCCTGCTGCGGTGGTCACGACCGACGGGAGGAACGGGGGTATGTTTCACTACTCCGATCCGACACCCCGGAGTGCGTTCATTCGATGTGACTGGAGCAGTTTCGGACAGGATGACGACTGGCTCCGGTCGGTCTTACCAACTTGGTTTGTCGCCAAATCTCCTGACTTCGATCTCGCAGACTAAGCAGCGCCGCATGCGCACGCAGCAGCGTCTGCTGGACAATGTCCGACGCATCCAACTGTCGCTTCAAATGCGGATCCAGTTGGCCGTGCTCGATAATCAATCGCAGCAGCCGCAACGGAGAATCCGCTCATCGACGAGAATTCGTTATGGTGCTGCGATGAATACAGTTTGCCAGGGAGCATTGTTTTGCAAACCGAAGGTCTGTGAAGTAGGGCCATAGAGAACACTGGTCACTCCCCCGAGTAGAGTATTCGGGTGGAATGCCATTCGGAAGGCGATGCTCGAGTCTATACAACTCGCTTCGCCAATACCGATCGCTATAGATTGTTCGAGGTGCTTTTCCCGCGTCGGTCGTGACCGAAGTCGTCAAACTGGATTCGCGTCTGCATGAATGGCAATAGGGTGTTCGGGGGCTCGACAGGAGAGTCGCCATTGAATCAAAACCCGTCTTCAGACTATCCTCCTCGTGAATGGAATCACGCGAAGGAGAGATTGCGATGGGGATATCAGGGCGATTTCCGGTGCTAATGGCTATTTTTGTCCTGGCAATGACTCTTGTGCATTTTTGCCAAATGGAATCCGTTGCACCCACTCCGGGGCGATATTTTTCTGAATCCTCTGCGGACGGCCTTTACCTGCCAGAGTTCTCTCGGGGATCCGACTCAGAAACCGACCCTTTTCCCGTTCGATTTGCTCAATGGACAGGGGCTGATGGTTTGCAGTCTGCTGATGCAAAAAGCTTTATTCGTTCGGCAGCTTTGAATAGAAATTCTGTCAGCAATCCCCCTGATCGAATACTGCCTTATGAAGACGGACAGTTACGTCCTGGGAGATTCCAGGAAGGCAATTTGGTTCCGGATGATCAAAGGCAGGCTGCTGTTGAGCCTCGCTCCAGACCGGAACGCGAGGTTCAGTATCTCCCGAATCAGCTTCCAGACATATCGGATGCTGATATCGACGAGATTCTCACTGGACGGTATCAGAATCCCGCGACACTTCGCGCATTGCGCGCCATGACCAGTGCACAATCTCAGAGTCTCTTCAGAGAGGTTTCATTGAGGATAGATGAACGTTCTCTTGAGCCCTCGAGCTATCAGAGCCGCATCCAGCGGGCGTTGAAAAATCTTGCAATTGCAATTGATAACGAGACATTTCTGAGTGCCGCCGGCCTTTCACCCGGAACTCTTCAACTTCACGAATTCCTCCGTTCGCTGAGCATTCTTCGAGATTCCCGAAAAGTTCAGGATTTTCAAGGTACTGATCTCCTGCTGATTTCGGCAATGAATCAAGCGGAGTACATTGTGGGTCTGTCGGCAAGTTTTGTCGGCTTCGAGTTTTCAAGTGCCAGTCTGGATACGCTCGATAAATTCTCAGGGCTCGAGCTTGCTGATCCCGATTCACCATCAGTGTCTGAAGTTCGGGAGTTGATTCGAACAACGGATCTCCTTGATGAACACATCGTGGGAATTGGCCTGGAAGTCCGGGAAGATCCTGACGGACTCATCGTCGTCAGGGTGTTGGAGGGCAGTCCGGCCTCTGAAGCTGACATTGAGGCAGGCGATGTCGTCCACAACATAGACGGCCAGGATCTTCGTGGCATGAGACTATCCAGCAGTGTCGACCTTCTCAAGGGGCCTGTCGGAAGTCAAATGAGCGTCCGGATCTCCCGTGATGGTGGTCGTGAGCGTGAGATGAACCTTATTCGACGAACCGTCAGAGTCTGGACCGTGCATGGCACCAGAATCCTTGAGGGAACCGATGTTGGATACTTTGGCCTTAGTCGTTTTTCGCAGAATTCTCCTGCGGAAGTGGAGCAGGCGCTGGAGACGCTGCATGGACGAGGCATGAAGTCGCTGATTGTTGATGTTCGCGGGAATCCCGGTGGGTTGTTAACGACCTGTGTCGAAGTGTGCGACAAATTTCTGCCCTGTGGAACGATCGTATCCACGAAAGGGAGGCTGCGATCGGACAATGTTTTGCTGAAAGCCACTTATGGAAAGACATGGCAAGTGCCTATGGTGGTGCTGATTGATTCGGACAGCGCTTCCGCAAGTGAGATCTTTGCCGCAGCAATCCGTGAGAACAAACGCGGTCTGGTGATCGGGACACGTTCGTACGGCAAAGGAACAGTTCAAACTCATTTCCCACTGAACTCTGTTCGCGGAGATCTGCGTCTCACAACTGCCGAATTCTATTCACCTGCTGGACTCAGGATGGCTGGAATTGGTGTCACTCCGGACATTGAAGTTAAAAATACGGACATCCCGGAAAGTGGCGACGGTGTGTTGGTCGAAGCAATTCGCGCCGCACAGGGACCGGAAGTACGAAACCTTGCCAGATCTTCAGGTTCCTGTGCTTCTCATGAGAGTGCCGCCCCGAACACAGCCACACTGGACGGAATCATTGATCCTGGTCACCCGGGAACAACGATTCTCTGAGAGGCCAGGGCAGAGCATCAGATCACGTTCACTTTTGCCGCATCCAAGTGATGCATTCCATGAAACATCATTGGCACCTTTTTGTTATCTCTGTAAGTTCTGGGCCTGTCTGCTTCGCAATGCTTTTGATTTCACGCTGCTCGACCCAACAAGGAATACGTTCGCTGCTGCAGGGCCTCTTGTATGTGTATCGAAAGGCTTTTAAATCATTGGTCGATCAGCGATGGCAAGATGGCGGCCGCACAATTGGAGTCGTGGAATTTTTGGATGAATTGTCCGAGTTTTGCCTGGCACGCTGCGGTGCTGTTCACGGAGAAATGGACGGCAATCTTTCTGACTGCCGCAAGTCTGATTGGGAATTGGCAAACGCGAAAAAGAAAGGGTGACGCAGTTTGTCTCTATTCTGATACTCTCTGAAAGAAGCTGAACGTCAGAAGTTCAACTGACATGATTTGGCAGCAGTGTGATCATCCTGGCTCGATGCGAATTGCGAATACCCCGAGAATCGTGCGGTCTCGCCACTTTGCATCATTCGCTCGCTGAAGGTGACCACTTATGAACCGCTTCAGTGAACCGCTCGCTCAGGACGCAATGAGTGCGCCAGTGTGGTCAACTTTACCAGACTTGAGTGTTGATCAACTGGAACAGGAGTTTGTTTGCCGCGGTATCAGTGCGATGCCGGTTGTCGAGCACCGACAGATTGTGGGCATCATCAGCCGCAGCGACCTGATGCTGTTGCCGGTACTCTGGGCGGCCATTGAATGCTGCAGCAATAGCTGCTGGAATTCCTGACCAGGCGAAGCCGATATTTCGGGTAGACGACCTCATGAATCGCAACGTTGTGCAATGCTCGCCTGAAACGGAACTCTCCCAAGTCACAGCCGACATGGTGAATCGCCATGTCCATCACGTCGTGATGGACAAAGACGGTGAGCCCGTCGGTATCCTCAGCACGCTTGATATCGTGAATCTGACCGTCTGATAGCCATGCAAGCCCGGCGATCACGCTTCTATCGGATCGCCATCATGGAATATGCTGAGAGGCAGAACAATTCCTGCTGCATGAATACGTTGAAGATTGCATGAAGTAAGGCCTGACGCCTCAAACGCTCCCAGAGCATTACCGGCAGATGTGACACCAAGTTGCTTGAATCTGAAGACTTCCTGTGTCGTAATCACATCTGAAGCACATCCCATGACTTCGGTGATACTGGTGACACGTCGAGGGCCTCCGGTAAGACGATCGACCTGAACGATCACGTTGACTGCCGAAGCGATCTGTTCGCGAATCACGTGCAACGGGACATCCCGTACGGCCATCATCATCATCATTTCGAGTCGTGACAGAGCATCCCTTGGACTGTTGGCATGCATTGTTGTTAATGACCCATCGTGCCCAGTATTCATCGCCTGCAGCATGTCAAACGCTTCCGGGCCGCGACATTCTCCGATGATGATTCGATTGGGACGCATTCTGAGTGTTGTTCGAACGAGATCTCGAATGGTGATCTCGCCTTTTCCTTCAAGATTTGCGGGGCGAGCTTCAAGCTGCACAACATGACGCTGCTGCAGCTGTAACTCCGCCGCATCTTCGATCGAGATGATTCGTTCCGTGTTAGGAATAAATGCGGACAACGTATTCAGCAGCGTAGTCTTTCCGCTGCCTGTTCCACCACTGATAATGATGTTCAATCGAGCCTTGACGGCCGCCTCCAGAAATTGCGCCATGTCCGGCGTCAATGCCTTAAACTGCAGAAGGTCATGGAGCTGCAGAGGGACTACGCCAAAACGTCGGATGCTCAAGGTGGGGCCACGGAGAGCGACAGGACGAATGACGGCATTGACGCGAGATCCATCCTGAAGTCGCGCATCGACGACGGGCGAAGAAAAATCGACTCGCCGCCCGACTCTGCTGACGATTCGATCGATGATCGTCAGTAAGTGATCCTCATCGCGAAAATGATCAGCGACCTCCTGAAGCCGACCTCGACGTTCGACGTAGATCTGTTTGGCTCCATTGACCAGAATATCTGTCACTGCAGAATCGCGAAGAAGTTTTTCAAGTGGACCAAGTCCGACGATTTCGTCCAGCAGATCCTGCATGAGAAGTGTCCGCTGGGAACCGCTGAGCGGTATCTTCTCGGCGTCGATCAGTTGTTCCGCGACGAGACGAATAGCGGTCTTCTGCTTGTCCTCAGGCAGCTTACTGAACTCTCTGACTTGAAATTGTTCAAGCACTTTATTGTGAACGTGTTGGACCAGATTTCCAAAATCAGAAACCGAAGGCTGATCTTCTCGTGCAACCCTGGGGGACAGAGGAACTGGAAGTCCGAAATCAGCATAGCTGCTGAGGCTTATTGGTCTCTCTGCTTCAGTAACAGTGGCCGTCATATACTTGCCAATCATGTGAGTTGAAAGAAGTGAGAGACGCGATCCAGTGCTGCTCCCATGAAGCTTGCGGCAGGTTTCGCTTCCAGCGGAATTCCCAGGACGGCCTTCGCGAGGAGCGTCATGTCGGCAAACGCCGGGCTATGCGGCGTTGCATTTCGGAGTGTTTGCCCCAGAGCATCCGCCAGCCGAATTCCCTTCGCATCGGATGCGACCGTGTGCAATTTCGGCACACCAATGATTTCCGACAACCGCTCGACCGAGAATGTCTCTGTTTCCGGATCAAACTGATTGATCACTACAAACTGCTGGGCCAGTGATTCTCGCTGTGCGAAATGCGCCAACAGCGTCATCAGGTTCTGGATTGACGAAACCGTCGGTTTCGCGACGAAGACGAGTTGCTGTGACTGAGCAATAGAGTCAAAAGCGACTTCGTCATACGTGTAACGACCATCAATGACGACCACATCCGTCAACTGTTTGACTATTCCCAGCAGTTTCAGAGCGTCTGCTTTCGATGGCTTCACGGGATTAATGGATCTGTATGACCCCACCAGGACCTGGAGATTGTCTTCGACTTTTGTCAATGCACTTCGTACACGTTCCAGATCCAGCAGTTCAGCATCATTCAGCAATTCAGCAATCGTTAACAGCGGCTCAATGTTCAGACTATGAGCCAGACGGCCAAACGAGAACGACTCCTCTGCGAGAATGCATGGTGAGTTCTTTAAGCGACCAATTTCGGAGGCAAGATTCAAGGCAATTGTGGATGCCCCACAACCTTCGCTGGCTCCAAGCACTGTAATCGTGCGACATTGCCCACACGCATGTCCAAACTGGATGGCGATCCGGTGCATGGCGGTCCGAAAGTCATCAGACTGAATTGGCAATCTTACGACCTGTGCCGCGCCTCCGCGCATTGCACGTAACATCAACGAAGGGTCGCTGGCAGGATCAACCAGAGCCAGGATCGGCACACCGGAAGTCGCATCATTCAACCCCTCCAGTTGCGTCGCCTCCGCAATCGTACTTGCCTGGATAATGATGAGTCGTTCTGCGGAGGGGCTTTCCAGAATATGCGTGAGGCAGCTACGGCTATCGAAATACTCGCCCTCTGTTACCACGGCAAGATTCGAAAGTTCGCCTCGCAGACCTGGTAGTACGACTTCTGTACAGCCAACGAGGAGGGCCTTTAATGGATACATGACTGCCGCCGCTCTCTATGAAATGCACTGAATTGTTCTGATTTCCGTAGATCCAGGAACTGAGCTGGCAGGGTTTCTCTGCCACAAACGTCCGAGAACTCTCCAGCGTTCAACCCTACGTTGCAAACAATGCACGCGACGGGACAATGCACGCGACGGGACATCCACCAGAATTGGCTTGATCCGCAGGTTCAATTCTGCTGAGTTTTCTGATTGCATAGCTTCAGTGAGTTGCGATCAAACACGTCATCCAGAAGTCAACGGCAGAGCAGTGAGATTCGTTCCTCGCCTGATTTCAGGGGCGATTGACAAGCGTATCCGATCAGCGTCAAGCTCAGAGAGCATTCATTTGAGGGACACCGTCAAGCAGAGTAATTACGTAATTTGACGGTGCACGGCACACACCAGGCACTCTCCGAGAACCCGTTGCATTCCGGAAAACGCACCTATGGCTGTGCTGTTTTGCTATCCGGTCATTCAAAGCAGATACAGCCGCAGCCAGGAGTCTCATCGCGTTGACGTCGGATTGAGGTGTTCACCCTGCTCGAACACAACCTGAGCTCGGCCAACGAGCAGTGGATCCACTACGCCAATTCGTTCAGTATCTTTTCCGTCATAGTTGAGATTGTGAAGCACATAGCGCATCGCATTGAGGCGAGCACGCTTCTTACAGTCCGATTTCACGACCGACCAGGGAGTATCTGCCGTATCGGTATGGAAAAACATGGCCTCTTTTTCTCTGGTGTATTCGTCCCATTTGTCGAGCGAAGCCGTATCAATCGGCGACAATTTCCATTGCTTCAGCGGATGACGCTCGCGTTCGTTAAATCTTCGCAACTGTTCCTTTCGACTGACAGAAAACCAGAACTTGATCAGGTGGATTCCGCTGCGAGCAGGATTGCGTTCAAACTCTGGCGCCTGTCGCATGAATTCGCTGTATTCCTCATTCGAGCAGAAGTTCATGACGTATTCCACACCCGCCCGATTGTACCAGGAACGGTCGAACATCACGATCTCACCGTGAGTCGGCAGATGTTCGACATATCGTTGAAAGTACCACGTGTCCCTTCTCCACGTCTGTTGGTTTTTCCAAAGCCACCACTCGCGCACCGCGAGGATTCAGGTGTTCCATAAATCGCTTGATGGCTCCTCCTTTTCCGGCGGCGTCGCGACCTTCGAACAGGATGACAACTCGTTGCCCCGTCTTCTTCACCCACGCCTGAAGCTTCAACAGTTCGACCTGAAGACGATACTTCTGTTTCTCGTAAGACCTGCGAGACATCAGAAACCGATAGGGATATCCGCCATCGCGCTAGTCCGCAGACAGAAGGCTGTCAGATTCCGTGCCGACATTGTCATCCAGTGACCATTTTTCCAGTAGCGCCGTTTGCAGCAAATTCAGATCGTCGGGCGATGTTCCTCCGATGATGGCGGTGAGCACTTTACTCAATGTGTCTGCATCATGTGGTGGAATAGCACGCATGATATCGACGATCGCATTAATCCTGGCGACCCGGGCCGACTCGACGGCCTCTGTCACCGTCTGATTCCGGATGCCGACTGCAGTCGATGCTGAGTTGATGTCCCCGCTTGAGGTGCGTCGGCCATGTCCATTCTTTTCTGAAGACAACGACAATTCTAGCAAGGTCCGTCTTACGATCTTCGATGAGGCCTGTCCATTAATTGCCTTAGCATCGCGGTTTCGATTCGTGGCATTGCCATCCAGGAGTAGTGAGAATTCAATGCACGAGGGGCGAGAACGGCCTCCGGTTTCAGGTCAGATGATTTTCAGCATACAAGGCTCAGATCCATCATGTCCACGGATGGTGTTAGACTTTTTCAGATTGCCGGATCAAACGCTGACTTGTATTTCTGAGGCAAGTACTTTCCGTTCTGATGCCGTTTCTGCCATCCGACCGAGCTCGATGGCTTCGTCCTTCTGCGTCAGGCGATCCTGTGTTCCATCTGTAAAATGGGCAAGCACCACTGTGATGTTGTCTTGCCCGCCTGCATCGTTGGCGGCTTTAACAAGCAAAGCACACGTTTCTTTGGACGTTCTGTCTGTCGAAAGAATCCTTGCGATCTCATTGTCGCCCACATGGTTTGTCAGGCCATCAGTGCACAACAATAGTTTATCATGGAACGCCAGCTTAAACTGGCTGACCTCCGGAGTCAGATGCCGCGAGTCACATCCCACCAGACCTGAAAGCACGTGCCGAAGCGGAGATTTACAAAGATCTGACTCATTCATCATGCCAGCATCTACAAGAGCCTGAGCATAGGTTTGATCATGTGTGAGGTGGATCACCTTCTGATCTCGCACAATATACGCTCGGCTGTCTCCAACATGAATCAGATACACATGCGGCCACACGATGTACGCGAGCGTGATGGTCGTTCCCATCTGCAGGTGGGAAGCATCTGCCTGTGCGTTTTGGCGAATCTTTTCCTGCGTGAATGCCAATGCCCCTTTTAAATCCTCAAGGAAAGCATCCTCCCGGCCATCATTCAGTCGGAACAGCCAGTGCATTGTGTTCAGGAGATACTGGACGATTCCCTGAACCGCAAGTCGGCTCGCCTGGTCTCCCGCAGGGTTTCCACCGACTCCGTCAGCAACGAGAAGCAGTTTCGCCTGCGATCCACCCATCAGATGAGTTTCGTCATCATAGGAGAGACTGGTCTGGTGAATGATGACGGATTTCTTCAAGTCCGCAATCAGGAATTGATCATCGTTCTTTGACCGTACCAGTCCGATATCCGTGGTACCAAAAACATCCAGCCGACCGGGCATGAGTGACTCCACGTTAAGGCTTTTCTATGCAGCCACATCAGGACTGACGTACCTGTCGCAACATCGCCTCGACGAAGTCAGGGCAAACATCGTTCCATGCGATCTTGACCTGTCAGACGCTGTCCTTTGCTCGGCCATGCGAGGAATGTGATTTGTGTTGTGCTGCCCGTAACTCAGGGCAACTTCCCAAACGCACATCTCGCCGCGGCCTGTGCGGATTTGGCAAGGCTGGAGTGCTGGTCTGCACATCCTCGTACAATTGATTGCGCAGTAGACGTCTGATGTGGAATGTTTTTAGTTTGGTGAATTTTCCTGCAGGAAGAATTGGAATTCATGAAATCAATCGAAGTTCTGTTGTTGTCCGGAAGTGACATCCTGTCTCTTGAGCTGACGCCACAGCAGGCTGTTGACGTTGTCGAAAAAGCGTTGGTGGAACATGCCGCTGGCACATATGAGATGCATCCCAAAATTGGTCTGCATCCGACCGGAACGGATCCAGCGAATTTCATGCATGCGATGCCCGCCTGTTTGAAGCAACCGGGAGCTTGCGGTCTGAAGTGGGTCGCTGGTTCTGCGAAGAACTATCAGCGCGAGCTGCCTGGAGCGGTTCCATTTTAGTTAAAGCGATATCCGCAGTGCTTAAAGTATTTTCGGCACTCAAGTTCGGTGAATTGATCAAGGACGGCACCGCAGAGCTCCCGGAGTTTTTAGACGGTCCGTTCCGCGCCGTCTCGAAGCCGCTTCTTGAGTTTCGAAAAGGCCAGCTCGATCGGAGCGTCCGGTGGAGTGCGAGGTACGGAGAATAGGGAGGCAGGTATCGCAGCTCGGCGCCGGCCACTTCAATGGCTTCGCGGATTCCCACGACCTTGTGACTGGAGAGATTGTTCATCAACCACGATGTCGCCGGGTTTCAATTCCGGCACGAGATGCTGCTCGACCCAACTGCGAAACAACGGGCCGGTAATGGGACCGTCGATCGTCAGCGAAGCAATGAAACCCGTAGCACGCAGTGCTCCCGGAAAAGTGGTTGTTTCTCAGCGGCCGAACCAGACTTTCTCAAGCACCCGCGAGCCCATCTCTGAACGACCGTAAGGTCGCGTTATGTTGGTTTTGGCCGTTGTTTCATCGATAAACACAACACGGGCTGGATCGATCAGCCCTTGTGAATCACGCCATTCAAAGCGTTTCTTCGCGACATCAGGACGATCCTGCTCCTCGGCAATTAGAGTTTTTTTCGAGTCTGCTTCAGAGCCTGGCACGCATTGCAGAGCGTCTGCAGGCAGACATCTTCACCGCGTTCGGCCAGCAACTCAATTTGCAGTTCACGTAGATAAATGTCGGGTTGAGCAGCAATCCTCGACAGCAATCAATCAGCCCATGCATGCCACTTCGGCTGACGAGGTGCTGCCGTTTTGGGAGTTACTTGACCCGTCTCCCGGCGTTGTTGCCTGATCAGCCGAACTCACGATTCTGAAACCTTGCACCGCAATGCAACGGCTCCAGTTCCCTGGTTCGCATCGCATGCGGCCAGGACCTCGGCGCGAAACTCCGCACGATGTGGTTCCATGGGACTATCTCCTTAAGACAGCCCCGGACTACCATACAGACCCAGTTCGCGCCAGACC
This sequence comes from Planctomycetales bacterium, assembly GCA_026400835.1. Taxonomy (GTDB): domain Bacteria; phylum Planctomycetota; class Planctomycetia; order Planctomycetales; family Planctomycetaceae; genus SXXK01. The sequence goes on along the minus strand of JAPLOA010000035.1, from coordinate 221,962 downwards.
AACCATGGAAGCGCTCTGATCGTTAGTTGAGTTCGACCAGTCCCTGGCCCGAGATCATACCAGGAACGTATGTCCCCATTATCAGAAAGACTTTGGGAAGGCTCGTCGACCAGATGAGAAACGAGACATCGACTGAGTCCCGGTTTTGAAAGGAAAAGACGGCGAATATCAGTAATAAAACAACTCCCAGGGCTCCGGTGACATAACGTATTGTTGTCTCACAGACGGAGCGAAGCGGAAATTGTAATTCACTCGTGCGATTTCAAGCGAGCTTCAGTCAGCCATTTTCACGAGGTTGTGAACGCTGGACTCTCGGGATTGCCACTGCGTTCGGTAAACATGCGATAACGCCAGTACGGGGTCGGGTTCAGCAGAATCCGCCCGGTCCCTTCGTAGACACGCAGCACACCTTCGCCCGATGTAAAGGTTCCTAAGAAGTTTCTGGTGGTTCGTCGGACCTTGAAGGAAACGTCACCGGTCCTCGCGATGACGTACTTACCTTCGGTCGCAATAGACTGACCGGGGCTGAGGACGTGTTCCTCCACCGGACCGCGAGTGGCCAGCGTCACATTTCCATGGCCACGAACTCTGGTTTGCAGGTAGATCGGTCCTTCTCCGGCCCAGATAGAAGTGACCATTCGCTCGCGGTGAAAACTCACATCGACGCTTCCTTCCGATGCCCAGTATGCTCCCCGTTCAAGAATCCACGTTTCACCCCTGAGATCCAGCATGTGGAACCCGCCTAACGTCGACTCGAGGGTAATGACCCCGGTGCCAGTATACGTTGGGCGGTAGACCGCTTCGTCGGCGAACAGCGACTGAAGGAGTCCTCCAAGCGAAGGCATAAATTGCGAATGAACCGAAATGTCACCGGTGAAGTAACTGAGCGCGCCAGACTCCACACGAACCATTTCGTGGTTCAGGTGAATCTCGACGTATCGCGTTCCTTCGAGTTCGTTAATCCTGAATTCAGCCATCAAAGGCTCTCCTGACAAATCTTCGGATCACACGCATGTAGAAATCCCATCAGCGACCGATTTCCACGGATGGTCCCCGAGTAATGCCGCCGCTGGTCCAGTCACAACTCCATCCGGGAAAAGCGATTTCCGGGTATGGATCCGGAGCGATCCAGTTTTCAGACTCGTGGACAATGTCGAATTGTCGATCATCCCGCACTCGCCCAAGGCGGAATCGCTTGTAAGTGTGCTGTGTCTTTGGATCCAGCTTCACTTTGCCACCCGGGGCTTCGAACTCAATGCCGCTCGCAAAAGCCTTGCGGACCTGATCCACATCAAAACTCCCGGCTGCTTCGACTGCCAGTTTCCAGAGATACACCTGATAATAGGCGGCCTCGATTGGATCATCTGTGACACGGTCATGGCCATGTTCCTGCCTGAACCGGTCTACAAACGCTCTGTTGTGCGAAGTATCAACGCTCTGGAAATAATTCCAGGCCGACAAATGCCCTTTGACTCGTGACGGCAGGAGGCTGCGCAACTCGTCTTCTCCAACGCTCGTCGCCACTACAGGAATTCTGTCAGCCGTGATCCCCTGTTGGGCCAGTTCATTGTAGAAGCTGACGTTGCTGTCGCCATTGATTGTGCTCAGGATTGCGTCCGGATCAGCGTTCCTGATGAGCTGAATTGTCTCCTTGAAGTCCCGATGCCCCAGGGGAGTGTAATTCTCTCCGGCGACGTTCAAACCGCGGGCCTGAAGGAGTTTTGTAATGATGAAATTTGCCGTCCGCGGGAATACGTAATCTGAGCCAACAAGGTAAATGCGTTTTCGGGAACCTCCTGCCTCGCTCAGCAGCCATTCAATCGCGGGCAGAATTTGCTGGTTGGGTGCCGCACCTGTGTAGACGATGTTCCGTGAGGACTCGTTTCCCTCGTACTGAACCGGGTAAAACAATAATCCGTTCAATTCTTCAAACACAGGCAGGACCGCCTTGCGGCTCACCGAAGTCCAGCAGCCAAAGACCGCGACCACCTTGTCTTCAGCCAGAAGTTTCCGTGCCTTCATCGGAAAAACTCTGGAGAATTGCGAGCGGCCATCCTCCACGATCGCGTCAATCTGCTGACCAAGCACACCGCCTGCCGCGTTGATCTCCTCAATGGCCATCAGTTCCACGTCGCGCAGCGATGACTCACTGCTTGACATCGTGCCGGTTTCGGAGTGGAGAATCCCGACCTTGACGGAACTGCGGGGAGCCCGGGCCGACGGAATGCACCCTGACACAAATGGGATCAAGCCCTGCATTGCGGCCAGGGCAAGTATCCTGCTCCCGTGCTTCAGGCTGTCACGTCGCGTCAAACCACTGCCAGAAGCGCTGCGGATCATCTTCATCGGAGTGTGTCTCCAGTCATTATACAGGTTCCGTTCGCGAACGTAATCTGACTGGAATCCCGGAGTCCGCAGAACAGCAGCAGCAGTGGAGAGCGGATCGAGATGGCCCGAGTCTGGCCGTTAAGGATTCCGGGCGTCGCCTCGCTGATTTCGTTTCTCGAATGAAGACCAGGCCACAACCGGCCTTCGGGTTCGCATCCATCAGACAACGCCACCATCACTGTCTTTCGATTGACATCCAGTTTCAGATAAGACTCCTCCATCATGATCTTGTGCACGGCTTCAAACGCTGCAGGCGTTATGCTCACCTCGCCTCGAAAGGGGTTGTCCATGGCAGCGATGAGAAAAATCATTGTGCCCAGGAAAAACGACAACAAGCCCCCCAGGAAAATATGAGTGATTATCTTCATATCGAACAACCAGACCAGCGCAATGTTGATCACTGCTCCGATCAGCACCACATACCACATGACCGCCGGAATACCGGTGGTCACAGAATGCAGCCGCATGCGACGTGCTTCGAAGAATACGTTGAACTGCCGGAGTGTCTCGGCGTGAATAATCTCCTCTCTGGCGTTCTGAGGCTCGAATGCAAGCAACCGTTCGTGAAATGCCACGACCCTCGATCTTCCGCCTGCCGGTACGATCCCTTTTTGCTGCAGCGGCCATGCGTACTTGATGACATACCGGCAATAATCTCGAAGCAACCAGCGGAGATTCTGTGCGTGAGGATCGGGGTAACCGCTGACATCCTGGTAAAGTGCGGTCAGAGCGACTGCCTCCCGCGAGACGTAGCCATCAACGTCGTTGTAATTCTGATACGCCGCCACGGCGATCAGTCCGAGCAAGAGACCGTAGAATACGCAAAAACAGGAGAGCACATAGCCGACAACATCGTTGGTCTCTGACCGTCTTGGCACAAACAGCCGCAGTATCGGCCTGATCAGCACGCATCCCACCACGGAAAAAACAACGAACACGCCGGCCAGAAGGATTGCCAGCGATTGTGTTGGGATATCATAGATCCAGTAGAACATGGAGTAGCCCCTCTCGATGCCTCAGGCCCTGATGTTTCCGCGAGGCAATTCCTTCACGGGCTGCTGGCAATGGACGCAAGTGTGAAAGGAAGACTTTCTCTGCTGTTCGATCCGTCTTTCTGCCCCAAACAGATTCCATCCCAGCATCTTCTGAAAAAAATAACCGCCCCCGGCGTAGACCATGACTGCGAACAGGATGGCTGCCACGAACGACGAACTGAAGTACCAGAGGAACCCCGACACAATGAGCACCAACAGCAGCCATGCTGGCCAGTAGCCATCCTGTGGCTCCGCGTAAACCGACGGTGGCTCATCCTTTTCGCTGACTGGATCGCAGATGCTGCAGACCAGTTTGCCATAGTACTCGCAGGCCTGATTGATGCACTGCAGTTGCGTCTCAGATGGGAGCGAGCGGGCTCGGCAATGAAAGCAGAAATAGTTCCGGCATTTGGCGCAGTAAAATGCCTCAGGATCGTTGGGAGATCCGCAGACCGGACACTTTCGTGTGTCACCGCGTCTTGGAGGCGCCGATTCGCGATCCGGCAACTCAGCACCGAGTTGCGAAGTTGACGAGTCACCTTTCAGCGCGAATGCTTCCAGTCCTGGTTCAGTCGCATGGACTTCGTTGTCACCTTTGCTCATCGGGTCCTCGTCTCACTCCCCCGCAAATTCTGTGGCGTCCGGCAACGTCAGTTGTCATTTTGACGATGGCAAGATCCACTGCCTGAAGACATATCCCGCCACGACTAACCCGCAAGTTGTTCAAGCTTTGATTTCAGCTGGTTCAGGACCTGAGTCACGGGTTCACCGATGCCCGGGATCTTGCTGACTGTGTCGAGGATTGGATTCAGTTTGTCCAGGTGGCCACGAATAAGTTCCAGCACCGCCGCCCTCGCGTCCTGCGGCACTGCCTGCAAAGTCGCAGCCAGGGAGTCCAACTTTGTTACGGATTCATTCAGGACCGGCAGTGCTGCTTCCGCACTCGCACTGTCAGTGATCTTTTCCAGATCGCCGGTGAGGGTGCTCATGTAGTCTCCAAGTTGACCCTTGACCGCATCGATCGTCGGGATTGCGGAGCTCAGCGCATCTTTTGCTTCATTCACGGCTTCCTCGACAGTTTTCCCGGAAGAATCAACGGACTGAGCGACCGTGTCCTCAAACCCTTTCCCGCCTTCCTCAATTGTCTCCTGACCCTTCCAGAAATAGAGGGCTGCTGCGACGAGCGCCAGGGCAAGGATGGGTAACAGCAGTTTTCCAAGGCCACCCGACGCTGGGACAGCGGATGGGATGCTTTTTGCCGCAGATGACAGAGCTGCGCCCGCGCTGGCTAAGTTGCGGAAGCCTGGTACTGTGTCAAGGCTGAGTCCCTGCGGAAGTGAGGCGGCAATGTTTTGTTTCTGATCAGAGAACAGTCGTGAGATGTTAGCAGCATCCGGTTTTGCACCTTTGAGAGTGCTTCCCACGGAACCCAGTACCAACGGAACCAAAAAGCCGAGACCAGTTTTGACGAGCGTGGCGTTGATCCCGGTAAACTTGCTGATCGTGGCAGCCAGTCCATCGACCAGAGATCCGCCAAACAGGCTTCCGAGAACATTCCCGCCGCTCTTCGCCGCATTACCACTCAGCATGCCAGCCAGATTGCCGAACAGACTGGAGTCCATACCACCAATCGCATCTGCAATCTTTCCCGCGCCCTGGTTGGTAGATGCAACGGATCCAAGTCCTGAAAGCAGCGACGGTAACCCTGCGCCGATCAGTTTCTGCAGGTCGGCCTCACCGATGCCTGCCATGCTGCTGAGCTTCTTCGTGACTTCCCCTGATAATTGCTGCTGAATGGTGTCGACTAGATTCACAGAACATGCCCTTGAGAAGAACCGAAGGTTGTGCAAGCTTTCAAAACCCGAGGATTCTTCCGAAACACGGTCTCAAAAAAAAGGAATGAACAGGATTTTTCCTGCGAGAGGGAAGAAATGGATCCCTTTCGGGAGAAGATTCGGAAAATACTTAGATGGATCTCTCGTTATCGTGATCCCCAAAACCCACCATCCCCTGTCGTCCGCACGGGCCTGATGGCCTGCTGAAGATGCAGGCGGTTAAGTCCGCACGGCTCGACAAGGCTATGGCTTTCGCGGAAGTCCACAGACAGAGAAAACCTGGATCGACTCGCTTCCTGTCTCCGCGGCAAGCTTCGCACGAACAGCAATTGAAATCACCATTCCGTCTCCAATTCGATCTTCATTGAACCATGGGCTCACGTGGCACACTGTACTGACAACAACCGTTGCAGATCCTTGCCCCTCGTTGCCCGGCACTCGACGCTCTCCGGGTAATCCAGCGTCCTGGAGTTATGGCAGAGACTCGGTAAACCGTTTCATTTATCCGAATGCGGCCTGGGCGATTCGGCTACGGAATCGCCCTTCTGGTCTTGAAAACCGGAGTACCCGCAAGGGTACCCAGGGTTCGAATCCCTGCCTCTTCGCTCCTGAATGTTGCCCGTCAGCGTAAGTCATTCGCTGACTGGGATTTGCGTTTCCGGGTTCCTCCCGCGATCGTCTGATGGCCAACCGTCCGGCCGCAAAGCGGCCCAGTTTTGAGTTGGTCGCGTACGCCTCCAATCCCAACGCCTCGCGACAGGCAACGTGTTGTCATTTTTTTGAATGCGAATTCTGACCGCAGTTCGAGCCAAGGCAAATCAGATTCTTGACTGCACTGCCGTGTCGGACCGGAGTAGCGAAACGGATGCTGGCTCGCGACCTCGGTCATGACCATCGACGCTGTCGACTCTACGCAATCTGTTTGCATTCGTGGGCGCAAGGTTGCTCACAAATTCCGTTGCCGAATTCCATTTCCTGATACAGAAGGTCGGTCGAGATGCTCCGACTGTCCTTCGAAGACCAGACCGTCAATATTGTTGGCCTGAATCATCTGAAGAGTCGACTCACCAACCTTAATGCGGTCACCCGGCTTCAGGTTGCACTCTGAGACTCGTTTGCCGTTAACAAAGGTTCCCCAGCGACTGCCAGCGTCATACAGCATGACTCCGCCATCGTCGGCGACAACACGACAATGAACTCGTGATGCTGACGGGTCGTCCAGTATAACATCGCACAGCTTGTCCCTTCCGATAAGTACAGCGACGTTCGGATGTAGTACGATTTGAGGGGCGGTGGCTCTGCTGTCAATCATCAATCGAAACATAGGATACCTCGTTGTTTATTGACCACATGCATCAAACGATCATGAGATCGACTTAGAGAAATAGCCAGACTGTTCTGCTGATGGTCTCGTAAGTGCTCCACCAGCGAAGGAGAATCTGTGATGCACTCTGGCGCACGTCCGGCCCCGGGATTGGCAGAACGATTACTTCCCTTTTTCGGAGCGATTCCTGGTTTGCATCTGTCGTACAGCATCAATGGACAAAGCCACTCTGAAACCTGTGGACGCCCAATGGTGACCGTCGGCCGCAGTGGTTTGTGTGGTTGTGTCGGGGCTTTGGTACTGAAACGTCTCTGTTGGCGACATCATCGTGTTTTGCGGTGGCAACGTATTCAACGTGGAAATTGTAACGATATCTGGTGAATGCCACCCGTCGGAACTTATCCGTCGGGGCCGGGGTTTGAACAATACGGACTATGGGACGGCGTTGACTAGTTTCTGACGGACCGCATCGACGGACACTGCGACTCGAAAGCCTGTGTCATGCCATCGGTTGTCTGCGGGATAAGCATCACGACAACCAGATCGGGCTTCCGCAGTGGAATAGTGATAGGCGCCTCCGCGAATGACTTTCCAGTTCGCGAATCCCAGATCGCAACGAGGGTCCAGTGCTCCGGCTCCGGTCATGAGTTCGTAGGTGTTCGTACGCCACGAATCATGCACCCATTCCCACGCGTTGCCATGCATGTCGTACAGCCCGAACGGGTTTGCTTTCCGGGTAGCGACACAGTGAAGCCCACATTGTTTTTCCGCTCAAGTCGCAACCATGTCGCAACGACTGGTGCAAGCCGCTTGCTCGAAAGCACAATCATGAGTCTTGTAATTGACCAGGGTTTTGGTGCTGTGTCGAATCCTTCGTTAGGTGCTCTCGAAGTCGCAGCCTGCTGCCGAAACTGGCGGACGTTGAAGTCGAAGTTCTGAACAGTATGAGGAAGCAGGAAGGCCAACTGGATAGCTTCCGATGCATCCCACTAAAGTTCCAGTTGAGCGTGAACCAGTGCACAGACATACCTGCAAAAGTTGTCCGATTTTCGGACCGCAAATGTTTCTCATTCGGTTCGCCGCGAATTGAGGAGATTCTGGATACACTTTCTGAACGCTGTGGTGCCCTCTAATCGTTCCTTGTTGCGACAGTCCACACCATGTCTGAGTACCTGCCTGCTGCCGGATTTCCGACGACTCAATGGAGCTGTGTTCTTCGTGCCGGCGATCCTGCCGATCAACAGGGACGAGATGCATTGGAACGACTATGCCGCGACTACTGGTATCCGCTTTATGCGTTTGTCCGTCGACAGGGGCTCGATACTGAGCAGGCAAGCGACCTCGTTCAGGGGTTTCTTGCGGACCTGATCGAACGACGTGATCTGGCAAAAGCGGATCCATCGCGTGGGCGATTTCGGTCATTTCTCCGAACAGCCTGTGCCAATTTTCTGTCGCATTCCCGGGATTATGACCGAGCCGCGAAACGTGGCGGCGGCCGCACACCGGTCTCGATCGACCTGCAGGACGCCGAAGGTCGCTATATCAACGAACCGGTTCATGAGATCACGGCCGAACGCCTCTTCGAACGCCGCTGGACGATGGTTCTGCTGGACCACGTCCTGGCTCGACTTGAGTCCGAAGCAACTCGCGGCGGTAAGCCTGAATTGTTCAGCCGCCTTCGGCCATTGCTGGAAGGGCATGACGTAAGTCAATCCTACCAGCAAATTGGCGAAGCCCTGCAAATGAGCGAAAACGCTGTGAAAGTGGCCGCTCATCGTCTCCGAAGTCGCTATCGGCAACTCCTTCGTGAAGAAGTGGGCAGAACCGTTGCCGATCCGGCTGAGATCGAAGAAGAGATCGCGGACCTGCTGCGGGCCTTATCGTGAATTTTTGCGAACCAGAAAAAACTCTGTAACCATTTGCGCGTCGTTCGTCATTGGTCAATAGTGGGATCAAGTCACGTCAACTGGAGCCAGTGCGATGAGCGTTGCCGAAAACTGCCAGGTCTGCGGGAAGAAACGACCAGCCGATGGACCTGCGGGACTTTGTCCGGCGTGTTTGCTGAAAGCCGGATTGGCGGCAAAAGATTCCAAACTGGACGACGTGACATTCCTGTTTGGCCCGGCATCGTCCAGCATTGTGGCCGCCTTTGGGGAAGCGTTCGGAAAGATGCCCAGAGTGCTCCTTCGTGATGCCGATTCGCTCATCGATCCAGGTCCGGTCATCCGTCCGTCATCGGACGAGATTCCCAACCCGGCTGAACGATCAGCTCGACTGCAGTTGTTTGGTGAAATCGCTCGTGGAGGTATGGGAGCGGTGCTGAAGGGCCGCGATGCTGATCTGGGCCGCGAGGTTCCATGTGACGATAGACCTGAAACCACGCTCGAAGAACGGCCAGCCGCCCCATAGAACTACCGGCGTACTGAGCAGAAGTTGCAGCCACAGGAACACTGTGCTTCCCAACCAGCGGTCCACCGGGACGCCGATCATCGGGAGCATCGACACCGACAGGACCGGCAAGGTCAATGCGGCAGACACGCAAAACCGGAGCGTCATACTGCGCAGTTCGGAGTCGTCTTCCTGTGCATCCGGCTGGACAGTCTTCGGCTCCAGAGCCATGCCGCAGATCGGACATTGCCCTGGCCCGTCTTGCTCGATCTGCGGGTGCATCGGGCAGATATATTTTCCTGATACCTGACCCTCGGAAGCACGCTTTTGATCGTGGCCCTTGTGATCATGGGTAGCGTTCGATTTCTCGTTTGATTCGCTGCCAAGAAACTTCTGGCGGCAATGTTCGCTGCAAAAGTAGACGGTCTTCCCGTCTCGCTCTCCGCTGCGGGCGGTCGCTTCATCCACGGTCATGCCGCAAATGGGGTCAATTGCCATGCTGATTTACCTTTCCATTTGCCACCCCGCGGATGAGCCCAAAGGAACTGTCCTACTCGCCCCAAATCGAACGAGGAAGCCACCTACGTTACTCTACCAGCCACGAATGAGAGAGCCGTGGCGATGATGATTGTTCTCAGTTCGCTCGCTTTCCCACCTGTCTTCGGCAGGAACAAAATGACACCACGCCCTACTTGAACAGCGGGACGTGGTGTCGATAGCCGGTACTTTCCGCTAACCGAGGAACTACCTGGCAATCGCCTTGCACCCCTTCTCACACTTGCGGCACTCCTCAGCACACGCCTTGCAGTGCTTATCGTCCGGGAACGCTTCGCACGCTCTCGCACAATGGTCGCAACACTTCGCACAGCAATCGGCCATCACTGCGGAGAGCGGCCCGCCACTCGCACAGATCTGGGAACAGGCGGCACAGCAGACCGCACAGTCCCGACAGTGCATCAGGCACGACAGGTGTTCCTTCTTGCCATCGGCCAGCAGATGCGCACAGTGCGTGGCGCACAGGTCGCACGCACGCTGGCAGTCGGAGCAGACTTTGGCACACTCCTGCAACTTTGAATCGACGTTCGTTTCCGCCGCTTGGGCCTGTTGGGCGAACGCATCCACTCCGACGACGGCGAGGGTGAACGCCAACGCCATCACACCGATTCCACCGAACATTCGATTCTTCATGAGAACTCTCCATTGCTTAGACCGCCTCTCGATGCAGGTGACAGGAATTGTCATCTCGCATCATGCGGCGGGTTGGGGCCACTTGCAAAACGAAAAAAGCCGACGTGTCCGTACCCCTTTTGGGATCGAACACGTCGGCTTATTCTCTGACGAGCCGCCCGGACGAGCCGGGCTGCTGTTCATTTAATCTACCGAAGATCGCATCAGACATCCTATCCAGTGAAACCGGGAAAGAACACCGCCTTGCCGAAAAACTTCGCTCCCCCGCAACCAGAAACGAACATCTGGTGCGGCTTCGGCATGGTCAAATACGACTGGAAAACGATGACTTTCGCCGAAAAAAAACTCCGCCGAGAGTCGAAATCATCGAACTGTGTGAGGCGTCGTTACGCCTTTTCGCAACAGCCGAGCTTGGCGTCAGCCACGCAGCAGGCACTCTTTTCTTTGCAGCAGGCGAGGTTGGCAGAACAACAGTCCGTGGGCTTTTCGCCAGCGGCGAATGCTCCGGTGAACAGCAGGCCGAGGACGAGGAACGAACCTGCCAATAGTTTCGTAAACATGGAATTATCTCCAGTGAGTTTCGTGTGAAGTATCAGAGTTCACTGCGCAGACGTTGAGCGCAGCGACGAGGCCAACAGGCCGAATGACAACTGATGAGCGTCAGATGGACCACAGCCGATCAACAAGTACCAGCCATGTTCCAATTGTCAGCGAAGCCAGGACCAGCCCCGCTCCGAAAGCCGACCAGAAGTTCAACTCCAAACGATCTGCAAATGCCAGCGGGATGAAGAAAGGCAGGCCCAAAGGGACCAGGATCAACGTCTCACGGGAGAGTTGGGACAGATTCTTGAGGTCGTGATCCTTAAACCACGTCATCAAGATGGCAATGATACTCACCACGGGCAGTGTCAACAGAACTGCACCAAGCCTCGGCGTCCGATGGGCGATTTCGGACACAACGCCGATAACGAGGGCCGCAATGGCAGTCCGCACGAGAAACATCAGCATGGCAATTCTCTTTCACTTGTTACGGTCTTCATTATTCGCAAACGCTCGATACAGCAGCAAGTCGTAAACGATCTTGAGGCCACCCGCCAGGAAGAACGGCAGGCTCATCAAACCAACGCTGCCGACAAGGACGGTCGCCAGCATTGGCGAGATTGAAGCACCCACCGACCGTGCAACTGCGGTTACGCCTGCCGCTGCAGATCGTTCATCAGGTCGCACGACAGCCATCGTGTAGGCCTGGCGAGTCGGCACATCCATCTGCGAAATGCTGAAACGCAACAGTAGAAGGCCGATGGCCCAATACACGTCCGGCATCAGTGGGACGAGGATCAGCAGCACGTTCGACGGCAGATGCGTGAAGATCATCGTATTGATCAGTCCGATGCGTCGAGCGAGCCAACCTGCGGCCAGAGCCGAGACACCAGCCAAAAGGTTGGCGAACAGGAAGATCGTGCCGATCATCGCTGGGTCGAGTTGGAATCGGACGTGGAACCAGTAAGCAATGATGCTTTGGATAACGAAGCCACCCCCAAACGCATCAAGGGCGAACAGGAGCGATAGTTTGAAGATTGTCCTTCTTGATTCGTGGAGTCCCAACACCGATTTTGGAAGCGGGACAGACTCATCTCTCGTTGCTTCAATCGCAGAAGACAAAAACGAAAACCCGACGATCAACGCCACGCCGATGCCTGCGTAAGCCAACAAGACCGGGCGAAAAGCAGCGGCTCCGGTGAGACCGAAGTGTGGTGAGGCTTCGGCAATCAAACCACCCGCCAAAGCGCCCAGGGCAGTGGAAAACGAACCGACAAGGTTGTACCAGGCGAACACATCGGTTCGCCGTTCATCGCTGACAATGTGCGAAAGCGCTGCCTGCTCCACGGATAGAAATGGCCCGATTTCGTTTCCGCTGGGGCTGATGACGCCAATCGTGGCAGCAATGACGAGCAATACAAAACTGCTGGTCGAGGCGAAGACGACCCCGGCCAGGACCATCAGGATTGCACCAAGGATCAACGTGCGACGACGACCGAGCCGGTCAGCACTCGTCGTGAGCCAAAGGGAGATCGCCGTATCGCCAGCCAGAGTGAGACTCAGGAGAAGGCCGACTTCCCATTCCTTCAAACCAACTTCGACAAGATAAAGCACCAGCACGACCGAGAGCAGGCCGTAAGCGAACATCCTCGAACATCGAGTCGCAAACAGCAGCCAGCCGTCTCGGGTCAGCTTTCCCGCAATTTTCATCACGCTCCACTCAATTTGACGGCTTCTATGCCTGAGTGCCAGCCGTTCAGGAACAGGATCTTCATCTCGGCCCCTCGTCACTCGACGGTCAATTTCCGCAAGTAGACATCATTGTATCGCCGTCTTTGCATCGGTTCACTCCTTAAGTCCGGCTTCATCCAGGTTGGAAGCACTATGAATCGCTATCACGTTGCAACAGTTCTACAGATCGTCCATCTGAATCACGCACAACCGCTCGAAGGCCCCATTTAGTTTGCTTGAGATCGCTGATGATTTCGATATCGGACAATCGCAACGTGTTCAACACGGAAGCTGCGTCTTTGACAACGAAGCCCAGCCGAGTTGTCACATCCACTTCATCCGCTGATTTCGCCGGATAGATCTCCAGCACAATTCCATCAAGTTCAGCAGCCCAATGGACCGGGCCACTGCCATGTTGCTCTTCTCGAAAATCCATGCCCAGCATTTTATGGAAAGCTACCGTCCGGCTCGGGGCATTGGAACGAATGACCATCAGGTTCAGGCGTGACGCAGAGGATGGCCTTCGTCGGTTCAACAATTTCTGAACGTCATTCCACAACCCCGGTGAGAAATCGCATGGTCCTGTCGCCATGACACGCTTAACTGCCGCATTAAGCTCATGTGACTCGATGCTTGCCAGAACAGCAGAAACGATGATGGGAGAGCGACTCATTCCGCCGCTGCACGCAACAAGAGTTGGCTGTTTGGCGTTGACAAAGTTTGCCGTCGTGTCGATAGCGGATTGCAGCAACGCAGGTGAGTTCCCTTCGCCGTCGAGCAATGGAAATCGGCAGTACACAAGATCCCGCGGAAACTGAACCGGTGTTTCTTCAATCGCCAAGTCGATCACGACGCCAATTCCACAAGCGAGGACACCCTTCACATCACGGGCATCATGAGCGTTTCCGATCCAGAGGACGCCGGGGATTACTTCTCGCATGTGATGGCCTCAATTTCAATCTTTGTTGGAACAGTTATTTCTCCAGCCACGCTTCTCAACAGACCTGACATTGGCCAATGCAGCCATTGATTTCAGATATCCTGAAAGACCCCGCAATTCTGAGTCCTCGGGATCACCAAAATACGGTTTTGCGTAAATGGCATTGCCAAAATTCCGTTCAACCTTCTTTGGTGTATCATCGACGATGAGCATTCGGTCAAGGTCGAACCCCATCCGTTGGACCTTCCTCAAGTCTTTAACGTAGTAGAATTCCTGCACCTCTCCGTCGAATCGTTGAATGCAGCGTTCCCGGCTCCAGACAAACTCCAGCTTCAGTCCCTTGGGTAGTATTTCAGCGACGATTGCATTGAGATAGTCAGCACTGGAAGAGGACCAGACGGCCAATCGAAAGTGTTCGTTGCAGCACTGAAGAAACTCTTGCAGGTATGGCCTGACATAATTGAAGTACGGTCCCACCCTGGAATCAGGCTCTTTTTCGAGCCTCTTTTCAGAGGCGTACAGCAGCGTCTCGTCGATATCGAGGATCAGCAGGATAGGGGCAAGTTCAGGCACAGGATGCGATTACCGTGATCGTAGAATGAACAAATTGGCGTAAGACAATTACAGAGGGCATCAATAAGAAAAAGCCCTTCCGGCTATTCTAAACCGGACGGGCTTGCATTGTTCAGTCCCTGAAAAAAGTAGTGCCGGTTCACGCCGTCAAAAGCAGCCTTTCCTGAGACAGCATTTTTTGAAGCGTTGGCCGGAACCGCAGGGGCAGAGATCGTTTCTCCCGAGCTTTTCCTCAAGCACTTTGTCGCCGTGGACGATCCGTTCTCCACGCTTCACCTGCGTTTCTGACGGGAATCCTTTTCGGCGTTTGCTCATGGTCTCAAAAAAATGACTGTTCGTTGAAATCTTCGTGATTCTGGTTTCGCATTGGACACCATCCTTTTTGATAAGAGTTCGAATATCCACGCTGCCAGACACTGGTTGGACATTATGGTTCGCTGCTCTTTCTGAATTCACGATGCGGAAAACTTCAGGTTTTTGGCGGATTTTGCATTGGTTTCCCAGCCAGCCTGAACAGCATTTTTGAACGGCCTGGCTCAGTCGGTCACGTATTCGTCCAAACGGTCGGTTGGAACTCGCTGCATCTTGCGGTTCATGAACATGATGAGCAGTCATGCTGTTGATTGAATAGTAATGCGTGCGTCGGTTGGGGCAGAGATCGAGGAACTGAATGTTTTCACTTCGAAAGCCAACTATTGGGTCCATTCGCCGCTTCCTGAAAAGACAGGCGGTGCTGGACTTCACTTACCCGGCAGTGGGAGCAACAGCGACTTCGCCGCCTGCTGGTTACATCACAGATCGGACCCGGATCATGCTGGGCAGCGGGGAGCCGATTTTTCTCGCAGCCAAAGCCGCCTTGCAGAGATGGGAACACTTTCGATTGGGCTGGGTGGAACCGTGGCCGCCAGAGACGCTGATTCAATCAGGTGAAGTTGTGGCGATCCTGGCATGGACCGCTGGCCTATGGACCCTCAATTGTTGCCGGATTGTATACGTTTTGGATGAAGCAGGTCCGATCAAAAGATTTGGATTCGCATACGGCACGTTGCCTGGCCACGTTGAAAGTGGTGAAGAGCTATTCCGGATTGAGTGGGATCAAAACACCAACATCGTGTGGTATGACATCCTTGCTTTCTCTTGCCCCAACCACTTCCTGACAAGGTTAGGCTATCCGCTGGTCCGTCACACGCAGAAACGATTCGGACGGGATTCGGCGGCAGCGATGTTTCGAGCCGTCAATTCGGTCTTATCACTTCCTGAAGTTTGCCAGAGCACGGGTTGAAGAGTTTTAGGAT
The DNA here is from genome assembly GCA_026400835.1 of Planctomycetales bacterium. Taxonomy (GTDB): domain Bacteria; phylum Planctomycetota; class Planctomycetia; order Planctomycetales; family Planctomycetaceae; genus SXXK01. The sequence goes on along the minus strand of JAPLOA010000035.1, from coordinate 206,726 downwards.
CACGAGAAACATGTCAGGGATACTCTTGAAAGTGGAACACTGTTGCAGGAGCAGCCAAAGATGGTTTTTGCTCAGTGCTGGGAGTGCGGTGAGACGAAACTGTGTTACGAGCAACTTGTGTGTTGCACGGGAACCCGCTTCCACACATGCCCGGATTGTCGGATAGAAATTGAAAGCAGGACTTAATGAACGAACTCGATCATGAACGCTACATGCGTCGGGCCATTGAATTGGCAGGCCAAGTGCCAGATCTGCCTTTTGGAGCCGTCATCGTGGAGCGGGATACCGGCAATATTCTGGCCGAAGGTTGGAATAAGACTTCAGTCAACCCGACTTGGCACGGTGAGATCGACGCCATCAACACGCTGGCCTCGTCCAGTGTCTGTTTCAAAGGGAAGAGCCTCGTCTTGTACACGACCGCTGAGCCGTGTCCGATGTGCCAGGCAGCGATCCTGTGGACGGGGATTGAAACAGTCGTCTTCGGTACGTCGATTCGCTCCCTGCAACGATTGGGCTGGCGTCAGATCGACATACTGGCAGAAGAAGTGGTTCGCCGCAGCGCTGCATGGACATGTGTGCTGATCGGCGGCGTGATGGAGAAAGAATGTGACGCTCTGTTTGAATGGGCGATCTGTAGTCGTAAGATACGAGCATGAATTGGCGTCTGTGGAATCTTGAGGAGTGTGTGTCGAATGAAACTTGCTTACCTGTCGGGCTGTTTGGCCCTTTTGATGGTGCCAGCGGCGATGGCTGAAGACACACTGATACCCTTGTTCGACTTCACTGAAGCTGATGCTGCCAAGCAGTGGCAGGCGGTCAACGATGGAGTCATGGGCGGTGTGTCCGAAGGAAAATTCAAGATCACCGATGCGAAGACGATGGAATTCTTCGGCACGCTGTCTTTAGCAAACAATGGTGGCTTTGCTTCGGTGCGGTCGAAGGCGAGGAAACTCGATTTGGAGAAAGGTGATACGCTGGTCGCCAAGTTGAAAGGTGATGGGCGGGAATACACGCTGAACCTCTACCCGAATAGATCAAGAACTGCATTTTCGTACCGAGCCACGGTGCAGACAAAGAAGGATGAATGGATCGAAGTCAAAGTGCCGCTCGATGAATTCGAAGCGACTTCGTTTGGTCGGGTTGTCAGGGAGGCAGGTGCTGTAAAACCCGAAGAGGTCAGTTCCGTGGGGTTTCTTTTGGGTGACAAGAAGGCTGGGCCGTTCAAGATGGAGATCGAATGGATCAAGGTGGAGCGGGCAGCGTCTCCTGAATGACTCGTGGACAACGGCTGGCGTCAGCGATAAGGATTCAAAGCCCAGAGAAGGATTTCGTGTGTCAGAGGGTCCGCAAGTTCTCCGCAGAACAGAATGGCTGCATAAGCATCTGGAAAATCGTCGAATTGTGCGATGTCACTCAACCCGAATTGACATTGCGGCTGAAGCGTAAATCCCACGGCCATTGATGATTTGTCCGGGATGAGGGAGCACCATACCGCCAGGAGAATATAAGCAGCCCCAACGATCGCCAAAAAAATGCGTGCCATATGAACTCGGTATGCTCTCACTTCAGCTTGTGCCTCTGAGGCAGACTCCTTCAGCCGACACCGCTAAATCTGTCTTTTAAAATTCATGCCTTACTTCCCGACTGGAGATTCAGCTCTCAGTGATGCGGCATTCTGATTTCGATGCCATATCTGGAAGCAATTGCGAGCAATTTTTCAATCTCCGCTTTGGATGGCGGTAATGCGGTTGTTGAACCTTCAGGCAAAGGCACGCCGACGTCAAAGAACATCCTCTCCAGACCAGCCGGAGCAACGGAGATCAACATTTTCGCCGGTTTACTGCCTTCATTCTTAAAAGAATGTGGTGACCGGCATGTTAGCGAACATCCCCGCTGTGGCAACGGCACGTTGCTCGTCAATCATGAATGTGATTTCGCCTTCGAGAATGTAGAAGCCTTCTTCTTCCCGGCTATGAACATGCGGTGGAGGTCCGCCGCCCGGAGGAACGATGGCTTCCCACATGGCATATTTGCCATTGGTTTCATCTCCGGTCACCAGGAAGCGGTACACGTCACCGACAACGGCAATGGTGCGGCCTTCTGCTGGATTTCGTAGTGTTGGTTGCTGTGTCCTGATCGAACGATCCCACTTCAGACTATACTTCTGACAAACTTCCCACATCAGTTCGTGGGCAACAAAGTTCTTAACCGGTCAAACAGGCTTGATTGCGTCGCAATACATCTAAAACGCGGAGTATTGCGGATCGGTACAGACGATGCCGAGAATCTGGCGGCCTTTCTGCGAAGTCGAGTGATGATATGATGAATAGCCTCTTCGCCGATCTTCCGTCACACTTTCCTGACGAACTTATCACGATCCTGGTGGTCCTCAGGGAAGCACGTCGATCTTCTCAGTTTGCGGGCCTATTACGAGAAGGGTGGTAATTTGCTCGGCGGCAAGAGTTGGGCGGGCGGTCAGCCGAAGTTTCGGAAACTGTGGTGGCAGGAAAACTGAACAGCATGAGCAACACCTTTACCAATGACGTAGTGGTTCAGAACGAGACGATGGTGACAAGGACACAAAATATGAGCGAGCTTTCCCCTGTGAGTCGGTCAAATCTACGTCAAGGTGCGGTCTACATGCTGGTCGGGCTTCTGTGGGGAATGGTGATCCCCGCAAGTCCTTTTCCTCGACTTGCCCTCGGCGCACACCTTCAACTTACGACACACGGCGTCATGTTCCTGGTTGCCGGGCTTGTGATCTTGCATCTCCCGTTTGCGAAAGGCGGCGTGTCGGCAAACATACTCATCGCCGGTCCGTGGCTGACATGGCCGGTGATGCTGACAGAAATGGCGAATGGGTGGTGGGGCGCTCGGAAAACGCTGCCTATCGCAGCCGGACAAGCTGGCGCAGTCGGTGCGGAACCGTGGCAGGAAACCATCGTTACGGTCGCCCATTTGATTGGGGCTGTCGTCTTGATTGTTTATTGGGGAGTAATTGTGGCCGGTCTGTTCCGCAAGCCGATCAAAGGGGAATAGGCTGCGAGCCAACCGCCTGCCTGAACGCCTCAAAGAACGTGTCCGGCTGCTGCGCACCGGAAAGAGTGATCTGGCCGTTGACGTCCAGTTCCAGTGACCGCTCCCAGCTACCAAATTTTCTGGCGCGATATTCCTTACGACTGATGCCTTCCTTCGGCATCATCGGATTGAGTTGGAAAGGATACCAGTGAACCTGAACGTTGTGCTGACCATCAACAGCAGCAATCGCCTTTCCCAGCCGTCGTTTGCCGATGTAGCACCACGGGCAGATCACATCCGAAATCACATCCACAACCAGCTTCATCGCAGATCCTCGTTCAACGGTAAAAGTCGATCCAGTTTACCGTGATTGACTTCGGATTGTCTTCAAACAGGGCTTTGGGCAACTGGATCTCAAAGTAGCCATCCAACGGAATTGTTTTCACGAGTTTCCCCTCATTACTGAACATGCGAATCTTCATCCAGTATGGGCTTTGGGCAGCAAGCGGCGAGTCTTCCTTACCGTCCTTCCAGAGTCGCACACTGCTGTCCTGACTCGACACCGCAGCTTCAAGTGTGATCATTCCGTTGGTGACTTTGAAGTTCTCCAGCCCTTTCAGTTGCAATCGCAACTTCACAATGTCCGACCAGTTTTCATCCGCGCGTTCGATAACCGCCTGACTGATTCCAAACGGACTATGGACTGAAAAGACGGACTTGTCATTTTCGACTTTGACTTCCACCTTGTCGTTGTCACGCTTTGTGGTGATCTTGAACTGCGGTTCATCCACAGAATTTGTGCAGCCTGTGCTCAGAACAGCAGCCATGACAGCGACAATTGCCAGATGTTCCAACATGGCCATCATTCCTTTGAAATCTTTCTGAATGTCAGATTGATACGCTCACCGACATTCTGCCTGGTCTTCGGAACTTCGTGTTGCCAGAACTGCTGCATGGTTCCGGCCATGATGATCAGCGTTCCATTTCCGGCCAGAAATGTCTTTGTCTCTCTGGTGACATTGTGTCTGATCCGAAACTTTCGAGTTGCTCCCAACGACAGTGAACCAATCACATTGCCCATTTCAGGTTCATCATCGGCATGCCAACCCATACTGTCCGATCCTGAGCGATATCGGTTCAAAAGACAATAATTGTACTCACCCTGAACCGCTTCGATCTTCTTTTTGATCTCAAGCAGAATCGGCGTCCATCGCAGGGCGATATTCACGACGCCGGAATACTTGTAGGTAATGCCAGAGTCGCCGTATGAAGCGATCAATCGTGGTTGCATGTAGCCGAAGATTCCGGGCTTCTGTTCCCACTGGCAATGATCTCGCAAATACTCGAAGTAGCGATCAGCAACATCGGCGGACAAAAATGTTTCGTCGTATACAATCAGCCCGCCGTCTTTGAGTTCAATTGCCTCCATCGATTGATGCGTCCCTATTTCTTCGGCAACTCCTTCGAGCTGAGAATGGTCAGGTTCATGCCGATCTGAACACTGACAGAGTTTTCGCCGACCTTGATATTGGCTTTTCCATTAAAATACCAACCAAGCGAGCCGGTTGAGAACTCTTTGACTTCAGCCGTCATGGGTATGCCGTTGATAACGACTTTACCCGGTTTGGCATCGCTGACGAATTCAGACGGGTGACAGGGCAAGTTGGTTTGGCGTGAGGTTGTCTTTTCGCTCTGGAAGATGAACAGCGGGGAGAGTCCGTGTTGCTGAATCATATCAGTCCCTCGACCGGTACTCCATGGCTGTGGCGGCAGTGGAGAGATTGCAATCTGCGACACCTGACTTGATTTTTTTAATTTGTCTACCCATTGTCCTGGCTCCTCTCCCGGAGCTTTAACAGTTTTTCCTGGCAGTCCATTCCGGCCTGCCTCACACACCGCGCAATACCGCTTGAACATCTTGACCTGGGCCTCATCCACGTCATGTGCGTCGAATGGCACGTTGCCGACAATGTTGCCGTCCATCGTCTTGATTTTGAAGGCGAACTACTTGAGCTTCGTCGCCGCTTGAGCGGTTCCACTCAATCCCGGCAGCAGTATCAAACAGACTCGGCGATTTATGGAGAATTCCCCAGGCTCTTTGCCTTCTCAAAGTCCGCAGCGGCCTCGTCATTCTTACCTATGGCTTGCAGGCAGTGACCACGGTGGAGGTAGTGAGTGCCATTCGTCGGCTCCCGTTTGATCGCTTCGGTGAAGTCTTCCGCAGCCTTCTCGTATTCTTTGTTGTTGAGCAAGCAACTCCCACGCTGATGGTAGAAGTTCTGTCCCTCGGGAAAATACTTGATCGCCAAAGTCACGTCGGCGGCTGCTTCAGCAAACTTCCTGGCGTTTGACCGTTCTGCTGCACGATTTGAATAGATGTTCGCCAATGTCTCATGGAATGGGACTGGATCAGGCGGATTTAGTTTGAGTGCCAGTTCCATGTCAGCAATTGACGGCTCAAACTCACGAAGGGCAAAAAACGCTAAGGCTCGATGCTGGTAGAACTCGGCATTCTTCGAGTCGAGTTCGATGGCCTTGTTGAAATCGACCAGACTCTCCTTGAACTTTCCCCCATTGAAGGCACAGGTTGCTCGCCGGTCACACGCCAGGGCGTTGGCTGGAGCGAGTTCGATGGCACGGGCATAGTTTTCTGAGGCTCGGTCGATAAGGCTCAGATCGAAGTTCTTCTTGCCCCGGGGGCCAACGCCTCTTCGACCGTGGCCGGTTTCATTTCCGACCGCTTGTTATCGAGTTCTTGCCAGAAAGCGGCTGCGGGGTTTCCATTTATCTGCTCCAGTGACTTCACCAAACGCAGGTCGGCTGCATCTCGATTCTCCACGAAGTCGCACCATAGCAGCTTGAGTCCAGTCATCTCTTTCAACGGCGAGAAGTCTGTGACTTTGGTGTACTGCACATTCAAGCCAAATAGCTGATTCATACCCTTGAGCGGCGTCAGGTCGGCGACATTTGTACGGTGGCATTCCAGGGTCTTGAGTGGCGAACCTTGAAGCGGTGCAAGACTCGATACGAGCGTGTCGTGGCAACGGACCTTTTCAAGTGGCATACCCGCTACCGGCCCAAGGTCTGCGATTCGAGTGTGATCGCAGTAGAACTCGGTCAGTTTCATGCCCTTGAGGGGCGATACTCACAATCAGTGCTGGCCCGCTCAATCCCAGGCCCGCCATCTCCGCTCCAAGGAAGGCCGTCGCGTTTTTGCCCTGCGTATAGCGACTCGGCGAACAGAAGACGGAGAGCATAGAGCAGCCTTTCGATCAGAACAAGAAACCTTATGTCGGCTGGTTTGCCCGTTATCGTTTTACAGAGCAGGTTTGGCCTGCACATCGCCCCGTCAGTCGCAAGCGGTTTTTGGCGAACAGGCGATAACCGAGGTTCATAACCTGCGAAATAACCGGCAGGCGAGTCACAGCCACGACGGTAGCGAATCCAACCGCTGAATACAAACGGCGAAAAACCTCGACGCCTGTGATCCACGTTCCATCTGGCAGACGCCCGTAAATCTTCGCCATCAGTTCGTCGTATGTCTTGCCGCAAGATTCCGTGGAGAAGTCCGGGGCGTCGATGTCGGTGAATTTGATCCTGCCGTGCCGATCCCGGCGTTTCAGGAAGTCGATTTCCCGTAGGCACAATGGACAACCGCCATCGAAAAATACTTCGATTTCGGCAGGTTTCGTCGCCTCTTCAACCATTGTTTACTTCCCCAAAAATCATGAGCCAGTTTTCCGGGCAACCTGCAGTTGGAGTTGAGGATTAACCAATCGACTTGGCAATGACGAACGCCTGTGTCGCAGTAATCGCCACCACGAAGCAGCCTTATTTCATCTGATGCTTCTGAAAAAACTCCCACATCAGGTCGTTGGCCGAGATATTCCTGGCCGACTTCCCGATGAAGCCCACGGGCGGTTTCTGGCCCGGCCAAGTGTGACCGCCTTCTTTAATGACGACCAGGACGACCTCGGAATCTTCCTTGCCGCCGCTGTAGCATGTTCGGGTCACTTCGATCTCATCGTCCTCTTTCGAGATCATCTCGGTCATCGGCTCCTCGTCGCAGCCATTGAGCTTCACCCAAGTCTGGATCGAGTCCTCGACTCCTTTCAATTTCATAAATGACGGCGTTTTGCCCTTCTTCATCTCGAAGGGAACGATGTTGTCTTTGGAGCCGTGGAAGTGGATAACCGGCACGGGCCGCTTTGGTTTACTCTCCTCGATGGCGATGGTTCCGGCCACGGGAGCGACGGCGGCGATCCGGTCAGACAATTCAGCGGCGAGACGGTAGCACATCATGCCGCCGTTGCTCATGCCACAAGCATAGACCCGCTTCTCGTCCACTTTGACCACCGTTCCGAGATCATCCAGCAACTTGCCGATGAAGGCCACGTCGTCAGCCTTGCCCTCGGCCATCCTGCCGCTGAACCCACCTGCGTTCCAGGTGCGGAATGGACCTACGCCCGTACCGCTCGGATAGACCACGATGAAGCCGGACTCGTCGGACTTCTTGTTGAGGCCGGAAAACCACACCATCATCGAGCCGTCCATTGCCGCTCCGTGCAACGCCAAAATGACCGGGGCAGGTTTCTCCGGGTCGTATTCCTTTGGAACGTGAACGAGGTATGTCCGCTTCTGCTCGCCCATCAGCACGGTGCGGGTGTGATCGCCGGAGCCGAGTGGGTCGGTTCCGAGGACTGTCAGCAGCAATAGCGTGTGGATAGTGACGGTCATGGTTTTGAGTTCTGGATTGTGGCTTCAGTCGTTCTGTGTTGTTGCGACTCTCGCCACACCAACACCGCAGCAGCCAGAAAGATTAACCACTCGTAGAACGCCAGTTTGAGTGTCATCGGTTGAATGTCGCTATACAGGAAAAAGCTGACGCTGCGGAAGAATACGAGGCAGGCATGGATAATGAAACACGACAGCAAGGAGCTTTCCATTTGGCGTGGCCGAAGCAGCGGCAGGAGAAAAATCAGTGCCATTGCCAATTCCAGACCGCCATAGATTACCAGAAATTCTGACTGTCCCGATCCTGGTATGAGGTCGAAGCCAACGAGTCGTGAAGTCCGCTCCGGCATCAAAGAACACCAACCTGCGAGATACAAGTAAACGATGCCGATCAGGGTCAAAAAGGTGCGTGTGTTCGTCATTGGTCATTCCGTTCTGATTTCTGAATCATTTCTTCGGCCCCTCGTTACTCAAAATCCCCGCCAGCGCCTTGTTCAGCATATCCATTCGTGCCAGCCCCGTTCGCAACGATTCGGATCTGCCGGATTCGCCCCAACACGCCCCGGCCAATTGCCCTCAGATGGCCCCGGTTGTATCGACGTCATCACCCAGGTTCACAGCACGCAACACAGCCTCATCAAAACTGGAGGTATCATGAAACGCCCACAAAGATGCTTCCAGACTTTTGACCACCCAGCCCGATCCCTCGATGGCGGGCGACTGCTTCCGGCGAAAACTTCCCCGAGCAATTTCGTGGATTAGCGGGTGCAGCGGCTTGATGTCGTTGAGTTGCTTCAACGGCTTCCAATCCGGGGAAAGAACGTCATCACGATCTTTGCCGTGGATCAATGCCGCCAATACAGTCGCCAGATACCGGCAGGCTGAAACACATTGCTCGCTGGCGTGCGTCGGCAAGCTGGATTCTTCGGCCAGCCTGGAAAGCTCATCCAGTTGATCGGCATAGAGATGGCCGAACCGGATTGGTGCGGGAGCCAGTCGCATGATCGAGCCATTGCCGCTGGCCCTGTCGGATCGGTCGCCGGAAGTGAGGGCGTTTTTGCTGGCGACGAAGTTCCCCAGCGCAGTTCTGGTGGTGATTCCGATGTCGAAACATCGACCGTTCACAGAATACTTGCCGGTCTGCCACCATTGAACGTATCGGTCGGCCTGGTCATTCAAGTCCCAGCCCACGGCGATGCTATCGGCCATCGCCAAGGCCATGCTTGTGTCGTCGGTCCTTGCACCGGCGTACAAACCATGCGGCCCACCGTTTCGATAGCCAGTCACGGGTTCGAAGCTGCCAGGGGATTTGAACTCGACAGCGGCGCCCAAAGCATCACCCACAGCCAATCCGATCAAGGCTCCTCGGCGACGGTCGATCATGATTTCGCCTCCAACTTCAACCGCTTGCCCCACACTATTTCATACGTTGGCCAGACTTCTGCATCTGTGTTGGCCCTGATCCAGGCTCGAACATCCTTGATCGAATCATCCCTGAACCAACTGCGGCACATCCCGCAAACATGCACGACAAGCCCACACCGATTAAACATCCCGAATTGCCGCAGCCCGAAGTTCGTGAAAACAGTCTCCCCTGAGCAATTCAAGCAATCTCCCGAACCACCCCGACGCCACGCACTCCTGAGGGTCCATGAGTTCTGGGAGTCGGTGTGGATAAAGTTGAACCTGGGTACAGACGTGGCGAAGACGGCTTTGGGTGGAATCAACGACCCGGCGATGGTGGCTGTGGTTTTCAGCAGATCACGACGGGTTGGCATGTGGGTTCCTTTGGCAACGGTCCATAAGGATGACGCTGTTTTTCTCATGTTGGTTCGCCATCGTAGTGGATTCTCAAACGACTGATTTGTTGAAAAACACGCTCTGTGCTGTACACCCATGATTATAGAAAGTTTGTGAACGAGAATCGCTTGCTCGATACAATTTCCACAGGGCAGATTGATTCACCGGAATTGGTTATAGATGAAGGGAAAATGAGAGAAACTCAGTTCAAAAAGAAACAGGACGATTTCCAAAAAGCCTGTCAGGAACGATACATTCTGCGCGGGCGGATTGACGAAGCGGAAGAAGAACTGAAGGGGATGGTTCTGTTGATGGAGCAACTTAAGAACGAGGGGCATCAAGCAGAGTTTGAAGAAATCGACAGCCACGACATCAACGAAAATAGCGTGGCATCATTGACCATTAAAGTCGCCGCACACCCGTTTTCACCGCCAATATGGCCAGAAAAATGAAACGTCCGCTACCACGCACACCAACCGCATGGCTCAAAGAAATCCAGTTGGCGATTGCCGATGCAGCCGAAGCTGAACCATTTGGTCGGGCCATCGGTGAACCCATCACGCTTGCCAACCTGTTCCATTTGGCTCCTCATGTGTGCCTGAAGTTTCGAGGACGGAAGCCCACAGGAAAAGAAGCAGACCGTGTGGTAAAAACGGCACTTGCCAACTATGTGGTGAATTCCGACCCGGCAGGAATTGATCACAATCTGGAGCAACGGCCTCTTATGGCTTTCGTGCTCTGCTATGTTGCCGCACATCTGGCCCTCGACCTGCTGGACGAACAGCAGGCTGAAGAGATCCTCATTTATTGCGAAGAGAAGCTGGAAGAAGTGTGAAAAATGGACTTGAGCAAGATCTGGATTGTGCAAGGCGCTGCCGCCAGAAAGATCGAAGACGAGTATGGCACTCAACAGGCACTTGAGTATCTGGTCGGCGATAAGTTCTTCGATTTTCTTGAGGCGGCGGATGTCGCCCACTTGAACCATACGAGTCCAGTGCCGCATCACCGCCGCAGTTCAGCCAGAACTGAAAGTCAGATCGCCCTTCCCGTGCGTGAAGCATCATCTGGTCATGGTAGCCAGGAATCGGGACAAGATTTCATCGGCTACCAGGTTCTATCAGTTGGTCAAGGACGCCTTTCGACTCAATGCCTCGATCAACATAGTCGCCAAGTGGAAATAGTCGCCAAGTGGAATGATCGTGTCGTTCGACTGTGGATTGATGGCCTCAAGCAACGCCTCCAGAGCGTTAGAGCAACCGTGAATGTCGCCGATTGCGATAATTCGGCTCACTGTTTCTCCTGTTGTTCTGATTGATGCCTCAGCATTGCCGCCAGTTCAAAAGGGTAGTCGGTCAAAATGCCGTCGATCCCAGTATCCACAGCATATTGCCAGTTCTCAGGAACATTTCCACTGACCGTTGTACCAGCAATAAACGCTCGCTTCCCGGCACTGCGGACGGCTTCCATCTGTTCTTTGGGCGGCAGATACCGGAAGTAAACGAAATCAGCATTGGATGCGGCAAGAGCCTTCGAGAATTCGTCAGCATTGTTGGCGACCGCAGCAGAGTGAGCATTCTTCGATGCAGCCCTGATTCGATCCCTCACATGTGGCTCAGAGATCGTTCTGCCGATGAACAGCAACTTGTGCAGCACCTCGTTTTCTTCAGCTAACTGCACAACTTCCTGTTCAACATTTTCAGCCTTGAGATCGACAGCAACCAAGACATCGTGCTGTTGATACTCGGCAACCAGCCTCAGAACTTCCTCAATGGTCGGCACCTTTTCACCAGCGAACTTGGAATCAAACCAACTGCCGGCATCAAGGCGGCGGATTTCTTCCAGCGTCAATTGCGAAACTTTGCCGGTGCCATTCGTGGTTCGCTCAACTGTGTCGTCGTGAATGCAGACCAGTTGCCCGTCTTTCGTTTTCTCCACGTCAAATTCGAATCCCAGCCGCAGCTCAAGGCACGCTCGAAAATTTGCCAGTGTGTTTTCTGGTGCATGAAACAGCAGGCCACGATGGGCGACGATCAAGGGCTCGTCTGCGACCAACATCAACGGGGCAGCAAGTAGACACAAAGCTGACATTGCCGCGCAGAGTTTCGTCATCATGTTGCCGCTTTCTGAGCAGAATCAATCGTAGTCCTGTTCCGGTTCAGCCCAAACCTGAGCGTCTCCATCGTCATCAATGTGGACATGGATGGTATTGGCTGGGCAGCAGACTGGACAGTCTTTGAAATACGTCTGACTTGTGCCTTCTGTCAGGTCCGGTGGAATCACATTCTTCTCCACAGGCATCGCAGATGTCACTGGCTGATTCCTGAGATATTGCCTTTGCGCCACTGGGCGAATTGGGCGGTCGCAGGTGCCTGGCTGACTGTGATGTTCAGGCTTACCTGACACTTTTGGCGTCTAACCTGATACAGAGCGATTCCCGAAGTCCTTTTGCAGCAGAAGGTTTGGCGTAAGTCCAACAAAAAAGCCACGTTACGATTTCTCATAACGTGGCTAAAAATGGAGGCGGTTTCGTGGACTCGCAACAGTACCATTTGATACGGCGCGTCGTGGAAGGTTGCAGCTTCAAAAAGCTTGGGGACATTTCGGCCGATGCTGTGGAGTTTTTCCTCGGAGAACTTTCTGACGAGGAAGATCTTGGACACCGAACGTACAATCACTACGTGCAGGCGTTCGAACAATTTTGCACATGGCTCTGCACAAAAAAGCGACTGGCATCGAATCCCGTGTCCGGGTTACACCGTCGCAATTGCCAGACTGATGTCCGTCGAAAGCGACGCGCCCTCAACATAGAAGAGTTTTCCAGACTGCTCAATGCGGCTGAAACAAGCAACGAGTCAATCCAGTGTTACAGTGGAGCACAAAGAGCGATGATTTACACGCTCTCATTTATGACGGGCCTGAGACGCAGTGAAATTGCCAGTCTGACTTCGAGGAGTTTCAACCTGAAAGGAACACCGGCCACAGTCACGATCGAGGCTCGAAACTCCAAGCACCGAAAACTGGATGTTCTGCCGCTACATCCGGAGCTGGTGACCATGTTGCGAGACTGGCTCAAAGAAATCGCGCCAGATACGTTTTTGTTTCCAAAACTGGCCAAACGCAGAACGTGGCTGATGGTCCAGAAGGATCTGGAAATAGCCGGGATTCCGTATATCACGCCAGAAGGTGTCGCCGACTTTCATGCCGCCGGGCGGCACAGTTTCATCACCGGACTGTTGAGGAATGGTGCCACATTGCCAGAAGCCAAAGAACTGGCAAGGCATTCCGACGTCAACATGACTATGCGGTATACCCACATCGGCATTCATGACCAGGCGAAGGCGGTTGCGAATCTGCCGAACCCTTGTCAGCACATTGTCAGCATTCCGGGCGACTTTGAGGGGCAAACGCTGACTTTGCCTGTCATGGAGCGGCAACACAACGATGAAGTTGGCGTCGACGCAAAGCCTTGCTGTTCGTCACTTTGTGACACAGACAAACAAAAAGAGTCGTCAGGTGACTCACCTGACGACTCATGGAGGCGGGGGGAATTGAACCCCCGTCCTGTTGTCCCACAACCAAAGCCTCTACGTGCGTAGTTCGTTGATTAAGTCGTGCGGGAGAGGTTCAGCGAACAAGACCATCCCGCACCAGTCCATCACAAATCTCGCATCAGCCGTAACGGACGGTTGAACTGATGCCAGCCCAAATTTGCAACTGACGGTCGGCTCCTTAGGCGGGGATCCTTAGGTCAGCGTAGCTTATCTCTAAGCTGCGAGAGAGAACTGCGGTTTTGCAGTTATTGGTGATCGGCTTTTTACGAGGCCAGCTGATCAACCTCGGCACGCCACCCTGATTGACGAAAACCCAGTCAAATCCGATCGCCCCCGGTTTTCGCCGGTCAGCCCGGCATTCACTATCAGTCGGCATTCTATCCATCTCTCTGCAGGAATGAATAGGTGGTGTTGAGAATTCAGCCGACGTTGGCGATTTTACGCACTTTCACAGCATCGTTTCGGTCGATTCGAGCTGCATTCGCTTCAAATACCGATGACACATGGTCATGGAGAGTCGGATCGGAAATTCGCGCGAGTCATCCAGCTTCGCCATTCCGCTATTGGAAGCCTCGCTTTCCATCGCGGAATGACTCTCCGCTTGCGGGTTCAGGATTTAGTCGTCATTGTGCGCCACAGATGTATTCGTGGCGTTCAAGGGGATTCTTTGTGTATGAATGTTCGGGGACTGTTCATCACTGTTGTATTACTCGTCACCGGCAACGAGGCGGGTTTTTCTGATGAACCGAAGTCCTCAGGCCTCGTTACTCAACTTGTGATCAAGGGACCCAGTGGGCCGCTCGAAGTCTCCGGCCAGGTCCTTGTTGAGGCTCAGGATGGTGGCGTGTTGTTGGAGGAACGCAATGGTCGAATTCGACAATTGACTCCCGCGGTGATTGAGTCAAAGACGCCTTCGGATGTGCCATTCTCGGCAATGTCGAATGATGAACTGGGGAATGATCTGCTGTCGCAGGTTCAGGCCGGTTTTGAGATCCATCAGACGGATCATTACGTCATCTGCTCGAACTCGGCGGAGGAGTATGCTGAGTTTGTTGGCAAGCTGCTGGAGAAAGTCTTCGACCAGTATTTCGAGTTTATGAACGATCAGGAAATTGCTGTTCGCCAGCCTGCAGGAAGACTGCCGGTCATCATTTTGCAGTCAGAAGCGGAGTTCAAAGAATTCGCTGCAGCTCAGCATCCGGAAACATCGTTTGAGGATACTCCGGGGTATTACTCGCTGCGTGATAACCAGATGCTGCTGATGGATCTTACCCGCGATCGCAGTCTGCGTTCTTCAACAGCCATTCGAAAACGCTTGTCTGATCAGCCGTTGCAGGTGGCTACGATGGTTCATGAAGCGATTCATCAACTGAGCTTCAATACAGGCCTGCAGGTTCGCATGGCTGACAATCCCGTTTGGCTGTCGGAAGGGCTGGCTCTGTATTTCGAACCAATCGCACCTCGATCAGCAAACCTTTGGACACGCCCCGGCCTCGTGAGCGGTCGCCATCACCCGGTCTTCGTCCGGGATTCGGAAAACGGTGCGACCGAGATTCCATTACGAGATCTTCTGGCGGACGACAAAGCATTCTTGAACGCCGACAGCATGGCGACTGCTTATGCCGAAAGCTGGGGGTTGACCAGCTACTTATTTCGCCAGCAAAAAGACGGCATGAAGAAATATCTGACGAAGATTTCTCAGAGAAAACCGTTACAGAGAGTGTCGCCCGAGGAACGAGTTGCGGAATTTCAGGAAGCGTTCGGAAAATCGCCAGACGAAATTGAACGTGAGACTGTCTCGTTTGTTCGGCGTCTTCGTCCAGCGCGATAGCTAAATGGGGCTCAAAGAAACTTCGGGAGGTCTGTATGCCGTGGATTACTGAAAACCCGTGGCCACTGATCATGATTTTGTCGGGAGTAGCCGCTGTGTTACTCATTCTGGCAGAAAGCCGAGCGCGCCTGCTTGCCGTTGCCTTCCTCGGAATGGCAGTCGGACTGTATTTTTTGGAGGCGTGGATCGTAACACCTTCGGAACATGTCGAAGGCCGACTGGGAAGCCTGCTGGATAACTTCAAGTCTGAGAACCTGTCGGCGATCAGCGAACATATCGATGATGGTTCCCCAAAGCTTCGCGAAACTGCAGAACAAGGGCTGAAGCTTGTGATCCTCGATAAAGGATTCCACCTGCAGGATCTTAAGATCACGGTTTCAGACGATGGACAGTCCGCCGATGCGGAACTTCGAGCCAATGGAACCATGACCGTCAGGCAGGCCAACACTCCGTACCACGCGTCGACTCGATGGAAGACCCGCTGGGTCAACCGCGGAAGCACCTGGAAGCTTTCCGAAGTGCATCGACTGAATCCGGTCACCGGAGAAGAATTGGGTATTCTGGCAGCTCAATAATGGAGCTGAGTCGTCCCTGCAGTGGAGCTGCTTCAGTATCGCTGTGACGCTGTTTTGTGAGCGACGAAGATTGAGGTAATGATCTGAAGAATACATCTCACGAACTCTCGAACTCAATTTATGCCGCCCGAAGAATAAGCTAGCGCGGTGTGAGAGATTTTGTGAACTCATTTCGGCAGAATTCAGATGATTTACAAATCCATCAGACGCGCGAGCAAAACAAACAGACAGACTCTAGAATGCCACCCTGACCTCTGCGGACGGAGCTCAAAGTCGCCGCAGATTTTCATAGTGTTCAGGAGTTCTGGCAATGGAGACAATGATTGACCCGGAGTGGGCTTGGGCCGAATTCAAGCCTGACGAAGAGTCCGCATGGAATCTACGGACCGCTTCGCATCTGTTTCGTCGCGCAGGCTTCGGGGCGACTCAGGAAGAACTGACCGCTGCGGTCAGCAAGACTCCCGTTCAGGTCGTTGACGGCTTACTGGCGGCTACAGAATCCGAAGACTTTCTGCGAGACATGAAGTCGCTTGCGAATTCCGCGATCGCCACGGGAAATGTACAGCAGCTTTCTGCGTGGTGGGCTTACCGAATGCTCAGCACGAGTACTCAGCTTAAAGAGAAGACCACACTGTTCTGGCACGGGCACTTTGCCACCGGTGCGGATAAGGTTACAGATCCCGCCCTGATGCTGACGCAGAATGAGCTCCTGCGATCACTCGCGTTCGGCGATTTCTCCGCGCTGCTGCTGGAGATTTCTCGAGATCCGGCGATGTTGATTTACCTGGACTCAGCGACAAACCGAAAAGCTCATCCCAACGAAAATTATGCTCGCGAGATCATGGAACTGTTCTGCCTCGGTGAAGGACAGTACTCGGAAAACGATATTCGCGAATTGGCGCGGTGCTTTACCGGCTGGGAGATTCGGCGCGGCGAATTTCGTTTCAATCGTTATCAGCACGACACGGGGACGAAGTCGATTCTGGGGCAAAACGGTGAGTTTGGCGGTGAAGACGGCGTGCGGATTGTGCTGGAGCAAAAGTCGGCGCCCGAGTTTATCGTTTCCAAGCTGATTCGTTTCTTTGTGATGGATGAGCCAGCCCCGGACATGGCACTGATTACGCCGCTTGCGAGTCTTATGCGTGAATCCGGGATGATGATTCAGCCTGTGCTGAAAAGAATTCTCACCAGTAATCTATTTTATTCAGAGCACTCCGTGGGCCGCAAAGTTCGGTCGCCGGTCGAGTTGGCAATCGGGCTGTTAAGATGCCTTGAGGGTTCAACGAACTCGTTTGAGCTGGCTTCTTCAATGCAAACGCTCGGACAGGGTCTGCTGTACCCGCCAAGCGTAAAGGGTTGGGACGGCGGACGCACCTGGATCAATTCTTCAACGCTGCTGGGGCGATCGAATCTTGTTCATCTGTTGATTACCAACGAGAAAACTCGTTTCGGAAAAGAGTCGCTGCGAGAATACCTGGCAACGCTAAAACTCACGAACTCCCGCACGTTGATTGACTACTTCGAAACATTGTTGTTTGCTGTCCGTATTCCCGACGCCGCGCGGGAGCGTGTTGAAGCGTTGATGAAGCCGGGCACGTCCTCTGCATTGACCGAAGGGTTGCACGCGTTGTGCACTCTTCCAGAGTTCCAGTTGTGTTGAGTGCTGAGAAAGATCACCAGAGCCAAAATGTCGATGCCAAACAACGAGTGGTTCCAGACCGAGATTGTCCTGCCAGCGTTTCCTCGCGGGTGTCATTTGATCACTTCGCATGTTTTGCGTGAGTTGCCACATTTGCGAAGATGCCGAATGGGGCTGATCCACGTGTTTATTCAGCATACGTCGGCCTCATTGACGATCAATGAGAACGCGGACCCGGATGTGCCGATCGATATGGGGATGGCTCTTGATCGTTTAGTTCCGGAATCCTGGCCGTATCGGCATACGTGCGAAGGAGCCGACGACATGCCGGCGCATGTGAAGGCCACGTTGACGGGACCTTCGTTGTCAATTCCGATCTCGAACGGACGGCTGATGACCGGAACCTGGCAGGGGATTTATTTGTGCGAACATCGTAACAGCGGTGGACGCCGTCATTTGATCGTCACGATTCAAGGACAGTTTGAGCCAGCGACTATTTGAGGATTCCGGAGCCGTCATGGCGAAGCTGTATTTTTATTATTCGGCGATGAACGCCGGCAAGTCGACGACTCTGCTTCAGGCGGCCTGGAACTATCAGGAACGCGGGATGCGTCCGATGCTGCTGACCCCGCAACTCAACGTGCGCGACGGCATCGGAAAGATTGCATCACGGATTGGGCTCAAAGCCGACGCGATTGCGTTTTCGCTGACCGATTCGCTGCTGGAGATTTTTCGAAAGCATCATGCGGAAGAGACGCTGGCGTGTGTGTTTGTCGATGAAGCTCAGTTTTTGACTCAGCGACAGGTTTTTGACCTGGGCGAAATCGCCGATCTGGAAGGAATCCCGGTGCTGGCGTACGGACTGCGAACCGATTTCCAGGGACAGCTCTTCGAAGGCAGTCAGTACCTGTTGGCGTGGGCCGATGTCTTGTCGGAAATCAAAACCGTGTGTCACTGTGGTCGTAAGGCGACCATGGTGCTGCGGATTGATGGCGACGGGAAGCCGCTTCGTTCCGGGGAGCAGATTAAAGTCGGCGGCAACGAAAGCTATGTCTCCGTCTGTCGTCGTCATTTCAAGGAAGGAATGGCGGAACGATCTTCGCCTACGTTGCCGTTCGCGGATTTCGATTTGGAATAGGGGTGGCGATGGGAGTGATGTGAATGATGGGAGTGATGGGATTGCTCCGCGGCGAGGGGAAGTTATTTCCTGCGGGGTGTCATGTGGGGCCGATAGTTCACGGTCGGAACAGTTCAGGACGCGATCATGTGGTTGTTCTTGTCGACTCGAACAATCTTCGGAACGTGCTTGCGCTGTTCTTCTTCTGAATACTGAGCATAGCTGCAGATGATGACGAGGTCACCGATCAGGACCAGCCGCGCGGCGGCCCCGTTGAGGCAGATGACTCCGGAGCCGGGTTCACCACTGATTGCATAAGTGGTCAGGCGATTGCCGTTATTAATATCGAGAACGTCAACCTGTTCCCATTCGACAATGTCGGCGGCTGCCATGAGCTGAGGATCGATCGTCACACTGCCTTCGTAATGCAGGCTGGCGTCGGTCACGGTGGCTCGATGAATCTTGGATTTAAGCAGAGTGCGTTTCATGAAATCGGCAGAGGTGCTGAGACCGCTGGAACCTGAAGAACAGAATGTGTCAAAAATTTGACGCGGACGATAGGGAATTTCGAGCCTTGAACCAAGGGGAGTTCCTGTGGTGTGACTTGCCAGATTCTTCGAATCAACCGCTTCGCTCTGGATTCTCGCAGAGATGCGGAGTCGAAGAAATGCCATGATTTGAGGATTCCCGTCTGATGGGTCAGGATTCCCGGAAGGCGCTGGCACACACGGACCTCTGGCCATTAGACTCCGGAGATGAGTCGAAGTTCACAGAAAAAGACGTCCCGAAGTCTCGCCGCAAGTCACCAAAGAAGCTGGTTATGGGGGCGTTACGCCGTCATGGAAACCCTTACAGCAGGCCGCTGGCCGGTTGTCGAGCTGCTCCTGGACGAGGATTTGCCTCGTGAGATCATTGACGAGGCTGGCCGGCTGGCTTCGGCGGTTCGTCTGAGACTTCAGGAGGTACCAGGTTCTCGGCTCACAGAATTATGTCGCACGGAAGAGCATCAGGGCTTTCTGGCTCGGATGGGTGAATTCCCCTGCGGCACGTTCGAAGATCTGCAGCTACTGCTCCGACAATCAGCTGAAGAACGATCCGCCGGTGGACGCAATCTGCCGCCGCTGTTTGTTGTCTGTGATCGCCTCCAGGATGCTCACAATTTTGGAGCCATTCTTCGATGTTGCGATGCGTCACAAGTGGACGGCGTAATCATCGGTGAGCGGGCTCAGGTGTCGGTAACCCCGCATGTCGCCCGTGCTTCTTCCGGAGCGGTCAATCATCTTTCGATTTATCGAGTCCCCGATCTTCTTAAGGCACTGCGCGAGTTGAAGACGCACGGGGTGAACGTGTTGGCCGCCTCAGAGAAGTCTGACAGTCTGCTTTGGAACTGCGACATGCACGGGGCTCAGGCGATGATTGTTGGTTCTGAATCTGCGGGAATTGCTCCGGAACTCTTGGCTGAGGCGAGCGCTCCGGTTGCCATTCCAATGCTGGGTGGGGTTGCGTCACTAAACGCGGCCGTCGCGGCTGGCATTGTTCTTTACGAATGTCGACGGCAGCACATGAGTGTGATGCACTGAAATCCCAACTCGAAGCGTGAGCGAGGGATTTACGGAGACACTTCGCAAACGCCTCAGAACAATCCCTCGCTCACTCGCCTTGAAGTTGCGCGTTTGCGACTATCCCAACCCGCTGCGTGAGCGAGGGATTGAGCTTCTGCGTTTCACGCAGTGTTTGGGAAAATCCCTCGCTCACGCGTCGGGTTATGATGATCTCCTGCGTTTCTGCGCCGTAGCACCATGGCTTTCGACGAATCCGCATTGGTGTGTTTCGCTCCGCTGCACACACCTCTCATAAATTGACAAATTGGCCAGATGTGATGAGTGAGCGGTTGTAGCACTCAAGTCGATTCGGAAGCAAACTCTCACGCTATTCTATAGAGTCGATGTCGTTCTGGATCCACAACGCATTACCTGCGAGCTTTGGCTTCGCGCATTTCTTTTCGAGCATCCTGTTCTTTAAGCTTCTGACGTTTGTCGTGAAGCTTGCGGCCTTTGCATAGCCCCAGTCGGATCTTCACCAGCCCGCGCTGAAAGAACACCGCCAGGGGTATGAGTGTTTGTCCATCACTTTCAGCGGCTTCGACATACTTGCGAATTTCGCGTCGATTCAGAAGCAGCTTTCTTTTTCGCTGGCGGGCATGGTTGTAGATGCTGGCCTGAGCGTATTCGGCGATATCGCAATCAACGAGCCAGACTTCGTGGTCATCAACGCGGGCGTAAGCTTCTTCGATTGTGATCTTGTTGTTACGAATGCTTTTGACTTCGCTGCCCGTCAGCACGATGCCGCAGTCGATCTCATCCAGCACATCGTATTCGTGGCGAGCCCTGCGATTGGTGCACACGATCTGGCGTTCCGGACCGCTGGAGTCTTTGGATGATTTCGATTTGTTATTCGGCGAGGCCATGAACAGTCAGGCGAAAGGAGATGTTGAAATGAAACAAGGATGCATTCAATCTGTGAGGCTGCAGTCTAATGAAAAGCGTTCCTCAGCGGCAGATTTGTTTGGTCGAGGCTGCGAAATGGCTCGGAATTTTGTGAATCTGGCGAAGGGTGATTCGAGAAAAACATGAGACACAGTTAAAGAAAGACAATAAACTATCGGCCCAGAACGTTGACGTAAGGCGGTCCGGACGCGAATAATCCGCAGATTGGACTCAAGTCAGTGGTGTTTGGAAGTGGGAGTTTCAGTGGAATTCCGGAAGTTGGTGTAACTGACTTCGAGACGGA
Organism: Planctomycetales bacterium; assembly: GCA_026400835.1. Classification (GTDB taxonomy): domain Bacteria; phylum Planctomycetota; class Planctomycetia; order Planctomycetales; family Planctomycetaceae; genus SXXK01. Next base: position 185,671 of record JAPLOA010000035.1, on the reverse strand, counting down.
TCTGCTGATCCTTGTTTTTTTGGCCTGACGGTCGATTGATTTTTCAGATTCATGGGTATGCTGGTTTGCTGAAACAGCCGGTCGCTCATATCTGAGCAGGAGTCGAACTGGCAGGGCGCGTCAGCGGTGTGCTGACGATGCGTGTGTCTCACCACGGAGGCACGGACACTCGTTAAAACCGGGAGCGGAATGCTCCGCCATTGTTTGTCGGCGACACGCGTTGTGACAAATGGTGGAACTCTGAAAAGGGGAATCGCGTGTATCGTCTGGATGCTGGATTGAAGGCGATCATCAAGCAGGGAAAAGAGCGAGGATTTGTCACGGTACAGCAGGCGCATGCCTGGCTGCCTGACGAAGGCGGCGATCCGCTGATGGTCGATTCGCTGATCATCTCTCTGGACGACGCTGGGCTCGACTTTATCGAAGACCCGGATATCAACCTCGAACCACCACCGGTCGAGGAAGAGGTCAAACAGGCTCAGGCAGAGAAAGCCGCTCGCGCGCTTCTGGGTCCTGAAACATCAGCATTGTCATCTCGTGACCCGATCCGAATGTATCTCAGCCAGATGGGGAACATCCCGCTGCTGACACGTGATCGAGAAATCTTTCTTGCCAAGCAGATCGAAATCACTCGCAAGCGTATGCGTCGGCATATGCTCGAGTCGGACTTCGCATTGAACATTGCCGTCGAGACCATCGAAAAGGTTCGTCGCGGCGAATTGCCTTTCGAGCGAACTCTGCGAACATCTGAAACCGAAGATGTCCGTAAGGAGCAGATCGAAGGTCGTATGGAGTTGAATCTTCGTACGCTTCGTCATCTGATGGAGTTGAACAAGGCAGAGTTCCTGAGGTGGCGAACGCTGGTCGATGGGTCAAAAGAGAAAGCGACTCTTGGCGAAGTCATCACCATTCGTCGACGAAAAATGTGCAGCCTTTGTGAAGAACTGAGCGTGCGAACTCATCGCCTGCAACCGGTTCTGAAGCGGATGCTGCAGATTGGCGAACGCATTGAACAACTGCAGGATGAAATCTCCTGCCTGCGTGGCATGCGAACGGCTGATACCGAACGACATGCTCTGGAACGCGAATTGGAAGAGTACGTGCAGATGCTGCTCGAAACTCCGGACCAGTTCCTGCGTCGCTGCCGTGAAATCAAGAAGCGTCTGGATGGTTGGACCGATGCCAAACAGAAACTGTCCGGCGGCAATCTGCGTCTGGTGGTTTCGATTGCCAAGAAGTATCGAAACCGTGGCCTGAGCTTCCTGGACCTGATCCAGGAAGGTAACGCCGGTCTGATGCGTGGCGTCGAGAAGTACGAGTATCGTCGCGGCTACAAGTTCTCGACGTACGCGACATGGTGGATTCGTCAGGCGATTACTCGTGCTGTCGCCGACCATGCTCGTACGATTCGTATTCCGGTGCACATGTTCCAGAGCATCTCAATGCTTAAGGCCAAGGCCGAAGAAATTCGCCAGGCGACGGGACGTGAGCCAAGCAACGAAGAGCTGGCCGAAGCGGTCGGCATGAGCATCGAGGAAACCGAACGCATCATGAAGACCTGGAAGCATCCAATTAGTTTGGATACTCCAGTCGGCGAAAGCGAAGACAGCAGCTTCGGTGAGTTCCTGGAAGACAGCCACGAAAGCAGCCCGGCGGAATCAGCCGCCAAGCAGATGCTGCGTGACAAGATTGACCATGTTCTTAAGAGTCTGACCTACCGCGAACGCGAAATTATCAAGTTGCGTTATGGTCTCGGGGACGGCTACAGCTATACGCTTGAAGAGACCGGTCGTATCTTTAAGGTGACTCGCGAGCGAATTCGTCAGATCGAAAGCAAGGCGCTGAAGAAACTTCAGCACCATACTCGAGCGATCCATCTGAAAGGATTCGTTGATATGGAAGACGACATGCCGCTTCCTGTCATCGAAGATGTGCCCGAGCCAGCAGAAGCCATGGAAGATTTGGGCGTCGCCTGAGTCGATCAGATTGACAAGTTAGCCCTCAGTTGAACTTTCAGCACTGCCGGAACAAGCTTCCGGCAGTGCTTTTTTGTTGGTGGTTTGATCGTTGTGCTTTTGGGAGCGGTGTCGTGGTCTGGGCTGATGATTTAATCGCGCCCTCAATGTTCTCGTTTAACGGCGAGCCGAAGGCGACAGTGAAGTCGAGCAACGACGACTGTGGCTTACCGCTAACGTACTGGATCAACAAGGCCTGACTTGCGGGTAGGATGAGCATTCTTGCCCGTCAGTTCATGGTCGGACAAGAATGTCCAACCTACAATTGAGTTTTGGCAAGACTCAATCGCCATGCCGCTAAAATAGTTCACGCCACTGGCGTTCATCGCGTTGACCCAGAGCACTTCTGCACTTCTTCGAATGATTTCATGAAATCACTGATTCAGGAAACTCCAGCCGGGCTCTACTGCGAAGTGGGGGATTTTTATATCGACCCGGTGCGTCGAGTGTCCAGGGCCGTCATTACTCATGCGCATGGAGATCATGCGCGAGCAGGCTCCGGGAAATATCTCACCTCAAAGGAAGGTCGGCGAGTTCTGAGGACGCGGCTTGGACCTTCCGCGAGCATTGATACTTTGGCGTTTGGTGAAACGGTATTGATGAATGGAGTCACTGTGTCACTCCATCCAGCCGGCCACATTCTTGGGTCGGCTCAGGTGCGGGTCGAGTATCAGGGCGAGATCTGGGTCATTAGTGGCGATTACAAGATTGAACCGGACCGCACATGCACTCCGTTTGAGCATGTGAAGTGCCACACCTTTGTGACAGAATCAACGTTTGGGTTGCCAGTCTATCGCTGGCCAGCTCAGGAATATGTGTTCGAAGACATTAATCGCTGGTGGAAACAGTGTCGAGCTGACAATGTGGCTGCGGTGGTTCTGGCGTATTCCCTCGGGAAAGCTCAGCGCGTCATCGCCGGAGTTGATGCCGCTCTGGGTCCCATCTTTTGTCATCCCTCAGTTGAAATGCTGAATCAGGATTATCGAGCGACGGGAATTGAATTGCCGGCGACATGGTTGCCAACACAGGCTCCCGCGCGAAACGACTGGGGCGGCGTGCTGGTCATTGCTCCGCCAATGGTCGCCAACTCGGCGTGGATGAGCAGATTTGGGAAAACGTCGACCGCCATCGTATCCGGATGGGCCCTGACCCAGGGAACTCGCCGAGCACGATCGGTTGATGTGGGCTTTCCACTTTCTGATCATGCAGACTGGCCGGGGTTATTGACTGCTATCGAGCGATCGGAGGCCGAGCAGGTCCTGGTGACTCACGGTTATACTCGTCCCATGGTGCAGTGGCTGCGCGAGAACGGAAAGCAAGCTCGCGAGGTAGTCACTAAATTTCACTCGGATGGAACCCAGCGGACCGATCTTTTGTTTGCGGATTCGTAGCATCATAAAAGATCAGGCTGATGATCAACGTACGTCGCCGACAATTTTGACTCGTCATCATCGCGTTGTCATTTCTTTGGGTGTCGCGTCGCCGTTGCTTTATCGACCGTGGAACCGGTTCAGACTGGCCGATGTCTGCGGTTTTGTGATCATGCTGTCGTACGGGATCTTTCGTTTTATCGCCTCAGGACGGTATCGACCGCCAAAGAAGAACTGGATGCCGCGGGAAGCCGCTGATCGTATCAAAGCACAGGCACAGATGTTGGCTTTTGAGGGGCACGATCGAGCCGAGTTACTTTATCAGCGAGCCATGCTGCAGATTGCCATCTTGCTGAAGGAAACTACAAGCGAGCAGAGAGTGATTTGCGGAGTGCAATCCCGCTTCTTGAAGGAGAGTATCGAGTCAATAGTTTCATGCTTCCTGCAACAATCCTGGAAAGGAAACAAAGGCAATGGCAGGAAGCTCTCGAGCAATACGATCTCGTCCTGCAACAGGTCTCAACTTCTGCAAACATTTTATCTGCAGACAATTTAATGGTGACCGCCAGCACTCAGGTGGCTCGAGGACGAATTCTGTCAGCCATGCCTCGTTTCGACGAAGCAGTTGCAGCGTTCGATGACGTGATTTCCGCGATGAGTGTCGCAGAAGATCTCAAGGAGGACCTGAAGAATGCAAGGTTGATGCGAGCAGAGGCATTGCTGAATTGCAGTGAACTCGCAAAGGCGGCGTCGGACGTTGAGTTAGTGCTGGCGGCCAGTTCTGGCGATTCGCACGCACGAGTTTTGCGAGCATTGGTCGCGGCTGAGAATCAACAGTTTAACCTGGCCGTTGATGAGCTTCAGGAAGCCCTGAAACGTGAACCAGACAACCTGCACGCACTGCGGAATTACGCGGTCCTGCTGACCGGGGCCCATGACGACTCATTGAGAGACGGAAACCAAGCACTGGACATTGCCGAGAAGCTGGGACCTCAAACAGGAATCGACCACTGGTTCGTCCTTTCAATCCCGGCAGCGGCTCACGCGGAGCTCAGAGACTTCCGGAAGGCTGTTGAGCTTGCAGCGCGGAGTCCTGAAGCTGCTCCGGAAGAGCAGAAAGCAAGCGGGGCGCGACGCCTTGATCAGTTTCGACAACATCACCCGTTTCGGTGTGAACCGTTGGCTGCTTACCATCAGCGGCAAAACGCAGCCAATGATTTTCGTTGATTCCAGACCTGATGGTCACCTCTAACCGCGTTCTTTTCGCAGCTTGTTACCGGCCTGAATCAGAACGTTGCGTTCACGCTGTGTCAGGCTGGCTTCGCCTTCACGATTGATCTTGTCGAGGATTGCATCCATCTGGGCGTGAAGATTGGAATCGGTCGCTGCCGTTGGTGCAAAGATCCTGAGTTTACCCTTATTGCGACGCTTCATCGCGATGCGTCCGGCGAAGTTATCCCACCAGCGACTGAGCTGCATGTGTGATTTGAAGTACAGATATCCAAACAGCAGGCCGCCAAAATGCGCGGCATGGGATACTCGTGTGCCACTCAGTTGTCCCATCAATACGGGCAACAGCATGAAAACAGCAAGCACCCAACGCATTTCCATCTGAAACAACCCCATCAACATCACGCGTTGTCGAGGGTAATGCATTGTTACGACACCAAACATCGCACAGACTGCGCCGGAAGCTCCGATGACAGCCGCGTTTCTGTCCATAACTGCATAGACGACGACTGCCGACATGCCGGCGAACATCGCCGAGCAGCAGTAAAACCACAACAGTTCCTTCTGCCCAAGCAGTCTCTGCAGAGTCTCTGCAGCAAAGTACAGCGTCATCATGTTGAAGATCAGATGGAATGGATCGTTGACGCTATGGCAGAAGGCATAGGTCAACAATCGCCAAACCTGACCGCGTTGATAGAGATCGGGGCCGCTAAGGTCCAGCCAGCGAGTCACGACGGAATCACCATTACGAGTCGTCAGGAGCTGCAAAATGAAAACAGCGACCGTGACAATGATCAGCTTGACCTGCACAGATGACGCCGAAAAGCGCATTGGTCCAGGACCGTCGTATTCGTCTCGCAGGTATTCCCGATTCTCAATGCCCATTTTGGACGTCTCAGTAGCGGAGCTGGTTTATGGCAACTTACGCCTGCATCTTAGGTCGCGGTCTACAGATCGTCGACTTGAGTTCTCCGGAGCGTTGACTTCTGGCAGGGTTTGTTGCCTGAGGTGAACATGGCGAGCAGAATCGCTTTAATCGATTCCAGCCGGCTCAGCAGCAGGGCTGGAATACAGCAAGTGATCACATTCGTTTTTAGGGCTGGTTGTTTCACAGGCTGGAAGTGCCGGCGAATTACAGGGATTTGCGAAGGAATCAGGCTTTCTCAGCGGGGGAAAGCTACTCGAGTTCAATGAATTCGGGGCTCTTCCTCTTTCGAAACGCGAAAATCGTCGATACCATCCGCGATCTCTAAACACGAGATGATGTACAGATGTGCGCGCTGGCGGTGGTGGACTTTCAGTCCTTCTGTCGTCGAAATGTAAGCTCAGTTCGTATCCTGCCGGGAACCCGGTGACGGTTTGCGGCAGTGCGAAATGTTGACCAGTCTGCGGTGGACGGGATCTTTTCCGATCTGGTCCTGCGGGCGGAAGCAGGTCAGGCGTTTCAGGTCTCTGCGACCGTTGCGGTTGACTCTCCATGCAGACGCTGGGGATGCGGACACTGGGCATCAGACACTAGGCATCATGGCAAGATGGGAACAGGCAGCCTGTTCTCATCGAACAGCCACGAACCGAATTATTCGATTGGCTGTCCCTGTTTTTTGCGGCAAGGCCGCGGATTTCGTATCTTTTTTTCAGACTTAGGATCGTTCTGCAATGACTGACATTACCCTGCTTCGCAACATCGGGATCTCGGCCCACATCGACTCAGGGAAGACGACTCTGACCGAACGCATCCTGTACTACGCCGGTCGAATTCACAAGATCCGCGAAGTGAAGGGTGGTGACGGCGGCGCGACCATGGACCATATGGACCTGGAACGCGAACGCGGGATTACCATTACGTCCGCTGCAACTCGTGTTGAGTGGAAAGACGAAGAACTGGGGACAGTGCACCCGATCAACATTATTGATACTCCGGGACACGTGGACTTCACCGTTGAAGTAGAACGTTCACTGCGAGTTCTCGACGGAGCCATTCTGGTTCTGTGTGCCGTGGGCGGTGTTCAGAGTCAGTCTCTGACGGTAGACCGTCAGATGCGTCGTTACGGCGTGCCTCGTATTGCCTTCATCAACAAGATGGACCGCATCGGTGCCAATCCGGCCAAGGTAATGGCGGCCATGAAGGACAAGCTGAAGTGCAATGCCGTGCCGCTTCAGATTCCAATGGGTCTGGAATCCGCTTTCCAGGGTGTAGTTGACCTGATTCGTATGGAAGCCGTTTACTTCGAAGGCGAAAAAGGCGATGACGTGATTCGCAAGCCGATTCCAGCGGAATACCAGAGCGATGCAGAGGCCGCTCGTCGCGAAATGCTGGAAGAGCTATCTCTTCACGACGACGATCTGATGTCGGCTCTGCTGGAAGAATCAGAAGTCTCCATTGAGCAGATCCGAGCGATCATCCGAAAGGCGACACTTGCTCAGCAAATCGTGCCTGTTCTGATGGGAACCGCATTCAAAGACAAGGGTGTTCAGGAAGCTCTTGATGCCGTTGTTCGCTACCTGCCTTCACCGCCAGACCGTGACAAGTACGCGAATGACTACAGCAAGCCAATCGGAGAAGACGGCAAGCACCCTCGCGTGCTTCTCAGCGACTCCAACGACGCGCCAGTCGTCGCGATGGCGTTCAAGACCGTAGTCGAAAGCTTCGGTCAGTTGACCTACACCAGAATCTATCAGGGTAAACTGGTCAAAGGTCAGGCTTACGTGAATGCTCGTACTGGCCGATCAGTTCGATTCGGTCGACTCGTTCGTATGCACGCAAACGACCGTGAAGATATCGAGTTCGGTGAAGCTGGTGACATTATCTCCATCGTCGGCGTTGACTGTGCGTCAGGGGATACCTTCACATCAGAAGGTCTGCAATTGTCTCTGGAAAACATCTTCGTCGCCAACGCGGTTATTCGCCTGTCGATTGAACCGAAGAAGCGAGATGACGCAGATAAGCTCAGCAAGGCTCTGGAACGTTTCCGTCGCGAAGACCCAACGTTCCGTGTTCTGACTGACGAAGAAACTGGCCAGACGCTGATCGCCGGGATGGGTCAGTTGCACCTCGAAATTTACGTTGAGCGAATCAAACGTGAATACAAGTGTGAGTGCATCATTGGTGAGCCACGCGTGGCTTACCGAGAATGTCCCACAAAGTCCGTGGAGTTCAACTACAAGCACAAGAAGCAGTCTGGTGGTTCTGGTCAGTATGCTCATATTGTGGGTGTTCTGGAGCCACTTCCGGAAACTCACGAGACCGCTTACGAGTTCGTTGATGAAGTTTCTGGCGGACGAATTCCTCGCGAATTCATTCCTCCGGTTGATGCCGGGTTCCAGTTGAGCCTTCCAAAAGGACCTCTCGGAGAGTACGAAGTGGTTGGCGTCCGCATGCGGTTGCAGGACGGAAGCTACCACGACGTGGACTCATCGGAAATGGCGTTCAAGATCGCTGGTATTGGCTGTATGCGAGAAACTCTGCGTAAAGCAGACATGACTCTGCAGGAGCCAATCATGAAGCTCGAAATCGAAGTGCCAGACGAATATCAGGGTCAGGTGACCGGTCACCTTTCCAGCAAGCGTGGGATGGTCACAGGTTCCGAAGTCAATGGCGGCGTTTGCGTCATCAACGGCGAAGCTCCGCTGTCTGCGATGTTCGACTACGCAAACGAACTTCGCTCCATGACACAGGGTAAGGGTACCTTCAGCATGGAATTCCTTGCTTATCGCCAGGTACCTCGTGGTCTGCAGGGCGAAATTCTGGAACGACGCCGCAAAGAGAAAGAAGCTCAGGCTGCTGCGAAGTAGTCTGCTGAATCTTGCTCACGACGTAAGTGTATTCTCGATGCAGCACTGTGGCTTTTGCTACAGTGCTGCTTTCGTATTCAGCCGCCAACGGAAGGGTCGCTGCTTCAACTTGAGGCCTCCTGAGGTACCGTCCGGAAATCGCATCCGGATAATACTTAGGCGAGAAATCACAACCCGAAACGTCAGTAAGGGATTTCTTTCCAGACTCCGATCCCGCGCTTCTGCTTTTTTGAAGTTGTGCGTTTTCGTCAGGGCTGGAAGCTCGGCACATCCAATGCCGGTGGCGTGACGGCGTGTTGAATTAATCAGCCTGAACGCGTAAGCGGGGTGTTGATTGAGTCGTGTATTGATCGTTTTCGTTTAACGGCGAGCCGCAGGCGTAGGCGAAATCGAGCGGCCACGCCTGCGGCTTGCCGTTAAACGACTAAATCAACACTCCGACACGCCACCGGCATTGGATTTGTCGGCCCGCCGGGCCTGAAAATGCACAACTTTAAAACTTCTGGTTCGGGTTGTGATTAAGGGAACTTGTTTCGGGCCTGTTCATAAAACGCCTGTTCTGCGGCTGCATTGTGATTTCATCCCGACCTAAATCCAGTTCCGATGATGTGCTCGTGACGGGCATGGGGCTGGTCACGCCGCTGGGCAATTCTGCGGATATCACATGGAATCGCCTGCTGGCTGGAGACAGAGCCGGGCGAATGTTGAATTCGTCCGACATTGATCACTACGATCAACTGTCTCGTATTGATGGATTGCGACTGCACGGTGCGCCGGTAAATTCGGCTGGTCTCCGACAGTCTCTGATTGAATCGAAGCTCCTGACGCATCTCCCGCCGGATGTCGTTGATACCTGGCTTTCCGAACCGCTCGTGGCGATGTCACTTGTGGCGTTCATTGAAGCGGTTACTCAGGCTAGGCTGACAGAGACGTTCATATCCCGGCGAGAGGCCATTGCGACTCGAACGGCCGTTGTCTTTGGCAGTAGTAAAGGTGGCCTGCGAACGATTGAACGGCTGGCTGAGTTGATGAGATCAGGCGATGCCGACGATCAGCAAAGTACGTCCCTCACCACCGAGTTTGATCTGCTCTGGCAACATGCCTTCGCCACCGACAGCGCGACGCGTGCCATTGCTGCGATCTCAGGTGCAATGGCGGGCATTAGTTGTCCGGTCGCCGCGTGCGCGACGGGACTGATTTCGGTGCTGCAGGGAGCGGCTATGATTCGCAGCGGGCAGTGCGATGTCTGCATTGTCGGAAGTGCTGACGCCGGTTTGCGAGCCTCCGTGATGTCCTCGTTTCATCGCCTGCGAGTCACCTCGCGACATGCCGATGCTGCAAACGCATGTCGTCCGTTTGATGTTGATCGAGACGGATTCCTGATCGGTGAAGGAGCCGGCGTGATGATCCTGGAATCGCGCCGCCATGCGGAATCGCGAGGAGTTCCGGGGATAGCTCGCATCTTAGGTGGGCAGTGGCTGAGCGATCCGACGGGAATGACTCAGATTGACCAGAGCGGCTCCATCGTGAGCGAAGTTTTGCGACGGAGTTTCAGGACGCATGGTTTTCTCCCGGAGATAATCAGCGTGCACGGAACCGGTACAGAGTCTAACGATCTCGCTGAATCGCGAGGAATCGACGCGGCGCTTGGTAACAACATTCCGCAATGCTTCGGCGTTAAAGGAGCGATGGGGCATCTGCTGGGAGCCGCTGGAAGCGTCGAGACGATCCTCACCATTCTCGCCTTGCGCGACCAGATGATCCCTGGCACGACCAATCTGCGGGATCAGGACCCGAATTGCAAACTTCCTCTGACATCCGCCTTGAAATCGTGGCCCGGCCTGCAACGGGCCGCCAAGCTGTCTTTGGGCTTTGGCGGTCATGTGGCGTGTGGTGTATTTGAACGTGAATAAGTCCTCAACGAGCACAACGTCAGTTGTGGCAGCATCCGAAATCCATCGGACAGATCCATTCCTTGACAATGCTTGTCGTTAGTTATTCCAGCCGCTCAACACGTCACCATCAGGGACGTTACTTCACGAGCCATTGCCTGTCGCCATCCAGCGTCTGGTTCTCGGGAGATTGAGACCAACAATGACGCCAATCTCGGCTACGAGCTGGACCGTCAGGAAGATTTGTCCGTTTCGTAGCTCTTGTGGGCTTACATCGGCACGAACCTCCGGGTCCGAGTTAAGACTCCAAAGCATAAACGCGCTGATCAGCGTCATCATGACGGCCGCGATAGTAGCGGCGAGCCCAGTCTGGCCGTTGCGTTCGCGAATCCCCCAGACAACACGGGCCTCCACAGCAATTCGGATTGCCGCAATCAGCTTCCAAAGAATGTCGTCTGGCGAAATCAACACCCAAAGATTTAAGACACCAAGCACCGCGATACTGGCATTTGCCACCATGCCTTCGATGGGAATGACTGGTGATTCGCTCGTCTCCGCTCCTCGTTCCAGCGATGCTTTCCGTCTTGCTCGCCGCGCAGGGGCAGCCAGTGCCGATTGTTGATCGTCATGCCAAGTCTCGTCGTAACCCCAGTCTTCTTCTCCCGGAGGCTCCGGCGCCGCAGCCTTACGTCTTGCGACAGAAGGCCTTGGTTCTACCGATTCAGGCTCTGCAGATTTTTGTTGTACAGGCTTGATCGCGGGGACGCTGACAACCGCCTCGCAGTCCTTGCAACGAAAGGACTTACCGGCAATTTCATCACGCACAACAAATTGACGCTGACATTGAGGACAGGTGATGTTGATTGGCATTCGCTGTTTGTCCTGTCAGGCCTTCATGATCTCCTGAACAATTCGTCCGTAGACATCTGTTGGACGAAAGTTGCGCCCCGCGTGTTCGAAAGTCAGACGTTCGTGATCGACACCCAGCAAATGCAGCAAAGTTGCATGCAGGTCATGCATGTGAACCTTGCCTTCCACGGCGAGGTGACCAATTTCGTCTGTTGTGCCCCAGGAAAAGCCTGGCTTCACGCCACCGCCAGCCAGAAAGACTGTGAAACCGCGAGGATTGTGGTCTCGTCCGTCGGAGCCCTGAGAAAACGGGGTTCGGCCGAATTCACCGCCCCACCAGACGATCGTATCTTCCAGCAGCCCACGTTGCTTCAGGTCCTGCAGAAGACCGGCAACCGGTTTATCTGTGGCTTTGGCATGGACGGCATGCTGAGGCATATTTGAATGCTGATCCCAGCGGGGATTTGTCGATTGATCTGAGTAATTGACCTGCACAAATCTGACACCTGACTCCGACAAGCGTCGTGCCATCAGGCATTGCTTACCGAATTCATCCGTCTCTTTCTCTCCAATGCCATACATTTTTGCAGTCGCTTCCGACTCTTTTGACAGATCAAGGATTTCCGGGGCCTGAGCCTGCATTCTCCACGCAAGCTCATAGTTCCGAATCACCGCGTTGACTTCGTCGTCCGCATTGTGATTCCGCGCGGACTGCAGTTGATTCATTTGTTGAGTCAGCGAATAACGCCGGCGACTCTGATCCTGTGTCAGCTCCGCATTCCGAATGAAGTCGATCGTCATTTGACTTGCCGGTTGAAACGAACGACCGATGGAAGTTCCCTGACAGACGGCCGGCAGAAAAGCATTCGAGTAATTTCGTGGTCCGCCGTTGGCGTCAGAAGGTTGCAGCGACACGAATCCAGGCAGACTCTGATTTTCTGTACCAAGCCCGTAAAGGATCCACGAGCCCATTGATGGGCGCACCTGTGTCGTTGCGCCGGTATGCAGGAACAGAGTCGCCGGACCATGAGCAACTCCTTCCGTATGCACACCATGCAGAAAGCAGAGATCATCCACGTGTTGCCCGATCAGTGGGAACAGATCCGAAACATGTTTTCCGGTCTGCCCATACTGTTGAAATCGCCATAGCGGCTTCATCAGTTTCTGCTTCGTGGATTGTCCGAAGTCACCAAAACGAACCCCGGTAAAGTCGATCGACTGACCATCCTTCGCAATCAGATCGGGTTTGTAATCGAACGAATCGACGTGACTGGGCCCGCCCTGCATGAAGACAAAAATAATCCGCTTGGCTCGTGGAGCAAACATGGTCGGCCGTTCCAGCAGCGACTTACTGGTAAACGGCGAAGACTGTGATTCCGCAGCTCGCGACCGGTTGGTGTCGGCGAGCATCGCCTGAAGAGCTAACGCCCCGAAGCCGCAACTGGCTCGGGTCAACATTTCACGGCGAGAATTGACGGGGGACATCGTGCCTGGCCCTTTCTGAATCGATGGATAACAGTGGATAAGATTAGCAACAAACATGATCCCGGAAAAGCGCTACTTCGTGGAGTCAGACTAAAGCTGTGGACGCAGTTTTCGGGCAGTCAGCAAATTGCATCCGTTTGTCAGAGTGTGCGAGGCTCGCAATGTCTCCGAAAGCCCTGGTGTGCTGTTCGTAAGTGACTCGCCCTGCTGGTCTGAGGATTAGTCGCGATGGTCTGACTCCGCCGGTGATCGCCACGGCCGGAATCAATTCCGACCGGCAAAAGACGCCGTTTCGGGAGTTCCATTGGCCCTCGGAACGGCATCAGGACCCACACAAACGAAAGGATCGTTCCAAACGTCAAATTCGATCTCTTCGGAACAATTGGAGCAAAGTTCACAGTCAGGCGAGGACGATATCGACGACAGCAGACTGTGTTTTCCACACGGTTAGGTTTTGTCCATAGACACCGATTCGTCTGCCATCGGCGTTGCGAGTCCCGAAACGGATTCTCCAGCGGAATGCTATGGGTGATCTGACTCTTTGAAAAAGGTCCGGCTCGAATGATCCGTCCGAACCTGCGTTCTTTCGCAGCAGCCGTCGCCTGCCTGACACTCGCACCCGTTGCCGCCAGCGCCCAGGATGGGTTTTATGGTGGACCGGGTGATCCTTCGGCCCATCGCCTGCCTCGCTCGTCGTATCAGGCGCCGATCCAGGACCACTACATTCGTGGCAACACAGAGGTGTGGGACGAAAACCGACCGATCGAAAGCTTCCTCGGTGACGTGGCTGACCGAAGCTGGATCCGTCTGGAATTCCTGATGTGGAATAACAACGGGGACCACGATCATATTGGGGCCCCTGTGTCCGGACTTCAGGCCAACTCACGAGGCGAGCTTGAGGGCTACACGGTCCCCGTGCCGTTGATCGACAACCTCAACGGAGGCACGGTCGACACCGGGGACGCTTTGTTTCCCAATGCCACAATGCTGGGAACAAAAGACATCCCTGGCGTTCGAGGCACCTGGGGACTCGATCTGAACGGAGCTGACATGGAAATGAGCTTCTTCGGAATGGGTCAGTCGTCATCCAGCATGGTGGATGATGATATCAGCGCAGCTCGAGTCTTCGTTGGGCTGACTACACCTCCCGAGTTCGGAACAAGTGTGTTTCCCAATACAGCGGTTCCTTTGCTGACCGATGGCAATATCGCCCCAGTGGCTGACGTCAACGCGTTGATCTTCTCCGAGTCGTTCTCGCAGAACCTTGAGACGCAGATGTGGGGTTCGGAAATCGTCTTCCTGACAGACAGCAACGCTCCCGGCGGAGCAGGTGCTTCGTACCAATGGTTGGGCGGTTTCCGCTACGTCAATGTTGATGAAAGCTATGGCTTCGTAGGTAAGGCCGTCAACATTCCCGCGTCTTCAGTGAACTCCTCGACAATCAACAATTTCTATGGTCCTGAGCTTGGGGCTCGACTTGCACTGTCGTCAAAGTATTTCACTTTCAGTGCGACTCCTCGAGTCATGTTCGGTATCAACGACAACAGCGCCAGTGTGAACTCGGTGATCGAGGGAGTTAACGGGACCGCACACGACTACCAGAACGTTGATTTTGGAACGATTACCCAAGTTAATCTCGCGGCAGAGGTTCATCTCAGCCCTGCATTCTCAGTGTTCGGCGGCTACGACTTTATGGTGCTGACCGGGGTCAGCAAGCCGTTTGATAACATCTATTACAACAGCGTTACAGATGCTCTGGGTGATCGCACGGCAGATATCGGTCAGCGTGTCGAACTGCAGAATCTGGTTGTGAATGGATTCAGTGTCGGTGCCGTGTTCCGTTACTAATTCACACACACGGGGTCCAGTGTCTAACGCGCAGCCAAAGACCTCGAAGACCCGCGAGACTCAACAATCTTTTATCCATAGACGGCCTGCTTCGATTAACGAAGCAGGCCGTTTTTTTATGTCGGTATCCGAATCCATGGCTTTGGCTTAGCCCCGCTTCCACCACCACCAGCAGTCTTCTTAGCAACCAAGCCGGCTGAAGTCAGCCCTAAGAGCCTTTTCAACAGCCCGCTGGTGCCTTCGGCTGAGTATCCCATAGCCGCCAGTTGTCATCCGAAGCTGGAAAGCAGAGAATTAACGGACTTGATTAAAGTCCGGATTTCGCCCCGGTCGCTCCCAATCAACTCTCCGACCAGTTCGGATTCGTAGATGATTCGGTTCGAAGCGCTCATGCGGGCTGTACAGCGGTGCGAATGAATTCGGAAGTGCCTGAAACCCATCGTCCGATATCACAGCCACCGGCGGAGGGCATAAGCTTCCCGAGCTTTCCTGCCTTACTGAATTCACCGATCCCGAAAACTCACCGCTATTTCTCGGTAAGGGCTGTTTCTGCATGTGTCAGTCTGTTGCTGCTCCACATCTTCCCGAAACGCCGGCCGAGGTTCGCTCTTTGGACCATCTGCGACATTTTGTGCATATTACTTTGTGTCGCAAAGAAAACCTGCTGGAAAATCATTTCCCGATGAGCGAACTGGAACTACAGCAGAATGGCCGCCGTTGCGGCTACCAATTTGTTCTGCACGGTCCTCGATCCGTTAAACTCGCCGCAGTCTGGGCAGAGTCCTCCAACGAGGTTCTTCTGTACGATGCGACCGGCAAGAGGTACGGGCGAATTCGCCTGCCGCACAAAGTCGCCTGAGTTACTCGGCTTTACACTCGGTTGGTACTTTCACCTGAATCGCTCCGTCCTCAACTCGTACTTCATAGCAGGCACTGCGAATCTTGCTGCGGGAATTATCCAGCCACGTGCCGTCTTTCAGGCTAAATCGCCATGCGTGCCATGGGCACATGACAGCGTCGTCTTCGACATGCCCATCCGCGAGTGACGCCCCCATGTGCGGGCAAAAGTCGTTGATCGCCAGGTAACGACCCTGAGACAGGAAGACGCCGACCATTGTGCCATTCACGGCAAAGGATCGCCCCTGTCCTTCCGGGATGTCGCCCACCTTTGCGACCGACTGGAATTCTGACATGTCTTATTCTTTGCACAGTATGAATTAAGAAGCGATAACAAGGCCGATAAAGGCACCCATCTCGGCCCTCCTTCGGTTGATTTTGAGATCTCTGCGGGAGCCCGTCCCGGTTTTGCGACCCGTTCTGAGCACCAATCTGCGGGGGACATCATTTGGAGTAATGATTCAATCGTGGATGCGAACAGAATGGTATTCTCCCCCTCAAGGCCCGGATTCTGAGCCTCAGGGCGAGAATGTCAAACGGAGAATGGCCACGATTCCACCCGAAAAGACAACCATGAAGACCGGGAAAATGCTACAATCCGGGGCCGGAAAAGTTCTCTGTATTGTCCCCGAAAGTCGTGACCATGTTTGCCGATCGAGTCATTCTGTATTGTCGCGGAGGCGATGGCGGCAATGGCTGCAGCAGTTTTCGTCGTGAAGTTTTTGTTCCTCGCGGTGGCCCCGATGGTGGCGACGGCGGCAACGGCGGCGACGTTATTCTCAAGGCTGATACCAATCAGGGCTCCCTGGGTAACCTCGTTGGTCACAGGCACTGGAACGCAGAACGCGGTGAGCATGGCCTTGGGGCACTTTGCGCCGGCAAACGTGGAAAATCCACCGTGATTCTGGTTCCGCCCGGTACTCTGATCAAAGATCTGAAACACGGTCACGTGCTGAAGGATCTTCAGAATCACGGCGACAGTGTCATCCTTTGTCATGGTGGTCGAGGTGGACGAGGCAACACCCGGTTTGCCACTCCTACCAACCGCGCGCCGCGTGAATCAGAAGCCGGTCATCCGGGCGATTATCGAGAGGTCATTCTTGAACTCAAGATGATTGCGGACGTTGGTCTGGTGGGAAAACCGAATGCAGGCAAGTCGACTCTGCTGAGCCGCGTCTCTCGGGCAACTCCTGAAATCGCCGACTATCCCTTCACGACAAAGTATCCGAATCTCGGGCTGGTTCATGTCGGCTACGACAATGAATATGTGCTCGCTGATATTCCCGGCCTGATTGAAGGCGCACATGCTGGGGCCGGGTTGGGTCACGAGTTTCTTCGCCATGTGGAAAGAACGCGTCTGTTGGTGCATCTGGTGGAACCGGATCCCATGGATCAATCGGACCCACTGGATAACTATGCCCAGATCCGTGAGGAACTGCGGTTGTACGATCAGTCATTGGCCGAGCGTCCGGAAATCATCTGCGTGACTAAAGCAGAACTGCCGGATGCTGCAACTTGCGCAGAATTATTGCGTGAAGTCACAGGGAAGGACGTATTTGTGATCTCAGCGGTAACCGGAAAAGGTCTGCCGGAGTTAAATCGGCTGATCATTCAGCGGTTGGCTGCATTGAAGTCAGCCAATGAATCCCCAAAGGTTCAGAGTACCCAACCGCAGGGAGATGCTGCTGTCTCAAGTGGCGTCTCTGAATCAACGGAGACAGCAAAGTAGGTCAATCTAATTGTCTTGACAGGCTCGTAGTTCACAGGGGCCATTTTTAAGACAAGGCCTCGCTGGCCGCAGTTAATGAATAGTCCCGAAGTAACATCCGGATTTTATTAAGGCGAGACATCACAACCCGAAGCGTCAGCGAGGGATTCCTGAGTCAAACGTCGATCCCTCGCTGACGCGTCGGGTTGTGATACCGGGAACTTTTTTCGGGACTGTTCCTCAATGACATTTATCGTGTCCTCTGCAGGCGGTTGCCGAGGCACGTCGTGCTGTGCAGAATTCCTGCTGATGCCGGAGCTGCAAGCGAGTGGATAGAAGATTTGCAGGAAGGTCTCATGAAAGTTCTGCTCGCCAGCCCCCGCGGGTTCTGTGCCGGGGTCAATATGGCCATCGAATGTCTCGACGAAGCGATTCGTCGAGTTGGTCCCGCGATCTATGTGTATCACGAGATTGTTCACAACAAGTACGTCGTGGATCGCTTCACCGGTCAGGGCGTCAAGTTCGTGAACTCTCTGGAAGAAGTTCCTATCGGAGGAATTCTTCTGTTTAGTGCTCACGGCGTGTCGCCGGAAATTCGGCAGATCGCACGCAGCAGAAAGCTGCAGACCGTCGACGCCACATGCCCGCTGGTAACGAAGGTTCATCTGGAGGCCATTCGTTACGCTAACCAGGGATACAACATCATCCTGATTGGACATGAAGGCCACGATGAAGTCATTGGAACGATGGGTGAGGCACCTGAGAGCATAACGCTTGTGGAAACGTCAGATGATGTGCAGCGCCTGCCGTTTACTCAGGGCGATAAGCTGGCTTATCTGACGCAGACCACGCTCAGCGTTGAAGAAGCCAATTCCGTCATTCAGGCTCTGCGGAATCGATATCCCAATATCGACTCACCCAAAAAAGAAGATATCTGCTACGCCACCACGAATCGGCAGGAAGCCGTGAAGGTGCTCGTTGAATCCGCTGACGTGTTGATCGTGCTCGGAAGTCAGAACAGTTCCAACAGCCGCCGCCTGATGGAGATGGGGGCCGCACGAGGTGTTCCGAGTTACCTCGTTGACGGAGCGAGCGAACTTAAGCGGGAATGGTTCTCAGAAGCTCAAACGGTGGCCGTCACCGCGGGCGCGAGTGCTCCCGAAATTGTGGTACAGCAATGCCTTGAATTCCTTAAGCTGCACTTCAATGCCACAATTTCTGTAGAGGTGCTTCGAGAGGAACATGTTCACTTCGCTATGCCGCGTGAACTGTTTTCGCTTCAGCCCCCGGGCAGTCAGGTGCCCGTCAGGACCGAGCAGACATGAGGCACTCGGCTGACCAGAGGAATGACCTTCGGGAAGTAAACCGTCATGCATGCGGTCGCTTTGCGGTGCTCATTCAGGGCCTCTTGTGATTCCCAGCGTTCAACCAGAATAAAGGTTCCGGGAACGGTCTGAGATTCAAACGCTTCAAACCGAATGCATCCGGGTTCCGCGCGGGACATTTGCACCTGAGTTGCCAGCAACTCGCGCAATTCGGGAAGATGAGCCGGATCATTGGCTGTCAGAATGACCGTGAGATCGACCATGATTGCATGACTTTCGGAATATGGATAGAGGTCCGGATGTTTCGGTCTGGATCCGGTCAGAAATCCAGGGGTGCGTCTGCAGGCGTTTTCCCCTCGTTGTCACCACCGCCCGGAGGATGCCAGATTTTGTCGTGCATCACAAGCGAGACAAGACCACGCCAACGATCAGTCGGTGGCTCTTTGGCTTAGAGGCCGCCGAACCATGCAGTTCAGCACAAGTGAGGTGATGAGGAATCCTCTGCTCGGGAAATGGGAACGGCTTGTCGTGCATCCATCGTCACCTCGGCAGCGACGGCCGCCTTCGCTGTCAGCAAACGCGTCAGTGCCATGATAGTTGTCCGACACCGCAGACATTGAGAAACTAACGGCGTGCGATGTTGTTCTGCGAAGACAGCTTTATGGTGTTGAGGAAACTTGATTGGCTCGTTTCGCGAGACGACCAGCAATGGGTTTCTGACAAGACCCTACGCGCTGGCTCGCATTGAGCCGGGTTGCGCACCGGAACGCATATCGTCGAGGCGTTCAACGACGCAATGTAATGCCGTGGCGATCATCTGCTGCTGGTGAACGACCTGCTCAAGCACGTTGCAGATTTCATCAAGCCGCGTTTCCTGAGATGACAGGCGATTTAGAACCTGCAGGTAAGAATCTGACTGCGGCGGCGTTTCGGGAGCGGCCTTCTGTGAAGCGTAATCGGCGAAACGAATCGTTTGAGCGAACTGGCATGCATCAACAGCTTGCTGGGCGGCTTTCAGCAGATCACTAATTCGACCAGTCCGGTTACTATCAGCATCCAGCAGATCCAACTCAAACTCAAGACCATCGATCAGTTGTCTGGCTGATAACTTACTGTGTTCGATGGGACGTTCTGCTGCATTGGCGGCCGAGTGATTGCAGCGAAAAAATGCCAGACGCACATCACCGACCTCGATCAGGTCACCATGTTCGAGGAACAGATGATCGACGGGTTCGCCGTTGACGAACAGTTCAGGGGACTCCGCTATCTTTGTGAGCTCCGCGCCGGATTCAGACATTTGTATCGCCGAATGAATCGGCGGCATTTCTTCCAGGCCGAGTCGAAGATCGCAGCCGGGGCCTTGCCCAATCAGGAACAGACCGGGACTAATCGGACGAAAAGGAAACTTCCGTTCCTCATCCGCCAGCCGCAAATATGCGACCGTATCTCCCGGCAGAAATGGTGTAATCTCTTGCACGTCGGTACTCTCAAACGACTTCGAGTGCTCTGGTCCCTACCCTTGGGGATCGTCCAAAAAAACGTTGGTCGTGAATTTCGAGGAGAGAAAATCCTTCCGTTCCAGAGATTCATTTTACTGATGAAGCGCAGGTGCTCAGAGACTGCTGAGTTCGACTCCGGAACAGCATATTCCTGCAGCTTGAACGGCAGTTCTCGCCGGAATAGAACGATCATGGACTCTCCGTATCCTGCGGGAAATTGGTCTGAATAACCGGTATAACCATCAGAGCTGACATGACACGACATTGCCAGTATCGTGGGCCCCTGATTCCATAGCTCGGAGACCAGGGAAATGTTGACGTTTTGCAACGCGTCGCGGCAATTTCGGAGCGACCGTGGAACCATGAAGTACGCTCAGAAGAGCGGCAATTCAGCGTGTTCCCTTTGTTCTTGATCATCAGTCAGTCGATTCTCGCATGTCCCGCAGGGCCATCATCTTCTGGGCAATCCCAGCGCTGTTGCTGATGCTGCAGGTGCCCGTGTTTCTGCAGATGCCATTGACCCCGGATGCTGTCCTGTACGATCTGCAGGCCCGCTGTCTGATGCAGGGCGGAGTGCTCTACCGCGACATCGTCGAGCCCAACCTTCCCGGAGTCGTCTGGATCCATGCCATCGTCCGCAAGCTCTTCGGCGAGTCGGATCAGGTGCTGAGAGTCTTCGATCTTGTCATCGTCCTCAGCATCACGGGCATGCTCTGTCGCATTGTTGCTGACAAGACAGATTCAAGAAAGCTTCAACACGCCTCAATGGCTGTGCTGGCGTCATTGCTTTTGATGTTCTGCCTCGGCACTTCAGAATGGTGCCACTGCCAGCGCGACACCTGGATGCTGCTGCCATGTTTATTGGCCGTGGCCACGCGAAAGGCGTGCTGCGTTCAGTTCGGGAATGCGACATCACCGCGATCATTCGTTCTCGATGATAACCATCAGCGAACGTTTCTGTTGCTGGCCCTTCTGGAGGGGAGCTTGTGGGCGATTGCATTCTGGATCAAGCCGTTCGTGGCGTTCCCTGCTGTGGCAGTGATGCTGGCATCACGGAGTCAGTTCGCTTCAACCCAATCGTGGCTGAAACATGCCGGGTACGTCATAGCGGCCGGCGCAGGTGTTGGATTGCTGGGAATACTCTGGATGGTCAATGCCGGTTGCTGGACGTACTTCGTGGAAATGATGACTTCCTGGAATGGTGACTATTATCAGGCAGGAAGAAGTCGCTGGAACCTGGAACGCCTGCAGGCTCATGCGTCACGATTCTGGCCCTGGGTGATGTTCCATCTTCCTGCGATCGTGATCAGTATCCGAAACCGTCGATCACTGCTGTGTGCCTGCTATCTGGGATGGTTACTGCAGGCGGTGTTATTGCAACAACTCTTTGATTACGTCCATGTGCCCGGAGTGATCCTGGCGATCGCGATTTGTATTCGTTCGGTGAAAGAGCAACTTCATGCTTCACATACCGCCACTGCTTCTCAATTAAGTTCAGATGCTGTTGCGAGATTCCCGTTCAGCCCTGTTTCATGCATGGCGAGTGTGATTGTGATCATGTCAGTCATAAGTTCAGGGCTCAGTATTCAAAGTCGCCTGACAGATCTTCGTCCGTGTGTCTCGGCTTGCGTTTATGGTTCATTGTCTTCCGATGTCAGAGACGCAATTTCGCAGAGCCCGTTCCCGTGTTGGGCGGAACTCGAACCGTTAATTGATCACCTTCGCGAAATGAGTATTCCTGATCGCGAGTTACTGGCCTACAACGGAAACCTGATTCATCTCTATCCACGACTGAAATATAATCCGCCCACGCGATTTGTGTACCTCGACGTGCTGGCCCGCTGTTTTCCTCGTCGACGTCAGGAGATGCTGCAGGAGGTTGAACGCTGCAATGTCCGGTATGTTGTGGCGAATCTGAGGGAAGACGGCTGGGAAGACGACGTGCCCCCGAACATGCTTTTGCCTGCTGCTTTGGAAGCCAGCAGGACGGAGTTATTCTTTCCATATAACCAGCGGCCCGTCTTCCGATCCGGCAGCTACGTCCTGTTTGAAGTTGACAGCCCCCCGGGTTCACTGACGAGCGAATATTTCCCGTTGTCGCAGTTTCACTCTAAGATCATTGCAACGGGTGCAACACACAGGATTGAATAGAAGTCGATGTTGTGACCCGCGATAAGTCGTTGTTTGCAAAGCATGCGGCCACCGAAGTGCGTTTGTGAGTCCACTTAAGCTGCTTTCCGGCTGGGACGCATTTGACTGGTTCACAACCGTCGTTCGTTTACTTCTCTGCGCGTTGGCCACTCTTCTTGTTCCGATCTTCCTCAATCTTCTTCCGCATTTCCACATTGGCCGAGAAGAAGCGAGGAGAATCCAGACATGGCATGAGACCCGACGCATCGCTGCGGAGATGGCGGCAAATTCTGTTGAAGCCCTGCAGCCAATTGCTGCTCAGAAGGATATCCGGGGCAATTCTTATCGTGTCGAAGTCATGCCGGTAGGTCACTATCGAGTCTCTACACCGGGCAGCAACGGTGTCTACGATTCTCCAGATGCGGTGGACGCGGATGATATTCATTCAGAGATGAAATCTGCACCAACGGAAGTCTTTCAGCGTGATCGGCGAAGGCAATGGATCATTGCCTTCGCCGTCTGGGGGCTTTGCAACGCTGGACTCTTTCTGCTGTTTCACCGAAGAGCCCTATGAAAGCCCGTAGAATTTGCGAGCATTCTCGTGCAGCAGCTTCTTCTGATCTGCAACAGGACGGCTGGAAATAATCTGTTTCAGTGAGGTGACCCAATCTTTGTAAGATCCACCCAGCAGACAGACCGGCCAGTCACCGCCAAAGATGACTCGATCAGGACCGAAGCTATCGAGACAGTGGTTGACAATCGGCGCAAGTGATTCAACGAATGGAACTCCCTTCGGAGCACGGGCAATAATGCCGCTGATCTTGCAAATCACGTTCTCCTGATCGGCCAGAGCCCTGATATCGTCGCGCCATTTCTGTGGATCGTGAGTTGGCTTGTCGCCTGCGGCATTCTTCAGGAAGACTGACGGATCTGCGTTGCCGCAATGGTCCACAATGAAACGTGTTCCGGGACATTGCTTCGCGAGAGTGAGGCCGTCGGAGAGTTCTCCTGCTCGCATGCACAGGTCGAAGCTGAGCCCCAGTTCGCCCAATAGTTTGATTGATGCCACGAACTGCGGCTTCAGGCACATGGCTTTCTCAGCAGTTTCCGCATGCAACACTTGCCGCACACCTTTGATCTCTTTGTCTTTGGCATATCGACGGATGTAAGGAGCAAAAGTCTCCTGTCCAGGTCGACCGGAAATCACAGCAGCGACCGTGGGGCCCTTTTTGCTGCGACAGATCTCCAACAGTGTGTCGGCTTCTTTGGCCTGATCTTCAGGAGCGACGTCCACTTCCATGTAAACAGCCTGCACGACATTCAAGCCTTCCGTTGCCTTTGCGAATTCGGCAAGTCCATAAGTCTGGCTGAGAATCTTTGGTGCACCAGAGAGCCACGGTGGCTGAACCTGAGACAAATCCCAGAGATGCTGATGAGTATCCACGATCGGGATATCCGCCGCCGCTTCGTTCGCGGATGCGTTGACTGTTTCATTCAGTGCGACGGCAATAGCCGCTGCGGCCGATGTCGAAAGAAACTGGCGACGTGAATTCATTGTTGTGCTCTGTAAAGGTCGAACGGGCGTGGAAGCAAGAGGTGGGGAAAGAGCGGGCTTCTTGTCAGCCCGCGTGAACAGGCATCACAACGGATGATGATCTCAGAGTCAAATGAGCCGACCCCTCCGAGATTCGGAGGGGCGCAGTCGGCGATTTCGGCAGGTCCTCTTGCCGAGGAGGACTTCGCGGCCGTGCGCGACCTCTGTGCAACGGGATTGATAAAGCCAGTTGCGATACTCAGCCAGTTGCACACATGGTTCGCCTTGCGGCGAAAGTCCTTTCCGGCAGAAAGGACCTACTTTGACAATCAACAGCGACTAGACCCGATTCGGAGAGTCGGAAAGATCGGGTCAGCCTTTGTTTTCGGACAGAAATCGTCCGCGACTGAACAGCCATAGAATTCCGCCCAGCAGCAATGTGATTCCCGTAGCCTTTAAATCAGCGGGTTCGTTCTTTGCCATGAGTCCTGCGATCAGAAATGTTGCGGCGACGTAAGTGATCGCACAGATTTTGACGAGCCATGATGGAGCGGAAGAAGTCGACTCGGAACCTCGTGCAGGCAAAAGCACAGTAAACACTGCAACCGCCGACGAGAGCGCCAGGGTTGTGCTGAGATATCCCAGAAGCTCCGACAGATTACTCACCATGACCAGACTGGCTGCAATCACGGTCTGCAACAGCACGGTTCGACTGATTGAGTTCGGGCCGGTTCGAAACATCGCCGGGAACACGCCATCATCGGCCATCCTCGAGAACACTCGCGGCCCCGTCATGATCATTCCGGCCACAGATGACAACGTCCCCAGGCCTATCGCGCAGCGGATCAGCAGTTCCATCGAATCACCGCCAACAGCCTTGGCGGCGATCGCGGCAATCTCCGGCTTTCCGGCGAGTTCGGATGCAGGCACGGCGGAAACAAAAACGGCATTGAGAGAAAGATACAGAACCGTGACGAGAATTGTCCCGAGCCATAAAGAACGCGGGACCGTAACTTCCGGATTCTTCACTTCGGAAGCGATATACACGGCGGCGTTGAACCCGGCATAGCTCAGAGAAATCCACATGACGGATCCTGCCATGGCTGTGAACGTCGCCATTGACCACACGGGTGGCAGGTTGTCTTCGAGCGGTGCCCAATACCATTGTCGCGACGAAATCTGAGTGGCGGCTGCGATCAGAAACGTGGTCAGTGCGATGAGCTTGATTCCCACGACGGCGTTTTGGATGGCGGCAAAAAGTCTGACCAGAAATGCGTGCCCGAATCCGAAGATCAGAATGGAAGCGACGGCAACGCTGTTCGGTAAAAACCATGCAGGGCGAATGGATTCCGGGACCGCATAGGCTTCAAATGTAATCGCGGCCATGGCGATGGCCCCGCTGAACCCCGCGGTCAGCGAAATCCAGCCTGCCAGAAAGCCTGCGAACGGATGCAACTGCCGACTGAGATAAAGGTATTCGCCTCCCGAGACTGGCAGCCGACGGGCCAGTTCTCCGTACGCGATCGCTCCGCAGATTGCGACGACACCGCCAATACACCAGGCAACCAAAACCCGTTCCGCAGAACCGAGGGCCGCGATGGAGAATCCGGAGGTCGTAAACACACCGGACCCAATCATGCTGGCAATGACGACGCAGGTCAGAGTTGTCAGCCCGAAGCGAGCATCCGGTTTCATAGGTCAATGCCCGATTCGGAGAAGCAAACTTATCGCATCGTGGGAAAGACAGCCCTGTTCGTGATCAACACGAACAGCAACGCCTCCTCAGCATTCGTGCAGTCAACACGAGTGCTTGATCAAGACCTGATATGTAGGTTGGACATTCTTGTCCGACTGAGTTTCGACGGGCAAGAATGCCCATCCTACTTGCAGGTCAAGTGTTGAAGTTGCACTACTCAGCCTTTGGAGCATCGGCAGCTGGTTTAGGTGCCTCTACGGCCGGGGCGTCTGCAGCGGGAGCCGCTTCGGCCTTCGGAGCATCCGCGGCAGGGGCCTCTGACTTTTCTTCGGCCGGCTTGTGATCATTGTCCTTCTGTTCCGCCTTGGCTTCGCCCTCACCATGAGCATGCTCATCATGGCTATGAGCATGGAATTCGCCGACGAGTTCTTTTCCGTCAATCGTGACGTGAAAATGTCCGTCCAGTTGCTCTTCAGATTTGATCGCTTCAGGGAGCTGGCTGCCTGCAACCACGAATCGTGACGCTGTGGCTTCGGTTTCGCCTTCGAGCGGGGAGGCCTTGGCTTCCAGAATGACTTCGGCTCCATCCTTTTCGATTTCGAACGCCAGACCTGTCGCCGGCTTACCGACGCCGATTTCGCTGCCATAGAAGTAAAGTGTGATGTCGCGAGTTGCGTTGTCAAACAGCATCTCGGCATGGTGACCGTGAGTATCATCCAGTTCAAGCACATGCCCGCCGTACTTTCCGGCATGACCGCCATGATCGTGCCCGTGATCATGACCATGGTCATGTCCGTGATCGTGACCTTCGCTCAAAGGAGCCTTGCTGTAGTCCTGGTAACTGCCCTCATCACATCCCGCAGCGAAAAACGCGGCCAGGGCAAGTCCGGAAAGAGTCGTTGGAAATCGCATTTCACTGGGTTCCGAAAAAGACATTGAATAGAAAAACCAGCACCGTATCAGGGGAAAACTGGTACCCCGGAATTACGTACGCGCCAAGGTTCTTGATGGAGCGAGCTGCGGGATTTTACCCTGATCGGACCGAATTGACAGCAAACATCCGCAAGTCCCGGGCGGCGACTGCGATAACTTGAGTCGAATTCACTGTTTTCCATGAGAATTGGTGCGCGCATGATTCAAAGCGTTGTTGATCTCTTCAATCAGCTGGCTCGCAATGAATTTGGCTTCTTTGCCCGGCTGAAATCTGTCACCGAACTGATGACGACCCAGGTTCCCGTGGTCAGTTCCGAGGTCAGCCTGGGTGACATCGTCGGCCGCAAAGATCCCTCGTCGCTGACTTCGCTGGCCGTGATCGACTCCGCGAAAGGCGACCTGATCGGACTGCTGAAACACTCCACAATTCTTCGCTGCCTGCCGCGCTACTTGAACACACTCAAAGAAAGCGATCGCGACCGCAGCATTTTGACAACTAATGTCTGCGATCTGGTTTCGCGTCAGTCACCCAGCCTGAGTCCTTCGGCGACACTCCTGGAAGCCCTCGAGATTCTGGTGCGACAGGATTGTGAGCAGATCTTAATCTATGACGATCCGCATCAGCTCAAAGGGATGATCACGCCGGGCAGCTTTGCTCGGGCGATGCTGCTCTACTACAGCGTCTTCCAGCAATTGCAGCCACTGCAGCGACTACGCCTGGTGGATCTGGACAGCGAGTTATCGCTCGATGAGATCTTCTGCCGCGGTGCTCAAACAGCTCGGGATGTCATGAGTACTCCGGTCGCGATTGCCAGCCGCGAACCCGTGGCCACAGCGATCACAATGATGCGTGATAATCGTGTCCGATTCCTGTTGGTACAGGATGACAACAACCAGATCGTGGGAGTCGTCAGCCAGAATGATATCCTGTTCGCTCTGCAGCCTCCGGCTCGTCCCTCGCTGCTGGATCATAAGTGTGCACTGCCGGCGATGGTTGATCTGCTGGCCAGTGGTCAGGAGGCAACTCTGTCGGAGCCGATTACAAGCATTGCGAAGAGCCGGCTGATTACGGTTTCGCCGACCTCTCGACTCTCTGAAACGCTTAGCCGTTTGATTGAAACAGAACGGGATGTGGTCGTTGTGCAGGACGAGAAACAGTTGTTGGGCACGGTCTCGCTCTCGGACGTCGTCCGAGTGTTCAGAACCTTGATGCGATTGCAGTTGATCAAGGCGAACTGATAACCGTTTACGGCGATTCTGTGTCCAGGCGATCTCTACATCAGGATCGCCATAAACGCGTCAGGAGGGCTGAAGTTTGTGGAAAACTCCAGCCCTCGAACTTACGCCAGCGGATCAACGCCATGTTGAGCAGGGACTCGATCGGGACTTCTATTCCGAATGATACTGAGCCCTTTACTTTGTTTCACCAGGCAAGGACCCTTTGTACTTCCCGCCACTCTTCTTCATGCTCTCGTCCATTTGCTTCTTGATTTCCTCCGGTGATTGTGGGGACGGGCCTCCCCCTCCTGGTGGGATTTCATCAACTGCCCCGCCACATCCAGCGGAAAAGCAAAGACACAGAACTGCTAATCCAACGAAAGATGATTTCATATCAAGCATCCCATTCAGACTTTGTCAAAAAAATCAGTTAACACGTCACGAAAAACTGAATGCGAGTCTCAGCAAACCGCCCCTTATGGCCTCGCTCCTAAACACAATGCTATTGTTCTTAATCAGAGCAATGGGACAGGATGGAAAAGCTCGGTACCGCAGTATAACTTTCAACGTGCAGACAACAATCGTTCAAGTTCGGTTTGCCAACAGGTTGATTCTCGTGCCCGATTCAGACTACGGTAGAATTCAACCATCAACTTCAGGGTGCCCGGATCCTTAAGATCAACCAGAGCGAGCCGCAGCTTGTTATGAATTTCAGTTTCCATTAACTGCTCGATGCGTTTGGATTCCTGACGGCCCTTTTCCGCTTCTTCCCGATCACCCAGACGAGCTAAACATTGAGCACGGCGGTGCATCAAGGTCCACTCTGCCGGACCGGGCCATATTTTGAGGGCTTGGTCATAGGCTTCGACAGCGGCTTTGTCGTTCCTTTCAGCGATCTCCGCAATCCGCCCGGCAGTTCGCCAGAAAATGTGTTCATCCCTGGATGTCCTCCATTTTGCAAAAAACGATTTCGCCTCTTCCAGTCTCCCCAGCTCAATCATTGCTTCGATCAATGTAAACAGAAAAAAATGATTCTGAATCGCCGATTCGATGTTCTTAACCCCCAGCAGAAGTTCAACAGCCGCGTCGCGTTCTCGGCTATCCAGCAACGCCCTTGCATTTGCCGCTACGACGACAGCCGAATCGCTTTCATTTTTCATGAATGCGGAAAGTCGGTTTCGGGAGGCGAAATCATTTGCCATTTCGCCCGCCTGAAGAAACCCCATTCTTCTGTCCAGTTCAGCCGTTGCGGCTCCTGGGCTGAATTGGCTCGTGTACCATTCACGGAGGCGTTCAGCTTTCGCAGATTCCTCAGTCAATCGGTAGACGTTCCAAAAATGTTCCTCAGCATGCTGAAAGCGTTCCGTTAAATCGAACAGTTTCCACAGCAGAAAGTGGGAGTCGAGCAGTTGAGCATTCAAGCGGACAGACTTCAGTAACAGTTCTTCTGCAATGGCCGGCCTTTGCAGAATGAACAACGCAAGTCGGCCCTGTCGCATCCTCGCCTCGGCCGCGAGCGGTGAAGAGTCAGGGATTCCCTGAAGCAGGTCCATGGCAATCTCCGCAGCGTCCTGAGGTTGCCGACGATCCCCTTTCACAATAGCCTCAGCCAGCAAAAGGCGAGCTTCCGCGTGAGAATGATGCCATCGAATAAACCGCTGAAACTCGGCTTCCGCTTCGACATTGCGCATTTGCCGAAGAAAACGTTTTCCACGTTGCAGCGATTGGCTTGCGTTATAATAGGAAACGCCCAACCAAACAAAGAGCCCCGTTAAGACAAGCAATGCAATGCCGGCGAGGAGCCGTCGAGGACGTGGTGGATGGTCCGTTGATTTCAAAGTAATCCTCAGATCGTCGCTCATTTTACGCTCTCAGATGGCGAGCGGCGTTCTGTGATTTGCCAGCCGCGGTTGACCGGCAGTGCGTCATAGAGTTCAGATTGTCCCGAGGGCCATTCCACAAGCAGTCTGACTACTGAAGAGCTGTCCTGGACTGCGAAGTGCAGACGATCATCGGACGACGACAGGTAGCTTCCGCCCGCTCCAAAGACCTGCATTACGTGATGGTCTCCATCTGTCATTGTCACCCTCGCACAGTGGCACGGCGTGCGATTCCGACAGGCGAGTTGTACCGTAATAAAGTTCTTTCCTGTGGTGGTGTCGTTCCGCAGCAAAGCAACGGGTCGGTCAATATGGGAAACGCAGATATCAAGATCTCCATCATTATCAAAATCAGCCCCCGCGGCTCCACGTCCCAGCCAAACATCTTCAAAATATGCGCCAGCTGTCTTCGAATGATCCATAAAATTGCCCCGACCGTCGTTCAGCAGTAACTGTGGAGTCATTGCATTTGGGTCAATCGTTGGGCCAAGTACATGGCCGTTGGCAACAAATAAATCAGGATATCGATCCTGATTAACGTCCAATGAGACTACACCAAATCCAAGAAACGGAAAACTGGTCACTGCAACGCCAGTTCGAAAACTGTCATCTTCGAACTGCCCCCCCCCAAGGTTACGGTAGAGCGTGTTTTTCATCTGGTAATAGTGTGTCAAATAGAGATCGACTAACCCATCGCCATCAAAGTCCGCACAGGCGATCCCCATGCTGGCCTCGTTGAGACCTTCTCCGCTCACAGCGCACCCGGACTCCGGCGCCACGTCACGATAGTGTATCGAACCCGTACCGTTGTCCGGGGCTTTGCTCACGGTACGAACAAAGAGGTTGTTGGCCTCCATATCGTTGGCGACATAGATATCCGGATAGAAGTCTTTATCAAAATCACTGACCGCGACCGCCAGCCCTTTTCCCTGAAGGTCGCCAAACCCCAGTTCAATGGTTGCGTCGCGAAACTGGCCATCGCCTGTATTGAGCAGGACAACATCTGCAACACCCTCGTAATTTCCCGGTCCGCAATAACCCGAACTCTCTCCATACTGACAGACTCTGCTGTTTTGCAGAGTGCAATCCATGTAGTTCACACAGTAGAGATCCAGATTTCCATCTGCGTTCAGATCAACCCAGACCGCACTGGAACTCCATTGCCCGTCGTTTTCCTCCTCAATGCCGCTGGAGTGCTCGAACGTCCCGTCTCCGTTGTTCGACAGTAGTGCGTTGCGACCGTAGTTGCACAGATAGACGTCACAAAAACCATCGGCGTCGAAGTCGCCAATCGCGCATCCCTGTCCATAACCGCTGTCCGCTGCATTTGCCGTTAATCCGACGTTTGTCATTCGGCCACCGCGGATGTTTCGAAACAACACATTTCGATGCTCGCTCTCTCCAACCGCTCGCACTGACGGATCAAGCACGGCACCATTCATGAGATAAAGATCGGTCCAGCCGTCTCGATCAAAATCTCCCCAGCCAAC
Source organism: Planctomycetales bacterium (assembly GCA_026400835.1). GTDB lineage: Bacteria > Planctomycetota > Planctomycetia > Planctomycetales > Planctomycetaceae > SXXK01. The sequence continues at coordinate 154,880 of JAPLOA010000035.1, read as the reverse complement.
GCCACCTCCCATGACCTCCGGCAGAAAAAAACGGCCCGGGACCCGATCCTCAAAATACTCAAATTCAAGTTCCATTGTTGCCGCCACATTGACGAACTGCGGTTGAACAGAAGCAGCAGATTTCTCCTTAATCACCTGCGGTGATGGCTTCGATTTCGACTTGTCCCCATTGGCTACAGGCTTCTTTGCTGACGTACTATCTGGCTTCATGTCCTGACCTGAGTTGCAACCAAGCAGGACGCAAATGGCAATAAGTCCTGTGTACTGTGTTTTCATCAATCGGGTCATCCCGTTTTTAGGAGCCTCTTTTCTGCGCCGCAAAGCTCTGAAGTCCAGAGACCGTGAATTCGCGGCAGTCAAAACAAAAAAAGGTCGAACTGCTGTTTCCAGCAAGTTCGACCTTTTGAATCCATCTTTCCTCACCAACCACTAGAACTCGCCGATGACTTGTCCGTCGTTACGGTTGCCGAGTCGAGCCCAGGTTTCGTTGTCAACATTGTCGCTGACGAACCGGACTGAGCCGTCCGCCAAGGCAACCTGAACGCCACCAACGTGATAACTTGAGGCTGCATTAAGCGTGCTTCCGAACCAGTCTCCCTGGTGTGAGAAACAGCTGTTCTCATTCGGATTCATGTTGTGAGCATATGTAGAGGCTTGGCCGATGAATGACCATGACCACCCCGCACCACGCATTGAATGACGGCCACCACCGTTGTCGGCAGACGCTGTCTGTGCGAGGCAGGCCTGCCGAAGCTGCGTATGGGATCCCGCATCTGCGACCCAAGTCTTCAACTGCTTGCCCCTCGGGCCATAAGGCTCAGGAATGAAGGGCTCTTTCGCAAACTCAGAATATGCCGCGACGTTACTTGTGCCATCGGTGATGTTCGAAAATCCTACAGGAGCGTTGTGACCCGGGTAACCTGTATATGATGCAACCCCGTTATGACGACCTTCCCAACCACTCGACGGACCTGAGGCACCAGGGTTAGTCCAACGCATAGTCCCGTTACTAATCGCGTAGGAGAAATTTCCATCCGGACCATTCTGATTTGGCTGATCGGACGGGCAGTTAAAGACAGGAAGTCGACCACTCAGTCGGGTATTACTGCCACGATCCCAGTGAGTGTAGGGAAGCTCATCGTACCTCAATGACGCAAACTCAGCGCTTCGCTCCAACATCGGCAACATAAACACCTTGTCTGACCAGGCTGCATGACGATCGCCCGTCTGCTGACCCCAACCGATGCTTGGAGGGAACACATTGTGAACATCGTGGTAATTGTGCATCGCCAACCCAATGTTCTTCAAATTGTTTTTACACTGCGTTCTTCGAGCGGCTTCACGAGCCTGCTGCACCGCCGGCAGCAAGAGAGCAATCAGGATTGCAATAATTGCAATCACAACCAAGAGCTCGATCAGTGTGAAACCAGATCTGGACAACCAGGACCGCTTCATAGATGACTCCAAAAAAAGGGTAAGCAGAGCTTCAGACCTAAAAACGCACGCTTTGGAGCTCGCGTCCTAAGTTCAGGAAAGTTAATATATGCCCAGAGAAAGATCAATGGTGTTGAGAAAAAAAGAAACATCACTGTTGAGCGTATACCTTCAGCCACTCTTGCCGGATTTTTCTCTAATCGGCATTTCCTGCAAGCAAAAGCCAGTTTCCCTGCATGCAAACAGCAGGGGTTGGCAATGAAGCGACAGAATGCTGGGTGGCTGCAGCCGACGGATTAAGTCCGACTAATCCAAATAACTAGTCCACCTGTGGGGCTGCGATTCCGGGCTCATCGGAATTAGCATCTGCTGCGGCCGGGGGAATCGCATTACCCCTCGGCGGTGTCGATCCCGCGCCCGGAAGTGATCCTTCCAAAACGATTTCGAGTGTGTTTTTTTTCGGATCGGTGGAAACATCAATCACGAGGGGAGTTGTTGCCATGCTCGCATAAACACCGGGAATCAGGGGTTGTGGCGGCATTGTTTGTGTCATGCTTGAGATAACAACCTTGTGACGCCCCACATAGGCACCGGGCTCTCCGTTGGTTTCCAGAGTAAACTTACCCTCGGAGTCCAGCGCGCTGGTAGCGCTGTCCAACTGATCATCCAGCCGCAGGGTCGCGATGCCTCCAGTGGTCACAGGCTTTCCCTCATAGACCACTCTTCCTGTGAATTGAACGAGCGTGGGGGGCGTTTGCGACGAGGTCCAGATCCCATAACTGCCTCCAGCGACAACACCAAGGATCACTACTGTCCGAATGACTCGAAAGATGCTGAACCCCGTTGCTGCACGAACAACCGGGGCGGAGTCAACATCAGGATTTGTGGAGAGTTTTTCCGATGGTGGATTTTGCATGCTGAGTTGCACCAGGTCTGGCGTAGGTCCAATTGCCCGGCGCCGCCATGAGAGGCTGCAGGGGACATCAGGACAGGGTCTTCGGGAAGAGATCGAACGGACCACGAATTCGTTGACGGCAGACCGTCGTGGGAATAACCGCCGTCAAGGATCCTTGATCCTGACAACACGCACAGGGCTGCCGGATTCCGGCGGTCTGACGATAACAAAACCTGCCCCGGCCTGCAATCCGTCGATCAAAGACGACGTACCATCCGGCCAGGTTATCCTCAGTGCGGCCGCCGCGGCTTTATCAATCGCAATCGCAACGCGACGGTCAGAGGCTGAGGCATAACTCCCCCCCCCGGAAATCGTTCGCCGGACGGGAAGATCCACATGCAGTTGCTCTATGACGGCACCGATCGCATTGCGATTACAAGACCTGTCAACCAGTCTTAACCAGATCATTTTCCCCGATGGAGTGTCCACACTATCGTTTCGAAGTAATCCCGGGTGATCATCCTGGTGCCCGATCACAACGTCGGAATCACCATCATGGTCCAGGTCCGCAACGACCAAGCCACGGCCATTGTGGAGTTCCTCGAAATAGGGTCCACGATCATCCTCAAGGAGTCTGAATCGCCCGTTCCTGTTCTTCCATAATCCTGGCGGCTGCAAATAGGCACCTTCTTTGCCCAGTGCCGCCAGATTTTCATCGGTGTGACCGTTTGTAACGATCAAATCCAGCCATCCGTCCAGATCAAAATCTTCCAGTGCGGTTCCCCAGCCGACGTAAGGCAGACTTCCCTCCGGTATTCGCGTGATCCCTGTTTCCAGAAAGATGCCATTGCCGAGATTTTCGTAGAGTGCATTATGCTCATTCTGGTAGTTCGTGACGAACAAATCGAAGTGCCCATTTCGATCGACATCACCTGCGGCAAGCCCCATACCAGCTTGGGCCTGACCCTGATGATCAAAAGCCGTCCCTGAGAGTTCACCGACTTCGGTAAAGTGTCCCTTTCCGTCGCCCAGAAACAAGAAGTTCGGGTTGATGTCGTTCGACACATAAAGTTCTGTCCTTGCGTCGTCATTCAGTTCGAGGGCAATGACGCCCTGCCCTCGCCCGTTACGAACGCGAATACCGCTGGCCTCTGAGTAGTCCTCAAACGTTCCATCTCCTTGATTCCTGTAGAGGACGTCATCTTCAGACGGCACCATCGTAGGGCTGCAAAACATACGAATACCACGAGCCTTATCGCCGCAATACTGATTGGTTTCAAGGGTCCATTTTCCGTAATTGCAGACGTATAAGTCCAGCAGACCGTCGTTATCAATGTCGGTGAATGCAGCACTCGTCGCCCAACGCGGGTCATCTGTGCGGCTGGATGTAGACACGTCGACGAAGGTTCCATCACCAAGATTCAGGTACAATTGATTCCGACCGACACTGGTCGTGTAAACATCCGGAAAACCGTCGCCATTGAAATCGCCGTATTCAACTCCGGTGGTGTAATTCGGATTCCGAAACCCGGCCAACGCCGTTGCCTTGCTAAATCGCCACTCGCCAAGGTTGCGATAGAATTCATCGAAGGATGAGTCGCGTTCCGAGTCGACAGGAAACCGGGTTCCGTTTCCAAAATACAAGTCGACATGTCCATCCATGTCCGCGTCAAACGTAGCCAGCCCGCTTCCATTGGCTGCCGGAAATGCTTTTTCCCCGGAATTCCCACTGACATGCCGAAAGTCAATTCCCGATTCACTCAGCATCGAATGGAAATAGATTTCAGCCCGTTTTTTGAGGGCTCCTTCGCTGCCCTTGTTTATGGGGGCCGCCTGTTCGGCCAAAGTACGATTGACAACAGCCTGCTGATTGTTTGATTCCTGCGGCGTTGTCTTGTTTCCACAGCCGATCAACACGATGTTCAGCATCGCGACTGCGAAGCATATTTGTCGCAGGCCTGGATTCATCGTGAGTCCCTCTGTGACTGTTGCGTATCTCGAGCAGAGCGGGCCTGACTTTGTGCATCGGCAGCGATCTTCGCACGGACACGGTCTGAAGTGGCAGGCCACTTGCCGATCAGATGATCGCGAATCAGTGCCATAAGAGTTCCCGATTTCATTTCGATACTAACCTGCTCGTCTCTTCGTGAGGGCATATGGCATTCGACACAGCGGTCATTAATCGCTGAACCGGAAGTTTTCTGTTCGCGACAAGTTTCCGGCTGATGGCATTGCTGGCAGGTTCTGGAAAAACCAGAGGTGTCACCTCGCTGATCCTGATGCGGATCGTGACACGTGATGCAAGTCATTGTTTCGCTGGCGATATAACACTTGCTCTTCATCAGCCTTGCAAGCTGATTTGCGCTATGGGGATCTTCATTTGTCGGGGCATCTGCCGCAAGATCCAATTCCAGATACTCCGACAACGGCTCTCCGGGGCGATAGGTGAACGAGGGGGCGAGTGGTTCTCCGGCGGAATGACACTGAGCACACAGTTCATTGATCCGATCACGTGATAGTCCGGAGGGATTGACAATCTGCCTGCCGACTCCTTCGTCCGGATGCTCGCGATGGTAGGCAACATGTTCGTGTCCCGGGCCATGGCAACGGACACAGGTTACACCCAGCAGATAATTGCTGCGATCAAATCGATTAACTGCGGTCGCATCTTCGGAAAACCACGTCGTGTGGCAATCAAGGCAACGCCCTGGAACCGGCCTTGCAAAGTCTGCGGTGCCGTCCACATACATCCCGGGGCTATTGACCCATTGGTCTGACTCCGTCAAATAGCTCACGTGCATCTGGTAGAGGTGATCACCTTCCCATGACAGATAAGCCTGACCATGATTTCCAGACCCAATAACGAGATCGATTGAACGCTTCTCCGTGTAGTGGATTCGATCCTTTTGCACTGTCAACTGCTGGTAAAAGCCTGTTGTATCGGCCAACATCTTAAACCAGAGGTCCGGATTCCTCGTCGACAGCATACTTCGCTCCTCCGCGAAACTGCCGAGGATCGAATGGTCGTCGGGTTCCCGTGATGTAAAGGCATGAGCAGTGGTGAGAAATCCGCGGTAATTCTCTGCATGGCACTCACTGCAGACTTCTGGAGAGAGAAATCCTCGGGACTCCGGCCGCACCCCTGACCGGAACTCCACCCCGGTGTTTTTTTGGGGGATGAAAACCGTCCCGGGTGCAGTGTTTTGTCCGGCTGTGACAAGATCAACCCATTCGCTGGGCGCGATTTCCCGAACCGAGTCAAGATCACGCAGGGGCTTTACAGTAAACTCATCCCTCTGCAGAACAAGTAGCCAGGCTATCAGGAATAGCACGGCTGCAATCAGGATGAGTCGAGAGGTTTTCATCAGAATGATTATCGCGCGCTGCCTCAAAGACACAACGCCTTTCAGATTCTGTATTCGGAAATATCTGGCACTGTTCTGGTCAAACGACCTGTTTTCGTCATGTTTCCCAAAAACTTGAAATTCGGTCACCAGGGCGGGTGATCAATTTTCTGTGCACGGCCACGATTGAGGCGATCTTCCGGATTGAGGCGATCTTCTACAAGGTATCTCGCGGGCACCCGGGCTCAATTGACGACGAACGGAGAATAATACCCTGCTCCGGACTATGGAAATACTTCCAGCGGGAGTGACGTGAGGTCCGGCAACGGTCCGTGATCACGAACTGCGTTCGCCAGTTTCGTGATAAAAGGATGCGATTGTTCATCCGGGATCCCCGTCATCATCAAAGCGGCCTGATCCCAGTTTTCCTGTTCTGCCAGCCGATACGCCTGCAATACCTGACCCCACAGCGAAGTCGGGCTATCGATCAGGATCTGGTCCACGGTTCTGTTCCGTTCTTCACGGCGACGAATCTCGTTTGCACGGCTTTGCCATTGTTGCGAAGTCGTTTGATCACCGGAAAGCGAAAAAGCACGTTGCAGCAGAAACGCGGTTGTGCTGGAAATTGTTGGCGCCTCTGCAAGCGGCATCAGCCAATTCAATGCTGACGAAAAGTCGGACCTTTTCATGGCCAGTTCAGCAAGCCCCTGTCTTGATTCTTCGTTCGTCTTATCCAGAGAAATCACTTCCTGCCACGTTTGTTTTGCTTCTTCAATCCGGCCTTCCTGATAAAAAGCCTTTCCCAAAAGCATGAGCGACCTGACAGTTGGTTTAGTGCTGACGCTGCGTTGCAGTTGAACAAGTGCAGCGGTTGGATTGCCGACTTTGAGCAACGCTGCACCATATTCGGCGAGAAACTCTTCAGGCGGCACTTGAAGCCCCTCTCCACCGGGGGAAATTGTGAGCACTCGCTGCCATGCTTCGCATGCTGTCCGATGATTCCCTCGTTCCGTTTCAAGCAGGCCGATCAAGGTATAGCCTCTCGCCTCACATTCGGGTAGTTTTGAAAATTCCAGAGCAGCCGTGATAGCGTCGTCGTACCGTCCCAATTTGGCTCGACAGGCACTGAGTTCATGGAGCAGGTCAGGGTCTTTCGGATTCATCGTGTGCAGATACTCGAGCAATGGCAGCGCCTGAAGCCATCTTTGAAGGATCAGGAAAGCCTTTGCGCAGTCCCGAATCTCATCCGGGGATGCGGCTCCAACCTGATCAAATAAGCGAACTGCCTCTGCAGCATTTCCCTGATGCACCAATGCCCGTGCTTTGAGAGCAATACCACGCCCGTTTTCCGGGAACTTTCTGAGGAATCTGTCGACCAGTGCCAGGGCCTGATCATAGTCTTTGTTCCGAAGTTGCTTTTCTACTTCTGCCAATGGGCGTTCTTCCCACCAAACTGCTCCCCACAGGACACCAGCAATCAGCCCCGCAGCCGCGATCAGTAACATCAACCACCGTAGAGGGCTCGGCGAACGACCTCGTCGGTGACGAGATCGGCTGGCAGACTTTTGTTGTGATGCAGGCTGATCCACTGCGAAAATCCTGGAAATGACTTATACTTCAGGCGGCATAAATTGAGGCGACGTCTTTGTGGGATATGTCGTTCAGCTCGTTACCTAAATCGTGGCCGCGCATCGCATACCACTCAATATTCAATGAATTGCCGAATCACTCCAAGGTAGCACGAACAACTGGTCCTCGCAAACAGGGCAACCGTCTGATCAGATACACTGTCAGGGAAGTTGTGGCAGGCTGGTCTTCGGCAACTCTGTTCATGCACCGTCCCCCGGTTCGATGCGTGGCCCTCTTCAATGAAAACAATGCGCCACTGCCGAGCGAAAACTGATCATCGTACGAAAGCATTACGGGCAGAAAGCTGGCCGGGGTATTTCTGCCTCAAAACTCCTTGCTTTGGAAACACTGTCTTGAAGGCGCACACGATCGGATTCCTGAGCTTAGCCTTGCAGCGGGCCTATGAATGAAAAAGGCCCGCAGAGTCGGCTATTTTCGACTCACCGGGCCCAAATTATCCTGCTGATTCAGCCATGAGTCCGCATTAAGCAGACTTCATCGCATCTCCAAGAATTCTGGAAGTGCTCGGTCGCATAATGCGGCCGTCGACCAGTTCGCCCTTCTGCAGAGTCGCGCGGATATCTTTGCCGCTGATAGACCATGGCTTTTCGTCTTTGTGACGTTCCATCAGGTCGACTCGACCAACAGATTCGTAGTAAGCTGCGAATCCGACATTGATCGTCTTAATCTTCAGATCGCCGCCAAGCTTGCTGAAGATTTCCTGAGCATCGAAGTCGCCCCAGATGGATTCGCCGTTGGCGTAAGGAGCATCTGCATGCTTGCGGCCAATCACGAGATGAGTGTAGCCCATATTCTGGCGATAGATCCCGTGCATAACAGCTTCTTTTGGTCCGCCGTAGAACATCTTGATGTCCAGGCCCAACAGAATCACTCGATCAGGCACAGACTCGCCACGTGGTCCCCACAGGGTCGTATCGCTGTCGCCATCACCCAGTGAGCGGTCGGTGATCAGCTTTTCGTAGGTCTGCATTCGGATTTCGGCGTTAACGTCATCGCCCTTCACTTCGCCAATCAGCGGATTCAGGCAGGCGCCCGCGTTCTTGCCTTCTCGAAGCAAGGTTTCAAGACCGTGTACCAGAGCGTACTCGTGAGCACGATGCAGCGGATTGCGAGTCTGGAAGGCAACAACGGCATCCCAGCCTTTGGCCGCAAGAGCTTTGCGCACTTCGCGAGGAGTCAAAACGTACTTGCCGAAGGAAGGATTCTTTGGCTGTGGCAGAACTCGGATCTCGCCACCGATCAGGTGTGAGTTAGCAGCTTCGCCCTTGATCACCATATCAGCACCTGGATGATCGATTCGATCAGTCAGGTAGACCGACTTCAGGTACTTCAGCTTTGGCCACGCATACACGTCGTTCAATTCGAGCGTCGCAACGATATCGCCAGCCGGGTTGGTCAAAGCCACTTTCTGACCGGGCTTCAGAGTCCTGGCCATATCCGCTGTGATTGGAAATGCAATCGGAATGGTCCACGCATACTTCTGGCCGTTGCTGACCACGTAGCATTCGTCGAGAACCTGATTGTAAACCGCAGAGTTCATCGGCCCGGTGAGCGGGCTCAGGGTGCCGTCGCCAAACCGGTAGACGCTGGAGAGGTCTGCTGAAGAGACAGGGACTTTGACAAGCGTGGCGGCTTCAGCAAGGAATGCTTCACGTTCCTGCTCGCCTACGGTGCGACAAACAGGTTCTGATAATCCACCATGAGGTGCGATCAGGTCGGCCATTTCGAAAACTTCCTTTGAACCAGGGATTCCTTCGGCCAGAACTTCTGCCGAATCTCATGAAGAGGCGGAACCTAGAGGAACTACTCTGCTGAGTCAAGAAGTTCCTGGAAGCGGTAGGTTTTGCGGCGTTTTTGCGAGATCACGCGTGTTTCGCCGAGTCATTTCGGGAGCGGACGTCTTCCCGGGTTCGGTGAAAGCTGCTGACCGAAGACACCGGGGAACGAATTGGCCAAACGCGCAATCGCCATTTAAGCCAAATCAGATCGCTCTAAAGTTCCGGCCGAGGTCGTCCAGGATTCCTGAAAGATGCAAAGACCTCTGACATTCCTGAATTCTCGCCGGCGTTGCTTGCGGAGATTCCCAATGACCCGGGTTAGCCCCTGCAGTACGTCGTCACAATCGCTGAGAATCTGCAGATGCCATGAGGAATCCAGAGTTTCATTGTCAGTAGTGTTCATGCCAGCGTAAGACTTTCGTGGCGAAATGATCGAGCAGATGCTGGTCTGAATCGACCTTGAAACACTCAAACCTTTACTGCATTACCCATCACCCTGAATCCGCATCGGTTACCACTTTTAGCTACTCGTTGAGACCGAACTGACTAACCTATTCGGAAGCATTGGCACGATCTGAACTGCTTGACCGCAGAAACGCAAGGCCGATGATGCCGAAAGCATCGAAGTCCTTTCATGCCCTGCTCCTGAACGACATGAACGCTTGATCGATATTCTGTGAGCCACCAAAGTGCGGCCGTGGGGTGTCTCGCTTGTATTGCGTAGTGTAACTGGTGATCATTCATTTGAATCTTGACAGTAAGTGGACAAGGGCGATCCCCACAACTCAACTTCCTGACCACACACTGAATTTCCCTGCATTCTTTGGCCGTTCCGCATGTTCGATAATCGCCACACGTGCGTCACAGAGGTGCTGTCCGGTATGATTCTCGTGGCCTAGAGTACCGGCCGCGAGTTCTCCCGATTTGAGCTTTCACGGGACGGGTCCCGTAAACGAGTCCGCTGTGTCACCAGGCTGACTCCTGAATCGTAAATTCATGAAAACGGCTGACTGGATTGTCTTTGCGGCGTCGCTGCTATTGATTCTGACCATCTCTGTGGTCATGAGCATGCGGATGCGCGCCCCGGATGAATACTTTACGGCCGGTCGACGTGTTCGTCGCTGGCTTTTGATTCTGTTTGCCTTTGGGTCAGGAACCAGCAGCGATACCCAGTCTTCGGTGATGGCCGCGACGTGGCGTTCCGGGCTAGCCGGGCTCTGGTGGCAATTTCTATGGCTTCCCATCGCCCCGTTCTACTGGATCGTGGCTCCCCTGCTGCGCCGCCTCAGAGCCATCACCACGGCCGATTTTTTCGCCATGCGTTTTGGGCCAAGCACGGCCGCGCTCTATTCCGTGTACGGAATGATCATTTCTGTGGTGCTGATGGCAGGAGTACTCTTTGGCGGTGCGCGACTGCTGGTGACTCTCACCCACCCATTTTTCAGCGAAGTATCTCAGGCTGTCCACTTGCAGCTTCCTGTGTTTGACATCGCAGCCGCCATAGAACCGCCCTCCGCGGACCGCCCTCCGGTCGTTGTTTGGCGTCAGGTTGGCAGTGAGGATATCGCGGCTTGCTGCCTCGGGATCGTTCTGATTCTCTCCGGAGTCATCGGCGGGCTGGGCTCGGCAATCGTCATTGATGCCTTTCAGGGGATCCTTCGAATCGGGCTCACTTGCCTGATGCTTCCGATCCTCTTCCGAAAGATCGGTGGCTTCGGCGTGATGCACACGATGGAATCACTAAAGCCGGGCATGCTGGATTTTGTTGCCAGTTCAAACGCACGCGTCGAAGTTGGTGATGAACCCTTCACTCCGTTTTATCTTTGCATGTTGTCCATCGCAGCGTTGGCCGGAATCATTGTCCAGCCGCATATCATTACGATGTGTGGTGCCGGTCGAACAGAAATGGATTCGCGGATTGGCTTCACCTTTGGCAGCCTGCTGAAACGCTGTCTGTCTGTGGCATGGGCGTTCATGGGGCTGGCCTGCATCCTCTGGTATCTCGGCCCGGACAGTCCTCTGCGTCAGCAAAATGCGACGCACGAACAATCTCAGGCTCTGAGTCAGATGAGTGTCATTGCCTCCGGTGACTTTGCGACCCAGTCGGCTGAAGAAGTCACCCAGGCCAAACTTGCCGACGCTTCGTTCGGTGACCGCGTACTGGGCTACGCTGCTCGCGATATTCTGCCGGACATCATGCCGGGGCTCGTGGGAGCCATGGCCGCGATGGTTCTGGCCTCAGTCGTCAGCCATTGTGGAACCCAAATGATTGTGGGCAGCGGACTGTTTTCAGAACATCTTTATCGGCACCACATCGCACCTGGTTACGAACCGGCTCATTACCTTGCCGTGGGAAGACTCTGCGGACCCTTGCTGGTTGCTGTCGCCCTGATGCTGCAAACGACATTCACAGACATTACCGATGTGTTAAAGTTGGTGATCAAGACACCAGCTGTGATCGGTATCAGCATGTGGATGGGACTCGTGTGGGTCCGCTGGAATACCATCTCTGTCTGGACCACGACACTCACGTCCGCGTTCCTGGGGATTCTCTGCGGGTACTATCCTGAAGAAATTCAAAAGACATTACCAGGCTTTTCAGAGCTGATGTTTCTGCAGGAGCCGACCGGACTCGTCATGATCGACGCATGGAAGATCGCCTGTATTCTCTCCGGCGGATTGGCCTGTGGTGTTATCGCTTCAATTCTGACTGATCCGCAGCAGGATGATCAGCTCGAACATTTTTACCGTGTTATCCGCACACGAGTTTCCCCGGACGAATCAGAATACGCAGATCAGTACACTCCGCCGGAAGATGCTGAACTGGTTCCTGCAGTGTCCTTTTTCGGATTTCAGTTTCCTGGGCCCACGGCCGGCGGTACGGTGGGTTTCCTGATTGCCTGGGTGATTGTTATCGTCATGATCATCGGCACAAAATGGTTGTCGCTGCAAATCTGAGGTAACTCGATGGCCCGACTGTATTTGGTGATCGATGGATATAACCTGATGCATGCCGCAGGCCTGGGCCGCTCAGAGTATGGACCGGGAGAACTGGAGCGAAATCGCAATCGCCTTCTGAATCAGACTGCGGCCGTTCTGGATGAACAGATTGCCGCAGATGCTCTGGTGGTGTTCGATGCCCACATGGCGGTGCCCCGCGATCCTGATAACGGTCCTCCGCTACCTCGTGCCCCGCTCGCGGTACGATTCTCACGCGAGGGGCGAGACGCCGATGCTGAAATCGAACTGATCCTGGAGACGCATAGCAGCCCCCGACAGATACTGATTGTTTCCAGCGATCACCGACTCCACAAAGCGGCCGGTCGCAGGAAGGCAACCTGCATCGACAGCGAGGAATTCCTGCGGCAGTTCGACCAGCCAGAACCGCTCGGCGCGATCCGCAGGAAAACAGCAAAGCTGACGAAGATTGCGGCGAAAAAGCCTCGTCCGGAAAAGCTCCAATCGACAACGTTCTCCGAAAAGACTTCTCAGGACAGCGAACAGACGAAAGGGAACGAAGCGGAAGACTACCTTGAGGATTTCCTGATGATCGACATCAGCGACATCAAACGGTCTGTTCGAAAGGAAAGGTTCTAGCAGCGTTAATGCCAAACCGAAACTTTCCTGACGAGTCATCGCCTGTCGCCTTCGGACAACTTCTCCGGGGCAGAATGGGGCAAATGGCGGAACTTCATGGCAAAGTTTCGTCGGCCGGTTTCAATTAAGACATTGCACGCATTATCATTCGTGAACTTTTTTTCGCGTTAGCTTCACAGCGAATCATCCAGATTGTCGTGTAAAGCGGATCCATGAGTTTTCCTCCTCTACAAATTGTCTCTGGTGAACGGCACCTGACGCTGCGATACGACGTCATCGAGGCGGACGTTACTCGCGTGCGGGAAATCGTGGAGTCGACAGGGTTTTTTCACCCCCCTGAAGTTGATGTCGCCGTTGAGCTGGTTGAAGAACGGCTGCGACGCGGAGATGCCTCCGGGTACTTTTTTGCCTTTGTGGAACTCGAAGGCATGGCGATTGGGTATTCGTGCTACGGTCCGATTGCCTGCACCGCCACTAGTTACGATGTGTACTGGATTGCTGTGCATCGCGATGAACAGAAAAACGGCATCGGACGGTGGCTCATGACTCTGACCGAACAACTGATTCGCAGTCGAGAAGGTCGACGAATCTATGTCGAGACATCCGGACGGCCCGACTATCTTCCCACACGAAGTTTTTATGAACGATGTGAATACGTGAAAGCTGCAGAACTGCCGGAGTTCTACGGTGATGGTGATTCCAAAGTGATTTATCTGAAAGTGCTCTGAAAGCGACTTATGAAAACTCTGATTCGTAACGCAACCGTCATCCTGCCTGACGCGATCGAACGCATCAATGTTCTGATTGACGGCCAAACGATTGCAGTCCTGGACGCCGCGGATTCAACAATCGCTGATGAAGTCGTCGACGCAGCGGGTCTGCATTTGATTCCCGGAGTCATCGATGATCAGGTCCACTTCCGCGAGCCAGGGCTGACTCACAAGGAAGACTTAACTACAGCCACACGCGCCTGTGCGCGGGGCGGAGTGACGTCATTCCTTGAAATGCCAAATACCAAACCGACGACGACAACTCTGCAGGCACTGGAGGACAAACTTGCAATCGCCGCACAGAAGTGCCTGGTCAATTACGGCTTTTACATCGGAGCCACGCCGGACAATATTGATGTCCTGAAGGCTGCTCAACGAACACCAGGTATCAAGATCTTTATTGGGTCAAGCACCGGCGATCTGCTCGTCGACAGCCAGGCTGCGTTGGAAAGAATCTTCGCTGAGACGACTTTGCCAATCTGTGCTCACTGTGAAGACGAAGCAACCGTAAAAGCCAATGCAGCGGCACTGGGCGGCGGTTCAACCGTGGCGGATCACAGTCGCATTCGAGATAACAGAGCGGCCATCATTGCGACGAAACGAGCAGTGGATCTGGCCGAACGACATCGCCATCGATTTCACGTCCTGCATGTGTCGACGGCTGAGGAAGTGGAGTTCCTGCGAGGCACCAGTGATCTGATCACTGCCGAAGCCTGCCCACATCATCTGTTTTTCAGCACTGACGATTACGATCGACTGGGCACACTGATTCAAATGAATCCGTCGATCAAATCCAAAGCCGACTGCGCTGCCGTGTGGCAGGGGTTGCTGGATGGGACTCTGGAAGTCGTTGCAACGGACCATGCTCCGCATACGCTGGAAGAAAAACGTCAACCGTATCCAAAGTCGCCCTCGGGCCTGCCAGCCGTTGAGAATTCTTTGGCTTTGTTGCTGAACGAAGTGAATCTCGGCCGATGCCTTTTGAGTCAGGTAGTTTCCTGGATGTGTGAAGCGCCGGCCCGAGTCTGGAATATTCATAACAAAGGGGCCATTCGAGTCGGCTATGACGCGGATCTGGTGCTCGTCGACTTGAACAAGACACAGACCATTCTAAACGAGAACCAATTGACTAAGTCACGATGGTCTCCATGGCATGGAACAACTCTCACCGGCTGGCCGGTTCGTACCTGGGTCATGGGGCAAACCGTTTTTGCTGATGGCAAATTGAATGAGTCTGTTCGAGGATCAGAGATTCAGTACAGCCGGTAAGCGGCTCAACAGAATAGACTCCGCATATTGAATGTCACGACGATTTCATCAGCGGTATTCTTTTGCTTTTTCCTTCTGCTTCTGCTGATTGGCGATGTCACCGGCCCGCGTATCGCACTTTGCTGGAAGCAGGTCGCGTTTCATCCTGCCGCAGTTCGCGGTTTGCATCCCCCGCCTATTCAAAAGCCGCGTTCACGTAGCGGAGCATTCGAGTCAACAGCGAGGCTGGCTCCACAGTCACTTTCACATGGCCGGTCGAATAGAGACGCGGCGGTGTGTTTCCTTCCGGAACGACCGCCCGGCAAACAACCTGCCAGCGTCGAGCGTCCTCGCCGGGTTTCGCGGCCGTCAAAGGAGGCACGAGACCAGCGGCGGTCAACTCCTGAGGAATCTCCGTCGATTCCAGCGTCGGCATTTGCACGATCGAACCAGAGAACTTCAGGTGAGGATTCCCGGTTGGCTGAAACTCAACAGACTGGCCGTCTCGCAGAAGTTGTCGCTGGGCGGAGTTCACAGGCAGGATGAGTTCCACAGCTGCTGGATCAACAATTGTTCCCAGCAACGTTCCTTCTTCGATAAAAGCGCCGACATTGTTGGCATCGAGTGGACAGCCATGCCACTTGCTGAGCGAACTTTCATCGTCCGACAACGGGGTCACGCGAGGCGGCATCAGGAGGCCACTTGAGGGCGATCTTGTGGCTAATCTTTCTAATTCCGATTCAAACTGGTCGACTCGCTGCGTCGCTGAATCCAGAATCTTTCGAGCTTCCGGAAGCAATGCGGACTGCGTGCCTGAGCGGTCAAGTTCATAGGCTCGAACTCGCGTCTGCAGGATTTTCACTTCGCCCTGTAAATGCGTAAGCTGCTGGAGAAGCTTGAGGTCGCTGGTGACAGCGACGACATCGCCCGGCGAAACGATCTGGCCATAATTGGCCGCTGACTTCAATTCTCCGGACATTGTTGCATAGATCGGTCGACCGACGGGTTCGACAACGCACGGCACGATGATCGAATGCGGCAGAGGAATGCACAGGCCCGCCGCAAGTAGTGCAAAAATGAAAGACGATCGCATCAGCAGATATCCTCGCTGCTTCTGATGCAGGATCTCGGCCACCAGGCCACTGAATGAATTGAACAGCGGAAAAACAATCATTGAGACCGAGGCCATCATGGTTAGCGCGAAGCCTATGATTCGTAGGTTCCAGTGGTCGAACAGATGATAAAGCATCAGGAGAATCGCGAGGCTCAGGCAGATTCGATAAATCCCTGAACACACGCCGTAGGCCAGTACAAACGGCGGCTCCCGGTCACGGCGAATCTCTGTTCGCCCAATTAACAGAAACGACAGAAACTGCTGCAGGCGATGAGAAGCACGTTGAGAGAGATTGGGAAGTCCCGCCAAATCCGTCAGCAGGAAGTACCCATCGAATCTCAGCAGAGGATTCCCGTTGAAAACGATCGTTCCGACGGTACACAGCACCATCACATTGGTGAGCATCACTTTAAGAATTCCGGGAGCGGCTGCAAACCACAGTATCGTGGCAACGGAGGCTAAAGCCAGCTCCACAAGCATACCGGCCGCAGTGATCATCAATCGACTGCGACGATCCAGAATCCATGCATCCGTAACGTTTGTATAAAGCAGCGGCGTAAACATCATCAGCATGACCCCTGCTTCGTGGCACTCGGCACCAAATCGTCGAGCTGCGAAGGCATGTCCCATTTCATGCAGAGTCTTGACGACGACAAATGTTGCCAGAAGTAACAATAAGTTATCAGGGCCAAAGAAGTCCCACGGGCCGGGTAAGTTGTGGGCAAGCTGATCAAACCGCAGGAACACCATAGCGATTGCAACGACCACCAGCATCATCAGCGCGAGTCCGCATTTCTTTGAAAAGAGCTGACGAATCAATGGTTCCAGTCGATTCAGGAATGCGGTGGGATCGATCAATCGCAATTGAAATCGCAGCAAACGGCCAATTCGGAAGCGCGGCTTTGGGGCTGCGGGTTTCGTTGAACGAGAGGCGGTGGTGGCTCGGTTCATTGATGTTCGGACAACGAGTTGATTCTGGATCAATTGAGCAAGAAAATCTTCAACATCTTCGCGAGTGAACTCCCGCTGGGGCCATGCCGAATTCAGCAGGCCGAGAAGATCGGTCACAGTCCGAGAACCATCCACGTGTCTCAGGACTGCCATTTCCTGTTCATTGAGCATTGTGTAGCAGAGTGACAGCGGATCTTTGACGATCCAATACCCTGAATCCTGCGGACGTATGATCAGATCGCATCGCTGACGCCAGTCAATTGGCGGCGATTCCTGTCGCTGCTGCGACGGTGCTTGCGGGTATGCTCCGGATTCAACCAAAAATCAGAGTCTCCGTTTATTGATGCGGATCATCTCGAGTGATGAGATGATTAGTTTTCGCCACCGATTGTTCTCGCGCCCTCTGATGGCTGAGCGGACTGCTAACCTGTTTGAATCGATGGACGAAACGGTCAGTTCTGTCTTCAACGTGTGGCTGGTGGAGTGTTCCCCTTCCTCGCCTCACGATCGTCAGGTTTTGAATTCCTGGATTTGACTTCCATGGTGGCGACAAGGCCCGGGCGAATTTGCTTTTCCGGGTTATCAAATTCCGCCCAGAGACGAACCTGCTGATTGACGGGTTCAACCTCCGGGCTCACAAACGTAATCTCACCTGAAACTGGTTTGCCGACGTTACCCGGGAACACGATCCGTACACGTTGGCCGGGTTCAATCGCAGTTGCTTGATCTGCAGAAACAAAACCTTCCACTCGCAAACGATCGAGTTGAATGACGCGCAGAACAACCGAGCCCGGCTCGACCCACTCGCCAGTCTGACGACTCACAGCGACAACAGTCGCGGCAAACGGAGCTTTCAGCCTTCGCCTTTCTAATTGCAGTTTGGCTTCGGCGAGTTCCGAGTTGGCTAGCTCCAGATTAGCCTGCGCGACCTGCTGTTCCTGTTCTTTCTCGGCGGCCAACGATTGAGTGCGTGCAATCGCTTCTGCCTGTTGTTGCACGGCTGCCAGATCAGCCTCGGGTTTGAGCAGGCTGATCGCACGGTCTTCCTGCGTTTTTTCAATTTCGAGGGTGCGTTGATCGAACAAAACGGCCAGTCGATTGAGTTCGGAGTTTGAGATGCTTCCACTGAAAGATTCTTTGGCCTTCTGAGCACGGTCAAGCTCATACTTTGCGATCTCTTTGCTCTTCTCAGCAAGGCGGACTGCTACATCACTCTCGGCTTGTTTTCGACTGATGCGAGCCGCGATTTCGAGTTTAGCTTTTTCCTGCTCGGCTTCACGAACCATGGCCCTGGCCGTCTCTACCGGGAGACTGTTGTTGGCTTTCAGTTCTGCTATTCGAACATTCAGTTCAGCCTGTTGTACAGCGATTTCCTGCAACTCATCATCCAGTGTCGCCAGCAATTGTCCGTCCGCAATCGAGTCGCCTGGCTTGACGGCGAGAGATTTCAGAATCCCCGGTTCACGGGCTGCAATTTCAGCATGTTGAATCAAGGCCGTGGTCATTGACGGCACTGTGATTGAGGTTTCAAACTCGTCTGTCTGTGCCGAGACATGAGTCAGCACGAGAATATTCAGTGCGATTGCGATCGGTCTGGTTCGAAAGATCGTGCGATAAGCTGCCATTCTCTTAACTCCTATTCCCGAATGCTCGGACAGCACAACAAACAACACTTACGAGGCCTGAGACGCCAGTGCATATCTCTCAAATCTCTTCGCTTAAGCCGAACATAACACGCTTTTCCACAGGATCCCAACTGAGTGAAACACGACGCCTGCCGATCTCGGTATCACAACCCGACGCGTCAGCGAGGGATCGACGTCTGACTCAAGAATCCCTCGCTAACGCGTCTTGAAGTTGCGCGTTTGCCGCCATCCCAACCCGCTGCGTGAGCGAGGGATTGCGATTTCTCGTTTTACCAATGTTTCCGTAAATCCCTCGCTGACGCGTCGGGTTGTGATAATTCCCCCTTGTTTTCGCCCCGTTGATCTTCCCCAGTCTTGAACATCGCAACTTCAATACTAACGCGTCGGGTTTGATGTCTCGCCTCAGTAAAATCCGGATGTTATTTTGGGACTGTTCCTAAAGCCACGTGAAGCGTTTCCTTTGCCAGAACTCAACGATTTCTCGAAACCACACGAACGCCAAAGACTTTCTCCCGCAACGAATACGAGCCGACACGGTTTGTCCGGGGCGCAGTTTCTTTGTCAGAGTTTTTTCGACGCCGACAGTCGCCAGACAAGTGAGTTGTCCATCATGAAGATGGGTGGCTGTGTCGAGCGATTTTAGTGTCGCCTCGTGAACGGAACGATAGTCATCGTTTAAAGTAAATTGGACCTCGACTTTGTCGATATCTTTTGTGAACTCTGCCACGGGAATATAGCCGACAACCAAATCAGGTACCTGAAGATCCAATTGCCATTCTCCCGAATCGTTTACGATCTCCAGCAACTGCTGGCCACGCTGGACTGGCCGCGAACGCAATTGTTCCTGCAGTCGGCTTTGGTAAACCACGCCATCAATGGGGGACGATATTGTGAGTGCTGCAATCTGCTGTTCGACCAGCGTCTGTTCCTGACGCAGCGTCTCCAGCTTGCGTTCCTGTTGTTGCTCTTCGCTGCTTAAATCCGCCGAACGTGCGGCGGGATTGTTTCCGTTTGTCGCTCCGGTCGTCGTTCGAGTAGCCCGGATTGCCTGCAGTCGTGAAACGGCCGAATCGATATCCCCGAGCACTCGATTCAAATCGAGTTCTCGCTCCGGGTTTCGCAATCTCAACAGCGGTTCATTAGCAGACACCTTTTGATCGGCGGTCACCAGAAGCTCTTCTACGATCCCGTCATCCGGCGCAAAAATTCGGCGGCGTTCCTGAGGAAAAGCCTGTCCCTGAACTTCGATTTCAAAATCAGCCGGGATCACCATCAAAATGCCAGATATTGCAGCCGCGATGAGCAGCCAGCGAGTAACAGGGTTTCTCGGCAATGCGAGGCCGGATTGAGCAACCTCCCGCGGCAGTAATCGAGCCGCCTCAGAAATTTCCTGTCTCAGCAGTTGAACGAGCGGCTCCGGGGGAAGCGTTTCAGCCCCAAAGACCTCTGTCAGAAACGCATGATTCACACTGCCGTCATTGCCGCAAACGGTTTCCGCTCGGAGGAAGCGAATACCCAGGGCTTCATACTGTGCGAACAAAGTCAGAAGGCTGGCATCGGAGGTGCCCGATGGTGCTGTTGTCGACAACCATTCCCCAACCATCGAAGCTTTTGTGAGTAGCGATACCATCTGCTGATTGCGTGACACCGCATCCGCGGCCGGATTAATCGCTGAGCTGCCGGTCGCCGCAAGAGCGATCCATTCTCCGTGCTGACGAGACAGCACAGTAATGCGACCTTTCCCGAGATGCTCGGGGCCACGCTGCACAATCTCCTGCGACCACTCCTGCAGACTGCGAGTTCTTGCCAGACTATGCACAAAACTGCTGACCTGACCATACTGTCGAAGACGTTGATTGAGATCAGACAACAATAATCGTCCGGTCGCTTCAGTCAGAACGTCGGCCAGAGTTTGGCAGGCATCTGTGAGCAGAGAATTCTTGTGTGGATCACGACTCAGCACGAAATGACAGACGCAACGATGTTCCTTTGAGAGCAATCTGGCGACCGTCACATGCCAGGCGGTTCCTGAGCTTTGCTCCTGAATCTGCAGATCCGAATGAGTTTGCGATAGTCGAGTTGAATCGCCGATGTGCTCACAGATTTCGCTGGACGGCGTTCCCGCGAGCAGTCGAATCTGATTGCCCTCCGCGACGACAATCACAACGTCGTTCGTACCTACCAGCGAGATGAGTGACTTCTGAGCGATCTGCAACAGAAGATTCAACGAGTCCCCTCGCCGGGCCGCAGTCTCCAACTGCTCCAGATGAGACTCAAATTGATCTGTCGACAATGCGCTCATGGAATTTTCTGTTGTGCCAAATGGCGCGATATCAGTTCCAGCAGAACAGGACTAACTGCCCCGTGTTACATCATGGCGTACAAAAACGTCCGTGCTCTTCAAGTGTTGAGACGCGATTGCCCCGGGCAACAGTACTTAATATCCTGGCAGCGGTCTTCGAAGGCCGCTACGGTATAAGCCATCGAGAAGAAGAATTCTGCTCGCTGCGTACTCGGATAAAGCATCTTCGGAACAATGTGAGCCGTTGAGAACTCCGAGAGACCCCTCGCTTGCCCTGCAAGTCTCTGCAATTTGCCTGAATTGCCACTGTTTGAAATTGGCGAGTTGTGCGGGTGCTTTTGGCGGGGGCGAGAACGCCTCGAAAGCGGCTGACGACGGAACGGAATTGGGACATCATCGATTCAATGGCAGAAAGTGACACGTGACGGCTCCCGGTGGACAAGTCCTTTGGCATAATGCGGCGAGTATTTCGCCTTCCGATCATCCCAATCGTTGATTGCCGGAAGTATCGGCCAAAACGAATTTGAATTTTGTGCCAGATGACGTCGCGTCAACGAAAACAGCCGTCTTCGAGTGAAGGCGGCTGCGGAAATTTGCGCGGTATCGAGCTGATCAAAGAGCGATCACAACCCCAGACCGAATTCCAGTTTACAAGGCACCTTCATTGTCTCCGTCTTTGTGTAGTAGGAGACCTTGGCCTTGATCGACTTTGCATCCGATGCAATCTGCCACGATCGTGAATAGGTCACGTCGTCGCCGAAGCCGAAACTTCCGGAGCCGCCGCTGGAACTTTCGACAGTCTTACCTTTTGCATCAACGAACTCAATCGAGGCGATCGAATCAAATGGCTTCTTGCTGCTCATTTGAAACGTCTTTTTGAAAGGCTCCCCAAAGGCATCTCCAATCTCTCCGACTGTTGCATCCAGAGGACCAAACTTCAGTTCCTTGCCCTCTTCCAGCACAATCTCCACATCGACAGTCTTCAGATCTCGTCCTACAACAAGAACCAGATCGCCTTCCATTTGAATCTGCTTTGTTCCTTTGGCTGGAATCTCTGACGTCCGCATGGACACCAGGCCTTTCTCTGGCTTCTCGTTCAGGCTCAATCGGAAGTTGCCATCAAACATCTCCTCGAGAGGCAGTTCGGTTCCGTCATCCTGCTTTAACACAAGCGCCGTTTGCTTTGCATCAAGCGACAGGACGGTTTCTTTGGGTGCATGAAAATGCAGATCCACTTCGAGTCCCGGCTGCCGCATCATGGACAACCCCTGGCCAAACTCAGACGAAGGATCTTTTTGCCCCACGGAGTATCCGGCGATCTGAAGCTTCACCTTCTCTTCACCGAAAGTTGAAGCCGTTGCCGCGGCCAGGTATACGGTGGAAAATAACAGGCAGGTCTTCCAGGCATTCGACTTCATGATTTGAACTCACTTCTTTGTTGGTGTTGAACAACTTGTTCGAGATCCCCACAGACCCCGGCGTCCCACGACAGTGGATGTGACGTTCACCCGCCAGCGAAATCTTTAGCACTCGACAGGGTGATGGTTAAGCTGCAGATCGAACGACAGCGAATCCGTCGGCCAACTATTTCAAGAATCTTTGTAATCCCGCGAAAAGACTCGGTCTGCATAAGCCTCCGGCGAGCGGCAGGGCGTCAGCCCTCCGAGTGCGACTCCTTGCGATTCTGTGTTTCGGTTATCGCTATATGTTTTGCGTGGCAGGTTGGTTGAGTCGTCGGTGGTGCTTCGGTCCGCGCTGGAATCTTTACGCAGCAGGATGACGGGGAAGCAGCGGGTGGTGCGCGTGAGATGCGGGTGTGCTCTGAAGGCTGACGCCCTGCCGCTCGCCGAAAAGGGACGGGCGGAAACGAAAAAAGGGTTCCCGAATTTCTAGGGAACCCTTTTTCTTTTTACATGGGCAGAGGGGGAATCGAACCCCCGACACCAGGATTTTCAGGGCACACATCGAGCTTTCATTACTGTACAGAGTTGTTCATTTGAGACGTTAAAACATTGGCTTTTGTGTTATTGTCTGTACACTGTTCGTTCGCCCTGATACACTGAATACCGCCATTGTTCAAACCGAATGGCGGTATGAATGGCGGTATTTTGAGCATAGAGACACGCCTAAACCGGCCAGTTGAAAAGCGGCATCCGAACCGCCTGGCGTGTTCTCTTTTTGATTCGGAATCGACTTGTCGGAAAGTCGAACATGACCACGATACCGGCGGGATTTATCCCCGATGAATGGAATCAGACGTTTGCGGCGTTCAAGCGATTGGTTGAGCATCTGGACGCAATGCAGGCCATGCTGACGGAGTGTGGTGAGTTGACGTCTGAGAATTGCGACGTCGCCTACATCCGTGATCAAGTGACAAGCGAAGTCGATACGCTTCAGTTCATGGCCAGTGATGCTGAGCAGCACTGGAAAGCACGTGGCGTTGCGGTGGCATCCGCGGCCGGACGATTCAGCCTGAACAGGCCAGCGGATGACTTGGCATGGTGCTCGGCGGCTCTGAATTCATCTTGGCATCTGTACAACGGATTGCGGCGTGAATTGTCAGGCCAGAACGCGGAGTTGTGCGTTCAACGTCTACCGTTGCATCTTGGCAGAATTCCGAACGATATCGGACAATGGCGTGAGAGAATCACAGCAGAGATTCGGGCGGGGGCTCTTTGCAGCGATGAAAAGCCGAAAGAATCCACTATTCCGGACGACTGCCTGCAGACAATCGCGGGTGATACCGTTCTCCGAAACGAACTCACGGAAGAAGATCGACCGTCAGGCGAGTGGGCGTTGATATGTGGTTTCACTGATGACACTTTTCGGAATCGGATGACCAAAAAAGCCAAAGGCCCAACATGGCGAATTGTCGAATCCAGTTCTCAGCGTTACAGAGTTCATGTTGAAGACCTCCCGCAGAAGTTTCGAGGCTCAAAGAAGCAGCGAGATGAGTTCCTGAAGGTATCGAAAGACTGAATCCCCGAACGATCCCCGAACGATCCCCGAACCGACACCGAACCCCGTTCAATGAAAATTGACCGGGGTTCATTCGTTGATATTTATGTCCGCATGACGTCCAGCGAACAACGCTGTGAGACGTGGAACAAAAACCATGCGGAGTGAAAACCATGATAACGAAAGCGGCGACGGTAGAACCGAATCGCGAGCAACGGCGGGCAGGGTTTGCCACGATCAAAGAAGCGGCCGATTTTCTGAATGTCGGCCATGTGACCTGCTACGCGATGATCAGAGACGGGCAACTAGCATCCGTAAAGATCCGCAATGCTCGGCGCGTACCGTGGGAAGCATTGTACAGAATCGCAGATTCAGCAATGCAGGGGGGCGAATAATGACCCCATATCACGACGGCGACCAGGACACAAAAAAACTTGTATACATGTCGTGTCTGATTGTGCGACTGTGCGACGAGATTGAGCAATGCCGCGCAGAGGTGCCAGACCTGTCATGGACTGAAGTTGGTGCGGCACTCGTCGGAGTCAACGACGCTATACGGTCTCGGATGCTGATTGAGAATCCCAGTCTGTCCGATGAAAGCGAGGTGGGCTTATGAAATACATCGACGCAGACACCATTCGTGAAGCCACTGAATTCCTCCGCAACGGTGGCGACGAAGAACGCGCGGCGGCTTATCTCGGATGCAAGCCAGAGGATGTGCCAACGCTGCTTGACCTGCCGAAGCAAAAGCCAGTTCGCGACGACAAGGAAACGGGTGTTGATTTATGGGCGTTTGATCGACTGAAGGAGGTGTTGTAATGGCCAACGTCATCAAGTTTGAATCACTGGAAATAGATGTTCTGATCGGTATTGCTAACGAATCCGCAGAGCAAGTTGAGACCGCAGCAAAGAAAGCTGTGGAGCATGCTGAGCGATGCGGCCGGGCGTTGATTGCGATCAAAGCAAAGTTACCACATGGCGAGTGGGGCGGTTGGCTCGGTCAAAACTTTGACTACAGCCAGGAGCATGCACGGCGATTCATGGCCATCGCTTCAAATTCCACACGCGTGTTGAATTTGAAAGATGCGACCAGTATCCGTGAGGCACTGCGCATGATTGCAGACGACCCAGAAACACCAAAGCGACTCGGCAAGCCGACCGGTGAAGTCATCGAGGTGGCTTCAGATGTTCCGGTGGCTGCAGATGTTCCGGTGGCTGATGAGATCGTCACAGAGGACAAGCCAGCGGTTGAAGTCATCACAGCGGTGGAGACCGTCAAGCCCTTGGTGTCGAAGCCTGCAACTGCAACGGCAGAACCTGAGGTGGAAAAGAAGTCTCCGACCGTCATTCAGATTCAACGCACGTTGATCAAGATGGGCAAGGACAAGAAACGCCACCCGCAACTGATGCAGATTGCGAACGATGCACTGTATCGCCTCACGTTGCAAGATCGCGGATATGTGATCTGCAAGCAACTCCTGAGCATGACACCAGAGGAGCGTGAGATGGTCTACGCGTCAGTTGATCACATGATGAAGAAAGAAAAGCTCGACCAACTGGGAAGCTGATCGAGCGTTCTTGCGACAACATTTTCAATTCAACTGCCTGGCAGGGCAGCAACAGGAGCAACATCATTATGGATATTGGCAGGCGAAAACTCCAGAGAACTCTGGACGCTGAACAGAAGATTGATGCGGGACAGATGATCGGTTGCGGGTGGCTAGTGCCAAAGGTGGCTCAGCACTTCGGCTTGACCGAATCAGAGCTGCGGGCCGAACTCGGAATGCCGCAGTGGAAAACTCCCCCGACAGAACAGCAGGGAACGCTGTTTGATCGTGAGGTGTCCGAATGATAGACACCGATATCGAACGCTCGGCAATGGTCCCGCCATGCGATGAGAACGCAGAACGTGCCTTCATCGGTAGTCTGTTTTTCATGAACTCGGCAATTGACGTTGTCAGGCCAGAGCCTGAGATTTTCTACTCCAGCCAGAATCAATTGGTTGCGGAAACGATTGTCACCCTATGGGATTCTGGTTGTAAGGCGATCGACGCTGTAACAGTCGGAAACGAACTCGCCAGAACTGGCAGGCTGGAAGATGCTGGCGGTGTTCCGTACCTGATGACGTTGTCTGAAGCTGTTCCACATGCTGAGCATGTTCGCTATTACGCAAGAATTGTGCGTGAGAAGTACCAGCGGCGGCAGTTGATCTACAAATGTGAGCAGGTTCTCAGCGAAGCACGGCGACCAGACAGCGATATACAGCACATCGTTGAACATGCTGCAAAGATGTTGCAAGAGTCGCAGATTGGTTCTCAGTCCAGACTGACGTTTAACGATGCATGGCAGGGAGCCTTCAAACCGCCACAGATGCGGGAATGCGTCATTGAAGGATTATTGCGGCGTGGCGAGGTGGGAAACTTCATCGCCAGCACAAAGACGGGCAAAAGCTGGTTCGCGTTGATGCTCCTGATCTGTATTGCGACGGGGCGTGATTGGCTCGGCAGACGGGTTGCCCGTGGGAATGTTCTCCTGATCGACAACGAACTGCACAGAGAGACGATCGAAAACAGAATCGCGGCAGTCCGTTTCGCAATGCAGATTGAACAAGACGAACATAAGGAACGGTTTGAGTATCTGTCCTGTCGTGGCGATTGGATTTCAATTCAGGATCTGATTGAAGGCATTCCAGCAAAACATCCCCCTGGCTCGCTGAACATGATCGTCATTGACGCGAAGTATCGACTGTTCGGAAACGGGCTGGAGGAGAACTCAAACGACGATCAGACAACATTCCACAACATGATCGACAAGTTTGCTGGTGTCATGAACTGCCCGATTGTTTTGGTCCACCACAGCACAAAGGGCGACCAGACAGGCAAGGCCGTTACCGACATCGGCAGCGGTGGCGGTTCTCAGTCCCGAACCGTTGACCTTCACATGGTCATCAGGCCACATCAGCAGTCAGGGTTCGCTGTGCTCGATGCCACATTGCGGTCATTCGTACCAGTGGAACCGATGACACTTCGCTGGAACTGGCCATTGTGGACGGTGGCACATGATGTTGAACCAGCACTGCCAACAAACGCAAAAGACGCTGAGCGAGTCTCAGTGATGCAGACAAAGGTTCTGAAGTATCTGTCCGAGGACTGGATATCTTTGTCCCGCCTGGCTGAGCGATGCAGCACAAAGAAAGATCGAAACCCGTTTGCTGACATCATCGACGAATTGAAGGAATCAGGGGCGATCGAGATCAGCGAAAACTATGTCCCGCCGAACTCCAGAAAAGCAACAACTGGCTTGCGTCTGACCTCGGACAAAATGACCTCGGACACTGTCCAAGGTTCACTGTCCGACGTCCGAGGGTTGACCTCGGACAGACTACCTCCGCGACAGCCCTAAAGGGACTGTCCGCGGTGGTGGTAGCCTGACCGTGGACAACTGACCTCGGACAACTTGCGTCAAAGGACCGAACCACATGGCAGCAACACGAGATCCAACACCAGAACAAATCGCAGCGGCTTGTCTTGAGATCCAATCAGGCTGGAGCGATCGCGAACGCCTCTCAAGGCTTCGCAGCGATCAGCGGCCAACACATCGACTGGCGGACGGAAGGCGGGAGGCGATGAGCAGCAGCGTTTACAACGGACATCACGAGAGGGGCTGAAAACTTTCGTCAAACGATCTTTTGGCTTCTGGCATTACAGGGCGATTCGAAAGAGCCCGATTCCTTGACAGAAAGTACTTATGTCCGGTTTTCCAAATTCTTGAAGCAGGCGTTCAGCAATGCGAATTCCAACAATTTGCCCGCACTGCGGAGGTCCGGCAATCACATATTGCACGGTGCGGGGCTCGATGTTCACGACCCGCTATCGACGCTGCAGAACCTGCGGACAGACATCGAAAACCGTTTCCGTGATTCGCGTTTTGTTTAGTAGCAACATCGACCGCAACGAAGCGATGGCGGCGATACTTCAGGTATCAACCGATTCACAACTTTTAGGGAATCTAAAATGAGCCTTGCAACATTGGTGCAAAAACTGAAATCCAGAAAACAGGTAGCCGAACGCACTACGTTCCAGCAGTATCTCGCAACGGTCCGTGAACTGGCGAGCGGTGCCGAATGCGATTCCGATGAAGTCGCTATCGTTCTGGACGTTGCCGACAAAAACGAAGCCGACCTTGAACGCGACGTGAATCTACAGCAGCAGCGATTGTCCTGGGCGGCGCAATTGCGGATCAATCAGCAGTCTGTTTCTGATCGTCTGCAGGCGGAAAGCGAACTACAGGCCGCACAGAGGGCACTGCAGGCAGCGTACGACAAACTGCAGCCAGCGATTGATCAGGCACAAGCCCGACTGAATGACGCCAATCATAAGTTTATGACAACCATGCAGGCAGAGGCATGGTTGGCTGATCCAGAGAACATCATCGACAAGGAGCTGCTGGAACGTGAAGCGGCTGTCAATGCTCAGTTGCGTGAAGTCAACAACGAGTTGAAACCGCTCTTGCAGGATCAGGCACGCAGACAAACGACCTTGGAAAATCTCCAGTCACACGTCGGAAAACTGCGTGACCACGCTTCGATCCCCTGGCTACCGCTCGAGATGCTTGGATTGCAACAGGCTGACGCGGCTATCAAATCCACAGATGCACGGATTGAAGCGGTCCGTGATGAATTGCAGCAACTGCAGGAAGCGATTCGACCACGACAACAGAAGCAAGTGCGACTGCCGGCCGAACTGAATCAGATCCATCAGGAGAAGTTGAAGCCATGACTGCTCACTGGTCCACAACACATGTCGCGTTCATTCGTCAAGTTGTTCCTGAACTCAGCGGCACGCCAATTTACATTCTGAAAAGCGATGAGACGGAAACTGAATGGGAACCATCATGGATGGCGGCATTCAGCCCCCTGGCAGATTTGCAGTCACAAGGGCCACTGGAATCTATCGGGTTATGGCGTGGTCGCGGAATCTGTATCATCGTTCGCAATGACTTTGAAACATGGTCGCCACGTTGCAAGATCGGAACGCTGCTACACGAAGTGGCTCACGGAATTGAACATCTGAATCAGCCAGATGCACTTTGCCCAAAGGTAAATCTGTCTCCAGTGGCTCGGGAGTTATTGAGCGGTTGTGAATCAGAGATCCTGAGGGATGCTGGCATCGACAGGAACGCCCTGATCCGTGGACAGCATGGTTCAGACTTCGTTCGACTGGGCTTTCATCTGTACTGGCGAGCGAGGAAACAGGTTATTTTGTGTCCAAACGATCTGCAGTTTCTGCATTCAATCTACAGCCTTTCGCCTGAGCGATATGAGGACGCAGCAGCGGCGTTGTCTTACGAGCTTGCACGATCAGTCAATCTGAATCTACTGAGGCTCAGAGAAGCACCAGCGGAGTTTCTAAGGCTGTTCACATGACGGGGCACTTTGCCCGTCATTTCACGGGCCGTCATCGAGTACACCTTTCGCTCGATGGCGGCTTTTTGGAGTAAATGAACCATGATGGAATCAGAAACGTCCGATTCTGGCAGGTTTACCGAATTGCTGGCTATGCACGTGGCCAGTGGCTCGACGATTCGTGCGGCGGCGGAATCATGCGGTTGTAGCGAACGCCAGGGCTATCGTGTTGCGGCGTCGGCAGAATTCAAATCTCGTGTCTCTGAGATCCGTTCCGAGATGACGAACGCAGCGGTTGGCGAATTATCAGCAGCGGCATCTGTAGCGGTGGCTACGATCCGTTCTCTGCTGACTGCGGAGAATGAACCATCTGTTCGCCTGAACGCGGCTAAAGCGATCCTGACGCAATTGGGACCAATGACTGAACTTGGCGAACTTCGGCAACGCCTCGAAGCACTGGAATCGAAGTCATGAGTTTACGACGCCGACTGTTCAGCCTTGAATGCAGGCCGTTCTTGAGACCGCTGAAAAAAGAAGATCCGCGAATGGTACGACAGGGGCAGAAGTTGCTCGCACTGCCATTGCCTGAAGATGCAAATGCTGCGGAGCGGTCTGAAGCACTTCGATTGATGAAGGCGGCACAGAAGTTACCGATTGGAGATCAATCAGGCTGGCTGGCTGTTCGCGATTATGCGGTCAGCCTTCATCGCAAGTACGGCAGCGTTCCGTTTTATGGTTGGCCTGATTGAGGCAGGACTGGACAGCGACAGCGATAAACGACGATACTGATTCAGCGGGATAGGCTCGGAGTAATTAACCGAAGCCGACAAGCTGTTCCTCACAGTCAGTTTCCCGTTTTTCAATCTGTGAGATCACTTTTGTGAGGAGTGGCAACGATGGCGAAGAAAGAGCGTAGTCGTGGACGTGGCGAAGGCTCGATTCAGCAGCGGCCGGACGGTAGCTGGCGGGCAACAATTTCCCTGGGGGTCAGTCCGGACGGGAAACGTAGACGCAAAGATATCTACGGCAAGACAAAGCAGGAGGTTCAAAAGAAACTCCGCAACGCACAAACGGCAAACGACGCTGGCAGACTTCCGACAGCGAACAGAACGACTGTTGAAGAGTATCTCAAGTTTTGGATTGAGAACATCAGCAAGGCGGCGACGTCCACAAAAGACCGATATCAGCAGGATATCCGGACGAAGATCAATCCTCTGATCGGCAAGGTAAGGCTACAGCAACTGACAGGGCTGCACATCGACAGCGTTATCAGCACAGCGGCAAAAGATGAGTATTCAGCCGCCAGTCAGCAGAAGATTTTTGCAGTCCTGAGTAAGTCTCTCAATGATGCGGTCAAACGGGATTTGATCGGCTTCAATCCCTGTTCAAAGTCAGACAAGCCACGACTGACAAAAGCGAAGCGAACCGTCTGGACTGCCGAACAATCTCAGGCATTCCTGAAGCATGTGGCGGGGCATCGCTGGTTTGCCCTGTTCGCACTCGCCATGTTCACGGGAATGCGGCAAGGCGAATCCCTGGCGTTATATTGGTCCGATATCGACTGGACGAAAAACGAGATCGGCATTTCCCGGACGTTGACCGACAACAAAGGCAAGGCGACGATTGGAGAGGTTCCGAAGACAGACGCGGGGAATCGTTCAATCGTCGTGCCGCCTTACGTTATGGAAGCCCTGGACAAGCACAGAGCCAAGATGATGATGGACGGACACCCAACGGCAGGCGATAACCTCGTGTTCGTCAACCATGCAGGGAAGATCATCAACCGGAACAATCTGGTCAGCAGGACGTTTAAGCCATTGTGTGAGAAGGCAAAGGTTCCTGTTCTCGTTTGGCATGAGATGCGACACACGACCGCAACGCTACTTCTGGAAAGCGGCATTCCGATCAACAACGTGTCGGAGTTGCTCGGCCATGCCAGTTCAGTTGTGACGTCGAAAATCTACGCACATGCGACGCGTACAGGGATGGCAAAGGTGACGGCGGCAACTGCCAGTCTCTTTCAGCCGATCGACGACGATACCGCCACAGAATGAGAATGGCGGTATGAATGGCGGTATTCAACGAACAAAGGGTTCCCGATTTTCTCGGAAACCCTTTGTTTTATCGAATGGGCAGAGGGGGAATCGAACCCCCGACACCAGGATTTTCAGTCCTGTGCTCTACCAACTGAGCTATCTGCCCAAACAGCGAGTGAAACGGTCAGTAAACTGAGTCGTGCCAAGGAGCTGTTTTCCGGGGCGGGATGTTAGGGGCTCATTGGCGGCTTTACAAGACATCTGGCCCTCATGACGCAAAAACGAGACAGTTGAGTTGGACGATGACGACAGTTAGGCATGTTTTGCCGAACAAACGTGGCCAGGAATTCTCTCGCAGCTCGAAAAATGCTGAAATAATTCCCGAAGGCCGGGCATCGTTTTCCTGTCAGGTGCGGTATTCGGAGGATTGTCGTTGTCGCAGATGGAACCAGAGAGTTCTGCCAGTTCGCAACAATCTCTTGATTGGCAACAAGCGGTCTCCGGGGATTGCGCGGCAACTCGCGAAATTATTGAGGCGGCCTGCGTTCAGTGGGAAGCAGATCTCAAGACATTTCTCGCGGGGGTCCTGAAGGATCGTCATCTGGCAGAAGATGCATTTCAGAGAACAGTCGTGCGGGCCATTGAAACCATTCAGTCGGGGCGGAAGGACACTTTGCGAGGCTGGTTGTTTCAGGTGGCCTTGAACGAGGGTCGCCAGATTCGTCGGGAGATGCGTCGCGAAACTGTGCAGCGGCAGAAGTTGATTGATCAGGGTGCTGGCTTGCAGGCCGTGGACGCTTCCGGGCGGTCGAATGATTTGATGTGGATGGTGGATGCGGTTCTTGTGAATGATGATTTGGCGGTGGCTATTCGTCGCTCATTGGAAAAGTTGCCGGCGGATCAACAGGAAGTGGTTCGGCGAAGGATTTACGAAGGGCAGGGATTTGCCGAAATAGCTGCCGAAATGAAATTGCCGCTCGGGACAGTTCTGACGTGGATGCGTCGAGCTCTGATGCGGCTGAGAGAAGACTCCGGGCTCAGAGAATTGTGGGTCAATTAGCTGATGCTTCCGAAAGACGGGCTGGGACTGATATGACGAGCGAACTGCAAACTTCAGAGACAACCGGAATCGCTGCCGACGAGCGTGCCTGGCGAGCGGCCCAGTATGTGCTCGGTGAGCTTTCCGAATCTGACGTCGATGCTTTTGAACTGGCGATGCTGGATGACGCGGAACTGTGTGAACTGGTCCTGAGTGCGACTCGCCTGCAGGCCGGGATCGCAGTGGCTTGCCGCGAGTCATCTGCCGAGACTGCTCCGGCTGTGGTTAAGCTGTCAGTGGTGGATGTAACGCCAGGATTTATCTCGGTTCGTTCTCAAGTGTCTCACATCGCAGTGAGCCTGGCCGGACTGGGGCTCGCGGGAATTCTGCTGACTTTTGCGACTGGCTCCGGTGGGCGATCCTCCGGGGAGTTGACTGTCGTGAATGCAGAGACGGTGGATGCTCTTGCGGATTTGATTTCGGAATCGGAAGCTACAGATCTGCTGGCATTGCAGGATGTTGAAATGGATGTGGATCCGGCCTTGTCGGAAGTGGCAACCCCGGAATGGTTGTTGATGGCGATCGAGCTGGAGGACGGTAGTGGTCAGCCGCAGTCGAAAGAGGAATCCGATGTTTATTAGTGACCCGGAGACGAAGTCGTGGTGCAGAAGCCGTTGAACCACCGGTGTAAACTCGGTGGCGAAGATTTTTGACGGAATGGTTCAGTGCCAGGTAAGTTGACCATCGGAGAGTTGAATTGATGAGACTGTTGGCTTTGTTTGCTGTTGCGATCGTGGGACTCGGGTCTGGAGTACAGATACCGTTTCAGGCTTTCGTAGCGCAGACTTCGGCGGATGAGAAGAAGCCTGAGGAAAAAAAGCCCGAGGAAAAGTCGAGGGTCGAGGAACCTGACAAGCCGGACCAGGGCGAGCAGAGATCCCGGATAGAAAAGTCCGAGGCAGATCGTAAAGCGGCCATGGAGTTTGCAACTCAGCATCATCCGGAACTGGCTCGTCTCCTGGAGCAGCTTGAGAAATCTCGCCCAAATGAATTCGTCCGAGCAATAAGAGACTTGAACAAGCAGTTGCAGCAACTGGAGATTACTCGCGAAAAGAACCCGACTCGATACGACGCTCAGCTGGAAAGCTGGAAGCTTGAATCGCAAATTCGAGTGCTGACGGCTCGATGGTCGTTGAGTCGTGATGCGGAACTGGAAACACAGGTTCGGGGTTTACTGAAGCAGCGTCGCGAAGCGAAGATGGCTCAGTTAAAAGCGGACAAGGAACGTCTGCTTGAGCAACAGCGAAAGATTGATGAACAGTTGACGGCTCTGTCTGATCCGATGGATGCTCAGGTGGATAAGGAATGGGAACAGCTCGCGAAGAAGGCGGGAAACCCGAAAAACAGCGGCAAGAAGGCTTCCGGGCCCCCGGCTGCTGCGGACAAAAAGTAGATTATGTTTGTTGATTTTGAAAAGGCGTTTGTCATGCAGATCCGCATCAAACAATGGATTTCCGTCGCCGTGTTCGGACTGGCTGTGGCCGTCGGATCGTTGATCGGGGTTGCTCAGGAGCAGACTGCTCCTGCTGTGGCGGCAGTTCCGGAAGCGAGCCCAGAAGTCATGGCTTCTGTTTCTCAACGCTACGCAAGTGCGGAAGCAGGCGGGGAATCGCCGGATTTTCAGAAGCACGTTGTTCCGTTGCTCGGAAAGCTGGGATGTAACGGCCGTAGTTGCCATGGATCTTTCCAGGGGCGAGGCGGATTTCGCATGAGCCTGTTTGGATACGATTTTACTCTCGATCATGACGAATTGTACGGTCGTCTGGATCCTGAAACTCCGGCAGAGAGTTTGATTCTGGCAAAGCCATTGATGCAGATTCAGCATGAAGGTGGCCAGCGTCTGAAGGAAGGCAGTTGGGAGCATCATGTTCTGCTCCGCTGGATTCAGTCCGGCGCTCCGGCTCGCGTTGAAGAGCCGCCCACATTGACTAAGCTGGAGGTAACTCCTGCTGAGATTCTCTTTTCGGCCGATGGTCAGCAACAGCAGTTGAAGGCTGTGGCGATCTGGACGGATGGAACTCGCGAAGACGTAACGGCACTGACTCGGTTCCAGACGAACGATGATCAGATCGCCGACATCACTGCGGGTGGACTTGTCCTGGCAGGATCGTCCGGCGACACGCATGTTGTGGCGTCGTATGACAGTGCGGTTGTGCCAGTGCCCGTGATTCGCCCCGTCTCCGAAAACTTCGGGGACAAGTATCCGCAGGTCGCAGCTCCGACGAGGGTTGATGAACTGGTCATTGAGAAGTTGCGGAAAGTCGGCATCGTGCAGTCTGAAACCTGCACAGATGCGGAATTCCTGCGTCGAGTCAGTCTGGATGTGACTGGAACGTTGCCAACGCCGGCCGAAATCAAAGCTTTCCTCGCGGATACTCGATCAGACAAGCGTACACTGAAGATCGACGAACTGCTTGAACGTCCAGGTTATGTTGCATGGTGGACGACGAAGCTGTGTGACTTTACTGGTAACAGCGATGACAAGTTGAACAACGTGACTCCGGTACAGACCGAAGCGTCCAAACACTGGTATGCGTGGATTGAAAAACGAGTTCGTGACAATGTTCCTTACGACAGGATTGTCGAGGGAATTGTCATGGCTGTCAGTCGTGAGCCGGGTGAATCGTACCAGCAGTACTGCGAGAATATCTCAAAGCTGTATCACAAGGGCGGACCGGGGGCGGATGGTTACGCGGAACGTTCCGGCCTCGCACACTTCTGGGCTCGGCAGAACTTCCAGACGTCGGAAGATCGAGTCATTGGGTTTGCATACACCTTCCTGGGAACTCGCATCCAGTGTGCACAGTGTCACAAGCATCCATTCGACCAATGGACTCAGGACGACTTCAAGCAGTTTGAGGGATTCTTTAAGGCCACGACAGGCCGCCAGAATACTCGCCCGGACGCCAAGGCCGAATATGATGCGATGGTCGCGAAGTTTGAAGAAACGAAAGGCCTGAAGGGCAATGATGTTCGCAACATTCTGGCCAGGAAGGTTCAGGGCGGCGAGATCATCCCGTTCGCAGAAGTTTATGCTGTGAAGCCCAAAGCGACACCAGCCAAAGCCAGGGATAAAAAGAAGAACAACGGTAAGCCCGATCGAAACGTCCCGCCTGTGGCCAGTGCCAGGTTGTTGGCCGGTCCTGTTGTGGATCTGACGAAGTACGAGGATGTGCGTCAGCCGCTGATGGACTGGTTGCGTGCTCCGGAAAATCCGTTGTTTGCTCGAGCGTTCGTCAATCGAGTCTGGGCCAACTATTTCAACGTCGGAATCGTGCAGCCTTCAGATGACATGAACCTTGCGAACCCACCGGTAAACAAGGCTTTGCTGGACTATCTGGCGGCCGGGTTCATCGAACACAACTTCGACATGAAGTGGTTGCATCGCGAGATTCTGAACAGCCGTACTTATCAACTGAGCTGGGTTCCGAATTCGACCAATCGCCTGGATGAACGTAACTTCAGCCGCGCGGTGCCACGACGGATCCCAGCGGAGATCGCTTACGACATGATGGTTCAGGCGACTCGCAATGATGCGAAAAACCTCGAATTTGTCACGGAACTGGAAAAACGAGCAGTCTCGATTCCTGGCTCAGGTCTTCGTAACAGAAATCGAAATCCGGCTGACTATGCGATGACTGTGTTTGGCCGATCAACTCGCGAAAGCAATTGCGATTGTGATCGTACTGAAGAACCAAGTTTGCTGCAGACCATCTTCGTGCGAAATGACAACCAGTTGTTGTCCTTGATTGATGATGGTGACGGCTGGTTGCAGGACGTTGCGACAAAGAATTCACTCGCATTTACTCGCAAGTCTTTCGCTGACGCGGCCGACTCGAAGAAGGATCAGCGTAATCAGGCTCGTGATCGTTACAAAGTTCAGATCAAGAAGCTGAAAGAACGTCTGGCCGAAGCTGAAAAGAAGGGCAAAGAAGGCCAGATTAAGTCGTTCCAGGATCAGATCGCCAAACTGAAAGCTCAGGCCGAAAAGGCTGGCGTGAAAGAGGAAGAAGTGGAGGCAACTCCGGCTGTCCCTGAATCTTCCAAGTCTGACGCGATTGCTGCGTCGAACGTCAACTTCACGGAAATCATCAACGAAGCTTACTTGCGAACGTTGAGTCGATATCCGACAGAAGAAGAAGTCCGAACTTCTCAGGCGTACATTTCCGAGTCAAAAGATGCCGTGGACGGAGTTCGCGGTGTGCTGTGGGCTCTGTTGAATACTCGTGAGTTTATGGTGAATCATTAGCATTCAGCAGGCGACGCCATCGGGGTAAGCCGCAATGGCGGAAGTCGATCCGCTGCTCACATTTTTAAAGACAACCTCTAGTTACCAATAGATTTCCGGGAGTACTCACATGGCATTTTTCCGAACCTGCGATGGTGTTGGTCGACGCGATTTTCTGAAGGCTGGCGTGGTTGGTGGAACCGGCTTGTCTCTGGCCAGTTATGCTCAGCTTGCGGCCGCTAGTCATATCAATCCGGATGCAAAAGGTAAGGCAGCGATTTTCGTTAATCTGAACGGCGGTCCTTCTCACATGGACACGTTCGACCTGAAGCCGAATGCCCCGTCTGAATATCGCGGCGAGTTCAATCCGATTCAGACCTGCCTTCCGGGTGTTCAGATTTCTGAGCATCTGCCGAAGATTGCGACCTGCATGGACAAGTTCACGTTGCTGCGGGGCGTAACTCACTCAGTAGCCGCTCATGATCTGGGCACCAAGTATGTAAATACAGGGAATCGCCCGTTGCCGTCGCTGGAGTTTCCTGGCTACGGTTCAGTTGTGAGCAAAGAACGTCCGGGGATTCCCGAGATGCCACCTTTCGTCGCAATTCCGAACAGTGCTCAGCGACCGGGGTATCTGGGAGTAAAGTATGCTCCGATGAACACGACAACGACGCCACAGATCGGATCGGCGTTTCGAGTTCGCGGGATCTCGATGTCAGGTGGCTTGACCGTTGAAGACGTTGAAAAGCGACGCAACCTGCTGTCGAATCTTGATCGCACTTTCAGCGATGTCGAAAAAGACAGCCAATTGCTGGACGGCATGGATGAGTTTGGTCGTCAGGCCCACACCGTTATTACGTCGAACAAGGCTCGTGAGGCGTTCGATATCAGTAAAGAATCTCCTGACTTCACGAAGGACTTTGGTTCGTCCGGACTTGGGGCAAGCTGCCTGCTGGCTCTGCGGCTTGTGGAATCGGGAGTTCGCTTTGTCACCGTCACGAACGGCGGCTGGGATACTCACCGCGATAACTGGAATACGCTGAAGACAAAGCAATTGCCAGCTTTGGATGAAGCCTTGTACGGCCTGTTCACGGGCCTGGCGGCTCGCGGTCTGCTGGAATCGACCGTCGTCTATGTGACCGGAGAATTCGGACGCACACCGAAGATCAATACAGAACGCATTGGTCGCGACCACTATCCACGCAACATGTTCATGATCCTTGGTGGTGGCGGAATAAAGGGCGGTCAGGTATTGGGGGAAAGCGACGAAACCGCCAGTTTGCCGAAGCACGAAGGCTTTTCACCGGATGACGTGGCAGCCAGCTTCTATCATGCGCTCGGAATTGACCACACCTACGAATACCATACGCCAACCGGTCGGCCCGTGATGATCGTCCGAGATGGCAAGCTGATTCCCGCTCTTTTCGCCTGATCACTGGCGTTTGTGTCGCGAGTGATTCTGCTGCGATGATGTGTGAGGTCTCTGCGTTAATGAGACCTCTGATTGACTCATGGTCACTTACCGTTGTTCTCATTGCGCGGCGCGATGGGGTGCGACGCCGCTTGAACTCGCAGGAGGCGGCCGACGGGTTTCTTCAGGTCCACGATGACCGGCTGAGGCGTCTGTGCGGCACCGATGTTGCCGGCGGCGTCGCGAGCGAGCAGGCGGAAGTAAAGGGACGATGGAGTGCCAGGCCGGATCGACCAGTCAAATCCGCCCTGATCGGCTTGCCAGTCGAAGACCGGTGTCCATGGGCCGTTCGGAGTTGTTGAATACTCCAGTCGAATCGGTGACGGAGCCAGATGCAGGTCGGTGACCCGCC
Organism: Planctomycetales bacterium; assembly: GCA_026400835.1. Lineage (GTDB taxonomy): Bacteria > Planctomycetota > Planctomycetia > Planctomycetales > Planctomycetaceae > SXXK01. The sequence goes on along the minus strand of JAPLOA010000035.1, from coordinate 116,603 downwards.
ACGCCAGCTGCACTGTTCCGAAACCATCGACTCGCACTGATGGCTGAGACAGCTCAATGCCAGGAGCGGCCTCGTCAACGGTCACAACAATTTCCGGTGCCTGTCCCGGCTGAGGTGGAGCGTCGGCAAAGCCCAGACCGTTGCGAACTCTGACAGCAAATCCGAACGTCCCTTCGCCCTGAGCGTCAACCTGAAAGGGACTACGCAGGTCGGTGTCATTCCCGTATCGGAACCACTGCTGACCGCCATTCTCAGTCACGAACAGTTCCACCGCACTGACTCCGGATGGACCAACGTCTTCCACCTGATAGTCAACATCGAACACGTGAGTATTCACGAGCTGCTCATCGCCGACGGAGGATGAATTCATCGAGTTATGAAAATCCGGAAGACCGGGCATCGCCGAGGCTGAGGCCATCGTTGAAAGCTGAGAACTCATCGGAGCCCCATAGTTTCCAACGAAATTTGTTGTGGCCGTTTCCTGAGGATAACCGACCGCCGGCACAGGCGTCTGCGGCACAGGGGTCTGCGGCACAGGGGTGACAGCTCCTTTCATTGCTGGAGCCGGATAGCCTGCCGGAACATTGGTTGCATGTTGATTTTGCGGAGATGCTCCGAATGGTGATGGGCCCATCGGAGTCGAACGGATTGCGGCTGGCACAGGAGGAACAGTCATCGGACCAGCCGCGGGAGCCTGTGATACTCCCTTTGACACCAGCTGAGTCGAAGCTTCTCCGCGATTACCAGCGGCATCGGAGATCTGAGCGCGAACTGCAATGACGGATCCCTGCCCTGAAGGGACTACGGCCTGACCATTTGCGACGGCATCGACGGACACGGGTTTCCAGCGTCCGTTTGTGCCATCGGCGTATTCAATTGAAAGAGTCTCAGGATTCACACTGGCATCGGTACACGTCCAGTTGATCAGAATCTGACCGGGGGCGGATTCAAAGAGTTCCACTTTGAGGTCTGGTGAAACCGTATCCACAACAACGTCCAGTTCCGCCGCCGTGTTCTTCGCAGGCGGAGTCACGTTCCCCTGCGGATCAGTCATTCGAATTGCAAACGAGTAGCGGCCATCGCGAGGCGCAGCGAACATGAAGGCGTCCTGAGAAGCCGGCACGCTTTGCAATTGTTCCCAGTTCGCTCCACCATTCTGAGATCCGAATAGTACAGCAAAGCCCTCAGCCCTCTGGCCTGGCTCTGTTTCCACGTCGAATGGAATTTGAAACTGGCCGACGTTTGTCACAAGTGGCTCATCACCGCTGGCAAGATTAATGCCCGGTCCGCTCAGTGAAGTGGCAACTCCGAGGAATGCTGTCACGGACAGCGATTTCCGATGACAGCGTACAGAGGTTATGAATTGACGGAGAGTCATCCCTGCGGTCCCTCGCTGGAGACGCCCGCAGGACACATCAGCAATTTGCCGACCGGCCCACGCACGTCGTGTTCAATACAGCATCGCGTTCAAATCCCCCCGACCGAACCTGCGCGCAGCGGTTCAGTACACGATGCTCCGGTTACATGTATCGGATGTCACGATTTGACGACTTGATTGCATTGTTGCGATCATGCCCACCAGGGCGATTATCCGGGACCAACTGAGGGGTCGCGGCCACAATTGGCCATGCTGCCGCAGAATTTGCCGTTGGCCGCAACAGCAGAGGCATCGAAGAATCAGCCGGAACGCGTTAGTGCTGCCAAATCAGTACGCCGCTGTCGCACAGTGGCTGATGCGAGGATGGGGCCGTCTGGTGATTTGTGAACTGAAGAGTGTCGGAGTGGTAAATGACTCGTCGCTAAGTCGAATTTAACGATTCTGACGAAAGCACTGATTCTGTCGCCGGTCGAACGCCGAAGAATAGACGCGTGGTCAATTTCGGGACGGCTCGAAAGGATGGCTGAGGGATTACCTTCAGTCGACCGTGATCACCAGAAAACATCTGACGAGCCTCGGCATCGCGGATCTCTGATCTGTTTCCGGGGGCGATTAAGACAACCTGAGTTGTCTTTATGATCGATCCGCCTGCCGAGTACTCGTCCAGTATTACCGTGTTGTCCAGAGGAGAGGTTAAATGCTGAAACGTTTGATCGTACTGGCCGTCATCACCGTGGCCGTGCTGACTTCCGTCCGAACCGTGGAGGCGGCTCCTCCGGGACAGCCGTCAGACTGGCAGCGGTTCTACCATTATCCCTACGTTTATTATCCACACTCATTTCAGAAGCCGCAGCAGTACGATCACATGTACTATCGCTATGAGCCTTCGATGAGAATTCCGGTGTACAACAAGAACTGGTATAACTTCTACCCGACCGAGAAGCCATACCACAGCGGTCACCACTACCTTCTGGACGTGTTCTGATCGAACGCACCGGAAAGCTCGTGAACAGCAAATGCTGACACTCGCAGGCTCTGGGTCATGGAATCGAGATTTCGGTTTCACGACTCAGAGCTTGTTTTCGTTGGCCGTCGAGGAGTTCTCCTATTTGCTCAAATCTCGAGGCACCATGCAGGAGCCTGGCCTTTTCGTTCGGAGAAAGAGATAAAATCCGCTGGCGAAGAGATGGCGTTCACTTTTGCAATCTCCTGCAATGGCAATCTGTGGCTATCACATTTTGGTTCGACGTTTCCCGAGTTCTTTGAGATCTGTTTGAAACATGTCTGCTCAGTACGTCATTGGTATCGATCTCGGCACCACTAACAGTGTTCTCGCTTATGCGGCATTGAGCGAAGACAAACCTCAGGTTCACGTGTTGCCTGTTCCTCAGCTTGTGTCTGCCAACACTCTTGAATCTCGCTCTGTACTACCATCGTTTTTGTATCTGGCGACGAAAGAAGAAACCGCTGCGAAGGCTTACAGCGTTCCGTGGTCGACGAACGCTTCAGAGGCCGCCGGTTACGCGGCTCGCAGTCTGTCGGCGGAATTTCCTGAACGCACCGTCGGAGCGGCGAAGTCGTGGCTGTGTCACAGCAAAGTCGATCGACATCAGGCCATTCTTCCATGGCAGGCACCAGACTCGGTGGCCAAAGTCTCTCCCGTCACCGCATCACAACGTTATCTGGAACATCTGATTGCGGCATGGCATCAGGCATTTCCGGAATCGTCGATCAGGGATCAACAGGTTGTGCTGACCGTCCCGGCGTCGTTCGATGCGAGTGCTCGTGAACTCACCCGTGAGGCGGCTTTAAATGCGGGGCTACCGGATTCCTTTGTTCTGCTCGAAGAACCTCAAGCTGCCACTTACGCCTGGTTGAACGGAGTTGGTGATCGTTGGCGAAGATTGCTGAAGGTTGGTGAGCGTCTGCTGATTTGCGACATTGGCGGTGGAACTACAGACCTGACGCTGGTTGAAGTCGCTGAAGAGAGTGGTGAACTGACGCTGCAGCGAGCGGCGGTGGGGAATCATCTGTTGGTCGGCGGCGACAATATGGATCTGGCCCTCGCTCATTTCGTGGCGCAATTGTTTGAGCAGAAAGGGTTGCATCTGGATCCGTGGCAATCCATTTCACTCTGGCACTCCTGTCGAAACGCCAAAGAGGCATTGCTGGCAGGAACGGGGCCGGACAGTCAGACGATTTCTGTGCCTGGCCGCGGCAGTCGATTGATCGGCGGGCTGGTTTCTGTGACTGTCGACCGAAACGCGGCCACTGATTTGTTGCTGGACGGCTTCCTGCCGACCGCTCAACTTTCTTCAAAGCCCACAAAGTCTCGAGCAGGATTTCGCGAGATTGGTTTGCCCTATGAAGCCGACACTGGCATCACGCGTCATCTCGCTGCGTTTCTGCAGCAATCGTTGGGCGGCAACGGGTTGACGCATGTGTTGCTCAATGGAGGAGTCTTCAAATCGCACGCCCTGCGATCGCGACTTCTGCAGCAACTCCAGGAATGGTTCCCGCAGAATCCTCCGAAGCTGGTGGAAGGTGCGGAGGATCTGGATTTTTCTGTGGCCCGAGGTGCTTGCTTTTACGGCTGGACCAAACAGCGAGGTGGAGTGCGAATTCGTGGCGGGACAGCTCGGTCTTACTATATCGGGATCGAAACCGCAGGTCTGGCGATTCCCGGAGTTGGTCGACCTTTGAAGGCACTTTGCGTTGTTCCTGCCGGGATGGAAGAAGGCACAGAGACCGCTGTCCCCTCAGAATCCATTGGCCTGATCGTTGGCGAAGCGGCTCGCTTTCGCTTCTTCAGTTCGCCGGTTCGCAACCATGATCGACCGGGGGAACTGCTCAGTCGCTGGTCACAGGACGAAATTTCCGAAACGGATTCTCTGGAAGCCACATTGCCGGCAGAGGAAAACTCTGACGACGAATATGTGCCGGTCAAGTTTCACTCGCGAATTACGGAACTTGGAGTGCTTGAATTGTGGTGCGTCCATGAATCCGGGGACAAACGCTGGAAACTGGAATTCAGCGTGCGGGACGATGCCGAAGCCACTTAGCAATAAATTGAGTGGAAATATTGGGCCTGGTCCGCCATAGTTCCGGAAGTAGCAGGACGTTATTGCCGGAGAGCTTCATGTTGGCCAGCGTATTTGTACTTCTCACGACAGCAACCTGCGCGATGATGCCGTTGGCTGATGGCGCGGAGTTGGCTCCTCAGGATCTGGTCGTCCAGGAGATTGATTCTGCACTTGTTCTTGGGAACGACCGGAACACTCGGCTTCTGCGGTTAGAGATCAAGGTTAGTGTCACCAATTCCCGTGATGTGCCGCTTGATGTGGACCGTCATCTGTTCAGGCTGGATGCCAGCGGTGTCCCTCTGGATTCCGTAAACTCGAATCGCAGCGAGCCACTGACGGCGACGAAACTTGCACCGTCGAAATCTGTTTCCGGATGGCTTACGTTCCCGGCAGTGGCCTATAACGGTCCGGAGATTCCCCTCGAACTTCAATGGGCGCGTGATCGTATCAAGGATGACAAACAGGACGCTGAGAACTCTCCGCAAGGCGAATCAAAACCATCGCGTGAAGTTGTGAAGTTGAATCTGAATGAGGCGATCAGAAAGCTCAACCTCTTTGAAGATAAATACGTGGGAGCGGATCGTGAACTGGTGGTTGTCTCGGTCCATCGGCCTCTGGACATTCTGGCCACGTGGGTGTTGTGCGACCATCTTAAGAGGATTTCTGAACGGGGAATTCAGCGAGTTGTTTTCACGCCAGCCACGTCTGACACTCCGACGGTGCATGCCGAGTTCATCCAGTTCCTCGCGTCTTTAATCGATAGCAGGACGGAAGATTCTCAGGACCTTCCCAGCATGATTCCGCTTCCCAAAACTCCCGTGAAGCTGAAGCACGTCTCTTTAGCTGATTTCTCGGAAGCCTCCGAACGAATCTTCCGCAATCCTCGATCACAGGTCACTCACTACGAATCGCTCGATGACGCCGTCTGCGCTGCGCTAACACCGATCTATCGGTTTGTACCGGTTGAAAAAGCCGTGGTTGATCTCAGAAACCCGGATAGTGGTGTCAGGCGTGCAGCGATGGCCGGAGCTGCCGATCGACTGACAGCCGAACAGGCCAGTGCGATTATCGAACAGGCAGAGACTGGTTCCACGGCGGTGAAACTTGAAATTGCCGCTTATCTGAATTTGATCCCGGGCGAAGAAGCCGTCAACGCGCTGAAGGAAATGTGTCTCGGCGAAAATGAACGAGTTGCACAGGTGGCCCTGCGTTCTCTCGTCAGAAGCCGAGACAATGCGGCTGAGCCGGCAATGGCCGAAGTGTGGAAGGCCGGATCGACAACTCCCAAACTGCAGTCCGAAGTGGTGCAGGCCATTTCCGAATATCCCGACGAACGCTGGTTACCGCTCGTTGTGGATTATGTGCTGGTGTTTTTGCGACAGGCGGCTCAACCCGATTCGGCCACGATACCTGCGAAGAACATCAGTGGAGCGTTGCGATTTCTTTCGGCTCAGAACGATTCGCGAGTCGAACAGGCCATTCGCCGCGATCTGTTAAACATTCGCAATCCGATGATTCAGGATATGTTCGTGCAGCATCTTCTGAACCTGAAGATGTCAGGCAATGATGCTCTGATTCGGGAGTGTGTCACTCGGCGACTGAGAGAAGGACAGATCTCCGGCATGATTTGCACGGCGGCCATCAAGTATCGTGACCCGTCATGGACGGGTCCGTTAATGGCGAGTTTCCGGCTTGCGTCAAAGGATGAAGGGGCGGCGACGCAGTTTCTGAACGCGGCTCTGGAGTGTGCGTCCCCGGAACAACTCAATCAGATGGCGGAGAATCCCGCAGAGTACTCCGTTCCTCAGCAGGCGACCCTGATCCAGCATCTGGCACGGCTCGATCATCCTCGCTGGAAATCTTTGGCGACGGAACTGCTGGCCAGGAAAGAGCGAAATTGGCAGCATGTCATTCCGCTGTTATCGCAGGATGGGTCAGAAGAGTCACTGGAGATTCTGTGTGATCATGTTCAGGCCTATGCAGCGGGCCTGGAGGGAACTCGAGATGCATCCGTCGATGGCATGCAGATGTATCAAACGCTGCTGATTCATCTTTCAGCGTTTGTGCATCCGGAATGTCGACGAGTCATGAATCGCCTCGCTCGCGATCCCAATAAGTACATCAGCGACATTGCAACCAGCCAGCGTGTCATCGCCTTTCGCAGCGCGCCGGGATTTCAGTATCTGTTGCAGGAATCTCAACTGCGGCGTGAAGGAAAGCTGAAGGAAGCCAAAGAAAGCCTGACGCTTTGTCTGGAAGTCGATCCACTGTTGCCCGAAGCTTACGTCAGGCTGGCTTCGGAGGAGATGCATGCGGAGCGATTTTCAGAAGCCATGGAGGCATTAAAGAATGCCGATAGACTGTCGCCGGAAGATGTGGAAACGCAAAGCATGATTGCCCTGGTCATGGTGCGACTCGACGATATTCCCGGGGGACTGGCCTGCGCTGATCAAGTGATTGCGATGGCTCCCAAAGACTGGACCAGTCTTTACAACGGAGCGTGCACTTATGCTCGAGCTACAGAGAGTAAGCTGCCGTCGGAAGACGACAGGAAAAACTTCGCCAATAAGGCGATCGAGTTATTAAGACAAACAGCGGAGCTGAAGTTCAGTGATTCCGAGCACATGCAGAAAGATGTGGATTTACTGAGTCTTCAGGGTCATCCGGAATGGCAGAAAATGGTTGACCTGGTCAACGCCAACAAAGCCCCGGCACCAATCGCTCCTTAAACGACAGCGGCCCATGACGTGAATCGATGACCGGCAATGCCGATCAAAAGTAGCAGGCGATACGATTCTGTAGTGCTGGTTCAGCCAGCGATTCTGTCGCGAATCACACGAACAAAGTCCACTGAAGTCGACGCCACAAAAAGCAAGTAACGCCAACTGAAGTCGGCACCACGGATTACTGCCCGGCAATCTTCCTCAGCAGCTCATCCGCCTGAATGCGGACTTGCGGTGCGAAGAAATCTGCTGATATCTTTTCGACAACGGTCTTAAATTCGGCCTTCTCGGGATCAGATAAACGTGGCCAGAGATCACTCACAGCACGCAGGCAGGTTCGTACAAGCGAGGGTTGTTCCACCAGGAAATTGTTCTCGGCCAACTGAATCTCATTGGCCGCCTTGCCTTTCAGGGCCGACGCGTCAAAAGGCAGCAGCGATTCATTCAGCAGCTCGAGAAGGATCGGGACGCCGTCAGTCGAGCCATTTCTGGCCAGCCCTACAGCCGCGTTCGCTCGAGCAAATCGATCCCCATCAAGAAGCATCACCTTCAGCAGGTCTACAGAATCCGGCCCGCCGACATTGCCTATGGCGAATCCCGCCAAATGTCGTACGATCGGTTCTTTGTCCTGAGCACATAGTTTCAATTGTTGCTGAACAGCGGCATCTGAAATTGTCGGTTTCTCAAGCGGCACGGATTTCGTCTCTCCTCCTGCCGTAATCTTGTCTTCTTTCGCCGAGTAGCCTGTGATGGCATCGAAACGCCGGCCAGCGATCACCGCAATCGACATGAGAGCACTTTTGCGAACTTCGATGTTGTGCAACTCCTGAGCGGCTTCAGCCAGAACTGGCATCGTCTTTTCGTCTGCGTTTAAGGCCCCCAGTGTTCGCGCCAGATATTCCTGATGACTCAGGTCCTCCTCCGATGGCGTCTGAGTCTTCAGCGACTGGCTCAGCAGCTCTGTCAGGGAATCGATGACCAGCGGATGCTTCGCTAAAGGCTCTCGATCTTCCGGCGGTGTGATCTCTTCATTACGCAATAACTGAGCCAGCCCGAGCGCCGCGCGCCAGCGGCGATGTTCGTTGCTGCTGCCGAGTTCTGCGACCAGTTGCTGCCAATCGCTTTCAGAATCGGCCAGTTTGCCGAACAAGGCCCAGACGCCCACAACCGCCATCACGATCAACGCGGGAATCAGAAAGAGTTGCACGATGTAACCGGCCGACGGTGGTGTCACCGGTGGCAGTTCCTCAGGACGACTTCCTGCCGCGGCATAATGCTCGCGCTGTGATGAATCAGATCCGGACGACATAGGGAATTCCAGTATCGCAAATGAATCAAAGTCAGATGATTTCACCACGACTTTTTCAGGGTGGGTGCAGCCTGGTTCGGGACCAAATCTCGTGCCGAGCCTTCATGGGACTCTGACGCGGCACAAACCATTCCCGTTCAGGAATACCTGATCATATGCAGGAACTCCTCGAATTTCCCTTCCATCGGAGACGTAACAGGTTTCGGGAATCCGGGATATGAACGTTCCTTGTTCCTGAGAGTGTATTCCCCGGAAAAAATTCGATTTGCGGCGTTCTATCGTCTCTGAAATTGAAAATTCAGGTTTCAATTATTCCATCGAGCGGACGAAAGCAGCCGTCGAGAAAACCTGGCAGATTGCATGAGGTCTGAGCCGGTATTCAATTACGTCGATTTTCAGGCTCCAGATGGCCGTGTGTCATTGGCTGCGTTCGCTGATGGTGCGGGCTGTCAGTGGGCTCACCGAAGGATGCCTGTTGAATGTGCGGCTGTGGCTGAATTTGCTCCGCCGTCATCATACCGTTGTGCACTGGCATGTTGTTTCCAGCAATGATTGCTTCGCCCTGACCTCGGTCTGCGACAACGAGATGAGCGGGTACGCTTCCGTGAACTTCAGAGTCGAATTGCCACATGGCTCCGGTGCCGGCGTCGACGAGCAACCCCGGGACGCCACCGATCACGATGTTTCCGGCAGTCCACCAGTTGATGTCACGTTGGACTTCCTGGCGATAGACGCCTTCCTGACCGGCGTAGACCACATCATACCTGGCAGGACGAAATGCCTTGACGCTGGTCTTCAATGTGACCTGAGCCGGGGTGACCCCGGAGTGGACGACATTACCGTTTTGATCAACGACATTGAAATATGTCGGCCCCGCATGATTCTTGACCGTGACCTGACTCTTGCGACCACTGATGATTGTTGCGCAGCCGCTGAAGCTGCAGGTCAGGACAAGGATCAGAGACCAATGAATCAGTCGTCGATTTGGAGCCATGGCTATTCCTTGATAGCAACCTGCACAGCGAGCGCGTGGACCAGCGACCACGAGTCACCCGTAAGAATTGCAGTATGCGCGGCTGGCGGAAACATCAACAAGAGCGGAACCGGGGCGAGCGACGCTTGTCACCTGATGAATCTCGACGACAACTTGTGTTCCGGTAGAAATCGCCGCGGCGAAGCATTCTTTGACGACATAGATAGCCATCTTCGTTGGATGAAAGCAGTGAATATTGCCGGAGGCGTCTTTCCCGTCGGCGGAGCGACCGGCGTACGGTACACCCGTCGCTCCGCCGACGGGAATGCGCCCAGGTTTGTATTGCGGTGGCAGGTTCTCAATACTGCGTCTGTTCGCGGCATGCGGTTCCGGTCGGGGAGTTTCGCATGTGCTTCTCCACCAGCCTCGCGCGGATCTGTATGAAGGCTTTTCCTGACAGGAACATTGCTGATGAATCGTTGTGTGAAGTTGATGGTTGCCGCGTTGGCCTGCTGCCTTGCAGCACCAACACTGGCCGCAGAGAAAGTTGCACCGGTCCGCATGGGTTGCGGCATCATGACATTTGACACGGTTCCCGGCTGGGGGCTGGGTGAAGATGGCAAATCCATCATCGGGCCTACTCACGGAGGCGTCGTTGTCGACAAAGCCGGCAACATTTACACCAGCGCTGACATGGGTGTGTTTGTGTTTTCTCCCGACGGTAAACTGGTACGACGCTTCGTCGGCGACGACTACACTCGACTGCACGATATCGAGATTCGCGAAGAAGGCGACGCGGAATTTATTTATGGTGCTCGCAATGCTGCCGCCGAAGGCATCAAGTTTCACGCAGAGACCGGTGACATTGTGCTGCGTCTGAAGTTTCCGGAAGAATCCGGCCTGAAGCTGACCGCGTTCAGCCCAACAGCCATCACGGTAGCTCCCAACGGTGATATTTTTCTGTCAGACGGCTATGCCAGCAATCACATTTTCAAGTTCGACAAAGCCGGAAAGTACCTGAAGCACTTCGGCACCAAGGGCAATGACCTGAAGCAGTTCAATACCGCTCACGGGATGACGTTGGATACTCGCTACGACCCACCTCGCCTGCTGATCTGCGACCGCAATCATGAACCAAAGGGCCGATTGCTGCACTACGATCTGGAAGGCAACTACATCGAAGAAGTGATCACAGGCCTCGGTATGCCAACATCAGCGGCTGTTCAGGGCGACTACGTTTCTGTTCCCGACCTGCATGGACGCGTTGTGATTTTGGACAAGAGCAACACGATCATGGCGGTGCTGGGTCACAACGCGGATCCGGCCAAGCGAGTGAACTACGGCGTCCCGCAGGATCAGTGGATCGAAGGTGTCTTCAGTGGCACTCACGGATCTTACTGGGACAAAGACGGCAACCTGTATGTTCAGGACTGGAATGTCTCCGGACGAATCATGAAGCTGGTGCGTGTGAAGTAGTGGTGTCATCAGCAGGACGGTCTTTGCAGGCCGTCCTGTATTCTTGCGAGCCGACTATTCAAACAATTGGTTTTCGAATGGCCGCGAGATTATTGTTCATTCCCTGCACGATCGCCCCCGAGTCTGAGCCGAGTGCAAGAAATCTGAAGCCCATCGATTTGTGTTGATCAACCAGTTCCGGACGAGACAGGATTCCGGCGGTCTTGCCGTGCTTCTCACAAGCAGAGACGACATTTTTCAGATGCTGCAGAAATCGGGGCTGAGAAAAATCACCAGGGTGTCCAAGATTCACGGACAGATCCATCGGCCCAACGAACAGGACATCAACTCCCGGAACGGCTGCCATCGATTCCGCCTGATCGGCTGCTTCCGGAGTTTCGATCTGCACGACAACCAGAGATCGTTCATTGGCCTCGTTGAGATAACCCTTCCAGTTTCGCCCGTAGTCTGTGGCTCGTATCACCTGAGCAACCCCGCGGATACCGGTCGGTGGATACTTCATGATGCTCACCGCTCGAGTTGCTTCAGTGGCATCCGGCACATAGGGAAACATGACTCCCGCTGCGCCGCTGTCCATCACGAATTTGACCATGTCGGCGTCGATTGAAGGAATTCGCACGATCGGTGCCGCAGATGATCCGCGAGTCGCCAGGAGTTGACTGCGGAGTTCCGTCAGGCTGCCTGAACCATGTTCAAGATCCAGCAGTACCCAATCAAATCCGGCCGAAACCGCAATTTCCACGGCGACTGATGATCCCAGATTCAAAAACGTTCCGGCCAACACTTCTGACGACAGCCGATTGCGATCAATCCAGTTCATGGCTCAAATCCAGATACTTGAAGTTTCAGGTCAGGCGCGGCCCCATGGCCGCACCTGTGCACCGGGGTAATTGATTACGGCTAACAGCCAGGTTTCAACTCTTCCCGGTCCGCAGCGTTTTAGCAATGCCGAGACGCGATGAACACCCTTGACTGAAGAAGTCATGAACCCATGAATTCTCAAACACGCAATTCCGAGTGCAATTTTGACCGGATTCTGAGATCATAGACACGGCGCAGCAGATTCAGATCGAAGAATCTGCATGGAAGACGAATCTCCTGCAAAGAGCGTTCTATAATTGCAACGCGATTTGGGCAGGAGAATGCGAGGAAGGCACGGGTGGTGATATGGTCAGTATGAACATCCTGTTGATTGTTTTCGGAGTGATCTTTGGGCTCTTTGTCCTCTTTACGCTGGGCACATCGGGATTCGTATTCTTCAATGTCTTCCGGCTGTTCAATCGCGCGTTGAAAGATGCGGGGCAGCATCAGCTCGAAGCCGGGCAGGCGGCCCACGTGGAGAAGAAGCGGAAGGCTTTGGAACTGCTCGCTCAACAACCACCGGGTTCACCTGCTTTTAAGTGTCGTGGGTGTGGAGCCACCGTCGACAGCACGGCCGAACTTTCACCGGACGGTCGAGTCCGCTGCAACTATTGCAATCAGTGGACGAGTATTTATCAGTGACGGACAACGGCAATACCGAGATCCAGAATGACGACGATCGGGAACGGTCGCGGCGGCTGAGCCTCCAGGCGAACAAGGCCCCGGCGGAAATCGAAGGCTACTCCATCGTTCGTCGACTGGGGACCGGAGCCTACGGAACCGTCTGGTTGGCTCGCGAAGATCGCACGGGCCGCATGGTTGCGGTCAAGTTCTATCCTCATCGGCGAGGACTCAACTGGTCAATGCTCAGCCGCGAAGTCGAAAAGCTCGCGGCGGTCTATACCTCTCGGAACATCGTACGTTTGCTGGATGTTGGCTGGAACGCTGAACCACCTTACTTTGTGATGGAGTATGTCGAAAACGGTTCTCTTGGAAATTTTCTGGCTCGCGGCCGCATCAGCGTTGAAGAAGCTATCCGGATTACTCGCGAAATTTGCAGTGCACTGATCGATGCTCATGGTGCAGGAGTTCTGCATTGCGATCTCAAGCCGGACAACGTACTGCTGGACAATCAACTCCATGCGCGCCTGTGTGACTTTGGCCAGTCGCGAATGTCTCATGAGCAAAGTCCGGCACTGGGGACGTTGTATTATATGGCTCCGGAGCAGGCCGATCTGGAGGCATTGCCCGATGCGCGATGGGATGTGTATGCGGTCGGCGCACTTTTGTATCATATGTTGACTGGCGATCCGCCGCATCGTAACGAGGCGACTCAAAGGCGTCTGGAGAAAGCCGAGACGCTGGATCAACGCCTGAAAACTTATCAGCAGATTATTCATTCGTCCGGAGTTCCTTCCGGACATCGAGCAGTTCGAGGGGTGGATCGCAGGCTGGCTGAAATCATAGAGCGGTGTCTCGCCGTGGCTCCGGGCGATCGCCTTCCGAATGCTCAGGCAGTGCGTGATGAAATGGATGCGCGCGATCGTCAGCGAACACGTCGCCCGCTCCTGATGCTGGGAGTTGTCGCACCGGTGCTGTTGATGGCTGCGATGGTGCCGATTTTCGTCAACGCGCTGACCCGAAATCTGCACGTTACCGAACAACAGATCACCGACCGCGCTCTGGAAAGTGATGCTTTGTCTGCGCGACTGCAGGCGGCTGGTCTGGAAGATGAGCTCAATGATCGCCTTGATGAACTGGAAAACATAATCGCCGATCCTCGGTTGTCTTCATCGCTCGAGTTGATGTTTCAGCAGAGCAGCGATGATGTCGTCGCCCTTGTGTCGGCCGCGAGTGAAGGAATGCCGCTCACCGCGGAGGACGATGCAAGGCTGAACTGGATGCGGCAACTGGATGCCGCGTGGGAACGCAGTCAGGCGGCTAATGCTCGACGCCATTACGAACAGGACACAAGCTGGTTTCTGACCAACGCCGATGGCGTCCAGATCTGGCGGCGTGAATACAGCTCATTGACGCTGGCCAAGGCGTTTCGCTATCGCGACTATTTTCACGGGCGAGGTCTTGACTATCCCGAAGATCAGATTCCGCAGGATGTGCAACCTCTGACGACTCGTCACGTCAGTGTTGCTTACAAAAGCACTACAACGGATCGGCAGACTGTCGCGTTAAGTGTTCCTGTGCGCAACTCTGCTGGCGAAGTGATCGGCGTGTTTGCTCGAACGGCCAACCTGGGAGATCTGCAGTCTCGTCTGGGGCGTCGTATTCAGGATAAAGATGACGACAGCGTGAAACGCATCATCGCGCTGGCGGAGTTTCGTGAATCGGAAAACCTTCGGTTGCTGGACCATCCATATTTGACCGAAGAGTTCGTGAAGTCAGCCGAACGGAAATCTCAGGACGTGGAAGTTCTTGAGAAGCTGACGATGAGCAACGAAACCGTGCTGAGAATACGTGAAGAACTGGCAACAAGAGACGTAGCCGTTCGGAAAGTTGTCAAACTGCCAGTCTACCTGGATCCGGTAGGGCAGTTACTGGATGCAAATTCCTCATCCTACGCGGGTGAATGGATCGCGGCGCTGGCTCCGGTCGAAGGTACGGGCTGGCTGGTGATTGTTCAGGAGCGTCGGGACGCAGCTCTTCAGCCTGTGCAAACGATGGCCGATCGCGCAAGTCGTCAGGCGTGGCTGGCTGTTCTGATTGCTGTTGCCATGATGGCCATGGTTTGGTTCTTCGTATGGCGAGCATTCGGCCGGACGAATTCGCTGAAAGTGCATGCCGCTGAATAATCGAAGACGGTGCAAAGCTGGAAGGTGCGAGCCGGGGTTCCGGGACAACCTTCACTGGATCGCCTTATACTTCGTTGCAGCCAAAAATCGCTACGCGCAAAATTCGTTGCGGGCAAAAAAAATCCCGGAAGCAGCGAATCCCAGGGGGGGCGGAGGACTCTAGCTGCTTCCGGGGGCGATTGGTTGTACTTGTTACTTCTTTGCCGGTCAGTTTTTGACCACTCAGTCGCAACGAGGAGGACAGTATGACGATTCTCAAAACGCGTCAATACATGTTCCTCCGACGTCAGAATCAAAAGTTGCGGATTACTCGAAAATCAGGAAACACTCGATAAACACCGGCAGAATCGGCCGGAGCTGCGATTTTCCCGTCCGATTCATTTGGCCGAGGGCCAGTGGCCTCAGTCGCTGTGTGCGCCATTATTCTCTGACGATGAATTCGTGCAGATTCAAGACAGCGCTGCAGAGACCAGTCCATGCGGCGACTTCGGCTCTCTCCATATTCTCAATCGCAATGGGAGCCAGTCGTTCGGCTGCCGCTGCATTTTCACGCAAAAGGCGACGTTGCTCACCAAGATACTGATTCAGGACTTCTGCTTCTGAATCCGTTGTATCGCGGGAAACCGCGCGGCGGAAGACCCATTGGATACGTTCGCTGTCGGTAAGACCAGGCTGGGTCAGGGCAGCTCGAGCCATCGCCTGAGCGGCTTCAAAAAAGACAGGATCGTTCAACAGTGTCAGTGCCTGCAGAGGAGAGTTTGAGCGATCACGGCGTGTGCAACCGGCGTTCGCTGGTGGAGCATCAAACGTTACATTCTGTGCGAAAGGAGATAAACGCTGAAGCCATGTGTAGAGACCTCGTCGATACCGATCTGCGCCTTCACTTGTTTTCCAGACGTTGGAAAATCCTTCTTTTGCGACGATCTCTGGTTGAGGAGGAAACACGCTCGGTCCGCCAACACGGCTTTCTAAAAGACCACTGGCGTACAACATTGCATCTCGCACCTGATCGGATGAAAATCTCAAAGGCATCTGTCGAGCCAACAACCGGTTCTGCGGGTCGGTCGCAACTAACTCGGGCCTTGCAAGAGAAGATTGACGATATGTCGCTGACGTGACGATCATGCGATGCATCTGCTTAACACTCCAGCCGCGATTCATGAACTCCGCCGCCAGCCAGTCCAGCAACTCCGGATGACTGGGCTTCTGACCACGGAGACCAAAATCATCCGATGGATCCACGAGACCGTGCCCAAAGAACTCCTGCCACATGCGATTCACCACGACTCGCGCCGTAAGCGGATTCTCTTTCGACACCAGCCAACGTGCGAGATCGAGTCGATCCACGGGCTGAGCAGGCTGGACATTATCGTCCGACACGCTGGCCAGACCCTGAATGTTCGATGGCAACCAGCGCGGAATACCAGCCTGCACCAGTTCGGCGGGAACTCGAAAGTCACCGCGCGTATGAATATGCACCGGTCGTGGATGTCGAGCCTGTCGCATTGTCGGCGCACGTGTGGGCCATGGGACCGACTTTTTTAGTTCTTCCAGTTGAGGTGCCAGCGTGGAGAGTTTCAGTTCCGCAAACTTCGCATCATCAATAATGGATCCTCGAGCCAGAAAGTAGTCCTGCAGGCGATCTTTTTCATCCTGAGTTCTCTGTTGCCACGGAGTCTGCGCGATAACACAACCCTCAAGCTGCCCTTCGCCCAGCTCTCCGCCCCAGATCAGGCCCAGAACTTCCCATTGACGATCCCATGTCGGGGAAACGCCGGGATGAACTACAGCCTCCTGCATGCGGTCTTCCCAACGCTTCTGGAGTTCATCAAGGCCCGGCTGGAATGACGCTACCAGCGTGTCGCGTTTCTCGCGGTACTTTGCGAAGGCCGCCTCGAACGCGGCTTGTTCGCCGGGCAGCGGCAGTGGAAGATTGACCTCGTCGGCCTGATCAAGCACCGCGTAGAGCTGAAAGAATTCTTTCTGAGTCAGCGGATCATACTTGTGATCGTGACAGCGCGAACATCCCACCGTCAGACCGAGCCATGCAGTTCCGACAGTCCGAGTGCGATCCACGATTTGTTCCACTCGATACTCTTCCAGATCTGCTCCGCCTTCGCGATTGCTGAGCGTATTACGGAGAAATCCCGTTGCCAGAAGTTGTTCCTGAGTGGGCTGGGGCAATAGATCGCCCGCCAATTGTTCGATCGTAAATTGATCAAAAGGCAAGTCGCGGTTGAGAGCATCGATCAGCCACTGACGATAACGCCAGGCCACCGGACGTTTTTGATCCGTCAGATAACCGTCGGTATCGGCAAAGTGACAAAGATCCAGCCAAGGGCGAGCCCATCGTTCACCGTAGGCAGGCAGCGACAATAGCCGATCAACTTCTCGCTCGTACGCATCCGGGGCCGAGTCGTTAAGGACTCGACTGACATGGTCAGGTGACGGCGGTAGTCCTGTGAGATCCAGCGTCACTCGCCGCAACAATGTGACGCGATCAGCTTCAGGGGCCGGACTGATCTTCTGTTGCTCAAGTCCTGAAAGGATGAACGCATCAATCTCGTTCTTTGTTTGATTATCATGGACGACGTTTGGAACTGGCGGAGCCTTCACCACCTTAAACGCCCAGTGTTCGCGAGCGGCGGCCTGAGGTGACTGCAGAACAGATTTCTCCGGCCAACGAGCGCCGTCGGAGAGCCACCGCTTCAATCTGGTGAGTTGCTCGGAATTCAATCGCGAACCTTCAGGAGGCATGCGATGGTCTTCATCAGGGCCAGCCGTGACGCGGATCCAGAGCGAACTTTTCTCAGGCTCGGTTGCATTAAACGCGGCTCCCGAGTCGCCGCCTTGCTGCCATGTCGACTTAGATGTCAAACTGAGCCCGCCGCTCGGCGATTCCGCATGACAACTTAGGCATCGATCTCTGAAGAGCGGTGCAATGTCTTTATCGAAGTTCACCGGCACCTGATCCTGTGCGCAGGCACTTGAAACACAGGTGAATACCAACGCTATGAGCATTATCAACAGAAAGAATCGCTCCGGCGAATGATAGCTGTCGCGACCAGCACGAGATGTGTGCGCAGTTTCGACCGAATCCAGGTCAGCGAGGCATTCGGGAGACGTCAGACGCGGCCAGCTTTGCATTGCGGGGCCTCATTGGAAGCAGCGGAATCATCCTGAAGCACCAACGATGACCACACAGTTGCCAGTCGTGAGCGTCTCAGGTCAGGAAGTCCGTGTTGTGCCCCAATGCGATTGGAATTTCAACTGATGCTCAAGTGTTTAGGCACCGGATGCAGGTCCGAGCTTTCCCTTCGGTCACGGTACACGGCCCCGCATAGAGTCGTGATTTCCCTGAGCATTGCTCGACGGAGGCGAACTCCGTCAGTGGTGAATCATGATTCCGAGCAGTCTCTCTGGCGAGGCTGCTGCTTACTCGCTGCGCTCTCAAACACAGACGCCGCACAGCAGGCCCCTGTCACGATGTTGGTCACCGTATCGGCAGCACTGGAATTTTCCTGAACGCAGCGAGAAATATCCTCTGTGGCCAGGCTTTGTTCTTCTGCAGCTCGGGCAAACTCCTGATGTACGGCATCAACTTCGCGAATGACATGGAAGATTTGGGTGTTACCGTTCACTGTCGCATCCGTTGCTGTTCACATTTCGTCCGGGCGAGAAAGAATCAGTACCAGAACTCCAACGACAACGTAGCCAACGGCTATTCGCTTCCAAAGTGGCAGATGCTCGAGTTTCATGTCTGTGTCGTGACCGGATAAGGACGTCGACGATTGGAAGAGGGCATCAGGTGTTGATGGAAATCAACTCATGCTGAGCAGCCATCGAAATCACTGCGGCTAAGTGATCTTTTTTTGCCGTACGGGTAGGCGCCCCGAGGGTTTCCGGGAGACGGCAGAGATTGTTCCGGTCGGGGCGATTGCAACGAGCGTGAGAATTCGCGGAGAGCCGATCCTGGAGTCTCATAAAAGCTTAGTCAGCAGCTCATCATACTGACCAATACACGTGCTCCATTGATGATGCTCCGCGACGTGGTTACGAGCAGTGCGGGACATCAGAGTGGCGACAGCGTTATCGTGCAGGATTTCACCCAGAGCGTTCGCCATTGCATTGATATCACCTCGGGGAACAAGTCGTCCCGTGAGCTGATCTCGAATGAGTTCCTGGCTGCCATCAACGGCGGTGGCTACAACCGGCAATCCGGCGGCCTGAGCCTCCAGGATCACGTTGGGTAAACCTTCCCAGTGCGATGCCAGCACCAGAATATTTGCCGACTTCATGAGCCTCCAGACATCGGGGCGCCATCCGGGAAGTTGTACTGAGTGGTGCAGTCCGAGTTCATCGACTCGCCGCTGCAGATCCGGCCGCAATTCGCCTTCACCGATAAACAACAATCTGGCCCGCAGCTTCAGTTCGGGAAAACTTGAAAGCATCAGGTGGAAGGCTTCAAGTGCATCAAGAGGAGCTTTCTGTCTTGAGAGCCGCCCCACGCAAAGGATGATTTGATCGTCAGGCCCGCACCCCATCTCGCTGCGAGTCGCAGGGACAGCCGCATCGATGGCTTCCAGATCCACACCATTGGGAATTGTCACCATGCGATCGGCATCAATCTGACAGATGTTCCGATGCAGATCACCGACGGATTGGCTCACGGCCACATAGCGATGCACCATGCCGTTTGTGAGCCGCTCGGGAAGGCTGACAACCAGTCGCCGATCAGCGACGCGGATTCCGCACACGATCCGGCGTACGCCCGAGAGACGACCTGCGATTCGCCCCACCAGATTTGCCTGATGGAGAAAGGTCAGCAACACATCGGCTGGCCTGCGAAGAAGCTCTCGACGTAGTCGCCAGATTGCACGAACATCAAGCAGACCCCCAGCCTGCAAGGCCGAGACCTCAATGTCGGCAGCTTCCAGCAGAGTTGTCAGTTGTCCGGCATCTCGCAAGCTGACTACATGCACATCCCAGCCAAGATTCTGCAGGCCAATCGCCACGCGCACGAAGGCTTTCTCGGCCCCACCGACATCAAGTTCGGTGATCACCATCGTCAGTCGACGAGATTGTGCAACAGGCCCGAGGGACATCAGGAAGACTCATGAGAGAAATTGAGCACTCAGGACCACTTCAAAATGACCTTGCCGGACTGTCCGGATCGCATCGCTTCGAAGCCTTTTTCAAATTCCGTGTAATGCAGACGATGAGTAATCACCGGACTTATATCCAGTCCGCTCTGCAGCATCACGGACATTTTGTACCAGGTTTCGTACATCTCTCGTCCGTAAATGCCGTGAATCGTCAGCATGTTGAAGACCACAATATTCCAGTCGATGGAGATTTCTTCTGAGGGAATCCCCAGCATCGCAATCTTTCCGCCATGCGCCATGTTTGTCAGCATGCTGCGAAACGCGCCGGGATTACCTGACATTTCGAGGCCTACATCGAAACCTTCCACCATTCCCAGCTCGAGCTGAACGTTTTCAAGTTTTTCGTGCCGAACGTCAACGACTCTTGTTGCTCCGAGCTTCTTTGCCAGATCCAGTCGCCATGGGTTCACATCCGTCACCACAACGAATCGTGCTCCGGCATGACGAACGACGGCGGCAGCCATCAAACCAATCGGCCCGGCGCCAGTGATCAGAACGTCTTCACCCAGTACAGGGAAAGCCAGGGCTGTATGCACTGCGTTACCAAACGGATCGAAGATCGACGCAATGTCGCGATCGATGCTGTCATGATGGTGCCAGACATTGGTCATCGGTAGAGCAATGTACTCGGCGAACGCTCCTGGGCGATTGACGCCGATGCCCTGCGTCTTTGGGCAAAGATGACGACGCCCGGCCAGGCAGTTTCGACAGCGACCGCAAACAACGTGACCTTCTCCACTGACGATTTCACCCGGATGAAAGTCGACCACATTCGAGCCCACAGCGACGATCTCGCCGACGAATTCGTGACCAACCGTCATCGGAACCGGAATTGTTTTCCGAGCCCATGCGTCCCATTCATAGATGTGCACATCGGTTCCGCAGATACCCGTGCGATCCACTTTGATCAGAACATCGTTGACGCCCACGGTCGGTTCCGGAACATCTTCCAGCCAAAGCCCCTTTTCGGAGTGTCGTTTAACCAGAGCCTTCATCAGGAAATCCCCTTAGTGTATTTAGTATAGTGGACGCGGTGTGTAGTATACTAGATTAGTCGCTTCCATTTTGCAAGACGTATTTCCACTATCGTGGAAATATCGTTAGACTCTCATCAGGCCCGCGGGGTTGTCGTTTAGTGGCAAGCTGCAGGTGACTGGGTTTCCTGGTGCATTGCTCGATGAATCCGTGAGCGGAATGGCAGTAGCCACCGGTGATTTGGTCATCTCATCAGCCGCCGGGCGTTAGCCTGAGGTGTCAGGAATTTAGTGTTGTCACGAAATTCAGTGGGACAAATATGGTTCTGATTTCGCCTCGCAGAGGCGGCAGCGGATAGCCCCATGCTTTAGCCCGGGGGAAGTCATTTGAAAATGAACATTAAGCCGTGAAACGGCGACAGCAATATGTTGATGTCGTTGAAAAAGAACATCGCTGTCGCTGTTTCACGGCTGATGGATCGTGTTTTCGCCTCGCACCCCAGGCTGAAGCTTTTGAAGTTGCGCGTTTGTGCCCATCCCAACCCGCTGCGTGAGCGAGGGATTGTGTTTTTGCGTTTTACGCAGTGTTTGCGTAAATTCCTCGCTGACGCTTCGGGTTATGATAAATCCCAGTGTTTCTCCGCAAGCGAACAACCTCAGCGTTGAAACGCGCAACTTCAAAAGCTTTAGCCTGGGGCTAAATGCTGCCGCAGCTACGCTGCGAAGCACAGCCCGAAAGAACGGATCAGAACCTGCGGACGCTAACGCGTTCCGGCTGATTAGATCAACAGTCTGTAAGCGCCGTGTCGCTCGCAGAGAAATTCTTATGTCCTCGCTGTTGCCTTTGTCCCGCCATCGATACAGCCTCTTTGAAGAAGCCTTGAACCATGAAAAAGAAACCCGCTTCCTCAGCCGGTGACAATCCGTCGGCGGAAGACGTCAGTCGCCATGTCTGCCGCCGCATTCATGAACTGCGGCAGAAGCTGGGTTGGTCTTTGGACGTTTTGTCGCAGGCGTCTGGCGTAAGTCGTTCGATGTTGAGCCAGATTGAGCGAGAGCAGGCAAATCCCACTCTGGCCGTCACTGTCAAGATCGCGAATGCTTTGGGAATGTCTTTGGCAGAGTTATTGGAGCAGGTCGTTCAGGTTCGAAACATTGAGGTGATCCGATCGGAAGATCGTCAGCACATTTTTCGAGCTGATGGCAATTGCTCCATTCGTACGCTTTCGCCGCTGCACCTCGAGAAGGATGTGGAATTCTACGAAGTGCTGTTGACGCCCGACGGGATCCTTCGGTCATCGCCGCATTTTGAGGGAACTCGTGAGTTCCTGACCGTTCAGAAGGGCAAGGTTCAGGTCACGTCAGAGGCCGAAGTGACGGAACTGAATAAAGGCGATTCAGCCAGCTATCGAGCCGATGTTCCTCACGAAATCCGCAATCTGGCCAAAGCCGAGTCGCTCGTCTTTCTGGTTGTGATCTATCAGTAGTTTTCGTTACTCGATCCTCGGAAGATGATCGGCGGAAGGGAAGAATGACGTCCGGGGCAGAATCAGTCTGGTGGCTGGCGCTCGCTGCCGAGCCAATAGCCTTGTCCAGCCATCGGGTTGCGGCTCATACGATTTTCTTCGGCACCAAACCCGATTGGGTGTAGTCGCGGATGATTGTTAACTTGGGAGGGCGCGGCTCCTGCCGAGCCACTGCACTGCGGAAACGCGGGGCTCGGGCTCCTGCCGAGCCACTGCACTGCGGAAACGCGGGGCTCGGCAGGAGCCTCGCCCTCCCGGAATTGCACTTCGTTGCGAGCTACCGAAATCCGAGACTGCACCCAACCCGATTTCACTTCTTCAATCCTGTTTCCACAATTGCGGCGAGTTCTCTATAGTCCCACCTGAACATTTTGGTGTCAGGGATTCTTGAGGTCAGCGATGTCGGAAGTTGCAGTTTCTGAGCAGGACGTTTCGCGGTATGTCGTTCGCTACGGAACGATGAGGCTGCTGGGTGACTTTGAGGCACGTCGCCAGACCTCGTTCGCTCGAAACGATGAAGTCGTCGTTCGTTCGGAACGTGGCATCGAATGGGGCGTCGTGTTATGCCCAGCGACGAATCAGACAGGTTCTTATCTGGGAAACACTAAAGGCCCCGGGGGAAGAATTCTGCGACCGGTTTCTGATGAGGATCGGAGATCCCGTGGTGAGAATTCAGCTCGCGAGAAGAAGTTCTTTGAACTCGCCTCGTCCATGATCAAAGAACGATCCATGCAGATGCAGGTGATCGATATAGAACAGATTTTTGGCGGCGAACGAGTCATCATCTATTATCTCTCCGAGAATCGCGTTGACTTTCGTGATCTCGTGAAATCCATGGCTCGCGAATTCAACACTCGCATTGAAATGCGTCAGATTGGAATCCGTGATGAAGCGCGGCTGCTGGCGGATTACGGTGATTGCGGCAAGCCGGTGTGCTGCAACACACACCTGCAGGAAATGCCTCCGGTTTCGATGAAAATGGCGAAATTGCAGAAAGCAACGCTCGACCCGAACAAGATTTCCGGCCGCTGCGGGCGGCTCAAGTGCTGTCTCAGGTACGAATACGACACCTATGAAGAACACCGTAAGGAGCTACCTCCTATCGGCGCTACGGTGATTACGAAAAATGGAACCGCTCGCGTTCTGCAACATGAATTACTGGCAAAACGGCTGGTTGTCGTTTACGAGGATGGGCGGCGTGTCATGACCGATTCTGCCGACATTGTTACCGTGGTCTCCCGAGGCAGTAAGCCGGGACGCTCAGATTCGGACGAAGACTAAATTCCGTAATCGGGCCTTCATTCGGTCGGTGGCTTGTTGTAGAATCGCCACACACTCATAAAATCATTTGACGCTTTCTCGCCACAAAGTCCCCGGATCGTTTCAGCAATGACCTCTGTCAGAAACCATGCCACTCCCCGGACCTACCATCCCATGGCCTACAAGTTTGTGTTTTCCGCATTGCGGTTCACACAGGAGCAACTTGGGCGTGATCGATCGACGGAAGCGACGGGGCATATCAGTGGGCCGGAACTGCTGGATGGAATTCGACGCCTGGGTTTGCAGCATTTCGGAATGATGTCGATCGTGGTCTTCAAGACCTGGGGAATTCACAGTACCGACGATTTCGGCAAAATCGTGTTTCAGTTGATTGAAGCCGGCGAAATGCGAAAGACGGACGACGATCAGTTGCATGATTTCCTTGGTGTGTACGATTTCAGCAAAGTCTTTCTTGACGATTACACGCTCGACACCAGTGAAGTCTTCAGCAGGTCCTGAACACGGCTGCTGTCGAGGTGGACTCCCTGCGAACTGTGCCTGTGGAAGCTGTTGAGCATCAGTCCTTGAATAACCCGGGGGATTGGTCAAGCGGCGACACAATCGATGTGGCTGCGATTGCTGAGGCTCACTTTTCACACGCTGCTGGAAAACGTTGGAATGTGTATGGTTTGACAAGTTCGCTGCGGCGAACGCAGTCATACGAGCCGCGGATGTTGTTTCCAACTCAACCGTCGTTAAAGACGGTGTGTAGTGGCGGTCGTTTGAGTCGGAGGCACAAGCGAAGGGCCGACGGGCCACCTTGCAGGCCGGCTCCCGCGTAGTGATGGTGCCAATCGCATTCCGGAAGTAGCGGCCTCAGCAAGGGCTCCGTCACTCAGGCACTGCGCCCGCGATGATGCTTTCGCTTGAAGCCCGGAATCGGAGCACCCCAGCGAATCTTACCTGCAGAATTCACGCAGGGGCAAAATCTCGGCTCATCACTTGGCGAACGAGGATTCTGTGGTATTATCCGGGTGTTGGTTTTTTTCCCAACACTCGGTTGGTAAGAAGAACTACAGGATTCGGAGGACTGCCATGTTGGTGCTAAGACGTCGAAAAGGCGAACAGATTATTATCAACGAAGAGATTCGCATCTACGTGGCTCAGGCGTCAGAGGGCAGTTGCACTCTATCGATCGAGGCGCCGAGTTCCTTTGTGATTCGCCGGGGTGAACTACCGCCGTTTGAAAAGCGAGTTCCTCGCGGAATTTCTTCTTCGATACAGGCCAACAAATGAATACTCATGTCGGACAATTAATCCGAGAAGCCCGCATCGCTCGCGGGATTTCTCTCCGCGCGTTAGCGGGGCAGGTGGGAATTCATTTTAGTCACTTGTCAAAGATCGAAAACGGCAAAGATCAGATCGGCCGTGATTCGCTGCTTCGAGTGGCGGAAGAGTTGGGAGTAGATCCGGATTTATTGTTAGGTGAAGCTGGGCACCAGTCTGTTCCATTTCGTGTGTTGGGAGACATTGCGGCCGGTAAGCCTGTTGAAGCGATCGAAGACGTCGAAACGTTTGATCTGACTCGACTATTCGACCCTCGCCAGCATTTTCTATTGCGGGTCAAAGGCCACTCGATGATTCTCGATGGAATCAACGACGGAGATCTCGCCATCATCCGGCATGCCAATACGGCAAAAAACGGTGACACGGTCGTCGCTGTCGTGAATAGCGGTGAAGCAACGCTCAAGCGATTCCGCCGGACCAAAGACGTCATTGTTTTGACACCGGCCAACGACCAAATGACCGCCACCACGTGGCCTGCTGCTCAGGTTGAAATCCGAGGCATCTACGTAGGACTCGTGCGAACTCATCGGTGACGTGATGTCTAATAGACGCTAACAAAACCGTGACAGGCACCTTTGTCGTTCGCTTTTCTCAATGATTCCGGCATCTCTGCGGGAGCCAGTCACGGTTCGGTTGGGCGTTCTCAGAGACACCATGTGCGCTGTGGGGGGGCAAAGTCGGTCTGTTGAATTCACGTTTAACGGTCAGACTCAGGCGTCGTGGCCCGGTTTCGCCTCGGCCTGCGGCTCGGCGGTAATCATGGAACGGTCAGCAGCCTCTAGTGTCGGTCTTCGGTTTCCACTGACGCAAGCTGGGCATTGAACCAGTCGTGAGCGGATCGCCAGAGATGTGTGCCCAGGGAACCGCGAGGTAAACCCAACGCGGCAGTGCCACGTTCGCCGCAGCGAAATGCTGTTGCCTGTTGGTCAGGCAGTTTCACGATCGCCGTAAAACGATGTTCGGTCAGTCGCAAACGATCTTTGCTGCTGGAGGATTCTCGTTCGTCCATCTGTGAAACATTCAACGCACCTCCATTCGTAGCAGCCAACGCGGGATGCGGAATCGACCGGCTGGCTCGCGGGTTAACTCGCACCAGCGTCGCCCTTACGGCTTCATGAGTCCCAATCCGAACTTTCACAGACTGACCTACAAGGCCCGTCGCAACCGCCAGATCGCGTTGACCGATCGACAGCTTTAACTCTTTATCTTCCTCAACGCCGATCGTCATCAGTTCCATCCCTGCGCTGGCGAATGTACCCAACAGATTATGCAACTCTCGACTGATAATCTGCCCGGAACGTCCGGCTCGAATTTCAAGGCCATCCGTCTGTTTCCGGCATTCATGAAGTTGACGCAGCAGGGATTCGCGTGTCCCCTGGAAGACATTCAGTGCGCCGGAGTTATGTTCGCCGGACGCGGTTTGAACTCGCAGATCCTGCTGAGCCAGTTGTTTCTGCAGATCGAGCAGTTTAGTAGCCACATCTTCGTTCCGCAGAGTCAGCAACAAATCTCCGGCGTGGACATACTGGCCATTGTTGACATGAATCGACTGAATGAAACCAGGAGTCTCTGCTCGAACGACTTCGCCGTCTGTAAAGTCGACAACGCCGGGAGCCGTCGTCATCACTGGCGATGGCAGGCCCAACAATGCGGCCAGCAGAACTCCGATCACTGCAGTGCTCACGATTGACGCGCGGAATAATCGTTCCGGATGCTGCACTCGCAGATGATTGAGCGTTCGCAGAAACCCCCACAAAGGGCGTCCAAACCACAGGCATACGCCCAGTGCGGCCAATGCCAGCCCGGCGCCGTGGAATAGCACCGACGCCATAATCAGCAGAGAAAATGTAACCAGAAGTCTCCAGGCCATAGCGGCAGCACCGTAGGCCAGCAGAGTCCAGCGTTGCTGACCCATCGCAGTGGGCCGACTGCCGCTGTCGCCGAAGAAGATTCGCCGTGCAAGTTCCGTGATGGCGTTATTCGCCTGAGTACTCAGGTTCGGGATCTGCAGCAAATCTGACAGGACATAGTATCCGTCAAACTTCATCAGCGGGTTGAGATTGAACAGCAACGTCGAAACACTGGCCATGACAATCGTGTTCTGTAACACATGTCGAAACAAAACCGAATCGCACCACTTCCAGGCCAGGATTGATACCGAGGCAATGATCAGTTCGACATACACACCGGCCAGAGCGGTATGAATACGCTGCCAGCGAGAGCGAAAAGACCAGCACGACGAGGCGTCCACGTAGGCGAGCGGAGCGAAAAAAGCGATGACCACTCCGGTCTCGCGAATGTTGCCGCCGTAACGATGGCAAACGAGGGCATGACCCAGCTCATGAAAGAACTTGAGCGCGATCCAGGCGATCAACAACCAGAACCAGTTTTGCTGCGAGATCACGTCAGCGGAACTGGCGGTGAATCGATCCCAATTGGCCGACAACGTCAACCCCGCGATGACCATCAGCATCATTGCGAGGATGGTCGCTGGTCCGGAAAAGAGCCAGCCGAATGTTGGCTGCAGGGTTCGCAGCAACGAGTCTGGTCGTCCAAGAGGAATCTTCTGCCAAAGCGGATTCAGTTTTTTCCAGAATGGCTTGTGGCTGTTCGGCGCTTTGACCGTTGTCGATGCACCAGAGGAAGTTGTGTCACTGTCTGCGAATGCTCCCAGACCATTCTCCAGCAGCCACGAATAGATGGAGATGGCCTGAGTCTGCCCGAGGGCTTTGTCTTTTAGCTGCTGCGAGGCAATCGCCAGAGCTTCAGCGAAGCTTGTGCGGCCATCCAGCAGCGAAACAAACACGTATTCCGCAAAGCCGATTCGAAAGTATTCCGACGTCGTTTTGACTTCGAGGTGATAGAACGTTTCGCCGTTGTAGTTTTGCGGTACGAACAGCAAATCGTCGCGAAGTTTCAGGCGTGTTCGGCTCAGTTCAACCGTGGAAATGTCGGGCATGCCCATCATGTTACCACCCCAGCCAGCCAAGCAGCCAGGCCGCCGGCTTGTGGAACAGGTTCCAGCCCAGAGGGTGGCGGCGAGTATTGACATGCGCTGAACCGCGCATGCCGGGGCGAAGCAGCGAATTGTGATTAGGAATGTCGGCTTCCGCGATAAAGATGTTCTTTCCATCTCGAATCTCCGCGCGAGGATGCACGGATCGAATCAGAGCGGTAATAGAGTCTTCCGGCACGGCTTCCAGCTGAATATCGACTGTCATGCCAACCTCAACATGCCGAATGTCTTCTTCGGGAATGCAGAGTTCAACGACCATGGCGTCCAGAGGGGCGATCTCAAACAGAGTCTTGCCCATTTCGAGTGGAACACCTTCGGCCTCCCGATGGTCACCGCTGACGACGACGCCATCAGCCGGGCTGCGAATTTCGAGTGACGCATTGCGATGCTGCAGCAGGGCGGCTCGTTGTTCGAGTCTTTGCATTTCATGTCCGGAGATCGCGGCGTTCCCGAATTCTTTTTTGCTGAGCTGAGTGTTTCGCTCTTTCGTCGCTTTGTTGAGATTCGCCTGAACTTCAGCCAGTTCCCAGCGGATTTCTCGTCCATCCATCTGAGCCAGGAGTTGATCTTTCGTCACGATGTCTCCCGGTTCAACGAGGCACTGTTCCAGCGGACCGTCAAACGGGGCTGCGACATAACGCCGTTCGACCGGCTGCAGTTCCAGTTCGCAGCGAATACGATAGATCATCGGCAACATCAGCACCATGGCGATGGCCCCGGACAACCAGGCCGCCACTTGCAGTCGTGATGCGGTGAGGACACCTCGAGCACCACGGATCAGCGATAGCCATCGACTGTCCGCCACTTTCTGAAGTACGCCAAGACAACCAGCCAGAGCACCGGCCCCCGCACGGAGAAAGCGTTCGGCTTCGCGAATTCGATCCGTGGCCGCAGCGTCATGAGTACTTAACGGAAAAGTCGCGAGAATGCAGCCCATCGCATCGCCGGATTCGGTTTGAATCGGCATGCTGACGAGACTGTCGCCATAGCCAGACTCCGCAAGTTGTTGATGTGACAACAGGGCATGGCGATTGGACAATTCCAGTGCAGGCCAAACGCCACTGGTCGACCGAATCAGAGATTCCTGCAGGGCTGATTCTATCAGCCGGGTTTCTTCGGAGAACGGATCAATCACCGCACCGCAGGAGATCGCTGTGACCTTCACGTCGGAACGACCACGACGGCACAGGCCGATCACAACTCGATCAGCCTGAAGATACGACTGCAGCGAATCCGCCAGTCGCTGGCATCCTGAGTTGCAATCATTTGCTGACTGCACATGAGCCACAAGTTCGATCAGGGCCGCGACGGTGGATGCGTTTTGAGCGTTCTGGCGGCCGGCTCGCTGTAACGACCATTCGCCGATGAACGACGACAGCATCAGCAATGATGTTGTGACTTGATTATTCCTGTCATCCTGAGCGATCTGCGGAGAAGCTGGCGGCTGCGTAATCATCAGCAGGCAATGGCCCGGTAGTGAGCCGATCGGCAGGGCGCACAGGTTCAATTCCGTGCCCACAGAGGTCCACGTCAGATTATTTCTGTGCAGACATTCAGTGGCAGTCCGCTTGAGTTGTTCGCGCAAGCTCTGCGACGCGCCTTCAATCGGAGCCAGCAGGCCCTCGAGATGTTCGGTCTGCCCGATCTGTGAGCCGGGTGGATGACGCCAGACCAGCAATGTCGGCTGACAAGCTCTTTGCAGATACGCTGCGACGACCTTCTGGACATCGTTCAGATCTTTCGCATTCAGCAAACTGTTGCGAGTTGTCTGGAACAGATGCTGAACAGAATTGCCATCGGCACGGCCATCCGCAGGGAGATTGTCCTGCACATCGCAGGTTGTCGATCCATCTGACGAAAGCACAGGGAGATACCTCAGTGTCAGCAGAGATGCTTAGAAAGTTCGCGGAAAATTGATCGCTTAGTTTCGAACTGCAACCGGCGTTGATTTGCCCTGTGTTCCGCTGGTCTCTTCGGGAGTCATGTTGACATTTTCAGCAGCCGGGACCGATGTTTCTGGCCTGGTTGTTTCAGGAGCAGCTGGTACGGCCAGGGGCGAATTCTCACCGGAGTGTTCCATCACAAGAATCGCTCGCTCACCGCTCTGATGCTGGCGAACGGAATTGGGTAAACGGACTTTGACTCGCACTGATGAATTCGATGTATCGGAAGTCGGAGAGACATATTCAACAATGCCTTCGGCCCGGACCTGATTGGTTCCAAGTTTCAGCTCAACAACCTGATCCTTCTCAAATTCATTGCGCTGAGACAATGGAACAGAAAACACGATCAACAGCGGGTCAAGCTGCACGAGACGTGCAATCGTAGGGTCTGAAGGGGAAACGAATTCCCCGGCCTCTCGGGACAGCTCAGAGATCACTCCGTCCATCGGAGCAATCACCTGACGCTGCTTGAGTTGAGATTCGATTCGGCGTGATTCCAGTTGTTTGACTTCGAGATCTTCGTTAACCGACAGCAGGCGAGCTTCGGCGATGCGAATCTCGGTCTCAATACGATCCACTTCCTGTTGGCTGGCATGGTCACGCTCACGAAGCTGCTTAAGTTTTTCCTGTTCCTGAATTTTCATGTCGAGATCTGCCTGAGCAGACTTCAGGAGCCCTTCGGCGTTCATGCTTCGGCGAGCAACTTCGAGAGATGCTCGCAGGATGTCAGCGTCCATCACGGCAAGGATATCTCCCTGCTTAACGATGGCCCCTTCGACGACACGTACTTCAGACAACGTGCCCATTTCTGATGCAGCGACCGAGATGTCACGGTACGGTTCCGTAAATGCTTCGACCATGGTGCTCGACTCCGGAGCACTTGATTCGGAAGTCGCAGCCCTGGCCGGAGGTGCAGAAGTCGGGATACTGGCCCCGGCTGTTTGTCGCAGAGAGTCCTGAGATATGGATTCAGAGACAGTTCCATTGACAGCGATCACTTTGGTTGTGTCGGGAGCCATTGCTCCGCTGCCACCCGGCTCAGTCATGGCTGTCATTGCAAAAACAGCGACAGGAACAGCAATCGCAGCGGCGGAAAACAGTGTTTTACGTGTCAGCATAGTACACCGGGTGTTCTGTTGGCGGATCAAGAAGGTGTTGCAACAAAGCAACGTATCCGTACAGACCCTAGGTCATGATTGGAGCGATCGGCGTTAAAAACACTGGCAGCAGGGAAGGAGGATGAGAGATTGTTCCTTGTTCGCGACCGCTTCTGGTTGTATCGATTGTACGCTCGGAACATCGTGCCGAAATTTTTACGATCCCGACCAGTGTTTTCCGGTCAATTCTGGTACTCGATATCCCCGAGGTATCACTGTGTCACGCAGATTGCCCGTCGCTGTTGCCCTGCTGCTTTGGAGTCCGTTGACATCGGCGGATGATGTCAGCTTCTCACGCGATATTCGGCCGATTCTTGCGGCCAACTGCCTTGGCTGCCACGGTACGGACGAAGGACATCGAGAAGGCGAACTGCGACTGGACACGTTCTCCGGGGCCAAAGCACAGCATCAAGGACGAGCGGCAATTGTTCCGGGGAAACCTGACGCCAGTGAGTTGCTGACACGAGTCAAGTCTCACGATGCCGACTCAGTCATGCCGCCTCATGCCGCCTCATGCCGACTCAGTCATGCCGCCTCGTGAAACCTGCAAGGCTCTGGCTGCTCAACAAGTTGATATGCTGGAACGATGGATTCAGTCCTGGGCCGAGTATCAGCAGCATTGGGCCTTCATGACTCCGGTTTCTCCACCAGTCCCTGAGTTTGCTGATGAGCAATGCCGGCAGTGGATTAAGAATCCGATCCATGTTTTATTCTGCAGCGACTTCAAAAAGAAGGCCTGCATCCAGCACCGGTCGCGGAATCCTGGACATTGCTGCGGCGAGCGTCCCTCGATCTGATTGAATTGCCGATCGCCGCTCTCCGACAACGGCGTGCACGATCGTCAATCGGATCTGGCAGGAATACTTCGGAACAGGGCTGGTGCAGACGGCCGAGGATTTGGGAACACAGGGCGAGTATCCCTCTCATCCGGAGCTGCTTGATTGGCTGGCGGTGGAACTGATGGATCACCGCTGGAGTTTCAAACACATCCATCGTCTGATAGCGAAATCGGCGACTTATCGACAATCTTCACATGTCACGAAAGAACTTTACCAGCTTGACCCTGGCAATCGTCTGCTGGCGCGAGGGCCTCGGTTCAGGTTGTCGGGAGAAATCGTTCGCGACGTGGCTTTGGCTGTCAGCGGATTGTTGAATCGAGAAGTCGGAGGTCCGCCGGTTTATCCGCCGGTTTATCCGCCGGTTTATCCACCGGTTTATCCACCGGTTTATCCACCAGCTCCTGATTTTCTGTTCCTTCCGCCGGCCAGCTATGGTCCCAAGACCTGGACGACGGAGTCCGGAGCCAATCGCTACCGTCGAGCAATCTACACGTTCCGCTTTCGATCGGCTCCATATTCGATGTTGCAGAACTTCGATACTTCTCGTGGTGATGCGGCGTGCGTTCGTCGAGTTCGTTCGAACACTCCGATTCAGGCTTTGACAACCTTGAATGAAGACCTGTTCGTGGAATGCAGTCGAGCCCTCGCGATGCGAACTGTTGCGGTGGCCAACGATGATCAGGAACGCATCATCATCGCATTTCGTCAATGCACGGGGCGGTCTCCGGGCGAACACGAGTTGGAGACACTGCTCAGTTTTCTTCGCCAACAAAAAGAACGATTCACGGCAGAGCCCGGACAGAACTCGATCCAGTTCGTGACAGGTTCTCCTGAAGGCAAACTGCAGTTACGTGGCAACGTGACCGCCTCAGAAGCCGCAGCATGGACTGCGGTCAGTCGAGTTCTGCTGAACCTCGGCGAGGTCGTCACGAAAGATTGACGAGTGATGTCGCCCAGGAAAGAGACTTCCTCTTAAGCTGACCTTGAACTCGGCTTGTTAAAGAGGTGCGACATGTTGCGTTTCATCGTGATGCATTCAGGCCTGAGCAGCTCTTGACTGCCCCCCCCCGTTTCGCACGGCGCACTGCGTGTGCTATTCAGGGATTGCGCGAATCAATCGTCGCTTTGCTGGATTCGCCAGGATTGGTCCGGCAAATTCTACGGCGATCCTCGAGTCGGTCCCTGTGTCAGTCTGGGTGCCATCGAAGTTGCCCTTCGGAGTTGTATGAAGTTCGTTTCCAATCGTGACTCTTCCCGGTTGCGGTGCTAAGCCTACCGCGTTTCCGAATCTTGATGGCGATGTCGAATCGGGAACGGTGTCGATATTGATGCTGGCAGGTCCAGCAGATCTGAAGAACGCAAGACCTTTTATCTGAATGTCTCTTATGAAAACTCTCGGATTCATTGTGTTTAGAGCGTTGCCTCCAACATCAACAACAAGCGATTTCTCAAACACGGACTTTCCAGGATCAACCAGGTCTTCCTGATCACCAGTCGAAATGGCAACCGCATGCCTGCACGGTACGCGATCGGAGTTGTCAGAGTTATTGCCGGATTCGACGAAGTCAATCCCCTGGCCTGTCGGAATTGACACAACACCCCGAAACACAATGTCTCCCTGATCGGGAATGTTTCGAGGAGCTGTTTTGATCATCCCCATCTCCGCTATCGATGAATGTCTGTCCGCTGACCGCCACCGTTCCAATCATCTGAAACGTATCTGTTCCTCCGCCGGGATTAACGTGGACTACGTTCTGAAATCCGACCCATGTTTGATCTGCACCCTGAGCACCAGGTCTGAACTTTGTGAGTGGGCGGCAGCATCCCAATCGGATATCACTCCATCTGACGACTCAACGCAGGCTGCGAGCAGGCGGCTATGTGTTTCCAGTGAGCAATTCGTCTGGCGGTTCTCTCCATCTCAGACCAATCCGGGATTGTTGGAGGCCATCTTTGTTGGTTGCGAAGGCCAACATCACCTGCGTACTCTGCTGCAGGAGCATCCGTTTGCCTGCCTGATTGCCACCAGCCAGCAGTTGTTTAAGGCTGTATCCGATCGCAGCGAGCCGTTTTTTGGTTTTTTTCAGCCAATACCTCTTCGGCCGCTGTCTCTGCAGGATGCTCAACAACTGCTGCTGAAGATTGCAACATTCAAAGATCACAAAGATCTTATCGACTTTCTGAACACGCCAGAAGGGCAGCGCCGAGTACGTGCGATCCATGATCTGGCCGGAGGCAACCATCGCGTCTGCATAGTGCTGGGCAGGTTTCATAGGCGGGACTCTCTGGACCAGTTGATGGCTCCGTTTCAAAGAATGTTGGACGATTTGACGCCATTCTATCAGGAACGTATCCACTCTGTTTCACCGCTGCAGCGACAGATCGTTGAACTGCTGTGCGGTGAACATTGCACACTCAATCCCAAAGAGATAGCACGCCGACTGTTGCTGCCTGAACAGTCGATCGGCAAGCAGGTTCGTAATCTTGCCGAGATCGGATACCTGACGTCGCAGAAGAAGGGGCGCGAGACCTGTTATGAACTCAGCGAACCTTTAATGCGGCTGACTTACAATTGAAAGACAGCAGACTTCTGATTGGGTTCCTGCGGATGTGGTACCGCCTCAATGAGAATGAAAAGTTGCGATTGGCTGCGCAAAGTGGCTCTGTGCAGTTGTACTTTGATGCGGACGGGGATCGATCTGCAGCCCAAACTCCCCCGCGTACAACACTGCTGGACGATGACCTGGAACTCGCCGAAGCTCAGGGTTACATCGTTAGCCACGCAAAGTCTTTGCAGGAGAAGGCGGCTGCATCGAAAGCCGTGACCGAATGGTTTCAGGCAGGGTACTATTTCGCTGAAATCAAAAAGGACCACAAGCAAGCCCTGCAGTGCTACGCAAAAGTCCTGCAAGTTGCGCCGGACCATGTGGCTGCGAAGTTGAGTCGGGGCAATTGCTTACTGGCACTGCATCGCTGGGAAGAGGGGTTCGCCTCCATTCGCGACGCGCTGGCCCACGATCAGGACGCCCCAAACCAACTTGACGACTCCGCATCGATGTTTGGCCTGATCTTCCGACTCAGTGAAGACTACGATCGATTTCAAGCCCGGATCAACATGCCGTTTGATATCTATGAACAGGTCGCTAAGCATCGTGGAGTTCCCGGCGACCTCGTCCAGAGTAAACGCGGGTCTGTCAATCCTCTGCTGCATCCGGCGGATGGGCTTGTCAAGTCCCTTACAAAGATTGATTCGGATCGAGTCACCTCGGTCGTGCTTCAGGGCTATGTTCTGGCTGTCGAACATCGAGCCACAAAACGTCGTGAATTGGAGATCGCTCTGAGACTGTTCCGCTATGGAATTCGGTATCTCATGAGACACAACGAAGCAGGCTTTGTCGAACTTATTCAGGCCGAAAGAAACATTCTCCGTCAATCCCCTGGCCTTGATCAAACGTAAGCAAACGACGCCAACTGGTTGGCCAGCCAGCACCAGCGTCGGGCTATGTCGGGAGGCATAGCCGCCAGACGGCCGTGAATACTGGCGATTGCAGTCGGGATGTCTTTACGTCTGTCCGGAAAGCGAGCATCCAGCAATCCGGCGAAACTCACAAAGTCGACTGCATGTGACGGGCCGCCCAGGAGTGGCCCCGCGATACGCTCAATAAAGCTGTCCTGATCAGATTGCGGATTTTCGGAACTGCCAAAATCCGCGAGAGCCAGATAGTTCAACTCAGCACCCGTATGAAACGTCGACACTTCGCCAAACAACGAGATACCATCGAATCCAGAAGCCGCGCTCTGCTGTACCATTTTCGCGATCCACTCCAGAGCCACTTCGCCGCGAAACGCTCCCCAGCCCCAGTCAGTCCCCACGTGGGCTCGCATGACATGACGCAGTCCATTGCCGGAGACTCGCCCTTTGTCAGTCCAGGTTCTGTCTGGATCTCCCTGCCTCAAATAGCGGTCCGCAACCCACTGGATGAAGACTCCTCGTGGAAATTTCTCCAGCGACTCATCAGCCCACGCCGCTTTTCCGTCACCGAAGCCGGGTGCCGCTTTGGGACCTTGATACGGTTCGGGATGAGAATAGGTTTCGCAAACGATCCACGC
Source organism: Planctomycetales bacterium (assembly GCA_026400835.1). Taxonomy (GTDB): domain Bacteria; phylum Planctomycetota; class Planctomycetia; order Planctomycetales; family Planctomycetaceae; genus SXXK01. The sequence continues at coordinate 80,656 of JAPLOA010000035.1, read as the reverse complement.
TTCGGGTGCGACAGAGCGAATTGCCTCGGCGGCCAAAGGATACATCAGGGCCATGTCTTCCCACGAAAACGTGTCTGCAGGATGTTTCCTGCGGTCCCGACACAACGAACACTGGCAGACGCCGGTATCACCGGTTTCGATCTGAACACCACCGAGTTCCAGATTTTTGAACAACCATGTCAGAGACTCGGCCACGAATTCCTGATTCTCGGTTCGCGATGGGCAGGCGTGATAGAATCCACGTGGACCGGGTGTGCTGGTGTTGCTGAGACTGACTCTGGTTCCGATGGCGTCAATGCTGAAGTTCGTCGAATCACCATTGGCGTCGACTGCATAGAGATCGGGATTTGCCTGTAAGTGCCGCTCAAGGTTGTACGGCGAGTTCCCTTCGTAATAGACACCACCATAGGCATTCAGCCCGACGCCACACAACAGACGAACGTTCTCTTTAATCGCGACTTCACAAAGTCGCCTGGCTGCTTCAAGGCCGCCGTGGCCATCCCGCAGGAGCCCCCAGACAACAACAGCATCGACGTCATTGCGCCCGCACCAGCGCAGCAGGGCAGAATAGTCGTCGATGAACGACTGAGTCGTACGTCCGTACTCGTTGCACGACCCATGCGTGTGAGCACCAAGGCGGTTCAGAGCCCATTCCGTGCTATGGTCCCACGTCCAGAACATTCGCGTCTGAATTGGTGATTGCTCCCGAACTGCCGGTGTGATCGCGGAGTCCGCAGCGATGGCCTGTTGGGAAACCGCAGCCTCACCAATTGCCGTGCTCAGGCCGCAGGCGGCACTTAACTGAAGCATGTCGCGACGATTCAATGGCACCATCAGGAAAACTTTCGTGGCTAAGAAATCTGAGTACGCGAAGCCAAACCGGACTTGCTCTCGCAGAGGTCCTGAAGCAAGTCGAAGAAGGACCGGCAAGGGTGCCCTCGGTCTGTGCGAGCCTCGTCGTGCAATATTCTGTCGCCGATGAGACAGCGTACGATTCACTGCGACAAACTTTGAGTTGTCTGCGAAGAATGCAGGTCACCGTCCATCAGAACGGGCGGCAACATAGCGGAGGCCGACCGTGATCGCCAATCTGAAGGCAGGTGAAGAGTACAGTGGACTGCAGCAGGCTCTGGATATTCACCTTTCATTTCTTCTGCAAAACTACCAGTGGATATCCTGTCGTGTATGCAGTCGCTCGGCGAGTTCGACGACTTTCGGTTTCAGATGGGACAGGTTGTCAATCAGAGCTGAGATCGCGATCCCCTCGACTTCATATAGCAAAGTGATATCAGGGCGACTCATTGAGCACAGGGAAACGCACGGCCCAAACTCTGCCTGAATTCGCTGTTTCCAGGGTTCTCCCGGGATTTGTTCCGGAAGAGCCACCAGTACACGCTGACCTCCGCCAACATTTCGTACAACTGGCCGCGCTGAGTTGGGGATTTCAACGTTCGCGTGAGGCCCGATTCCCGGCAGTACTTCTGACTCCGGTCCCATATTCTTGAACAGAAAGCTGGCAGCCTCCGAATTCAAAACCTGAAGATCTGATGTCTGTGGATCTCGCTGCAGCAGTGCCGACAACTCAAAGCGGCGAGTCTTTGTGAGGTGTTCGTCAAACGCATCGAGCATGTGATCGGGAAACGTATCGTCATCAGAATTCGCCTCAGATCCCATTGAAGACAGAGTGGAGATCCGCTGACGCAGGAGTGAAAGTTTCTCGGTACCAAATCTGAATACTCCGTCACGGAGATTTCGAAGATGATTTCCCACGCTCTGGCAGACCGTCTGACAAACCAGCAACATACAGTACTGTCGACAGTAAGGGCGAAGTGAGTTTTCGTCAACAGATTCCGGCGATGACTCGGCCTGAGCCGTCAGCAAGTTGCAGAGATCTGTGAATGCAGAGCGTAATTCCGATTGCTGACCTGCGTTCACCGAGATTGACTGATCAATGGACTTCATAAGCACGTTCACTACGTTATCGGCGGCATTGATACGGCCGTGGGTTTCCAACAAAGTCCGAAGATGCGTTGCAACTTTGGAAATCGAACGCTCCAGACCAGCGGAGAGATCCCTGCGGATATCCTCAATAACGGCTGTGATCGCAATCTTCTGATCGCTCAAACCTGCTTCCTGACTGATCATGGCTCCGATCTGTCCGGGGATTTCTGCGGCATTTGATATGGAACCGAGGCGACTCCAGATCGACGATGCGTACTCTTCGATTCGTCGAGTTCTCTCTGCATTCAGCAGACGCGGCACAACTTCCACAATACCTTGCTCCGTCAGCGCGAGGTCATGCAGAAGAACCCCCAGAGGACTTGTTCGTGCGATCGAGTCCTTCGTTTCACCACGTGCATAAGCGACCCACCGCTGAAGCAGTGACCGCGTCAGCGACTGCGATTCACTGTTGGCAATATCCCACGATTCGAAGGCGACTTTCGCGAGGCTGAACGTTCGCAGTTTCAGCGAGCCATCATCATCTGCCTGCATCGCAGATGCATTTCGCCACCCATCGATCTCCGCACGAGCCTTCGTGACACTTCGCAGCTCCAGATACTGTGCAATTTTATCCGTGCCGGTCTGGAAATCGATATCGGCGAGGTCATCGCCGAGATGAACAAAGATCGCTTCGTCAAAAGGCATGGCTGATGCCTGATCATCCTCGGACGGCATTGATGCTCCCGGACGCTCAAAGCCGGGAAGACTGACGTGGTGCAGTTCCTGCAGAAAACTGAGCGTATTTGCATCCTGCATATCAGCCGTTCGACTCGAATTTTCCGTTCCATGCAGCATTATTGCCGACAGACAGCAAGGTGGCAATCGACGGGCCGCCAGTATGGAACGCAGCATCCATGCGGAATCGATCAGTGAGCCGCTGCAGGTTCCGCCGGAAGTTGCCCCCACCAGAACGATATCGATCGCATCGCTGGAGAAAGGCAGTGACGAGACATTCTTCGAGGCTTCGATGGATTGAAGATCGAAGGCGCTGTCGATTGCCTTCTCCAATTGCGTGCGAATCAGGTCCGAATGATCGATAAACGCCAGACGCCCGAGCGGTCGCATGCCCTCAACTCTGCCCGATCGCGGAACATTGAACAGCCACCTTCGACTCAGCCAGTTCAGATACTCGCCGGACGTTTTTCGATACTCGTGAGACGTCTTCAGAGGAGTTCGTACGGTTGTGAGTGTGCTGGTTTTTTCAATCGCAACACGACGTTCCAGGGCTTCAATCCGGGCGGAGTCTGCATCAATGCAGACGAACTGAATTGACGGAGGCAAATCACCGGGCATTCCCTGCCGGATTCGCCGCAGCAATTCCGCAAGCACCGACGCACCAAGACCCCCGATGGAAATAAAGACCGTCGGCCGCACCATCCACGGCTGGCTCGGGTTGGTCGGTGGGCGCAGCGGTTTTGGGGCCGGCAGGACTTTATCACGATTTTTCGAGGCTTTGATGTTTTCGACGAGGTCAGTTCGAGGACGAGGAGCCTCTGTTTCCGCGAGACCTCCTGACTTCGGCAGCGAAGAATTCACAGACCGTCGCCTCGCAAGTTCATCGATGAACTGCCTGCAGCTCGCAAATCTCGTTTTAGGATTCTTCGACAGAGCCCGAGCCACCACTGCTCGATCCGATGGGTGCATCACCGAAACATCCGGAGCACTCCTCAGATGTTGAGCCGTCAACTGCGCTGCCGATCGTCCGTTGAAGGGAGGGACGCCCGTCAGCATCACCTGATACACAATCGCCAGACTGTACTGATCACTGCCTCGTTCCGGCTGTCCGTCAAACAATTCCGGCGGCGCATACAAAGGAGTATAACCATTGACGATGGAATGACCGGAAGAGTTCAGATTTTTCGTCAGTCCGAAGTCCCCAATCTTGGCATGCACGCCCTGCAGCAGGATGTTTTCCGGCTTGACGTCAAGGTGCTGCAGTCCATGCTGGTCGGACATAAAGTCCAGAGCATCCGCAGCGTCACGAAGATATCCAATCAGTTCCTCCCGCGGGATTCCCTTCTGACCAGAGGCCGCAATTTCACGGTAGCGGTCATCAAGACTTTTGTCAGCGAGCTCACTCACGATGATAACGCGGCCATCAACGATTTCAACCCGCTCAATGGTGAGCAGAAACGGATGTCGCAGTTCGCAAATGCGATTCATAGAGCGGAGTTCAGTTTCCGCCTGCGGACCGTTGCGGCTGCCGAAAAGAATCTTCACCGCCTTCGGAAAACCGCCGGGGCCGATCGCCCGCCAGACTTCCCCGAATCCTCCCATACCGATCCGTGATTGCAGTCGATATCCGGCAATCTCTGTTGCGCCTGCGACCGTCGAAGTGTTTGTTACTGTCTCGTCGAGCAGCGCGGTGGCCTGTATCTCAGTTTTTAACACGTGAATTCTCCTTTCAGCGACAAGTCGGCCGAGCGATTTCGAAAGAGGCATTCAGCTGGCGAGTCGGAACGCGCGTGAAGAAACACTCAGAGACTCGATCAAAGTGCTTAGGTTGCATTTCAAACTCCAGACCGCGGTACAAACAATAACTTCGAACCTGCAGCAGGAGGTCACGAGCATGGCAGCGACGCATCGGCCGTGACTGTTCGCGATAACAACTATTGATCAAATGCTCAACGGCTTCAGGATCGTAATTGCAACCCAGTTTTTCGGCAGCGATCTGAAACAGCCGATGAAACTCCTCAGCATCCGGATCTTCGATCTCGATTCGATAAGGAATGCGGCGAAGGAAAGCTTCGTCCACCAGATCTGCCGGATCAAGGTTTGTCGAAAAGATGATAAGCTGCTGGAACGGAACCTGAATTTTTTTTCCTGTCGCCAAAGTCAGGTAGTCGTGTTTGTTTTCGAGCGGAATAATCCAGCGATTCAGCAACTCTTCGGGCTTTACTCGTTGCCGGCCGAAGTCGTCGATCAGAAGACAGCCGCAGTTACTCTTCATCTGCAGTGGGGCTTCACTGATGTTACAGGTCGAGTCATGGCGAATCTCAAGATTGTCCAGCGTCAGTTCGCCTCCCACAATAACAGTCGGTCGGCGAATCCGCACCCAGCGACGATCATAGGACAAGCCATCCATCGGCTGCTGGACTACCTGATGGTAGGCCGGATCAAACAGAGTAATGAGTTCTCGACCGTCCATGACCGCATACGGGATCCAGATTTCGCGGGCGAAGCAACTTGTCAGGCAACGAGCCAGTGTCGACTTGCCGTTCCCCGGAGCTCCGTAAAGAAACAATCCGCTGCCCGAGTTGATCGCGGGGCCCAGCATGTCCATCAACTCTTCGGACACCGAAACATTGTAAAACGCATCGTCCAGTTCTTCGCGGCGAACAGGCTCATCGCAGATCGCCTGAGCCTCGACGGAAATCACATAATCGGCCAGGGGCACCGGAGCGGGCCCCACATAAGAACACTCGATATGACACTGCTCTGCACGACGGCGACCTTCGTCCGTCAAACCGAAGACATAGTCATTCAGACTGGCGCTGCCACAATGGGCAACCATGCGGCGATTCTTAAGTCGCTCCAGCAGACTTTCGATCATGCGGAACGGGATACAGAGTTCGCTCGCAATTGTTCTTCCGGACAGATTTCCGGCGGACCGCAGGATTCGGCAGATCATGGCTTCCAGAAAGGGCTCAGACAAACCCAGCTCATGCATTGTCGCCGGATCTGATGGCCAGAAGCTTTCTCCGGCGAGAAGAGCGGTCACCAATGCCGAATCGTTTGATCTGATTTGAGGAGGACGTTGCATTAACATTTGGAGGATGTTTCAGCGACAGAGAATAAGATTGGAATCCGATCACGATGCAGGGATCCGGGAACTTCGAGCTGTCAGGAACTCGTCCAATGAGCAACAGTTTCCGCACGGCCAAATAAAAAGCCCTGAGCCAGTTCAAATCCAAGCTCAAAGCAGACTGAAGCTTCGTCGACTGTTTCAATGCCCTCAGCAAGCGGTACGACGTTGAGATCTTTCACGATCCGGATCAGCGACTGAATGGTGCCTCTGTGCTGAGGAGTCGTGAACGGCAGACCATGGACAAACCTGACATCGAACTTCAGGACATCCGGCGGAACTTCGAAGAGTTCCTGGACGCGTGCCTGGCCAGCGCCAAAGTCGTCATAGGCCAGCCCCATCTTCAGTTCGCGAGTCACTCGACGAATCTCCTTCAACAACGTACCTGAGGCTGCTGCACCCTCGTGAACCTCAAGCATGATCTGCATTTCCGGAAATTCAGATCGAAGTCGTTCCAGCGAAGAGAATAGTTCAGTTCCGCCAATCTCGGCCGGATGCGTGTTGAGATAAAATTGTGTCTGCGGCAAAGATTCGCCAATCCGCAGCCCTTCGGTACGACAGATCTGACTGAGTTCTGCTTCCACGTTTCGTGACGCGGCGACACGGAACATTTTTTCCGGCGTTTCCAGTCCCAGCAGATAACTGCGTGACAGGACTTCAAAACCGACTCGAGCCGCATCACTCAGACGCACAATCGGTTGAAAATATGGTCGCACTGCGGGACGTCGCAGCAGTTTATCGAATTGAAGCTGTGCGAGTGCATCGGCCGAGACATCAGCGGTGACTGTGGAACTGGTGCATTCGTCGGTGGAAGACTGAAGCGTATACATCACGCTCCCGAAATGCAGAACATCGCCGGAGCGGAGCCCCGTCAGATGCTGAATACGTCGACCGTTCAGAAGTGTGCCGTTTGTGCTGTTAAGGTCTCTTACGAACAGATCCTTGTTGATCGTCAGAATCTCTGCATGTCGTCCGGAGACTGTACTGTCACTCAGGCAAAGGCTGTTGGAAGGATGTCGTCCAACGGAGAATGTCGGTCCAACCACGTTAAGACGATGACTGGAGTTCCCGTCCGCATTGCTGCGAACCAGCACCCAGGATCCCTCGGGGAACGGCGACGAATTCGAACCGGAATCGCCGGGGCCTTCTTTTCCCCGGAGGGTGAGCTGCGGTTCACTATTCAAAGTTGAAATGGAAGTCATCGGGTCTCGTTCCTCATGGAGACAGCGGTTCGTTGTCACCGTAGTACCTCATACGCGTCAGAAAAACAGCGCAGGTTGTGTCACGTCAACACTAGCTCAGAACCGTCAACACATTAAGAATTCGCGCAAGATCCGGAGAATCCCTGGTATCGATTGGGGGTACTGCAACGACGGGATTACTCTGTCGTGATCAAAACGAGGCGGAGTTATCGCGACAATTCCGCACAATCGCGCCAGTCGTTACGATCAGCTCCGGCGCTGCACTGGACTGGTTTATGGTGACAACGTCGAAAACCAGTTTTTATTGACTCCGCGATTGCAACGTGATGATTCGACATCCGGCGCATTGCCCGCTCGACTCATGACCGCGTATCGACGTAAAAGTGAATAGATGTTTTAAGGGAATGTTCTCTCATGTTACTCAACAATCGACCAACGCGGCGGGCGTCTCAGGGACGCTCAGTCTTCAGCGCCTTCTTGTTCCTTGCGGCGATGTCCAGCTTGATGGCCACACTGCCACAGGTCCGGCTTTCTGCCGATGAGATATCTGTGGATGTTGTGGTTTACGGAGGTACCTCGGCTGGTGTCGCTGCTGCTGTTCAGGTCTCCCGCCTGGGCCATTCTGTCACCCTGATTGAGCCCGGTTCACATATCGGAGGACTCACGTCCGGCGGACTTGGCTTCACCGACAGTGGTGACAAAAGAGTTATCGGGGGAGTCGCTCGGGAATTTTATCAGCGGATTCGTCGGCACTACGATCAGCCGTCCGCATGGGTTCAGGAGAAGTCTTCAGACTATCCTCGCTACCGCCCCGGTGACGATGCCATGTGGACGTTCGAACCCAAAGTGGCGGAGACTGTCTTCCATCAGATGCTGAAAGAAGCCAACGTCAAAGTGTTGATGCGAGAGCGTCTGAATCGTGCGACTGGCGTGAGGATCGCCGGGGGGCGAGTTGTTTCGATCACAATGGAGTCCGGCAGAATCTTCAGCGGAAAGCAGTTCATCGATACGACCTATGAAGGTGATCTGATGGCAGCGGCTGGCGTGAAATATACCGTCGGCCGTGAAGCCAACTCAGTCTATGGCGAGACTCTCAACGGCAATCAAGTCAAAGCGAACGTGCATAATCATCGCTTCCTGAAGAATGTTGATCCGTGGTTGACGCCAGGTGATCCGTCCAGCGGTCTTGTGGCCGAAGTCGAGAATGCCGGCCCCGGTGAAGACGGGACCGGCGATCATCGGGTTCAGGCGTACTGTTTCCGGATGTGCATGAGCAGAGCTGCGAGCAATCGAGTCCCGTTTCCAAAGCCCGACAACTACAACGAAAGACGCTATGAACTGCTGTTCCGCAATTTCGAAGCTGGAGATCTTCGCGTTCCGATTAGTCCTGACATGATGCCCAACGGGAAGACAGATACGAACAACAACTGTGCTTTCTCGACCGACTATCTGGGTGGAAATTACCTCTATCCCGAGGCGAGTTATGAAAAGCGCGAGTCAATTGTTCGAGACCACGAAGACTATCAGAAGGGGCTCATGTGGACGCTGGCCAATCATCCGCGTGTGCCGGAGGTCGTTCGACAGCACATGACACAGTGGGGACTTCCAGCCGACGAGTTTGTCGATAATGGAAACTGGCCGCATCAGCTTTACGTTCGCGAAGCTCGTCGCATGGTCAGCGACTATGTGGTCACAGAACTTGATTGTCGACGAACTCGAATTGCCGAGGATTCCGTCGGGTTGGGAAGTTACAACATGGATTCTCACAACGTCCGTCGCTACATCACGGCTGATGGGTTCGTACAGAACGAAGGTGATGTTCAGGTTTCTCCCGGAGGAGCGTACCTGATCAGCTACAAGTCGGTGATTCCGGCACGCGGGCAGGTGACTAACCTGAGCGTTCCGGTATGTCTGTCGTCTTCCCATATCGCCTACGGCTCCATTCGCATGGAACCTGTCTTTATGATTCTCGGGCAAAGCACAGCGACAGCGGCCGTTCAGGCGATCAGAGCCAATAAAGCACTTCAGGATCTGCCCTATGCCGCGTTGCGTGAACAACTCGTGAAAGATGGTCAGGTACTGGATCTTCCCCCGGGTTTGAAGAAGCAGGAGTTGATTACGAAGGCGTCTTTGAAAGGTCTTGTGCTGGACGATTCCGACGCAAAGCTTTCCGGTACATGGACGTCCAGTACGTCATCCGCAAAGTATGTCGGAACCGGTTATCTGCATGACGGCGATGTGGAGAAAGGGCAGAAATCGCTGCATTGGGAACTGACCGCGGTGGCAACGGGAGATCACGAGCTTCGCCTTGCCTACTCCTCACATTCAAATCGCGCGTCCAATGTTCCAGTGACGGTCAGCGTCAATGGCTCTGTATCCGATCTCATCATCAATCAGAAGAAGCAGCCGTCACAAGATGGTCTTTTCTGTTCTCTTGGAACATACAATCTGAAAACTGATGACAAGATTGTCGTCACCATTTCGAACAAAGACACAGATGGATATGTTGTTGTGGATGCATTGCAATTGTTGCCGTCGAAATAGCCGTGAACCGGCTCGTTAAACTGCCTCAGGCCTGCCATGTTCCGCATTGATGAGGGCCTGTGTTAGCGATGACTGAGTGCCGGGGTAACCACTGGATGCTGGAGTATTTTATCCGTCTGTTAATTTTCTGTTCCATATGCGGGATAGAGTCCTGGGGCGATCCCTGATAACTCTTCTTCGATCAAACTGGCTTAAAGGTTCTGTGAATGAGTGATCTGATGGCCCAGGCCATCTTTTTGGCCCATCTGTCTTCTACACTGTACATGACAGGCCTGATTTGGATGGTTCAGAGAGTTAGTTACCCGCTTATGGCCTTTGTGGGGCAGGCCGAGTCTGCCGAATTCGAACGGTTGCATTGTGACCGAATCGGGTGGGTTGTTGGTTTGCCGATGCTCGTGGAAGGTATCACAGGGCTAATCCTGTTATGGTACCTGCCTTCGTGGTTTCCCGAGTGGGGATTCTGGCTGGGGGCGGCTCTGATGTTCGGTAACGCCGCTTCGACGCAATTGCTGCAGGTCCCTTGTCACAAAAAACTGGCTGCCGGATTCGATCAAAACGTACATCAGCGTCTGGTCAGAACGAACTGGATCCGAACGGTCATTTGGAGTCTTCGATCCTTCCTTGTGCTGGGCATGCTGCTGAACATCCTGATGATCAGTGGTTTTCCGCGATCCGGAAATTACTCAAACCTCTCTGCGGAATCTGCAATGGCGACACTGAAAATTGGCGATCGAGCACCGGACTTCTCTGGAAGAACTTCAGCCGGTGACCTGATCCGCCTTGCTGACTACCTCGGGAAGAAGGGACTTGTCCTGTTCTTCTATCCGAAAGATGGCACTCCTGTCTGCACAAAAGAGGCCTGCGCCTTCCGCGATTCCTACATGCAATTTGCCGATGCCGGTGCAGAGGTGATTGGGATAAGCAGTGACTCCGATGAATCACACCTCGATTTCGCCAAACAGTACCGTCTCACATTCCCACTGATCAGTGATGCAGATGGATCATTGCGGAAGTTATTTGCAGTCCCGAAGACGCTTGGATTATTCCCCGGTCGAGTGACCTACGTCATCGACAAAGAAGGAATCATCCGCCAGATCTACTCTGCGCAACTGGCATCGGATGCGCACGTGAAACAGGCCCTTGCGGCACTTGGTCAATAGTGGGCTGCGGGTAAACAGGCGGCAGTCAACGTTCAGAAGGTAACTGAGCAGACTGCCAGTGCGGCCACATTGCTCCACGACCTTTGGTAAGATGCGTGATCTGATGCTCGGCTGATGTCTTTAGATTGCGCACAAAGAGTTGGCGAACGCCTTTTCGCAGTGAGCCATACAGTATCCAGTTTCCGTCGTTCGATGGTTTTGGATGATAATGCAGAGTTCCCTCCGGTGAAGTAGTTAGCTGCGTGGACTTACCTTCCAGGTCGACCTGACAAAGTTCTGTTGTTGTCGCGGTCTTTATTGTGAAGAAGACAGACTGACCATCAGCGGACCAGACGGGCGTATCACTGCTGCCCTGATGGAAGTCGTCAACATCAAGGAACAGAATCCATCCCTGATAGCTATTCTGGTCAGCCAACTTTCGCAGATCGTGGCCGTCTCTTCTGACTACATACGGGTTGCTGTGACCATGCTCGCCGCTCAGGAATAACAGCCACTGACCGTCCGGCGACCATGTGGGCCCGAAGTTGAACGGATTACCGGTGGGAATGTGTTGCTTATTGGTGCCGTCGGCATTTGCGATAAAGATCTGATAGTTCTCGTGATAACTGATGATCTTTCCATCCGGCGAAGCACTGTAGCCATAGGCAAATCCGCTGCCGTCGCCGGAGACATCGCGTTTATTGCGGCCATCGAGATCCATCAGGCAGGGTTTTGAAACGCCGTTGATAAGAGCCGTGAATCCCAGCGTACGTCGGTCCGGGAGAAAGAAGAGTCCGCCGTTGTAATGGCTGACTCGATCAACAGCCGTGACGTTGCGCGACTCTTTGTTTTTCAGAGAGACGAGGAAGCTGTCCAGCATCCAGTTTCCGGGTTCCATGCGAAAGGTGCGGTTCGTCTCTTCCCACTCCGCGTTCTCGGGATCCTGCCAGCCTCGAGCAATAACAGCCTCGGCCCCGTTCGGCGACCAACCTGCGAATTGCGTCCAGGCATTTGGATTGTCCACAAGTTGTGGAGCAAGCTCCTCCCGATTAGAACCATCAATTTGCGATACCATCGCTCGCATTGTTCGCACATTGGCATGGCGACCACCGGGCAGATTTGTCTGCAGTTCGGTATATCCAATCAACGACTTCACAAGTCCCGGTTCATCACCTGTTGCTTCAATGCACCAGGTGAGTGTTAACAAGACCGGAAGGCAGCTCTTAATACTCATTGAAATTTTTACTCAGTCAGATGGACACTCTGAGAACAAAAGAATTATGCCGACACTACCGCAATACAGATTTTACGAATCGCGTCCATATCGCAGCAGCCTGCTCGATTGCAAAGAGCACTGATTCTCAGCGATCTCAGCCTGCTCGTCAAAGGAAGGAGTTAACGACAGGGAATGTGTGATATCTTTTGCCTGGTTCACTTCGAGTGAATTGTGGGCTGGAAACCTTTAGAATCAGAGACCGCGATTTTGAGCGGGCAAGTCAGAATTACTTTCATGCGGGAACGACGATGGCCAGCGGCTTTCTGATGTTATTGGATGATATCGCCACCATCCTGGACGACGTGTCGGTTATGACAAAGGTCGCCGCGAAGAAGACAGCGGGGATTCTTGGCGACGACCTTGCGTTGAACGCCGAACAGGTCACTGGCATTCAGGCAAATCGAGAGCTGCCCGTTGTTTGGGCTGTGGCCATAGGATCGCTTGTGAACAAAGTGATTCTGGTCCCGTCCGCACTGTTGCTCAGTTCACTGGTACCGTGGCTGATCGAACCGCTGATGATTGTCGGAGGAGCGTTTCTGTGTTTCGAAGGCTGCGAAAAACTGGCTCACAAGTTCCTGCAATCTACAGCAGAGCAGAAACATAAAGAACAACACAAAGCCAACATTGCCGACACGCAGACGGATATCGTGGCGGCCGAAAAATCAAAAATCAAAGGCGCGGTCCAGACAGACTTCATCCTGTCGGCCGAAATCATCGTGATCACTCTGGGGACAGTGGCAACGGCCGGCTTCATGACTCAAGTCGGCGTGCTGGTTGCGATCAGCCTGTTGATGACGGTGGGCGTTTACGGGCTGGTCGCTGGCATCGTGAAACTCGACGACATCGGACTTTATTGGATGAAGGCACCGGCGGAGGAGACGGCAGCTCAGCCTTCAGCACTGAGATTCCGAATGGGCCGGATGATCGTCGGGGGAACTCCTTATCTGATGAAGTTCTTATCCATCGCCGGAACCGCCGCCATGTTTTTGGTAGGCGGAGGAATTCTGGCTCATGGAATTTCACCTGCCCACCACCTGATCGAAGCCATACAGCAACGACTGCAGCAGATTGACGGTGTCGGTGGTGTCTTGTCCGTGATTGCAGGGATGGCCGGGCACGCTGTACTGGGGATCCTTGTCGGTGTCAGCGTTCTTTTCGTGGTTGAGCTGGTGAAGCGATTCCGAGGCGGCGCTCAGCAGACGAATTGACGTCTCCGTCATTCCGCTTTTTTCCGATGATCCCGTAGCAACATGGAATGCCGCAGGTTCTTTCCGTGTTAAACGGAATTGACATCAGGGAAGTCGCTGATTTCCTGCTGATGGATGGCCCCCATAGCGTACGAGCACCCGATGCTGAAGGACCTGATGGAGTGTCTTCCTTCGGCGTGAAGTTCGCCGAATATGAAGACCAGGGAAAGAGCCTGAACCCTGTTCTCTCAAACTTGTCTCTTGACAATGCGCGTTAAGCTTGCAAAATGCAAGTGCTGGCCAGATTGCTTGCGTTTTGCAAGCGAAGGATGAGGGTTTGTGCGTCCCGTGAAGTGATGGCTGGCGCAGGCGATGGTTGGGTTAGACAGACACCCGACTTTCATGCGTTCGATGTTGAAGACTGGTACTGCAGCACGGCGAATTTTCGCGATGCGGCGGACAGCAAAACGTCGCTCGGCTTTCTGGCTCGCGGAAGGAACTTCGCATGGCGTTTTCGACGCTGAAGATTCGCTTGTCCGGTTCGCCTGTCTGACTGATCGCAGCAAGGGGGGCATCGGTTGGTGCATGATTCGCCTGCAAATATTCAGTTAACCAGTGTCGAACTTGTCGCGAATTGTCGATTGGACTGGAGCCTGTTAAAAACCGTGGTAGACTGGTTTGCTGTTTCAGAAGATGCTCACGAAAACGGCTGCACGTTTCCCCGCCTCATTAATCTCTCCTGTTCATCCCTCCCGAGTGTTTTCCATGCTGCATATTCTTGGCCGACGCCAATCGGCGCTGTGTGACGGTCATTCGCGACGCCAGTTTTTGAAGATTGGCGGACTGGCGATGGGCGGGCTCTCATTGCCTCAGATTCTTCAGGCTGAGCAATCCACCGCAGGCACGGCGGGAAAGAAACTGTCACACAAAGCTGTGATTATGATCTATCTGTCCGGCGGCCCGTCGCATCAGGATATGTATGACCTGAAGATGGATGCTCCTCCGGAGATTCGTGGTTCGTTCAAGCCGATTGCGACCAACGTCCCGGGGATTGAAATCTGCGAATACATGCCAAAGCTGGCGACAATGATGGACAAGTTTGCCATCATTCGTTCGCTGCATGGTTGTCCTGATCAGCATGCGTCCGATCTTTGTATGAGCGGATATCCAATCGGACCGAAAGGTCGGCAGGATAATCATCCGTCGCTCGGTTCTGCAGTCGCTCGTTTGCAGGGGCCTGTTGATCCGTCGGTTCCAGCTTTTGTTGGTCTGACGATAAAAACTAGACACGATCCTTACTGCAATCCGGGCTTTGCGGGCTTTCTTGGAACTGCTTACGCGCCGTTTCAACCGGAAGGCCAGGGGATGGCCGATATGCGGCTGAACGGGATTACTCTTGATCAGCTTCGCAATCGACAGGGGCTGTTAACCAGCTTCGATAAATTCCGCCGTCAGGTCGATACTCAGGAGTCTTACCGCGGCGTCGATGCACTGACTCAAAAGGCGTTTGATGTCTTGACCTCCAGCAGGCTGGTCGAGGCGCTGGATCTGGAGAAAGAGGATGCGGCGTTGCGAGATCGTTACGGTCGAGGCAGTGCGGATCCAGCGTTTGGTGAAGATGCGGGGCCGCATTGGATGGATCAGTTCCTGACGGCTCGGCGACTGGTCGAAGCCGGAGTTCGCTGCGTCACGTTGTCTTTCGGAAGCTGGGACCGGCACGGGGCGAATTTTGAACGCCTGCCAACTCAGCTAGCTAAGCTTGACCAGGGAATTACGGCGCTCGTCGAGGATTTGCATCAGCGAGGACTCGATCAGGACGTCAGCGTTATCGCGTGGGGTGAGTTCGGACGAACTCCGCGAATCAACAAGGACGGAGGCCGCGACCACTGGCCTCAGGTGTCCTCCTGTTTGTTGGCCGGAGGCGGGATGAAAATGGGGCAGGTGATTGGTTCAACCAATCGTCTTGGAGAAGTGCCACAGGATCGCCCGGTCCATTATCAGGAAGTCTTCGCGACTCTTTACAACCGTCTGGGCATTGATGTGCTCAGTGCGACAATTCCTGATCAGGCCGGACGTCCGCAATATCTGGTGGATCACAGATATCCGATCAGCGAACTGGTCTGATCGTTGATTTTGCGGGCGCAGGGGCATCATCATGATCAGGCGTGTGATCGATCGTCCGGGACCTCTGCTGATTGTGTTGCAATTCTGTTCGATGATCTGTTCGGCGGACGAACAACTATCCAGCGACACGGAAGCCGTACGCCCTGATTTGGTGAATTGCGCAATCGGAAATGTGACATTTCAGATTGATGGCCCCAAGCTCTGGACATTGAGCGGAATTGAATACAAAACTCATTCGATCGCTACCAGAGATAGTGCGTATGGGGCTGTGCTGAACATCGAAGGAGTTGGCCTGCTGGGGACCGCACATTTTCTGGATGTGCCGGGGCAGCCGGGGAAGGTCGAGAAAGAGTATATATCGCAGGTGCAGTTCTTCGTGGACGGAAGTCGCGTGGCGCCTGATCTTCCGCGGGCAAATCTTATCGGGAAGTCATTTCGCCTGAAGAGGTCATCAGTGATTCGAGCGGTACATCTTGAGTCTGAAGTTTTCGTTGAGAACGATGTTCTGATCGAAACGGTCCGCATGAGAACTCAGGAAGACGTTCGGCTGAAGTTGTCTTATCCGCTGATGTATGCGTGGTCCCAAGGCATGACGGATTACCTGTTCGGAGACGACACCGGCGTACTGAAGCGAGGTTCGTTTCTACCGGACGGAGCGAAGCCCGGCGAAGGACTCGAACGCACCGCTCGCTGGATGGCGGTTTATGATTCCGCCAATCGCTATGGAGCCGTTTGTTTGCTGCGTCAACATCCTGCTTCAGAAGATGTCTGGTTTCAGTACACGGATGCTCCGGGGGTTTATCGCAAGCTGCGTCTGATGAGTTTCTCCGAGAAAACCATGCCCGCTGGTTTTGCTGGCACCTATCAGTCGGCGATCGGATTCTTCCAGGCAGAGCCGAACGCCTGGGAAGACGCCGCGATCGATCGTTTGCGGGGCCTGAGAGGCCTCGCGGACACAGATCCCTGCAAACGCAATCTGGAGTAACAACGGGGTACTTGAGCGGCCTCGATTGAACCGGCCCTGAGTCGGTTTTCTTCAAACTGTTCGGGCCATTTAACCTCTGTGCAGGCCTGAGAAAACGTTTGGGATCACTCGGTTTTACGGGTGGGTCTCAGGGTCCCCTTCACCAAATGTCGACTCGTTACTATGCTTCGAAGAAGTTCAGGGCTGGGGCGGATCTGTGGCCGAGAACTGGCAGTGTACTTTTTGCGACATGGTGAGAGACATCATGATTGTTGGCATTGATCTGGGAACGACGAATTCGCTTGTGGCCTGGCTGTCGCCGGATGGTCCGCAACTGATTCCGAACTCGTTGAATGAGCTTCTCACGCCTTCGGCTGTTGGGATTGATCATGATGGCAAGCTTCTGATTGGTAAGCCAGCTAAAGAACTTCAGGTTGTTGCTCCTGATCGCTGTGCCACCGTATTCAAGCGAATGATGGGGACAGACCGGACTGTGTCGGTGGCCGACAAAATGTTTCGAGCCGAGGAGCTTTCATCGCTGGTGCTCAAGTCACTAAAAGCCGATGCGGAGAAGTTCCTTGCCCGGGAAGTCGCTGAGGCTGTAATCACGGTCCCAGCTTACTTCAGCGATCTGCAACGAAAGGCGACGATCCATGCGGGGCAACTGGCAGGCTTTAATGTTCGTCGCATTATCAATGAACCGACCGCGGCAGCCATTGCGTATGGGCTGCACGAACTAAACCAGGAGCGAATTGCTCTCGTGTTCGATCTTGGCGGCGGCACATTCGATGTGTCAATTCTGGATCAGTTCGAGTCGACTCTGGAGATTCGATCTTCGGCCGGTGAAATCTTTCTGGGTGGCGAAGACTTTACTCGAAATCTTGCGAATCAATTGCTCGTCGCCAAGGGCATGAATTTTGAACATGGCGAAACTCGCACGCCGAAGCTGATTTCACGTTTGTTGCACGAGTGTGAGTCCGCGAAAAGAAGATTGAGTACCGGATCAGACACGGTTGTTCGATTTCCGGATAATGACGGGCGGATTTCGGAGACGTCAGAATCCATTCCTGTCTCGGCGGAATCATTCCGGAGCTGGACCGCTTCACTACTCGCAAAAACACGACTGCCGCTGCAGCGGGCGATGTCCGATGCCGGATTGACTCGTCAGCAGATCAATGACGTAATTCTTGTCGGTGGTGCTACGAGGATGCCTCAGATTTCTGAAATGCTGACGGAAGTGTTTGGACGCGTCCCGCGTTGCACTCTTGACCCCGATCATGTGGTGGCACTCGGGGCGGCAATCCAGGGTGGCCTGGTGCAGCTGGACAAAGCTGTGACCGATATGGTCGTGACTGATGTTTGTCCATTCACATTGGGCGTGGAGATTTCAAAGGACATCGCAGGGACTTCTCGCGCTGGTTACTTTAGCCCGTTGATAAGTCGCAATTCGACAATTCCCATCAGTCGAATGGAAGAGTTCTTCACAGCTCATGCCAATCAGACCAGTGTCAGTGTGCGAGTCTTTCAGGGAGAGAGTCGCCGTGTTGAAGAGAATTTGTTTCTAGCGGAGTTCGAGCTAAAGGGGATTCCGCGAGGTCCCGCCGGGCAACGTATCACCATCCGCTTCACTTATGACCTCAACGGGATTCTTGAAGTCGAAGCCGGGGCTGCAGAGTCGAATGCCAGGGCCAGTTGTGTCATCACGCGGCACGCTCAGAACCTGACAGATGCTCAGCTGAAGGAGGCCGTGGCAAAGCTTCAGGAGTTGAAAGCCGATCCGAGAGAAGACCAGGGCAATCGTCATCTGATCAAGCGAGCCGAGCGAATCTACCAGGAACTCTCCGGGGATCCTCGACTGCTGCTGGAGACACTTCTGGGCGGGTTTGAAGAGGCACTCGCCATGCAGGATCCATCGGCCATTGAGATGAATCGGTCGGCGCTTGAGAAGTTTCTTGATCACTTCGATTTGAGCTTTGAATGATTTTGTTTGTTGTCGGATGTTCGGTGCAACAATTCAGTGTCGAGGCATAGTAAACGACATGTCTGAGAACATAAGAGTACAGAGTCCTTCAGTTGTCGACCTGCAGAATGCTGTTGCAACCGAATGGTCGCGAAAACAGCTTGAGATTCCGCCAGGAAATGTTGCAGCTACTCATCGTCAGATTTGTGATTATCTGAAGTCCTGCCAGTTCAGTCCTCCAACTGCAGTGAGGTCTGCGATTGTCGGAGCAGTGTGTCCGGAGCGAGCACTTCGATCCATCAGGTTTCGAGAGATCATTGCAAGGGAAATGTTGAGTCGCTTCGCCGCCGAGTTCTTTCAACTCTCGCCGGAAGTTCGCGACGAGCGTCTCAATGAACTTGCGAAACATGTCGCGGATTTTCCCCAGCTGAAATGGCGACTCAATCGACTTCGGCCGGGTGTTTCGATTCGAGGCTCAGTTCCTTCGGGACTTGATGAGCCATCAAGACTGGCATCATCAATTGCTGATGTTTTTGTTATGTCACCCGAGGCAGCAGCTCGCGCTGGTCGCAGCGAAACGATCGATTGTCTTTCAGGAAAGTCGGTAGTACAGAAAAAGCAGAAAGCATTGTCTGCCGCCGCGCAGTCATTTTCGATGTGGACCGCACTGCAGCCTCCCTGTGGGCTGACTCTTCTGCAGCGTCTGGATCGCATGACGGCCAGACCGAAACATCTGCGACCTGCTGGAGACTACGCAAAGATCGGAATTCTTGTCGTTGTCATCCTATTAGCATTTACTCGGGTTGTGATGACGCGACCGGCCGGAGGAGTCCGGTCGTCCAGCAGTCCGGCCTACCAGTATCAGCCGCCTTCTTCGACAGGAATGGTTTTCCAACCGAAGCAAGGGACTCCGGATGAGCAATCTCGTGAAGCTCTTGCTCTGTTGTTTGGTGAGGACAAGCTTAGGGAGTTTCGTGCAGCGAAGAAGCGGCACGAAGATGCAAGGAAAAGGCTCGAAGAAGCCGAGCGGAGAAGATCACAGCCACGTCTGCGGTCGAACAGCAGTGCTGCGAGAAAATTTCTTGAGAAGCGGCAGAACGCTTCCGCGAAGCCTCCGTTTCCTGATGGCGACCTGCAGGACTATTGGAAAGAGCAGAAGGCTCGTACAGATCGAGTTCTCAACGGAAATCCTTACCGATCGAATCCGAAGGCACAGCAGGGAGCGGCCGATGTTGACACCCTGATACCCAAGTCTGGAGTGCCTGAGGCAAAGGATCCTGCGCAGGACGTCGATGAATTTCTGGATGCATTGCAGAACCCGCAGAAAGGTGCGGCAAGTCCATGACCGACCATCTTCCGGACGAACTTGCGCGCTGGCCCATTAGTCCGCGTACGATTCTGAACGTGCCTTCCTCTGCAGGCAAGTCGGAGATTCGCAAAGCGTATGCCCAATTGATCCGACGTTTCCGGCCGGAAACGCACCCGCAGCATTTCCAACGCATCCGCGAAGCGATGGAAATTCTGCTTGCTGGTCTTAATGACGAGAATGGCTCCGAAGGCTTCAGCGTCGAGCTGACGTCCGACTACGGTATTGTGCAGGTTGGCCTGTTTGATTCCACGCAACAGCCATCAGGCAACGATGTTCGACGTGAAAGTGACGCCTCGTCGATTTCTCAGAGTGTTCATGAGTCTGCATCATGGGAAGCAGAACGTGATCAGGTTTGGGCCGAGTATACTCAGCGGCCTTCTGCGGAATGTCTGCAGAAGCTGCAGGATCTGGCGGTCAGAAGTGATCGCGACCCCGTTCCATTCCTTATGGGCTGCTGGGCCGCTCGACTGAGGCCGGACCTTGCGCAAGAACGCCGACCGTTTGAATTGATCCGCGAGGGGATTGAAAAGTTTGGGGGAACGACTGAACTGGTTGAATTGCTCATGGAAGAGCTTCGTGACAACACAACCCTATTGTCAGCAGAGGACAGCGGACATCTGGCCGAGCGAATTCAGAGTTCCGAACTTCTTCAGGCCTACCTTTCATCGCGATGGAAATTGATGGCCCAGCGAGGAGTCTGGCAGTGGATCTCACGCGAGTATGAAGCAATGCAGGTGAGATTCTCGTATTCTCATCCGGAAGTGTGGTTGCAGATCACTCTGCGAGTCTTTGAGCTCAGTGTGCCGGCCTCTGATCCCAACGCTCAAAAGCTTGTTGCGATGGCTCGCGAGGAACTACGGACTTTGTCATCCAGCCGCAATTCTCATCAGCAGTTCGAGTACGCGGACGTTCTGGAGTTTATTCGTCGGAGTCACCAGAATCGAGGCGGTACTTCAGAAGAACGCCTGCGCCAGCTTGTCCTTGATTCTCCCACACTGGATGCGGAACAATTTCACTTGCGGGTCCTTGAAATCGTAGGCATCTATATTGATCTGCCTGCCAGACTGTTGCAGATTCTGACGGAATTGGCCATGCAGGTTCCCGAGTCGCTTTGGCTGCTGTCAACGCATCCCCAAGCCTGGGGCAGGCCTGCAGCCACAGCAGAATCCAGGCGAGATCAAACACTGCTGCGGGCTGTTGAGCTTCTGTTCAGGCAGTCCGGTCAACTTGCGTATGGCGACCTTCGAGTCGACATTGCTGAATTCTGTCGAGCGGAATGCATCAACAGTGGAATCCTGATTGATACCCTGGTGCAATTGAATGAGTCAGGATCGGTGCTGATTTCTCAGACGATCCTCTCACAGGTTGCTCGTGATCTTTCTCTTCTGCTGACCTGCGAGTGGAACTGGATTTTTCTACACTCCTGCAGTGCACCGCATCTTGAATGACGTCGTTGTGTCGGGCGTTATGAGATGGCGGAAGATTGTGCCTGGTGCATGGAATTGTGCCTGGTGCATGGAGTTGTACTCGGCGGACGGAGATAGTTGGGGATGAAAAGAGTATCACTGGCCGCATCCGTCCTGAAGTGACAACATCCCTTCGCTGTACGCAAAAGCAGCGACCAAGCCCGTAAATCTGGCAGGATTCCGCTCAACTGCTGATTCCAGGGGCTGAAGGTTTCATGGGACTTTCGTTTCCTTCGGCCTCTCTTTCTGCGACGCTCGCGTTGCTGCTAAAGGCTCGATAGATTGCGGCAGCAGAAGCGGAAGCTTTGTGGTCACCAACTCGGTTGAACCATCGCGGCCTCTGAGGGAGTTGTTTACCAACCCTCAGCGATCAAACCCTCACATGACGGGGTTTAGCGGGCAGTACTTTGCTTGTTCAAGAGAGAACGAAATGCATCAGGTTGTTGCCGGTTTCGGATATGTTGCCATGATCTTCCTGGCCTGGCTGATGAGTTCTCATCGAACTCGTTTTCCATGGCGGATTGTCGTGGCAGGTACTCTGCTGCAAATGACTTTTGCACTGTTGATTCTGAAGACGAAGCCAGGTCGAGTGATCTTCCAGAGCACGGGTGATTTCTTTACTCAGGTGCAAAGTTTCGTTGATGCTGGCAGCGGTATGGTCTTTGGTAAAGGCTATGAAGAACACTATATTGCTTTTCGAGTTCTCCCGACAATCATTTTCTTTTCGGCGCTGATGGCGGTGATGTATCATCTGGGCATCATGCAGATTGTCGTGCGATTTATCAGTCGCATCATGCAGGTATCTTTGGGAATTTCAGGGGCCGAAAGTTTGTCGGCCGCGGCCAATATTTTTGTCGGACAGACGGAAGCTCCGCTGGTCGTCAGGCCCTATATTGGCAGGATGACTCGATCAGAGTTGATGTCCATTATGGTCGGCGGGTTCGCCACGATTGCCGGCAGCGTCATGGCCGCTTACATAACGATGGGCATCAGTGCCGCTCATCTGCTGACCGCCTCAGTTATCTCCGCACCTGCCGGGTTGCTGATTGCGAAAGTTCTGCAGCCGGAAGTTGATGTTCCTGAGACGCTTGGCGTGTCCGAACAGGAGATGCCCAGGACAACCGGCAATATTATCGAAGCAGCTTCAAATGGCACTGCTGACGGGCTTCAACTGGCATTGAATGTCGGGGCAATGCTGATTGCGTTTCTGGGTTTGATTGCGATGTTTGATTATGGACTGCAGCACATCTCCGGTTGGTTGTTGACTCAGGTCGGCTATCCGGGCCAGACCGTGACGCTCACCAGTTTTCTTGGTGCTGTGTTTTCTCCCATCGCGTGGCTGATGGGAATCGAATGGAAAGAATGTGCCGCCGCCGGTGAACTGCTGGGGTTGAAACTGGTTGCAACTGAATTTGTTGCGTACGAAAAGCTTAGCGAATGGAACCGCCTTGCTGCCGACGCCCGCCCTTTGTCAGATCGAGCGGTCGTTATTCTGACCTACGCCCTTTGTGGATTTTCCAACTTCGCTTCGATCGGGATCCAGATCGGCGGGATAGGGGCCTTAGCTCCGGAACGCCGGAAAGAGCTGACGGAAATCGCTTTCCGAGCTATGTTGGGGGGGACTTTGGCGTGCTGCATGACGGCCTGCATCGCGGGAATTCTGTATTGAGTTTACGATGTTTCTGGCGTCGGAGATGGTCCAGTATTCGTTTTTATCGCTAAAATCGCATCAACCTGCGAATCCGCGTGCGAGTTGCGGGGTTAGGTCCAGACACGGACGGTCAGCTACGAGAGATCACCAGGTTTCTTGACAGATCTTTCCGGGCTTCGTCCTCGAGTCGAATGCTCCCACCCGGATCCCTTATGGAGAAGTCTTATGTTGTCTGTGCACTTGTGTCTTTCACTCGCGCCCCTGTTGGCCGGTTCTGAGGCTCGCCCGGAATCACTCCAGTCTATGTCGTCTCCGATCCCTTTTCAGTTGATCGCCCATGCCGACGGTCGGCTTCTGGCCACACCGGTGGTATTGAGCACCGACGACGATGAAGAAGAGGAAGACGACGATGACGATCGAGAGGAGCGCCGTGATAGTGAACGTCGTGGCCATGAACGACGCGAAGAAGAGCGTGGCGAAGGTAAACGCGGAGAGGGCGATCATCGGAAGCCCGAAGGCGGCTCTGCCGAAGGTAGACGACCACAGCCCGGACGTCCGGAAGCTCATCGTCCTGACGGCCCCGGACGTCATCAGGGCCCCGGCGAGCACAAACCACAACCAGAACACAAAGGACCACCTCATCAGGGTCCGCCAGAACATGGAAAGCAGCCATCGTCTCCGCAGGGCCCGGGTGGATTTCATCCTCCGATGATGGGCATGGGAATGCCTCACTTCGGCGGAATGTTTGGCCACGGCTCGCCGTTTGGCGGCAGGCCCGGCATGCAGCCCGGTCAACCGTCTGTTCATGGGCCAGGAAGTTCCGTTCTGACAGGCATTATCTTTGAGTTGCTTGATCAGAATCACGATGGAAATCTCTCACGCGGCGAGTTCCAGAAGCTGGCGGACGCTGTCGAGAAATCTCACCATCCTCCGATGATCATGCCACCTCATTCTGGCCCAGGCAACGGCCCTGATGCGGATCACAGTCGTCCTCAGCTATCACGACGCGGAGGCTCTTCGATGCTTCATCAGGGGTCACCATTGCATCAGGCTCACAAGCCGGATGATCATCACAAGGCAGACGGTGATCATCGTCCCGATGGAGAAATGAATCGCAAGCCAGAGCACGGTGACAAAGAGGACCACCGTGAACATGGCGAACACGGGACGGATCGTCACCGCCCCGATGGAGATCGTGGCGAGAAAACTCGTGAACATCAGGAACCACGGATCTAGTTCCTTATCAGTGGTGAGTTTTGTTGAGTTTAACCCGTGGCCGACAGGGCTGGAGCGAAGAAAACAGGCCTGTCGGCCACGGGAGAGACAATTGAATTTGCTGGACAATCCTTTGGACCGCGGTCCGTTTTTCTTACGGACGTTATCCATAGCCCGGCTTCCGAGGAGGTTCGGGCTTCTTTCGTTCGCTGCCCCGTGAAATATCGACTTCTTGAGATCGGCTGATCTCAAAAGTCATGGTGTTCGATTCATTCTGACTTGTTCATTCTCTGATTTCTTCATGATTCTGGAGCACTGATGGTTATTCCTCGAGTCAAATCCGGTGCCTGGAAACGCTTTATCGCGGGAGCACTCAGTGTTGCGTCATTTGCAACAGTCAATGCGTCAGACTGGACACGTTTTCGAGGTCCCAACGGCACCGGGATCAGTCCCGATGCGGATCCGCTGCCGGCCACATTCAGCGACAAAGAGAATCTGCAGTGGAAAGTCGATCTGCCAGGCGCGGGGGTGTCGTGTCCGATTGTTGTCGGCGACAAAGTGTTGGTCTCGTGCTACTCCGGGTATGGAATTGATCGCCAGAATCCAGGCGACATGAAAGCTCTGAAGCGACATCTGGTTTGTTTCGAACGAGCCACCGGGAAAACCCTTTGGGAAAAGACCATCGATGCTGTTCTGCCAGAAGACGAATACACTGGCATGGGAGTTCCGGAGCATGGTTATGCATCGCATACTCCGGTATCTGACGGCACAAGCGTCTATGTGTTTTTCGGCAAGTCCGGCGTTTACGCGTACGACCTCGATGGAAAAGATCTGTGGTCCGCCAGCGTGGGCACTCAATCCGACGACCGAGCCTGGGGATCATCTTCGAGCCCGATCGTGGTGAATGATGTGTTGATCGTTCCGGCCGGGCCAGAAACGCGAGCCGTCGTGGGTCTGGATAAAAAAACAGGCAAAGAACTGTGGAAGTCCGAGAGTGATGGACTTGGCAATGTCTGGGGAACTCCTGCTCTGTCCCAGATCGACGAGACACGTACAGATGTTGTGATTGGTGCTCCGAATGAAATCTGGGCAATCAATCCTGCCACTGGAAAACTCAAGTGGTACTGCACCGCAATGGCCACGGACCAGTTCAATTCCAGCGTCGTCGTCTCTGATGGAATGATCTACGCGGTGGAAGGCCGAGGCGGTGGGTCGATCGCCGTTAAGGCCGGTGGTAAAGGTGACGTAACTGCGTCCAATGTGGTCTGGTCCGGGAAAGACAGCAATCGCTTCGCAACCCCGCTGGTTTACGAAGGACGCATGTACCTGATTTCAGGTGGAACAGCGAAATGTCTGAATGCGGCTGACGGCAAAGAAATCTTCCAGGCTCGGCTACAGGGCGGTGCTGCTGGCGGCCCCGGAGAAGCGGGAGCTGCTGGTCGGCCCGGTGGCGACCCAGCCGCCGGCGGACAAGGTGCACCCGGACAGCCTCCGGGTGGTGGTTTTGGAGGCGGCGGACGTGGTCGAGGCGGGTTTGGTGGCGGTCGCGGCTCGGATTATTCATCACCCGTGATCGGCGATGGCAAGATCTATTACGTCACTCGCGCGGGAGAGATCCATGTGCTGAAGGCCGGCGATACCTTTGAAAAGCTGGCGACCAATCGTCTGACAGCCGATGCCGAAGACTTCAGTGCCACCCCCGCAATCAGCAATGGCCAGATCTTCATTCGCTCCAGCAAACATCTCTACTGCGTCTCAACGCAGAAGTAACGATCCGGCTCAGTTGTCCCGATCAAAAGCTCGCCATCTGCGAAGCATGGCGAGCTTTTCTCACGTACCGCGTTTCTGAAAACTGAAAACTACCCTTTCCCCTTCATCAGCAACGCCGTCGCCATCGCCAGCACATCGTCGTTCTCACGAGCAGCCGCCTGCAAAGTATCGAATCGTTTGGCACTCACGCAATAAGACGTGAACGAGAAGCCTGCTGGATCTTCGAGCCGGCTGACATGAGGAGCAGCCGCATCCAGAGCCATGTTGACTCGGTCCACGCGTTGCCCCAGATCAACCAGTACAAAGGCAATCATGCGTTTGTCGGCGGCATCTGGTTCCTGATTCAGGCGGTCGATAAAGTATTGCATCGACTCCTCCACACCCATCCCCGCAACGGCCTTGAGAAAGTATTCATTGGCCGCATAATAATCATCGAACGGGACATCGCCGGGGTACCGCAGTTGTTCGGCCAGTTGAGCACCGTACTGACTGAGTTCGATCGCCAGCTTCAGTTCCGGGTCGCTGGGCAGCAAGTGTCGAGCAAAGCTGACGATCGAGTGCAGATGCGACACATCAACATGGTAAGCTCCCTCGGCGAACAGGAATTCCCGCCCGCGAATCAGCTCGCCGAGACTCAAGCCAGGCTTCAACGTTGGCTGACGTCGCTCGACATCACGCCGAACATTGTGCTGCAGATCGCCATAGATCGTACGCACCATCACAGCCGCGGCCAGACGTCGTTCATCCTGCGTCATCTGAGCCAGCAACTGGCCCATGGCAGTGACCGTATTGCAGATTCCGTGAGACTTCAGCAACAGCTTCAAACCCTCGACAACATGAGCCCCTTCATACAGGGCCAGATTGAGCAATTCATCGAGCTGAGCCCCCGGTTCTGATCCGATCTCCGTTGCTCGCTTCGCAATAGCGTCACGCACCGGAGTTGTTTCGTTGATCGTCCGAAAATAGGCCCAGGCATCGGCGAGCTGACCGTCATTCAAAAACAACTGACCGATCTCGCGAGCCGCATTCGTGTAAGCTTCGCGGAAGGCGACTTCATGCTCGGCAGGGATATCTTTCAGAGAAGTCGGCTGCGTCACCGGCAGGCCCAGACTCTGGCGAACTCGCATCAGCTTCGCGTCAAACAGTCGATGATAATCCTTCTGAGCCAGCAAGGTGGACTCGACGGCATCCAGAACGTGTGACGAAGAGAAAGTGCCGGACTCCACGGAGCCGCCAACACCCTTTTTCAATTCTGTTTCAAATGTTTCAATCGCTGACATGGCTATCTTTGATCAATGGTTATCGGTAGTGGACCTGACAAAAGCGGCACGGCGCTGCCTGTTCGCCGGGTTCTGAAATGGACTGCATCTCAGGATCGCGGCACGTGGACTATTTCTTCATGCCGGATTTAACAAACGATCAGGCTGTGAAACGATACCAGACCAGTTGAGTCTCGAGTCGCCGCGGGGCCTAGTGTGAATGGTTCGAGCCACTTCCGCAACTGCCCCGGTTTGGTGACAACCGGAAACCTGCCCATAAAAACGGGGAGATTCGACTTTATTGAAAAAGGAGAATGTTCCCGTTTTCAATCTACCAGTATCGACACAAGTTGCGCCGGTGATGGCATGAGCAGGAGTAAACGATAGACTGCGGTTTTCGGGGAACAGGCCAACCACAGAAATGCACTGGACCAATTCAGGGAACGGGATTGATGACTACCGAGTTGTTTACGCTTATCGACACCGCCGACGCCGCAGGCAAGCTGACCGCTGATTCTCCCGCTAATCTGAAGTCATGGCTGACTCGCGAATGTGTGGCTCAGTATCGACCACGTCTGGAAGCACTAATCCGTGCTGGCGAATGGTCAAAGCTGGATGAAATGTTCTGGACCGCAATTCCGTTCGGCACTGGTGGACGACGTGGTCCAATGGGAGAAATGGGACCGGCGACAATTAATGATCGAACGATTGCTGAATCGGCTCATGGAATGGCCGTTTATCTGCGATCCACAGGGTGTACAACCGGCGGCTCAGCTGTGATTGCTCATGACACTCGCAACAATTCGGCTCACTTCGCCAGAATCACCGCCTGCACCTTCGCCGCGCATGGATTGAAGGTGTTTCTGTTCGACAGCTATCGCTCCACGCCGGCTCTGTCGTTTTCCGTCCGGCATCTGGGTTGTAAATTTGGAGTCATGATTTCGGCGTCTCATAATCCGCCGGCTGATAACGGATTCAAAGCCTACTGGAGTAACGGCGGGCAGGTCATTCCGCCGCACGACAAGGGGATCGTCAGCGAAGTTGAACGAGCAGAGAACATTCCGACAGTGGATTTTGCTACTGCAGTGGCGGACGGTCGCATCAAGATTATTGGTGCGGATGTTGATCGAGAATATGTCGGGCGAGTTGCGAAGTTGTCGGAGTCAGGCAACCGCACTATCAGAGCCATATTTACTCCTCTGCATGGGGTTGGTGAGACGAATGTGTATGCCGTGATTCTGGCCGCCGGTTATTCGACAGTGGAAATTTTTGAGCCACAGCGAACGCCTGACGGAAATTTTCCGAACGTGCCCAAACATGCTCCTAATCCGGAAAACCTGGAAGTCTTTGATCCGGTGATTGATTGGGTGAAGGCGACGAATAATCCGGCGGACCTGATTCTCGCCTCCGACCCGGACGCGGATCGTCTGGGGGTTATGGTTCGCAATCGCTCGGGCGGGTTCACATCGCTCAGTGGTAATCAGGTGGGAGCCTTGATCACCGATTATCTGTTCCGCAAACGAAAAGCGTCCGGACGGTTTTCACCGCAGGATTATGTGGTGGAAACTCTGGTAACGACGCCTCTCACAAAAGCAGTGGCCGCATTTCACGGAGCCCGTTGCTTCAGCGAACTGCTCGTCGGCTTTAAGTACATCGCGCAGACGATGGAAGAAAATGGCACCGACCATTTTGTTTTCGGGACTGAGGAATCGATTGGATTTCTTGCCGGTGATTTTTGTCGCGACAAAGACGCCAGTGTCGCCGCGTTGTACATTCTGGAACTCGCTGGCGAACTGAAATCCGAAGGTCGAACTTTGCTCGATCAACTGGACCGGTTGTATCGCGAATGCGGTTATTACTGTGAAGGTCAGAAGTCCATCTATTGCGAAGGTCCCACAGGGAAAGCAAAGATTGATGGTCTGATGCAGACACTGCGCGACGCTCCTCCGGCACAGTTTGGTGCAGTCCGATTTACTGAAGCTGCGGACTACAGCACGGGCCGTCGGATTTCGATCCCATCCGGCCAAAACGCAGGGACGATTGAGAAACCGCGCGGTGATCTGTTGATCTACAAGTCGGATGAATCGCAGCCGGTACGAATTCAGATTGCTGGCAGACCATCTGGCACGGAACCCAAGATTAAGTTTTATTTCTTCTGTCAGTCTGATCTCATCAGCGGGGATTTGGAGGCTGCTCGTGCTGCTGGTGACGGGGCGATGAAGGATGTTCAGAAGGCACTCGGTGAATGGGCTCAGAAAATGTTGTCGTAAATCAGCTGGCGAGCGGCAGGACGTACGCCCTCCGAGCAATACGCCAACTTTCGGGGGCTGAGGTTCTGGCGTGTGTGTGACAATTTTGAATGTTGCAAAGGACTCTGAAGATGGTGATTCGAACGTTTCTCATCAGTTTGCTTCTCTCAGGGTCTCTGATCGCATCGGATGGATTGATTTCCGGATCTGCTGATGGCTGGACGCATACCGGGCCGCGTGAAGATGCTTTGCCGGATTTTAAGTTCCTGCCGAAGGGTGGTCCCGATCAATCCGGCAGTCTGTTGACAAGTTCCGATCAACGAAAAGGTCTGCACGGCTGGTGGGAGAAAACGATTGCCGTCGAAGGTGGGAGGACTTACCACTTCTCTGCACTCCGAAAAGTAGTGAACGTCGAATATCCTCGCCGAACCGCCGTCGCACGTATTTTCTGGAAGGATGCTCAGGGCCGTGCGGCTGTTCATGATTTTGCAGCGACCACCACTTATCGAGAAGGCGAGAAGCCGCAATCTGAACCCGAGTATCCGGCCGATGGCCCGGAACAGATCGACGGCTGGACAACAGTCGAAGGAGTGTTTCGATGTCCTCCGTCGGCAACTCAGGCACGCATTGAACTGTCTTATCGCTGGGCCGATCAAGCCTCCGTGGAATGGTCTGATGTTCGACTGGCGGCGATCGAAACTCCGAAGTCTCGCAAGGTTCGTTTAGCGACCGTTCACTTTGGACCGGCTGCGGGCACGTCGAACGCCGACAAGTGTGAGCAGTTCGCACCGTTGATTGCAAAGGCGGCGGAGCAGAAAGCCGATTTTGTTGTGTTGCCCGAAACACTGACCTACTTTAATTCGGGGCGTTCAATGGCCGATTGTGGCGAAACCATTCCAGGGCCATCGACGGACTACTTCGGCAGTCTGGCCAGGCAGCATGATCTGTATATGGTGGCAGGGTTGGTGGAGCGTGAGCAGCATCGGATCTTCAATGTGGCGGTTCTGATTGGTCCTGACGGGAAAGTCGTCGGGAAGTATCGCAAGGTCGCGCTGCCGCGAACGGAGATTGATGCGGGCGTTGAAGCCGGTGACGACTACCCAGTCTTTGAAACTCGCTTTGGCAAAGTTGGAATGATGGTTTGCTATGACGGCTTCTATCCGGAAGTCGCCCGAGAGCTGAGCAACCGTGGCGCGGAAGTGATTGCGTTCCCGGTCTGGGGCTGCAACCCTCTGCTCGCTTCTGCCCGTGCTTGTGAGAATCATGTCTATGTTGTCAGCAGCACGTATTCTGACATTGCCTCAAACTGGATGATTACCGCCATCTACGGTCGCGATGGGCGACCGATCGCAAAAGCCAAAGGCTGGGGCGATGTGGTGATTGCCGAAGTTGATCTCGGGCAGCCCGCGATTTGGCATAGTCTTGGCGATTTTCACGCGGAAATCCTGCGTCATCGGCCCCCGGTCAAGCCCGCGGTTCCCTAGCAGGCTTCAGAAGAATCGAGATCAGGGGCCTTGAAAGCCCGTCGTCCGTGTGATTTCCGGTATGTCCGGGACTCGGTCTCAGGCTGCCACGCTTTCTCAGCACAACTCGGGCAGCGCGAAGTTCCTTCGTGATGCCGTGACGCATCCGCTTGTGTTGCAATATGGCAACAATTCGGTGCGAGCGCGGATGCTTCTTGTTCCGGCCTGTTTTCAGGAGCAAGGCGTGTCAATAATTCTTAACTCCCCGCAGTTATGAAAGCAGAAGGGAACTGAACCCCACAGTAACTTTCGAGCTGTTTCGGAAGTCAGACCGGTTCGCCGGAAGATGGAGCTGAGTGCCGTACCCCCGGAAACGATTCGGCACCGGTCTGGTTTCTTAAAAGAGTTTTACCGCTTTCGATCTCAGGAAATGCCCGTGTCTCGAAGACGAGTTTCGGACGACAACGAATTCTCGATGTTCTCTCCCGAACAGATTGTTCACGAATCAAGGCCCAGTCATTTGGTGGTTGTTGCATGGACATCAATTGCATTTGCCACGTTCCTCTTCTGGTGTGGTGTCTTTGCGATCATGACATGGATGTCGCGATAGTATTGGAGAATCAAGGTGAGTTCGCACGCTGTTGCTCCATCCCCATGAGCTTTCTCCGCAGCGAGCGTTCTTCTTGAGCGACGGGTGTCCGGGAACGTCTTGGACAGAATGCTTCCCCGTTTTCTGTTTAATGCGGCCCAGGGCACCCGCTCTGAAATTCAGTCGCACTGCGATCCATTCCGTAATCTCGCCAGAGACACAGCCACCGCAGTGGCTGTAGTCACGGATTTCAGCAGGTCCTGCCTGCCGGGAATGACTTTGCGGCTTACCGCGATTTCGGTGAATGTGACAATACTTGACAGCTTGCAATCCAGACCGAATTGCAGACTCAGTTCGCCTTGCGGCGAAAGTGCTTTCCGTCGGAAATCACCTGCTTTGACAGCCATCCGCGGCTACCCCAAGCCGCAAGTCGCGGCTGGTGACGGGGTCACAGCAGTGCGGATCATGGACGAGAGCTTAGTGAATACAGAGGGAGCAGAGATCAGACCGACATCAGAATGAACACCTCTCTGTTTCCTCTGTTTATTCACGGACGAATCTACAGCTTCGCGAATGTGCGCGATGCCTCCCGGATGCGAATTGACGGGCTGCACTGATGGATCCGTCTTTTTGCCGCAGGTAGAGTCTCAGTCAGAATCACAATCGGCAGTATTTGCCGGCAGTTGCGGCGTCGACGCAAACTCTGCTCAAGTCTTTGCCCCATCCGTCCGAACCAGACGAGAGCACGTACTCCATTGCAGGCCCCGCTCGCTTCGTAAGTGTGCGTGTGAGGCGAATTACCTGCCGAGTTGCCACTTGTCGCCTGACGACGATTGTGACTGAGATTCCGGATTGACTGAGCACCATGGCCGAATCAACGACAACGGAATCCAATCTCGGACGCGTGCCCGCGACGGCTCAGGTTGCGGCTGCATTCCAGGCACAGTCCGCTGCCTTGAAGAATCAGCTTCGCAACTTCAGCTCCCTAAGTGATATTGTCGCGGTGTTTCTGACGTTTGTCTGTCAGAATTTCTCTACTGCTGCCGCGTGATCAGACTTTCGAATCCGGGAACGAACCGAGATCACTCTTCAAGCCGTCCCCTCGATGCCCAAAGAACTGGCGCAGAAGTTCAGCGAGAAATGGCTCGGGCCGCTGGCGATCGAGGTTCAAACGGATCCGGTTCCCTCAGCCCGATCAAAGACTTTTGAACGAGAATGACAGTCAATCTTCGTCGCCTCTGCAGCTATTCTTGATCAGGAGTCCGGAATCCCCGATGGCGCGATCACGATGCTGATTATGGGGCGTCCGGAAGACGGAGAACTGCTGCTTGCGCAGCTTAATGCATTGGCGACAGTGGCGGCGCTGCGACTGGCTGAGCTTGCCGCAAATCGGTTTGCATTGTTCTTGGATTCGCCACTAAGAGCGATGACCGCTTCGTGCGACGTCGACCGACCGCCTGCAGTGCATGATCTGTCTCTGCGTCCTCTTGTTCCCGCGCAACAACGGGTCAGCGACGGGCCCTTGAGTACTGCGGTTGGTCCTGAAACAGCGGAAACTGGTGCCTCGCCGAACCTGGCGAAGAGTTCTTCGCCATTGATGTCACTCCCTGCGTCTGGTGCATTGCCTACAAGCCCGATGCCTGCTGCGGCCGCTGTAACGTCCAGGGACGATTCGCAAGGTATCTCACATAACATAAGCCCAACTGCACTCGGCAGGATTGCGGGACACAGTTCGCCTCGGGAGTTCGCCTATTCGATCGTTAACGCTCTTGCGAACCAATGCGGAGCCGAACAGGTTGCGTTCGGGATGACTTCCGGACAGCGGATTCAGGTTCTCGCTGTTTCCGGATTGAGTGATTTCAAGACTTCCAGTCCCGGTATCGCGATGATGACTCAGGCGATGGAAGAATGCCTCGATTTTGGAGGCATGATTGCCTCTCCAACGCCCACGGGGATGGACATTATTCCGTTGCCTATTCATCGACGGTGGTCGGCTGAAGCGGGAGCAGCCAGCGTCTGCTCAATTCCGCTGTCAGACAGCGAAGGCGTGACAGCCGTTGTCAGCCTGCGACGAACGACCACTCGTCCATTCACGAAAGACGAACTCTCCTCGCTCATACGCACACTCCAACCTTACGGTCACGCGTTGCGCATGTTGGATCGCGCGACTCGCCCGCTTCAGCAGCGGGTGAAATTCGCTGCGAAGGAATCGTTGCAGAGAATATTCGCGGCAGGATCGATCGGGCGACTCGGAATGATCAGCGCAGTGATCCTTGGCGGCTTGTGGCTGGTGTTCGGCTCATTGACATATCGTCCGATATGTACGGCCCGAGTTGTTGCCGAGAACATGGTTCAGATGACCGCGCCGGGAAATGCAAAACTGCTGAAGGCCCATGTTCAGCCTGGCCAGGAAGTGCAAGCCGGTCAGTTGTTGGCGGAATTTGATACAACCGAAACGACTCTGGAATTGCAAACATTGGAGCGAGAAATCGCATCGACAGAAGTGGAGGTCCGTCGCAGTATCACGGCACGAGATACCAGTTCTGCCGCGCTCCACAAAGCACGTGCAGGAGTTCTCATGACTCGGGCCGCCGGGCTTCAGGAACGGCTCACACGTGCTCGTTTGGTGGCTCCGGAGAATGGGACGATTGTTCGAGCAGATCTCGAAAAACGCATCGGACAGATGTTCGTTCCCGGCGATATGGTTCTGGAGTTTGCTCCCGTGGGCGGCTGGAACCTCGAAATTCAGGTGCCTGATGACATCGGTACGCTTGTGCGGCCTACCCAGACTGGAACGTTCGCTGCGGCTTCTTATTCATCGCACTCGATGCCATTTGAGATTCAATACATTGGCGGAACGGCGCAGGTTGTTGATGGCAACAATGTCTTTATCGCTCAGGCGCCTCTGTCAGAACGTCCGGAATGGATGAAGTCCGGGATGGAAGGCACGGCCAGAATCTCAACCGTGGAGAAGCCGGTTTGGTGGGTTGTGGCTCATCGTGTCATCGACTGGTGTCGTTTGAGCTTTTGGATCTAACCCGGATTACTGATGACCGTCGCTGCTGTAACCTGTGCAACGCTGAGTCCTGCAGACACGATGAAGGATTTGACCTTCGTCCTGCGTTCGGATCTCCACGTCAGTCGTCAGGTTCATCAGGGGCAGCCGGTTTATGTCGTCCATGATCCCGTGTCGTTTAAGACTCACCGTTTACCGCTTTCCAACTATCAACTGTTCGTTCGCCTTGATCCGTCAAAGAAGCTGGACGAAAACTTTGATTCGCTGGTTCGTCAGAATCATCTGAAACGCTCCGACCGAGATTCATTTTTTCAGTTGATCATGCAGTTGCAGCAGCTCAACCTGCTTATTTTTCCGGTGGCCAACGGCAGACGACTCCATGCGCAGTTCCTGAAGCAGACCAAAACGCGTCGTCGCAGCAAGCTAATGGGCGCGCTGTTCATGACGATTCCGTTAGTGCGGCCGGACGAGTTTTTGACGCGAACCGCATTTCGAATGCGCTGGATGTTTTCTCAGGGGTTTCTCGCGGCCTGGGCCATCGCCGGTCTTTGTTCGCTGTGGCTCATCGTCAGTCGCTTTGAAGAGTTTACTCAGCCATTCAACGGGCTTTTGGCCACCGAGAATCTGCCATTCCTCTGGGTCGCGTTTGTCGTGCTCAAAGTCTGGCACGAATTGGGGCACGCCTATGCCTGCAGGATTTATGGCGGCGCAGTGCCGGAGATGGGCATGATTCTGATTGCAGGAACACCAGCCGCGTACGTCGACGCGACATCTGCGTGGTCATTCCCGGAACGCTGGAAGCGACTGGTTGTGATGGCTGGTGGCATGTACTTTGAATCGATCGTCGCTGTCCCTGCCGTGTTTGTGTGGGCGTTCGCGACAAGTCCGTTTCTGACATCCTGTGCGTGGCAACTGGTCATGATGGCGAGTTTGATCACGCTGTTATTCAATGCCAATCCGCTGATGAAGTATGACGGTTACTTCATCGCATCTGAACTGGTCGGGATTCAGAACCTGCGAGGCCGTGCGGATCAGTACCTGAAGGCGTGGATGAAACGAGTCTTTCTCGGGCTTGAATTGGAACAGTCGGCGGTGTCAGCAGCTCGCCGATCCGGTGCTGATGACGAAACGAACAGTCGCGAAATCGGAGCAGGAAGCCGTACCGGATCGAGTCTGATCCTTGCTGGATATGGAATCGCCGCAGCGATTTATCGCACACTGTTGATCTTTGGCATCGCAGCCATGATCGCGACTCGCTTTCCCATGATCGGCCTTGCGCTTGCGGCGTTTCATCTTGTCTCGACGCTCGGTTCATCGGGATTATCGTTGGGAAGATATCTGCTGACGAGTCCGGAGACAGCAAGCGTGCGGGGGCGAGCAAGGCTGGTGGCTGTGCTCGCATTGGTCATCGTTCCTTTACTTTCTTTTGTGGTTCCGGTGCCGTTTGGAGTTGTCGCACAGGGAGTTGTCGCGGCCGAATCCGAATACTTCCTCAACGCCGAAACGCCAGGCACGCTGTTGCAGAGCCTTGTTAATCCGGGCGATACGGTGAACTCCGGAGTGTTGTTGGCTCAACTGAAGAATCCGGAAGTCACAGAGCAGGCTCAGCTTAGCCGAGCAGAATTGCAGGAAGCTCTGTTGCAATGGGAAGTGAGTCGTTTAACGGATATCACTAAGTCCAATGAATTGGAAGCTCGCATCACGGAGCTTAAACATCGGCTGCTGGAAGGTCAGCGTCAGGTTTCCGCGTTGAGCATTACTGCTCCGGCCGGAGGTCGAGTAGCCCGAGTTATACCGTCTTCTCAAAAGGGACGTTATATCAACATCGGTGATCAGGCGGCCGTGATTGTCGATGGTCGAACACTTCTGCGGACATGGCTTAACGAGGATGAACTGGGCAGTATTCAGCGTGAGCCCGGAACTGAGATTCAATTTCGAATTCCCGGCCGGTCGGAAAAAACTTTTGTTGGCCGTCTGGTGAGTATTGAACCGGCAGCAGAATCGACTGCCCTGCATGATGCGATGACGTTCTCGGGAGGAGGCACCATTCTGCTTGATCCAAAGACCGGGCTGCCGCTCGAACCACTTTTTCAGGTTGATGTTTCTCCTTCAAACGAAACCGTCCTGCAGTTGGCAGATCACGGCATGCGTTTGAGCCTTCAAATTCCTCGACGTTACGAATCATTCGCTGCCTGGGGATTGCGGCGAGTGATGCGTTTCGTACAGAAAACTCTGCTTGCCAGATAACCGCGGCTGTCGCACTTCAATGCGTGGGCTGCCACGAAGATTACGGCCAATCTCATGAACCGCATCCTGATCATTCTGGGCGTCGTCTCCGTTGGAGCGTTCATCTCGTCCGCGTCATGGAATTCTTCCGCAACGCGAACGCCGGGCCAACGAGTTCCGGTGAAGACTTTAGAAACGCCAACGGCCACGACTGGTGCTGCCAGTCAGCTGTCGATGGCCGTCACTCAGAATGGAGCCACCCATCCGCTGGCCGGAGTTTCTGCAGTCAACGGTTCAGTCAACGGTTCAGCCACTATCGGATCGCGTGACTATCGCCGCGAGCTGCAATACGACTCGTCTATTCTTGAGATCCGCAGCCAATTGCACGGGGTGGCTCGACCGCTGCAGAACGCTATTCTGACGTCGCTTGTTCCCGGCCGAATCATGACGATTCATGTTGCCGAGGGTGGCCGAGTCACTGCGGGAGAAGGTTTGGTATCGCTCGACGATCGTCTGGCGCAGGCTCAGGTTGAGGCTTCTCGCCGCGAAGCCGCACAAGTCGCTATGCTGGAGCGAGCAGAATTGGCTTATCAGCAGGCTGAACGTCGCCTGTCGCGGCTTGAACAGGCGGCTTTGCAGAATGCGATAGCGGCTTTTGAAATTGAAGAAGCTCGCTCGATGAAGGAACAATCACGAGCCGAACGCGATGCGGCGAAAGAAGCGATCGCGGTGGCTCAGGCCAATCTGACCTTGGCTGAAGAACAACTGCGGAGGAATACGATTTACGCGCCGTTCGACGGCGTGATTGTGCAGATTCATCAAAAACAGGGCACCGCAGTCGATGGATCATTGCCTGTGGTCACTCTGGCAAGCCTTGATACTCTGGAAGTTGAAATGTACGTGCCCTCTGATCGTTTTGGTTCGATCCGTAACGGCAGCAACGTAACAATATCCGCCGGTGCTCCGGTCAATTCCGAGCTAAGCGCTAAAGTGTGTTCGGTTTCTCCTGTGATCGATTCCGCCAGCAATACTTTTCGCTGTGTTCTGCGGATCGACAACACCACCGCCGGACTTCCTGCGGGCTTCTCCGTGGTTTTGACAAATGCAGATGGTCCGGAGAACTCCGAGAAGTCCGTTGCAAACAAAGTACGCCGGCAAATCAAATAGGTTGGGGCGGTACTTAGCACGATCAACAGCCAGCGCAGCACGTGCTTACATTCGCCCCGGTGCTAACTGGGCGTTGACTTCCAGCTTGTCGATGATCTGGTCGTATGTTCCATTGTCAGCAATTGACTGTGGAAACGAGGACAGAAGAAGCAAACGGGTGGCCGAAAAATGTGCGCGAAGCATCGCGAGCAACTCGCTCTCGCGGCTTTCCATCCCGTCAATATCCAGCAGCACACTGACTTTGGAGTGTGCCACATTTGCTGCGATCAACTTCTTGAAAACTCGCTGAAGTTGGTTCAGTGAGGTGCTACAGTCAAAGACCTGAGTCGCGGAGTGACGCAGCGTTTCTGCAATCGTTTCCCGCAGCATGCGATCGTCTGAAATAATCAAAATTGCATCGCTGGCACCCTGATACCTGACTGACGCAACCGCCGCGCGATGCACAAAGACTTCTTCGGCTGCGGCCATTGGCAATAACGCTGGTAAGCCCGCTCGAATGTTGCGGCTTTCCTGTTGAAGAACGCTCCAGGCCGAGCCGACGGAAACTCTGGCGACCACCGGCCAGATATCATGCGTTCGACCGTCGGAAATGCACCATGGACCATAACAGCAGAGCACTCGACCAAACAACATACGGCCGATCAACTCGCCAGCGTCAGCCGCAGAATACTCATCTGAGAACGCCTGCAGCACAACCACCACGTCGGCCGGGATGCGTTCAGCAAGACCAGCGTCTACAGCTTCCTTGATGGTGTCGAACTGCCCCACGACAACAAGGTCGCGAGAGTTCTGAATTTGGCGCACGAGTGTTCTAAACTCACAGGCATCAGAGCGTCCGATGATGGCAACGGCCGTGAGTTGAGATTTGCGTTCCTCGTGCATTTGAAACTTTGGCCAATCCGTTTCCAACAACACTGCTGGGCATGCTGAATGAGAATGCTTTCTCAGCCAGTCTCAACCGCCAACCAGTTCCCGGATGGGTCGAGCTTCTTCAGGCAGAATTCGTACGGGGCGTTCGGCCGCGTCACGAACATAGTTCGTGCTGTCGATCCCGAGATTGTGATAAACAGTCGCCAGGACATCTCGATAATGAATCGGGCGGTCAGCAGCGTAAGCCGCGGTCTTGTCCGTCGAACCAATCACCTGCCCCACCTTCATGCCGCCGCCAGCAAACAAGGCCGACTGCACCGGTGCCCAGTGATCGCGGCCGGCTTTGTCGTTGATCTTCGGTGTTCGTCCGAACTCGCCCCAGACGACGACAGACACATCCTGATCCAGACCTCGAGCGTGCAGGTCTTCAATCAATGCCGATACGCCGGCGTCAAAAGTTGGCAGATGACTGCGCAGGTGAGCGAAGTTATTCCCATGAGTATCCCAGAAACCATAAGCCACAGTCACGACGCGAACCCCAACCTCAACCAGTCGGCGCGCAATCAACAGTTGATCATTCCAGGTCGGCGCGCCATCGCCAAGATGTTTCGAAGAGCCTCGACCGTAGCGTTCTACAACACTCTTTTCTTCGAGGTCAACGTTCATTGCATCGACCAGTCGAGACGACGTCAGTACGTCAAACGCACGGCTATAACTTTCGTTCATATTCCCGACACCCGCGATGTCGGCTCGGCGACGAAAACCGTCCAGTTCGCTCAACAGATTGCGGCGAGTCGCGAATTGTTGAGATTCCACATATCGCAAACGCATGCTTGCGAGATCTTCGCCATCGGCTCGAACCTGATTGTATGCGCTGCCCAGATAGCCAGCTCCTGTACTGTTGTACGGGCGATGTTGCATCGTCGGGAACAGATCGACAAATGCCGGAGTGACCTCATTGGTCTGCCCCTGAACTCGAGCCACGACGGACCCAAAATTCGGGATCCCATCACGCTGCACTTCACCCATCGTGTAGCCGGTCAGGTTCTGAAAACTGGAATGCTCATCCCGCTGCCCAACGATAGAACGCACAATCGCACAACGATCCGCGACGCTCGCCAGTTTCGGCAGGAGTTCACAATATTCGATGCCGGGAACGGTGGTCGCGATCGGCTTGAACTCGCCGCGCACTTCCACGGGTGCCTCGGGCTTCAGGTCGAACGTATCCTGGTGAGGCATCCCACCGGACAGATAAACCATGATCACGGATTTGTGCCGAGTTGCGCTGGGATTCTTACTGCTCGCTTCCGCCGCAAACAGATCGGCGAGCGACAAGCCGCCGACGGCCAGTGATCCGACCTGAAGAAAACTCCGGCGAGTCGCTCCGTCACAATACTTATGAGATGGGCCGGAAATTCTTATCATGGCTGGTACCCCGCGTCACTTCCCGGTTCGACAATTAATGAGCTGGCTATTGGGTTCGAAATAACATCTGTGATGCTTGAATAATGTGCCTGTATTCGCCGAGCGGACTTGTCACGCCCTGAAAACTGCATGGTTTTCCTGTAGGGTGTGACAAGTGAGCTTTAGCGAACGCAGGCTCACCGATTGAATCTTGTTTCAAGCCGGAAGTTATTTCGGGACAGTTCCTAAGTCATGCGAGAGTTGTTCCCCCGGCGATACAACCACCGGGGCGCACTCTTCGCCGCATTGGAATCGTAACATCCGCAGACTCGTCTGATAACTCAATTTCGCCCCGACCCGTGACATCGCAGCACTTTTGGCCATCTCGATCGAGTAAGCGGAGTCTGCCGCATTTTCGTGGGCCAGGGCGAACCTCAGCAATATCGGAGCAAAAACAGGTTCAATTCCTACATCGGACTTCGAGTTGACGGCCATTTCTTATTGAGATGGCCGTGAGCCGCGTGCAGAAGTGGATCAATTGTCCATTCCTGAATCTTGTGCGGTGGATTCCAGTCAAACCAGTGATAGCCGTCATGCTCGGTCACGACGATATCGACCGGGCGCATGAGTTTGGCCAGAAACACCAACAGCCGTTTTTCGATCAGACCTTTTCCGCCGTAGCGTTTCTGATTCACCATGTAACGGTTTTCGAAGCGGAAATACGGATCGACCTCCAGATCACCGGACGTGATTCCGGTTTCTTCCTGCAATTCACGCAAAGCGCACTGGAGCTCCGTTTCTCCCTCATCCACATGGCCTTTGGGAAGATCCCAGCGGCGCGCGTGCTTCATCAGGAGAAAAGAATCGACCGGGTCGCCTCGAAGAATCAAAAATCCGCACGAAACAGGCTGTTTCACGCCTTTATACTCCATCATCAGTAACAGCAGACAGGTGTCTGGATCTTAACCAACCTTCGGCGATCCGGGCAGTCGATCTTATCATTTTGCGAGGAATAGCTTTTTGATTTCT
This sequence comes from Planctomycetales bacterium, assembly GCA_026400835.1. Lineage (GTDB taxonomy): Bacteria > Planctomycetota > Planctomycetia > Planctomycetales > Planctomycetaceae > SXXK01. The sequence continues at coordinate 39,711 of JAPLOA010000035.1, read as the reverse complement.
TCGGAACCTTTGCAAACGAGAGTTCAGGATACGACTCGGGACACGGAGCCATGTCCTGAGCGGAGTTACGCCTTAAGTAAACAGCCCGACTTCTCTCAAAAAGGCGGCCACTCAAGAGTCAGCCCCGGGGTCTCTTGTGTCTCAACGAGCCTCATCCCGGCGTTATTCTCCGCACGGTGTGAAATGAGGCCGGGTGTTCGCGGGGGGGGGCATCTGGAGGATGGCCTCAATCGTGGCTGTGCGCAGAATAATGTGGCTTGCGCCGTCGGCAAAGTCGGTGCCGCATTGACGCCTGAGCCAGTCATTGTGGACCTGCAAGAAATCGTCGGCGCCTGGTGCGAGTTCAGGCCGCGTCACACTCGGCTGCGCCCCGGAATCAGAGCTCGCATCACCGTTCGTATTTCGGAATATTCGGCTCGGGGACTGTCGCGATCAGTTTTGTAATGATCTCATCGATGTCCAGACCTTCGGCCTGGGCCTGGAAATTTGTGGCAATACGGTGACGAAGAACCGGGATGGCGACTTTGCGAACATCAGCGATTGAGACGTTTGGGCGCCCGTCCATAGCGGCGAATGCCTTGGCTCCATTGACCAGATTCTGCCCCGCACGCGGGCCAGCGCCCCAGTCCACCAGACGTTTGATGAAGTCCGGAGCGGCCGCGTCTTTAGGGCGAGTCGCTCGGACAAGCCGCGTCACATACGTGATGATAAACGGACTGGCCACAATCTGACTAATCTGCTTCTGCAGATACAAAATTGACTTGGCCGACAACACTTTGCGAACTTCCGCGCGTTCGCCTGTTGTCGTTGCCTCGAGAATTTTTTCTTCTTCTTCGAGGCTGGGATAGTCCACTTTCACATTGAACATAAAACGGTCCTGCTGCGCTTCAGGCAGAGGATAGGTTCCTTCCTGTTCAATCGGGTTTTGAGTCGCGATCACGAAGAACGGCTCAGGCAGCTTGTACGTTGTCTGCCCAACGGTGACTTCGCGTTCCTGCATCGCCTGCAGCAAAGCGGACTGCGTCTTGGGCGGCGTGCGGTTGATTTCGTCGGCCAACAGAATGTTGGTGAAGACAGGCCCCTCGACGAAACGGAATTCTCGCCGCCCGTTTTCACTCTCTTCCAGAACGTTGGTGCCGGTAATGTCCGAAGGCATCAGGTCGGGTGTGAACTGAATCCGGCGAAAGTTCACATCCAGCAATTTGGCGATTGTGCTCACCACGAGAGTCTTGGCCAGTCCGGGAACGCCGACCAGCAGACAATGCCCACCCGTAAAGATCGCGGCCAGAATCTGATCAATGACAGCGTCCTGACCGATGATCACCTTGTGAAGTTCTTCGACCATGACTTCATGGTGTCGATGAAATTTTTCGAGGAACTCATCAAAATCGCGCTTCTCGGCCAATGGACTGATCCTTGGTGAATTCTTGAGGCCCTGTCACGTCAAAGCCGTCGCCAGGCATTCGGCCACGATGTTTCAGGATTCAACAACTGATAAATCTTGTCGCCCGCAGTTCTTGCGAGGCATTCGAAATCCTCTTGAAAGTCCTGCGTCGCGATCAAGCGGTCGCAGAATAGCGATCTGTGAACGAATTTTCCCGTCCGAAGACGCATCGTCGTTGCCGAGCACCGGAAATGTCGATTCCATGGCTGCGAATGTCGACCGATCCTTCAAAACATTCGGGGTTTGGGTTTGCGGAATCGTTCCGACATCTAGAATCGCGGGAGTTCCATTTTGACCTGCGAAAGTGAAGAACCACCCTATGACCGATTTGAACAACATTCTGGCCGGCGCCACTCTGCCACCGGAAACTCGCGTTGTCGATCAGCAGCGAATTCAGGCGGCTGTGCGAGAAATTTTGCTGGCTGTCGGTGAAAACCCTGACCGCGACGGTTTGCTGGAAACTCCGGCCCGAGTCGCTCGCATGTATGCCGAGATCTTCGGGGGACTTCATCTCGAGCCGGGTCGCCATCTGAAGAAGGTGTTCGAGGAGCAGTATGATGAGATGGTGCTGGTTCGGGATATCTCCTTTAACAGCATGTGCGAACATCATCTGCTGCCGTTCATGGGGAAAGCTCACGTTGGTTATATCCCGCGTGGAAAAGTGACGGGGCTGTCGAAGCTTGCACGTGTTGTTGATGAGGTCGCTCGCCGACCACAGGTGCAGGAGCGGATGACTCATATGGTCGCCGACCTGATTGAAAATGAGCTGGCCGCTAAGGGTGTGGTTGTCGTCATTGAGGCGGAACATACCTGCATGACCATTCGAGGCGTCAAAAAGCCGGGCGCGTTAACGGTGACCAGCGCAGTGCGAGGGCTGTTCCGGAACAATCTTGGCAGCCGCGCGGAAGCGATGGCTCTGATTAACGGTAAGCACTGATAGAAAATCCTATGGTGGCTCTTTTTGTTCTGAAACTTGTCACCGGTGTGACTTTGATGTGGCTGCTGATGCCACGCAAGGAAGTCACCGACGGCTTCTTTCGAATTCAGATGCTCGTCGGTCTGGGGCTCTGCGTTCTGATCGCGTTGGCGGCCGATCCGTCTTCACTGATTTCAGCCGCGTCCGGAGCATCGGGCGTTGCGGTTTCTGCTGACCAGACCGTGCAGACAAAGTCGACTGTATCCATTCTCAAAGGCCTGATGATCGTAGCCGCTGTGACGTCTTACGTCGGTCATATCGTCTGGAAGCTGGGACGACGCGGGCCGGGACGTATCACGATTTATCTGATGAGTCTCTGCTGTGTGCTGAGTCTTGCCCTGCATGCCGTCCGGGCAGACTCCAAAGCCAACACGATGGTGCAGATCGCATCGGATTTTTCTTCGGCATCGGTGCTTGGCTCGATGCTGACAGGGATGTTGCTGGGACACTGGTATTTGACGACACCAACGATGTCGATTCAGCCGCTGACATGGTTTGCAAAGACGCTCTTCGTCGCGGCCGTTCTTCGCCTGTCGGTGAGTGCTGTAGTACTCCTGCAGTTTGGCTGGTCCGCCACTGACACGACTCACATTCTTTGGCTCAGCATGCGATTGATCGGTGGAATTCTGGTACCCGCAGTGATTTCGATGATGGTCGTCAGGATTCTGCAGTACCGGAATACTCAATCAGCCACCGGCGTGTTATTCGCTGGGCTGATTCTGGTCTTTATGGGCGAAATGACCGCGGCACTGCTCGAGAGAGATCTCGGAATTCCGTACTGAGATTCTGCCGGCACGCCGCGAGTTTAAGGCCGATGTCGAAATTTTCTCGGAACTGCAGCACTTATGCTGCAGGTGATCGCCCGTTGTATTCTCCGCGAACAGCCCGGCTGTATGCGAGCCAGCGCATGGTTATTTTGTCGTCAGCGCCAGGTCAGAGTAATCGGGACGGTGACCATCTCGGAATCTTCACCGTCTTTGGCGAAGAGCGTCAGGTTTCCCTGTTCGATGCCCTTCGTTGGCAATTCGGAGATCGTCAGCTGAACGACCAGTTGAGTCTTGTCTGTTCCGAGCGGTTCGGTCTTCTCAATTTTCCCCACCATTTGTGATGGAAACGTATCGATGTGAGAGACCTTCCATTTCGACGGGACCGTGAAGGTGATTGAAGTCCCCACGGACTTTGACGCATCATCGCTTTGCACAATAACACGACCGGCATCGGGGCTCAGAGACACCGCTTCATCTTCCGGGCGCCGGCGATCACCCAGAATCACAGGTACCTGAATTACAGGATAGGCTTCATCGCTGGTTGTAATCGTCACGAGTCCTCGATGTTGTCCCATCGGGATTCCGTCCACAAAACGCACGTCGATGGTTGTGCGACCAACGCCGTCGCTGGAGGTTTGGCCAAGCAGTTCCGCTTTGAACAGAGGCGATGAGCTCACAACAGACTGAATCTTCATCGGGTCTGCGTACCGCTCTGTTCGATGGTCATTGATGGTGATGATGGAGTGGTCAGAGCTTGAGATCTTACCCATCAGCATGACGACCCGAGGTTCAATCTCAACCTGCTTTTCCGGCAACACGACTTTGTACGTGAGTGTCACCTCACGAGGTTTCGGATCCAGATACTTCACCGTGGTGATGTATTCGCGCAGCCCGGCTGGTTCGTTACGAGTTTTGATGGGAAGCATGACGCGACCTTGTTGTCCAGGTGCGATCTCCTTGCCGGTGATCTCCGGTGAAATGCAACTGCATCCGGCTTTTACTTCCTCAATCACAACTGTCGCAGCACCTTTATTGACGAACGTGAAAAAGGGCGTGAGCAACGGCTGCATCGGGATTGGGTCGAGACCTTCGTGGCGCATGTAGGTCTCAAAGACCAGAGCTGGCCGATCGATGCTCAGCGTCAGCGGTGGAGCAGTGACTTCTCGCATTGAAAACATCGCCGCCACAAGGCACGGAGCCGCCAGCAGGACCGCGATCCTGAGAAGATGGGACTTTCCTTCCCGGCCTTCTGAAGGGTTACGGCCTGAGTTTTGTGGGCTCGAGGGATCTGACATGCGGCAACCTTCCGTGGTAGAGACCAGATTTTTTGACGTGCTACTGGTGTGTTCAGTTCAACTTTTGGGCGGGCCGTCTAACCTATGTGCCTGAGATAAAGAGTCTGTTGATTCCGGAAGGCTACCGCCTGCCCCGAAATCGATCAAGACGCGGTTTCCGCAAACACACGCTCCCGAGGTACTTATGACGATTTTCAAGTCTACTCGCCGTTCGTTTTTTCATGCCGCCGCTTTACTGGTTTCGCCTTTTGTGGCCGGATCTTCGCAGGCTTTTGCTGAAGATCCGCATCCGCCACTGATGGCCTACGTGGGAACATTCAGTTCTCCGTTGAAGGACACGTTGCCTACTCAGGTTGATCTGCCGCCGGGAAATGGACGCGGAATTCATCTGTTTGCCGTCAATCGAAAGACTGGAGAACTGGAGCCGGGCGGGATCGTGGAAATGGGAACCAGCCCCAGTTGTCTCGTGGTGAATTCAGCGGGGACTCACATTTATTCAGCTAACGAAACCGACCGTATCGGAGCTGATAAGGAAGGTACCGTCAGCGCGTTTTCGATCAATCCAAAGACGGGCGGTCTGGAGTTGCTGAATACCGTTCGCTCAGGCGGTGCTGGTCCGACGTATGTCAGTATTCATCCGTCTGGAAAGTTTCTCCTGGTTGCCAACTATTTCGGTGGCTCTGTGTCTGTGATTCCAATTCTTCCCGACGGACGACTCGCGGAGCCATCTGACGTGAAGAACGATGCAGGGCCGATTGGCCCCACGAAGGCGGTCAACGCACCTCCGGGGAGCTTTGCGTTCAGCGGCCACGATCGAACTCACGCGCACATGATTCAGTCTGATCCATCGGGGCGATTTGTACTGCACGTTGACCTGGGAACAGATCAGATTCTGATCTGGAAGTTTGATGCCGAAAAGGGCAAGCTCAGCCCGGCTGAAACTCCGTCGGTCTCGTTGCCGCCCGGCGATGGACCTCGACACTTTCACTTCCATCCAAACGGTAAGTGGTTCTATTCGATTCAGGAAGAAGGCTCAACGCTTGTGCTCTTCGACTACGACGCCGAAAAAGGCTCGTTGTCTGCTCGGCAGACAATTTCAACCTTGCCTGAAGGCTTTAAGGGCAGCAATTTCTGTTCGGAGATTCTTGTTTCAGCCGACGGTAAATTTGTCTATGCTGGAAATCGTCTGCATGACAGCATCGGTGTTTTCTCTGTTGGTGAAAATGGTACTTTGACGCACGTCGCCGACGAATGGACGCGTGGAAATTATCCTCGCAGCTTTAACTTTGATCCGACCGGAGAGTTCCTGTACTGCTGTAATCAGCGAGCTGACAACGTGGCAATCTTTAAGGTGAACAAGACGACCGGCGAACTGGTCTTCACGGGTAATTATGCCGCGGTCGGCAATCCTTCAATTATCGTCTTTCACGAGTTAGCCGGGGCGCGATAAGCACGCCTGAGGAAAAATCGGCGCGGGCTCCCGGACATCTCAAAGAATGCATGCCGACCGTGCGCCAGGATAGCTTCCAGAGGCAAGGCACACCCACGAATCAGTCTCGTGTCGTCAAACGCTGTGGGGCAGTTCATTTCGATCGATGGTCACGGATCAAAGAGCGTTCTGTTCTTCAGGGCAAAAAACAACAGGGTTCAGGCGTTCTGCCTGAACCCTGTTTTCGTTGATGCAGTCCGCTGTGCGTCTCCGGAACGACCGTGCGATTCTGCACAGGGTTACGTCACCCGAATTCGTCAATTCAGCACGTTCTGTCCTGAACAACCCCAACTGTCGCCGACTGAATCGAATTGGCACCGGGATTGCTTCACCGCATATCGGTGCCATGAGATGAAGGCTGGCCCATAATGGTCAGACTTCAGCCATGTGCGTTAAGGCCGCTTTAATAAATGTTTCGCCCCACTCTGTTGCTCTGAACAACCACTATGCAGCCTCGCTTTCGCCACATCCTTGTTCCTCTTGAAACCGCCGTAAGGTGCCATACGGCTTTGGATGTTGCATTTGAGATGGCTGTGCAGAATAAGGCTTCTGTCTCTCTGCTGCATGTTGTGCAAGCCATTGAGGCGGGGCCTGATGGGCCTGATGAGGAGACGCGGCAGTTTTATTCTCAGGTCTGTCAGCGTGCCGAATCTGATCTCGAGCGATTGGCTCGTCGTTTTCAAGACGCCTTAATTGAGTGTGAGTTTAAAGTTCATGTCGGGGACAGACTCCAGGAGATCCTGTCTTTCGCTGCAAGTCATAAAGTTGATTTGATCGTGATGTCTTCCCACCGAATTGATCCCGAACACATTGCGGAAACGTGGGGAACGCTGAGTTATAAAGTTTCGGTTTTATGCGAGTGTCCCGTGCTGCTGTTGAAGTGACGGGCTGGGTAAAGAGAAACAGGGTGGAACGATGTCATTAGATGAAGAGACAACAGTTTCAAGTAATGCGGCTGTCGTTCCCGTTGATTACAGGATTGCCGCGTTTAGTGTGCCCGGTGATATGGAATCTCTGGAGGAGATCCTGACGGGACTTCCAGAGATGGATCGTCTGACTGCTCTCCAGACGGCTCGTTCGCTTCCCGGAATTATTCCCGGCTGTTGTCGTCGAGAAATTGCCGAGGAAGTTGTTGAACGTCTCGCTGCAGCGGGACTAAAGGCCATTGCAGTTCCCGCCAGCGAAATCCCCGATTTGCTTCATGTACAGCGACCACATCGCATCAATGTTTCCGATGATGCTCTGGAAACGACTGACTCCCGAGCACGAACACAAGGGTGGTCGTGGCAGAATGTGGCGGTGATCAGCGTTGGTGTTGTTCCATCGACAGCTCCGTCTGGATTTCGATCGCTTCCGCTGGTGGCCTCCGGAAGTTCGCATCGTTCTTGGAACAGTTCGATCAAGGTGAGTCCTCGTCATCGACCGGAAGTCTGGATCGTGTTGCGAAACGGGCAGCCCGCAATTTGTATTGCCAGCGATGAGGTCAGTTACGAGTACCTCGCTGATCGCATCGCGCCATCATCGGCGGCCAACTTTCGGCTGTTGGTCGAAGACCTGATTCAGCACTCACCGACCGCGTGGTTGACTCCCTCAACGATTGCTTTCAGGGAGCATCGTCCAGCGTCACACTTCGATTTTCGCACCTGCGATGATTTTCGCCGCTATATCGAACTGCAGTTTGTGCTTAGTCATCAGCCGGAACATTGAAGGGTCTGGTTATCTCTGCTTTTCATCGCGGGTGAGCCTGTGATCTTAGCTCGGCCATCGCCTATGTCAGGGTTGATGGGTTGAGCGGTCGCCGCTGCTGTGTTCGGCCCCGTGGCACGCAATTCTGACGCCGTGGGATCGCAACGGAAGGTTTGATGTTTCGCGTGAAAAATCGGCTCGCTTTGGGTCGCCTAAAAAACAGGCCGCATACGGAGTTCGTTTCCTGTGGGCCACATTACTCGTGATAACGAAGGAAATTTGGGCTTTGCAGATGTTCTTACGAAGCCAGTCCCTCAGGGAAAACTCGGTTCTCTGGATGTGCTTCGCGTGCAAAAAGCGAAAAACCAGAGTCGCCAGCGCAAAGAGCGGGAAAATCCTGGCGACGTGACCCTCTGCAGCCAGATACGTCTATAATCTGCTGTATCACAGGGTCTTCAGCGTCACACGAAGACTGCATCCATTGTGGTTCGAAGTCGCTCATACTGGCCCAAAGCGGCTCACGGAAATCTTCCCGCAGAACAAGATTGAAGCCATGATTATCCCTTCAAACCTTCCGCAGACGAACGTTTCGATTGCAAATCTTCGCAGTCGCTCCGGGATGTCGACATTCAGCTTTCTTTTAGGAAGTGTTTTGTGGCTGTTGGTCCTCGCGGCAACATGGAAACTCGTCCTGCAGAAGTCTGATGACAAGACAAACTCTGCCAGTGACTCGCAACCTTCCGCCCCCGCCGACGGGGCCGCACCCGCAGAAGCGTCTACGGCATCGGTTGTGATCAATTTTCCGCGACGTGAGTTACCCGAATTTGAGTTCCCCGAATGCATGGGTGGCACGGTGAGCCGGGAAAGTCTGCTGGGCAAGCGTTGGCTGGCCAGCTTTGTCTTCACGCGTTGCATTGAAACCTGCCCGATGATTACTCGTAATGTATCCGACCTGCATCGACGGGTGGCGGAATCCAATCCGGATTTTCAGTTCGTGACGTTTTCCGTGGACTCCAGTTATGACACGGCTGAAGTCTTGAAAGCCTACGCTGAAACGTTTCGCGCGGATCATGCTCGGTGGAAGTTCCTGACAGGGGACGAGAACACCATTCACGAATTGATCCGAACCGGGTTTACTCAGTATGTGAAACCAAATCTCGGGGAAGCTCGCAAGCCCGGCTTTGAGGTCGCTCATTCCAATCGGGCTGTGCTGATAAACGAAGAAGGGGTCCCTGTTGCCACTTATCTGATGACAGATCCGGACCATGTTGTGAAGCTGCGGCGGGTCATTGAGGGCAAGGACGATTTTCCTGTTCCCGGCCCTCCAGTTTCGGGAGGTCCGGTGATCGGAAGCGTTCCCGGTTTGTCATTCTCTGTGGCACCAGTTGGCGGCAGTGATGCAACTGGTGACGAGGAGACGTCGGAAGCCGGTTCGGGCAGTGCAACAACTCCAGAGTCTGACGCAGCGACCTCTGACGAAAAAAAAAACAGTGACCGGAGTGATCCCGCTGCCGTAGATGCAGCCGACAGAAGCGCAGTGTCAGAAGCAGCAGCGTCTGAGCGGAACGAGAAAATCGAGGAGAAACTGCCGGTGTGGGTTTCTCGTCTGCCTTCAATCAACGCCGCGCTGAATTCATGTTGCACGTTATTGCTGGTTGCAGGGCTCATTGCCATTAAGGGTCAGAAAAGGATTCTGCATCGGAATTTGATGATCACGGCGTTTCTGTTCTCTGTTGTATTTCTGGGCTGCTATTTGACATATCATCAGGCTTTGCATCACTTTACTGGTGAACGCGGGCGAGCCTTTGTCGGTTCAGAAACGGCCACGCTGGTTTACCGCAGTATTCTGATTCCCCACGTAATTCTGGCTGTTTTTGTGCCCATTCTTGCGATCAGGGTTTTTGTGCATGCGTGGCGAGAACGCTGGCCGGAACACCGCCGACTGGCAAAAATCACTTTCCCGATCTGGTTGTTTGTGTCGATCACAGGTGTTGTGATCTATGGAATGTTATACCATTGGCCGAAATGATGTCGCCTCGTCGCATTTTGAGTTCAGAATCCTGAAGATCAAAAAAGAAATTGCGGTTGAATTGTTGTTGTGATTGAGTGCAGGCTGTCGATGTCGGAGATTGCCGTTATGAAGAAGCTGATTCGAATCGTAATGATGACCGTGGCGATGATCAGCGCCAGCGGGCTGGTGTCGTCTGAAGCTGAGGCTTGCCCCGGCTGCAAGAATGCCAACGAAACCGACTCGCTGCGTCCCCGAGCTTATATGTACAGCATCCTGTTTATGCTGGGGATGCCCGCGACTGTCTTCACCGGTTTCGGAATTGCCTTCTATCGTATGTCTCGCCGATCGATGCTGGAGCAGCAGGAACAACTGGCACGGTTCAATGCTGAAGTGTCGGAGTAACCGAGAGCCGGGTTGGATCTGCTGTTGTTGGATCTTCGGGTTCGAATGCGACTTACCGCACCTGCCCTCTCGTGCGGACTTGGTTCAGCAGGTTTAAGAGCTCCTGAACTTTTTCCGGCTGTTCGCCATAGAGATTCGTCTTTTGCGAGAGATCGTTGCGAAGATTATAGAGCTCGCCGGCATGGGGATTACTGCTGTAGCCGTTCGACTCATCGAACCACTCCGGCACCTTGCTGACTCCACCGGTTTTGGCCGCGATCAACACCCAGTCACCATGACGCAGCGCGTAGCGATTCGGGGATGTGTTGTGGACCAGTGTTTCTCGAACGCTGTTCCCCTTTGCTGCCAGCACGGAGAGTTGATCATAACTGTCTTCGCCGGAACCGGCAGGGATTTCAGCTCCGACGATGCTGGCAATTGTTGAGTAAAGATCGATCTGGCTCAACAGGCCGTCATTGACACTTCCCGCCGGAACCGTTCCAGGCCAGCGCACGAGAAATGGAACGCGATGGCCGCCTTCCCAGATGTCACGTTTGACTCCGCGCAATGGACCCATACTGCGATGGTTAAACTTTCGAATGCGATCATACGCATACGCCTCAGGACCATTGTCCGCCGTGAAAATGACGATGGTGTTGTCCGTAAAGTGTCCGTCTTCCAGTGCTTTCAGAACACGTCCGACCGTGTCATCCGTCTGAGCGACAAAGTCTCCAAAGCCACCTGCCTTCGACTTGCCGACAAAGTCCTTCGTTGGAACAATCGGCGCGTGAGGCGAGGTGAACGGGAAGTAGAGAAAGAAGGGTTGATCCTGCTTTTGTTTTCCGATCCATTCAACGGCGGTGTCGGTCAGTTTTGGCATCACTGCCCAGAAATCCCAGTCTTTCACCGAGGGGCCGGGACGAGCCTCCCATGAGCCTTCAGCCGTCGCTTTGGGAGTCTCAAGTGGCCCCACTGGTTCTGTGATGACGCGATCGTTTTCGAACCAGGCATACGGTGGGAAGTTCGGGACGTCGTCGCCGAAATAATAATCAAAGCCGTGTGACAATGGACCGCCGGGGATGGGCTTGCTCCAGTCGAACGCATCGGCCGCGAAGCCTCGATCAGCCTTTTCTGGTCCTTTGATCGGCATCGCTCCGGACCTCTTGATGGCATTCCAGTCCCAACCCAGATGCCATTTGCCGATGCATGCTGTCCTGTAGCCTTTCGTTTTCAGCAATTCAGGAAGCGTCGTTCGTTCGTCATCAAGGATCGGTTGATCAAAAGAATTCACAATGCCATGAAACTTTCGCCAATGATACCGGCCATGCAGCAGAGCGTAGCGACTTGGAGTACAGACGCCGGATGAACTATGTGCGTCCGTGAAACGCGTCCCCTGAGCGGCAAGTCGATCAAGATGTGGCGTCGGAATTTCGGACTCCGGGTTTTGTACGCCGAGATCCCCGTAGCCCATGTCATCTGCGTAAAGGATGACAATGTTGGGTCTTGACGGCGGCCCGGCCACAGCATGGAGTCCCGTCATGATGATCGTTGCGATCACGGCGATGTACTGTTTCATGTCAAATTCAATCCCTGGCCGTACCACAGTGTGTCGAGAATTACTGGTTCGGAGATGATATCTATTCTGTCTCGCCAAGCTGGCCGACGGGGCGGCGATGATTCCTGATCTCAATTTCCCGCCGAACAGCTTCCTCCAGAAGTTGAGTGACGAGTTCAGGGTGTTCGGCCGCGACGTTTTTGGATTCAGCCGGATCTGTGGCCAGATTGTAAAGAAGGGGCCCGGTCGGATCAGAATTTGTTTTGTCGCCCGAGGCGTCTTTTTCTTTCTTGTTGTTCTTTTTGCCAGCCTTCTTCCCCGGGGCATTGTTCGCAGAGACTTCAAACAACAGCTTCCAATCACCCTGTCGAATCGCAGCCAGGCTTTGTCTCGCCGTGAAGTAAAGGTGAGTATCCCGGACTGGCCCTGACAGGGGATCGAACATCAGAGGTGTGATGTCCCGTCCGTCAAGAATTCGGTCTTTGTCAGTTTCGACGCCGACCAGCTTTGCGAATGTGGGCAACAGATCGATGTTGCCTGCAATTTGATCGCAAGTGGTCCCCGCCGGAATCCGCCCCGGCCATCGCATCAGGCAGGGTTCTCGAACGCCGCCTTCGAAGCAGGTCCCCTTCTTGCCTCGCCACGGAGCCGAAGATCCGGTGGCAGCTCCGTTGTCGGAAGTGAAGATGACCAGGGTCTGCTCATCGAGACCTGCTTCCGTCAGCGTCGCCATGATTTCGCCTACCGACCAATCGAGTTCCTCAATAGCATCACCCAGCAGCCCGTTGCCGCTCTTGCCTCGAAATCGCTCCGACGCCGCGAGCGGGACATGCACCATCGTGTGAGGCAGATAGACAAAGAACGGTTCGGTTTTGTGTTCGCGAATAAATTTTACCGCCTCCGTTGTGTATCTCTGCGTCAATGTCGCCTGATCAGCGGGGTATTCAACGACTTCTTCACCTCGCATAAGCGGGACTGTGTTCCTGATAGCTTTTTCCCGGGCCTTCTCCTGTGTCATCCCTTCGCGAAACACACAGTCTGCAGCGAACTGAGCATGCTCCGTATCGATGGTCATGTCATTGCTGTAGGGAATACCGAAGTAGGAATCAAAACCCTGCTTCGTCGGAAGAAATGGCTGGCGATGGCCAAGATGCCACTTACCAATACAGATTGTGGAATACCCTTTTTGTTTCACGACGTCAGCCAGTGTGATCTCGTCCGGATGCAGGCCAATGTTGTTTCCCGGGAAGAGGACTCCGGGCATAGAAACGCGAGCGTTATAGCACCCGGTCATCAGGCATGCTCGCGACATTGAGCAGACCGGTGTGGCATAGAAGCTGGTGAATTTCATTCCCTCCGCAGCAAACTTATCCAGATGCGGAGTTTTAACCTTCGTGGCACCAAATGGACCAATATCGGCATAGCCGAGATCGTCGACAAAGATCAGCACAATGTTCGTCGTTGCAGCAGGATGCCCCGCAAGACAACTGCTGGAGTACGGTATCAGGCTAAGTCCAACGATGAACAGGAAAGGAAAACGCATGAGGGAGTCTCTGGTCGCTGTAATGGTGAGATGGAGCGATCGTATGATGGCAAGTTTGTAAGCACAGGCGGAATCGAACTGAACAAGGTTTAGAGACAATGCATTATGCGTCGTCGATCATTCGCCTTCGTTTTCAGCAGGTGCTCCCGAGGGAACCGCGTCCTTCAAAAGGACGTCGAGCATGGCTTTCATCGTGGCAACTCGCTCCGGGTCTTTTTCCGCGAGGTTTGTGGCTTCGCCGATGTCGGTCGCCAGATTATAGAGCTGGATGGTCTCTGCCCCCTGCTGGCGATTCTTCACACGAGTTTTCGCGCGAGCCGCCCTGGCGGGGGCGTTAACGGAAGGGGCTTGGCTGATCAGCTTCCAGTCACCCATTCGTACCGCGGCCTTTGTCGGAGATTGTACGCTCAGAATGGCATTGTGCGGTGAAGCTGCCTGCGTCGTCAGCATTGGCCAGACGTCCATTCCATCAATCGGAAGTTTCTGGTCAAGGCTTCCTTCAGCGAGCTTCACCAGAGTCGGATACCAGTCGATAACATGCATCGGTTCCGTAATGCGCTGGCCTGCGGGGATTTTTCCTGGCCAGTTGGCGAATGCACATCCTCGCACACCGCCTTCATAGATCGAGCCTTTGAAGTCACGCAGTGGAGTGTTTTTTCCGGGGCGTGGACCACCATTGTCAGAGGAAAACACGATCAGGGTGTTCTCACGCAACCCAACCGTCTCCAGAGATTCGACGATCTGTCCGATCGCTTCATCAACGGCTGCCAGCATTCCCGCTAGTTTCTGACGTGGACCGCTCATTCCCGGATAAGGCTGGAGGTAACTGTCGGGCACCTGCATCGGACTATGAACTCCGTTGAAGGGAACGTAGAGAAAAATTGGCTTGGTTTTGTCCTTCGCCGTAATCAGTCGGCAGGCTTCTTTCGCGATAAGGTGCGTGCTGTATCCTTCTTCACGGAGTTCTTTGTCGTCTCGATACCAGTCGTATGAGCCATCTCGAAGGTGAGTGAAATAATCGATCGCGCCGAAATAATGTCCATACTGGTGATCAAATCCTCGCGAAGTTGGAACGTAGGCCGGATCGAATTCACCCAGATGCCATTTCCCAGTGATCGCGGTTTCGTAACCAGCGTCATGAAGCGCATTAGCCAGCGTGCGTTCCTGCAGTGGCAATCCCCATTGTGCTTTTGGTCGCACAATGGTGTAGACCCCCGTTCGAGTCGCATAGCGTCCGGTCATCAGGGCTGCTCGAGTCGGCGAACAAACGGGCTGGACATAATGAGATTCGAGAATGGCGCCGCTGTGTGCCAGCTTGTCAATGTTCGGTGTCCTGATCTCATCACCCCCATTGAATCCGCAGTCGGCGTAGCCGAGATCATCAATCAGAACGAAGACAATGTTTGGCTTTTGAGCTGGCTCGTCGGCCATCGTCAATGTTGCGGGCAACGCGAACAGCAGAATGGCCGTGATTGTCCGAATGATATGCATCTTATTCATCTTTCTTTCCTTTTCCCTTGCCTTTATTCTTTGTCTTCGGCTGTGTCGCCTCGCCCTCGTTTTTAGTAGGCATAGGAGCATTCACATCGGCACGCCAGGCGATCAGGCGATCGTGAAGTGCTTTGGCCTTTTCCGGCAGTTCTGTCGCCAGATTTTTTGTCTCGCCAATATCGTCGCTGAGGTTGTAGAGTTCCAGGCGACCATCCTCGAGATACTCCATGAGCTTCCAGTCACCCACCTGAATAAGACTGACCGGCGTTGTTCGCCAGAGGCCCGGGCCGGATCCCAAATAGCCCGGAAAATGCTGAAAAATGGCATCTCGTTTCAGCGTGGCATTCGAGTCACGAAACAATGGCCCAAGGCTTTCTCCATCAAGCACCTGACGGGGGTTCGGTGCATTGGCGATTTCAAGGAACGTCGGGAAGATGTCCACATGAATCGTCGGTACGCTGCACGATGACCCCGGCTGCGTCACGCCGGGCCAACGCACGATGAAAGGTTCACGTGTTCCTCCTTCGTAAAGACTGCCTTTGCCACTGCGAAGTGGCGCATTATCTGTGATTCCGCCACCATCCTCGTCCGCTCCTTTGCCTTTCTTTCCCTTTGCTTCGAAACCCGGATCGCGCTGAAGACCATCAGGGCGGTTGTAGCCGCCTACGCCACCGTTGTCGCTGGTAAAGATCAGTACTGTGTTGTCGGCGAGTTCTAATTCATCCAGAGTTTCCATGACACGACCAACGCTGTCATCTACCGAAGCGATCATCGCGGCGTAAGTCGGATTGTCATGTCCGCCAGCACCCGGCTTGAGCTTGAACTTTGCGACAAGATCGGCCTTGGCTTCGTGCGGTGAATGAACTCCGAAGTGCGGCAGGTAGAGAAAGAAAGGCTCGTCTTTATGTCGCGTAATGAAATCAACGGCTTTATCAGTCAGGAAATCGGCGAGGTACTGACCTTTGGGATATTCGATATTCGGGTTTGTTTCAAAGTCAAAGTGCTTTCCGGAACTGATGATGGCTTCATCGAAACCTCGCTTACCGGGAAAGTATTCACCACGCTCTCCGATATGCCACTTGCCGAAAACACCGGTCGCATAACCCGCCGCTTTTAGCTGCTTCGCGATGATGTCTCGGTCGAGAGGAAGGCCTGTGACATTGTCTGCCGGTCGCAGCGGACGAGTGCTCCAGTCAAAGCGATCAATTGCACCGACGGTATAAACACCCGTTCGAGCACCATACTGACCGCTCATCAGAGCCGCTCTCGTTGGCGTGCAGTTTTGACAATGATGATGATTCAGCAGCTTCATGCCCTGAGACGCCAGACGGTCGATGTTTGGCGTCTCGTAGTACCTGCTGCCGAAACATGCGACGTCGGTATATCCAAGATCATCAGCCATGATGACGATAATATTGGGCCTCGATGATGGAGACGCTGCGATCGTTTTCGGTGAGAACAAAGCGATTGCTGTCAGTACCGCAAGTTGTGTGAGCGGTTTACTTTGCATGGTCGTTGGGTCCTCAATTGAGGATGATTTTGCGTGAATGGTGAAGTTCGGGAGTGTGGCATGGGGAAGTGCGTAACACAATCTGCTGGGCCGCGACAATGAATCTCTGCAAGCACGAGAGCGGCAGACGCAGCGATCATGAACTCTGTGGCTCCGTGCCTCTGTGGGAAAAAAAATATTACTCTCACGGAGTCACAAAGGCACGGAGGAAGAACCGTGGATTGGGAACAAGTGGGGATACATTCTTTCGTTCCTCCGCCGCGCGGGATGGGCGCGGCAATGAGTTTCTGGACGATCAGTGTTGTATCAGCACTCTCATCGCGACCAGCGACGGTCAGTTGTGGAGCCAGAGGACTTGATCACGTACATTGGCAGGCGTTTTGCCGATGGGGTTTTCTGTCGTTCACCCGCTACGACGCACAGAGTCATTGGCATGTGCTGGAAGCAGTCGGAAGTCCCACCAAATTCAGCGTTGGACAATGAACTATGACTCATTGCGGCGAAAACTCCCTGATCGCTGGCGAGTTGCACATGGGGCCTCTACAACATGCCGAGAAACTGTTCAGGCGGATGCTGGCGTTGTGCTGGTTTCGTATAGAGAAAAACCTGAAATCTGAGACCGGAGAAGAAAGATGATTTCCTGGCCCCGGCAACTGTTTATTAATGGTGAATGGACCGGCAGTCAGAGCGGACGAACGTGGTCCGTTGCGAATCCCGCGAATGGCAAACTCCTGACAGAAGTCGCGCTGGCCGATGCGTCGGATGTGGATCGCGCGGTCCTGGCAGCTCGAAATGCGTTTGACCATGGCGAGTGGCCTCGGATGGATCCGCTGCTGCGGGGGCGATTGCTGTATAAGCTGGCCGAGAAGATCCGAGAGAATCTCGAAGATCTGGCCATGACCGATACGCTCAACGTTGGCAAGCCAATCCGGGATACTCGAGGATTCGACATCCCTTGTGCGGCCGATCTGTTCGAAAGCTATGCGGGGCTGCCGGACAAGATTGCGGGCAAATGCTTCGGGACGCTGCCCGACAATATGACACTGCAGATTCGCGAACCGTTTGGTGTCATTGCCGCGATTGTGCCGTGGAATTTTCCGCTCACGAATGCCGCCATCAAGCTGGCTCCGTTGCTGGCGTGTGGGAACACGGTCGTGTTGAAGCCGTCGGAAGTTTCCCCGCTGTCGGCTCTGATGCTGGCGAAACTGGCTCACGAAGTCGGCTTTCCGTCCGGAGTTATCAACGTCATTCATGGCACCGGTGCCGAAGCCGGCGCGGCGCTGGTGGGACATCGCGGTGTCGACAAGATCACGTTTACGGGACGGCATCAGACGGGTGCTCAGATGCTGGAAGCCGCCAAGACCGGCATGAAAGGCGTGATGCTGGAACTGGGCGGTAAGACTCCGAGCATTGTCTTCCCCGATGCCCCGATTGAGAATGTTGTCAACGGCGTCATCACTGGCATCTTTTATAATCTCGGGCAGGTTTGCGTTGCGGGTTCTCGTCTGCTGGTTCATGAAAGCCAGCACGATGACATGATGGAACGGATCGTGGCGAAGGTGAAGAATCTTCGTCAGGGCGATCCGACAGATCCCAATATGCAGCTGGGCTGTCTGGCAACTCCCGTGCATTGTGAAACTGTTCGTCGGTGTGTTGCTCAGGCCGAACAGGAGGGGGCTCGTTGCGTGCTGACTGGGAAACGTCCCACAGATGCGAATGACTGCTTCTATCCGCCGACAGTGTTTGATCATGTCACGCCGGGCATGACAGTGGCTCGTGAAGAAGTCTTTGGGCCAGTGCTGAGCGTCATGACGTATCGAGATGAAGCAGAAGCGATTCGCATCGCCAACGATAGCGAATTTGGTCTGATGGCGAACATCTGGACCACCGACGGAGCTCGTGCTTTGCGAGTGGCTCGCCAGGTCAAGGCCGGACGAATCGCCATCAACGGCGGCGGCGCGTTGCGAGCGAATGTGCCGGTCTACGGTTACAAATTGAGCGGTATTGGGGCCGAGCTGGGTTTTGAAGAAGCCGTGCATGAGTACTGTGCTTCGAAGGCCGTTCTGTATTCATTTTCCACGGAGAAATCACCATGGCCGGAGTAGCCAGTTTGCAGTCAGCGGGAACTGTTTCGCAGGATGCTCGAATTGGACAAGCGATTGAGGATCTGGATACGCCAACTTTGCTGCTGGATCGAGCCGCCAGTGATCGCAATCTGGCGAAGATGGCGCAGTTCTTTGCGGATCGAAAATCGAAGCTGCGGCCACACTTCAAGAACCACAAGTGTGTGACCCTGGCGAAGCGTCAGCTGGCTGCTGACAATGCCGTCGGTATTACCTGCGCGAAACTTGGGGAGGCCGAGATTCTGGCGGCCCATGGCGTCACCAATCTTTTGATTGCAAATCAGGTTGTGGGAGCCGTCAAGGTTCGACGATTGGCCGAGCTGGCTCGAAAGGCTCGCGTGGCGGTAGCCGTTGATCACATTGATCAGGTCGAGGCCATCAGTCAGGCCGCTGTGGCTGCCGGTTCCACGGTTCATCTGCTCGTTGAAGTCGATATCGGGATGGGTCGCTGTGGACTTCCGCCTGGCGAGGGCGTCGTCGAACTGGCGAAACAGATCGTGAAGTTCCCGGGCGTGCAATTGGACGGAATTCAGGCCTACGAAGGGCATCTGGTGAACGTGATCGATCGTGATCAGCGTCGCAGTCAGTCTCAGGCGGCGATGCAATTGGCAATCGATACACGTCGACTTCTGGAGAAGTCCGGTATTCCCGTGACATGTCTCAGCGGCTGTTCAAGTGCCACTTACGACAGCACAGGAGCCATGGACGGTGTCGATGAGATTCAGGCTGGCAGCTATGCGACCATGGATCGCCAGTATTATCGTCTGGCTCCGGAGTTTGAAATTGCGATGTCGCTGCTGGTGCGAGTCATCAGTCGACCATCAGCGGACAAGGCCGTTCTGGATGTGGGAGTGAAGGGGGCCGGCGGCGAATTTGGCGTGCCCGGGATTAAAGACTATCCGGATGTTGTCGTTCCGTTTTTCCTCGCGGAGGAACATGTGGTTGTTAACAACTCCCCGAACTGGTCAATCGGACAGCCGTTGCATTTGATTCCAAGCCATGCCTGCACGACCTGTAATCTGCACCGCGAGTTTGTCGTTCATGAAAATGGCCGCGTGGTTGATGTGTGGCCGATTGAGGCGTCAGGTTTGCTGCGGTAAGGGACGGGGCTCGCAGTGACTTCCGGCTTGAGTCAACTGAAGACTCAACCGGTGATCCTGCGTTCGCTGAAGCTCACTTGTCACACCCTCGAGGGAAATGCTGAAATTTCCAGGGTGTGGCTGCGCTTCGCTGGTCCAACTCTGCAAAGTCGCCGTTACTTTGCAAAGACCTCATCGACAGACGCTTCGATCACGCGACAGAGACCTTCGAGATCCAGATCGTCTTCGTCTTCGCCGAACGGTTCTTCGGTATGTTCGGCGGCGATTTCCATGCCCAGCATGAAGTAACTGATCATGGCCGATAGCGGCACGGTCCACCAGTTAAAGTCGTGAACGATGCCCCACGGCAGCGAGAAGAGATACATAAACACACACTGCCGAGCAAAGGTTCGATAGGAGCGAGCCAGGCGAGTATTCCTGATTTTTTCGCAGCCGCCCACGATCTCCATCAGCTTCCGTACGTCTTCATCCATCACGATCAGTTGCGAACCGTCAATAATGCCTTCTTTCTTCCATGAGCGAAGGCGCGAATACAGAATCGAAACCAGGAATGTCGGTACATGCTGAGGCAGGCTTTGACCTTCCTCCATCAGTTCTGAATCCTCCAGAGAGGCTCCATCGCGGAGATGATCTTTCAATGCCCGCGGGAAGAGTCGAAGGATCCTTTTTGTTTTCTCCAGATCATTCTCAGGTACGTCGATCAGGTCGACATACTTCAGCGACAGATTGCGGATCGTATTGACCAACCCACCCCAGAGCGTTCTGGCTTCCCACCAGCGGGCGTACGACGTGTTGGTGCGAAACACCAGCAACCAGCCCAGAACCAATGTCAGAGCTGCGTGGATATCAGCGGGAACGTCGGAGAAGAAATCCAGGTTATCCCGAGATTCAAAAAACGCCGGAATTGCGGCGTAAGCAGCAATCAACAGAGCATACACGGAAACTCGCGAAACCATGCGGTTCCGTTTGGGGTGTCTAACACTGACAGCATTCGCGGTTAACAACATTCGGTAAACCTGTCCCAATGGTCGGAGGTTATAACACGCGTCGAACGCTCGGAAAGGAAACTCTCCTTGTTCGGATCGCAGCCCGCGACACGTGCGGGGCATTTTGTGGATGCAGGATGAGTAAACTCCTGCAACCTGCACAAACGAAAAACCGGGACTGGCATAGAGCCATCCCGGTTCTCGCGATGAATTTGCGTTGGCCGCGAATTAAACGTCCGCAGCCGTCGTCAGTTCAGGATTAGTGTGCAGGTGGCAGACTATTCTGGAATGCTCGGTTCCGGAACAGGAAGTCGATGATGTTGCCTTCGTGCGGCTGCAGCCAGTTCAGGGCGCAAGTTGGAATCGGACCGATGTTGAGTCGGTCGATGTGGCGAGTATCCACCAGATCGCTGATCCATTTTTCGTTGTTGGTGATCGCGGTGCCGACCAGCGTTGAACCGATCTTGCCGAGCATCTGATCCTGCGGGCACTGAACGACAGACACGAATGGGAACATGTATTCCGTGTTGGCCATGCTGTTGTTACTGTCGCTGACATGCAGCACGGTTGGACGCAGGTAGTCGCAACGCTCATGTTTCACGAGGCGATCACCACCACGATACTTCGCCGTCATTTCCGTCACAGGGCCCTTGATGCCGTCTTCGATCTGATTGTTCATCGCTTCAGCCACGCCTGCTGTGGTGAACGCAGCGATGGCGGCATTGGGATCAGTCGTCGGCAGCGGAGCAATCGGACCGAGTTTCTTCGCGATGGCATCGGCGATGGCTTCCGTATGGCGAGAAGCCCAGATGCCGGAGCAGTTGATGCAGCTTCGACCACCGTTCATGAGCACGCTCTTCACGAGCACATCGAGGTATTCTTCCCAGCGATCCACACAGTCGTCGCCGATCATGATCTTGCTGAAGCCCGGACCATGTGCCTGAACTCGAGGGTTGCCGTGATACTTGTCGACCGTCGCCTGACCACCAAAGATCATCGCGCGGTTGCAGGTTTCCAGAACCTTATTACCGACGTCGTGAGGTCCGGGGTATAAACAGAAGGCTTCGCGAGGAACACCGGCTGCTGCGAAGGCTTCGTACATACGGTACGGAGTCCACGGCTCTGATGAACCTGGCTTCAGAACCAGACCGATCTGCAGAGGAATCGCGGGCAGCCACAGAGTGTGAACGCCCGGAGAATTGGAAGGCAGAACCAGACCCAGCGTGTTCGTGGTCGCCTGGAAGCTGACCATGACATTTCGCGACTCCATGCCGTAACCGCGAGACAGAATGTCCAGCGGCAGGCCACGTGTTAAAGCATCGAGCATATTGCCCATGTTCTTCAACACGAAGGCGTTCTTCGACATGTTGGCTCGGCACATATTGAGTGGCAAGCCGGTGGTCGCAGACTGGATCGAACAGAACTCTTCCGGAGTCTGGGTGCCGGTTCCCATCGGCAGGTTTGCGGTGAGATACAGATCAGCGGCCTGCTCACACTTCTTAACCAGCTCGGCACAGGAGAACTGTTTCAGGATCTCGCGAGCTTTCGCGGATTTGCGAGAATCCATTTGCACGAGGCCGGCATTGGCCTGATGCATTTTGGCCATGACCTCACCGGTCTCAAAATGAACAACGTCAGCCTTTTCGAGCGACTCGTAAGGCTTACCCCAGCGAATGACGGGAATTTCAAGCATGGAAGGATCAATCAGCGGAATAGCGGAGAGTTAGGGAGGCAAATTTGACGCTGTGCATTGTAGAGCCCAAAGCAGCAACGTCCAGGATTGCGACGATTGCCATCGCTTTTCCTTCCCCAGTCTCGAGAATGCAGATGCTCTTAAGACTGCTGCTGAATGTTCTCGTCCGGATTTTTCTGACGCTGTCGTTGCAACGAACCTTGATCCCTACTCCGTGCCGCATCACTTAGATGCAGACCATCGAAACGTTTCGACGGTCTGCCAGGATTGAACCCTTAGTGGTCGCCAACTTCGCACGAAAACTCGAAGAGGATGGTGCATCGCACAGGTCATTCGCGTTCAGAAAAACCTGTTTGCCAACGTTGACAACTCGATCATGCCACAGGGCGCGGCGCTTTATGGAAAATCACTGTCCATTCGCGGGCATGCAGTGCGGCCGCAAGATGACTCTCCAGAACCGGTACCCAATATTGAGTAGAGCCCGCCGATTCAGGAAGGGTCACGGCGCCCTGAACTACGCTCGCAGCAGAACCCGCCACAGGAGTGGCGACGGGAATTGTGGACGGGAGGACATTCGTTTCTGTCCGTGACGTTGGAAGCTTCACGAAGGTAACCGTCCAGCCTACAGCCCTAAAGACACGAAATCCGTTTCGGACGTTAACGATGAAGCCAACAAACTCACCAGTGGAGACATCCGGAACATCAAGATAGACCGTGTCTACCGAAGTCATAGGAGCGACCCCCCGTGGGGAAGATTGTAGTGTAAGAGCCGTCGACGACGAAGTGCCACCTTGTCCACCGGATGACGATGAACTGGACGGGAACGACAGTGGTTCGCGAGGTATGCAATCCGAGTAAATGTATTCATCATCACCGGGGGCTTTCGATGTTGGCTGCGGACTCGGACCAGTGAGTGGTATAGGATCATTACATCGGCAGGTAGGACCGCACGCAGACACTGCAACTGGACCACTTGGAGTGAGTAAATACTTGCAGCGTATTCCTTCACAAGGATCCGACGAAGAAGAACTCGACGACGAAGAAGACGTACTGGTTGACGGAGCAGTCGACGACGAAGAAGAACTGGTTGATGGAGCAGTCGACGAAGAAGTACTGGTTGACGGAAACGGTTGAGACATTCAATGGCCCTTTCGTGATATGAAACTGCCCCCGACGTCAAAGTGCCTACCACTCTGAAGTCGCGTATCCATTAGCGAATGAAAAAAGATTTCTGCAATTAATCTTCAGGGGCACGAAAAGTTCTGATAACACGTAAACCATTTCGCTTGCCGACTGCCCCCGGGAGGAGCGGGCTAATTGCGTCCGTCTGAATTGCCGTGGGAACACTAAAGAAGTTGCCCCCGCGGGATAGGTATTCTCCCGCCGAGCCATTCTGTGTAAAGCAAGTTTCAGCAACATTTCCGTAGCAATCAAAAAGTCCAAACTGGTTGGGAAGCAGCTTGGCAACGGGCTGAGCATTCCCTTCCGAAAATGGTAAAGACCAGGCGTAATGCGGGAGCAGGGTTCGATTCGTTCCGATCGACAGATCGGTGCTCGTGCAGCAGCGACAGACGTACATCCATTCTTCGTCCGTTGGAATGCGGTAACCTGTCTTCTGGAGATAATCCGGAACCACCAGCGATTCTTTTACTCCAAGGTTTTTGTCTGACGAATAACACCATTCCGAATCCTTAATTCCATCGTGTTCGCTCAGCCGCAGACAAAACAATTCGGCATGATCAACATCGATATTCCCGGCTGGCCAATCTGTCGGTGACTCTTCAACTATTGCCGCTGCCACCAATCGTCGCTTCCATTCCGGCACAAGCTTCAGCATCTGTTCGCAGGTAATCTCTGTCGCCGAGATTGCATAATCATGATCCGGTACCTTATGAGTAATTCCCGGGAACCTTCGGCTGAGTTCTGAGGGGCGAATCACAATCATGCACATGCCCAGACGATTGATGTACCAATTTCTCTCAGCGTCAGACTTCGAGAGTTCTGTTCGGCCCGCAAGCAAGGCCGTTGGTTCCTCTCCGACTTTCCGCAGGAGCAACTCGCACAGGGAATGAGTTTCACTTTCACGATGAGTCAGGAACAATTCACGGATACGTTCGGTCAGGCGCGGGGCAACGGATATCTTTGGAATATCGTCCAAATGGGAGACAAATGCCGACAGTGACACATTCAGGACAGGATCACCATCCGCCGACTCAAGTATCAGATCGCTCAAGGCACTGGCATCAACACGCACGGGATTCATCGAATGGATCAGAAGCGTTCGTACCGTCGGGTCTGGTGACAAATGTGACATTCTGCGAAGTGGTTCTTGATCCCCGAACTGCCACATCGCCATCGCGAAATTCACCTCACGCATGGGATCGGGTTCTGCGGCCGGCGCGTTATCTCTGGCGTCAGGCGCAATCGCGATCAACTTCTGCAGTTGAGCCCTCGCGACTTCCGGCTGCTGCTGCAGGATCTCCATAATGGCCCTGTACTGAACATCTCCGGCCGAAAGCAGGATACTCGTCAGCGTACGAAACTGTTGTGGGTCAAAAGTAAGGATCGCGGCTGCCGCAATCGAAGCATGTTCGGCCGACTCCACCTGCAACAGATTCGTGGAAAAACCATCGATTAGTTCCGCTGCGGCCGGCTTTATCGCTTCGATCCATGTTCTGGAATCAGCAGCTGGTTCCCTCAGTAAAGAGTGAAACAGTTCGTTTACATGGGCTTTGAGAGTTCCCCGGGAATCTTCATATCCCGCCAGCAAAGACATGACGCGAAAACGCTGCCGCTCAGAGGTTGAGGAATCATCCAGAAGCTTTTTCAGGCGGATGCGAACGTCAGCCCCTGCATGGCGAACAATTGTGTCTCGAAGAGGGACAAAATCATCAGCGACCGACGTCGGATGCAATAGCTGATCGACAAGCCACGTCGGCATGTCAGGATCTTGCGGCAGAAGTCCGGCCGCGGCCCGCATTCTCACCTGCATCGGGGCTGAATTGTCGTTGAAAGTCTTCCTGAGGTCGGAAGAGACCAGTGGTGTGAATGTTGACAGCCGCTGCAATGCTCCCTTCAATTCGCTGCTCGGCCCAGCGACGACTCGATCAGCCGCAAGCATGGCCTCCCTCTGCAACTCGGATTGCTGAAAGCGATTCCTTGCCAGAATGGCGATCGTCAACACTGTCGCCATGACGGCGGCGACATAAAGTGCCTGTCGAGCGACACGCCGGGTGGCTACCACCATCATGGATTGCTGTCTGGAGTTCCAGTCACTGCGAGACGTCGACGACTTTATGGTCAGCCATTCCCAGAATGTTGGAAGAAACTTCGCTGACTGATGTGTTTGCCATACGTCGGCCTGTTCCGCAAGCATCAGCATTGCTCGTCCAGTTCGAGTACTCTGCTGACCTCGGAGCAGGTATTTTCGAATCGACTGAACAAGAAAGTCATGAGTCAACTGATAGCCAGGCTCGACAAGAGGCTTCCCCGAGTCATGATCGCTGGACCGCAGGATGCCCGAATCTTCCAGTGTCTGATTGGCCGGCGTGATGATTCGCAGTTCACCATCCAGTAGACGAATCGTCTCATCAAAGACCGCTGATTTATCGGAAAATCCGCACGCCTTTCGAAGTTCGGAATACGATCTTACCGGGCCTTTGATCTGGCCGGTCTCTGGCAGAAGTTCAGAGAGTAGTCGCCTGATCAGGGGCTCCTGAGCTCGTCGGGGCTGGCTGGCTGTACTTCCAAACATGCTGTCAAGAAATGCCACTCCGATGCCGTCCGGACCACCAAGAGTTGCGAGGGTGGAGGGTATCCATTCCAGCCTGCGAAACATTTCGATGAAGACGGCCAGACGAACGGGATAAAGTCGACCATCATGTGAAAGAACCTCGACCGCCTCTTTCAGAAACTGAGTCTGACTACTGGACAGCGATTCCCCGTTCGGCGGCAAACACTGATAGGCCGCTCCGAACTCGCGAAGAATGTTGAACGCATGACTGCTGTCAAAAGAATCGATCAACATCGCGTTCTGCCCTTCGATGATTGACACTTCAAGAGCATGCATAAAGCGGCTGATCGGGAGCCAGAAGTCATCACGCACCAGAATCAGGCATTGAATGCTGATTCCGTCGCATTGTCGGAGTGCGGAAATGAGACTTGCATCGGGTTGAAAATCCCAGGACTGCAACCATTGTTCAAACTGATCGATGACGATCAGAATCTTCTGTTGCGTTCCGGCCCCGCGTTCATCGCGGAGTATTTGTAGTGCAATGGACAAATCCGTCGCTGTACTGACCTCGGGATAACTCCTTTTCAGAATCGAAAAAAGGCTTTCCTCCGGCTGTTTCGCCGAGGCGTCCACAAAGATTGCTCTGACATCGCGATCAAGGCGTGGTAACAACCCTGCCCTGATCATTGAGGTCTTGCCGCAGCCTGATGGACCGTAAAGCAGGCCGACACGAAAGGTTGATTCTGCGTCGCATGATTCGATGCCAACCTTCCAGAATCTCAGAATCGTCGGCAGCCCGTCGCGATCACGCGGCCCGGGAATAAGCCTCAGGAAAAACTCGCTGTCGTCTTTGCTGAAAGCCCTCAACCCTCTTGGGATCAGGGGCGCAGACGGAGGATCAATTGTGAATGGCCTGCGTCTGTCCGAGGATCTGCCTGAATTGCCACTGATCGTCTCTCGCCACTCCATCAATTCCTGAACAAACTGCCGTGCGGTACGATACCGATCGGCCATCGGTCGGCTAAGACACTTCAGGCAGATACGCTGTAGTTCCGCGGAAATCGTGGGCACGATCTGAGCGGGAGGCACCGGATCTTCATAAAGTATTCGCTGCAGAATCTCATGCCTTGAGCCACCTTCGAATGGATGTCGCTTGGTGATGGCGCGATAGAGAATTACTCCCAACGCCCATATGTCTGTGCGCGCATCGATTCGATGAGATTCTCCGCGAACCTGCTCCGGAGACATGTAGCGCACAGTTCCAGCTAACTCGTTTGAGGGAGCGTTAAAATCCCGATGCTGGATGGCCAGTCCAAAGTCTGAAACCTTAGGACGGTCTTCGTTATCAAGCAGAATGTTCGCGGGCTTGATATCTCGGTGGACAAAACCACTTTCATGAGCGTGGTGAAGGCCCTCTCCTATTTGCTCGAGCAATGCTGCGATGAGTAAATTGCTGGGCGACTCATGCGTCAGAACCTGTTCAAGCGTTCGGCCGCGAACATATTCGAGAACAATGTAACAGACGCCTTCGTGGATTCCGACATCATACACCTGCACAATGTTGGGATGCTGGAGTCGTGCAGCCGTTCGAGCTTCCTTCACAAATTGCTCACCGCCATCGGATTCTCGAAGCTGCCCTGGCCTTGGGATTTTCAGTGCCACAGAACGATCAAGGTCCGGGTCATGAGCCAGCAACACATCTGCGAAGCCGCCCGAGCCAAGTTTTCCGCTGACCTTGAACCGTCCGTATCGTTCGCGCGGCACGGGCAAATTGCCAGTCGACTGGTCCCCGGCCAGGAACGTTTTGGTTTGGGCGAGGGAGCTTTCCAAAGGATCCCGGGCGGAACTTTCCATGAAAGAAGACTCTCTGATTGAGTTTCCTGCGTTCCCGGATTCCAATGAGTCCTAAGTACTTAAGACCATCAGTCCAGCGACCATCGCATTATGGCGAGTTTTTAAACGGATTTCTTCCTCATGGCAGCAGCTGTCCACGAACTTTGTGTGATTGGCCATCCCAGTCTATTGGGGGGGGCGGATACGGAGCTGGATCATCAGATTCGATGCTGGCAATTTATGGGAATCACTGTCCATCTCTGCCCCACGGGGCCCCTCGATCAAAATCTTATCGCGATGAATCTTTCCGAGCGAGGATGCATTTATCATACTCCGTTGGACTGGCAATCTGTCGAAGGGCTCCATTGTATTTCGTTTTGTAACGGTGAGTTCCTGAAGCATCTCCCGATCATTCGCAGTTATGCCAGATCAACGACATTCGTAAACTGCATGACCTGGAATTTTCCGTTGGAGATCGAAATGCAGTCCCGGGGGCTGATTGATTTTCATCTCTATCAAACAGATCACGCTCAAAATAAAGTCAGCGCTGAGCTCGCGAGTTATGGAGTTTATCGCCCACTTCGGTTTCAACCGTACTTTCATGCTGCGGACTTTCCGTTCAGTGAGGAGAGACCGCGTGATAAATTCCGTTTCGGCCGCATTTCACGCGGTGATGGAGATAAGTTTGGAGCGGCTCAGCTCTGGATTTATGACACGATGACCGCTCCCGTTCTTAAGGAAGGCTGGATTGTTGGCTGGGATCAGCGTTCGGCCGGAAAATTTTCGCACCAACCTCCGGACTTTGTGCAGACGTTTCCTGAGGGAGGAAAGTCTCAACAGGATTTCTACCGGTTTGCCGAAGCCGTAATCATGACGACGGATACTTTCGAAAACCTGCCTCGAGTGGGCATGGAGGCCATGGCCTCCGGAAGTCTGCTCGTCGTCGACAAACGCGGTGGATGGAACGTCCTCGTCGACGATGGAGTCACCGGCTGGCTTTGTATGGACCAGAGAGAGTTCATCTACAAAGCGTCGCGTTGCGCCTTTGAGCATGAAGAGACGCAGATGATGCGGATTCGCGCACGAGAAAAACTGGAACAGAACTGGGGTCTGACTGCGTCCGCTGAAACATGGAAAAAGGTCTTTCAGCAAATGGCCGCGCTGAGGCGTTAGTATCGGGCTCCTGCTGACTTAATCGTGGTATTTGAACGACATTCGAGAATGTTTAACCCGGAGTTTCAGCTTGAGGGACACCCAAACACCGAATCATGATCTTCCGCTTATTAGTTGCATTATGCCGACGTTTGGCCGCGCAGATTATGTTGCTGAATCCATCGCGATGTTTTTAGAACAGGATTATCCAAACAAAGAACTCATCATTGTTAATGACTGCCCGGGGCAGACACTTGAAGGTCGGTTTCCAAATGTTCGAATCATCAACTCTCCAGCACGGTGGCAACATCTGGGAGACAAAAGAAACCATGCCATCGAACTTTCAAATGGCGAGTTCATAGCGGTTTGGGATGATGACGATGTCTATCTTCCCTGGCGTCTCTCTCACACTGTCCAGCAGATACGCGAACGAAAACTTGCCTTTTATTGTACAGCTGAATACTGGGCCTACTGGGGGAAAGAGATTCTTGAAGATAATGCTTCGGTTTCAGGCTGGATCTGGCACCCGTCGTTCGCCTTTCCAAGAAAGGATTGGAAGGCCGTGGGTGGCTATCCTTCCGTAACACTTGGTGAGGACAGCATCTTTCTTGAGCGACTGATGGAACATCGATCTGTACCCTGGGATCGCTGCCCAATTTCAAAAGTGGAGCGATTCCTGATCATGCGGGGATGTTCCAAATATCGTCATACAAGTATCGCCGGTGGGCAACATCCGCCGGATACAAGACCCGGGACGATCTTACTCGAACCATGCGGCATCTCAGATCCGTTATTGCATCGAGCTCGAAGAGCACTTGTCGACCAGCGGATCATGTCCCTTAACCGTCGTCAGTTTGAAAGTTCCCGCGCGCTGCATTGGCCACTCATTTCGCCTGATGCGGAAAGACAATGGCTGAGTGAGCTGACGCCAACGGAATACCAGGTTGGCTATGGAGAGCCGGGATTTCTTGGGCAGCTTGGCTACGAAGGAAAGATGATTGAAGTGAGTGGAGTGTTTCGTGAACGCTCCTTAAGTACCCACGCACCTGCCCGCCTGACCTATGATCTGGATGATAGTTTCCACTTTCTGTGCTGCCATGTGGCATTGAACGATGACGTTCCTTTCGGGCTTTCCGCTGCAGATTTCTTTATTTATGCAGACGGTCATCTGTGTGGAGTAGCGAGAAACGTACGATCCGGGCATCCGCCAAGAATATTGCAGGCGAACATTCGTGGGGCGCGGAAATTGATTTTGACGGTACAGCCTTATCAGTGGGACTTTTGCCACACTGTCTGGGTTGATCCGTTTCTGACGAAATCTTCACCAGAAGCATCAGGTGCCGTTTTGATCGATCCGCTCCGAAGGGCCGAGATCAATGTTCCAGCGAGACTCCCGAAGACGGAGCTCTGCATTGCGACAGTGGGTTCGGCTGGTTTTGAAGACTGGGTCGATGATTTGCTGGGGTCTGTGAATGCAAATGCCCAGTGCCCTGGCGCATTACTCGTGATTTTCTCCATCGACGATAGCGTTGAAATTGCCAGGGTTGCAGCCAAATACAACGCGGTTGTGATTCCATGTCGAAGGTTGAGCTCAGTGAATCCCGGGTTAAAGTCCGTGCTTTATTCCATAGCCAAAGTCGTCTCCGCAGAGAAATTCATTTGTCTGGATGCCGACATGTTGGTTCTTGACGACTTGCGACCCGTTATCAACGCAATCGATGCATCGCCGCCCGGAAGCGTTCTTATTTGCCGAGAAGCGAAATGGTCAGCCGACCTGAAGAATGCTCTGCTTTCAATCTATAGAGGGCAGGAGGACAGTCTGACATCACTGTCAGGATATGCGGCAAGCGAAGAAGCGTGTTATGGTTTAGTCGTAAATGACGGACTTCTGGCCGGATCGGCTGCTGCCCTGAATGCGATTGATGATCAGATTCGTGGCTTCAATCGGCCGATAGACTGGATGGACGATCCGGTCGCAAACGTTCCGTGGCGGAATCAGTTTCTACTGAATTTGGCGCTGGCTCAGGCCAGGTCGGGTGTCGAACTTGACTCAAAATACAACGTGCAGCTGCAGGTGCAATCAATATCAGTCGAGTCAGTCAATCCCATGATGGTCCGGGATTCACGTGGTGTCAGAGCGACCGTTGTTCATTTCAATGGAGGCGGTCGCCGGAAAAGCCCGGAGATCAGAGGTTGTTTTTCACGGGTGACAGATCCTTTGATTGGAGGGAAGGGGGCTGCTCCCGAATACGATTCATTTCTTGTGGCGTTGCGGCGATGGTTGGGAACCAAGGGGCATAGCGCCATGGCGTGGTCCTTTTATGGGCAACCGGACGGAGGGGCAGGCAGGAATTGCAATCCCGAGCGTTTCTCTCTGTACGAGACACTGTATTCCATTGTCAGATCAAACGGCTGTCGTCGCGTAATCGAAACGGGAACTGCCCGCGGTATCTCTGCTGCCTGCCTTGCGACGGCCGTATCATGCTGGCCCGACGCTGCTGTCGTGACCATAGACGTTGGTATCTGGCCGGAAAGGGAGGGACTTTGGCAGAGTCTTCCTTTGGCTGTTCAGAGTTGCATTTACCCCCGACAAGACGACGCGATCAACTGTCTGCGATCAGAATTGGCGAAGGCAGAATGTTACGATGCTGCTCTCCTGGATTCCGTACATACTCAGGAACATGTCCTGCGAGAGTTTCAGCTGGCTCGACAGATTGTCTGCACTGGAGGTCTGATTCTGATTCATGATGCGATTTGGAGCCCGGGCACGGTCGGCGAAGCACTTAAAGAAATCGAACTGATGGGTTTTAATGTTGTACGTCTTTGGACGGCTGATCACGGAAGGAGTGAGGATGCAGGACTGGGATTGGCGGTTATTGAAAACAGGATCTGTTAGCACTTTCCTGCCGCGCACTGTTTGCGGTCGTGTGCTGTAAACATAAAACAACGCAGAAGGTGACTTGATAGATCCTGGTTTTTCCGCGTGATATCCTTCAAGAACGGTCCCGGCCCCTGACTCTTGAGTATCGCTGGCGGGCCAATTGTAGCCAGAAGAAGTTTCATGTGCGAAGAGATCGCCATTGACAAAAACATTTTGATCCCCATCCTCTATAAAGACGATCAGCTCGTGGCGGTTGCGAAGCCGTCGGGTATGTTTGTCCATCGCAGCATGGCGGATCGTTCTGCAACGGAATTTGTCGTGCAGACTGTGCGAGACCAATTGAAGTGCTTTGTGTATCCGGTTCATCGTCTTGATCGGCCAACGTCAGGTGTCCTGTTGCTGGCAAAAAGCTCTGAGGCGGCTGCTCTTTATGCGGCGATGTTTGCGGAACGACAGATTCAGAAGACGTACCTGGCCCTCGTCAGAGGCCATACGCAGGACTCCGGAAAGATCGATCGGCCGCTGGTTTCCGACAAGGGTCGAGGAAAGCCGGCAACGGATCCTCATTCGGTACCTCAGGAAGCGGAGACCTGCTACCGCACGCTGGAGAAATTTGAAGCGGGGTTTGCATCCGGCCGTCATGAAACGACTCGTTGCAGTCTGGTGGAGGCTTCTCCGAAGACCGGGCGATATCACCAGATTCGGCGGCATCTGACTGGGATTTCTCACCCGGTTGTTGGCGATGCAGATCATGGCGATACAAAATTCAACCGCACCTTTCAGCAACACGCTGGCGTGACACGACTCATGCTGGCGGCGGTTCGTGTTCAGTTTGTGCATCCGATGAGCAAGGAACAAATCGTCATCGATTGTTCCCCGGAGCACTCCTTCATTCGCGTGATCGAATTACTGCGTGAGCAAGCTGCCTCAAGGTAGTGAATCCGGTGCCACCTTCGTTATGATCCGCGAAGCATCAGTCAGCAAATAGATCCTCGCAGGAAAGTGCAAGTATGTCAGAGTGTCGGTTTGAAGCTCAGGCGGAGCTGTTGGAGCGTGAGTTCTATCGAGGGATTGATCGGGAGTTGATCGTCGAAGTTCAGGGATACATCGAACAGCACGTTGATGAAGGCCCATCGACAATCCCGGGGTTTTCCAGCCTGAAGATTTTGAGCGAGTTGCAGGCTGCGGAAGTTACGCCGAAGACGCTGATGGCATTTTCGCTGTTTCCGTCTATTCATGTCGCCTGGTCTGATGGAAATCTGGCTGACCAGGAAAAAGAGGCCATTCTGAAAGCCGCGGAATCCACAGGTGTGATTTCGGGCTCCCCGGCCTATGGATTACTCAGTTCCTGGCTGAACAAGAAACCTGCGCCGGAATTGTTCAGTGCCTGGAAAGACTTCGTCGTCGCCATTCAGCCGGCTCTCTCTGAGACTGCATTCCAGGAGCTGCGGGACGCTGCCACGAAAAGGGCTCGTCGAGTCGCCGAAACCGCTGGCGGAATTCTGGGCGTTTTTAAAATCTCATCGACTGAAGAGAAAGCACTCATAGAGCTTGAGCAGGCATTTGCCAGCGCCGCTCAATGAATTCAGGCCTATCGTTCTTCTTTGATGATGAAGATCCTGCTCATGACGTCTATGCATCCGCTTCGGGAATTCTGGCAGTTGGATCCTGATTGTGTTTATCTCAATCATGGCTCGTTTGGCCCTTCTCCGATTCCCGTTCAGCAGGCTCGTGAGCGTTGGAGTGAGCGGCTGGAGCGTCAGCCGATGAAGTTCTTCTGTGGGGACATGGAAGAAGAACTGGAACGGACCGCACAGGTCCTGGGACGGTTTCTGGGGACTCAGCCTGATCGAATCGTACTGCTCGACAACGCCACATTCGCGATGAACGTGGTGGCCTCCAGCGTGAACCTGAAAGCTGACGACGAAGTTCTGCTGACCGATCATGAATACGGAGCTGTCAAGAATATTTGGCAGGCGAAGTGTCGCGAGGCCGGAGCGAAGCTGACGACCGCCGTGTTGCCGTTTCCTCCGGACGAGGAAGGCACTGTTCGGGCGATTGAAGCGGCCATTACTCCGAAGACAAAACTGATCGTGATCAGTCATGTGACGTCAGCGACAGCTTGTATCCTGCCGGTCAAAGCCGTGTGTCAGGTGGCGCGTCGCCATAATGTTCCAGTCTGCGTGGATGGACCGCACGCCATCGCGATGCTGGACGTGAACCTGAACGATCTGGGTTGCGACTACTACTGTGCCAGTTGTCACAAATGGCTCTGTGCACCGTTCGGGAGCGGGTTTCTCTGGGTACACTCCAAACATCAATCGTCAATTCGATGTCCGATTGTCAGTTGGGGTGGAAGCATTGCCGGCCGCGCGGCTTCGTGGAAAGATCGGACGAACTGGTTGGGAACTCGCGATCCCGCGCCGTTACTCGCGATTACGGATGCGATTCAGTTTTTTACTCCGGAACGACTCACAGCTTATCGAACTCATGCCCATCAGATGGTCTCGAAGGTTCGATCGGCGTTGCTGGAAATTCCGGGCTCCGGGGTTTTCTGTACGCCAAAGGAATCCGATTACGTCAGCATGGTGGCTGTTGAATTGCCTCAGACCAAAGGCTGGACGCCTGGGTATCACGGACATCCGGACGTGCTGCAGACGACGCTCCGCGATGAACATCAGATTGAACTTCTGATGGGCTCATGGAATGGCCGCCGTTTTATGCGAATTTCGGCCCATCTGTATACGACGGAGGATCAGATCAATAAACTGATCGCTGCTGTTCGACGACATCTGTGAGGATCACCGTGTCAAAAGTTAATGGGCCAGGAATTGAAGAACTCCGTCGTGCGCTAAGTCATGCGAATCCGTCAGCCTTTCTGGTGGAACCGCGAGTGATCAGGCGCGTCATTCGGGAGCGTTTTGGGTTCGCCCACCTGTCGGCTTCGATTCCGCATGCGGAAAGTCAAATTGTCCCGGCGGACGATGTCAGGCATCTGGTTCACCCGGATGAGCTGGGGCTGACTTCATTCAGTGACCTGCCCACCGATTGTTTGCTGGTTTGCCAGCCGGATGAGGGGGAGTTGGAACATTGGCCGATGCAGGAGCTTCTGCAACAGGTCTGGCGGCGATTGTTTCATGCAGAGATTGATCGTGAATTATTGCGTCGACTGCACACAGACA
This sequence comes from Planctomycetales bacterium, assembly GCA_026400835.1. Taxonomy (GTDB): domain Bacteria; phylum Planctomycetota; class Planctomycetia; order Planctomycetales; family Planctomycetaceae; genus SXXK01. The sequence continues at coordinate 4,880 of JAPLOA010000035.1, read as the reverse complement.
TCCATCGCGCGGATGTGCAGGAACGAATTGCGAGCATCGGCCAGGTGGAATTTGACGAAGCGCACTTTGTGCTGCGTAATGAACTGCGGCTTGTTGATCAGGAATCTCGCATTGAAGCCTGGCGCGAATTCGTCGCGCTGTATCTGGAGATGAAGCACTTCGAACCGGACCTGTTGACGGTTTGGTTTCCGTCCGTTGTGGAACGGCCGCAAATTGATGAAGTGCTGGCTCGGGACATTAATGCTGCGGAGATCCTGAAGCGAACGCAGCTCTATGGGGCCACAAGCCCGGACCTTACGCCGCACGTGGTTCGTGACGAAGCTCGTTTGATCAACACGCGACGCGACTGGTCCCTTGGGATCGGAATTGTTTCGTCAGACCGCGCCTATGTGTCGCAGTTGCGACGACGCGAAAGGGCCAATGAGCGAGGCAATACCGTCGCGGCTGCTGTCTGCGCGATCCGCGCGGTGCAGCGAGCGACCTCGGACGACAAGCGCGATGCGGCTCAGGAGAAAGCTCGGGCGGATGTTCGCTATCTCGTCGAACGTTTACGACGCGCCATCAGTTTTCCTGAACAGGACACTGATGCCTGGCATGCCTCGCTGTGGGAACTGGCCACAAACTCGGTTCATGGATTCTGGAACTCAGAAAAACGTCTGCTGTTCGATCTGCAGAAAGTCTGTCTCGATCACGAACGTGTGACGTACAAAGTCGATCTGGTGAAGTGGATTGTGAGCCGCGGACGACGTCCTCTGCGACGACCATTAAACAGTCTGCGCGAAGTGATGATGGCTAAGCATCTGGCCAGTTCTGCGGCAAGACTGGTGAATGTGCGACTGAGTGGCATTGAACGCGAACGACTGACGGCGTTGTTGCAACAGGCGGCTCGCCTGGCCGAACAGCAGATGCGCGAACGCATGCGTCCGGTGATTCAGCAGACACTGCGTGATGTGCAGTTGATCCCCGCTAATATTCCGGAACAGGTAGCGTTCGATAAGCTGAGCGAAGATTCGCTCGATTGCATTGTGGATCGTGGCTATCTGACAATGGGTTATCTTCGGGATCAGGTCAGTAAGAATGATCTGAAGCTTCCGGATCTCACCCAGCTCCACGAACTCTGGCGCGGCGACCACTTGTTGCGTGCGGATGATCGTCTGGATGTCGCGCTGGATGGGGTTTATCGCCGTGGTGAGTTTTATCTGCGTCTGCTGCAGATCACGAGTTCTCTGTTTTTTGGAACGCGAGCAGGTCGGTTTGCAACATTGTTTCTGCTGATTCCATTTGGCGGAGCTGTGGTGGTCGTGGAGGGTGTCAGACACATCGTCCATATGTTCCATCCGAAGCCGAAAGCAAAGACGACCGAGACCCGGGATTCAGACAGCTCTGATGTGGCTGAAAGCGACGGCTCGATTGCCGAGTTCACAGCGCCGTCTGGCGCGACGGCATCAAAACTGATGGAGGAATTCCTGACCGAGATTCCTCTCGCGAAGAACGCTTCCTCCATCGCTGAGAGCGATTCGACCGTAGATTCACATCCGGCTGCGGGCGAGCGTTTGAGCTTTGGACAGGGAGCAACCGAATCCTTGATCGTGAGTCCGGTTTCGGATTCTGTGTTGATCGCGTCTGAGAGTTCTTTGGATTCAAACGTGCCCCGGAATGGCTCGCCCGGGGCGATTCCTTCTGGTGTCGAGCGATTGAACTCGCAATCTGCGCTGAATACCACTGCGGTCGAAGAATCACTGCTGGTTCAGTCGACGGGAAAAGAACAGTCAGCCGCCGCCGAAGAGTCTTCTGCGGCCGAAACATCGGACCGCATTTCGGACAAAGATCAGGACACTTCAACAACGCAGGAGGTGATCGCTGTTCCGCCGGAAGATGCTCGTGAAGCCATTGATCAGATCGTCAATAGCCGCATCGAGACGCTTTCGTCGGTGCTGGTGGTCGGCTTTTTGCTGATGGCCCTGATACACCTGAAGCCATTTCGAGAATGGTTCTTTGATCAGACGTTTCGGGCTCTGAAGCTGATGCGAACAGTGCTGATTGATCTGCCACAGAGAATTCTGCATCTGCCCCTGGTTCAGAAACTGTGGAGGAACAGAACCTTTGTGCGAATTCGACGAGTCGTATTGACGCCGGTTTTGATTTCCGTGATGGGATGTCGCTTTGTTCCCTGGCTGCTCAAGGGTGTTGCGTTGAACTGGTGGTGGGTTAGCGCAATTACAGTTCTGTCCAGTCTCGCATTGAATTCCCGATTGGGCCGCGACACTCAGGAGCTGACGGCCGAGTGGGTTGGAAATACCTGGTACAAGCTGCATGCACGAGTTGTGATGGCCGTGATTGACTGGGTGATTGACTTCTTCAGGATGTTGCTGAATTTTCTCGAACGGTTTCTGTATGCTGTTGATGAGTGGTTGCGATTTCATAGCGATGAGAGCTGGTTGTCGATTGTCGTCAAAGCGGTTCTGGGAGTAATCTGGTCGTTCGCTTCTTTTCTGATTCGTATCTACGTGAACCTGTTGATCGAGCCGACGTTTCACCCGGTAAAGCATTTTCCCGTGGTGACCGTGGCCCACAAAATGATCTTGCCGGGATTGATCTATCTGGAAGGCAGCATGGTCGACGTGCTCAGCCCCTATCTTGGTACCGCTCTGGCTCGATCCGTGACCTGGTTCAATATCTTCTTTATCCCCGGGATCTTTGGTTTTGCCGTTTGGGAACTGAAAGAAAACTGGCGACTGTATCTGGCGAATCGTAAAGAGAATCTGACACCGGTGCCTGTTGGAAGTCACGGGGAAACCGTCGCAAGGCTGTTGCGGCCCGGGTTTCACTCGGGCACTTTGCCGAAGTTGTTCAGGCGATTGCGTCGGCTCGAACATCAGTCGGCGTCATTCAAACGCTTCAGTGCACGCCGCGCCGCACGAGGTCGCCTGGAGCACGTAGAAACGGCAATTCGCAGTTTTGTGGAGCGCGATCTGGTTCGACTGCTGGAACTGTGTCCGGTCTGGTCTGAGACGGGGCTTCGTTGTGGACACATTCACGCCGCGTCGAATAGCTTCTCTGTGGATATTGAATGTTCGACGCTTGGCGAAACTCCGGTATCGCTGCTGTTTCAGGAGCAGAGCAGTTGGGTGGTGGCGTCGATTCACGAAACGGGCTGGCTGCGATTTGCTTCGGCCGATCAGCTTAGATCGTTTCAGAATGCGATCGAAGGATTTTATCGCAAGGGAGGGATCGATCTTGTTCGGGAGCAGCTTGAAACAAACTTCATTCACAATCATCCCTACGACATCAATGCGGAAGGATTGGCAATCTGGCCGAATGGTATGTTTAGCTACGAATTGCAGGTTGACCTGAACCGCACAGGGCCGATTCGATCAGTGCCGTCGTCTGAAGCTTCGGCTGCTGGCATTAACTCGGCGGAACGAGAAGCAGTCGTGTTCTCGGAATCACACACACACTGGAGTGACTGGGAAGCCTTGTGGACGATTCCCGCCAACAGTGCATCTTCAAAATCACTTCCAGCCGCATGTTCGCAGAAGTCTTCAGTACCGGTCATTCCACCGATTCGGTGATTGCTCGAGTACCTTGGACTGCCTGCAGCCCGCTGCAGCTTTCTTTCTTCAGCAGCCTCCTGCTTAGCCATTCGCCATCAATTGCCGAGCCGCTTTACGAATCCGGAAGCGATGAGCTGACTTGCGTGCCTTCGATGAATGACTGTCGATCCCCTGAGGCTGACCGGCGACGATACTGAACAGTTTGCCGAAGTCCCTCACTAGCCGACACCAGATCTGCGCTGAGACTCCCAGTCGATCAAACAACAGAGCAAACTCCTGAGGCGTTGAGCGTCGTTTGTCTGATCGAACCTGTCGTGCCGGCCAGTCCAGAAGTTGCAAATACTCGGCCGTCGACATTAGCAGGAATTCCTTATTGCTGCAGCGAGCCCCCGGATGATTTACGTCAGGCCCCGGTCGACTATTTCGCTCGTTCTTTTCAATAGGTGCCAGATGCCGGGCACTGTAGCCCGACCTTTCCCCCGGTCTGGAGGTTTCACCGTGTGTTCCGTTGCCTCGCAGATCCGACGAACGGATCGAATCCAACAACGGGATTGCCCCCTTGCCGTTCCGCTGAAAGCTGAAAAGACCCAGCTTTTCAGACGGGGATTTGCAAGTTGCAGAGCATATCAGTCGGAATCGGCGTTACTGTCGATCGACGTTGTCCAATCTTGGGGTATCACGGCACACCTTTGACATTGATTGTCGCAAATGCTGCTCTATGATCAGAAACGCAGCAGGTGTAGTCGTACATCACTTCAACTGACTCTCCGGCGGCCAGAAAGGTTTGTCATGCTGTTTCCTCGACGAAAAAAAACTCAACACAGGTGTACGTCACGATTCGGGGTGAAAATTGAGAGTTGTGAAATCAGATCTCTGCTTTCTGCAACAACTCCTTTGGTTGACAGCGTGGAAGCTGTTTCAGCTTCCGAGGATGTTTCGGATTTGCCTCAGGAACAAGGCGATTCAGAAAGTCGGTCAGTCATTGAGCCAGTCGCAGAAGATGTCCCGACTTCGCTGACTGATGGGGAAGTGAAGGAAGGTTCTGAAACGATCCTGGTGGGGAGCAGCGACTTCGACCAGTGGTACTCCAACAATCGTGATGCGATCCTTGCTGCATGGTCGAATGCGATCTCGGGGCTGGATCTGAATGACAGCACCGTGGATCAGACCGCCGCACTTTCGCAGCTCTGGAATGAGACGCTCAGAAGTCTCTACGGGGCTGAGTTACCATGGGATAGTGAGACAGTCGTCGAGTCCGATGCTGTTGTGACAGAAGATACGGTGCGAGTTGATGAGACATTCGCAGATTCTGCTGTGGAAGAAGTC
>JAPLOA010000087.1 GCA_026400835.1 Planctomycetales bacterium | reverse complement strand
CCTTCGCTCGAATTTCACTTCGGGGGGAGGGGCATTCCGCGCTGACTCCGAAACTCCGACAAATCAAACCTCGCATTGAAAGGAACTCGTCAGCACTCGACGACGATGCGACGAGCGTGAATAATCCGGGTTAAACGAAAACGCAGTGTCCTTGGCTGAATCATGTTGTGGGCGAGCGCCCTGCGGCTGCTGAGGTCAGATCATCCTCACAGCAACTCAAACGGCACTTCACCGCCGGGAACGAGATGTGTCGGGCGACCAGTCAGGTCGACAATCGTATCGTCCACTTTGAGCCCCATCGCCTGATAAACGATCGCGCAGAAGTCTTCAACGCCGATCTTGCGGTCTGTCGGGAATTCCGCTTTGTCGTTAGTTGCGCCAATGACTTGTCCATGGCGATAACCACCGCCAGCCAGCAGGATGCTTTGAGCCTGCGGCCAGTGATCTCGCCCGGCGTTGTCGTTGATTCTTGGCGTGTGTCCGAATTCACCAGCCACAACGACCAAAGTGTCATCCAGCATCCCGCGCTCAGCAAGATCCTGAATCAGCACTCCAACCGCACGGTCGTGGCGAGGCAACTTGTCGTTCAATGCTCCGGTGATGTTCGAATGATCGTCGAAGTAACCCGTGTTCAGAGAAACATAGCGCACTCCAGCCTGAATCAGCCGCCGAGCCAGCAACGCCTGTTCGCCCCAGCCCGCACCGTATCGTTCTCGCAATGCAGCGTCTTCTTCCGTCACATCAAACGCGCGACGAACTCGGCCCGAAAGAACAAGATCCATCGCCTGATGATCGACGGCGTCCATCTGTTCGAAAAGTCGATTACGATCAATCTGTTTCTTAAGACCATCGAGCTGTCCGCGCAGGGAAACTCGATCCATCATGCGATCGCGAGACAGGCCGTCGGTGAGTGAAAAGCTCTTGTGATCACCGGTTGGCAATTGTCCGGCTTCATTGCCGTAGCTGAAGTCTCCGTAGCGGAATGGATTCGTGTTGACTCCCAGCCACGCTCCACCATGGAAGCCGAAACCTCCGTCGTTCATGTTGACGTTGGGTAAAGCTCCGGGCTGAGTTGGTCCGAGCAGATGTGACGCGACAGCTCCCATCGAAGGATACCGAGGTTTGCGGTCGCTGCCGTTGGCGCCGAGACGACCGGTCAGCATCCAGTGAGCGGCTGCCCAGTGATCTCCGTTGCCGTGTGAGAAGCTGCGAATGACCGTGCACTTATCCATCACCTTTGCGTGTTCCGGAAGAAGTTCGCAAACCTCCAGACCCGGCAGTGACGATGCGATCGGAGAAAATGGTCCGCGATATTCTCGAGGAGCCGCGGGCTTCATATCGAAGGTATCAAGCTGCGACGGACCGCCATGCATCCAAACCAGAATGACCGATTTCTTCGATCGTGCAGAGGGATGGACGAGGCCCGACTGTTCGGCCTGCAGTAAACCCGGTAGGGAGAGACCAAACGTACCCAGAGATCCGATTTGCAGCATTCGTCGGCGAGAGACTCCGTCACAGAAATGGCGATGCCCTGAGGGCTGACTGACGATGTTGAGCACGGGAAAACTCCGAGGATTCGCGGCGGGTGATGTCGTTTGGCGGGGTATTTACAGTTCGCGGCTATGTTTGAGGCGACCGTCGACAGGTATCTTGCGAACACCCAGCCTCAATTCACACCGCGTCGACAAATTCTGCTTCGAATGTACCCGATCAGAAACTGAACGCAAATCCGGAATTCAGGCAGTCCCGGACATTGTGCCGGATCCGTTCGCGTTCACTGAAAAAACGTTAGGGCCATGATATGATGAACGGGAGCCGCGAACGTTTTGAGTAGGTCCTTTCTGCCGGAAAGGACTGTGTTTGGTAGGTCCTTTCTGCCGGAAAGGATCTTCGATTTGCCGTAAGGCGAACCCAGGTGCGTATGTTGACCAGCATAGCGGCCTGTTAAGTTTCATCCCGTTCACACAGGTCGCGGCAAGCCGCGAAGTCCTCCTCGGCAAGGAGGACCTAAAGAAGAGCCAGAAACTTTTCCCAGCTCGTCTGTCCTGATGCCTCTAGCGTAAACTCCTGAATTCATGACTCAAACAATCCCGCCTGCTCTGGCCGACACTGCTTCACGACTTGTGGACACGATTCGTTCGTATGGTCCGGTCGCTGTTGCATTCTCCGGCGGAGTCGACAGCGCGGTTGTTGCGAAGGCGGCGTTTGAGGCGTGGGGATCTCAGGCTGTGGCGGTCACTGCTGTGAGCCCAAGCCTCGCAGCGTCGGAGTTGCTGATTGCCCGTGACGAGGCGGCTCGGATTGGAATTCGCCACATCGAGATTTCCACCGATGAGTTTTCTCGCGACGAATATCGACGAAATGCGGGTGATCGATGTTTTTACTGCAAAGATACTCTGTATTCACTGGCCGCGGAGAAGCTGGCCGAGCTGCAGGTCGTGTTGATCGTTAACGGGGCCAACGCTGACGATCTGGGGGATCATCGACCGGGAATGAAAGCCGCTGCAGACCATGGGATCCGCAGTCCGCTGATTGAGTTGAATCTCACCAAGTCGGATGTCCGCAACTTGGCGCGATACTGGGATTTGAGTGTCTCAGAGAAACCCGCAGCGCCATGTTTGGCCAGCCGAATTGCGTACGGTGTTGAGGTTAATGAAGAGCGAGTTGCCCGGATTGAACAGGCCGAAGCGTTCCTGCGCGAGCTAACGAGTATCTCAGAGTTTAGAGTGCGACTCGAAGCAAATGAGCTGGCAAGAATCGAAGTGCCCGTGAACGAGATCGCGAGGATTTGTGTCGCAGAGACTCGGCAGGCACTGGTGGAGTGTTTTCGAACGCTGGGGTTCCGATCTGTGACGATCGACCTGGAAGGATTTCGATCAGGAAATCTGAACGCGGCCTTGTCGCTGGTGCAACTCGGGGCGAGGTAATCGACGAAGCTATTCGTCTTTTTTGAACCGGGCTACGCCGCTGGGTTTATGATCAGTCCGAACGTCGTGGACGAACGTCATTCAGCAGAAAAGCCCCGGTTGGCCGTGTGCCAGCGGCGAACCGGGCTGGAAACTACGTTTTGGTCCGTTGCGTCGTGCTGCGTTTCGCAGCGTAGCTGCGGCAGCATTTAGCCCCAGGCTTCAGCCTGGGGTGGGAGGCGAAAACACGATCCATCAGCCGTGAAACGGCGACAGCGATTTTTTTTCAACGAGATCAACACATTGCTGTCGCCGTTTCACGGCTTAATGTTCATTTTAAAACGTACTCCCCCAGGCTAAAGCCTGGGGCTACTCGCTGCCGCCTCTACGAGGCGAAATCAGAACGATAGTTGTCCCACTGAATCTCGTTAAACACCAAATGTTCGACACCTCAGAACAAGCCCCATTGTGGCAAGTCGAACTTACGACTACGCCACCGGGTAAACCCGGTGGCGGAATGCGTAGCGGGGTTGCCGGTACTCAACAAAAAAGCCCGGCACAATTTACGTGCCGGGCTCCTTGATCGTCGGTTGCCGATTTGTGACCTCCCTATTTCTTCTTCAGCGTCTGCATGTAATCCACGACGTCAGTGAGTTCCTGCGTTGTCATGGTCTTTTGCAGGTCAGCAGGCATGAGGCTGATCTTTTGTTTGACCAGTTCTTCAACCTCTGACTTCGGGATCGCTCGCACGAGTGCATCGTCGCCTTTGATACTGACTTCGGCGTCGGTATTGGATACAAGCAGCCCGTTCAGCGTCGTGCCATCGGTTTTGACGACGGTCCAGAGTTCGAAGTTGTGGCTGATGCCGGCACTTGGATAAAGCACCGATTCAAACATCGCTTCGCGGCTGAGCTTGCTGCCGATCTCGGTCAGGTTCGGCCCAATTTCGCGACCCATGCCGTCAACAACGTGGCACTTGTGACATGTTCCGGTGGAGAAGAACACCATACGCCCGTTCGCCACATCGCCTTTCAGCTTCGCAAGCTCGCTGATTGGCGGTGTTGGCATGTTGTCCTTTGACGGAGGCAACGGGAACAACCGCTGAGCCGCCTCGCGAGCGTTTCGGTGCGGAGAGCTATGCAGAGCGGCCGCAACGGACTGCTCCAGTTCCGGATCAAGAGCTTTCTCATCAACAAGCTTCACCAACTCCATCGCCGCATTACCCGCCTTCGAAGCGGCTTTGACTGCAGCTCGACGAACATCGATGTTCACTTCTGCGTTTTTCACAACCGGCAGCAGCAGGCCACTGATCGCACCATTCTGCGAATTACCAAGAGCGTCTGCAGTGGCGATGGCTGCAACTGTATCCTTGTCGGTCAAACCGGTGTTCAGCAGACTCCACTGCTGAAGCTCAAGGAGTGCCGTGATCGCTTCTACGCCGATCTGCTCCGAAGGGTGTTGCTGGGCTAGTTGCAGAAGTTCCGGGAGTCGATCTGTCAGGTTGAAACGCTTAACAAGCTGGATGTACTGGGCTGTACCCTGAAGATCCGAAAGCGTCTTTTCCAGAGCTTTTTTCGCTTGTGGATTAGAAGAAAAATTGGTGCCGCTGAGGCGAGCCAGTACTTCCGCTGTGACGATTAATCTATGAGATTCCTTGATGGAATTGAGCTTATCCGTTTCGAGTAAAGAAACGACCTGTTCGGCAACGAGATTTTTTGGTTGAAAATCCAGTGCTCGGAAATAGGCGAGAGTATGTGCTGCGGCGTGTTCGTTGTCAGAAGATGCCTGCTTGCCGATTTCATCGACGATTTCGCGGGCAGACAATTCCGCGCGACTTCGCCAAATCAGATTCTCCATGACTTGCGCAGATTCTTCGTTGCGGGGTAACCTCTTTGCGGTCGCACGCATGCAGGTGTCCCATTGGCCTTCAGCGGCCGAGCCCAAGGCTTCAAGATACCAGCGATCGTGAGATGGAAGCTGAACCGCGAGGCTTGCCCAAATTTCAGGCTTTTTCGGAGACTTTAAGTGTCGCAGAGCAATCGCACACTCGCGGCGCACCGCGAGAGAACTGTCTTCTGCAAGTGTTTCCAGCAGGGTATCCAGCCCGCTGTGTTCCATCCGCCGAGCCAATCGAATCCCCGTGATTCGCATGTCCTTGTCTCTGTCTGCAATCGCAAGGTCCAAATACTTCTGAGTCTTCCCTTCGATCTGACCCAGCAACCACAACGCACGTGAGCGGAAGCGTGGATTCGGGTCGGATTCAAACATCTTCGCCAGTACGGCTTCAGCCGCGGCGCCGGATTCTTTCAGCTTGGTGAAAGCCAGATAACGAGTTGCCGTGTTGGGGCTCTTCAGAGCTTCGGCGGCACCTTCGACGGTTGAAAAGTCGTGCTTCGGAACAGAATACTCCTGACCGGGTAATGCGACTCGGAACAAGCGGCCTCGATCGACGTCACCCTGGCGATGACCACCAACGCCCGGATCGTACCAGTCGGCGACGATCAAGGATCCGTCCGGAGCCACGCAGACGTCCGACGGACGGAACCACTGATCGCGAGTTCCGTTGAGGATGTCATTGATCTCAGCCTTGTAGCCAGCACCATCATCGGTCACCGCGTAGCTGCGAACCACGTTCGGACCGGCATCGCAGTGGATGAGCTGATTGATGAACCGTTCGGGAAGTTTGTCGCCTTCGTAGATCAGAATACCGGTCGGTGAGCCTGCTCCGGTCTGCAGCAGATTTGGAACAACGCCCGGATCGTTCAGATGCCAGTGGCGGCGAGGAATCTCGTCTTCCATATTTGTGCGAGGCGTCTGCCAGCCGGCTCCGGTGAGTTCGTCCTTGTAGCCGTAGTTGCCGTATTCCATCACGTAGTTGATACGAGCGCCTTTGTTGCCGTCGTCATCGTTGTCGGACTGCCAGACCGTGCCGAAGCTGTCGACGCACAGTTCCCAGTTGTTACGGAAGTTCCAGCCGAGCGTATCGACTTTGCTGCCATCCAGTTCGCAGCGAAACGCCATGCCTTCCTGATACGGCTTGCGAGCGGATCGCACTTCGTTACCGGCCAAGTCGACGACGATTGATCCATCCGGATTGTGCAGTTCTTCACCGCTGTTGCCGAAGTTGAAGTACAGTCGACCGTCAGGGCCAAACGTAAAGCTGTGAATTCCGTGGTCGTGCTGAGTTCCCTTGATGCCGGTGAAGAGCACTTCTTTGCGATCGGCTTTGGAATCGCCGTTATCGTCGTAGAAGCTGAACACGCTGTCGCCGGCGGAGACGATGACTCGATTGCCCAGCACGCAGACTCCGTGAGCTGAATCGATGTCACGGCCCTGATAGAAGACGGTTTCCTTATCGGCCATTCCGTCGCCGTTGGTGTCTTCCAGAATCAGAATGCGGTCACCTTCGACTCGCTCAGCATTGTTGCCGTTGGCGAAGCGTCGATAGTTAACGACTTCGCAGACCCAAACGCGGCCGAGATGATCGATGTCGATGTTCGATGGGCTGAGCAGCATCGGTTCGGCGGCGAAGAGTTGCAGTTCAACGCCATCAGTCACATCCAGTCCCGCAACAGCGTTCTCTGGCGTGCGATCGACGGGAGCATTCTGTCCGATCGGTCCTGGAGCGGAAGTGTACACAAAGAACTGCACACTGCTGCCCATGCCCTGATCGCTGCCGCCGTTGTCGATGCCGGCGCGAGCAACAAACTTGTCGTAGCCTTCTGGCAGTTCGAAATGGATGATCGAATTGGCATGCGTGCCTATTCCGAACTCAACCGGCTTGCCAGCGATTCTCATACTGCCGCCGTCAACATTCTTGTTGATGCCAACATTACCCCAGTCGGCCGAAGCGTTTTTCCATTTCAGGTCGGTGAGTTTCATTTCGCCTTTGCTGCCAATCAGCTTCGGTTCGGCCCAGTTGGCCCAGTCGCTGCCGAAGCCATTTCCGCCGTCGGTGACGACAAGGTACAGATCTTTCTGTCCCTTAATGTCGGCTTCGATCTTCGCCGCGTGTCCAGGAGTTTCAGTGTTAACGATCGCAGTGGAAGCAATCGGTTTCGGGGGAGCTGCGAGACACGCTTGATCTGAGAGTGCAGAAACACCCAGTGCGGCCGCGAGATATCTCGCGGAAAGGCCGGCAGTGGCACGATGGAAAAACTTCACGGTGGGAAACCTCCGGTTGATCAAGTGGGAATGCAAGGTTCGATCAGGTATTGTTGGAACACCATAAGGCGACTTCAGCCAACTTTCTCAACGGCGTGATCGCATTTGACGAAGATGCCGTGAATTTGACCAACACCGTCGTTGTTACTCAAACCAAACTGCGGTTTTTGTTTTCAGGTGCATTGCTCAGACGATTCAGAAGTGGAAGGTTACTGGTATGCGAATTCCGGCGATTCGAGGAATTATTGACCGAAGAATTCTCGCCAACTATCACATCGACCCGGAGGTTGTTGCCAGAATTCTGCCTCGACCGTTTGTTCCACAAATCGTGAATGGCTGGGCGATCGGCGGTATTTGTTTGATACGACTCAAGGCGATACGTCCGAGGCTGTTCCCTTTTCCAGTTGGGATTGGGTCTGAAAACGCGGCGCATCGATTTGCCGTCGAATGGTCAGATAAAGGGCAACTGAAGCAGGGCGTTTATATCCCTCGTCGCGATACAAGTTCGTGGCTCAATTCTGCCGCAGGTGGCACTGTTTTTCCAGGTGTTCACCATCGAGCTGACTTTGAGGTGCAGGAGACCTCCGACCACGTTTCCGTGAAAATGATCAGTCGAGACGGGAATGCCCAATTACATGTGGCTGGCAAAATCTATCCGGGATTTCCAGATTCATCTGTCTTTGGATCACTCGAGGAAGCCTCGAACTTCTTTCAGAATGGCTCCCTGGGGTACTCGGTCACAAGAAGCCCCGGAAGGTTCGATGGGATTGAACTCCGATGTCAGAATTGGGCGGTGGACAATTTGAATATCGACAAAATGGAGTCATCCTGGTTTCAGGACAATTCCGTGTTTCCAGCAGGTTCAATTCAGTATGACTGTGCCCTGTTAATGCGAAGAATTGATCACGAATGGCATGGGCTTGACGATCTTTGTTGTCCGGCTGCTGATGTTGATTAAGAAATTGTTTTGAACTCCACTGGCGCCCCGTGTGGCGATTGATAGGGTGTCCCTGATGCTGTTTGGGAAGTGTCAAACCGGTTGACACAACCTATTTTGCGGGACTGGCAGAAGTGTTCCAGTCAGATCACCCGGTACTCATAGACTGTTCGCGACGCTCTTTCGACGAAGTTGGGAAACTTTCCAGCAAACAGATTGCACTTCTGCAAATCCTGCCGAACTCAGAGGCATACGGATTGTTTTATGGAGATTGCGATCGTTCGGCGTAAAAAATTGCCGGAGCAGGTCGCTTCGCTGGAAGGAAGTCGCATGCGACTCAAACGGATTTCCCTGTTTGCCATGTTGTTGTTGGCCCTGGCAAGTGGCTGTTCTGCCAGCCGAAATGCGATTACTCCTCTGCGAGATCGCGATGACCATGAAGCACTGCCGCCAAGACATGACCATGAATATTCTCCGGGTACTGAAGGCTCAGAAGACTTTCAGAATCCTCCGGAAAGTAATGGGCCGCTTGAGCCCGTTCCAGCACCTCCAGCCTTTGGTGTGTCACGCGTGAAGAGTGTTGGCTGGATCAAAGACCTCGGGGCAAAATTTCACCGCAAGCCTGTCGCACCGCGATCGGAATGTACGGACGAGTTGTCGTGTGCGGACCAGAAACTGGTAGGCAAGTGTTCTGCTCTTGATCCCTGCGTCACCGAATCGGATTGCGTCACGGAATCCCCTGAAGCCTGCTGTGAGGAGCGTGCTTGCGATTCAGTTCCTCCGCGTCGAACCAGCAAGTTCAAGAGATTCCATCGCTCATTACCGGGGGCGTTTCGTCACGCGGAGCCTCATGCTTATAAACCTGAATGCAGCCCGCTGGGCGCACAACCGGAAGCCTGCGGAACGTTGACTCGTGAAGTTCCTGCACCGGCATACCGAGTGCCCTGTGGCGAACCGACAGTTCGACCCGGCTGTGCTGCACCGAGCTTTGGAGCGATCGATGATCGAGCGATCCTGCATTCCGAACGAGAACGCGAATGCCTCGCCGATCCTCTTCGAGATACCGAGATCGATAACACCGATCCTGGATTGATTACGCCCGCTGATATTGAAGCAGGACACGGGGGAGACGCTGCTGTGTTCCATGGGATTCCCGGTATTCCTCATTCACCGGGCGAAGTGCTTGTGCCGGAGCAGATCAACAATCCACCTGTTCAGGAGGCTCCGGTCATTCCACCTCAGCAGCCCGTTTCGGCGGCACCTGGCTCATCAACTCGCATGGTCGAGCCACCCGTTTGGCCGGGGCTGCGAAACAAGTCCGGAGTGACCTCGGTTTCACGTTCGACGGTACTCAGTTCACCCGCCGAAACGAAAATTGCGGGTGATCTGCCTGCGGTAATTCCTGCGGGAAAGAAATAGCTGGTTGGCCTTAGAGTGAATCACAGCTGTAGTATATGGTCGGCAAGATTCAGGTGCAGCAAACACTAATCGTCGCTGATCAACACTGATGCAAAAGGAACTCAGCCACTGTTGAAGCCAAAGGCGTCATTGCACGCTGCTGCCGTTTCGCTTCCCGTGTTTATCATCGCCGACTAGTGGTTTGAAAAGTTTTAACCTCAGCGTCTCCATTTCTGCTGATCCTCCTGGCCAAACACAGAGGGCTTCCGTCGTTTCGGTTTCTTGTCGACGTGATCCGTGGATCAATTTTTGACATAAACTTACTCGCGATGGGCGGAGATCAGTTCTCGCCAAGCACCCGATTCGGATTGTCGACGGCGATCGTCGAAGGAACGCCCGGGCTTCGGACAGAGGCGAAATAGCGGTTGTCGCGGATCCAGTCTTCGCGGGAATAAGAGATGACCGACGAATCGGTTTCGCGAACTTCAATATGCGATAACCGGAATCCCATTTCGGTGATCTCGGTGAACATCATCCACGCCAGATTTTCCACGCTGGTCGGTCCGTTGAAGAGCTTCATCTTGAAGTTCTCACTGGTCCGGCGGCAATGATCCTTCAGCGTTTCATAAAGCGGGTCGTGAATGTTGATCAGCATGCCATGATCGTAGAGTGATTTCAGCCACGGCTCGACTTTCTCATCGAAAGCTCCAAAAAGTGTGCTGATATCTCCGTCGCGTTCAACTTCGAAGAAGCATCGTAACCCATATCGATGACCATGCAGGTTGCTGCACTTGTCCATCAATGTCTCGTTGCGATGAGCCGCGTAGAATTTGTACTCTTTCTGAATGATCACAACGGACTCCGGCCGACGATTTTGGGGTAGTGCTCAGGATTCTCAAACTGCGACGATTGCGTGATACGCAGTATGGTTCGCCTCTGTTTTCTTCCATTGAGAATAGAGCACTCCGGATTCTGAGGCAAGCATTGAAACCCGTCGTTTACTGCTCGCCGGACAGGATGGCATTAATCAGGCCCTCTGTGTCTTCCACCGGTTTTGGGAATTTGTCATTCCAGCTCACCATGCCAGTAGCATCGATCAAAAATGCTCCCGGAGTAATCTTCGCAGGTCCGGTTTCTCCCTTTGCAAGAGCCGCACGTCCCCAGGCGAATGAGCATGATCCCGGTTGCCCGGCAAGAGTGTCACGGAGGATCGGAAATGGGTACGAAAGAGTCTGGCGTTTTTGCTCGGGATTCAGTGGTGTCGAAATCGCAAACGTCATCACCTGAGACGTTTTCAAAGCACCGTGAACATCCTTCAGACGCTTGAGGACTGGATCTGCGTCTGGTCCCGCGGTGGGATCAAAGAAGTAGAGAAGCACGCGGTATCGCCCGACATATCCTCGCAGTTGAATCGGGCGATTGTTCTGGTCCAGCAGTTGAAATTCCGGCGCCGGACGTGCTTTCAAGGACTCCAGCGAGACCGCTTGACGCTCTCGCGGATTCGCGATTCGCCAGACAGTTGCTCCGCCAACGGTCAGCAGCAAACAAAGAAGAATGAGCAAACGAGGTTTCATAAGAGACTTGCGCGATGGTGTATCGTAACGATTCTGACGATTCGACTTATTCTAGCGACACGATGCGATCTGGCATCCGACTCTCTGGGAAACATGCTCCGGCGTCAGCAATGAGTTGAGCTAGGTTTGCGTGATGACCGCTACTCAGCGTCGGGCTGTTCGATCGACTGCGATCTGACGGGCACGGAAATTCATTGTAACGCAAAACCGGTTTGCACGGTGATCGTGCGGAATTGGTCTCTCAAACTCATTAAGATATGACAAAAGAACCTTCTACCGCAAATTCTGTCTGGCTTACACGCGGCATTATCCTGCTGCTGGGGCTTGTGGCGGCCAATCTTCTGGCCTGGCGCACGATCGAGCCGGATCTGTGGGGCCATATTCAGTACGGCGAAGACTGGTTGCACGCCGGAAAAATGCCGACCACCGCGACACATACGTATTCAACTCCGGATCAGCCGTGGGTCAACCACGAGAATCTTTTCGAGCTTGCCGTCGCGTTAGGGCAAAGGACGATTGGTGGGCATGGCTTGATGATTTTCAAATGCGTCGCCGGACTTTGGTTGCTCTGGACGATGGTCAGAGTTGCTCAACTACGAGGTGTTGAAACGTTAGCGGCAGTTGTTGCGATGATTCCGGTTGCCTGGGGACTCGGTGAGTTCTGGCTCGTACGACCGCAGTTATTCAGTTTCATTTTTTGCGGCCTGATGTTTCTGGCTGTTGAACGCGCGTTTCGCAACTGGCATTCGGAACAGCGAGTCGCTTTCGGGTGTCTCTGGCTTTGCATTCCGCTGATGACGATCTGGACAAATTCGCATGGCGGCTTCGCTGCGGGATTATGTGTTCTGCTGGCGATTCTGGGACTACGATCGATCGAACTGCTGTTAAAGTGCGGAGTTGCCTGCTGGAAAACAATCGTCCAATTCTCCGTCATCGGAGTTTTCGCTATCCTGTCGGTGCTGGTGAATCCTTACGGCTATGAGTTGCCCTATTGGATGATTGTCTCGCTGAGTCAGCCCCGACCAGAAGTTTCTGAGTGGGCCAATATTCTTGATGGTGGAGTTACGGCAATACCGTTTACGGTGTTGTCACTGCTCACGATCACCAGTCTCTGGATGACACGCCAGCGCCGTGACTGGGTTGAGTTATTTGTGTTGGGATTGATCGCGGTTCAGACGCTTGGGCATGTTCGGCATCTTGCATTTTTCGCGATTGCGTTTGGCTATTGGATGCCGCAACATCTGATTTCGCTGTGGCATCGGCTTGTCGAGTGGCGTCCGACGTTGGGAACTCAGGAGAAACTCGCGCCGCGAGCTGTCCGCTGGTTAACGGCCGAGGTCGCGATTGTTGCGGTGGCATTGCTGGGACTGCTGGGATATTCATTTGCGACGTTCGGCGTTGATCGCAGCAAGTATCCTGTTTCGGCGATCGAGTTTATGGCCGAAGAAAATATCTCCGGTCGACTGGTTGTAACCTTCGACTGGGCGCAATACGCCCTTGCTGCACTGGCTCCGGACACGACAGTTGGTTTCGATGGGCGTTACGATACGTGTTATCCGCAAGTCGTTGTTGATATCAATTTCGATCTGCTGTTTGGTGATGATTTGTCGCGGCGGTATCGCGGCCGGGACTCTGGACCTGTGGATTCGAATCGAGTGCTTGAGTTTGGCCATCCGAATCTGGTTTTGATGGACCGAATTGCCGATCCGCCGGCTGTGGCTTTTCTTGATCAGAATGGAGACTGGACTCGACTCTACAGCGATGGTCGCTCCGTGTTGTGGGGACGAAAAGCTGTGTTCGATGATCCCGCGTCGCCCGCTTTTGTACCCTCGCATCGTCGACGGTTCAGCGATGAAATGCCGAACGGGATTGCTCAGTGGCCCGGGTTTCCAGGACGAACGGGACGAGATGCATTTTCGCCGGACGTTGCCGCCGCTACCTCCGGAGTTCGAGCAAAATTGCCGAAACTGACTTCGGCTGACGCGGAGAAGAATTGAAATGGAGCGATAGCTTCGATCGATGCTTTCAGAACGATATTGTCGGCCATAAGTCGGACCAGTTTTTTTTCCGTTCTCGACTCGTTGACTGCCATACGTTGGGCCTTTAGGCTTTAAGTTTGCAGGTGCACGAGTTGCTGCAGCCTGAACGATGTCGATCGAATGTGTTGGGCGAGAACTCATGGTGACACGGAAGAGACGACATCATTGGATATTCAGCGGCCTCTATGCTGTCTATTTGTTTGTACTTCTCGGCGTCGCCTATCGAGGATTTCTGTGGTGGACTTACTCTGTGCCGCCGACAGATCTGGCGAATCGAGTCGATGCCTGCCAATTGCACTATGGTGAGCTTTTTACGCGAAGGATCCTGGAATCTCGGCGTTCCTCAGGCGAGCTGAACATCCTGCTTCTTGGCGCTTCAGTTGCAGAACAAACCGGAAAAATGCTGGAGTTGAAACTCACGGCAGCGGCCGGAATTCCTGTGCATGTGCACAATGCGGCTGTTTCAGCTCATACGACTCAGGATAGTCTGAACAAGCTGGAATGTCTGATTGAGCGCGCTGCTGAGTTTGATCGGATCATCATCTATCACGCTATCAATGATGTCCGCATGAACTGTGTTGCTGGGGAAGATTTTCGCAACGACTACTCGCACTGTGCCTGGTATGCATCATTCAATCGAAAGAAACAGACTGGTGTCATGTCCGTCAGGGACACAGTCTCGGAGTCTCTCGACAAGCTGATTGGACTGGGCGAGCCTGATGCGGCGCACGTTTCGTTTGGCGACGACATCAAGACCGGGCCGGCGTTTCGTCTTCATCTGGATCAGATGTTGAAAATTGCCAGGGATGCGAAAACTCCCGTCACTCTCATGACGTTCGCCACGCATTTTGTCGAGGGTTATACCAAAGAAGCGTTTGATGCGAAGAAGTTGGGATATTCGGCGGGACAGTATGAGCTTGCTACGGAACTTTGGGGAAAGCCGATCAACGTATCTCGTGGTGTTGCGATTCATAATGAAGTGATCCGTCAGCTTTCCTCCGAACATCCGGATCTTGTTTTTGTCGACATGGAAAGTGAGCTGAAAGACATTAAGTACTTTACCGACGTCTGTCATCTGTCTGCAGCTGGGCTGGATCGGTTTGCAGACGTTGTTGCAGAACAGCTCAAAGGTGTCCTGAAGGCAAAACGCAGTGACGATCACCAGCAAATAAACTGAAGCTGTCTCTCGTTGTTTTGGTGCAGGCTCCGTGAATTCATTCTGTGCGCGACCACGATTGAAGCGATCTTCTTCGTCATTCAGTTCCTCTGATGGACAGCGCTATGTTTGGGGAAACACAGTGTTTATTGGGCTCTGCGCGAAATGATGTGGGTAACACAAAACGAAGGCAATGAAACAGAAACGTTTTTCCTTCGTCGCACAGAAACGTCAGCGGAATCAACAACTTCGAGTCGACGTCTTTTTCAATCGCTGCTTAACGCCAATCGACGCTGAGTGATGCAAAAAAACACAGTGAAACCTGGGCGTCTTCTGAGGTGGACTTCGATGTCGTCACTGTTCGACCTGGTCTTGGGGGCGAGCGGTCGCTGGACCTCATTAACCATCAGCGTTTGTAAGTGCCCGTTATTCGTAAGCGTCAATCAGCGGTCTCTACAACGATTCCATCCCGCGCACTTCATCGCGCGCAGAATCGTATTCATATCATCAGCCGGAACGCGTTGGCGATCGTTTTCTTGTGGCGTGCTGAGCATGTTTGGCAGCACCTCAGACAGGCTCGCAGAGATGCCAGTTCCGGCGATATCTCATGCGACTGTTCCAAAGCCGACAGAGACCGACGAAAAGCACGTCGTCAAGATCTTCCTCACACAGTACATCATGGAAGCTTCGTCGCAGAAGAATCAGAATTCCGTCGCCAAAATTACACAGGATTTCTTCGCGGCAGGTTTGGTCGTTTTCGTGAAGTTGCTGTACAAAGTCGGTGTCTTCGGTCAGTTCCATCCGTCCTGCCAGCAGAACCGCCGCCTTTCGCATCACCGTTCACATCCGTCTGAAATCGCGTATGCCTTCGAGACACGAACTATACGAGACGGCGTTACAGGTCCGAAATAAACCAATCCGGTCGTTCGCGGACACTCACGTTTTTCCGGTCAATGATTCCAGATCGTAGTGCGTCACAAGTTCAAGCGTTTCGGCCGGGGAATTCCACATGAGCAGGTCGAGAATTGACAGTCCCTGGATGAATTCTGATCGTCCCTGGCGATAAGCCGTCAGGCGTGGTTCGAGGATCTGCAGTTCAATTCTGGCCTCAGAAAACTGCCGGGGAGAAAACAGCTCCCGTCCACCCGGAGCATTGATGTAGGTCGATGCTTTTAGCAATCTCGCCACTTCGAGGGCCCATTCTCCTGCAGGGAGTTCTGCTGGCAAGGGCAAGTTCATTTGGCTGAAGATCTGACACGGGAAAGGCAAGTTGATGCGGCTGCATGTTTCCTGCAGTAAGGTAATCAATGTTCGAGAAAAATCGCCAGGTCCGTTGACGTTATGGGCTTTGTGCAAAGTTGTCCGCAGCCAGTCGATGGTATCCGCGTATTGGGGTGCGTGACGCTGGCGATAGGTCTGGAGTTGATCAGTCAGTTGATTAATCC
This sequence comes from Planctomycetales bacterium, assembly GCA_026400835.1. Lineage (GTDB taxonomy): Bacteria > Planctomycetota > Planctomycetia > Planctomycetales > Planctomycetaceae > SXXK01. The sequence goes on along the minus strand of JAPLOA010000087.1, from coordinate 354,686 downwards.
ATGTCTGCGAGTGGTCGATCCGAACATCGCAGATCCTGGTTTCTCTCGGAGAATGGACGACCGGGATACGGACGTAGCTCCAGCCTTCCTTGTTGTCTGACAGCATGCGATTTCGATTCACCCATGCGCGGCGGCGGTACTGTGCGGTGTCGAAGACAACCCAGCAGTCGGTGGTGTGAATCAGAGAGAAGTACCCCACGTACGGAAAGAAGTAGGGTTGCATCATTCCCAGTCGCATTCAGGACTCACTTTCCGGGAAGGGCTGGTGATATTGAGGCATCATCTGATCGGCTTGGTATCAAAGGTCGCGTAACGGGACTGAATTCAAGTGGAGTTTGATCCGAGTTCGCGCAAGAAAAAAGGCCGGGGAGGAACCCCGGCCTTGTGTAACACATTTTTTTGCAGCGCCCGATCAATTGACGGGGATCGCTACGTCCGATGTTTCTTTTGGCTTGCTGGAGAAGTCACAAAGTTCCTCACGAACAATGTTCATGTTCTTCGGAGCTTCGATCCCGATTCTTACTGAGTTCGGTCCGATCCGGACAATCGTAACTACGATGTCGTCGCCAATCAGAATTCGCTCACTGGTCTTTCTGGACAGTACCAACATGTTTCTCTCCCTGTGTTCTGCTGCATCGGTCTTCCTTGAGTCCGTCCTGAGCTGATCATGCACATGATGTGACAGCTCACATTGCCGCCCCGCCCCCCTGCTCCGGCAGACCCTGCCTGACATCAGTTTGATTGCGACGTCATAACGATAACACCCCGCAAACTCATTGCCAACAGTAAAACCCACAAAATCAACACTGCCCAAAAAGCAGGCACAGTTGGCATGCTTAAAAGTTGAGCAATGAAGTTTGGTGGGGTTGGTGTGGGATGGCTGCCATTGTGGCGGATTTGGGTTAGTTGCTTGAGTTTTGTGGTCTGGCGCGGTGAAATCCGGGCGAACCCGGTTCTGGTCGGTTCGGCAATTCGACTTGTGGCTGGCGATGGCTGTGTTGGGGAGCCGGCGGAAATCCCGGTGGCTCCTGAGCGGGATGGTTTGGTCAAGGCGTTTCGGTTCAAAAGCTCAACTTGGTCAGTGACCTCATTATTCAAAAGGGGAACAGCGTGGTCCGGATTGGAATCATTGGCATCGGTTTCATGGGTTACACCCATTTCGAGGGGGCTCGTGATCTCAAGGGTGCTTCGGTCACCGCCATCGCGACGCGGGATGAGAAGAAACTGGCTGGCGACTGGACTTCGATCCGGGGGAACTTTGGTCCTCCGGGAGGCCATGTTGATGTCTCAGGTCTGAAGTGCTATTCCGACTACCGACAACTGCTGGCCGATCCGGATATTGATCTGGTCGACGTGTGCCTGCCGACGGACAAGCATTTTGATGTCGTGATGGAATCGCTTAAGGCGGGCAAAGCGACACTGGTAGAAAAGCCGATTTCCGTTGACCTGGGTCAAGCAGAGCAGATGGTGAGAGCAGCCGAAGCCGCAAAGGTTCCTCTGTTAGTGGCGCATGTGTTGCCGTTCTTTCCGGAATTTCGATTTGCCGCCGAATGCATTCAGGATCAGCGTTACGGGAAACTGAATGCAGCTCACTTCAAGCGAGTCATCTGTAAGCCAGACTGGTCCAGCGAGATGTCGGACTTCCGCAAGCTTGGTGGCTGGGGCATTGATCTGCATATCCACGACAACCACTTTATCGCTCATGCTTGTGGTCGACCTGACGGAGTCTTCTCACGTGGGCTGATGCAGGACGGTTTCGTCAATCATGTGCATACGTCATATCTGTATAAGGACGGGCCGGCAGTCAGTTGTGTGAGCGGCGGGATTGCGGCGAAGGGCCTTGCGTTTTCGCACGGGTATGAACTGTACTTTGAGAATGCGACTCTACTGTTTGATGCCGGGACGTTGGCCGGCGAATGGGTTGTCAGCCGTCCGTTGAGCGTCATCACCAATGATGGCAGGATGACACATCCTGAGCTGGGCGGCAGTGGAAAATGGTGTGGAGCATTTACGGATGAGCTTCAAACGGCCGTTGATTTCCTGTCACAGGGGAAATCCGCAGGTCCGCTGTCCGGGCAGACAGCTTTGAATGCGTTGCAGCTTTGCTGGGCGGAAGCGGCCAGTATCGAAGCCGGAGCTGTAGTGCCGTTGTAGGTCGGGTCATAAGTCATGGATGCCGCAGAAAAACGCCGTTTCAGAAGTGCTGTACTGAAGTGGTACGACCAGCACGGGCGAAAGCTTCCGTGGCGTGAGTCGGCCGATCCGTATCGCATCTGGTTGAGTGAAGTCATGTTGCAGCAGACGACCGTCGCAGCGGTCGTCCCGTATTTTGAGCGCTTCACATCTCGCTTTCCGAACGTTGAGTCGCTGGCCGCTGCTGATGTTGATGAAGTGCTTCGACTTTGGGAAGGACTTGGCTACTACAGTCGCGCGCGAAATCTGCACAAGGCGGCACAGGCGATTACCGGTAATCATGCGGCTGAGTTTCCGTCCGATGTGGACGAGCTGAGAACTCTTCCCGGGATCGGCCGTTATACCGCCGGAGCTATTGCCTCGTTTGCATTCGATCAGCCCGCGGCGATTGTGGAAGCCAACACGGAGCGACTCTATGCCCGCCTGTTGGCTTTAAGAGATGACGTGCGTGCCACTGCCAGTCAAAAGCTTCTCTGGCAGTTTGCTGAGGAACTTGTCCCCGAGAAACGCGCGGGAGACTTCAATCAGGCATTGATGGACATTGGGTCCAAGCTTTGTCGGCCGGTGGATCCTGATTGTGAGTCGTGTCCGCTGCAGAAATTATGTGGAGCATTTCAGCAGGGGCTGCAGACAGAAGTTCCCGTTCGAAAACCGGCAATTGCCATCACGGCGATTGCGGAACTCGCGGTTGTCCTGATGGATCGTGAGCGGATTCTGTTGCGGCGGCGAACGGAAGGCGAACGCTGGGCCGGAATGTGGGACTTTGTTCGATTTGAGATTTCCGCCGAAGAATCCTCTGCTCTTCCATTAGTGCAGAAACGCGGCCGATCCAAATCGCTGTTCAGTCCGGAGGGTCTGGAGTTACCGGAGTTTGCTGTTCAAAAAAACCAGTCTCAAACCGGCCTGAAGCCGGGGCCAGTTGTGGCGTCGATGGAATTCAGTTACTCAGTGACTCGTTACAAGGTGCGGTTGATCTGTTTTGCCTGTTCAGCCCACCGAGTTCGTGGCAAATTGAGCGACGGGGTGAAATGGTTTTCGCTCGACGAGCTTCCCGAACTTCCTCTGTCGATGACCGGGCGCCGCATCGCGGATTGGCTTAAAGTCCGGTGATGGTCTTCAGTTTTTAATCTTCCGGAACTTGCAAAACTCCCTCCTTTCCGCTTCGCCTCCTCTCCTCTCCTTCGCAGCACGAACGGCATAACCGATTCAGCCGTTACATCGATGCGGCGATGTTCGGCTGCATTTGTGGGAACTGTGCAACATTCCGGACTGATCGTTCCCGCACGACCGGCAATCGTGACCTATTGTCCAGAGAGGACCAACATCGGACATAGGGTCCATATTTCATCAGCCCGATCGTCCGAGCGAATGTGAACAGTGATTTCGGAGTGAATTTCAATGATTGCCCCTCTCAAGCCTTCTCGCCAGACATCCAACGACTTTGAAGCGCTGAAGTCACACATCCACGGAAAACTCGTGGAGAAACTCGACCTGACACGACTGTCAGAACTCGAAGGAGATTCCCTGCGGCGCGAAATTCGAGTCGTCGTGGAACATCTCTGCGATACTGAAAATCCGCTGCTGAATCGATCAGAACGTGAACGTCTGGTCGAAGAAGTTCTCGATGAAGCGTTTGGCTTCGGACCTCTGGAATTGCTACTCAAGGAAGAGGGCGTCGCGGATATCATGATCAACGGTCCGAAGAACGTGTTTCTCGAAAAAAACGGACGCATCGTCAAGTCCGACGTCACTTTTCGAGACAACGATCACCTGTTACAGATTCTGGACCGCATTGTTTCTCGCGTAGGTCGACGCGTTGATGAAACGTCGCCAATGGTGGACGCTCGTCTTCCGGATGGTTCCCGTTTGAATGCAATCATTCCGCCGTTGGCACTCGATGGACCATCTTTGACCATTCGTCGTTTCGGTTCGAACCCGCTGACCCTCGAAGACCTGTTGAAGTTTGGAGCATTCACACCGGAAATGGTGATGTTCCTTGAAGGAGCCATGAAGGCACGGCTGAATATCATCATCAGTGGAGGCACCGGTTCTGGAAAAACGACGCTGTTGAATACACTCTCGAGCTTCATTTCCAACGAAAACCGAATTATTACGATCGAAGATGCTGCAGAAATTCAACTTCAGCAGGAGCATGTGCTGCGGCTGGAAACTCGCCCGCCGAACATCGAAGGAAAAGGGAAAGTCACGGCGACGGACCTTGTGAAGAACGCCCTGCGAATGCGTCCGGACCGAATCATCATCGGCGAATGCCGAGGTGGTGAGGCACTGGACATGCTTCAGGCCATGAACACGGGTCACGACGGATCTCTGACGACAGTTCACGCCAACAATCCTCGTGACGCAATTTCGCGAATTGAAACGCTCGTAAACATGAGCGGTTGCGAACTGCCAATGTCCGCCATTCGAAAACAGATTGCGTCCGCTGTGCATTTGATTATTCAGGCGAATCGACTTCAGGGCGGTCCGCGAAAGGTGACCTACATCACTGAGATCGTGGGTATGGAAGGTGAGACGATTGTGATGCAGGACATCTTCAAGTTTATTCAGGACGGCATTGGAGAAAATGGAAAAGCCTTCGGGCACTTCGAATCGACTGGAGTTCGTCCTAAATGTATCGAACAACTGGAAGCCGGCGGAGTTCGGCTGCCGAACGGCCTGTTTGCTGCTCGCGTGATGCGATCACCATAAGAGATCGCGATGGCCTTCGAATGCATTATTCGAAGGCCATCCTTTGATTCATTTTGTCCCAACTGCTTCTGCTAATCTGATTCTGTACAAATTGTGACCCTTTACGGACCTCTTCCATGGATCCAAACCTGCTTATCATGATCTCGGCGTTTATCGGCGTGATCGCGCTGGTGTTCGGGGTTGGATTTGCTTTGCAGGGCAAGTCTGATTCCACGCTGGAGACGCGGCTCGCGGCGTTTACAGGGACCGCTCAGCCATCGAAATCCGAAATCACCGAAGGGCTGATGCGTGATGGTCTTTCGACAGCACAGGGCTTGATCGGCGGGATTATTCAGAAGTTCAGCAGGCTGCCGCTCTTCTTTCGGCAGGCTGATTCGCCTGTCAAGATCGATCATTTTCTGATGTTATGTGCTGGTACCGGTGCCCTGGGAGCGATGTTGACCGTGATTGGTCGAGCACCACTGCCATTGATTCCGGCCGGAGCCACGATGGGTTTTGGTGCTCCATGGATCTGGCTCTGGTGGCGACGCAGATCACGCTTCGCGAAATTTGAAAAGCAGTTATCTGATGCGCTCGACCTCATGTCACGAGCACTGAAGTCGGGACACAGTCTGGCGTCCGGGCTGAATGTTGTTGCCAGTGAAATGCCAGCTCCGATTTCGACAGAGTTTCGGACTGTTTATGACGAACAAAACCTTGGGATTCCGATCGAACAGGCATTGCGAAACATGCTTGTGCGAATTCCCAATATGGACCTTCAGTTCTTCGTCACGGCCGTGGCAATTCAGCGTCAGGCCGGGGGCGACCTCGCAGAGATTCTGAACAAGATCAGCTACCTCGTTCGCGAGCGGTTCAAGATTCTGGGCATGGTGAAAGCCTTGACTGGTGAAGGCCGAATCTCCGGGATCGTACTGATGGCACTTCCGATTGGACTCTTCATTGCCGTGTACTATTTGAATCCTGACTATGTCATGTTGTTGTTCAACCGTGAGATTGGCCGCCAAATGATCAGCGTGGCTATCTTCCTGCAGGTTCTGGGTGCAATTGCGATCAAGAAGATTGTGGATATTAAGGTGTGATCAGTCAGGCTTCTTTAACATCGGGTACAGGTTGTGAAGAAAATGGATGATGCCTTCTTCAGGGCGTCAGAAATCGATCGTTCTTCGCCTCGCTGACGGCCTGAACAGTCGTCCTGCGAATGAATTCACAGCCTTGATCGGCTTCTGTCAGTACAGCAAGTCGTTTCCGGATTTATCTGACCTTGTGAGACAACGTCATGGACATAAACACAATACTCCCTATCGCAGCTTTCATTGCCATCACAGCCGGTCTGTGGGGCGTTGTCAGCATGTTCTCTCGAAAATCCTCCAGGGCCTCGGAACGTCTGGAAGAGTGGCGAGACCCATTTGCTCGACAGAAGCGTGAGGGCGGACAATCAAATTCTGCGATGGGCAGTATGATTGAAAAAGCCGCTCCGGCGATGTCCAAAGCACTGGAATCCAAGAGTGAACTCGAACAGAGCAACCTCAAGACTCGACTTGCGAATGCCGGCTTTTCCAAGCCTAATGCGACTCGTAACTTTCTCGCGATCAAATTGATGTGCCTGATCGTTGGCTTGTTGTTCGGAGGCGTCTACGGATTTGCCTCTGCCGGGTTAAGCAAAGACTCAATGATGTCACTGATCATTGGAGGCGGTGCGGGGTTTTATATTCCGGAAGTTATTCTGACGCTGATGAAATCCGGCCGGCAGAAAAAGATCTTTCTGCAGCTTCCCGATGCGCTCGACCTGCTTGTCGTCTGTGTGGAAGCTGGCCTCGGTCTTGATGCCGGGATGCGTCGAATTTCGGAAGAACTCGCTCCCAGTGCTCCGGAAGTTTGTTCCGAACTTTCCACGGCCAATATGCAACTGCAGATGGGCAAGCCACGTCGAGAAGTTCTGCATGACCTTGGCGTACGCACTGGTGTGGATGACATGCGAGCCCTGGTTGCGATTCTGATTCAGGCCGACCGATTCGGTTCGTCCATAGCACAAGCTCTGCGAGTACAATCCGACAGCATGCGAATTAAACGTCGCCAGATGGCCGAAGAGAAGGCTCAACAGTCCGCAGTGAAGATGATCTTCCCACTGGTACTGTTCATCTTTCCGGGGATCTTCGTCGTACTTGTTGGTCCCGCCGCGATTCAGTTGATGGAGAATATGTTGAACACCTGATCGGTGAAAACATTTCGCTTGATCGATTCCGTTTTGTTGTCTGAATGCCAATTGGCGAGGGAAAGATTCCTCCCGGCGCAACGAGATATACGAAACAGCAACATCAGGCATCCTTATGTCTCGGCCCGAAGGTTCACAACGAACCTTCGGGCTGTTTCTTCTGGCATCCGCAAAAAGTGGTGATAGATCCGTAGAATATGTACTCTGTTGGCTATCAACCCGGGACTGGCCAATTCTTCTGACGGTGTGACAGAGGTGGCCATTTCATGTGCAACGATGTTGTTGTTCCCTTGTGTAAAGCAGCCCCAAACAGGGTGACGATGCGAACTCCTGTGGATTCATTTGCAGGCTATGCAGGACTGGCAGTTTCCGTCGTTGGTGTCGCGAGGATGTCTCGAATCAACTTACTCAGACGGGCCGATGTGCTGTCAACAGCCGTGGAGACTGAACCGGCAGCCAATTGATTGTGCCCCGATTCTCCGAGGCGAGTTTCGTTCTTGCGGTTGTATCCACTCGAAGCATTGCTCCGTGATGATACAGGCTTCATTCGCGATGATACGCTGCAGGCCATTCGAAGAATTCTCAAGACTTCGACCTGGACAGTCAGGAAGACCTCGCGAACGATGGATAATCTCTGACGAATTGCGGAGGCGCGGTCTGTTGCTCGCGAGAGTGATGCCTGGCAGTGGATGAAAGTTCTGCAGAGGATCACATCATTTGTTGCAGTCACGCAGCATTCGGATTGTGCGGTATGTAACGATTGGAGTCGATCTGGCAGCGATTTCAGTTTGAGATCCGCCGGTTAGATCATTCGTCGAGTTCATTGGCTTGTCGACCGGTTTTTGAGGGATAGGGTCTCCCCGGATGGCGTTCAGGATGAGCGTGCATCGTCAGTCGGCGGACCCAGTGGACTTTGCGGCATTCCGATGATTTTTTGCTCACAGTTCATGCCGGTGATCCTGCTGCTGGCGGCGGTGCAGGAGTTGTACGCTCAGGATGCAACTCGGTATCAGGTCCGTATTGCCCCCGCGATGCAGTTGGATGCGTTGAGCCCGAACCGAACGACAACTCACCCGAAGACGGGTTCTGATGTGATGTTTTCCAGCCAGTTGTGGTCCGCACGGACGACTTCCGGAACCGGGGCGATCATTCGCTTGACCACAGATCATGCTTTCCGGCATTTTAACAGTCGAGGTTTCAAACGTGACGCTCGGCTGAGATTGGCTCGAGTTTCGGGCAACTCAAGTGCGCGTTGGCGGTTTGATGTCGCCGATGACCGGACTGAATACACCAGTGGCGATGAGACAGCCGCGGTTCAGGTCTCCTGCATAAGCCCCGGCAATGCGACAATCACCATGAATGTGCAGTTTCTGAAGGGAAACCTGGCCACTCTGCAGGGCGGTCAGTATCAAATGACGGTGACCGGAACAATTTCGGAAAACGGATGTCCGGTTGAATCCCGCAGTCGACTGCCGTACTCTCCGCACTGCTGGTGGAATTCTGGTCTGCCGGCGCACAGGAAGTGCTTTGAATCATCAGGAGCGTTCGCTCGTTATTCTCGTTGCTGTTCAGGCCGTCAGGCTCCCGGAGGGAGTTCACCGGCTTGTCAGCTCATGAACTTATTCCCACAGACCCTCTGCAGAAGCCGCTACCGAGTCTTTCGGACGGCAGGTGTTCCATGATTCTTAGCGGCAGCGAAATCAGGGCTCGCCTCGGTACTGACATTGGCATCGATCCTTTCAACGAGGATCAGCTCAATCCCAACAGTTACAACTTGCGCCTGCATGATGAACTTCTGGTCTATGAAGAAATCATCCTGGACATGAAGCGTCCCAATCGCTTTCGCAGGATCCTGATTCCGCCGGAAGGATTAGTCCTGCAGCCAAATCAGATGTACCTTGGTCGCACGATTGAGTACACGGAAACTCGCAACCTCGTGCCGATGCTTGAAGGCAGATCTTCGATTGGTCGGCTGGGGATGTTTGTGCATGTAACTGCTGGCTTCGGTGACGTGGGCTTTTGTGGGTACTGGACGCTGGAGATGATTGCCATCCAGCCGATTCGGATTTATCCTGGTGTACAGGTTTGCCAGGTCTTCTACCATACGGTGGAAGGTGAGATTACCGAATACAGCACAGGCAAGTATCAGAAGAATAAAGACATCCAGCCCAGCTTTCTGTACAAGGAGCTGGGTCGAGAAGACCGTCAGAAGACCCTCGACTTCGGTGACGGAAAACAAAGTCCGAACGAATGACATCAGGAACTCAGTCATGTGCGCTGCCGGAATGCTCAAGTCTGTAAAACATCGGGCCGCAGCATTTCTTTTCCTGCTGGTGTTTTTCGCTGTGGGTCCGTTTGCAGCGAGCAGCCGTGGGCAGGAATCAGAAGCAGCGACTCGGCAGTTTGCGGTCGCGGTGGGTTTCCAGAATCAGAAACTGTATGACTCGGCCATCGAAGAGTGGCAAACGTTTCTGACCAGGTTCGCGCAAGATCCTCGCGTGGATAAGGCCACGCATTATCTCGGCACCTGCCAGCTTCAGGCGAAGCAGTATGCGACGGCCGCCGCCACGTTCGCCTCAGTGCTGGAAAAGTACCCGAAGTTTGAATTGCTCGATCAGTCCATTCTGAACTGTGGAACGGCGTGGTACAGCCTTGCTCAGGAAGCAAAGAAGCCTGAAGACTACGCGCGGGCGGAGGCCCTGTTTGTGCGACTGGGCAAAGACTTCCCAAAGAGCGAATTTGCCGCTCGGGCGATGTACTATCGAGGTGAGAGTCAGTACCAGCAGAATCGTCTGCAGGAAGCGGCTGACAGCTATCGCGAACTTGCCAGAACCTTTCCTCAGGATGAACTCGTCCCGGACTCGCTTTATGCGTTGGGAGTTTGTCTGGAATCGCTGAAGCAGCCGTCCGATGCTCAGCAGACCTTTGCGGATTTTGAAAAACGATTTCCGAAGCATGTATTGTTGACGGAAGTTCGGATGCGAAACGGGGAATGTCTTTTTGCAGAACAGAAGTTTGTCGAGGCTGCGAAACAGTTTGAACTGGTGAGTCGAGCCAAAGAGTTCCCACTGGCGGACACGGCCATGTTGCGTCAGGCTCGTTGTCTTTACGAACAGGAAAAGTACGCGGACGCTGGAGCGATCTATTGGAACGTGGCGAAGGAGTTTCCGAAGACGAAGCACTACGATACGTCCGTAGTCGCTGGTGCGAAGTGCTATTATCTGATCGGGCAGTATTTGGTTGCTCGAACAGGACTGGAGAATGTCGCGAAGCGTGACGTGCCGGAAGCCGCCGAAGCGAGTCAGTGGATTGCGCGAGCATTGCTGAAAGAAAAGAGTGCTTTGCAGGCATTGGAAGTTCTGGATGTGGCGATCAGGAAACACGCCAGCAGCCCTGCTCTGCCGCAGCTTATCCTGACACGCATTGATGCTTTGTACGAGTTGCCCGGAAGAAGAACAGAAACGGCAGCCCTGTATGCCGACTTTGCAAAGAAGTATCCTCAGGAGGAACTTGCATCGCAGGCCGGTTACATGTCGGCTCTGACAGCGCTGGATCTGGGAGATAACGCGGCGGCTAAACAGAACGCCGATTTGTTTCAACAAAGTTTTCCTCAGGATAAACTTCTGCCGGATGTCATGTTCATCGGAGCCGAATCACGGCTGCTGCTGAAAGAATTTGACGCCGCTGTGAAGCTCTATGAGGAGTTCCTCAAGCAGAGTCCTGATCATCCAGATGCCCCGCTGGCGAAAGTGCGAGCGGGCCTTGGTTTGCAGTTAGCCGGTCGAATTGATGAAGCTGTCAAATGGCTGACTCCGGTTCTTGCCATCCTGTCCGATCCCGCGCTGAAAAGCGAGGCTCTTGCAGTTCTGGGGCGATGTGAACTCGCTAAGGAGCAGTTGTCCGCCGCCTCTGAACGCTTTGAGGAGTCGCTCAAGGCAAAACCTGATCATGAGCAGTCGGACCAGACACTGCTGATTCTGGCGGATGTTTATCGTCGTTTGGATCGTCCGACTGACAGCGCCGCCAGGCTGAAACAATTGCAGACTCAGTATCCGAAAAGCAATGTGCTGGAAGAAGCGACGTTTCGGCTGGGAGAAGTCGCTTATGCCTCGGGGAATTTCGATGACGCCGTGGCTGAGTATGCTGCAGTTATTAAGTCGTGGCCTCAGGGTGAGTTTGCGGCTCACGCTCAGTATGGCCTGAGCTGGTGTCAGTTCAAAAAGGGAAATTCTGCGGCTGCCGTAGAAGCTGTAGAATCGTTAGCAAAGAATTATGCAGGATCGGAACAGGCTCGCAAGGGGCTTTATGTGCGAGCAATGGCGGAGTTCCAGTTACAGCAGTATGAGGCCGCTGAAAAGAATGTGCTGGAGTATTTGAAATCATCGCCCGCTCAGGAGGACTCGCTGGATGCTCAATATCTACAGGGGTTGTCATTGTCGGGGCAGCAGAAGTTTGCTGACGCTGCCAAAGTTTACGCGGGAATCCTGAGGGCTGATGCAAAGTATGCGGATGCCGACAAAGTTCTCTATGAATTAGGTTGGGCTCATTTCGAATTGGGACAACAGCCGGAATCGATTGCTGCGTTCCAGCGGCTTGGCCAGGACTACCCTGAGAGTCCTTTGGCGGTGGAAAGCCTGTTTCGAGTGAGTGAATCACTGTATGAAGCAGAGAAGTACGCGGAAGCCGCAAAGGCCTACCAGAGCACTTTGGCAAAAGCCGGAGACAGTGAACTGGGTGAGAAGGCCGCGCACAAACTCGCATGGAGTTACTTCAAACAGGACCTGCTGAAAGAAGCTGCTGACGGATTCACGACGCAGTTGAAGAAGTTTCCGCAAGGGGCTCTGGCCGGGGATGCTGAGTTCCTTCTGGCAGAATGTGATTATCGCCAGAAGCAGTGGGAGGCAGCCCTTGGTCATTACGCCCCGGTGATTGCGGCGAATCAATCAACTTATGCTGCACTGGCGATTTTTCGCTCGGGAGAGTGTGCGGCGGCTTTGGAGAAATGGTCAGACAGCCTGAAGTATCATCAGAGCGTTCTGAACGAGTATCCGGACTTTGAATTGAAATCTGAAGCCCGGTATGGAGCAGGCTGGGCTTTGCAGCAGCAGGATAAGATCGAAGAGGCGATTAAAGCCTATGAGAAGGTGACGGAGGAGACCGATACCGAGACCGCCGCGAAAGCTCGTTTCATGATCGGTGAATGCTTCTTTGCTCAGAAGAACCACAAAGAAGCGACAAAGCATTTTCTGAAAGCGGCCTTTGCTTACCGTCATCCGGAATGGTCTGCGATGGCGTTATTCGAGGCGGCTCGATGCTTTGAAGTTCTCAAGGATGTGGATCAGGCGAAGAATTGTTATCAGCAGTTGATCGAAGGTTATCCGCAGCATGCCAAAGTGGAAGACGCAGGAAAACGGCTGAAGGAACTTTAAGGTTCATGATTTGGTCAACTTGCGAATGCCTTTGATGGACCGTCCCCGTTGAAGGGGCACTGTGATTTCCCCGCGGGTTAAGGCTTTATTCGTCCTGCATGCTCTTCTTGATCTCGACCATCACGGATGGAAGGAACACGATTCCTGAGTAATGATCGGCCGGCATTTCGATGTGGTGACCCTCCGCAAGTTTGGCGGCCTCTGCCAACGCAAAACTGCATTTTGGTGGTACGACGTCATCATACTTTCCGCTATACAGCCATGTTGTCTGCGGATTGATGCGATGAGCCAGTCGCAGGGGTTCGACGGGCCGAGCCAGCTCACGAACTTTATCGCCGTTGATTCCCAGCGATTCCAGTCGTTCCCGGACTTTGGCGGCATCCTTAGCACCACTCAATACGACATCATGCAGGTTGCCTCCTGCCAGCAAAATGTAGACGCGGTCAAAACCATCGTCCATCCCTGCGACAGTTGATGTGACAAATCCTCCAAGGCTGGTCCCCTGAACTCCTACAATTGTGTCGTCAACAAGTGGCATGCAGACGACCACATCGCGAGCACGTCGCACGTCAGCAACGGCCTGCTTCATGGACGTCAGCATGAGCTCCGGCTTCCCTGTGCTTTCTGTACGACGAACTCCGTAGCCGGGCATCTGAACCATAAACGTATGCAAACCCTGAGCAGCCAGACCTCGAGCAAAGATCCTGCCGACAGTCATTCCGCGCCCGGACTCATGGACCACGACGACAGCCCTTGCCGTTACTGGCTGACCGGATGCATCTTTGGCAACGTACCATTCGAGACAGACTTTATCATTGATGGCATCACCAGACGGCATGGCTGAAGGAAAACGCACGAGCAGATCGCCATGTTCGCCTTCGACACTTTCACACGTCACTTCAAAGGCATCGGGCTTCCATCGCAATCCTTCAAGGCATTCTTTCGCATCCGGCAAGGGATCAATGTCCAGACTGATCGAATCAGTGGCGGTGAACTTTGCGCCGGAGACCGGCAGATCGGAAGCCAGGAGGGTGCTTGTCAGCACGACCGCCGAGAACAGGCTGGCCAGTCTCACGATAGAAGAACACTGGGGTCGCATTGCCAGGCTGCCAAAGGAAAGAATGAGCATTGCGTGGAAACTTTCAGGAAGCCAAAATGCTGCAGGGTTCTGTGGGAGGCGGTACTCGCCGGGATGATTCGATGTCGATTCAACCTCACATTCTGATTGAGTCACGTCGCAGACTTTCTCTACACGCGAAACCGGAATGTCTCAGACATGTATCGCCAAAGCCAGTGAACAGCCGTTCGATTGGAAATGATGAATCGAGCATTCCCGCGCATGCCGGGCTTCATGAGGACTGAGTCCGGCTGGCTCACGGGATCGTCGAAGTGCATTTCTGCAATCGCGCGGAATGCAGTGCTGGCCAATTGTTCCTGCCCCTGAGTACTTGGCTTGGTCGCCAACGGTCCGTTGAAGCGAGTCGTCAGCGCTTCAGGAGCCATCACTTCACCTTTGAGGGAAACCTGAGTCACCTTTGTGACCCATGTAATGTCGGCGAGGTGATCCAGCTTAATTTCGACTTCCATCTTGTCGCCCAGGTCATCTCGATCACCCTGGTCAACGTACAACACGGCCTGCACTTTGTCGGACGGTGCGATACTGGCCAGTTCTTGCCCGGCTTCGACTCGACAGCCTGCGTTCCTTGGATCGAGCGGCGTTCCGTGCCAGGGATCCAGCTTCATCGGATCAATCTCACTGGCCGACTCTTCTGGCACGCGTTTCGCGGCCACCAGCACACCCTCAGACGGCGCCCGGACAACTCGCTGCAAATTCAGCTTCACAAGTTCCCGAATAGTTTCCTGCAGCATCATGGCCTGAGCCAGGGAATCGGTCGCACCTTTGACGTAAGACATTTCGTCGTAGCGGGAAATCTCCAGCGACCGCAGATACAGTTCCGCAACCCGGCTATAAAGATCGTCGCGGCGCTTGTAGTCGTCGGCCTGCTCCAGAATGGCGATCACCTCGTCCTTCTTAACGGTTTCTCCATTTCGCGGGATACGAGCGTATTCGTCCGGGGTCGGCATGCCTTCCAGCAACTTCAGCTTTGCGGGGTCAATGAGCAGTACATCGGGGTCTGATGTATCAGCCTTCTTTCGCAGCTTGCCGCGAATATTGGTCTCAAACGCCGCAAGTGATTCGTAATACTCCCGGTAGTCCTCGGGCAGTACCACCTGGCCTGCGATGGGAGCGGATACGGTCACAACTCCACGTGGCTCAAGCACACACGGAGCTTCGTGGTACCATGGAATCGGAGTCGTGAATGCGACCCAGATGAGACCGGCAAAGATGGTCCCGGAGATTGCCATTTTTGTCTTGCTCATGGGTTCCATCCGAGGTGTGGCGATGATTTGATAGATACTACGGAACATTGCAAAGAAAATGCCAGCCATGGAGAAGATCAGCATTGTGACCCCAAGGCTCTGCAGGTCATATGGTTTCAGCACGGTGTAAAGGAACATGCTGATAGAAACGAGGACAACCCAGCGATAACACCATGCCGCAATCGCATAAGTCACGAACCACGCGCGACCAGTTTCCGGCATAAACGGGTCCGGCCGGGATTCGATTCCCAGACAGTACCACGAAAAGGCTTCCTTGAGCAGCTTTTCAGACTTCTGACGGAGATTTGGAATCTCCAGAAAGTCGCTCATCATATAGTAACCGTCGAAACGCATCAGCGGATTCGCGTTGAAGATGACGGTGGTGATTGTTGTCACAAAGAATGTGTTCAGAGCCAGGTGATGCAGCAGTCCGGGCTTTGTTAACCACCAGACGTAGATCGCAACAGCGGACAAAATGACTTCGATATACATTCCAGCTGCACCAATAATGATGCGATGCCATTTATTCTTCAGCATCCACGAATCAGTCACGTCGCAATACAGGCATGGGCTGAACACCAGCATCATCACACCCATCTCATGGCATTCTCCGCCATAATGAGTACAACTAAGCCCGTGGCCGAACTCGTGAATGATCTTGGCAATGCCCAATGTTGCCCAGAGATAAATCAGGTTTGGCCAGCCAAAGAAGCTTTGGAACTCCGGCAGCCGTCCGTGAAATTCTTCGAGGTTTGCCGCCAGAACCAGCCACGATGACACCACGAACATCATGCAGATCGTGACAGCAGCCGGATGAAAGATCCACGCGATGTAGGGGTGCATCCGGTGCAGAGTTTTCTCGGGGTCCCAGCCGGGCAACCGCAGAGAAAGCAGGCTCATCAACGTCTGCTTGATCTTCTCCCTGCGTGTCTTCTGCCGCTCGCGAACTACCGACGCCCCCTGCCCCGGACGATCGCTGACCACAAGACCTTTTTTGTGGAGGTCTGTGATCAGTTGTTGAATATCGCTGAGCGTAATCTGAAGTGTTGGGAACTCAGACTTAAGATCGTCGCGCACGTTTTCGAGGCTGCGTTTTCCGTCCAGAAACTCAAGGATCCGGTACTGCTCCATCTGCAGCCGATGATATTTGAGCGCAATGGGGTCCTTGATGACCTGATAGCCAACGCCCAGATAATCAATTTGCGCAACGACGAGGTCCGCGCGTTTCCTGAGCGGTATTGGTCGCTGATTAGAAGCGACCATGTTGCCTGCGTTGGCAGAGTTATCGTTTTTTTGCAAGAATCACCGCCTTTACCGGCATACCTTCCTGCAGCATATATCGCCCATATTTGTCCTGACGATTGGGGACTGTAACGCCCAACCGAATCATCAGCGACTGAGTTGAGTCCGGCTCAACCTTAGGGTCAATCAGGTCAATGCGACCGACGAAGACTTCTGCATCGGAAACTTCATCAGGTTGCAGTGCAAACCCGGGATCCGCGGATGGGCCGCCCTTCTTGCCGGTCGGAGCGTCACCGAAAATAGGGTCTGAATCCTCTGCGGGAACTGCCGCTGGCTGCCCCTCCGCTGCTCCGGCTCCCCGCTGAGTCACAATGCGAATCTCCACTTCGTCGCCAACAAATAACTGATCGCGATGTTTGAAATGGACTTTCACAGAGGCACGCAGTTCCGACATGTCTGTCAGTGTCAAAACAGGATCGCCAGGCCGAACATTGTTGCCTGCATATTTCTGTACCTTGGTGACGAAACCATCAAACGGAGCAAACACGGTGTATTGATTCAGTTGAGCTTCCTTAATCTTCAGATCAAGTTCTGCCAAGCCTTTGTCTTCGTTGGACTTTGCAAGTTGAGCTTCCCCTTTGCGAACTTCCAGATCCACCTGCCGCATTTCGCTCGGAGTAAACGCGCCTGGTCTGCGGACGTTTGCGTCCCGTTTTTGAGTCTGGCCTTCCAGAGCAGTCGCCAGGGCTACTTCTGCGAATTCGATCTCTGTCGTCAGTGTGGATTGTTTTCGTGCTCGAGCAACTTCGGCCGCAATCACCGAATCATTCAGCTTGATCAGCATCTCACCTTTGGCGACCAGGATCCCCTCTTCAGTGGGATTGACTGTGACAAGTGTGCCAGCGACTTCGGAAGAAATTGGTACCTGCCGTTTGATCTGCATCTGGGCTTCAGTCGCATCAATTCGCACGACATCCTGACCGTTGACCGTGCTCGACAGGCTCAAAAGCAGCGCAATACGGACGAATTGTGCCAGTTTTTTTCTACCCATTTGACGGCATACCATGGACGACTCCAAAGCACCGGGCCAGCCTACGACGGCCGCGTGTGCTGAAAACTGTTCAAATTTCCAGGACGCAAACAACTGCGATATCTAACGAAACTTGCTGAATCCCTCAATCCCTCGTAGGGGACAAGTTAAAGGTTGTTTATCGATGGTTTACGCTCCTTCCGTGTTTTGCGCAGAATTAGGATACCGAGATCCCATTCAATAAGCTGTGTATCTCACCCTTTTGCCCTAAACGTGCAGGTTGTTGTCCGAGCGGGCTACCGAATCTTCGCTGTTCGCGGATGCTGCTGCTGCAAGCCGAACGGGAAAAACTTCGCGTCCGTTGGAAAAGGTGTCCGGAGCTTTGGAGACGTCACAGGAAATCCGTGATGACGAGCCGTCGGAGAGCTCCAAACGCCTCTTTCAAATGGAGACACACCGCTCAACGCGAGACACGCCTTTTCAGAAAGTAGTCAGGCAACACGACACCGGATCGAGCGGTCAATAGGCACGCTATTGCGAGCACCTGGCGGCCCCAACCTGTTCGATCACTCGTTCATCAGAAAGCTCAGATGCAAGGCTGCATGTCGACAATGGAGTTTAATCCAGTCGGATTCGGGCATCTCACCGAACGCCGGACTGGGGGCTCTCTGATCTGTGGACTTGATTCGGGCAACGGATTCCTTCAGGAGTCGAAATCCATCCTCGTCAGAGATACTCGGGCTCGGGCCGAAATCGTTTTCCAATTGCGCAGGCAATTGAAACCCCGGCTTGAACGGGCGATTCAAAAACCAACTCTTGAAGAGTCTCGCAATCGCTCTCATCCACAGAGGCATCGTGTAGGCAACGCCGTCAATGGAGACGTCCATGGCTTTGGCGAGATGTTCAAAATTCTGCCCGGCCGTCCAGTTCCCCAGCGATCGAATTTTTCCTCCCCGCATCAACTGTTCTGCATCACGCAGGATGTCATCATAACTTTCGATAGTAACATCTCGGCGTCCGCTCACGTTTCTGACATCAATCGCCATCTTCGCGAATTCCTGATCCCTGCTGCTCGAGTAAAGTAAAGACGCAGTGTCCGGTTTGTCCTTCAACATCTACCAGGCTGAAACGACTAATTGTGGCGACTGATAAACAGGCTGCGCGGTTCGGCGAGCGAACCCGGCCACGGTCCGTACGGCTGTTGCCGGCAATGCTGGAGTCGCTGCTGCTTGAACACCAGCGTTTCCGGCGTCTCCTGTGTTCCAGAGTGAAAAGAACTGACGGAAGACTTTTTCTCTGAGCGAGGGAATCACGTGAATCGGGTCGAGGTGATACCACGCTCCCTCCGGTTTGATAAATGGAATCTGATGTTTCCGGACATGGTTTTCCAGTAACGCATTGAGCACTCGTGAGCGTTCGCAGATCTGCCGAAAAGTCATCGTGCATCCAGGGAACAGCATGGTTCGCATGAACAGAAACTGCGTTTTTCCCATTGCTTCCACAGAAGGGAGAGGTAATCCCGTCATTGCGATTTTCGCATCTGGCCGCCACGCCTGAATTCGTCGCAGGCATTCCTCGACGGTCTGAAAAATCTCCTCGGGATCACGCAGATAGACGATGTCGTTACCGATATCGGTGATCAGAACCAGCGGCGCAGAAGATCCCGTGGTGGGCAAATTCTCCCAAAGTCCGCACTGGATGATTCCCGGCAGACGACGTATCAGGATTGAGCTCCAGTCGATGTAAGAGCGACCCATGCCGAGACAAACACGAAGGTCAATTTCGCCGGGCACTACGTGCTGCAGTGCACGAATCGCCGGTTTCCAGCCCAGAGTCAAGTTGCTGGCTCCCAGCAGAATGACCGACTTCTTCTCTCTGGATGCTGCAGAACTTTGAGACTGTTGCAAAGTTGAGGTGTCCCGCATCTCATTCAGCCACTGGTTGATCAGACTTCTTGTTAGCGGCCTCCGCCTTGAGCTGTTCAAAAACGGACTGAACTGCATCTGCCGGAATCGCGTACGTCGGGAATCGGTCGGCTCGTGCAATCACGATCCCGATAGCCTTTCCATTCAGGTCCAGCAAAGGTCCTCCGACTTTGGTCGGATAGACATCCGCATCAATCTGGAGTGCTCGCGGAAATCCCTGAGCATGGGTACTGGCAAACTGCCCCGTTAACTCTGGATCACGGTAAAGCGGCAGCAACGCATTCTCGTTAGTAAACTTTGACGTCAGCACAATCTCGATCGTTCGAATCATGTCTTCTCTCATGAAACGAATCGACACCTTGTCGCCGGGTTTGAAGCCACCAATTCGGAGCTTCAGTGAATCCGGATCATGCACATCATGGCCGTCCACAGAGAGAATTCTGTCATCAGGCTTCAGCCCATTTCTGACAGCAGCTCCTCCTGCCAGAACTTCCACGATCCGCACTCCATTACCCACTGGCTCATTCGGATTCTCGTAAGGATTCGGCATCGTAATCCCAAGGAACGCTCGCTTCGCGCTTTCCGAAGTATGAGCCACAACGCTGATCACGGTTGGGATCAGAGCTTTTCCCCTCGGGTCCTGAACGAGAGCCATTGTGCCTGCCGCCAATGCTTCCGTACGAAGTGCAGCAGGGACTAAGTTCTTTGCATCAACCTTCAGAAGCATCAGGTCGTAAGAATAATCGGCCGCCATTTCCTTTCCTCGAAAGCGGCGACCATCGGGAAGAATAATCTCCGGATCAATGGCTCCGTCCAGTTCCGACGCCTTTGTCAGGATATAGCCATCCGATGACATGACTGTGCCAAGGCACAGCAGCAGTCCGTTATCGCGAACCGCCACCACGCTCTGTGCGCTGATTCCGGCAACACTGTCGTAAAGCTTCAGTTCTTCAGTGGCTCGCTTCTCAAATTTCCCAATGCTGCGGTCGTCACTAAGCTGCTCCAGAATCTCACGTTCACGCTCTTCGTCATCCAGAGTCGGAATTCTGTCCGGACCTTCACCACCATCGTCCTGAACTTCCGGATCAGAATCGTCTCCGGTAATCAGCTTCAGGGTATCCTCGGTCCCGTTACGACGACGAATCATCACTTCAATCGGTTGCTCTTCCTCCAGCAGGTCCAGGGTTGTCCCGAGGTCCAGCCGATCAGCAATCGGTTCGCCTTCGATACTCAGCAGCACATCGCCATTCATAAGGCCCGCTTTTTCTGCAGGGCTGTTCGGCAGAACTCGAGTCACCTCCGGGGTGAAGTCTTTCCACTTCAGGTTCACTCCAAAGAAGCCAGATGACGCGATATCGTTATCCATCGAACGCAATCGTCCCCAGCGATCTCCGGCCAGCAAACGATCCCAGTCGTCGTGGAAGCTATCGATCGACACATGACGATTCTCGGTGATCAGGCTGGTGATCATGCTGTGAATGCCTATGACCTGACCCTTCATATTGAAGAGTGGCCCACCCGAGTCACCAAGCAGGATGGCGCAGTCGGAAACGACTGTTCGGTTGCCAACAGAGAGCACTCGACCAATTCGAACCGGGGCTTCTCGATCGGGCCGATAACCGCCTGGATGCCCCAGTGCGAAACACCAGTCGCCAACTTTGGTTTCTGACAATCGCCCCATGTCGGCAAAAGGAAAACCTTCGCTGCTCGGAGCCGGGTCGCTGATTTTCAAAACTGCAGCATCAGCATCGCGATTCTTCCCCAGCACGTTCGCGCGATACTCACGACCATCAGGGTAAGTAATCGTTACCGTGCTGCGACGTGACCTGCGGCCGGAATCCACGACATGCGAAGCCGTCAGCACGATTCCATCGCGACTCACGACAATTCCGCTGCCAACGCCCATTCCATCTGAAACTCCAACAACCGCCAGTCGAACTTTCGACAAGGCTGCCGTGAGTTGCTGTTGTCGCTGCTGCAACGGCTCTGGAACATCAGCCGCAGCGTAATTCGCTGAATTCGCAAGACAAATCGTAAGGACGAGACACCGAGCATGCAAAAGCAGATGCTTCATTGTCAACTCCGACAGAGCTTTATTCTGTGCGCGGCAACGATTGAGGCTGATTTATAAATGTATCCCGCGAAAACCCGGCCTCAATTCATACCGTGTGGAAAACAACCTCAGAACATTTCAACGAACCTTTTCGACGAGATTTCGAACCGGTTCTCTCAGAGGAATTCAACGTGGTGGTATTGCCCGTTTTGAGTATAGAGACCAAGGCCTCGACGATTCCACTGTCTGAACACCAGAGAGATGCCTTTAGTCCGCAATTCGTGAAAGAAATTCTCCGGATTTCTGACAATGTTGGCTTAATTGTTCCGAAGCCCTCGTCAGTTTCATCGGCTGCGTGGTCGCAATTCAGTGAGAACTCCAGTCAGGACGTTGCTGGATGGTGAACGTTTGCGGTGTCTCATAATCCGCAAAGTCTGCCTGCTCGACCGCGACGCCTGTGCCTTCCGGCAGAAACACGGCAGTTCGAGTTCTGTAGCCACCTTAACGTAGCCCTCCGACGTTCATCCGTCAGTTTTCAAAGTAGCCGTCTCGCTCCGTCGAGACGAGGCCTTGCTTCCGGCCCATGACTAAGAGCACTCCGGTCCAATTATTGGTTCTGCTTGAAATGAAAAACGCACTCTGGAAAATCTGACTTCCCGAACGGATGTTGTGCGCAGAAGCCGACACTTCGAACCGCATAAGTGCCTCACTTATACAGCCCGTGCTGCGAGATAAATGCCTCAACAGCGCGCGGGGTCAGAAATCGCAACGTCCTGCCGTCCGCAATTCTCTGCCGCAATTCTGTGGCGGACAGATCTGTGCCAGGCATCGTCAGAGACAGCACTCTGGCTGCAATTTCCTGGCCAACCCATTCCACGATCTGTGACGATGTGACTTCTGCAACTCCCGGACGATTGCAGGCCACGATTGTTGCAAGGCGTGCAATTTCTTCTGGTTCACGCCATGTTAAAAGGTCCCGAAGCGAATCAGCGCCCATCAAAAAGTACAGATCCTGCCCCGGAAACTCGACCGTCAACTCTCTCAAAGTGTCGACCGTGAACGATGGGCCCGAGCGTTTCAGTTCGCGTCGATCCACAACAAACTCCGGATAGCCGGAAACTGCAAGGCTCAACATATCGGCGCGGGCATGGCCGTCGGCAATCCTGATGCCCGGCTTGTGCGGCGGACTGGCGGCAGGAATGAATCGGACCTGATCCAGCTTTAGCCGCTCGCGACAGGTTTCCGCCGCGATCAGGTGTCCGTAATGCACCGGGTCAAAGGTTCCACCAAGGATTCCGATTCTCATCTCTTCCGCCGTGAAAAAGTGTCTGTCCGTTTGTTTTTGCGTCGCTGATTCGTGTTCTCCGCGTTTTCACGGCTTGTTTCAATCCCCAGCGTGCCCACATGCAAAAACGCAGCAATTTTTAGCCCGGTTGCTCGAATCTGGTATTCATCGTGCCTGAGAAAGGAAGTGTTTCGCTGTCGAAGTTATAATCAGGACGGATCTGGTAACGACTCCCATCTTCTTCGAACGGCTCAATGAGTACTCCATCTGAAATCCATCTCACCAGCGGGCCTGTCTGTTCGTCGCTGCAGACTTCCGTCAATCAGCCTCTGGTTCCGATTCCCGATCAGGTCATTTTACCGTCGGATCGCTGCCGAGAAGCCTTGCTCAATCCGCTGGGATATCCGGAGCTCGTGCGATGCGTGGTCCCCGGCGATCGAGTCATCCTGGTTGTCGATCCGGAAACTCCATTCGCGGCGGAGATCATCTCAACGGTCTGGGAACAGTTGCAGTCGGTGACCGATGGCGGTGTCTTGCTGACTCTGCTGTTGCCACCAGATTATTCCGGCAATGGCTGGCAATGGTTGCGAGACCAGTTCCCACTGCATGTCCAACAGCAGATCACGGTCCATGTGCATGACCCCGCTGATTCAAGTCAGATCAGCTACATCGCCAGCACTTCCGGCGGCGAACGAGTCTATTTGAACCGACTTCTGTCCGACGCAGATCTGATCATTACCGTCGGGATTATTGCGTTCGACGGGTTGCTGGGATTTCGAGGCACTTCGAGTATTCTCTTCCCAACGTTCTCTGACCTCGCGACGCAACAGGCCTCGCAATCTCAAGGGCATCCTGAACTGACGCCCGAGCAGCAGCGTCCGTTTCGTGAAATGGTTGACGAAGTGGGCTGGCTGTTGGGAACTCAGTTCACGGTTCAGGCGATCCCCGGCGCGGCCGGATTGCCAGCGGAGATTCTCGCAGGTCTTCCCGAAGATGTGATGATCCGAGGAAAAGAATTGGTTGAAAGCACTTGGCGCGTCAGCGTTGAGGAAATGCTGGAGGGAGCCGTTATTTCTGTCCCGGGCGGAGCCTTCGGCTGGAAGCAGCTTGGCCAGGCATTAGAGAATACAACAAACATCGTGCAGCAAGGCGGCCGTATCATCGTCGTTGCTGATCTGCCGATCCCTGAAGGCCCGGCTGCGACCATGCTGCGACGCTGTCAGGATCCGGAAGAGCTCCTGAAGCCGCTTAGGCGTGAACCAACTGTTGACTCGGTTGAGTTCGCTCAGTTGATTCAGGCGTTGCGGCGTGTGCGAGTGTATCTGCTGAGCCAATTGCCAGGAGAACTGGTCGAAGAGCTGGGAATGATTCCTGTCTCAGACTCAGCCGAGCTGCAAAGATTGGTGTCGACGATTGAAGGCTGCAAGTGCATTCCCTTCGCCAACTACGCATGGTGCGAAGTCGCGTAGCGTAGCAAGCGTTCTTATTCAACGACCAGCCACAGGCACAGGCACAGTCCGAATGGAGCGACGACGCCTGCGACTTCCCTTTAAGTTAACTCAACGGACCGCCAGCAGCCAACTCTCGCCCTGCCGCTCAGATTTTGCGGCAGGACATTTCGTAGACCGGCCATTCGGTCCCACAGTCGTTGCAGTGAAAACCAACGATCGTGGCCGTACCTGGTACTGGAAGACGGTTGCGAGGACTGATCATGGAATCGGCCAGCTCAAGCGGTTCGATGTCCTGATGACTACACTCGGGGCACGTTCCGTTTTGGTGAATCAGGCGTGCTCGATCAACGGCAGGCATGAAACGACCGCTGAAGATCACAGATCGGCGAGCCCGCTCAAACGGAATAATGTCTTCCGGGCTTTCGATGGCCGGAATCGGTAAGCTGTCTTCGGTTTCCATGACAGCATCGTCGGTGGGCGTGAACAAACGCAGGTGAATACGGTTCATGCGTGTTTCCTCCTTGAAGCACGATTCCAGTTAAACGTTCAGGCTAAGCCGGGATTTCACGAATGCTTCTCGTTCCGTCGAGAAAAAAAGCAAACGAACGGTGAACTGAGCCTGAAAGTGAGAGACTACAAACGGCGACTTGAGAGAGACATTTTTGCCGTTCAATGTCAGAACTCTATCCACCCGCCGCAATGAACTCAAGGGCCTGAAATAGGATTTAACTACGGGCAGAATGCGAAGAATGCGTTGCGGCCCTGTCGGGCGACGATTTCAGGAAATCGTTCGTGGAAGATTCGCATTATTTTGCGTGCTCCTGAATTCGCCTTTTTTGGCCTCGCAGGCTTGGATACGTGGGGGTTGGCTCTGTTCGATTTGGGTTGAAGCACAATTAATCCGCATCAACTCGCTGCGTACCATTGACTTGTCCCCCACATCGGGCAGAATTACCAGAACTGGTCGGGCCGGAGTTTCTCTACTTTCCGTTGCCCTGAGAGCATGTCTCAATCCTGCTTTCAAATTTTGACGCCGCTGCTGATCCTTTGGCAGCTTATTCTCCCCTGCAGTGCGCCGTGGTTGCATGGTAGCTCGGGGTCTTGTTGCGCGATCACTGTTACAGGGGACGCTTGTTATTCAGCCGGCGGTGACGCTCAATCGCATTCGAAGCGTTCCTGCTCATGTTCACGTCAGGGGTCAGAACTTCCCCCGAGTGATCCGGATTCGCAAGAGCGGCAGCAGAAGCCTCATGACTGCTCTAACTGTGCGGTCTGCCAGGCAATCGCCGCGCCGCGTACTTTGGCGACGATCGTGGCTCTGGAAGCTTCCGGTGAGATCGCTGAAGCTCTCGTTGTTTCCGATTGCTCTGACCCGTTGCTTGGGTTTGACTTCCCCACTCGCTGCCGCGCTCCGCCTGCAATTGGCGGATGTTGAGTCTTGCTGCTTGCGTTGCTATGCAGGCTGTTGTCATTTCACTGGCTCCTTGAGTTCGTGACGTCCACAGTCGCTTGCTGTGACTGGGCCAGATTGATCTCGGACAGACGCAAGTCGCTCCGCCCCATTCTCGGAACTACTCGCCCCGCGCTGACCGCGAACTGCAAAGTCGTGATCAGTCTTATCGCGTGCTCGGTGCGATTGAGGTGGTGTCATCCGGGGCCAGTGCGAAAATTGCTGAGCACTTTTCAGGTCAGCAGCTTTGGTGCTGGGGACGCGAGATCAAGTCAACGCAGAGCAACCTGCTGATGAAATATGAATCAATGGTATACGGCGGTTGACCGCCTTTGAGTTCTGGACAACAAAGGAAAAAATTATGAAGAAACTACCAGTCACTGTGCTATCCGGCTTCCTTGGGGCCGGCAAAACCACATTACTCAATCATATTCTTTCGAATCGCGAAGGTCTGAAAGTCGCTGTGATTGTGAACGACATGAGCGAAGTCAATATCGACGCTCAACAGGTCGCCGGAGGTCCGGCGCAACTCAGTCGAACGGACGAGAAGCTTGTCGAAATGTCCAACGGCTGTATCTGCTGCACTCTGCGAGAAGACCTGCTGGTGGAAATCACCAAGCTGGCTCACGAAGGCCGCTTCGATTATCTGCTGATTGAATCGACCGGCATTTCAGAACCTCTGCCAGTCGCTGAGACGTTCACGTTCGCCGATGAAAATGGCAACTCGCTGAGCGACGTGGCCATGCTGGATACGATGGTGACGGTTGTGGATGCCGCCAACTTCATGAACGACTTTTCATCGCAGGATGAACTCCGCGATCGAAAAATGGCCATGGACGAAACCGATGATCGAGATCTCTCGCTGTTGCTGACAGACCAGATTGAATTCGCCAACGTGATCATCCTGAATAAGACCGACTTGATCTCCGAGGATGAACGGCATCGTCTGCACAGCATCCTTAAGAAGATGAACCCGGAAGCAATAGTGCTGGAGGCAGAACGTAGTCGAGTCCCGCTTACGGCGATTTTGAACACCGGCCGCTTTCAGGTGGCTTGGGCAGAGTCCGCAGCGGAGTGGCTCAGCGTGCCACGCGGAGAAGAAATCAAAGAGACCGAAGAGTACGGAATTTCCAGCTTCGTTTATCGCTCTCGTCGGCCGTTTCATCCCGAGCGCTTTCATGAGTTCTGGGTGAACGATGACGCGGCTTCATCGATCCTGCGTTCCAAGGGCTATTTCTGGCTGGCCTCACGGCATAGTCTGGCCGGTTTCTGGTCACAGGCCGGTGGTGTGATTAGCGCGGATCCGGGCGGGCATTGGTGGGCCGAAACTCCTCGCGACGACTGGCCTCTGGAGGATCCTCAACAGATCGCCGAGATCGAATCGATCTGGGATGAAAAGGTCGGCGATCGTCGTCAGGAAATCGTCATCATCGGTCAGGATCTGCAGATTGCCGAAGTGACTCAAGCCCTCGATGCCTGCCTGTTAACCGACGCAGAAATTGCGAAGGGCCCCGAGGAGTGGGAGCAGTTTGAAGATCCGTTTGCGCCTTGGGAAATTGCCGATAGCAATGTTTCAGCGGAAGGTCATGGTGATGACTAGAAGCAATCGCCCGGAATTTGCGTCGACTATCTGTGTTGCCGCACTCGATTCGCTCGTCCGGATGTTACTCATTGTGCAGAACCAGGGACTCCTTCGCGCAACCGGACAGCTCGATGCGAATTCATCGGAGCACAGGAGGTCAATGCATGCAATCTGAAGTACAGACTCCCTTGAACATAACTCGCATCGCAGTTCGCGATGGCCTTGTTCGCGCAACGGTCCTGCGTTCATCACTGTTGGGAGAATACGCCTCGCTGCTGCTGATGGCTCATGCGCTGTTTGGAGCGATTTGGTGGGCGGCCGCTGTACCGAAGAACCCAGCCGCGTTGATTATGGTGCTGTCAGGACTTTGGATCGCCTTTCGTGCGGTCGGAGGATTGGCAGGAGAGAAATCGACAGCTGCAGTTTCGGTCTTGATGCTAATCATGACGGGAGTGCTGGCCATCACGGGAGTTTCACGAGTTCCCGAATGGATGACCGGCAGCAGCATCGCACCGATTGTCTCGACGATCCTGCTGGGTGTGTTGCTGGTCGTGGAGTTTTTGGATATTCGAGTCCGCTCACAGGTGGGACTAACGAATCCCGAACGACGTAAGCGAGACGGCGTTGCTTTGAAGCTTGCATTCGTGGGACTATTTTTGGCCTGGGGACTGGGTGTTCCGGCGGTGAAGGCGATTTATCGCATCAGTCATCCGCTACCAGAGAAACTGGCGATGGAACGTATGAGCTTTGTTGAAGAAGCTGGATTCCGTTGCGGGGAAGCGATGGTCACAGCCTGCTTCTTTGCTCTGGGAGCCAACATCGGAAGCTTCCTGAACGTCGTGGTGTGGCGGATGCCGCTGGGGATTTCCATCGTGCATGGGGATTCTCGCTGCCCGGTTTGCTCGACGAAAATTGCAAGTCGAGACAACATCCCGATCTTCGGCTGGCTGGGGCTCGGTGGCCAATGCCGTGCCTGCGGAACCGAGATTTCGCCTCGATATCCAATTGTCGAAGCGATCACAGGCACGGTCTTTTTGCTGTTCTACTTTGTTGAGCTGATCTCCGGCGGTGCCAACTTGCCAGTGCGTGGGATCAACATGTACCGTGGAGTGCTTTGGATCATTATGTATCCCAAGTGGGACGTCATCGGGCTCTATCTGTATCACTGTTATCTCTTCTGCTTGCTGCTGGTGTTGACTCTGATGGCACTGGACAGAAGTCGGATTCCTCGCCGACTATTGAGCTTTGCCTTCACCGTCGCGATCGCACTGCCGCTCGCATTTCCAGACCTCGCTATCGTGCCCGCGTCGCGACTTGTGACGGCCGGCTGGATGTCATCCGCGATGTTTGTTGGAGCGGGAACTCTTGTCGGGCTGTTGATCGGTTTCGTCCTGAATTGGGCGTGGCGACGAGGGTTGCGAAATGAACCGAGCGAACTTATTGCTGCTATTCCCTCGTTCGGATTGATCGGCGCTGTCCTTGGTTGGCAGGCGGTGCTGTCAATTGCGACGTTCTTCTGCGGCCTGATGTTGGTGAGGACTCTCTTGACCGATCGTATTGATCGAGTGTTGTGGCATCTTTTTGCAGCCGTGTTGATTCATCACCTTCTGTGGCGTTTGCTGTCGTACTGGTCTGGCCATGTGTGGCCTCATGCGAGTTCCTCAGCAACGTCTGTGATCCTGCCGTTGTTGATCGTTGCTGCCTGCGTTGTGGTCATCAGAAGGAACACGCTGAGTTTTTCGCCGAAGTAATGCAACCGAACTCTGACCAGTGACAGTGAGCTGGCGATTCCCGCAGTGAACAGCCCGATGATCAGATAAGTCGCGCAGGGAGATCCGGAAGAAAGCCCGGCGAAGTATGCGGCCATGGCCACATCGGTGATCCCCGAACTTTTGTCCTGCAGGCACTCATGAGAATTCAGTAGAGAACAATCGCGTCGAATGAGGAATGTCGCCGTCGGCTGAGATTCGATAACTGCGGTACTTGGCGAGCGAGCTGAGCCGGCGTTGTGGAGCCTACGGAGTGGTTTTTACACCAATATTGTCATGAATCGTCACATGCTCGCAGTCAATGGCGGGGGCAATGTCTCGCACTTCGCCATGGAAAATGTTGTCGGCGACGAGAATGGTCTCGCCTCCCGGGGCAAAGGTGATGGCGTGCGATGCATTGGGGCCGCTGGTGAATATGTTTCCGCGGACGGTGATGTTCCCGTAACGGCCGCCTGATTCATAAGTCGTGAAATACAGTTCGGCGTAGAGTTCGTATTCGCCCGTCACGAAAGTACGTCTTCCACGGCGCGGATCGTTTTCGCATTTGGTCGTGTTATTCACAAAGATGTTGTCGGCCAGTACAAAGTTGCGAGGCTGGTTGATCCATGAACCGCGACCACCATTGCGGAAAGTGTTTCCGACAATGGTCACGTCCTCGCAGGACTTCTCGACGCTGATCACTCGAGAACCGTTCGTTCCATCGACCGTGTTACCAGTAATGACCGCATTGCGGCAGAACTCCGCCAGAAAGAACGCGCCCATCCGCGAGCCCGTAATCTGATTGTCACTGAATGCGATGTTCCGGCATTTCTGTATGTGCATCGTGTCACCCAGCGCGCTGAACCGTCCGCCTCGCACAATGACATTTTCGCAGCCGACCAAATCAAATGCACCTTTACCCGGCCCGCTGCCAGCCGGCGCATAGAGCGCGAGATGTGACTGAAACAGATTGCTGATCAGTTTCGACTGTGGGCCTGCATCACTGTCAAACTTCAGAGGAGTGCCATCGGGAGTCTCCGCAATTCGGATAAACTCGGGCGTGCTTTCAACGACAAAATACTGTCGGCCACGGATGAGGTTCGTTGGTAGCGCATCGCCGAAGAAACACACCGCATCGTGCCCTCGATCTGCTTCGACACCCTGTCGCTTCTTCGTGATCGGCAGTGGTTTTGAATTGTCGAAGAACACGCGGTCATCGCCGGCCTTCATCTGCACAGGGCCGCGGACCAGATCTTGCCGAAAGTACTTGGCGGCCATAGCTCGCTCGGAGTCACTATAGTCCTCGGGCCAAACGGTGATTTGCCACAGGTAACCGTAGTCCCACATGAATTTTCCGCTTCGCTCCAGCGTGCAGTTTTCGAGCGTCACGTTGCGAGCAAACGTCTCGACCTCGCGTTCACTGCCCTTCTTCGCGGCACCAAGCACAGTGATGACAGCACCGGCGACGCCATCGCTGGAAATATCGCGAAACGTCAGATTCTCTGTGTGTCCACCGGTCGAGGTTGTGATAAGAATGGCACGCGTATTGACATTGGGCTCCCACGAATTCTCTGCTTTCGCGGGATCGAATACTTGCCCGCTGAAATGTCCGCCGAACCAACGGAAGTCACTCACGTTCTCTCCGGCGAACAAGACGACTCGTGCCTGATCACCCAGCGTCCTTGGAAAGTGAAACCTCGCGCCGTAGGCCGACACTGTGGTATCAGAGGTTATGGTGATGGGGTTCGAGCCATCGAGATCATAATCTCCCGGCGGAATCGTGATGATGCCACTGTTCGTGGTGGCAGTCGCGAAAATCTCAGCCAGCTTCGCCGTGTCGTCCGCATGCAGCGAAGGCAGAGGCGAAAGAAGCAAGGCTGTAAAGAGGATTGTGAAGGCAGAATTTATGCGGGACATTGATCGGCCGCTTCGTTGATGGGGGTTGAGTGGCAGGTAGGCGGATATGATAGACTCTCTGAGAGGCTTTTGCATCGCCCGTTGGATTACAGACGCATGCTATCGTGGCCAGATTCACAGCGTGAGGCGGCGCTTCATCCGAGCTTCTTTGGGTCGACGACTCGGCGATCACATCTGGCGTTTCGAAGCTGTGGATCCGGATCATCTCGACCACTCCTCTCACTCGCGTTTTGTCTGCACGGAATGTGACTGTGGGGAATGTCTTGAGGCGTTGGGAATGTACGGACTAATCAAAACGCAAAGCCAGAGCAGTGCCATCGGCCGTAAGAGTAAGACTTTGCTGAAGGGCGAATGCCGAAAGCTCGGCAACATAATTTGTTGAGCCCGCATGTTTTGTCGGGTGTAGCTGACTCGGCGTATCGGACCGACGCAGGCAGTGGAGCTTCTGTTCCTGCTGAGATCGTGACGACCATTACCTATGCCGGCCATTCGTTTGCGCCGAAGGAGCGGACTTCCACATCACAAAGCGTGGTGGGATGGCGATGCCTCTGGGGATAAAGTACCTCGGGATCCAACACAGTCTGGTGAGCCGTCACGACGTCTTCATGGATGTTGCAATCTGTGACGAATGATTGGCAAGCTGTTCCATTTCTATTGCCGAACAGAACGCTATCATCGCACTGTGTCACAAACAGTTTGGCTGAGTCAGCATTTTGAATTTTGTCTCTATTGATTGAACAGGATCCGGGTATCAACGAATGAAAGCGCCATGCATCATTTCACTGGGCGAAGTGCTTTGGGATCTGTTTCCGGATGCCGCTCGATTTGGAGGAGCACCGGCCAACTTTGCAGGTCACGCCGCGCTTCTGGGAGCTGACGTGGCGATCATCAGTGCTGTTGGAGAGGACGACTACGGTCAGAATGCAATCAGTATTCTGCGTGGATTCGGTGTCGACATCAATCTCATGCAGGTCATTTCGAATTCCCGAACAGGGACCGTGGGCGTTGTTCTTAATCATGATGGAAACGCTTCTTATACGATTCATGAAGGATCGGCTTGGGATCGGATCGAGTGGAACCGAGATGTGGAACAGCGTCTCACAGATGCAGACGCTGTCTATTTCGGGACGTTGGGTCAACGCTCTGAATTGTCGAGGAACACGATCCGCAGGTACTTGAGAGCAGCACAAGAGGCCGGTGTACCACGAATCGTCGACATCAACCTGCGCCCACCCTTCTATGACAAAGCAATGATCTGCGAATCGATTCGGCTCGCCAGCATTCTCAAACTCAGCGATGACGAATTGGTCGAGGTCTGTAACGCATTCGAAATCCCGGCAGATGCGCCACCGGACGCATTACTGCGCCGGCTGATCGACAAGCAGAAGCTTGATCTTGTTGTGATGACGCGAGGTGCCGAAGGCGCTCTGTTGGTGACTCCCGATGAGCTTGTTGAGCAACCTGGGATTCCAACTCTGGTGTGCGATACCGTGGGAGCCGGCGACTCGTTTACCGCAGCATTCCTGCTTGGGGTTCTCCGCGGGGAATCTCACCAGAGAAACCTGTTGAATGCCTGCTCCGTCGCTGCAGCCGTTTGCGCACATTCGGGAGCTATTCAGCGTTGAAGGCTCACAGTCACCGTTCGGATCGGATTTCGCGCGAGTCTGGAGCCGGTTTCAAAACCCGTTCAGGCATCGCATCATGCAAGCCAGATGTAGGAATCCTTCGAAGAAGTGGGCGTGTCTTTCATGTCGGACGAGGAGCCGTCTTTGATATTGAAGCCAGCTTATCGTGCTTTCGATCTTCCCGCGTTTGAGGTATCGCCTCAGGGCTCGTCCGTCCTGACGCAAAGGTCTCTTTCGTCCTTTGCGATGTGGAGCCACCTGTTCTATTCCACGGCTCGCGAGAGCATCTCGCAGCCAATCCGCGTCAGCGGCTTCGTCATACAGCAGTCGGGCAGGACGCTTCTTTGTCATGCGAATATCCACCAGCGTGTCGATCGTATTCACCTCAGCCTCCGAGGCCGATGTTGTATTCGACCGACGTCGTTTCGGCCATGAGGACAGGCTGATTGACATGAGAGCTACTCCTTTCGCTCTCAAGCAACTTCAAATCTCATGCCATTGAAATTGCTGCAAATCAGGTTTTGAAACAGCCTCTACTACAGCT
Source organism: Planctomycetales bacterium (assembly GCA_026400835.1). Classification (GTDB taxonomy): domain Bacteria; phylum Planctomycetota; class Planctomycetia; order Planctomycetales; family Planctomycetaceae; genus SXXK01. The sequence continues at coordinate 321,909 of JAPLOA010000087.1, read as the reverse complement.
GCAGTGAGAATGGGCCGTTGGCACGCCTGTCTTGTTTAGAACGCGACTTCAGGCGGGATTCGTACTTCACTTGAACAGAGATCAGGGCCTGTTACGAATGTCTCGTGATGCGATGTCCTGCAACCGTGAGCGATGCTCAAACGCTTCGCCTTGAGCGGGACTTCGAATGACTTTTTCGCGCCCAGCGAAGGTTGAGAGAATGTCCGGTCATCAGGAACAAACTGCCCAAAGGTGAGAGTGCGGCGGTCAGTAGAGTTCCCTCGGGAAGTTCGTTCAGGGAGACATGCCCCTGGATCCACGCGATGAGGCCGCTGCAGCATGTTGCTCCGACGATGCAGGCGATCGCAAGTAATACGGATCCGACAATGTTGCAGAGCAAAACTGAGGGAAGGCGATTGAATCCATAGCCGACCAGCAGGACACCGAAAGAAAAACAGGCCGAGCAAACGCTGCCAATTCGATGCAGATCCTCCACTTGCGTCAGTTCTTCGAACGATGCCGGAACCAACGATGCAATCAACGGCGGCGCGATGCTCAAAAGGAAACAGACCAGTGCGAACGCAAAACCGGCCTCATCCGTGCCGGGTTTATAAGTGGCAAACAACTTTCGTAGCATAAAGCCGTCTCTCTGGAACAGAACCAGCGGCCAGCTAAACCTGGCCCGTGTTACCGGGAGCGACTCCACACTTCACCCGACCAGAGAGAATTCCTGCGTCGCCAACAAATTCGGATCATAAATGCATCAGCTGTGCATTTTCAATCATTGGCGTACCACGAAAAGTCAAGCCGTAACAACGACCCCGGTCCTGCACGACGTAAAGATCTGGTTCGGCCTAAAGAATTCATGAAGAGCAGGCGAAGTCTTTGTCTGCTCGACGGTTCTTCATAAGCAGCCCGGGTCAGAGGAAATGCCTCGACAGTCCAGCTCCAACGCACCTGTGCGATGGAGATCTCAACCAGGTACGTGGTTTTGTCGAGCTTCACGATCCCGATGATCTCGTCACTGAGGCTCACTGCCACTTCTTCTGGATGCGACTGAAGAACAGCCCTGACGGCATCGAGGTTCCTGACATGATGAAGCGTCAGGAACGCACGTTCTGCACACTGATGATTCCAGTGCCCGTCCAGGTCGACCACAAGCGTTACGTCTGCATCACGGAATTTCACCGACTTGAGCGATCCATCATGGTACTCACAATCAACCGCGACTACACCCTCGCTAAAACTGCTGTCTCACCAACGATGACAAAATGAGTGGCTGACGTTAACGTAGCTGCTCGAGAGGATCTGGTCGCATCCTGATCGCCCTATTTCTATCGACGAAAGTGTACAACTCATGACTCTCCACAACTGCCTCTTAGCCTTATTCGGTCTACTGATGCCGTTCGTGGCCGACGGCATCGACTATCCTTATTCCACTGCTGAACCACAAAAGAGTGGCTGGCCGCTGATGGATGAAGAGCGGGCTTATATCGTCGACAAGGCAGAACATGATCGTCGTCCAGGCCGCGAAGCCAACAAGCACTTACCACATCTCTGGCCTGTTGTTCCAAGTGCGGGATACTTCGGCGGCGATGCATGGCTAAAGCTGCACGAAGCCCATGTCAGGACAGTACAGGCCAACGCCGGGCTAGTCGACGTGCTCCTGGTCGGAGACAGCATCACGATTCAATGGGGCGAGTCGTGGAAGAAGCATTTTCCCGACATGAAAGCCGTCAATATTGGCATAGGCGGCGACAAGACTCAAAACGTTCTCTGGCGACTTGACCACGGAGGAGTCGAAGGGCTACAGCCAAAGTCCATCGTGCTGATGATCGGCAATAACAACATGTTCTTTACGCCGGAAACCGGCATCGAAGCGGCCGCCAAAGGCATCGAGATGTGTGTGAAGAATCTGCGGGAGAAGTTTCCTGATGCGAAGATTGTCGTTGCCAGTATTCTCCCCGCCCACTCGCCGGACCATCGCTTTTATCAGGACATCAAAGCGACCAACGAAGTGCTCAGGACGTTGAAACTGAACAGCGATCCACTGGTGCAGGTGCTTGATCTCACGAACGATTTCCTGAATGAAGACGGCACATTGAAGAAGGAACTTTACACGCCCGACAACATCCACCTTTCACCAGCCGGTTATGCAGTGTACGCGGCTCGACTCAAGCCAATGCTTGAAGCCATGCTGGCCGGAAGACCTGTGCCAGCACAGCCCGCGAAGAAGATGTCACCCTGAGATCGTTCAACCAAGATACCGACCGGTATCCTGGCTTGCGGCTGAGCCGGATCCTGCAACAAGTTCACCTTGCGAAACACATGCATCCACTCGAGTGAGTCCACGTTCGATGATAAGGTCTACCGCCAGATATCGCTTACTCCATTGGCTGCTTGCTTTTGTCGCGCTGAGTTCCGGAGTTCTCACAACTCGACTGAACGCTGCTGAAGATCGTCCCAACGTTCTGCTCATTCTGGCCGACAACTGGAAATGGCCGAATGCGGGTGTGCTGGGCGATTCACTCGCGAAAACTCCGACATTTGATCGCATCGCGCGAGAAGGTGTGTTGTTCACTCATGTGTTCAATCCGGTCCCATCGTGTTCGCCGACGCGATCGTGTTTGCTGACAGGTCGGTATGCTCATGAAATCGGTGAACGAGCCAGCTTGTACAGCGGCTTCCCCAAAGACACGCCGGTGATGACCGATCTGTTGCGTGCTGCGGGATATAAGACCGGCTACAGCGGCAAACCCTGGGGCCCGGGCAATCACGAGATCTCTGGCTGGAAAGAGAATCCAGTCGGTACGAAGTTCGCCAGCTTCGAAGCGTTTCTCAAACAGACGGAGACATCCGGGCCATTCTTCTTCTGGCTGGGCAATACCGACACGGCCACAAAGGCCGGACGACTGCCCTATATCGGCCGAGCCCGTGCGACGTTATCCGCCGATCTGATGCCGATTCCTCCCGAGCTTCCGGACTGCCCCGAACTTCGTCAGGATCTGCTGAACTATTACGGCGGGATCATGACCATGGACGACGAAGCCGGCGCGGCGATTCGGCAGCTTGAAGATCGAGGACTGCTCGACAAGACCATTGTGATTTATGCCAGCGATAACGGCTGGCAGATGCCGCGAGGACTGGCGAACTGCTACGACGCAGGCTCGCGCGTTCCCATGGCGATTCGCTGGGGTCAACAGCTTAAACCGGGGCGAGTTGTCGATCCCTTCATCAACAACGCCGAAATCGGTCCGACGATTCTGGAGCTCACGGGAATTGCACGGCCTCCCGAGATGACTCTGCCAGGCTTTGCGGACGTGCTGCTTGATCAGCCTGCATCCTCAGGCGAGAGCTCTGTTGATCGCGATGCCGTCTATATCGAACGCGAACGCCATGCTGACGTGCGTCGCGATCATCTGGGCTATCCAATGCGAGCCATTCGTACTCGCGACTTTCTCTATGTGCGAAACCTGCGCTCCGATCGTTGGCCGGCCGGTGATCCAGATATTCTCTTCCTCCACGGCCGTCCATTTGGAGACGTAGACACGACCGGCGTGAAAGACGTCCTGCTGGCGCATCTGGATGATCCGGAGTTCGCAAACTTTCGACGATTGATTTTTGAAAAGCGGCCTGCCGAGGAATTGTACGATTTGAAGTCGGACCCACATCAGATTTACAACGTTGCCGAACAGTCAGTCTATGCGGCAAAGCTCTCCGAACTCCGGCTTCGTGTGGATCACTGGATGCAATCCACCGGCGATCCGCGAGTCGACTCGGAATCCGATGTGTTCGACACGTATCCCTATTACGGCAAGGCCGCCTCGCGACCAGCGGGGAAATAGTCGGAGAATGCAATCGAAGGTTAAGTTTGTGAGCGGGCGGTTCGTTCGCTCGTTGCGTTAGTATTCCGCTGGGTGGCACGCTCACGCACTGGGAGTGTGCCGCAGGCACCAGAAGCCTCTGTGACGGCTTCAGACAATCTCTCGAGGTTTTCTGAGGGTTGAACGTGCACACATGGGCTTCTTGTTGGTTCTCAAGACAGCTTATGCAGTCTGTGCGGCCAAGCGGTGTCCTCGTAATCTCGCCTCAACCGCGATCTTCGCACTTACACAAATTTACTTACTTTTCCGTCAGAACTTGTCTTCCTCGATTCTCCGTCCTGGGCCACAATTTGTGTTGATGGTTGTGGTGATGGTTTTCGAAGCGATGTGTTGGGTAACGAGAATGGAGTCTCGGCAGGATGTCTTCGATAGCACGTTTGTCAAAACTATGGTATCGGCCTGCGTCTCGTTCGTTTCGGAGTTCATCGTGGCGGTCGTCAGCACGTTGGCAGCTGGCGGTTATTGTTGTTCCGTTTCTGACATTTGCTCTTTTCGGGCATTGGGCGAATTCGGATGAAGTTGGACCGTCCTCCGGAACCGCTCTAAATACGGCAACGGTCTCAACATCTGACTACTATCGCAAACACGGGCTCTGGCTGGTGCCAGCGACGGCGAACGATCAAGCAGGTTTTGCGCTGTTCGGAACAGGATCCAATGTTGTCGCGGTCCACGCCCCAAACGGCGCGGAGTCGTTCCCGAACGTCCGCGTTCGAATTCCGCCATCGCATGGGAATCGCATAACAGTCTTTGCCGATATGCCGTTTCAATGCCTCGGCTTGCCAAAGAAATCCGACTACGCATTGGGTTCTGATTACAAAGACCGGCAGAATTTATTGAGAATTCCGCTGACTGCGATTGCCGGTGCACCGTACCTGAGGGACCACGCATTTGTACTGGATCCGGCCGCCGCAACGATTCAGTCCGTGCCGTCTCCGGTGATTTCGGCAGAAGGCGCTCAAATGGCAATTGCCTGGAAAGACGGAGTTCCTCAGTTGCCTGTAGCGTTTCCAATACTCGGCAACCGGAACGTCGTTTTGGACACTGGATGCACGGCGTACGTGTGGCTATCCCGCGAAAGAGTCGATGCGCTTGAGCGAATGGGACAGTTGCGACAAATCAGGTCCCTGTTGATACCAGAGGCAGGCTCAGGACAGCGAACCGACACCCCCACAAATCTCAGCGTACTGCGTTACATCGATTTTGCGGGAGTTCGATTTCATAACGTTCCCGTTCTTATCGCGGACCGAGATACCATCGGGCTCGAACTCCTGAGGTATTTCCGCACGACAATCGACTTTCCGACTGGGAAGGTTTGGTGTGAGAAGCTCAAAACGGATGAGGTTGCTCATCTTTTGCCTCCAACTCTGGCGTGCGCGCCATTTTTCTCATTTCGGAATGCCGGGGCACTGGAGGTGGTTGATTTCGACGAGTATTTCTCCGACGTTGATCACAGCCTCAAGAAAGGCGATCGCGTCCTCAAACTGAATGGCGCTGATCCGAAAGATCTGTCGAGTGAAGAGGTTTACAAGGTTCTGTCGATGGACAATACGACAGTTTCACTAGACATGCTGCGTGGTGCCGAGCGTTTTTCCGTCGATCTGAAACTGAAACTCCCTTATCAGTGGCCGATAGAATGGGAGTCTGCAGGAGTGACAGTCGATGAAGATTTTGAGGCTTCGCTGAAGTAATCCGTTGCCTCTGGGTCACGATTCCACGCAGTGGGAATGTGCCGGTGGCAAAAGTAGCCTCTGTGAAGTTTTTTTTCAGCTGACAAGGTTCTCTGAAAATTGAACGTGCACACATGGGCTTCTTGTTGCTTCGCAAAACAGCCTATGCAGGCTGTGGCACCCTGTGGCTTCACGCTTGTGGACCGCTGGTTTGAGAACTAGTGGAATCTCAACCCCAACGGGGTTTTACAACAAAGCCTGGGGTCGCCGTGACAACGGCGTACCCCAGGATATGTTGCCCAGCGATTTGAACCTCAACGAGGTTCCACAATTCATTCCTGGGGTACCTGATTAAAGACTGATGTCCGTGCTGTGGAACCCCCTCGAGGTTCTTGACATTCCCTGGCCCGATACCTGGGGTGCGCCGCAAAGCGGCAACCCGAGGCTTTGTTGTAGAACCCGTACCGGGTTGAATCGCAGGCTTTCTTGCGGCGGATTTTTCAAGGTCTCAGCAACAATGGACTCTTTCCTGAGTAAGAAATGTGGGTAAGGATGAGGTCAGCAAGGAAGACCTGTCGAAATCGCCGACTAGACCCGGTTGGATGTCACATCGTTCGCAAACTACTCGCTGAACGTTTGGGACATTACAATGTCGGCAGACGTTGTCACTGGAAAGTCAATGGCGACAACGTTGTTCCACTCCACGCGTCCTGCAGTTCAGAGCCTGAAATGCCCAAGTACACCGCCACCAAACTGGCCTCACTTCTGCTGATCGCGTTTTCGCTGGTGGGCTTCTCAAGTGTTGCCCGTGCAGACGAATCGACGATTGTCTTCAGTCGCGATATTCGGCCGATCCTCGCCGGACATTGTTTCAATTGCCATGGGCCTGATGAAGGCTCGCGAGAAGGTGACTTGCGGCTGGATACGGAAAAAGGGGCACGGAAGGCACTGGAAATTGACGGAGGCATTGCGATACTGCTGAGCCGCGTGACGAGTCATGATCCGGATCTCGTGATGCCGCCGCCGAGTGTCAAGAAACCTCTAACGGCGGCTCAGATTGAACGGCTGACTCGCTGGGTCGAGACCGGTGCACCGTGGGGATCGCATTGGGCGTTTGAGCCGCTCGTTAAGCCGGCCGTGCCGGATCAGGCGGAGTGGTTGCATAATCCCATTGATCATTTTGTGCAGGCTCGACTGGCGGCAAGAAAAGTCACGCCGAGCCCGGAAGCGCCCCGTGAGACTTTGATTCGTCGTGTCACTCTGGATCTGACGGGACTGCCACCGACTGCGGACGAAGTCGACAACTTTGTGCAGGACACGTCCCCTGATGCGTGGGACAAAGTCGTCGATCGACTGCTGGCTTCTCCGGCGTATGGCGAACGCATGGCCTGGAGCTGGCTCGATGCGGCTCGGTATGCGGATTCAAACGGCTATCAGGGCGACAATGAACGAACCATGTGGCCGTGGCGAGATTGGGTGATTGATGCCTTCAATAAGAATCTGCCTTACGATCAGTTCACCGTCTGGCAACTCGCGGGAGATCAACTGCCCGAGGCCAGCTTTGAGCAGAGACTGGCGACCGGGTTTTGTCGCAACCATATGATCAATGGCGAAGGCGGACGCATCGCGGAAGAGAATCGCGTCGACTACGTCATGGATATGACGGAAACGACAGGCACCGTCTGGCTGGGTCTGACGATGAACTGCTGCCGCTGCCACGATCATAAGTTCGATCCGCTCAGTCAGAAGGATTACTACCGACTCTCTGCCTTCTTTAACCAAACGCCGGTCGATGGCGGCGGCGGCAATCCACAAACTCCACCGGTGCTTGCTGTGGCCAGCGATGACCAGCGCCGACAAGAAAAGGATATTGAAACTCGACTGGCCGCGTTGAAGCAGCCTCTTCAGCAGCGTGAGCAGGAACTGATGGCGTCACAACAAGCGTGGGAACAGGCCACGTTGGCCAAAGCTGGCGAATCCACGTGGCAGCCGTTAAAGGCAGGCAAGTTCAGCGCGGCGCATCAAACGTTGACGGCACAGGAGGATGGTTCGATTCTGGCGGCCGGTGAGAATCCTCGCAACGATACGTATACGCTGGAGTTGACAACTGAGCTCGAACAGATCACCGCAATTCGGTTGGACGCGTTGAACCATGACAGTCACACACAAGGCGGACTTTCCAGAGCTGACAGCGGAAACTTCGTGCTGACGGAGATCGAAGTTCTGGTTCAGCAGCCGGGCAGCGATCAAGCGACGAAGGTCTCAATCGCATCGGCCGAAGCGACTTACGAACAGGGCGATCTGAAGGTTGCACGAGCGTTCGATGGCGATTCGAAATCAGGCTGGGCTGTGTATGCCGGCAAGCCGATTGATCGATCTCACTCCGCTGTGTTCCGCCTTGCTGAGCCATTGACGATGATCAAAGACGCATCGTTCACGATTGTGCTGCGACATGATTCGCCGCACGTATCGCACAACATCGGTCGTTTTCGATTGAGTGCCAGTGCAACACCGGATGCGAAACTTGACGACAGCAATTCCGCGCTGATCGCGAACCTGAAAACTCCGGCCGACCAGAGAACTCAGGAGCAGCGAGATCAGCTTGTCGCCGCGCAACGGGCTGGCGATGCGGCGTACGCAGAGTTGCTGAAGAACCGAGAACAGCTGCAGAAATCATTGAACGATCTTCGCGGTGGATTCCCGAAAGTGATGGTGATGGAGGATATGCCTCAGCCTCGAAAGACCTGGGTGCTCACGCGAGGTCTCTACAGCAAACCCGGAGACGAAGTCACAGCAGACGTTCCGGAGAAGCTGCCGCGATTGCCCGCCGGTGAAACCATCAATCGCCTGACGCTGGCGCGGTGGATCGTGTCGAACGACAATCCGCTGACTACACGAGTGACCGTCAATCGATTCTGGCAACAGTTCTTTGGAATCGGTCTGGTCAAGACACCCGAAGACTTTGGTGTCCAGGGAGAAATCCCTCTTCAACAGGATCTGCTCGACTGGCTGGCGGCTGATTTTCGCGAACACGGCTGGGATGTGAAACGGCTTATTCGCCAGATCTTGACCAGTCAAACGTATCGACAGTCATCGCGAATTACCGCTCGGGATGCGGAAGGTGAAGCTGCCTCTGATGCATCCCATGGAATGTCGTACGAAGCAGATCCGGAGAACCGTTATCTGTCACGCGGCCCGCGTTTCCGGATGCCGTCGTGGATGGTGCGCGATCAGGCACTGGCGGCCAGCGGACTGATGGTTGCTGCCATGGGAGGACCACCGGTCAAAGGGTATCAGCCGGCTGGAGTCTGGGAAGAGACGACGTTTGGCCGCAAACAGTATGCTCAGGATCATGGAGACGCCTTGTATCGGCGCAGTCTCTACACATTCTGGCGACGCATCATCGCGCCGACGATGTTCTTCGACAATGCAACGCGCCAAACCTGCACGGTGAAGTCTTTCCGCACCAACACTCCGCTTCAGGCGTTGTTGACTTTGAATGATGTCACGTTCGTGGAAGCCGCTCGAACGTTGGCTGAGCGTGTGCTGACGTCGGATAACGCCGGGGCTGCAAGTAACAAGATCGACGAAGCTCGTATTGATGCGGTTTTCCGTCGGCTGCTGGCTCGTCGAGCGACGGGCGAAGAGAAGACAATCCTGCTTGCGGCCATTGATCGCTCACGCAGCGAATTTCGAGCTGATCCGGAGGCGGCTGGTACGCTGCTCGCGGTCGGCGAATCGAAACGCAACGAGCAATTGGACGCCATTGAACATGCGGCATGGACCAGTCTGACACTGGCCGTGATGAATCTCGACGAAACATTGACGAAGGAATAACAATGAATCCGTTGCATGAAAATTCTTTGCACGTCGGCCGTCGTGAATTCTTCGGACGTTCAGCGGCTGGTCTCGGAACGGCCGCTCTGGCCTCGTTGCTTGCTCGCGATGGTCTTGCGGCGGGACGTTCGAGCGGGTTGCCTGAACTGCCACACTTCACGCCCAAAGCCAAACGGGTGATCTATCTGTTTCAGAACGGCGGGCCGACTCATGTCGATCTCTTTGACTACAAGCCGAAGCTGATTGAGATGCATGGGCAGCCGGTACCTCAGGACTACATCGGCGACAAGCGTTTCAGCACAATGACGGGCAACACTGCGGGAAAGGTCATGCTGGCTCCCGTGGAACCGTTTCGGCAGCGTGGCCAGTCCGGAGCCTGGGTCAGCGACTTTCTGCCTTATACCGCGGGCATCGCTGATGACCTGTGTTTTATCCACAGTCTGCACACAGAACAGGTCAATCATGCGCCGGCGATTCAGTTTCTGCTGAGCGGTGGGGAGCTGCCAGGACGACCGACGGCCGGTGCGTGGCTCAGTTATGGGCTCGGAAGCGATAACGACACGTTGCCGTCGTTTTGCGTGATGACGAGTGTCAGCAAAGGCACAACATGTGGACAGATCTTCTACGACTTTTACTGGGGCAGCGGATTTTTGCCGTCGCGATTTCAGGGCGTCAAATTTCGAGGCAGCAGCGATCCGGTTCTCTATCTGAATAATCCGGACGGCGTCAGTTCATCGATGCGGCGCAAGTGGCTGGACGACATCGCCAAGCTGAACGAGCTGAAGCTGGCCGACTATGGCGATCCAGAAATTGCGACTCGCATCGCGCAATATGAAATGGCGTACAAGATGCAATCGAGCGTTCCGGAACTCACCGACTTCAGTGACGAAACGGAAGCAACTCTGGCCTTATACGGGCCGCAGGTGAAAGAGCCGGGCACGTTCGCCTACAACTGCCTGATGGCTCGGCGACTGGCCGAACGCGGCGTGGGTTTTGTGCAGTTGATGCATGCTGGCTGGGATCAGCACGGCAGCGTAACGACGGAATTGTATACTCAGTGCAAAGACACGGATCAGCCTTCCGCCGGACTCATCCAGGATCTGAAGCAGCGCGGGTTACTGGAGGATACTCTGGTGATCTGGGGTGGCGAATTCGGACGGACTCCGTTTCTGCAGGGCAACATCAATGATCGGCCAAAATGGGGACGCGATCATCATCCGTATGCGTTTTCATTATGGATGGCCGGCGGTGGCGTGAAGGCCGGAATGCAGTATGGGGAAAGCGATGATCTGGGCATCAACGTGGCAAACAACGGCGTACATGTTCACGATTTCCAGGCGACGTTGATGCATCTGATGGGCATCGATCACGAGCGTCTGACGTATCGTTTTCAGGGCCGTGATTTCCGCCTGACGGATGTTCATGGCCATGTTGTTGAAGCTGTGCTGGCGTGATCGAACACGAAACAACGACTGTTTTCAGCGTGCGGTATCACTCAGGTGATTCCGGTTATTTTGCTGTGTCGGAGGTTCCGGCGGTAGCCAGCCGCGGGGGGCATTGACAACGACGACCGGTTTGCCGGTGTTATCGTGAATGCGAAGATTGTCGGCGATGACTCCGTTTTTAGAGTGACGCCAGCAGTGGATGGCCTGGCCGTCGCTTTTGATGACGTTGCCGATGACTTCGTAACCGTCGAGATTAAAATTGGGCTCGAGTGAGGTCTTGCCGGTTTCCATGTAGTTGTGGTTGCACTTTACATTCTTCAGCAGGCCTCGGTGTGACGGATGACCAAGCAGGTAGGCGGCTCCGTGAGGATTGATCGTGCGAGTTCGCTGGATCGTAATGTTCTCAGCATCGAATGATTCACCGGGCCCCGTTTGGCCGCCCGGCAGGAATTCTCCAGTGTGTTCGCCATAGCACATCACAGAGCGATTTGTATCCATCATCGTAATGTCTTCAATGACAACGTTGCGAACTCGCCCGTGCACAAGGACACAGGCGTTGATGTCTCTGACTAGTCCGCTGGGCTGGGCGTTGTGAGTTCCGTTCATATCGATCACGCCCTTGCCCGTGATACGCACGTTTTCGATGTCGTCTTTCTGAGTCCCATGACCGATGCGAATGCCGTAGGCTTCCGGCCCGTCGTAGGACACAAACCACAGGCTGCCTTTACTGTGGCCCTGCTTGCTGTCGAAACGCAACTTGACGCCGTGACTGAGTTCCTGCCAGTCGCCAGTGATCGCAACCTTCTTTTGTGGTGTCTGAAAGAGGGGCCCATCGCCCCAGGCAAAGGTATCGGGTTGGCCATCTTTGCCTTCACTGTCGATAGTGATTGTGTAAATCGTGTTGCCGTACGCTTCCGGCCCATCAACTGCCGGCTTGGACAGATCAAACTGGCCACCGAACTGGAGATCATCCAGCTTCTTGCCGGCATCCTGATCGGTCGTGATTTCTCCGGCCGCTTCGATTTCGCAAACACCGGGAGCCAGTCGGAAGATTGCTCCTTCACGCAACTCAATCTCAACTGACTTGTCGACGTACAGCATGGCCCGATGTCGCCCCGGCGCATGTTCATGCAGCCCCGGCAGGAGCACGATTCGATCACCGGCTTGCACGCGATCCAGAATGGCCTGCGGTGATTCTCCCGGCTGAATCAAATGCTCATCAGCCTGCAGAGACGGCAGGAAGCAAATCAGACTCATCCGTAGAAGGGTCAGGAAGGTTTGTTTTGGGTGAATGCAATCTGTCATCGTGATGGGGACCTGTTGGTGACATGATGACCGTCGATAAAAAGTGAACACCACAAACTTCCGTCAGTATCATTCCTGCATTAATACCTGGGGAAGATCGCCGGCGTCGGGAATCGCTCTTCGAGACTGGATGCGTCGTTCAGGAATTCTTCGCGAGGCACTTGAACCTGAGGCCAATTGTTTGGGCGGATTCGAACAACTCGGCCCGGGCGGATTCCTTCGATGATCAGATCGGTCTCGAAACGGATCTGAATTCCACTGCTGCCAGTGGGAGCTTCGCCGGACTGTTGAATGACATCCAGAATCGTGCCTCGTGACGCCATATGTGCGGGACCGTAAGCGCCGTGAGTATGCTTGAGAGTGTTCTCGACGGCATTCATTATTGCGGGTTCGTTCTTTTTGAAGTCGCCGTAGAGCGATGCATCCATTCCGCCAAACAAAGTTGCGGTCACCGAAGCACGACCAAACTTGCCGTACTCGACGGAGTCAATCCACGCGGGCATCCAGCGGCTGCGAATGAAGGCCTTGTGGACTTCCGTCTGCTTTTTGGCAGCTCGGTGCATAGCGTCGTCATCGAGCCAGATGTCGGAAACGTGGAACCGAGTAAACACTCCGTCCGGCGTGGGCTTCCAGGTGATCCCAAGCAACACGGCCTGGTCTTCCAGATTCTTCTTCCCTTGCGCGGGCCAGATTCCTTCAGCGATCATGTCTTCAATCAGCAGCATCTCGCGGCCACGCCAGATACGCGTTGCAGCGTCGAACGTCAGAGATTCCGTGGCGGGCTTTTCACCTTTCCCTTCGCGGTGTTCGCGAGAGGCCACGATTATGCCGGCGTTGTTCTGGAGTTCCACTTCCTTCAGTTTCCAGACAAGTCCGTTTCGCAGACAGAAGCTGGGTTCATCTTCCAGAAGCAGCACATGATTCTCAGCGGGCGCGATGCCGGCTCCTCGATTGTGATTGGCGTCTTTGGATTTGCTGTCCACCGGCAGAACCGGGACGGAAGACGTTGTTGGGTCCGGTGGAAGAAACGCATGGGCGTGCATCACTGTCCCCAACGGGACGTCACGAAGATCGCCAGGGGCCCCATGATAGCGAACAATCCCGTACGGCAGCATTGCGAAGGGATGAGGGTCGTTGCGGAAAAACATACCCGATCCCTGCAGCCGAATGCTGCCTCGACGGTTGGGATGATCCACGAAGACAAGTTCACCGCGGTAGGTGTGGGCGTTTTCGAGAGGAGGGAACTTTCCCGCCTGCGGCCGGAAGGGCTCTGTAGATTGTTCCTGGTTCTTTGTTCCTGGTTCCTGGCTGACGAGAGTGGAAGGAGTGAGAACTATCCATCCCAAAAAGACGCAGGATATCCTAACGAGACGATCAATCGCGAAGCGATGCCAGCAAATAGTTGCGGGCGTCAGCCCGCAGAAAGACCCGAAAAATGCGATTGAGCCGCGAAGCGGCGACAGCATTCGTGATTGATTCATTGTGTTCGACTTCGAAATGGTCTGTCGCCGCTTCGCGGCTTGTGTTGTGGTGGGGCGTTGTCTGCGGGCTTCCGCCCGCAGCTATATGCTGCCGTCGCTTCGCGACGAACCAGGAACTATGAACCAAGAACTACTCTGCCATTACTATCCCCAAACCCGCCCGCCTCAACTCCCATCTTCTGCGCCATCAGGAGCAGCAGGTTGCTCATGTGGGCCTCAGGGTTAGCGGGGCGGCTGCAGAGCGAATAATGCTCGCCGGGCTTGTCCAATTGATAACCCTGGAAGTGACCCTGATTGAAGTCGAGATGGCTGCCGTGTTTAAGACCGAGATCTGAGCCGCCGGCCAATACAAGTGGCAGATTGGCATTGCCGTGACTGTGTCCATAGGTCATGCCACTTCCAAACAAGGCCATCGTGGAGCCCAGCATGGGGTTTCCGCTGAGATCTTTGGTTTCGCTGAGTCGCGTCAGGAAGTAGCCGAACTGTTCGATCGCGAAGGTATCGTAGTTCGTGAGCTTCTCCATGTAGCCCGGGTCTCCACCGTGATGGCTGAGCTGATGGCGTGATTCGGTAATGCCGATTTCCGGGATGGAAAATGCATCGCCCTCACCGCCGAGGCTGAACGTGGCGACTCGCGTAAGGTCTGTCTGGAATGCCAGCAGAATCAGATCATAAACCGTTCGAAAATAGTCGCCCGCCATCGTGGCGGCAACGTCGCGATTCGTTCGCTTGCGATCGGTCTCCGAGATCACCGGCAGCGGCGTATCCAGCCAGGCATCAGCGCGGCGTGTGCGGATCTCGGCTTCTCGGACGGATGTGAGATACTGGTCGAGTCGGCCTTTATCGGCCGCTCCCATTTTCTGTTCGAGCTGACGTACTTCCGCCAGGTTGTCATCGAGCACACTGGCTTTGCGGCGCAGGGCCTTTCTCTGAGCATCCCGGCCACCTTTGGGTTCTTCGAACAGTGACGCAAAGATCTCACTGCAGCGACGCATCGCGGGAAGGCCGACACCGTCCGCGGTCCAGGCAAGCGATCCTCCGGTGAGAGCAATCTCCAGCGACGGATAGCGAGTATGCTGTGATGTGATCTCGGCGATCTTCTGGTCGACGGAAATCGTGTTGCGTTCCGAAGGCCCAATCTTTCCGCCGGTGAGCCACACATTGATGCAGTTATGATGATGTCCCAGGCTGCCGGGATGATGGAGCCCGCTGATGGGCGTGATGACGTCGCGATGTTTTTCCAATGGCTTGAGCGATCGGGAGAACTGATAATCCTTGCCCGCTGTTGTAATCTGATAGTTGAGCGAATGAACTCCGTTGGCCAGATAAATGAAGGCGGCTCTGCGAGGCGACTCGCTGTTCGTGTCCGCGGCCCGGAGCGGAACCATGCACTCAAGAAACGGCAGAGAAATGCAGGTACCGGCCGCACGAAGAGCGTGACGACGATTGATGAGCCAGGATTGGGAGAGCAGGTTCATGGTTCTTGGTTCTTTGTTCTTGGTTTTGGGTGGAGCTCGAATCTGCCCGTTTGCCAATTCGATGGAGGTTCGCGAATATCGATCTGGTTATTGGGGATTTGCAAGACTCAGCAAGTATCGGATGAAGCCGCCAACTTTTGCGTGTGTCTTTGCAGCCTGTTCGTCGATGCGGTCAAAATCATCCTGCGAAATGCAGGCGTGGTCCAGAGCCACATAAAGCTGGCTTTGAACTTCTGCGCACGAGCGTTGGGAGTAACGCAGGAATCTGACGAACTCAGCATTGCTCCCGCTATCGAATCCTTCAGCAATGTTGTGCATTGCAGAGCCTGACGCGCGTGTGATCTGGTTCCTGAGACCAAAGTCAGTGGCAAACGCTCCGCGTCTTGCCACCTCATAGACCTGTCTCGTCAATTCCCTTGCCAGTTGCCAGCCCTCAATATCTTCAAAGCGTCGAATCGTCATGCTGTTGCTCTCGAGGTGGGGAAAGACGTTCCTGGTGGTTGGTTCTTGGTTGGAATCTGCTGCTGGATAACGAAGAACGAAGAACAAAGAACCAGCTTATCTTTTCCTCAGGAGCTCTGACGTCGCCACGGCTCGGATCATGTCTCTTACTCCATATCCGGTGTTACGGGCTTCGTCTGCAATCAGTTGCAGATCATCTTCGTCGTCAACAGTAAGGACTCGGCGGAGGGCGTAGGTGCAGAGTTGTTCGATGAAGGCTCGGGCGATCCTGTCCTGATCTTCGATCAGCAGGCGTTTGAAGTCCACGGCGTTCTGGAACGGGCGGCCGTCGGGCATCTTTCCGGTGGCATCGACCATAGGATCTTCTCCAATACCGGTCGGGACATGTTCGCGAGTACGCCATTGTCCGATCGCGTCGTACTGATCGAACGCCAGACCGAGCGGATCGATGTTTCGATGACAGGCCGCACAACTTGCGTTGCTTGCATGGGCTTCGATTCTTTTGCGGATCGTCACCTTATTGCCCGTGGGCGGAACCGGTTCAATGGGATCCACATTGGCCGGAGGTGCGGGCGGAGTTCGGTTGAAGATCGCCTCGCTGAGCCACACGCCGCGATGCACTGGTCGATGACGAGTGCCATCCGAGGTCAGTCCAAGGACCGCACCCATTGTCAACAACCCGCCACGATGATCTTCCGGCTTCAGCGAGACACGGTGAAATCCATCCGCCGTCGGTTCGGGAAGACCATAGAAATCACACAGCCGCGCATTTGCCATAGTCCAGTCAGAATCGAGGAAGCTTGAGACGGGAAGGTTCTGAGAAACGACTTCGCGGAAGTATTCCATCGGCTCAGCACGAAGGCTGGCTTCGAGCCAGTCATCGTAGACCGGATAGAGCTTCTTGTCGGGCGGAAACATGCCGACTCGGTGCAGTTGCAGCCATTGCCGGGAGAAGTCATCTATGAAATGATTGAGGCGACTGTCGGTCAGCATTCGATCCACGTGCTGCCCCAGAAAAGCATAGGACTTTGCAGCATCCACTGCACACAACTCACCGCGTCGTGCCGCATCAAACAACGATTCATCGGGCATCGAACTCCACAGGAAGTAGGAAAGCCGTGACGCGAGTTCCCAGTCCGAGAGGCGTTCTCGTACGGCGGGATCGCCTTCGACCAGATAGATGAAATTTCTGGAAGTGAGTATTCCCTGCAAGGAGACTCGAAAAGCTTCCGCCATCGTCGCACCGGCGTCGAGTTCCTCGCGGCAGGACTGCACGTAGTTGGCCAGTTCATCAGGGCTGACCGGCCGTCGCCAGGCTCGTTCCGCAAATCGCTGCACATGTGCGGTGATGACGTCCGCCGTCGCGTTGTCCGGTGGCACGACGCCTGTTCGTCGGCTTCTCTCTTCATCCGTCTGCAGGGGGCCTTCCCATTCGATCCAGTCGAGCAGCACAGTGGAGAACAGGCCGTTTCCTTTGTCGTCGAACATCTGTGGTGCGTTCGGATTCAGCAGCAAAGTTTCGCTGCTATGAGTGAAGATGTAGGAACTGCTGGACAGAGCATTCCGAAATGCCGCGCCTCCTCGCCGATCTACGACATCGGTCGCTACAATGCAGAAATGCAATTGAGTCGGCATCTCGAGGAACACTTCGAACTCATACACCTGCGGGCTGTCTTCCGGCGCGGTGATGTCGAATTCAATCAGACCATCGACTGTCTCTTCACTGGTTTCTTTGCCGATACTCAGATGCGCTGGCTGTCCGCCGAGTGGTCTTATGCCGCTGGCCTGAAGACGCATTCGATAAAGTCCGCTATGCTCCGGCCCCGTCTTTCCGAACCAGTGCGTAGAAAGAGCGTTTTGAACTCGACCAGGAAACAGCAGATGTCGCAGGGGTCTCTTGATGCCAAACTTATCCAGAGCTTCCTGCTGTTCCTTTCCGCCATTGTATCGAAGTTCCGCAGCCGTCTTCCTGATCTTGCGTGCCTCGCCGGATGTGGCCGGATAAGCACGATCAAGCACAATCCCGGCGGCCCGGTAGTAGCGATCCATATGCGATGGGGAAAGCGTAAGCTGCGAGCCGATGCGTTCGAAGCCATGCCATAAAGTATCTTCGTTGAGTTCACCGGGCATTGTCGGATCATAGCGCACGCCCAACAGGTCATAGACGGTGTTTTGGTATTCCCCGCGGCTCAGTCGATAATGCGTAACTGGCGGACGTATTGCCATGCGCATGGCACGGCCCTCGCGGAGCCTGGCATCGAGGCCTGTCACGAAGGCAGCGATCTCATCCTGAGTCGGCTGCGGTTCCGTCTTAGGAGGCATCTCACCGCTGTTAACCTTGTCGATCGCCTCCGCCCAATGATGAGTGTCGGTGCCCCGACGGAAGTCGCGAGACAACTGGTCGATGCGAATGTCACCTTCGACTTTTTCCGGCCCATGACATTGGATGCAGTGGGTCGTGAGGAATTTCTCAAAGGACTCGTCTGCGAAGACAGCATTGGTCCGCGCCAGAATGACCATCGCCGCCGCGATTAAACATCGCCGGACATTGAGAAGTGCGAAGGCGGGCTTCACGATTGGATCTCCGGACAGACAGAGGAAATGTTGCATCGACGTGACAGAAATCCCGGCCGCTTTCCTTCGGCGTCCGCCGCTGCGACGATCGGCGTCACGAAAGAGTTGCTCAGGCACAACTGACGATCGCTTCTTTTCATAGGCTGTCCTCATGTTTCCTCGAAGGTGATCGGACGGCCACTGAGGCTATTATTGTGACGAGTCAGAAGCGGGCTCACAACGTTCAACTCCGGCAGTGGGCACGTGAAAGGGCCTATTTGTTTGTCATCGAATCGATAGCACGTGTTGCGATTCCGATCCGGCTGGCCCGTTCAAACGCAGCGGATTCTTGCAGGAATCCAACGAAATTTGCCACTGAAGGAATGCGGGCAGTCTGGCATGCGGACTGCTAACTCTGGGTCACAGCAATGGTTCTTTCGCTGTTTTGTATCCATGACGGGGCAAAGCCATGTGGAACTTGATACGGTCGGTTTTCTTTGGAGATGGTGTTACCAGCGGTGTTTCTGAGTCTCATCGCCGTCGAAACGCGGCGGCCCCGGTTGTCGCTGAGGTTCAGGTGCTTGAGAATCGCGAAGTGATGTCGGCCAGCACGATTCATAACTGGAACGACGTTCTGCTGGATGCGATTCGTGCCGACCGTCCGGCTCCTCCGGCGGCTTCACGAGCCATGGCGATTGTCAGCACGGCGGTTTTTGATGCCGTCAATTCCATCGACGGTCGCTATGAGAAATATCTGACTTTTGCCAACGTCAGTCCTCTGGCGTCGAAAGATGCGGCAGCCGCTGCGGCCGCTCATCGAACCCTGTGTGCTTTGTTTCCCTCGCAACGCCCCTATTTCGACGCGGCGCTGAATCAGACTCTTTCCACGGTCCCGTGGGGTTCGTTGCGAGATGCTGCGATCGGAGCCGGTGTCTTTGTTGCGGACCGGATCTTGAACTCGCGAAGTACAGACGGCTGGAATCGAATCGTCAATTACACGCCCGGCGATGTTGTCGGCGATTGGAATCCAACCGCTCCTGATTTTGCGCCGGCCATTTTGCCTCAGTGGTCATTGATGCGGCCATGGGCGATGAGTCGTCCGAATCAGTTTCTTCCCGCCGCGCCTCCTTCGCTGCAGTCTTCCGCGTATGCTCGTGATCTGAATGAAGTTCAGGCGATTGGTTCGGTCAACAGTCGATTTCGTACGTGGGACCAGACCAACATCGCGTACTTCTGGGCTGGTGCTGCAGGAACGGCCACGCCTCCGGGCCAGTGGAACATGATTGCTCAGACCATCGCTGAAGGCGAAGGCCTGTCGATGGAAGAAAGTGCCAGAATGTATGCCGTATTGAATATCGCTTTGGCCGATGCCGCGATCACGTCATGGCATGCAAAGTTTAACTATGATCTGTGGCGACCTATCGGAGCGATTCAGAACGCGGACCTTGACGGAAATCGGTCCACTGTTCGAGACGCCTTCTGGACGCCATTGTTGAAGACGCCCGCTTTTCCAACGTACACATCGGGGCACAGTACCTTCAGCGCTGCGGGGGCAGCCGTGTTGACGGATGTCTTCGGCACCGATGCGATTGGGTTTGTGGCAAAATCGGAAGTGGCAGGCGTCCCCGATCGACTGTACACCAGCATTCGTGCGGCTGCGGCGGAAGCCGGCCTGAGTCGCATCTATGGCGGGATTCACTTTCAGTTTGACAATCAGGCTGGCTTGTCCAGCGGAGATGCTGTCGGGCGATTCGTGGTGGCAAACTGTCTGCCGATGCGAGCTGGCGTTCAAGTCGTCAATGGTGCTCTCCAGGTTTTCGGGACAAGTCGCAGCGATACGATTCGAATCGACGTCTGGGGATCGTCGTTGAACGTTCTTATCAACGGACGTTCATTCCTGACAACTCCGGGAACATGGATCACATGCGTCTGCATCGACGCGGGGCCTGGAAATGATGACGTCGCGATCAACTCGCGGATTAGTCTCTCTTCGACAATCGAAGGTGGCACCGGAAACGACCGACTCTCCGGAGGCAGCGGACATGACACACTGCTTGGTGATGCCGGTCACGATATTCTGTTCGGCAACTGGGGTAACGATTCGCTGTTTGGAGGACTTGGTGACGACACGCTCGACGGTGGAGCCGGCTTCAATTCACTGAACGCTGGTTTCGGGTTCGATACACTTTACATCAGCCGCTTTTTCGATACTTACGATACGGGACCCGGCCGAAAGCGAATCTTCTGGCGGTAATCGGTTTCTGTCAGTGAGAGGAGTCGAGAGATCGAGGTTGCCTGCAGTTTCACATGCGTCAGAGGAGAAGCAACGAACTCAGCAACCCACGACTCTCCGCTATCGGCGTGTTGATTTCAGGGGTTTTCACAACCCGAAACGTCAGTGAGGGACAAAAGGTGCCGCGTTTTCAACAACAATCCCTCGCTGACGCAGCGGGTTGGGATTTAATCAACCCACGGCTTTCCGCTTTCCCGACGCTGTCACTTTGCGGACTGTTCAACCAGCCAGTCATCGGTCCGAAATGGCGATGCCGGCAACCCGGCTTCGTTGAACAGATTGCAGTCCGGATCGGCGGACCATGCATAGCGAACGGCAACGGGTTTGGAGACTTCGGAGCTTGAAATCACGACTGTGCTGCCGACGATGCGGGCCTGAGCGGGTTTCCATTGCTGATCTTCTCCCGCGACGACGAAGCCTTTCAGCTCCCCGCCTTCGGCCACCAGGCCACCATCCGCATGAAGGAACGTCACGGTGATGGAGTCGCCACTGACTTCATGCCCGGCTGGCAATGGACCTGATGTTGCCGGAACGGTCTTACCATAGACTTCACCCAGAGCCCATAGTGCAAGTCGACCACCGACGTCCTGTTTATTCTTTGGATGGATGTCTTTTGTTTCTCCGATGTCGACCGTGATGGCCATACCGGTTTTCCGAAGACTGAGGGTTTTCAGCATCGCTTCACGCACCAGCGACCAGCCTTCGCCTTCTCGGCCGAAGTTGGGAAGCTGAACCCACGCAAACGGAAGTTCTTCTCCCCATCGTGCGCGCCAGTCATTGACCAGGAGCGGCAGTTGATACTGGTAGTACGACCCCTTGCCGGGCGCTGAATTGGCTTCGCCCTGATACCAGACGATTCCTCGTATTGCATACGGAATCAGCGGTGAAATTTTGCCGTTGAAGAGACCTCCGGAGTTGCCTTTCCTCCGGATCGATTCCACGGGATCGGCCGGCCGTCGAGGTGCTTTTGTACCGTCTTTTTTTGCTTTTTCTGCCTGAGCCTTCCAGCGGGTCAACTGCTTTTCATAGTTGGCCTTCATTGTCGCTTCATCAATCGCGGCCGCAACCTTCGCCTTTGCTTCGACGAGATTTTTCAGCTCTGGAATTTTCGCCTGAGCCTCCTCCGCGATCCACGATTCAATCGGAGTCCCCCCGACTGAAGAATTGATCAGCCCCACTGGCACATTCAGTTCGCGATGCAGTTCACGTCCGAAGAAATACAAAGTCGCCGAATATCCAGCAACAGTTTCCGGCGAACACACTGCCCACTTCCCCCTGCTTTCAGCCTGAGCTGTTGCGGAGGCTGGGGATTCTTCCTTGAACATGCGAATCGAAGGAAACTTCGCGGCGACCTGTTCTGTCTCGAAATCCTTCGCGCGGTTCACGGTCATCGCCATGTTTGACTGACCGGAACCAAGCCAGACTTCGCCGACCAGCACATCTGAAACTTCTGCTTTGCGATCCGGCTTCTCTGAACGAACGATCAACGTTTGCGATTCCGCACTGGCCTTCATCGGTGCGAGCTTTATTTGCCACTTGCCATCAGCGTCTGCCACGGCACTTTGCATCTGACCGCCGAGTTCGACCGTGATCTTTTCACCAGGATCGGACCAGCCCCAGACGGGCACCGGCTTGTCTCGCTGCAGCACCATATGATCTGAAAACACGGTCGCCAGTTTGAGTTCTCCGGCAGCGATATCTGCCAATGGCCAGAGCAGAACGGCAGCGAGAAATAGGAGTACGTGCTTCATGATTGTTCTTACTCCGTGCCGAATCCGAATCGAAGAGTCTGTGCAACAGCACCTGCGGAGAAGCGTTTCGGGAATGCGGATCGAGTTAGTCTGCTGTAGGCGGGCGAGGGATATTGTAGAGCGTTTTGCGAATGTTTGCAGCAATCTCCGTCTGCAGCAAACGAAGATAACACTGCAGCCGCCGCAATAATTCGCAACGGCGGCGGTGACATGCGACATGCCTGACCATTTTCATTCAGGCCTTTCTCCAACACAGACAACTCTGCCGCAAAATGGATACTTTGCTGTCTTGAGATCGACATGCAACAGACAGTACGCTTCACCTGCCGATCGTCATCTGTGCTTGCTGTCAGTTAGAAGGAGCTCTGAACGTGACTTTTTACTCATCGCCGTTGAGCCATATTCGATTCATGCTGGGACTCGCCCTGATCGTGGTCGTCTTGCCCGATCGTTGTTCGGCTCAAGCTATTGAATTTGACTGGGAGCAAACGGAAGAAATGCTCCGAGGCGTGCGACTCATTTCAGAACTTGCAACTACACCACGCTCCATGAAATATCATTGCGTCCGAGTTGACCTGCAAACTCCGGGTCTGGGGCTGGATACAACCGGAAGAACCGGAGAGTGGACTGAGAACAAGATCGAGACGATTCGACAGACAACTCGGGATTTTGTCAGAAGTTCGCAAAGTAGTGACCGAAGGATTCGTCTCGCGATTAACGCGGACGCATTTTCTCCCTGGCCCGCGCCGTGGAATCAGCCGACGCCGACCAATCTGCAGGGACTTGCGATCTGTCAGGGGACTGTTGTCTCCCCGGCAAACGGGACGCCGTCGCTCCTGATCGACGCTGACAATCAGGCTTCAATTCAGATTACGACTTCAGAGACTCCCACGACGAATATCAGAACCGCCGTGAGTGGATTCAGTTTGTGTTTGTCAGACGGAGTGGCTCAGCCGTCTGGCGATGACCTGCATCCTCGCACGGGACTCGGTCTTTCCGATGACACCCGGTTCCTGTACTTCATGATCATCGACGGCCGACGAAAATCCAGCCAGGGCGCGACAACTCGGGAGCTGGGCGAACTGCTGCGTCAGGCTGGCGCTGATGATGCAATCAATATGGATGGTGGCGGATCATCGACGCTGGCTTGGTGGAATGAGGTTTCGCCGGAGGACGACAAATGTCAGCTCATCAATCAGCCGGTTGGCAACGGTCTGCGTTTTGAAACTCCGGCCGCCGAGAAGCTCTATCAGCCATCAGAACGTGCGAACGGAAACAATCTTGGAATCTATTACAGTCTTGCGCCGTAAAGATTCAAGTTTGGTAATCTTTGGTCATGAGAGCGGTCCCGGGAACGACCTCTCACGGCCCGCACGTCTATCGTGATCAACATACGAAGGTGTTTATGTTGGATACACAGAAGACCGGACCCCGGGGAGTTTTTCTGTCAGGACCTGTTATCTGATCATCCGAGCTGCGGGCATCCGCTTTCTGCAAACCATCGGGTTCAGTGAATGCAAGTTAGATTGCCGTCCATGAGGTGAGCGTTCTGGTCTGCTGAAGACCTTCGTAGACAACCACCTCAACAGTTTTCTCGGTGCCCTTGTCGTCGACCAGAATCCGCAGTTTGTAGTTTGTTCCGGCAACCACTTGTGTCTCTGCGGCAGTGATTGACTTGAGATTGAACTTCGTTCCCTTTTTGGATTCCTCTGCAACTGCAAACTCGGCCGCAGCGATCACTCGAGCCTCGTCAACAGAGGTCTTTGAGTAACCACCGACAAGGTTCGCATCGTCCGCCTCGGAAGTCACTTCAGACTGAGTCGAGTTCTCGGAGGCGTCTTCGCGGGGTTCTTCCGACGCACACCCGAGCAAAGCAATCGACAAAGTCCATAGACTGATGGAAAAACGGGTGTTCATATCGAAATTCTTTCATACAGTACATTGCCGCATCAGAACAATGCGCTTCACGCGTGTTTTACCATATCAGACGCACGAGTCGTTCTCATCCGATGTTGACAAAAGTTTGTGCGGCGAGTGCTGAAAAAAGAGGAAGACGCTATGGTCGTTGCCTCGCAGAGATCTTTCCGGAGACCGGGAGTGAAGTGTTTCAGGCAGGCCATGAGCCCACTCATTATTGAATTTCACGCCGAGAAAACATTGGTTTTTGTGGAGTAGATCCATAGTGTCAGCTGGCACCTACACGAAGCATCCAAGACTGCTGCGGCTGGAGAATGCATTCTGCGCGGCCGAAACGCTCATTCAACGTGGTTGATCGAAAAGAAACGGATCATTTTTTGCTGTGCATATGCTAACTAACGCAATGATTCCATGGATGGTCGAACAGGCTCTGTGGCCAGTCGATGGAGGCTTTTTAGACTGTCGGGAAGACATGCGATGTCGCTGAATCACTCAGAATCCCTCGATGCTCCGGACATGGGAACGTCTTTCCTGCCCGGGCGAATTCTTGATATCTCGGTTGTTCGCTCGTTGAGCCGACGATCGGACGTCCGGGGAATCCTTCAGGCCGCGATCCATATCGGTATGCTGTGTGTTACGGGTTCGCTGATCTATTTCGCCAGCACCAATCTCTGGCTGATGGTTCCTGCCATGTTCCTGCATGGCTTCGTGATCGTGACCATGTTCGCTCCGATGCATGAATGTGTGCATCGCACCGCCTTTGCGACGACGATGCTGAACGAAGTCTTTGGCTGGTTCTTTGGTCTGATGAGTTTCTACAACTTCCATTTCTATCGACACTACCACACGTGGCATCATCGCTACACACAGGATCCGGAGAAAGACCCGGAGTTGTCAGATTTTAAGCCGGAGTCATTCCCGGGTTATCTCAGCGAAGTCATAGGCCTGCACTTCTGGCCTCTTCGGCCGTGGCGATTTCTTAAACTTGCCATGGGACAGACGAAGAATAATCCGTACGTCCCGGATTCCGCTCGCAGACGCATTGCGATCTCGGCTGGACTTCAGCTGACCGTCTATGTTGCAGCGGTTGCTTCAATCCTGATGGGGCAAATGGCAGCATGGTATTATTGGTTTCTTCCAGCCCTGCTGGCTCAGCCTTTTCTGCGAATGATTACGCTGGCTGAACACACCGGGTGTACTCTGGGAGACGACGGCCTGACGAACACACGGACAACGCTGACCGCATTGCCCATCAGGTTGTTCATGTGGAACATGCCGTTTCATACCGAACATCATCTGTATCCATCGATCCCGTTTCATCTGCTGCCAGAAGCTCATCAGAAACTCAAGTCACGCCTGATCCATCTCGTGCCCAGTTATGTGGCGGCGCAGGTTGAGGTGATCCAGTCGTTTTCAACAACTTCGTCCAGCTCAACAGATCCGTCCGGCTCAACAGGAGCAACAACGTGAGTTCCGGGCCTGACGAGAGTCAGATTCTTCAGTTGCCGCAGTTTGAACTTCAACGCGGAGTCACGCTACCCGAGGCGACTCTGGTTTATGCAACACACGGAGAACTCAATCAATCACGCAGCAACGCGATTCTGTACCCAACTTCCTACGGCGCACAGCATAAGGATGTGAACTGGCTGATTGGTCCGGGGAAGATTCTGGATACGACTCGTTACTTTGTGATTCAGGTCAATATGTTTGGGAATGGCTTGTCGTCATCACCCAGCAATCTTCATGAACCATTCGCGGGGACCCTTACCCCGGTGTTTACTCATGTCGATAACGTCGCCGCGCAGTTCAAGCTGGTGGTTGAGCATCTTGGCATCGAAAAACTGGCCCTGATTTATGGCTGGTCCATGGGCGGCCAGCAAGCGTTGCACTGGGCTTCGCTGCATCCCGACCGCGTTGAATGCGTTGCCTGTCTCTGCACGTCTGCTCGAACATCGCCTCATAATCGAGTGTTCCTGGAAGGTTTGCGGAGTGCTCTCACGACTGACGCGACATGGACTGGCGAACGTTTTAGTGGTCGTCCCGAACGCGGCTTGCGGGCCTTCGCCAGAGTTTATGCGGGCTGGGCTTTGTCGCAGGAGTTTTATCGCAACGAAGTCTGGCGGACGGTCGGATATTCGTCACTGGAAGATTTTCTGCTGCGTGACTGGGAAGCAGGATTTCTGCGGCGAGACCCAGCGAACCTGTTATCGATGATCCAGACATGGATTCAGTCAGATATCAGTGATAACACTGTTTACGGCGGAGACCTTCAGCAGGCTCTGCGGAGGATTAGCGCCAGGACTTTGCTGATGCCTGGGCGTTCGGATCTTTATTTCACGGAAGATGATTGTCGTCTTGAAGCGCAGTATATCGCGAGTTGTCGCGTTGAGCCCTTGATTTCCGCGTGGGGCCATCGAGCCGGGAATCCTGTCAAGAGTCCGGCAGATGCTGACTTTATTCGCAATGCGGTCCATGAATTGCTTCAGCGGTAACACGCGTTCCGAGTTCACAGATGCGCACGACACAAAGGCATTCCGCAGCCTGTCAAACTCGGGCGATTTTGTTCATTATCTCGATACTCCGGGTTTTAGCTCTCCGAGGTTCTGCTCATGGCGTTGTCGCAGCGTGCTAAAGAATTGGGCATCCGCTATTTTCTGGTGTCGTATGCAGATCTTTATGGCGTCTCGCGAGCGAAACTTGTTCCGGCGCAGGTGATTGATGAGGTTGCTGAAGCCGGGGCTGCTTTCGCTGGGTTTGCAACCTGGCTGGATCTTACGCCTGCTGATCCTGACATTTTCGCCAGACCTGATCCAAACAGCTTGATCCAGTTGCCATGGAAACCGGAAGTTGGCTGGCTGGCTGCAGATCTCTGGATGGATGGTCGGCCGCTGGCTCAGGCTCCCCGAAATGTCCTGAAACAGCAGATGGATGTCGCCTCGCAGTTGGGCTATGAACTTAAGACGGGCGTTGAGCCCGAGTTTTTCCTGTTAACCCCTGATGGAAAGGCGATCAGTGATCCGCGAGATGAACTTGCAAAGCCCTGTTACGATCAACAGGCGTTAACTCGACGCTACGATCTGATTTCCAAAATCTGTGATTCGATTCAGGAACTTGGCTGGGAGCCGTATCAGAACGACCACGAAGATGCGAATGGACAATATGAGATCAACTGGAAATACTCAGACGCGCTGACGACGGCCGACCGGCAGATCTTCTTCAAGTACCTGGTGAAGACGCTGGCCGAACAGCACGGCTATCGCGCGACGTTTATGCCGAAGCCATTTTCTCAGCTGACTGGTAACGGCTGCCATACTCATTTGTCGTTGTGGGCCAAAGGGACGAAGAACAATCTGTTTGCTGATTCGAATGATGCCTGCGGGTTGTCTGAAATGGCTTACCATTTTCTTGGCGGAGTTCTGCATTCCGCCGAAGCACTGTGTGCGATTGTGAATCCAACAGTCAATTCGTTTCGTCGGCTGCATGCTGCGACAACGACGTCCGGGTCAACGTGGTCGCCCAATCGAATCAGCTTTGCAGGTAACAATCGGACGCACATGATTCGTATTCCGGATGGCGGGCGAATCGAGTTAAGACTGTGCGATAACACTGCGAATCCTTATCTCGCCGCCGCTGCAATTCTGGCCGTAGGGCTGGATGGGATTTCTCAAAAGCGTGTTCCCGGTCAGCGAAAAGACTTCAATGTCTACACTGATACGCGACAGTCCGAGGAATTGCGAAAGCTACCGGAAACTTTGTTGGATGCCTTGAGATATCTCGAGGCCAATGCAGTTCTAAACACGGCGTTAGGCGAAAACGTTATTCGCGCGTTTCTGAAGATGAAGCAGACGGAATGGCGCGAATACAACAATCAGGTCTCCGCCTGGGAGTTTCGCCAGACTGTTGATTGCTAGGCAGGCTTGCGTCGAGGCCGGTTTCGGACCGGTCTTATCGTCAGCACATTGACCGTCGAGGTCCTGCTGGACCACATTCTTTGCGTCCGCAGGAGAAGCTTGCCACGCGGCCAGCGAACGGCGTGCAATCCTGAGACTGGTTGTTGTCTGACAGGGAAACCATGAACCTGCCCTGCACGAAGAGAATTCGTCGAAAAGCTGTCATCGGCTAAGCCCATCGGACAGTTGTGAATGGCAGTATGGCGATGGCCGTTACTTGAAGGAAAAGATGTCGGCGGTTGGAAGTTCGCTGATGGATCTCAGGCCAAACAGTTTCAGAAACTTGCTGGTGGTCACATACGAGACATCCGTACGTCGACCACCAGTGCGCTGCAGCTCGACCAGTTGCAATCGCAACAGTTGCCGCAGGAAAGACATTGCGTTTGGGCGATCGATCGTCTCCATCGTTTCTTTGGCGACTGGTTGGTTCCAGGCAACGAAGGCCAGGATCTCCAGCACGTCCGGAGACAGCTTTACATCGCGCGGGCCAAGCCCGAATGTTCGCGTGGAGATATCGGAATACTCTTCCCGCAGCTCCAGTCGGTATCCGCCTTCGTTGAGACGGATTTCGTACGGTCGATTCTCGCGGGCATAGGACTGGTTCAATGAGTCCACGAGGGAAACTGCGACGCGATTATCAACATCATTTCCGATCAGCGAAGCCAGCTTCCTTGCCGTCAGAGCGACATTACCGCCGACGAAGATGGCCGCTTCAATCACCTCACGAGGCGACACGCGGCGCACCCCATCGACGAGGACTGCATGGTTGGATGCTTCTGCCTCCGCGGCCGTGGACTTCAGATCCTCTGCAAGTTGCGAGCCAATCGACAGGCCCTGAGCGACCTGCTCTTCGTCGCCTGAGTTTGTTGCAGCGCCCTCGGCGAAGTCGACGAACACCGTACCCATCTGCCGCTCGGCCGCATCCAGTGCTTCCAGAGCCTGACGATACGCCAGTTCGATGTCTTCGACAGCGAAGTCATCTTCCGGCATATCGTCGTCGTGCAGTGGAAGACCATCCACGTCGTTGAGTTCGGCGGGTCCGTCCGTCATGTCGAGCTTACTCGAAATTCGCCTTGGAGAAGGCTGACATCAGTTTTCCAGCAAATCGCAGCAGGCCATGTTCCAGTGTCAGATCGCCGGTGACTTCACCATCCTTAACGTAGAAATCAAGAACGATGCGATCTCCGCCGTTCTGGCATGAGGCAATTGCACGAGCGCGACGGCGAGCCCATTCCCGCTGAATCTCCTGCTCTTCAGGAGTCTTTCCCGGAAGATCTTTTTTGGCAGCCTCTTCGAAACGCTGAACCCACGGCAGGCAGTGAATTTCGAGATGAACCGGATGATTGGTGCTCTGCGGTGCTCCCAGCCCGGCGATGGTTTCTTTCAGCTTGTCTTTGCCGCCAATCCCTGACGCCAGCCAGACATGAGCTGGTCCGACACCAATGAAGAGATCTTTCTTCGCACCGAATACTCGATCAACAAGATCGATGTAGCCTTCGGCCAATTGCACTCTGTGAATCGCAACGTCACCCTGTTTGTCGACATTCATCTCGACAACGTTGCCCTTGCCGGCGTTGGCCAGCTCTGGCAACACGGTGGTCAAGCTGCCTGCATCCGGTGCAGAGAATGCAGCGACGGATACAAAGTCACCTTTTCCGTCCGGCACAGATTCGACAAAGCCGTTCATCCATCCCGCTTTAATGCTGCTGCGGATCACATCCAGAACTGACGAGGTTACCTTCAGCGACGTGACCTTTTCGGCTTCAGTTCGTTCTTTGGAGCCTTTGAGACGTTCGGCCATGTCCTGCTCGGTCAACGCCAGAAACTCAAGGAAATTTGTTTGTCTCATCGGGTCGACTGGATGATTCAGGCGTCCTGATAGTGCTGAGCCTTCAAACTTCTTGATTCCTGCAAATGCGTCTGGCTGAGTATTAATCTGATCGATTGCAGCGGCCAGAGATGTTCCCGGGATCGCATTCGCTGCTAACTTCAACGATGCGGTAGGTGCTCCGGGAGTCTTCTTGTCCATGACGAACGACAGGAATCCGCGTGCGATCTCACCGACAACTCGCTCGCCTTCGTCCATCTGCTGCTTTACGGCCAGCTTGCGAAGTTCAAATTCTGTGGCAGATTCTGAAGGTCGTTTCTGAATCGCTTCCGTGCTGACTCGACGAACTTCTGCAAAGGCTTCCTTGCGATATGCCTGAGCTGGAGCGCTGACGTCAGTGTTCAGGAGTTCCGCGCACATGTTGCCTTCGACTTTGTCGGTTGGCAGTACTGCCTTCAGAATCAGTTCTTTCAGGCCAGGCAGAGCCGTCTTGTCCGAAGTCAAAACCAAAGCTGCATAACGCTCTGTCGAGAAAACTCGGATCCATCCGGACTCAGCGTCCTGGCTCAGCATAAACAACGTAACATCCTTGGCGTCGCGGGTCACTTCATAACCCAGCGATTCGAGGTTCTCACGAAACTCTTTGAACAGTTGCTGTTTGGCTGTCAGCGGAATCCAGATCAAAATCGTGTTGGGTTTAATCCCTGTGATCACGCTGACGTAAACAGGGCGAACATCATCAATGCCGATCGCAAATGTATCGATATACCCCTTGATGTTCTCCCACTGAGTTTGTTCAGCCGGCAAGGTCAGGTCGATCACGGACTTCAGGTCTGACTTCAACGAGCCAAACCCGGGATGTGAGATCGTGATTCGTGCGTCTTGAGGTGTTTGTGCTGCGACTGAGGAGATGGTAAGGATTGCGGTCGCCAGCAACAGTGCCAGATGATGTAGAATCTTCATGCGTTAATCACCGAATGGTCGAGTGGGATTCAGGTGTGACTTCGTGTTTGGCAAACTCAGTATCAGGCTCTGAATTTGAATCACTCTGTTGCACCGAACAGGGAAAGGGTATTGAAGTTCTGATTCGCCGTTAGCTCGCCGGGAATAACTCCGTTCTTCAGAACTCCCAGTGTGCCAGGGGCGCGGGGCGAATCCCGCAGCTTCGCGATTCTATCTGAACAATGCAAAACGGGTAAAGGCAGGTTGGGCAATAAGATGGGACGAAGTTTCGAGCAAACCGGGTGAAGCTCTGTAAAAGTCAGGTCATAACGGCAGGAATAGCAACTCTTGCTTATGGCAATCGAACACCGTGGGGTCAGGTTTGCTGCGTCCTACCTGATGAGAACACTGTTTCGGAGCTCGGCGGACTGTTAATGGCAGAGTTTTGCGATCAGCAGCAGACTTATCCGCCGACAGTTTCTGTCTGAATGCCCCGGCTGGAGGCAGAACACTCCCGCAAATGAGAGTTGCACTTACAAAACCGGGCACTTGTCGTAGTCACTTTTCTCGGTGATTCCGGGACTACTGCGGGAGCCAGTCCCGATTTTGTTGGGCGTGCCAGGGTTTCACCGCGCTGGTCCAATACTCCGTTCTTCACCTGAGAACTTCTGCAACACCCTTCTCTCAGGCTGAGCAAATCAATTTGCACAGTGCGTCAGAGGCTGGCCGAGCATTTTGTCAGGGGTTGCGATATCTTCCACCGTCGCCGCTGGCCGTGTCAGGGGGGCATGCGAAACAGTTTTTAGATGGAAGCGAGCTATGTATCCTGAGTGGGAATCGCGATAACCTCGGGCGCAGTGCCCCCGTATGTGAGATGCCTGAGTTGTTGAAAGTCGAGACTATCCCTTGAGAACAGTCCGTTGCGACTGGAAGCACATTGAGGTTAAGCAGGTGATCAACTCGTGTGGTCGCCAAGTCCCAATGATTCCCTCTGACAACTCTGGCTTGCTCCGGCGGCTTCATAGAACATAACCACACCAGGGACCGATCGGGAATTCATGCAGCGTTCACAACTAGCACTGGGGCTGCTGCTGGCACTCGGTCTGACGCTGCGCTTTGTTTTGGGATGGTATCAATCAGAAGATCTGCTGGCCGACAATGATGGTTATCTGGCGCACGCGAGACCTGTGGCGGCTGGAGCAGGGTTTCATGGGCCTTATACGAATCGCCCCACGGCTTTTCGGCCACCTGCCTACCCTGTAGTTCTTGGTGGGTTGATGGCCTGTGGGTTCAGCGATCCAGTGGCCGTCGCCATCGTCAGTTTCGTTTCGTGCGTTGTCATCTTTCTGCTGACGCGGACACTGGCTTTGCAAGTCGGGATGGATCAGCGGTGGTCACTGTTGGGTGTTCTGGCAGTCATCCTTGATCCTTTACTCCTCCGGTATTCCATTCTGCCGATGACCGAAGTTCCCTGCGCGGCGATTCTGCTGGCTGCGGTGGTGGCGTTTGACAAATTCCGCACCAGTGGTGTTGCCAGCGATCCATACTCGATGTGGCACGGGATTCTGGCTGGCTTTCTATTCGGGATCGGCACGCTGATTCGACCTGTCGTCATGATCGTTTGCGTGTTCGTGACTCTTTACGCGTTGTTGTGTCACCTTAAAGCTAAACATTCCGGGCCAGCTCGTTTAGCGGCGGCTGAATCAGCGGCCACTCCTGCGATGATGGCAGCGTCAACCAGTGTCCTTCGTGGGCTGTTCAGATTATTGATTCCGGCCATCGTCGCGGGTTTGGTTTTGTGTCCGTGGGTTATCCGCAATGCGGTGCAGTTTCATCACTTTATCCCCGCGACAACTCATGGAGGCTACACGCTGGCTCTCGGTAACAACCCGGATTTCTATCGAGATGTCATCAACGGGGCAGATGAATTCCCGTGGGACGGTCGAGGATTGGATTCGTGGCAGAAGAGGATGATTCGGGACTCCGAGAGCGAGGGGATCATCGCGACGAATGAACCGGCGGCTGATGCCTGGTACTACTCCCGGGCTATAGCCACGATTCGAGCTGAGCCTAAAAGTTTTCTGAGAGCTTCGGCGCTGCGGCTGAGACGTTTCTGGGCGATCTCCACGGCTGATTCTTCAGCAGTTAGCGCGCGGTCGATGTCTTTCATGATGGTCTGGTACGTTCTTCTGTGGACCGGGCTTATTCTGCAGATTACTCAGGTGTGCCTGGGAAAGCGATCGCCACAGCATCGCTCGATGGCGATGCTATGGCTGATCATTTTTGCGTTTCTCGCCATGCATACGGTTTATTGGACGGATACTCGGATGCGAGCTCCTCTGATGCCGATTATGATTGTTATTTCTTTGTCAGGCTGGCAAATTGCGTCGACCTGTTTGTCGGTGCGATTTTTCAAACGCCAGAAAGATGATCACTCCGAACATTTACGAACTTGATATCCATAACGTCAGTGACCGCTCAGTCAGAATCGTTTTTCCACACGAGATCATTCCATGATTTGCATTACAGTAACTCCTGAATCGAGAACTCTGGCTCCTGCCGATCTGCTGAATGCATCCCGACATTGCGACCTGATTGAACTGTGTCTGGACCATTTTATTAACGAGCCCAATGTTGGTGAACTCGTCAAGATGGTCGACAAGCCGATCATGGTTTCGTGCCGCAGTGAAAAGGACGGCGGCAACTGGAAGGGGACCGAGCAGCAACGAATTCAATTGCTTCGTGAGGCGATTGTGGCGGGACCGGCCTATATCGAACTCGATCTGGAGATCGCGAACAGTATTCCTCGCTTCGGCAAGACACAACGAGTCGTTTCATTCACCAGCTTGAATCGTCCGCTTTCCAAAATCGACGAAGTCTTTGAGCAATGCTGGAAGGCCAAAGCGGACGTCGTCAAGTTTACGTGGCTGACAGAAGATATGGATGCTGCATGGCCGTTGCTGGCTGCAGTCACTCAACAGCGTGAGGTTCCGATCGTGGGAATCGGCATTGGGCGTTCGGGGCTGACGTTTTCATTGCTGGGCCGCAAGTATGGTTCACCCTGGATTTATGCAGCACTCGAACGCGGCATGGAGGCGTACCCCAGGCAGCCGACTGTGTGGCAATTGAAAGAAGATTACCGCTGGGACGAAATCGGCGCGAAGACTCGCTTCCTTGGGGTTGTGGGAGCGGGAGATTCTGAGAACGTGGCGTGCCGAGTTCTCAATGCGGCTTTCCGATTGCTGGAGAAGCCCATACGTTGTCTGCCATTGTTGCCGGGTGACCTGAGCAAGTTTCCGAAGATGCTGGAGAAAATGAAGATCAATGGTTTGATCGTGGATCCAGGCTACAGTGGTGATTTGACCGGAATGGCTGCGGTCAAAGATAAGTTCGCCGCAGCATCGGAGCGAATCGATGTCCTTATGGAAGGCGGCAACGGCTGGAAAGGCATCAATACTCTGTTCGAAGCCGTCGATCAGACGGGTCAGGCTGTGACAGGGCAGGCAGAATGGACAAGTCGAGGATCGTTCACCGTGATTGGTCATTCCGCAATGGCTCGCGGTGCGGCTGAATTCTTCGTCAGCAAAGGCGCCGCAGTCAGTGTTGCGGGGACGTCTGACAATCGAGCGGCCACCATCGCTCGCGAAGCGGGCGTGCGACATGTTCCCTGGAACGCGGTTCATGACAATCGTACGGACACTCTTGTGATTGCGGACTTCGGCATGGAATCCGGTACGGCCAGGGGGCAACTGAACCCCATGATTATTCGGGAACGCATGACAGTTGTTGATTTGACGGTTGGCATGGTGGGTTCTGCCTTCGCTGAAGAAGCCAGTGCTCGAGGTGCTCGCTACATCGATCCAATGTCAGTCTTCGCCACAAATCTCAATCTGCAATTCCGACAACTCACCGGTCGCGACTTGCCCGAAGGGGCCTTCCAGATGGGGCTGGCGGAGTAATCTCCACCTATTGCTTCCATCCTGATGATTTGGTTATTCCATTCGACAACATGAGTAATAAGACACAAGAGGTGGCAGGAAGCGTTTGCGCAGAATTGACTGAACCGTTTCATGACGTTTTGTGATTCATTGGAGATCCTGCGTCTATCCAGCCACGTGTTTTTGGTTGCGACGAAGTCTCACAAACGGTGGCATCTGAGAGCACTCTGACAGTGTTTCCCCGGGTTTGCTGAGGCCGCAGGAATCCGACAAACCGGCTGTTCTTTTTCAAATGGCATAGATGCAGCAGACGCAACGGCCTAGACTCAGCGGCACTTTTCGAGATTGATATCGGGAATTCTGAAGGAATGAGAGCAATGTTGCGATACATGCGCGCACTGTTGATGTTGAGCGTTGTTGGCTCCTGCATGCCGATCAATGTTCAGGCGGATGAAGAGAAGACGGACGCCTCCAAAGATAAAGCGGCCAAGAAAGTTCGAGCGGACTGGGCGGAAATTCGAATCTCCGGAAGCTATCCCGAGAGCACTCAGATGCCTGGGCTTTTCGGAGATCTGGTAGAAGGACTTCCCGTCTGTATGGATCGTCTGCATCAGGCGGCGAAGGACAAGTCCATCAAAGGCGTCTTGTTGAAGATTGAATCTGTCGAAGTCGGTTGGGCCCGGCTGAATGAACTTCAAACGGCCATTGCGGATGTTCGCAAAGCCGGTAAGCCTGTCTGGGCCTGTTTGAATGACTGCGGAAACAAAGATTATCTGCTGGCGGCGTCCTGCGATCGCATTCTGATGCCGGAATCCGGGACTCTGATGCTGACTGGGCTGCGAGCTGAAGTCACGTTTTATAAGAACCTTCTGGAGATGCTCGACATTAAGGCAGATATGCTTCGAGTGGGAGCCTTCAAATCTGCTGCGGAGCCTTACACTCGATCGGAAATGAGTGCTGAGTTTCGTGAAGAGATGGAAGCGATCCTGGATGACTACTATCAGGATATGGTGTCGCAAATTGTGGCGGCTCGAAAGCTTCCGGAAGACAAAGTGAAGAGCATTATCGACGAGGGGTTGATCCGTGTGAATCGAGCGAAGGAGATCGGACTGATCGATGAAGTCGCTTACGAAGATCAGCTTGTCTCGCTGCTTGCGGGAGGTGATGAGACTCTGGATGTCCGTATTCGCGAAGATTACAAGAAGAAAAAGGTCAACACGGATCTGGATCTGTTTTCACTGATGGAACTGCTGTCCGGCAGTTCGTCCGATACCGGCAGCACTCGGCCTCGCATTGCAATCCTGCGACTGGAGGGCCCTATTGTTTCCGGCAGTGATCCGATGGGTTTTTTGTCCGAGTCGACCATTAACTCTGACAGGATTGTGCCGTTGATTCATAAGATTTCGAAAGACGCAAATGTCAAAGCGATCGTGTTGCGAGTCGACAGCCCAGGCGGCAGCGCGCTGGCAAGTGATTTGATTTGGCGAGCGTTGGAGGCCAGTGGCAAGCCGGTTGTAGCCAGCATGAGCGATACTGCAGCCAGCGGCGGCTACTATATTTCGATGGGTGCGGAGGCGATCTTTGCGGAGCCAGGGACGTTGACGGGATCGATCGGAGTTGTGGGTGGCAAAGTGGCTCTGGATGGACTCATGAAGAAAGTCGGAGTGACCACGACGGTGATCAGCCGCGGCAAAAACAGCGGAGTGATGAGCATCACGGAAGGCTTTTCAGATTCGGAGCGTGACGCTATGCAGGGCATGCTGAACACGATTTACGAACAGTTCACGCAGAAGGCTGCGGCAGGTCGAAAGATGGAGCATGCAAAGTTGGAAGAGCTGGCTCGGGGACGAGTCTACACTGGACGCCAGGCCAAATCGCTGGGCCTGGTGGATCATCTGGGAACGCTGGCTGACGCGGTCGCTCACGCTCGAAATCTGGCGGGTGACGCGGAGAGCAAACTGGAACTGGAAGATCTGCCTCGACCTCAAAGTCCTCTGCAGTTTCTGATGGGCAAAACGGAATCCGCCGATCGCCCGTTTGAAGTCTGGGCCGCACTCCTTCCCGCAAAAGCGCTCCCTGCGCTGTCGCATCTGAGAACGCTGCGTCTGATTGCGGATGAGCCTGCTTTGACCATTCTTCCTTTCGATGTCCGGATGGATTGATCGGCTTGGCTGTTTCCGTTTTGTCTGTGTCAGGGTGCCCTTTCCAGTTTGGTCTGAAGGTTTCTCTCAGAGAGTCGATTTCCAGCAACTTTTTCAACGGTCTTCTGGCCGAATCGAGGAAATCGGCGATGGTGTCAGGCTCAAGTCGATGAGACTGGTGAGTTTTCTTCTTCCGCGTCCCTCAATTGCTCAAATGCATTTGCGGCGTTGACTGTGGCATCAGGAAGATTCGGGAAAACAAAGAATCTCCGTTCCGCCGAGGACGCGGCGCGCACTGCAGGCTAGTGCAATGAAACAAACTCGCTGCTATTGAGATAGGCCCAGAGCATATCCTCGGTGGCAGTTTTCATCGCCTGCTCGGCTGGCAGAGATCTGGACAGTGCTCGATAGCGATTTCGGAATGCCTTTTCTTCATTTTCCGTGGCACCACGATTCAGAGTCGCCATGGCAAGACGTTCCGGAGCCTCTGATACGGTTCGATCCTGCAGCGATTTTGTGACTTCACCAGCCGCTAGAGGAATGGCCGACTCAATGTCTTCACCATTCATCATTAACATGGCCTGCGAGATGTTGCCGTCGAAAGTCAGCTGTTCGTCATTTTCATCGGTTCCATAAGACCGAACAAACTGCTCAACCCACTCCTTGCGATGCGTGGTTCCGACGGAGGAATCGATCGGCTGCTGCGAGACAGATCGGATCGCAATGCGAATCGAATCATAAACCTGCTCCGGCCCCATTTGCCGCGGATAGGCTCTTGAGAAGAGTGGCGTGCCACCTTCCTGTGGATCATCGACAGCCAATGTGGCTTCTGACTGCACGCTCGAAAGTCGAAAGGCCTGAGACAGCGTCATCCAACGCATCAGTCGTCGCATGTCATAACCTGACCGCACAAACGACTTCGTCAGATGATCGAACAACTCCGGATGACTGACCGGGTTGTGCGGGCCAAGATCATCCACGGGTGCTGTGAACCCATGACCGAAGAACTGAGCCCATGTACGGTTCACCATTGCACGAGCGACCTGGTGATTGCTGTCAGCGTTCAGTAGTCGCACCAATTCCATGCGACGAGACGTTGTTCCGTCAGCCGGCAGGGCTTCGCCAGCGAATTGTGGGGGGACAGCCTTTTTACGGCCAAGTCGGTCGTCGTAAAATGTCATTCCTGATCCACCGGAATCAGCGAGGGTCCAGACCGGACGGGGCGTCCCGGATTCGGCATTGGCTGTGACTGGAATTCGTTTTCGTTCGGCTTGTTTGAAGAACGCATTCAAACTCCAGAATTCCTGCTGGCTGCGTTCTTTGGCAAACGGATGGTCATGGCATTGCGTGCAATGAACCTGCTGACCAAGAAACAGACGAGCGGTCACAGCCGTCGCCGGTGTGGCCTGGTCATTCAGGTGAGCCAACAGGAAGTTCGTCGCTCCGTTTTCATCGCTTCGACCTTCCGCAGCAATCAACTGACCAACGGTCTCCATCCATGGTCGATTCTCTGTGAACTGTTCGAGCAGGAATGAGTAAAGTGATTGCTCGTCCACATCTCGCGGATTCGAACGACCGATCAAAAGATTTGTCCAGTTGACCGCAAGGTTCTCTGCCGTCAGCGAGTCGGAAAGAAGCGAGTCAACCAATCGGTCTCGCTTTCGAGGCGAGCTGGTGGTCACATACTCAGAAGCCTGCTCGATTGTGGGGATTCGGCCTGTCAAAGTCAGATAAGCCCTGCGGACCCATTCGTGGTCGCCTGCTTCTGCAGCTGGCTGGATCCTGTTGTCTTCCCATGCTGTGCGAATGAGCCGATCGATCTCTTCAATAACATCAGCATCACTCAGGTCAGCAACAAATTGCTCTGTAGTCTGAACTGGCACGGAGGTCACTGCATTTGCATCCGGACGCTGCGGCTGGGTCCGGGCTATTCCATCAAGTTTCAGAGGTGGAACTGGTACTACGTCTTCGGGAAGCACTGAATTCTCAGACGTCGTAGTGATTTCGGAAACTGATGTCTGAGTTGAGATGTCGGTCTCATTTGACGCGACTGAAACCGGACCGGGTAATTGATTCTGTCGGATGACCAGCAGTATTACCGCCAATACAGAAACCATGAAACTGGCGGCGATGACAATTCGTCTTGACCCTCGTGCATGCGAAATCCCTGCACTGAGTGGTGCGAGGGGGATTGCTTTCCGCACTGCTTCGATCAGTTCCAGGTCATCTGTTTCTACAGCAGATTCTGCAAGTTCATCGAATTGATGGCCCGGAGAAATACCACCGCTCCAAAGTAACTGACCATGCAACTGAATCATCTCGATAAATAAAGACTGGCAGTCCACATCTGTCCGAAGCAGAAACTGCAGACGATCCAGCTGTTCCTCCGTGAGAGCTTCCTCGCAATAAAGATTTGCGAGATTCAGAAGTTCGTCATGAATTGTCATTGTTGGACTCCCCCGGTCGAAAGTCGACGGCGGACACATTCCAGAAGCACGCGCCGAACTCGCCCCAGAGATTGGTAAACGGAATTTGCCGGCCGACCCATCT
This sequence comes from Planctomycetales bacterium, assembly GCA_026400835.1. Taxonomy (GTDB): domain Bacteria; phylum Planctomycetota; class Planctomycetia; order Planctomycetales; family Planctomycetaceae; genus SXXK01. The sequence continues at coordinate 282,508 of JAPLOA010000087.1, read as the reverse complement.
GGTGTGCAACTTCCTCACCGGTCACGCCAGCCAGATATCGTCGTTGCAACAGTTCCTGGTCGGAAGATCGAAGCTTGCTGATACAGGCCGTCAGAGCGTCGCGTCGTCGCTCCTGATCGACCGGCTGTTCCTCGATCTTGCGAGCCAGCAGATCCACAACATCTTCTCCCATCAACTGCAACCGATGATGTCGGCTGCGGCGAAAACGGAATACTTCCAGTCTTGCTATTGCCTTACACCAGGCTGTGAAATTCGTCCCAGGCTCGAACTGTTTCCATTTGCTGAGGATCACCACATTCGTTTCCTGAAGTACTTCTTCGGCATCAGCGGCCGTCCTGACCAAAGGTAGAATGAACAAATAGATCGATCTCTGAGTCTGCGTAAACAGCCGAACGAAATCTTCACCCGGGCCTGATTGAGAGTCAGGTTCCGGCGATCCGTCAGATTTATCGGCAACCATTGCCATCGCTCTGCTCACTGAAAACCACTGGCTCCAGACATAACGGAAGCCCGGTCCTGCAGGGAAACCGGGCTTCCGGACACTCTCTGATCATCTCTTCCGAATGGCCGTATCAGCCAATCAGTTCCTGAATCGGAGTTCCGCCGTTGGCCAGCTTCATCGGGCGACCACGCTTTGAGGTGTGAACAGTGCTGACAGGAATCCCCATCGCCATTGCCACAGTGGCCCAGATGTCGCCTGGCAGATAAGCCTTGCTGCCATCAGCAATCTGAACGCCGTCCTTATCGGTTGCACCAACAGCCTGACCATTCTTCAGCCCGCCGCCACCCATCATGACGCTCCATGAAGCCGCCCAGTGATCGCGACCGACGTCCTGATTGATGCGAGGAGTACGACCGAATTCGCCCATCCATACGAGGACTGTATTTTCCAGCATACCACGACGCTTCAGGTCAGCAGTGATGGCCGAGATACCCTTGTCAAGCTGTGGCAGACGCTGGTTCTTCAGAGTATCGAACACACCGGCGTGAAGGTCCCAGCCGCCCATGTTGACTTCCACGAATGGAACGCCAACCTGAACCAGACGACGGGCCATTAACAGACCCTGTCCGAAACCGTTGGTTCCGTAGGCGTCTTTGGTTGCCTGAGATTCTGCTTCAAGACCAAGACCAGCATCAGCCTTAGCTACGTCAAAAGCTGCCATCTGACGAGAAGTCATCAGATTCTTCGCGTTCAAGTAGACGTCCTGATGAGCCTTTGGCAGTTCGCCGCGGCCGGACTTGATGAAGCCGGATTCGATTTCATCGAGCATTGTCAGGCGAGCACCCAATCGGGCTTTGCCTTCTTCCGTTGGCGCATTTCGAATGCGTCCTGTGTTGTCCACAACGAATGGGGCGTGAGTCATGCCAAGGAACCCGGCCTGACCAGCACCACCGTCAACTGACACGAACGCTGGAATCTCAAGAGCCTTGCGATTCTTGCCAATTTCGTAGCTGACTACCGAACCAAACGTCGGGTGAACCACGGTTGGATTTGGAACGTAAGAAGTCTGCATGTAATAGCGACCACGGCCGTGGTCCGCTTCACGAGTGCTCATCGAACGCACCAGAGAAAGATCGCCGAACACCTTGGCCGTTTCCGGCATGTGCTCGCTGATCTGAACTCCCGGTGCTGCCGTGTCAATCGGCTTGAATTCGCCACCATTCTTGGAGCCTGGCTTCAGGTCCCAAATGTCGATTGTTGGAGGACCGCCCCCCATCCACATCAGGATGCAGGCCTTCTGCTTTGACTTCACAACATCCGCATTGGCCTGCAGGTGCGACAGGAAATTCATCGCTGGAACAGTCGCTGCAGCGGTCGCCATGTGCTGCATGAAGTGTCGGCGATTCATTCCGTAGTTATTCCAGAGTGACATTAAAACTCTCCCAAGTGAAGGTCAGTGGCCCGACACGATGCCGAACCTGCAGGATAGGATCAGACGTTTGAAGAGGATCAGTGAATAAACACAAACTCGTTGGAATTCAACAGGGCCCAGAACAGGTCCTGATATCCCATAAGTCTTTGATTTCCGTAACTCTTGAGCATTTTCTGCACCTTACCAATTTCAGTCCTGGTAGGATTTCGGCTGAGTGCCGCAAGATACAACTCCTGTATCTTCTGAGCTTCGTTACCTGGTGAACTCATCGATTCAAACAGGAAACTACCTCGCTCAACACTGCATGCCTTATCCATCAGCTCGCTGTTCATCATCATCAGAGCCTGAGGAATTGTGCCGTTAAAGGTTGTTGACTCGTCATTCTCGTCATTCTCGAATGCCACGACAAACTGTTGCATCCAAAGACGTCGCTGTTCTTCCTGAGCACCCCAGCCACCCCGGCCCGACTTATGAGCGTTGCTTGCAACAATCAGCGAGTCATACATTTGCTCGGCCTGCATAGACTTCAGATACATGTGACTGAACAGAGGCACCTCGCCAGCACCCGGATCGTCGATTTTGTTCTTGTCGTTGTACTGACTTGTGAGCCCGTAAGCTTCACTGGCGACAATCCAGCGGATCAGCTCCTTCACGTCGTAGTTGGCCGCAACAAACTCTCGTGACAACCGTTCCAGCAAATCCGGATGACTTGCAGGATTGTGTGGGCCCATATCATCGACTGGACGAGTAAAACCGTAACCAAAGAAGTGACTCCAGGTACGATTGACCATGGCCTGAGCAATCTGCGGAGGAGCACCATCAACTGGCTGAGTAATCAGCTTGCCGAATTCAACACGGCGATCCACGCCCACGCCTGGGTCTACTTCAAGCCCCTGAAAGCGAGGATATGCAACCTGCATCACACCGCTGCGTTTCTCGTAGTAAACAGGACCAGAAAACTCCTGCCACACGACTTCGGAATAATCATCAACCATGCGGCCCGTGTTGGGGTCCAGCTTGCGATGGTCAATCTTGCCAACCTGACGGAAGAAACTGTTGTACTCCCAGAACTGATCCTGTTGCCACTTGTTGAATGGATGATTGTGACACTGAGTACACTGCACCTGCAGCCCCAGAAACAATCGAGCAGTCATCGCTGTCAACTGAACGCCTTCGTCGGCGTTCTGCATCTGAGCCAGAGTGTAGTTGACCGCACCATTTTCTTCGTAGTGACCAGAAGCTGTCACGATATCCACGACAATCTCATTCCATGGACGATTTCTTGCGAACGCTTCTCGGAAGAACTTCTCCATACCCGTTCGGCTCACTCGTTGAGGAGCCCCGCGACCGATACAGTTGTTCGACCAGACCGTCGTAAAGTTTCTTACGTAGTCTTCATGCTCCAGTAGTTCTTCAGTCAGCACAGAACGCTTACGAGGACTCTCATCAGCCAGAAACTTGCGAGCTTCCTCCATCGTGGGGATTCGCCCAAGCAGGTCCAGATAAATCCGGCGAACCCACTCCTCGTCGGTAGCCGCCGCCGATGCTGTAATCTCATTGTCCTGCCAACCCTGACGGATCTGCTGGTCAATAAATTCGCCCAGAGGAACCTCAGCACCCGCAGCAGCAAATGTCGCTTCTTCGGACTTCTTCGCTTCATCGGCCGACAGATTGGAGTCAAAGCCGGCCAAAGTTATCACCAGACCAAGACTACCAAACAATCGAAAAAAGCTTCTTCCGCTTTGCATCGCCAAGTTACTCCTGAACTTCTTAAGGCTCGCATTTGCCCCTGTTCCACTTTACAACAACAGGATCCATGTATGTTCGTGTGATTTTACTGGAATTCCAAATAAAATCACGGACTTATGAACATCCGCCCACATATCGTTGCAGAATACCCACAGGTTGTCATCGAAATCCGTCAAATCTGCAAACCTGACCAAGGCAACTTTTCCATGAAAATCACGTTTCTTGGGGCCGCCGGGGAAGTCACGGGCAGCCAGCACCTGATCGAGACAGACTCCATTCGTCTGTTGCTGGACTGCGGCTTGTTTCAGGGGCGATCCGAGGAGGCAAGGCCGAAGAACGAACGTTTTCGCTGCACTCCCCAAAAACTTGATGCTGTGATCCTCTCTCACGCTCATATCGACCATTGCGGCAATCTGCCTGGGCTTTACAAAGCTGGCTTTCGAGGACCAATTTACTGCAGCGAAGCAACGGCAGATATTGCCACGATCATGTTGCGGGACAGTGCAAAGATTCAGGAAGAAGACGCGCGTTACGCTCAGAAGAAGGCCCGACAACAGGGGGGTACCGCGAAGCCTCTTTATACGGAAGACGATGCGAAGAAGACGGCCAGGCTTTTTGAAACGGTCCCGTTCAATGCATGGACTGAGATCATGAATGGAGCTCGCGTGCGTCTGCATCACGCAGGGCACATTCTGGGGGCTTCCGTAGTCGAACTTGACCTGCTGGACGTGGGTGAATGGAAGCGAGTCGTCTTCACCGGGGATCTGGGTCGACGCAATCAGCCCATTCTGATGGATCCCGAAACCGTCGAACGCTGCGATGTACTGATCTCGGAGTCCACCTACGGCGACCGCCTGCACGAAGATTCCAGCAACGTCAAAGCCGAGCTTCAGCGAGTCATCTGCGCAGCATCGCGTTCGCAGGGTAAAGTCATTATCCCGGCGTTCAGTCTCGGCAGAACGCAGATGCTGGTGTATCTGCTGAACGAACTGCGCAATGAAGACGCTCTTTGTCGAGTTCCCGTCTTCATCGACAGCCCGTTGGCGATTCGTCTGACGGATGTCCACCGCGAACATGCCAATGTGATGGATAGTGATGTTCAGGAAACACTGAAGTATGACGCTGACATCTTCGACTTCCCGGGGCTCACTTACGTTCAGTCGCAAGATGAGAGCATGGCCTTAAATCGCCGTCCCGGTCCATTTGTGGTGATCGCTGCAGGCGGCATGTGCGAGAATGGTCGTGTAGTGCATCACCTCAAAAACAGCGTTGCCGACGAGAATAACACCATCATGATTATCGGCTTCCAGGCAGAGCATACTCTCGGTCGAAAAATCGTCGAACGTCGTCAGGAACTCCGCATCCACGGCAATACTTTACCGCTCCGTGCAAAAGTGGAGATCATCAACGGCTTATCTGCTCACGCTGATGCCGGTGACTTTGAGTGGTGGTTCGGTGAACTGCTCAAGAAAGGTGGAGCTGGACAGATCTTTCTGGTGCACGGCGAATCCAAATCAGCGACGGCCTTAAGTAAGCTCGTTGAGGAATGCTCAGACCTGCCGCCGATCATTCCACAGTTCGGCCAGTCGTTTGATCTTTAAGTCAGCTCAGGCTGGTCACATCTTCCATGGATCTCACGCGAAGCTTCCGATGTCGTTACGAATCACCTGCGAATTCTGTGAGGCGAAACTGACCATCCGAGACGACAAGGTTGGTCAGGAGTTCAAATGTCCCTCTTGCCGAGAAGTGATTTCGGTGCGAGTGACTGCCGCGAACAATCAGGGCGAAGCCTTAATTCCCGCCGAGAATCAAGCTGCAGAATCGTTTGATGAAGGCTCTCAAGGTTTCAACTTCGTCGAAGAGTTCGATCTCGAAGGACTACTTCCCGAGGTGGATCCTTCAACGGACGATTTGTCTCGCATGCCCCCTGCTCGCAAAATGACTTCCCGAGGCAAACAGCTCAAAACAAAAGTCGCTGCAAAAGATGCCCCGAGTAGTCGCCCCAGATCTCAAAACATTTGCACTGTTTGCCAGAAACAAATGGATCCCGGAGTACGCTACTGCACTGGTTGTGGTCACAATAATTTCGATGCTGATGCCGTAGCAGTGGATGCTCAGTTGAAAATGCAAACTCGAATGGAACAGCTCACCGCATCACTGGGCGTCGCACGCATTCTGAAGATCTTCAGTCGCATGTTTCGCTAGTGGTCTCACGTTATTTCGTTCGCGAATCCTCTGGAATAGTCGGCATGAGTTTCCTTCCGCCAAAAGATTACGCCACAAGAAATACAGTTCTTCCTCGCATGGCTTTTTCGACGATGTTGTTGGCCTGCGTGTTCCTCACAAAACCCGGGGTATGCTCGGCCAGCGACGTGTCGCCAGTTGTCGAAATCGTGAAGACTCACTGCATCGAATGCCACAATGCGGAAACAAAAGAAGGCGGCCTCGATCTCACAAGTCCCGGAACCAACGTGAAGGACTCACATCAGCGAGCTCAGTGGATTCACATCTATGATCGAGTCCGCAGGAATGAAATGCCGCCGGCCCCTCAGCAACTTCCCGAGGCACAACGCGATCAAATGCTGCAGACGCTCGAGCCGTTGTTGCATGACGCTGATATGGCTGACGTGATGGCCAATGGTCGTGGCCCCATGCGGCGCGTTAATCGCGATGAGTTCGCACAGAACCTCCGTGATCTCCTGCAGCTGCCGGATTTGAACGTTCGCGACATGCTTCCGGAGGATCGAGTTGGTCATCATTTCAACAAGACGACAGCGCTGCTGGATCTTTCGCGGGTCCAACTCATGGCGTTTCTGGATGCGACCGAGTCTGCTCTTTCGCAAGCCACCGCCAACGGCATGACTCCGCCGCCCGCTGCAAAACATCGCTTCCTGGCGACTCAGATGTTTCAGGCAGCGGAAACGTTTGGAAATCGTGAGGCCATGTTCTACGCAAAGAACAATCAATTGTTACCTCTCAACGGTGGTGAGCTGGCGGAACTGCGTCGCACTAATCAACATGATCCGGAAGCCGAACTGGCTATCTTCCGTTCCGCTCACTGGCCTTACTATGGCTATCCACATGGCTTCGTGGCGAAATTGCCGGGAAGATATAATGTTCGCTTCTCAGCGCGAGCTGTGCTGCAGCAGTCGGGTTTTCAATTGGTGCATGCCTCTAAACCAACACCGATGACGTTTCGAGCCCGTAAGCCATCGGGCGCTGACGTGTCCGGTGACGTTCGAGCAACCGGTGGAGTGATGGACATCGCTCCGGAAACATCCATCTATGAAACGACGATTCTGCTGAAGCCCACGGAGACCTTTGAGTACAGTCTGCTCGGTCTGCCCGTTCCGCTGGCAAGGAATGTGAACAACGGACCGCCCGAGTATCGCTATCCCCCTTTCCCACAAGGAGGTCAGCCGGGCGTAGCATTCCAGTGGCTGGAGATCGAAGGCCCCTTGTCGGCCGCAGAATGGCCACCGGCGTCGCATCGAATTCTGTTCGATGAACTGCCGATCACGGCCTCAGCGCCGGGCTCGAAGCTTCCCGTTTCGGTTGTAACGGAATCGCCAGAAGCCGAAGCCAGACGTCTCTTGCGGCGATTTGCAGATCGAGCCGCCCGGCAACCAATCGAGAACTCCGAACTTGAGCCTTTTGAACAGTTGATTCTTTCTCGCTTGAAGGCCGGAGATAACTTCACAGAAGCACTGCTGGCGGGTTATCAGGCGTTTCTTTGTTCCGGCCACTATCTGTTTCTCAACGAACCGATCAGAGGCGATACTCAGGGCGATCATTATGCCATCGCGTCTCGCCTGTCGCATTTGCTGACGAACTCCGCGCCAGACCAGATGCTGATCGACAAAGCCGCAAACAAACGACTGCTCAACAAAGCCGAATTGAAAATCGAAACCGAACGCCTGATGGCGTCGCCAGCTTTTGACCGCTTCATCAACAACTTCACGGATTATTGGCTCAATCTTCGTCAGCTCTATCGCGATGAACCAGACCCACGGCTCTATCCGGAGTACCGATTCGACAACTATCTTGTGGAATCCATGGAACGTGAAACGCGCGGATTCATTGCTCTGCTGATGAAGGAAAATCTGCCCGTTGCGACTCTGGTGGCGACTGACTTCGTGCTGGCGAATGATCGACTCGCCGATCATTACAAACTCGAGCCGCTCAGCGGATCCCACTTGCGGAAAATCTCGCTGCCACCGGACAGTCCCTATGGAGGTTTATTGACTCAGGGAGCGATCCTGAAAGTCACGGCCAACGGAACAAACACATCGCCTGTCGTTCGCGGAGCGTGGCTGACGGATCGTATTCTGGGTGATCCGCCGCCCCCACCTCCGGCCAGCGTTCCGGCCGTCGAACCCGACATTCGCAGCGCAACGACGATCCGCGAACTTTTAAAGCTGCACACCGAATCCGCAAGTTGCGCCGCCTGTCATGCCAGATTTGATCCGGTTGGTCTCGCTCTGGAAAACTTCGACGTAGTTGGTGCCTGGCGCGATCGCTATCGAGCACTCGAGCTGGGCGAAGCCATCACCGGAATCGACCGCGCGGGGCATGACTTCCGCTATTCACTTGCCTCCACGGTTGACGCCAGTGGTCAGCTTCTCGACGGTCAACAATTCCGTAATGTGCGTGAGCTAAAACAGATCCTCGCCGAGAATCCTCGCCAGTGGGCTCGCAACCTGATCCACCAATGGACGGTTTATGCGACGGGGACTCCTGTGCGATTCTCTGATCGTCGCGAAGTCGAAAAGATTCTTGATGAGTGTTCCGCTCAACAGTATCCGATTAAGGATCTGTTCATTACGTTTATTCAAAGTCGAATCTTCTGCGGCTCAGTGACTCTCTAAGGCCGCGACGTCAGGACCTCGCTGGTCTCAACAGGAATCCGAGCACAGACCACCGGTTTGATGTGTGGATTGGGACCGAAACATTGCACGACCGAAAGATTCAGTCTCAGTAACGGCTTTTGCCCACTTTGCGGTTCATTTTGCGATCACTGAATCTTTCGGTCGAAAGTGTACCACATGTGCGTTGAAATTCCCGGATCATTCTCCCGTTGTTAGAGTGTCGTCGGGGATCCCGGCCGGAGTTTCGTGGTCTCATGTGGACCCTCAACCGTGACTGCACCCTATGGTTGCTCAATCGCCGGCAACTTCAGATCGGCTGGTGCATTGCCTGTTGCTGGTCGATCGAACTTGTCGCCAAAGTTACAGTATCCTTCCAGGAAGCCACCATGACTCAGGAAGAACTGTCCTTCTTCCACGCCCATATAGCGGTCAAACCGATCTGACTTTCCGGTTGGGTCGTGACTGAATGTTGCCGTGGTGAGTTCGGCCCATTTCTGGTTGGCGGTGCGAATCCATTGATTTCCATACCGAGCCTTTCGCAATAGATGCCCGTTGTGGCCGCCAAAGTTTTCGCTGAAGCTATGGAGTCCTCGAAGATAGCCGCCTTCCTTCGGGGCTTTCCATGAAGAAATCAGCATCCATTCTTTTCGCTCAGGATGGAACCAGTAGCCGGAGAAAATCGTAAACGTCTTTTCAACCGGTTCAGCGGTGACGATGAACTTTTGTTTTTCCCCGGTTTTCCACATGGACTTCAGATGGCTGTGACCGCCAGTGCCCTCGTTGCCAAAGTCGCCCGAGTAAACACCTTCGCCTTTCCCCATCAGGCGGACTCGATTTTCATCACCAACCTTCTTGCGGTCAACGGCCGCCTCACCACTGTCCCAAACACTGAAGATGATACGACGTTCAGTCGGGCTATTGACCTGCATCCCGAAGTAACCACGATGCCAGCCGCACGCCATATAAAACGTGGCAACGGGTTCCTCAACAGCCGTCACTTCGCAATAAAACGCGTCAACATCGAGATCACGATCAACAGGATAGGCCAGATGTACGGACGCTGCATTCCGTCGCTCTTTCATGTTGAAATGAGCGCCTTCTGTCGCAGGTCCATCCAGCACAAGAGACTCAATGTCACCAGCAGATTGGCCTGCGGGATTTAACGATTTCAGCTCGATCTTCTGATATCCTGCGTTGGGGACATTGAAGCTTCCAAAGTTTGCCTCGACTGCCGTCCCAGGTCCCTGGCCATCAAGTTTCACTTCACGAGATGTCGCTCCAATCGAAAGCTTCAGTCGTGACTCCGTATTCTTTTCGAGTCGAATCAAAACTTTTGCAGTGACTTCACCGGCGACCTCGAATCGCCCATACCAGTTGACCGTCTGAGTCGGATCATCCCAATGAGTGATGCCTTGATCCTCGGAAATTCGAGCGGCAGACGGATCGGGCAACATATAAGCCGTAAAGGCCGGCACTTTGGTTTGGCCACAGAAGCCATTTTCAGTGGGCAGAAAAATGAAGACCAGAACAGAAGCCACCAAAGTGCAAATACGATTGGCCATTTACACAGTTCTTCATCAGATAGTTAAGTGAAATTTCGCCGCTAACCCCAGCAATACACCGCGTTTCGATCTTTGGCGTGAGCCATAAAACTGCAGGCGGTCCAGCGAATTTTCTGGCCGACAACAGGCGTAACACGGTGCAGATAGCGGCCTGAATCGACAATAATCAGATCGCCGGCATTCAGAGAAAATGCGACAGACGACAGCTGACTGAGATCCGGCTTATTGGTCGCAGAATCATCGTTTAACAGGCGAGCATTCTCCGGCTCGACTCGATAATCGAAGATCTCCAGAGCCCCACCGTCTTCTGGTTTTCCGATCAGCAAAACCATCGAATACATGTGACTCGACACCAGCGTCTGCAAATGCTCATAGGCCGGTCGCAGAGACTGTTCGTTATCACAATGAGCTGTGATGTAGCCGCCTTCACCATGTCCACGAAATGTCGTGAGCATATAAGACTGCTCGGGATCCGGCCCCGGAGCCGCACGATAGGGCCGGTTCTCATCAAGGCGTGAGAGCAACTGCATCACGCACGAATCAATTCCCTGTCCCGCAGGAAACAATTCGGCCATATGCTGATGAAATTCTTCCGCCTGCCGAAAGTAGGTTTCCGGATCTGTCTGCATCAGATTCAAATTCTGGCCGTAGAACCAGGATTTGAATTTTTCCGGAAACCACGTCTTCAAAAACGGCGGATCGTGTCGCTCCAGGCGTGCCACGATCCGCTGCATCATCGCGCTGTCATAAACATTGCGGACAACAATTCCCGTTACCGAACCTTGTCGAAGTTGAGCAATGGCCGAGCCGTAGCGATCTACATCGCAGGCCTGCAACTCAAGCAGCGAGAAGAATGGCTTCGGATGTCCGAGCAAATCAGACAAACGGAGTCTTCCCCGGAACAGCAACAGGTGGCACCGGATTATCAGCCCAGTCATAGCTGGCAGGGCTGAGGTCTTCCTTGGAGTTCATGACGGCATCCCAGGTCAGCTTCTGACCGGTATATCCAGCCATGCGGCCCGCAATCGCCAGCATCGTACTCTTGCACATGTAGTCGCCGTTGTTGATCGGCTTACCCGCACGGATGCTGGCAAAGAGTTCGTTGTGTTCGATCTGGTACATGTCCCCATCCGGGCCATCATACTTCCAGATCACGTTGCCCTTGTAATCGGAAATCTTGTGGGCCATCACATCGATCATACCCTTAGTGCCAAAGATATAGTCTTCGACTTCATTTTCGCAGTTTGGCCAGTGGCGGCAGCGAGCAAACGCTTTCACGCCATTTGCCCACTGATACACGATGTCGAAGTGGTCGTAGATGTTGCCATAGCGAGCATCCGTACGAACCTGACGACCACCGGAACCACTGATCGTGGCCGGAGCTTCGTCATTCATCGCCCACATCATCTTGTCGAGACTGTGAATGTGCTGCTCAACGTTAAAGTCACCGGACAGCCATGTGTAGTAGTACCAGTTGCGAATCTGATACTCCATTTCGCTCTTGCACTGATCGCGTTCACGGCGAGGATCCCAGACGCCGCTGGACATGTAGCTACACTGCATCGATACGATGTCGCCAATTACGCCACTCTTCAGTTGCTCGAAGACAGCTCGCTTGCCCGGGTGATATCGCCAGCATAGCCCAGAGACCAGAGACAGTCCTTTCTCTGCAGCCTTCGCAGATGATTCCAGTACTGACCGCACACCGGGAGCATCAACGGCAATTGGCTTCTCGCAAAAAATATGCTTGCCGGCTTCGACCGAGGCTCGCATGTGCTCAGGTCGGAAGTGAGGCGTTGAAGCCAGCAAGACCACGTCACATTTATCGATGACCTGCTTGTAGGCATCGAAGCCGGTGTAACACTGATCTTCCGTCGCAGTAACTCGTGCCGCCGCGCCGTCTTTGTTGAATTTTCGGCTCAGCTGTCGCAGGCCTCGAGTGACCGCGTCTTCGAAAACGTCCGCCAGAGCAACCAGTTCCGTTCCCGGATCCGCACTCAGAGCCTGCTCGGCGGCGCCTGTTCCGCGGCCGCCCGCACCGACAAGTCCAACCTTCAGAAGATCACTGCCACCTGCGTAGGCTCCGGCATTCAGGGTGGCCGGAACTGCAGCAATAGCAGCAGCACTGAGAGCGGTTGTGGCAAGGAATTCACGGCGAGTGCCGTCTGAAGTCTGTGTCCGTTTATCCATGATTTCTGCTTTCTTGTCTCGTCGAGGAACGGCGGGATTCAGGGCGGATGGCAGCCATTTCTGCTGCTGCTTTCGCAAGAGGTTGACCTTTCAAACGCCTCAGGTCAAGGGTTTGGCCAAAGTTCGTGGTTCTGGTCTCGCTTGTCACACCCGGCCCCCCGGACATAACCTGCCTGACTTGTTCATGTTTGCAGAGCCCGTCTGCAGAATCCGTCTTTTCGGCGACGTTGAGGATTTCCCGGTGCTTCGAAGCTGTCTCTTTTATTTTGCAGTTTATTTGTGCCTTGCCGTCGTAGCTCCTACGGCTGTCGCGCAGCAGCCGTCCGATTTTGCTCATGACGTGCTTCCGGTGCTGAAGAAGCATTGCGTCCCCTGTCATGGTGGGCGAGAAGCCAAGGGCAGCTTCTCGATGAATCATCGAGAACTGGTCGTCGATTCGGGTCATGTCGTCGTTGGCAAACCAGACGAATCACACCTTATGAACCTGATCCTGTCATCAGACCGCGAAACTCAAATGCCCCCGGCTGATCGAGAACGTTTGTCCGACAAAGAGAAAGATATCATCAGCAAGTGGATCGCTGATGGTTTGCCGTGGGAAGAAGGTTTCTCATTCGCTCCCGCGAGTTACGAACCGCCGTTGAAACCTCGTCGCCCGGAGTTACCTCCGGCTGTCGACGGACGTTCAAATCCGGTTGACCGGATTCTCGATGCTGATCTTGCGTCGCATCAGATTGCGCGTCCGGCGGAAATAGATGACGCCGTATTCCTGCGGCGAGTTTCGCTCGATCTGGTCGGGTTGCTTCCTGAACCACAGGAACTGAAGGCTTTTGTGACCGACAATACTCCTGACAAACGCGAGAAGATTGTTCGCAATCTTCTGGACGACAATGTTGGCTATGCCGAACACTGGCTTTCGTTCTTCAATGATCTGCTCCGTAATGATTACAGCGGCACGGGTTTTATTACCGGCGGTCGACAACAGGTCAGCGGTTGGCTCTACGAGGCACTTATCAGTAACAAACCGTTCGATCAGTTTGCCCGTGAACTCATTGCTCCACCAACTCCCGCGAGTCAGGGTTACATTGATGGTATTCGCTGGCGCGGCGAGGTGAGCGCCGGACAGACGGTTGAGATCCAGTTTGCTCAAAGTGTGTCGCAGTCGTTTCTCGGGATTAACCTGAAATGTGCTTCGTGTCACGATAGTTTTATTGATCGATGGAAGCTGGAGGAAGCTTACGGTCTGGCGGCCATCTATTCGGCTCAGCCGATGCAGATTCATCGCTGCGATAAGCCGATCGGAAAACAGGCGGAGGCCAAATGGCTCTTTCCCGAACTTGGACAAATCGATGCCGCTGCACCGCGTGAAGAGCGACTCAGGCAACTGGCAGCATTGATGACTCATCCCGATAACGGCCGGTTTACTCGGACGATCGTCAATCGATTGTGGTACAAGCTGATGGGACGCGGCATCGTGCATCCGCTGGATGCTATGCAGTCAGAACCATGGAGCGCGGATCTGCTGGATCATCTTGCTGTGCATCTTGCGGACAATAAGTACGATCTCAAATCGGTCCTGTACCTGATCGCAACCTCGGAAGCTTATCAGTCGCAATGTGTGACGCGACGAGGGGAATCGGCGGAAGGCTCCACAGGGAAATTTGTCTATCAGGGGCCACTGCCGCGCCGTATGACGGCCGAGCAATTTCTGGACTCGGTGTGGCAGATGACATCGGCAGCTCCGACTGCCTTTGATGCGCCGGTGATTCGGAATGTACCTCAGGCGGCAGATTCGGAACCTGTCGCATTGCAGGCCAAATGGATCTGGGGAGACTCTGCAGCCGGTGGCAGCGTTCCTCCGTCCGGCGAGGCGATCCTGCTTCGGCGCCAGTTTGTATTGTCGGCCGACGCTGATCAGGGCGGCGCGGTGTTGACCTGCGATAACGGGTTTACTCTGTTTATCAATGGCCGTGAAGTGAAGTCCGGCAGCGAATGGACAAAGACCGAAGCTGTGCCCCTGCGAGGGCTTCTGAAGAAGGGCGAGAACACTGTTGTCGCTATCGCCACAAATGCCGGAAACGGTCCCAATGCGGCTGGGTTCTTCTTCGAATCACGTGTGAAACTGACGAACGGCGAAGTCATTACCGTGGTCAGTGATGAAAGCTGGGAATGGAACGCCAATGTCCCCGCTCGAAAGGAAGGCCGACTGGGGCGTATCACCGGAGATTGGAAATCAGTGACGATCGTGCCGGCTCTCGATGTCTGGACAAATTCCGTGGCTGCCACAGCCCCGAATCTGCTGATGCAGGCGCTGACCGGCAATCTACAGATGATTCGAGCCTCGCTGATGAAGAATGATTTTCTGATGCGATCATTAGGCCGACCATTTCGCGAACAGATCGTCTCCATGCGTCCCACCGAACTGACAACATTAGAGGCGATTGACCTTTCCAACGGAGCGACGCTGGCGGGGTATCTGAGCACCGGTGCCACGAATTTGGCGAACGGGGAGTACACCGACAGGACGGCGTTCATCGATCATCTGTATGAGTTCGCGTTGTCTCGAAAGCCATTGCCTGAAGAAAAGGCGATTCTGAACGAATCACTCAGCTCGCCGCCAACAACTCAGGAAATCGAAGACGTCCTCTGGGCGATCTTTATGACTCCCGAGTTCTTTCTTGTGCGGTGAGGATCATCCGTCAGTGGCATGGCATATGCCATCTGGCAAGGGCCAGGTGTCTCAGTTCGACTGGGATATGCGTGATTATGATGTCGCCAGTGTCGGGCGATGGCTTTTAAAAAATCGCCTGAAGCTTCAATCTGGCCAATTGTGCCAGAGCAACCCCGAAGACTTGACGAATCCTGCGGAACCCTGCATCCTAAGAGACAGCAGGCTTCTGCTTTTGTGACGCTGAATCAAGGAAAGAAAAACGATGACCGGGTATACCGTACACACGGGAGCTTCCAGGAAATTTGTTAGTGGCTGGGACAAAGTTTTCGGTAATGCGCCAGCAAAAAAGGCTGCCGGAAAATCTGCTGCAAAGGCCAAAGCAAAGAGCAGCGGTGTTAAGAAAAGCAGCGGTGTCAAAGCGAAGAAGGGCAAAAAGAAGTAGTGCTTTGCAGCTGACGTTCCTGCTGGGGAAACATGTTATTCCGGATGCGGTCTTGCTTGGCCGATAAACGGCCGAGTTCTAAGCATCCCATGTTGACGACGACGCTGCGTTCTACTTTTCGCCCGGGTGTACTCGACCGTCTTCCATGTTGATGATGCGATCGGCTACGTCCAGAATTCGTGGGTCGTGAGTCACCATCAGAATCGGACAGCCTCGCCCACGAGCGAGCTCCTGCAGCAGATTCACGACATCTCGCCCTGATTGGCTGTCCAATGCCGCTGTAGGCTCATCCGCCAGAATGAGTTTCGGATTTGCGGCCAGGGCACGAGCGATGGCGACTCGTTGCTTTTGCCCGCCGGAAAGCCGAGCTGGGTAATAATCAAGACGATGTCCGAGGCCGACGCTGGTCAGCAGTTCAACAGTCAGTCGTGACGCATCATCAGGGCTGACTTCCGGATGCAGATGAAACATGAGCTGCACGTTCTGTCGAGCCGTCAGGAATGGCAGCAGGTTATGCTGCTGAAAGATGAACCCGATATCGCGCCGAACTTCGACCAGTTCTTCGAGGCTGGCATCGTGCAGATGATGGCTCAGGACATCCAACTCTCCGTCGCGAACTTTTCTCAACGCGCCGATCAGAGTCAGCAGAGTTGTCTTGCCGCTGCCGCTGGGGCCGGTCAGCAGAACGATCTCCCCGGTACCTACTTCCATGTTAATGTCAAACAGAATCTGCTTCTGCAGGTCTCCTTCGCCGAACGCGAAATTTACGTGCCGCGCAGAGATCGCAGGAGTCGGCTTGAGCATTACAGGGGCCGTTTGAACGGTCACGTTGTGAGTTTCATCAATCATTATTCAGTTCAAGTCTTCGAAATTGAAGCACGCGAGGTCGTGACTGCCATTCGTTTAACGGCAAGCCGCAGGCGACTGCGTTTGTTCTGAGACATCTTCCTGTGCAAACATGCCCGGCTCTTATTCCATCCGACACTGAGATGGAGGAGGACACCAACTTCCGTAGCGGAATTCGTGAGAATTCCGTGCGAGTCCAGAAGTCTCACGACTTCTGCTACAGACCATGCCGCAAAAGAAGTTGCTCACCGATTTCATCGTCGCCGGCGGCTTGCCGTTAAACGAACTAACCCCCCCCATCAACAACCAAAATACACTCAAAAAACATCCGCTGGATCTGCCGTGCGGACCTTGCGAATTGCAATCATCGCCGACAATCCACACATCACGATCGTCAGCACAAACACAAACACGGCTCTCTCTACAGTCATCGAGAATTGCATCTGAATCGCTTTCGTGGCGACTCGATACAATCCCAGAGCCAGCACAAATCCCGGCAGGTATCCCAGCAACGCCAGAATCACTGATTGGCTCAGGACCACCTGCAGCAAGTAACGATCGCTGAATCCCATCGCTTTCATTGTGGCGTACTGCGGCAGATGATTGGTGACCTCGGTATACAGAATCTGATAGACCACAACGAACCCGATGAAGAATCCGACGGCTGCTCCCATACCGAAGATAAAGTCAATCGGTGCGTTCTCCCGAATGAAGACGATTTCTGCGGCGACCAGTTCCTCGCGAGTCAGGACTTTGGCTTCCGTGCCGACATACTGTCGTAACGAGGCTCGCACAGCCTGAATATCAGCTCCCGGACGAAGACGGATCAGGCCCAGATCCACGGAACCGGGCTTGCGGTCCGGGAATAGCCGCAGAAAATTGACGTGCGATGTGAACAGATTACCGTCCGTGTTGATCGAAATGCCCACGTCGATCGAATCGATCAATCGCACTTTTCGCAGATTGACCTCCACATCGATCGAGCCATTCTCCGCCAGATACTGCTTTATCGGGCCATAATTTGTTCGGCTCATCCCGTCGTAGAGCAGTCGATCAATATCGTTGAGTTCCTCTGTAAATCGCTCAATTCCCGGTAGCTTCATCATGCCCGCACTTGGGTCGACACCATACAGGCTGACAGGAAACTCCAGTTTATTCCACGGGTTTCGCAGCCGCCCCTGCCCCATGTACATCTCCGAAATGGCTAAGACATTGGGGTCCGAGCCGACGCGGTAAAGCAACCGCCGCGGAAACTGAGCGGACGCAAAAATTGTCTTGGTCCGAGGACTGACGATGACCAGATCGGCTGTAACTCGCCGAGCCACAGCGACACTGTTATCCATGGCTCCCTGGCGAATTCCCAACTGTACCAGCATCAGCATCACAGCCACTACAACGCCAGCCGCGGCAACCGCAAGTTTGACCTTGTTGTATGTGAGCTGGCACCAGGCCACAAAGAACGCGGAGAACATAAACTTTATCTCGCTGACTGCTGGCTGATGGCCTGCACTGATCCACCAGTAGCATCGGTTGACTGCGAGTCCGCAATGTCCAGCAGAATCGTGATTTCAATACGAGCGTTCGAAAGTCGAGTGACGGACTCAATCTGATCAGAATTCAAATCAATTCTCACTTCGACAACTCTCGCGTCGGTGTCGCTGACGGGATCATTGGTCAACACAACTTTGCGAGAAACCAGGTTTCCGATCTCAACGACCTTCCCGTCGATCTGCTGGCCTGACGAATCAATGCTGATCCTCGCCGTCATCCCCAAATGGACCAGCGATACATCCGCCTCGAACACTTCCGCCACCGCCTGCATTCGCAGTACATTTCCCAGTTCGAGCACTCCGCGGTCGTTCAGCTTCTCCCCGGGATGAGTATGGATCTTCAAAATTCGACCAGCCGCTGGAGCAACAACGACCGATGCGTCCGCGTCCGCCTGGGCCCGCGCGACAGAAGCCCTCGCTCCCGCAATTTCCTTCTCCGCCACGGCCACATCGACGTTACGAATCTCTTTAAGGCTTTCCAGCGTTCCCGCGGCCCGGCGCTGTTCCAGCTGCAGTCTGTCAAACTCCCATTGCCGCTGATCAACTAACTCGATGGAGATCGCTTGTTTGGCATGCAGCTCTTTGGCTCGATTCAAATCCCGAGCAGCCACTTTCGACTGGGATTCCGCCATGTTGACCGCCGCTTGCTGGGCTTCAATGTCTCCTGCTTTCGCTCCGGCTTTGATTTGTTGCAGGCGAGCTTCCGCGGTGTCCAACCGAGCCTGAGCTTCTTCCAGAGCCGCCATGCGACGCGCCTGGTTATCGAGTATCGCCAGCGTTGCACCGGCATCCACGTCATCACCTTCCTTCACCAACAGCCGTTCAATCACCGCGCCTTCGTTGCCGGAGCTGGGAGACAATTGCAGAATCGTGCCGGCCGGTTCAAGTCGTCCGAGCGAGTGTACCTGGACTCGCTTCGCAGGCTTCAATGATTCTACGGCAGCCCTCGCCGCCACGGTCTGGGCCTGGACATGTTGATAGTAAAACCAACCGCCGACACTGCCACCGACGAGCAGAAGTGTCATCAGGAGGCGAAGTCGACCGCGTGTTGTCTTTCGAGGAGAAGGATTGCTCATTGCTGCACCTCCGGAACAGCGATGCGTTCTGTAATGATCTGCTCTGCCGAGGAGGACAACTGCATCTGAGCTGCGATACGTACTCGAAGGCTCTCCGCGACCTTATGAATCAGCGGATCGTCAGGGCCGATCAGGCCCATAAACTGCCAAAGCAATAAACCATCGATCGTCAGCCACACCAGCAGTTGCTCCATCCCGTCTCGTGGATCACTCAGACAGCGGTTCCTCATCCGAATCGCCAGGTCTCTTAAAGGTTGCATCGCGCCGGGACTTGTCACAGCGCCGGCCAGGGTGGCTACGAAGAAGCGGGCCAGCACATCGGCGTCTACGTCGTTGGGTTTTGATTCTGCTGGCGACTGCGGAAACAGGCAGTCCAGCATGCAACGGGCCCAGCGCATTCGCGGCTCCGGGTCGTCGATGACTCGCCGCATCAGCATCGTTTCGCACTGCTGACTGAAGTATTCCAACACTCCCCGGATCAACTCATCCTTGCTTGGGAAGTGGTACATCACGCCACCTTTCGTGATGCCTGTTTCACGGGCGACGTTCTCGAGCGTCATTGCCAGCAGCCCGTCTCGGCTGGCAATCCTGATTGCGGCTTCGCAGATTTTGTCTTTAGTCACGGCGGTCATCGCTCTTGGTCAGAAAACTTCTTGGTTTTTTTTACTGTACCGTGCGGATTGTTCGCGGTTAACCGCAATTCATTTGGGAAAGTTGCTTTTTGTGGCGTGAGAATAGCCGTTCGGTTGATCGATATATACGTATGGCCACTATTTGGGAAGGGGTTAGTTGTCTGACCACAAAACGCAAAGGAGTAGCCTGAACCGAACGCAGGAGGATCTTGCTGAGCTGGAGAACGCGGCCGTTCCTGAGGTCTCCTGAGACGCCCCATCCCAATCGTCGCCCGTCGAGCGTCAAGAATGAGTCAGTTGTTTCTGATTCCCGAACGAGGAAAATGGTGGTCTGCTTGAGACTCTTTGTCGGGTGGCGTACCATGCAGTCTCTACGCAATAATGTCAGCAGAAAACAGGATGATTTCCATGGCCGACGCCACGGTCACCGGTCAGGTTCACTTGATTGAACCCACAAAGACTTTTGGACAAAAAGGCTTCCGTAAACGCATGGTTGTGCTGGAGCAGACCAACGGCCGTTTTACGAATTACCTCCCGCTGGAGTTCGTTTCTGACGCTTGTGATTCGGTCGACAATCTGAAGGTCGGCGACAAGGTGAAGGTGTCTTACCGACTCACAGGCCGCAAATGGCAGCGGGACGAAATGAGCGAAGTTAAATTCTTCCTCAGCGCGGAAGCGACCGGATTTCAGTTGATCTCGGGCGGTGAATCATCGGCTTCAGCAGTCGCTGACGACGAACCCGACTTCGGCCCGGCTGACGAATCTGCCCCGTTTTAAGCAACCTGCTCTAAGCGGCCTTCGGGCATCAGTCTGCGCTGCGTACAACATCGAGAGCAAACGGGATTTCCCGCGAGCGGAGAGCAATCTTCAAAATGAGTGACAGGACGTGCGAATGCATCGGCCTTATTTGCGAGGTGCTCAACGCAGGCTAAGTTACTTTCCGTGGGCAAGCGGAGAAGAATCAGAGGATCCAGCCGCCACCCAGAACGTGGTCGCCGTTGTACAGGACGGCCGCTTGTCCCGGTGCTACGCCAAAGATGGGATCATCCGGAATAATCGTGGCCCGGTCGTCTTGCTCGACCTGCACCGTACAGCTTTCTGAAGCCTGCCGATAACGCACTTTAACTTCGCAGCGAAAACTGTCGCCGGGACGATCAGCCAGCCAATTGAGCTGGTGGATTCGAATCGATTTTGTCGCGAGATCTTCGCGGAGCCCCAGAACCACCTGTCGGTTCTCTGGATTGATCCTGATCACAAATCGCGGCTCCCCGAACGCAATCCCCAGCCCCTTGCGCTGGCCTACGGTAAAGTGTTCATAGCCTTCATGCTGTCCCAACACACGGCCTTCGAGATCAACAAAGTCTCCGGCCGTTCCGTCGTGGCCACGGTAGCGTTTTAAAAACCCCGCGTAATCCTGATCGGGCACGAAACAGATTTCGTAACTATCCTTTTTGTCTGCAACACGAAGTCCGGACTGGCGAGCAAGTTCTCGAATCTCCGGCTTCTGAAATGTTCCAATCGGCAGCAGCACGTTAGGCAGAAGCTCTCGACGAATCCCAAACAACACGTAGGACTGATCTTTGTTGTCATCGTCGCCACGAAACAAGCCCCATTGCTGAGTCATCTCGTGCTGCTGAAGTCGAGCATAGTGTCCTGTGGCGATGTAGTTCGCACCAACCTGCTGAGCAAACTCCCAGAGCTTTCCGAACTTCAGCCAGTTGTTGCACTGCACACAGGGATTCGGAGTCCGTCCCGCAAGGTACTCGTCAGCAAAGTAGTCTTTGATCCTGCGAAAGGCATCCTGCAGGTTCAGCGAATGAAATGGAATCCCGAGGCGGTCCGCCACACGCCGCGCATCGGCCGCATCTTCGGAACTGCAACAGCCCTGCCGATGAGCCGGTGCGTTAACGATGGGCAGCAGGTTTCCGCCCGGCAGTGCACAGGCGGTCTCGGTTTCACCGGATCTCATGAACAGACCGATGACTTCATATCCCTGTTCATGCAACAGGACTGCGGCGGCGGAACTGTCAACTCCACCACTCATTGCCAGCACGACTCGTTCTGCCATCGTTCGACTACGCTAACCCAAAGAAAACGGTGTGAGCTTCCTCACGAAGCTCACTGCGGAAAGCCATGAGTTTACCGCATTTCCGACAAAAGGCACTCGCCAAATGAAACGACGCGGGGATGATTGCCAAAGCAACTATCCCCGCGTCAGGATTCTGAATGGAGAGACTCACCCGCGCCTCAAGCGGCCGGAGGACTCACTGCCGATTCTTTCAGGCAACCCCGGCCACAGCCTTTTCCAGCATGTCTGATTCCTGGTCGGATTCATCAGCAGCTCGGCCAATTGGCAGTTTGTCTTTGACATCATAGGCCAATCCCACAGCCCGAAGAGCTTTGATCGACCACCAGGTGATATCGAATTCCCACCACTTGTGACCAGCGGGAGCAACCGCCGGATGAGCATGGTGATTATTGTGCCAGCCTTCGCCGTACGCGAGGATTGCGACCCACCACAGATTGCGAGAATGATCTCGAGTATCGTAGTTGCGGTAGCCCCACAGATGAGTCGCAGAATTCACAAACCAGGTGCTGTGATAGGCCGCAACCATTCGTACACACATGCCCCAGACAACAAGAGACACCCCCATTTGCCAGCCACCAATGGCCCAGCCAGCAGCCAGCAACACAAGTCCGCCGCCCCATAGCCACAGAGCAAATGTTTTCTCAAAGAACTGCAGCAGAGGACGGTCGACGAGTTCAGGAACGTATCGGCGATACAGGATCCGAGAAGACTCGGTAGTGCGTTTTGGGAACAACCAAAGAATATGTGACCACGCTCCATTGACGACGATCGGTGAATGCGGATCGCCGTCCTGATCGGACTTCTGATGATGCAGGCGATGAGTGGCTGCCCAGGTCAAAGGAGAGCCTTCTCCCGACAAACATCCGCAAGCCATCGCGACAAATTCCGCGGGTGCTCGCAGCTTCATCGACTTGTGAGCAAGGTAGCGATGATAGCCGAGACAAATTCCGATACTGCAGGTGGCCCAATGCAGAGCCAGGCAGACTGCCACGCCAGTCCAGCTGAAAAACATCGGCATGAATGCGAATAACGCGCCAACGTGGACTCCGATCAGGAACAGAGTCACAACCCAGTCAACATTGCTGAGCTTCAATTGATCTTTGTTGAATACGGCAACAAGTTGGTCCGTATCTGCCTGAAATTTAAGACGCTTGATCTCTGCAGCAGAAAGCCCGCGATCCGATGGCTGATCGTCGACAGGCTTTGTGAGCGGTATTGCTGTTGACATGTGATATTTCGTTGTAGAAGTCATTCAACTTTTGTTTTCAGCACCGCCAGATGGCCTCAGTACGACCAAAGAGCTCGCTGTCTTCTGCACGATAGGCCCATTGTCGACCTGCAGCAACAGCATCGTGTTTTGCCGCCGTCATGACTGTGTCAAAACTTCGTCAACGTCGCAACCCATTGCGGTGAATTAACTTACGACACGTGAGGCGTCTGGAAACTCGCTTCTGAAGAACGGGAAAGCGTTCGAATGACACTCACAACCTCGCAAAAGGATTCCCGGCTCCCAAAGCAGGTTATGGGCCTCGGCTGACACCGTGACGTCTTGCTGGCAGGGAAACGCCTGTTTTCCGAGGGGTAACATTCGATGGTCGGCCGGAATTCCTATCTCGCCCCACGTGCGTCAGACTGAGGTCCAAAGGACTCTCTAAGTTCTGCAATGGCAGACAATCAGGTCAAGCAAGGTCATCCGAACAAGGGCAATACGAAGTCGAGCATTTTTTTGCGACGCCAGATTTGCGTCGATAGCCTAAATGACGTACTGGGTCGACTGATTCTTCTTACCAATGAACAGTGTCAAGAAAGCCAGTCCCGTTTTGAGCCAGGCCCATACGATCTCTCGCCATGATTTCATCGGGTAGCGCAGGCTGACGATTGGGAAACATCGCAAGGAGATCTTCATTTGTCAGGCCCCGGGCGACGGCCCCATTCGAATTTTCAAAGGTGATTTCCTATCTGTTGCTGATCATCTGCTGATAGTGCCTATGGACATGTGTATTTATCGCCATTAGGATAGTGCATTGATATGCACGACATCTCTGTTTTTTCGGACTGCATGCACCATGCCCACTTCTTCTGCCCTGAAGCATCTCACCGCAGTTCTGCAGCTTCTGGCAGGCCCGCAGGCCGTTCCTCGCGCTGACCAGCTCGCCGCAGTCGACGCAGTTCTTCAGCCTGCCGCTCGCGTCCTCGTGGTCCAGGCCACCGGTTGGGGTAAAAGCGCCGTCTATTGGGCGGCCACCACCGCGCTGCGCAAGGCGGGCGGTGGAACTACACTTGTCATATCCCCCCTGCTGGCGCTTATGCGCGATCAGGTGACCGCCGCTGGCAAAGCGGGCCTCAAGGCCGAGAGCATTAACAGCACCAACATTGACGATTGGGATCCTGTCTTTCAGGCACTCAAGAACAACCAGCTCGACGTGCTGCTTGTTTCACCTGAACGACTTGGTAATCCTGCCTTCGCGGCACGACTCCCCCAACTGCTGGCTCAAACATCCCTGATTGTCATTGATGAAGCCCACTGCATCAGCGACTGGGGATTTGATTTTCGTCCCGATTATCAGCGACTCGCTCGCTCCCTCCTCGCTGCACCAAACGCCGCCGTGCTCGCCACCACTGCGACTGCTAACGAACGAGTCACCGATGACGTCCGCAGACAACTGGGCAATGGCACCGCCGTCTTTCGCGGCACTCTCGCCCGAACATCCCTCCGACTCTCCGTCATCCCCGGACTCTCCGCCGTAGAGCGATTCGCATGGATTGCTGACGCGCTGCAGACTCTGCCGGGCTCAGGCATAATCTACACGCTCACTGTTGCTGAAGCCGAGCGGTTGGCGGGCTATCTTCGTCGATGCGGCTTTGATGTTCCGGCTTACACCGGCCAGACGGAAACAGCCGACCGCCTGCACATTGAACAGCAACTGCGGAAAAATGAACTCAAGGCCGTCGTCGCCACTTCTGCACTCGGCATGGGCTATGACAAGCCTGACCTTGGATTTTGCCTCCATCTCGGCTCACCCGGCACTCCCGTTGCGTACTACCAGCAGATCGGCCGCGCCGGTCGTGCCCTCACACACGCAGAAGCTATTCTTCTTCCGGGCAGTGGTGATGAAGCAATCTGGGAGTACTTTGCAACGGCCAACATTCCCAGTCAGGAAAACGCTGACCGTGTTCTTACAGCGCTCTCAGAACGGCCTCAGTCGGTCATCGATCTTGAAGGCGCAACGGCCATTCGCCGCGGACGACTCGAAGCACTTCTTCGGATTCTTGCTGTCGATAACGCCGTTGAAAAGGATGGAAGCAAATGGACCGCCACCGGTCGACCTTGGATGCTCGACTCACGTAAATGGGACGCACTCCTTGCAGGACGCCGTGAAGAGGCGGACCTCATGCGCAACTATGCCCATGGGCGTGGCTGTCTCATGGCATACCTTCAGCAGGCACTCAGCGATCCCAATCCGGCCCCCTGCGGCAAATGCTCTGTGTGTACGGGACAACTGCCGGAACCCGGACTTCACCCCTCCGCCAGCGCCATCAACGAAGCCCGCCGCTTCCTCCGCCAGCAGGACGTGATCTTCGAACCTCGGAAAATCTGGCCCAAAGGCTGCACTCGCAAAGGAACCATCTCCGCAAAGCTCGCTGCCCGCGCTGTTGCCTTTGCAGACGATCCGGGCTGGACCGAAGAGCTGGAAGCACTCGCGCGAAGTGGCATGACAATCGTCCCCTCAGGTCTGCTTGATGGCGCAGTCAGCCTGCTGCAGCGCTGGAAGAACGACTGGGAGCAACGCCCGGCGCTGGTCATGCCAGCCCCCGCTCCCGACTCTGAAATGCAGAGTAACCGGCAATTCGCCAATCATATCTCGACAATCGGGCGACTGCCCCTGTTCGATGCCTTTTCATGGCAAGGTCCAGCCTGCCCGGAAAACCAGCCCAGCGCATCACACGTGAAGCATCTGGAGAAAGCCATTCGCCTCCAGAAGCTCACCGACCTGCCAGCCGGCCCTGTTCTTCTTTGCGCCACGACCGCTCGCACCTGCTGGACAATGACGCTCGCCGCAGCTCTGCTTTCAGAAGCTGGCGTCAAAAGCGTGATGGCGATCGTGCTGCACCGGCAACCATAGAATCGGGCACCTCTCAAAGAAGTCACATTGGGCCGGAAGGAGTCTTCTTCTGTCGGCTGATGACAGCCGTTGAACTTCTCCGTATCAGCCGGTCGTGCATTTCGTCGAAATGCAGAGGAATCCAGCAGACCTTCGCCATGCAAAGCCCCGCGATTGCAGTTCAACGCACGATTGACATCGAGCTGGCGGTCATCAAGAGGACATCCTCTGAGTCGAACTGGCCGGTGCCTTCAATGACGAGCAGTTCGAAATCCTTGACTTCGAAAAGCTCCCGAGCATCCATGGAGATAGTTTTGCCGGCTTCATCGTGGAACTCCACTAACGCCATCATGCTCTTGACGTCGCGGCGGCAAAACGGACATTCGTGCGGGTCATGAGACTCATCCCCGTCATGTCCCGTGGCATCGGTGACAAAGAACTTCGCAGAGCCATTGACAAATGGCGGAAACTCACCGGCATTGATACGGACTCGAACCTTAAAAGGCGTCCCGGGTTTTAGTTCGCCCGACTTCAACGAAGCGCGGATTTCTGAAACGGGTGTTTCCTTCGTCTCGGTGGACACGTTCAGAAAACGATTCCGTACTGCAACCAATTCGGGATCTATTGTCTCCCCACAGCCTGGCATGACGAGCAGGAGCACCAGCATGGCAACAAAACTGTAAGTCATCAGTCGTCGACTGTGCCTGAGTGTTTTGAAATCAGAAGTCAGATTCGTCATGAGGTGCTCCGTGGCCTTCAAGCCGGGTGTTTAGTTCGGGTTAGCGGCCGCAGGAGCCTCAGCAGGAGATGTTGTTTCTGCAGCTGATGTTTCTGATGTTGCCGATGCTGGTTTATCTGAGGTCGCTGCGTCAGGCTTCGGAGCTACAGAAGGATTCAGCAGCGATTTAAGTTCCAGCACCGCCGCATCAATCGTTGCGGATTCCTCGGCATAGGTTGATCCTTCCTGACCATGCATAGTTTTGTCAACGCGACCGAAGGCGTCCATCAGAGTGTCAACCGCCTTCTGGATTGATGCCAGTTTCTCTGAATCCGCGTTTTCCTTCTTTGCCAGTTCCGGTATCGCCATCAGGACGTCGCCTACGTCGTGCAAAGGATCATGAGCGGTATCCATGTCGTTTGCTGCAAATGCATCACGAATCGTATTTCGCAGCGAAGTGAGTTCAGCCAGCCCTTCAACCGATGTCGTCGGAGCATGACTATGACCGTGATCATGACTATGCTCTGCAGCCCCGCCGCCTGCATCTCGCTGTGCGACATCGTCGGTGCAGCCCACGAGCAATGTCACAAACGACAGTAAGACGAGTTTCAAAGTATGACTGACTGAACCGTGCATCGCGTTGACCTTTTTGGAAGGATGAAGAGCATTTGAGTCTGGACGACAGTGACCACGGAACTCAAATTGTTCTGTGGATGTTGGTGTTTTCCTTCGTACAGATCAATGCTTATGTTCTGGCGCACCAATGGCGACAATCGCTCCTGGTGTTCCTCCGACAATGGATTTTGCACGGATTGTCAGATCCTTAAGGCTTAAGACCCAGATCGAGCCTTCGCCGGGATTGGTAAAGCAGGCGATTCGGCCTTCTGAATCAAAGCCGATCGCGTGGTGTCCATTATGGCCGTCAACCTTGCTGGCCCCGACGGGAAGAGTTTTCGTGATCGCAGCGTCCGAGAAGTTTCGATCGCCATTCGGATCCAGGTCAACTATTGTCAACTTCTCCTGTTTGTCGCCTTCTTTCTTGTCTTGAAACAGGAAAGCGTAACGTTTCCCACCAGCAGCCAGAACGACTTCCGGGGTTGTTAAAGTAAGTCCCTCTTCAACTGCAATGGGAAGTTTAACGATCCTTGGCGGTGTTGCATTGGCCTCTAAAAGGCAAAGGCTGGACTTGCTTTCGCCGCCGCCCGTCGTGAACAAAACCCAGTTGCGATGATTTATGAAAGCGCCGGTGCGATTGGGTTTCTCCGCGCCTTCATCTTTTCCCAGCGAGATATGACTCACCACTACCGTCTCTGCTGTCTTTGACAGTGAAGTATCCGCATCAACCCAGCAGACACCATCTGCCGGTGCAAAGAAGACTCGTCCTGAGTTTGCCGTCGCTCCGTGGATCACCCCGGTTGGAAGATTGAAAGAGTAGGCGATTTTATCGCCGTCCGTCTTCTTAAGATTGACGACGTCAACTCGACCCATATTCGGTCCGCCCCCATCGATCCACGTGGAGTAGCAGACCGCGTTATCGACTGCCGCCATCGTGATATGGTTTCCTCCACCGGCAAAGAAGTTCCCGCATTCTTTGGCTGGCTTTGCGAGAAGGTCTTTGGGATTCAGATGAGTGAACCCGTTCTTCTTGTCATTCGCCATGTAGAAGTGACCGTTATATAGATACAGATGGGCTGGATTGCCCTGCTCTGTATCAAGTCGACTGCCTCTGACGGATGGCAATCCCACAAACTTCCAGTGGGAATGATCGCCGTGTGGCTCTTCGCGAACGCCGGTGTCAACGGCGACCCATCCGCTCTGGAATTTTCCATCCTCGTTATCACGGACACCCACAAGCAAATGGCCCTCAGCATGCTCCATTTGCACCAGATCCTGCTTCTCGCGATCAAGCTTTGGGAAGTCTTTGACCGGCGATGCGGAAACAATCCACTGCTCACCGCCATGGACTTCTCCCCACATCAAAGTGTCTTTATCTCGATCCTGCCAGAGGACTCGAGCAATACGGGGCCCGCGATCTCCGGCATCACAAGCCTGTGAAAAGAATGCCAGACCAAGTCCTAAAGCGACAGCGGTCCTTAGCCGTCGCACAGTACGCGAATGAAATGTCATATTGAACTCCTTTATTTGTTTTAATGATATTGATGCAATA
The DNA here is from genome assembly GCA_026400835.1 of Planctomycetales bacterium. GTDB lineage: Bacteria > Planctomycetota > Planctomycetia > Planctomycetales > Planctomycetaceae > SXXK01. The sequence goes on along the minus strand of JAPLOA010000087.1, from coordinate 253,974 downwards.
CTCGGTGCATGCACGGCAGTCATTGTGAAGCCCGATGGATTATCGGGCCGTCCGGATCATTTCACAAAAGGACTACCAGTGCCTTCAGACGTACGAAATCTCCCGCCCTCGAAGTGAATGCAGGACCATGCCAGAGCGTCCGGCGTTCCTCGAAACCAATAGAATCTTCGATCAGATTTTCCGGTCACCAGAATCTGTGGTGAGCCTTCAAAGTCGGTGCTTCTCTGAAAGCTCGTGTGAATCTGGAAAAACTTCATCAGCACCTCTTCGTCCGATTTGTTAAATGACGTCTGGTGAGTCCATGTCTTTCCGTCGGCTGTCCAGGATTCAGGGACCTCTGCATTCACCGGTTGCACGGCGTCAGCTGAGCTCTGGCCGCAGCCTGCAACAACTACGGCAGAAAGAGCGATGAGCAACAACCATATCCTCATTGTTTGAAACCTTTAGTTTTTCTGAGATAAATTTTATTCTGATTCCAACGCCAGCTGGAACCTATTCGCCGCGAACACAGTAGAGGCGAGTTCCCGTTCGAATCACAAACGCTCCATCAGCCGCTGCGACGCCATACACAATGGGATCACGCGCGGAGTCCTTCGACCCTTCACGACGTTTGCGAAAGCTTTCCTCCATGGCTTTCAATTCTTCGGCATCCAGGAGCTTGTCTTTGTTCAGGTCGATTCGCCCCATCATTTCTCGAAAGTCGGGCGACAGTTCTTCCTCGGAGATTTTTCCATCACCGTTTGCATCGCTCTTCATTAATGTGGCCATCATTCCGCCACCGGGGCCGCCGGCCCGTCCGGAACCCTCGCTTTTCCTGGGGCTTGTTTCCGGTGTCTCAACTGCGCCGTTCTGCTTTTCCTGAGCAACAGGAGCGTTCGCGGCGTCCTTCTTTTGCTTGCTTTCGCCAGAAGAACCATGGTCATGCCCTGTACTCTGATGTTCCTTATAGAACTCAGGAGCGGGAGCATTGCGGGGATCCCAAAGCAGATTGGTGGCCACTTTGGAAAACACCTGGCCGCTTTTGATGACAACCGTCTTGCCGTCTTTGCCGAAGAAGTAAACGTTTTCGCCGGACACAACGGGAGTTGCCCAACATGTCGTTCCCAGCCGTTCCGTGTACTGAGTTTCTCCAGTCAGACTATCAACACAGTAGAGCACCCCTACATTGTTCAGGTAATACACGCAGTCGCCGTGGATGACTGGACTTGCGTAATCGCAGACCGCCTTTTTTGCTCGCCAAAGCACTTCTTTCTGAGGATTCTCAGAAGAGTCCAGACGCAGACAAAGGTTCGACTGGGACGCCTCTTCTGCTGATCCAAACTCAGGTATGCGAGCTCCAATGTAAAGATAGGGGCCAACAACGGTCGGTGACGGAACAGAGTTCCCGGAAATTCCGTCGAAAGACCACATTTGCTTACCATCGACAGTGCTGTAGCCACTGACCGAGCCACCAGAACTCACGATAACCTGCTCTTTGTCTTCCTGCTGAACCACGATGGGCGAAGTCCAGGAACTTCCTGAGGGCCGATCAGCCTTCCATCGTGTTTCGCCCGTCTGCTTATCGACTGCCAGCAGATAAGAGGGCCCTTTATGCTCGATGTTGACGATCACCAGTTCGGTGGTCTGAGTCGGTGAACTTCCCAGCCCGTGGTTGTTGTCAAACTTTCCGAATTCGTCAGTCAGGCTTCTGGACCATTTCAAATTTCCATCAGGATTGATGGCAACAAAATCACCGCTCTCAAAGAAAGCATAAACGCCGTTCGCATCTACTAAAGGCGTTGGTGCGGCTCGCGACGCCATGTAGTTTGACGCTGCGTGAGAAGTCGCTTCTTTCTTCCACTCCCAGACTTGCTCACCGGTTTTCAAGTCCAGACAAATGATCTGACATTCGTCTTTCATCGGGCCGACAACAGACGTGACAAATACCCGTCCGTTGAAGATTACCGGGCTGGATTGACCATATCCGGGGAGTTCTTTTTGCCAGGCAATGCCACTCTCCGGTGACCAGGCTAAAGGCATTGGTCCCGATGAATGGGAGGAGCCCCCATTTCGAAACTCGGTCCAGACTGACGGAGACAAATCTCCGCCACAACAAATGGCCAGATTCAATAAACAAATTGCGATAGCAGTCGATCGCATGGATAACGTCCTGAAAGAAGACGGTTTAGCACAGAAGAGCAGTCGCTGGTTGAGATTGCTCAACCAGCGCTGCGACAGATCACTGATCAGCTGCTGACCAAACGGCCGGATCGATTTAGGCCGGATTACTCCGCGCACGGCTATGATTGAGACTCATTGCGATCGGGTGTCCCGCGAACACATTGGCCTCAACTTTCACTGAATCGGGGATCATCTCAGAATTCGCCCAGCACCTGCCCGTCGTTGCGAGCGAACACGTTGCGGAAAATGGCAAGATTCACGTTCTCGGAAACGAAGCGAACACTGCCGTCACAGAGCGACAACTGCGCTCCCCCGACGTGCAGACTTCGCGGACCGGACACGACTTCTCCGTGATTGCCGAAGTCCGGGCTTTTTGAATTCGGTGGATAGTAGCCCTGAATCAGGGTGTGAAATCCCGTTGATGAAATCCAGATTCCAGCCCGGTTTCCAGTGAAGTTCGTGGACGCAGTTGATTCCATGGCTTCAGCCGTCGGCACACACGACGCTCCAAGATTGACTCGCTTCATCTGGCGTTGAGGATTGACCAGAGTTGTTGTCGCCGCCTGCCTGTTACCAAACAATGTCTCCGCCATAAATGCGGTGTTGCTGGTTCCATCGGTGATGTCACGAAACCTGATGCTCGAACCGCGCCAGAAGAGTCCATCGTTATTGCCCGAACAGTAGTTCAACTGTGTTCCTGAACCACCATTCACAAGATAGTTGCCGCCAGCCCAGGCAAATCCAAACGAATCAGTGAACATCGGATTCCCGGAATCACTGGGGCACATCAGCACAGAAATGCGAGTCCCGGCCACAGCAGCAATCGCAGGGTTCACTTGCGGATTCCACGCCAGCCCGATTGTCAGCGGCTGATTAAAGTTGATCAGGCTATGCAGGCTGCCCTGCTCATGAAATGGCAACAACTGAGCCTGAGCTGAATAGCCATACAGGGATGCACCAGCTTGAAGTGGAAACGAACTGTGCGTGTCAGCGTAATTGTGAGCAGCCAGAGCTAATTGCTTCAGATTATTCTTACATTGAGTACGACGAGCGGCCTCGCGTGCCTGCTGGACGGCGGGCAGTAACAGTGCGATCAGAATTGCGATGATTGCGATAACAACCAGCAATTCGATCAGGGTAAATCCTCGTTTTCGTACGGAAGCGATTTGAGAGTTTAACATCTAAGATTTTCCTCATGGAGATTTAAATTAATCAGTAAGCAGAAGGGTCTGAGTTTGGGTGTTGTCAGCAGGGGGTGATGCCCGATTCTGTCGTGCAATCTGCGCAACCGGAGCGTGGTTCGCCGATCATAAATCGTGGCGACAGGGCCAGATCAGGAATGCGAATTGAAGTTGCTCGGCAGCGTAGAACTGCGCACTGCTGCTGCACTTGCGGATCGAAGTGGCGTCGCAGTTCTGCGCGCGGCCCTCGTCCACGCAGAGGATACGAGTGCATCACGCGAGCACATTTCAAGGTGCAACGGTTGCAGTTCCGTTAAGCAGAGCCATCAGGCAACGGCATCGCATCCACTTGAGTCGATAGATCAAGTCTGGATGGATTCTGTTGTTGTCTGGCACGAATCACGGAGCACTGCCATGTGAGACGCTCAAGCCGCAGGCGGAGCGCGACATTTCGGCGGAAGGCCAAATCCCAGCATTGGATCTGCGCAGGCCGGCACGACAAGAGGCACGATCTGCTCAGGAGCTGCCGAGAGCTCAACGACAGATGCCAGAATTCGTGGAGCGGCAATCGCCTGACAGATCGCGCAGTGTGCACAATCATGAGGGGTTTGCTGATCAGGCTGATTCTGGTCTGATGAGTGGGTTGCTGAGCCGGCTATGTCATTGCCATGGTCGTGGCAACACCCGGGCAGGCAGCGAGCCAACGGACGCTGTGTCGGGGAGGCTGACGGGGCATGGGATTCCAGAGTCGACGTGCAGTGCTGCACGCCACCACACTCTACAAACGAATGCAGCCACGGGGCGATCGCGGGAGTCAGGAGTTGCAGCGCAACCTGAAGCGAAGTAAGAATTTGAAAGCGACGCGTATGCATGCTCTCTGGGCCAAGTAGTATTGAACAACCAACTTAGAGCCCGACCAGTACCGAACATTCTAATGACTTGTGCGATTTGTCAAATGGTATTGCGAGGGCATTTCTTCGGAAATCACAAGTGGGGGTGAGATCCGTACTCAGGACACGCCCTTACTTTCGCTTGGCGCGTTCTACAGTCAACGTGATCTCGTTGGACGCCGTGGGTTGAACGATCGCGGTCAGCGGAGATGACGAATAGGAGCTGTAAAGCGGATCGATCGGATCGCCATGATCCATCGAATGTCTCGCGAGACCATCACTCACGATCATCTGCATGACGATCGCTTTGTGTGTCCCTTCAACAGCGCCATCATTTCTGGCGAATGTGCCAAGGATGAAGGTGCCATCAGGCTGAATCGATCCCTGAGCGTTCATTGTTCCAGCTTTGGAAAGCAGTTCAACTGTCCCCAGCATGACGGGTTTGCCATCTGAAAAGATAACTCGTCCTTTTACTGGATAGGTCGTCGGTTGCTTTTCACCGCATCCATTCGATGTGATGATCAGAACGATCGCCGCAGCGAGGATGGTGCGACGGCCAGAGTGAAAGCTCGAAAGGACTGTCATGAGCGGGTTCTTAAAAGTCACCAACCTGAACACCGTCAGATCGATGACAGAGACTGGCCAATATTCGGGTGTTGAGGCTGGAATTGACCGCCCTCGCGCTGCCGTCAGCAAAAGCGAACTGGCACATTCCGGTATGTGCACTGCCGAAGGAGTAAACGGAGGCTCGCTGATCGTTGGGGTGATGCGCGATTGGAACTCCGGGGCCGCCGATTCTGGCAAAATGAGTCAGATGCCGACCCATATAAGCTGGGCCATTCCACGGGCTCTGTGAGAGCTTGTCGGGCGGTACGTGAGGTTCACCCACGAGGATTGTCTGGCTGGTTCCGTCTTTTAAATCACTCATGGAGACTGTATCGAGCCAACGACGTTTTAAAACAATCTCTCCATCAACTGACTTTGCTTCGTCAATCTCCGGCGTACTGGAAATCAGGACTCCTGTGCCATAGCCACCCCAGTAAAAATCTGTAGGCAGGCCGGCTGCTCCCGGGGAATTGTCTCCATGATTTGCGACATAATCCGCGACAGTTCCGCCGGGGATTGACTGGATTCCTCCTTTGCAGCCGCAGGGAAATCGAATCTCAACCTGAACGTCCTTGGTCACTGCATCAGAAGCAGAGTGCCTTTCCGGGCACAGAAAAGTGGAAACCACCGCTGATCGAGCCTCGGAGGAATGCAGACCGAACGGCTTATACACGTCCCACTGACTGAATAACGCCGATTGCTCAAGGTGCGGCAGAATATGAATCAGCCATGTCGGCTCATCAAGCCCCGTGTCGGTTCCGTCACTACTAATTGACGCTCGATTGGAATTCAGGATCAGCCGAGCCGGAGGGAACATTCGATTGGCATCGTGAAAGTTATGGATCGCCAACCCGAGTTGTTTGAGGTTACTCAGGCATTGCGTTCTTCGAGCAGCCGCACGAGCCGCCTGAACAGCCGGCAGCAGGATTGCCACAAGGACTCCGATGATGGCAATAACCACCAGAAGTTCAATCAGCGTGAAGCCCGATCGGATATTGGAGTTCGCAGGGCGTACTTCAAAACTATGCGAACGAGATTTCATTCTGGTCGACCTTGAGAGGCAGTTGAAGTGGCTTCGACAAGCTGGCACTCCCTTGACACTGAATCAATGTCAGTGCATGAGCCTGCTTATCGGTCCTGCGAAGACGAACTGTTTCCGACCAGAAAAACGCGTTCGCGGCAAATCGCTTCAACAGATTAACGGCAGAGTAGACTCCAGAGAACGCCGATTTTCCACAAAATGCAGTCAGTCCGATTGATCCGGACAGACCGTGGCCCGGCTTTGCAGTTAATCCGCAGTAGAGGGACCCGCGGCAGCGCGAATGCGTGTCAGCAAGGGACCGAGGGAGTTCAGGGGTTTTCCAAGTTTTTTCGCCACTTGTCGATAGCTGAGGCCGTCAAGATAAATCCACTTCAGGACCTCTGCCGCTTCTTGTGGAAGTCGAGAAAACAAACTTTCCACGTGATCTCTCTGTTCAAGCTGACGGCCCGGCGGAGCGTCGTTGGAGGCATAGTCGACAGCCGCCTGATGCGCATTAACATGTCCCATCGCCTGCAAATAACGGTGCTGAGTCAGCTTACGCACGACGGCTCTGCGAGTAATCACCGACAGATAGGTCGCCAGCGAACTGCGTCCCCGAAACGATCTCAGGGCGGCCATGTCACGCAACAGCAGTTCGGCAAATGTCTCTGCGCAGAGATCTTCGATGTCGTCGGCATTCAATTTCAGGCTGTGAGCCTGAGCGGTATGGTTGATAACCTGAATGATCAGGCCCGTAAAGCGGTCGACAAAGTGTCTCCACGCACCACTCTGGCCCGCCAGGAGGTCATTCAGAAGTTTTCGATCAATGTCTGTCAGTGGCACGGCAAAAGCTCAATTCGTGTGGTCGCAGCCTCGCCGAAAAATCGCACGAAGCCGGAGATCAGAAGCCATGTAGTCACGTAGAAGACTCGTGGAGCCGGGAAACATCACAGAAACGTGTGTTTGGAGGTCACGTGAGAAAAGCCGCCGAGGATTTGAAGAATGTCACACCAAGCACAAACTGTGATTCATTAAGGATAAGGGTCAATAACGATGCATTGTCGCCGGGGGATGAACTCCGTCCAACGGATTCTCTTTGATCGGAACCGCCACCATGCCCGATTTCTCTGCCGATGATTTTCATCTGCGAAGATTGTGCCACTCCCCTTGAACACCGACAATACTGGATTCGCTCCATAGAGAACAATCTTTGATAAGCATTCCGATTGGGGAACCTGAGGAGACTTCCGGAGGGCATCAGAGGGACGGAAGACCGTTTTCCGCCGGACTTCGATTAGAGACTCCGTCTCAATTTGAACTCTGTCGGATTGCCTGTCTAACAAGTCTGGAAATTGCCGAAAAGGATGTCATAAAACTCAGCTAAAGAACTGGCCGAAACTGGCCATGACTGATCTTCATGTTTGATTTCTGTACGTGTGCATCAATTCGCCTCATGTTGGGCGTTGTCATTTGTAAGTGACCAGATCTTCTGGTGGGAAAGGATATTCAATGACCCATGTCGTCGCCGAACCATGCTTCAATTGCAAATACACTGACTGCGTGGTCGTATGTCCAGTAGAGTGCTTTTACGAAGGTGAAGCCATTCTGTTCATTCATCCGGATGAATGCATCGACTGCGAAGCTTGCGTGCCGGAATGCCCAGTCGCTGCGATTTTCCACGAGGATAATCTGCCGGCTGAGTGGTCAGCTTACAAGGAATTGAATGCCGAGATGGCTTCTCAGTGCCCGGGGATTACAGAGCAGAAGACATCTATGGCCGACACGCACGGCTCTTGCACTGCTCCAAAGCGATAATTGCAGGCTCGTTTTCGCATAACAGAAAAACTCCGGTGCCAAATCAGGACCGGAGTTTTTTTGCGCTCGGAACGTAGTTTTGGTGGCGAGTCGCTCGGGATCTGCTGAGGTCCCGTCTTATAGAAAGCTGATCGCCTGCCCGCGACGCTACAAATGCCCTCTCCACTGCAAAAGATTTAGCAGACTTGAGCAGACTTGTGCTGACTTGATCATGAAAGATGATGCGAGCCATAGCGGCTGGAACCTCGCTTCAAACCTCCGCCGGCAATTCGATTCGCGAACTGATTTCTTCCAGTTCCAGAAGCATTGCATCAACAGTGGCGTCATCACTTTCTTCGGCTGCGAGCTGAAGCTTGTGCGATGGTTCTGTAAAGGCAGCGAAGCCCACTGTTCCTCCCGTGCCTTTCAGGCGATGAGCGATTTCGCGGACTTCCTGATAATCCATTCTGACCTGAGCCGCCCGCAGACTCAGCATTGTGTCATCAATACAACCAACGAACGAATCGACGATCTCGCGGAACTCCGGAATGTCCAGTGGCAGAGTGGAGTGAATTGGTCTTCGGACCGTATTGCGAAACTCTCTTCCTGAGTCTGAATCGAGGGGCTGGTTTCGATCGAGACCCGGGATCCCGGCGACTCCTGGCAACTGATCGAGAATCTCATCCAGCGAATCTCCAGTGATGGATGTTGAAGCAGACGGAGTTGCGTCGACCATTGTCATGCGGTTGCTCGAAGCAGGATGCTCGATCGGTGCGGGAAGTTCAGGCGGCGCATCGGTTGTTTCGAGGTATTCCGCGATCGTGCTCAACAGCAAATCGATGTTGATCGGTTTCGTCAGGAATCCGGAGCAGCCCGCAGCGACACAATGCTGGCGATCCTGTTCCATGACGTTGGCCGTGAATGCCAGAATTGGCGTTTTTAAACCCTGGTCACGTAGGGTCCGTGTGGCTGTGAAACCGTCCATCACAGGCATCTGCATGTCCATCAACAGCAGGTCATAATTGCCGCGGCTGGCTTTTTCGACCGCAATGGCACCGTTCTCTGCCTCGTCGACAGTCAATCCGGCTTTCCGCAGAACGAGTCCTGCCAGTTGACGGTTGGCAGGTGTGTCGTCCGTGATCAGGACTCTCGCAGTCTTGAAGTAGACTCTGAGACCATGCTGTTTGCTGCGAGCTGCCGAACGGAATTTCTCCGAGGCGGTGTCAGTATCCAGCATCGGAACGCCGGACAGATCGCCGGTCGCGATGGAAAAGTAGAATGTGCTTCCCACCCCCGGCTCGCTTCGGACCGCAATCTGCCCGCCCATTGCTTCGGTGAGCCGTTTACTGATGGCAAGCCCCAGCCCTGTTCCGCCGAAGCGACGAGTGACCGATGAGTCCGCCTGCATGAATTCCTGAAACAGTCGACCTATCTGTTCCGGGGTCATGCCGATACCGGTGTCGGTGACTTCAAACCGCAGAAAGGGCTGGCCATTTTTATCTTCCATACTGGCCACAATCCGGACACCGCCTTCTGCCGTGAACTTAATCGCATTGCCCACCAGATTCATCAGGATCTGACGCAGGCGCGTTGGGTCAGCCTGAATTGTTTCCGGGATGGCACCACGCAGGTTGATCGAAAGGCTCAATGACTGTTGTTCGGCCTTCATACGCAACACGTTGACGACTTCATTCATCAACTGATACGGACTACATTCGCGGATTTCGAGTTCCAGCTTTCCGGCTTCAATCTTGGAAAAGTCAAGAATGTCGTTAATCAGCTCCACCAGGTGAGTACCGCTGGCATGAATCGTGTCGAGATAGGTTGTTCGCGTAGCTTCCGATTCTTCGAGACCACGCCGGAGAATGTCTGTAAAGCCGACGATTGCGTTCATCGGGTTTCGTATCTCATGGCTCATGTTGGCCAAAAAGTCGCCTTTGGCTTTATTCGCCGCGTCAGCCTCGTCTTTAGCGACCTTCAGATCAACTTTATTCTTCTCCAGCTGAGTCACATCATCCAGAGAAACCATGACGCCGCGGATTTTGCCTTCATTACCAAACAGCGGGGAACAATTGACTTTGAAAATTTGTTTTTCGCCGGACGGGTCGACAAAGTCCATCGTGACTCCTGAAACGGGCCGCTCGGCAAGACCGCATTCCGTCCACGGCATGGTTGTTGAACTGTCGGTCCGTTTCAAACTCATCTCGCCTGCTTTGCGACCAGCGAGCGAGTCAGCTGAACAACTTGCAGTCCTGGCCAGGGCATTGTTGGCCAGCAGAATTCGATCATCCAGACTGACGATCATGAGTCCTTCGTTCAGGATGTCCAGAGCTTCTCGAACACGTCGAGGGACTGCTCGTGATGGATCCAGATTCTTCAGTACAAATCTCAGAAACAAACGGAATGAAAAGAATCCCGAGACCGCGACAAAAAGCAGCAGCTGCAACTGAGCATTCTCGAGGAACGCGTACCAACGGCCGGAGTCGAGTGGCAGGAAGCTGACTTCCAGTTTGCCCCAAATGCCCTCTGGTGTGTGAGACAAAGGCACCTGCATAAAACTGGCGTTGGAATTGTCACCCATCGTCGCGGGCCACAATGCGTCGTGTTCGCCGACTGTCACGACCAAAACACCGTCAGCGCGGCGAACGCCAAGGCTGCGGACCTGTTTTTGTCGAGTCGCCACATTGCTAAGAATCTGCTCGATCCCCGTTCGGTCATCGTTGGACAGCAGTAAAGAGGTGCTGAATGCCAGCGACTCCGTCAACTGCGCACGTCCCTGAGTGATCACGACTTTCTGGTCGGGAAGCAGGCCCAGAAAGTTGGCTGTGATCAGGATCCCGACCATCGAACACACGAGGCCGATTGTAATTCTTGAGGCAGCAGTCAGGTTTTTCATTTTCAGAACTTCTGGTACCGGAAAGTATTGTCGTTCTCAGGAGCCATCATCAGCCAGACAATTCATCACATTGCAATTGCTCTGCAGATCTCAGGTCTTTGGCGGCGGTGAAGCTTTGTTCAGACGGGCTTGCTCGCGATCCATAATCGTCTGCAGGGATTCTTTGTCGTCATCTTTGCCTTCGCCATCAATCACCATCAAAGGGTCGAGCATCGTCCAGGCGGGAATCTGTGAGAGGACGCCCGACAGCAACATTCCTCCGCGAACAGCCCAGATCAGATAGCCAACAGAGAATCCGGTTGTGACGACTCCAACAGACCCGACAACTCGCCCTTCCATGCTGACATTGCGACTAAGTTTCTTCTCAAACGAGTCAATTTGCTCTTCAGCGCGAGCTGCGAGTTCGCGGTAAAACTCCTGACGTTGCAACTCCTGCGCAGTCAGCGCTGTCTGAGTGTCCCAGAGTTTTGACGAAGCCGCGAGATTGCCACGGCCCGGCTCGCCGAATGAGAATCGCCGAAAGCCTTCTCGATTAGTTCCCGATGAGCTCGCAAGTGAAACGCCGACAAGTTTCCCGCCCTCATCGTTTTCCTGAATCTGCACCTGTGGCATTACGCCTACGATCTCGTCTTCGTCGGAGTTCCTGTTTTGAAGTGCTCCAACGATCAACAAAATGTCTTCGTCATCAGAACTCCTGTTGTTGTTTCTTGTCGCCGTAATGCCTGCTGGTGCGGTGGTAATGTTAGCGTTGCCACCGGAGCTGGAAGCCGTCGACGCGGTTGACGTAGCGGCTGTGGTCGATGTCGTTGTTGCGGTCGCAGGCGTCGCAGGCGTCGTCGTCGTCGTCGTACTTCTGGTTGAAGACGACGTTCCTGAGGATCCGCTCCCGATAAATGGAGCCTGGACGAAAATGCTGGCAGTCACGGTAGATCCAGTGGCCTGACCATCAAAGCCGGCAAACTGAAAGCTGTCTGTTCCAAAGAAGCCCGTCGCTGGAGTGTACGCAAAGCGGCCATTCGGCCTCAATGTCACAGTGCCGTTAGAGGGCCCCTCAATCAGTACTGCTGAAATCGGATCGTTGTCCACATCAGTGGCTCCGACAAGGAGTCCCGGAGCAGTTATTGTCAGCGGCTGCCCCGAAAACGTCTCGCCCGAATAACTCCTTACAACTGGCGCATCATTGACGGCGATTACGCTGAACGTGAACTGAGAAGCAACAGAAAGGCCCGCTGCATCAGTCGCTGTGACCCTGATCACAGCGGTTCCGAATGCGTTTGCTTCCGACCGCATTGACAGAACACCGGTGCTGGTATTGATGCTGACAGAGTTCAACAGCCCTGTCGTCTGGCTGACTGTCGTTACTTCAAAGGTCAGCGGCTCCCGATCCGGATCAAAGAAGCTGGATGCCGTGCTGATGAAGTGGAGTCCCGCGTCTTCATCGATGGAGGCGTTGAGGATGCCGTAGGTAACCGGATTCTCATTCACGTTGTGAATGGCGAAAGAAAAGACTTTTCGATCATCCGGAAAACCTGCAAACGCCGGGTCATCGACTTCAATCATCACGTCGACTGTTGCGGATGTTTCATGATCGAAAATTGCTCCGGCTCTCAGGAAGAGCTCCTGTCCGATCAACTCAAACAGACCCGCATTCGCACCACTCAGAGTCAGGTTGTTTGTGCCAATACCGTCATCGCTGATTGAAATCGATGCAAGGTGAACGGCGGTACCAATCAGGGAGTTCTCCGTCACAGATGATGTGACCGTGGTGATGGAAAGAGCTGGCGAAGTATTAACATCAATTGTGGTCAGCGTCGTTGTGACACGTCTGCTGGCTCCGCTGGAGTCAGTCGCCACAAGATCCAGGGTTACCGCTGGTTCGGCAGTCGGATTGATCTGCTGGCCTGACTTGAGTTTCAATTGTCCGGAAACGATTTCGAAGCGGGAATCGCTGACCGTAATCGTGTGAGTATCTCCCGCATCGGGGTCAGTGACGGTGACATTGCCGACGACCGCGGCGTTCGTGCATCCCGCAAATGAACTGCTGGAAATATTCACTGCCGCAGGTGCATCGTTCACAGATTGTACGTTCAATGTGACCGTCACCGGGGCAAGGATGCTGGTGCCGTCGGTGAGGCGATAAGTAAACGAATCTGTGCCATTAAAATTTGCCTGCGGTGTATAAGAGAACGTGCCATCGCTGTTCATCGTGAAGGCTTGACTGCGAGTCGGATTCGTCCAGGAAGCAACAGAGAGAGTGTCGCCATCGGGATCACTATCGTTTCTCAGAACTCCCGTCGGACCGGCTTCTGCCGTACCGATCGTCGTGAATGTTCCCGTCATGGAGCGGTAGTCCGCCAGGACCTGCGCAGATGTCAGCGATGTTCGGGAAGCTCGGAATTCGTCAATCGCGCCATCGAACGTCCTCGTTGTGGCGGCCGCATGGTTGCCGATCGTGAGTTGCAGGGACGAATCGTTGAGCATCGATCCCGATGGCGTGAGAGTCTCTGTCACTGCGACCTGCACGCCATTAATGAAAACCTGTGGATCGGTCGTCGGTGTCCCCGCATTGTAAACCAGAGCAATCTGGTACCAGTCACCGCTCAGGGTGATGACTCCATTGTTGGTCCTCCATTGCCCTCGCGTCGTCCCGAAACCATGATTGAAGAGAATCGCTCCGTTTGAAGTAACCTGCAGACCCCAGCCCGCTTCTCCTCCGTCGTTCGCTAAGACCGTGGCCGCCTTGTCGGCAATTCGACCGAAGCCATTTTCTCCCCAGCCATCCGGATTGATCCAGGCTGAAATTGTCCCACCGCTGGCGAAAATGTTGTTCAGATCTGTTGATGCCCCCAGCTTGATGTTGTCGTCCACGCCATCAAAATCACTGGCCGAGGCACTGATGCCACTGATTGCTGTCGCTCCCGAAGTTGTGACGGTGAGGGCATTCGAGGAAGAGTCAACCGGGGTGCCGTTCATGTGCAGAACAGCTTCCTGATTGGTCCAGACAGCTCCGGAGTTCTGAACATTCGCAGCGCCGGAATTTCCATAGTACATCCAGACAAAATCGGCGTTCGATGCCGCGTCGATCTGAGGAATTCGTACCCAGACTCGCGAGGTTCCTGATTCGTCCCATGACTCGATTTCATAGTCCAGTAACGTTCCATCACCGTCGACGAATCTCAGATCCTGGCCGTTGTTCAACGTCTTTGAGTAATCAATTCTCTCGGCGTCAAGTGTGACAAGGACTGCCTGATTGGTCAGCTCTGTGCCCACCCCATTGTTGAACGTCAGTCTCTGACGCGTTGTCCATTGGTTGTTGAACCATCCGGGAACTCCGGTTGAGAGTGTCGTATCTTCAGGCAGTGTGTAGCTGTCAGACGTCGCTGTGGGAGCAGGATTAACACTGTTCAGAGTTAACGTGGCATTATCAGAATTCGTGCTCCACGCCGTTGTGCCGCCTCGACCTGTGACTGCCAGATCAACCCTGGCTCCGGCTGTTCCGGTTGACTGATCCCACGCTGCGTATGTGATCGTGGCCGTCCCCGCATTTGTACTGCTTCCGGCAAATCGAATCTGATCCGTTGATCGCAGAAGCAGCGAACTATTGGCAGAGACCGAGCCGAAATTTACCCAGGTCGTACCGTCGGTTGAGTATTGCCAGATGCCAGCCCCGGTCGTGCCCGTCACCGCAATTCCTGACAATGCTCCCGTATCGACATCGGCAACCGTAGCACCCAGCAGACTTCCTGCTGTCGCGGCTGACGAGGTGGTATTGGCGACAATCGAGCCCAGCGACTTTGCTGCGGTAGCCAGCACTGGTGCGTCATTGACGCCGGTAATGGTCACCGTAACACGCGCTGTATCCGTGTTTCCGTTGCCATCCGAAACCGTGTATCGGAACGAATCTGTGGCTGTCGCTCCCGCGGTCAGAGACTCAAATTGTGTGAAAGGGTTGTATGTGACAGAACCGTTAGCTTCCGCGGTTACGGTTCCCCGCGTTGAATCCGTCGTCGTGTCTGTCGATGTGACGGTAATCCCGGCTTGAGCTCCTGCGACAGCATTAAAGTTGTTCAGGGTCTGAGTACTCGACAATGCTGTGTCGTAGAATCGGAAGACTGCCATTTCCCCGGCGAATGGATCCGCACCAGGGACTGAAAAGACACTGGCTGATCCATCAATATTGCCAAGCGCAAAGTTTTCTGTGACGTCAGACCAGGAGGTAAACCCGGAGGCCGTGTCAGTGCCAACGGAAACGCCGTTGACAAACATTTCGATCGAGGCCACTCCGGCGTTCAGACTTACGGTCCCCGCAAACTGCACAAAGTCTCCCGCAGCAAGCTGCGCACTGATGTCTGAGGTCACGACGACTTCAGCAGTCCCGGAATAGACGACATACTCCAGCTGAGTTCCATTGAGTCGCAGTGAGAGGCCAGTGCCTGGGCGTGCAGTTCCCGAATCGATCAGAATATACTTCTTTGTCAATTCATCCGGACGGAACCACAGTTCCAGCGTTCCGCCACCATCGGTGGGATTGCCGGGAAGGGACGCCACGGGCAAACTACTGTAAGCTCCGGAAGTGGCAGCCCCATTGAAGTCAAAAGATGACAGAATTCCATAGTGATTGCTCGGCGTCACTGCGTTTCGTGTGACGCCCGATCCCAGGCTGAGTCCAAAACCGGAGGCCGCCGTGGAGTTCTGCCAGATCGTGTCCCCATTGGTGTCCTGCGCGGCGTTGAAGTCGAGAAGTGCACCTGATGTGATTACTCCGGACGGTACATCATCGTTGCCCAGAACGCCCGGAGCCGAAACTATCAGAGGCGTGTTTTCGTTTGTTGTGCCGCTGTTGTTACGAGCGACAATCGAGCCATGGCCGACTGTAAGCACAAAGGGACGTATCAATTGATTACCGGCGAGATCTGTCGTTGTAATGCTCATCGAAACAGACGTCTCAGTGTCTCGATTCACTGATTGCCCCGCCTTAAGTTTCAACTGGCCTGAAACGACCTCGAAACGATTGTCGGTAACCGTATAGGTATGACTGTCGCCGGTGGTGGAGTCCGTCGTTGTCAAGGTCCCCACCACAGCCCCTGGCTGTACTCCGGGAACTACGTAATTGCTCAACGAAAGAGCCGTTGGAGCCGCATTGGGGGAGACCTGAAGTGTTGAAATCGCAAGCGTCTCCGCACCACGGGAGTCCGTAACCTTCAATGCAATACTGTTCGTGCCGATGAGCGAACCGTCCGCCTGAAGTTCGTCCCATGATTTCGTTACAGTCATGCCGGTTGCGTCAGCCTGAAATGAAACGCCGTCGTAATCGAGGTCCCATTCGTAGGTCAGCGTGTCGTTATCCAGATCACTGGTTCCGGCTCCCGTGAACGTGACAGGAAGACCGACACTGGTCTGATACGGTCCGTTGATGGCGACAACGGGAGCGGCATTCCGGACTGTTACATAAACAGTTGCTGTGGACTGCGTCGAACCGTCCGAAGGTGAGTTCCCCGTATTCAATGCCCCGACTTCAGGCACGGATAATGCTCGATTGATGATTCGGACCGAGTCGAGTTGACCTCCGTAGTATCGCGCGGAGTTCATGTCCGATCGAACTCCAAGGTGAAGATCACCAGTGGGGTTAAACGCATCTCCGCCTCGAGTCGCGGCAGAGACACGCAGCGTGCCATCAATATAGACCTTTGTTCCCATTGCCTTGTCAACGACCACGGTATAAGTGTGCCATTGACCGTCGCCGATCAGAGAAGCAATATTTGTGTTGAGCACCGTCGTACTGTGGACATCGTTCGTGTCGTTCAAAAAGGTTTTCAGCAGGTTCGCATCCCCGCCAGATCCCGATTCTCCCAGCAAAACCTGCAGCGAGTTTGCCTCGGACCATGTTCCATGGCTGTAAAGATACTGCCTCACTGATCCGGTATTGTCGTCAATCCTGAAATCGAACGAGACCGTAAACGAAGGCGTGTACGCAAAGTCTGGTATACGAATGTAGTCGGAAGTCTCATTAAATTGTAAGGCCGTCCCAAAGCTGCCGGCAACAGTCGTGGTGCCGTTGAGCACTCCGTGAGCACTCCCGACGGAATCAACCGCGTTTCCCCCAAGGCTCCAGTAATGAGATGTCCCGTCTTCGCCATCGGAGATCAGATAGGTCAGTGAATCGTCCCCGGCATACGCTGTATTCGGCGTGTAAGAGATTGTCCCGTCTGTCGAAACGGCGGCTGTTCCGTTCGCCGGATCTGAAACATCCAGAATTATGGCGACTCCGTCGGCGGAGCGTGAGTCGTTATTGAGAGCCTCAATGCTGATACTCGTGTTCGTCGCTGTCGTCACATAATCGTTCTGAGCCAGCACGGTTTGCGGGATACCCGTTCCGTATTGGCGAACGGAGATCCCGGACGTGTCAGTGGCGGAGGCTCCGGACCAGACGACAACAAAGTTGTCCGGATCAATCATTGTCAGTGAAGATTGGGTCTGATTCCCGGTCGTGTCCTGATTGACCTGAAAGGCGGCTCCATTTGCGGAACCGTTGGCGAGGTATTTCCTCGCGTAAATCCCTGTTCCGTCACCATCCCCGGTATTCTGCCAGCTTAAAACAAACTGGCCGTCGGCGGCCATCGCCAGGGATGGACTCGTTGCAGATCCACTGGCGGCCTGAAACGAGGCATACTTCGTCGTTCCGTTTGCATTAAACCCTTTCACCCAGATACCCGGCAGATTGGTCTGCTCGCGAAAGGCGACTGTGAAGTTTCCTGCAGCATCCATGGCCAGAGCTGGCACATCACTGGTGGAAACCATGCTGTCAATCTGAACCCTGGCAGTGCTCCACGTTCCGGACATGCTGTTGATATCACTTTCGCTCGTCAGGATTCGCTGAAAATACAGTTTCGCTGAGTCCTGCCAGAGGACCACTATATTTCCGGTGCCATCAATAGCGACCCCGGGATTAATCTGCGTGCCAGTCGATGAGGCGTTCGCTCTTTTATCCGTGGTATCGATTGCTGTTCCATTCGCAGCATATCGACGGAAGAAAACTCCGGAGCTGTCTCCGGGGCCTTCCCCCTGCCATGCGATGATAAATTGTCCGGCAGAATTCATCGAGATCGCTGAGTTCTTCTGAATGCCGGTTGTGGTTGTGTTGACCACAAACTCACCACTCAGAGCGACTCCTGCCGCCGAATAGCGACGGGCGTAAACGCTTTGGCCCGTTCCATCCTGATTGGTGCTGGTCCATGTGATAACAAAATTGCCTTTGCTGTCAGCCGCAACACTGGCCCACCGCTGATTGTCTGAAGTCACACTGTTAATTCGAAACTCACCCGTCAGCGGTTGACCGTTGGCATTAAAACGGCGAGCGTAAACACCCCACCCGGAACCGTCCTGAGAATTGCTGCTCCAGACGACGATATAGTTTCCGGAATTGTCACGGGCGATCGAATTCTGACTGCCGCGAGTCTCCGCTGATGTCACCTGATCCGCACTCGTTGTGGTGTTGGCGTTGAACTGACTGATCGTCAGAAAGGCTTGATCAAACTCATAGGCCCCGATGTCCGCGGCCTGATCGCGAGCAAAACCACGCTGATCCACTGTCGGTGCTGCCGTTGTTGATCCTGCATCAATGGCAACACTGTTGAGCGAAAGAGCATTCGTCTGCGTCGAACCGCCATTGTTTGAAAGCGGCTGCAATTGCGGATCCACTCCGGAAAGATCCGACGATTGATCCAGGGCTGCCGTGCCATCACTGTCCAGATTGTTTCCCAATGAGGAAACCGTGCCGGAGACGTTGGCAGATGTCCCGTCAGTCAACTTATTGCCCGACAAGAGCGTATTGCGAATTGTGAATGAGCTCGCTGAGGAATGAACAAAAATTCCTCCTCCGGCTGTTCCGGCTTCATTGTTGGCAATCGTTACATTCAGCAGCGATGCCTCTCGTCCTGCATAAATGCCGCCGCCTTGAGTCGTCGCGGTATTGCCACTGACCGTCACGCTTGTCATCTCAAGCGTGCTGCCCGCTCCATCATGATCCAGACCACCACCGCGATTTGCCGTGTTGCCCGCGATTGTCACATTCGTCAGGTTAAGGGCGCCTGAATTGTTGATGCCCCCGCCGTCGGAACCGGAGTTGTTTCCAAGGATCGAAACGTCGGTCAGAGTCGTGGTTCCATCATTAAAGAGTCCTCCGGCCTTTCGAGTTGTCGAGTTTCCTGAGACAGCGGCCTGACTCAGTGTCAACGCAGCATTCCTCGAGACCCGCAGTCCTCCACCGTCTTCCGTTGTATTGCCGCCGGTAATCGTCACGCCGATCACAGTCGCGGACGCACTGCCGCGGAGATCAAAGACTCGATCAATGGAACCACCATTGATGATGGTTGTGCCTGAGCCAACTCCGCGAATCGTCACACCTTCTGAGATGTCAAAGTCACCTTTGAGCCCGGAGTCATCTTTGCCTGTGATCTGGATACGGTACTCACCGGCCGTAAGCATAATCTCATCCACATCATCGTTGGCATTGGCCGCAAGAATGGCTTCACGCAGAGAAATTCTTCCGTCGGAGCCTCTGTTCGCGATCAATGCTGCAATCGATGTGACCGTGCCATCCACCACGTCATTCGTTGTTGTGACCGTAATGGTTCCTCCCGCTGGCAGCGAGTACTGCCAATGATCCATGACGGTGGCAGAGAAGATTCCCGGATGCTCTATCCTTCCAGCGGTGTATTCCAGAATCCAATCGCCGGATTCTGCGAGACTTCCGGTGGAGTCGGTGCTGGCTGCTATATCGGCTCCTGTGAAAGCACTCAGCGAATCAAGAAAGTCCTGGCCTTCAATCGATTCTGCGACGTCACAACCGTAGATCAACAGGTCGGCATTGGCCGTAAGAGAATGCTGCCATGCCAGCAGTTCCGGCGCATGCTGGGCGAGAGTTGTGGAATTCAGATGTGTCGAGCCAAGCAGGATTTCTCCGTCTCGACCGTGAGTCAACAAGTGGATAGCCGAAACGTCTCCAATCTGCTCAAGCTTGTTCGTGATCTGACTGAGCCCGTCAGAGTCCGCATCCAGCCGCAGCAGCCGAACATCTCGGCCATCGCGCAACAGACTTTCCAGAAGGGTATCCGCATCCTGAACTCGATAGTCGATCACAATCAGTTCAGGCCCAGAGGTTTCGTCGGAACCCGGATCCCCTGCTTCCGAATTTGGCTCCAGCTGTCCTTCGGCATCGGCAGAAACTGCGTTGTATCCCTCGTCAGTGATACCGTCGGACGTAACGCTGTCGGACGCAACCTTCTCGTGACCCGGCAACTCGAAATCGACTTCTGTCTCTGCGGAGAAGTCCACGCCGGATTCCATCAAGGCAACGCTGGCCTCGACCGCCTGAACCGCGCCTTCCGCCACAAGGGCCATCGGCGATGCGCTCATCAGAATTCGCTCTTCCAGACGCGCAGCCTGAAGCACAGAGACGGCCTGATGTTGAAATCCTGACTGTGTCTCTTGCTGCAACAGGTGCAGAACTTCATCCACGACAGTCTGGACTCGATCAGTCAATTTGCGGCGACGGAATACCATGGAGACAATCCGAAATATGAACCACTTTCAGGTTGCCGGCGGGAAGCGAACATTCCGCTGGACGCGCAGCACCGGCCAGAACCGGCGCAATACGGCATTCTCAAACCTAGGTCACAGACTGCAGAGTCCACCTGACTCCCTCATGATTCCTAAAATGAACCTTATGGCATGACTGGTGCAATCACTCTGCTGGTTACAACCACTGCAGAACGCAGGAATGCCGAATCGATTCGCTGAGAAAAATCGGCAGAATCTGCCGTAGGAAAACCTTTCCCGTTCAAGCGGGTAAGACAGGCAGGATTGTCGGCTCGTGTCGAATAGTCCTCGGAATCCGAGTGTACAGATTCGCATTTGGCTGGATGGGTTTTAACACCTGTGACGATCCCTTCAGATACCGACATTGTGCTGGCGATCTCAAGACCGTCCGCAATTCCAGGTCGATCATCTGATTCGGATCTGAAACCGTCCATGTCTCAAGCATCTCCGGAAAACCGCAACCCCGAAGCCACTGCCCGGTGCTCGACACTGGTGACATGGCTTCGCAAATGCCTTGAAGAGCGGAGAACCGCAACGCTTCTCGCCTCGGCCGCCATTGCCTCAATGGCGACGACAACTCTGTTGCCAGCCCGGATGGGATTATCCGCTGCTCAGGTTGTGTCGGATTCGTACGCGACGTCCTCAACGATGGGCCTGCAAGAGTCCAATGCAGACATGACCAATGCAGACATGACCAGCGACGATTCCGGGATGGTTATTAGCCCCCGAGGAAAAGACACAGCCGTTCAAACCGTTCCTTTTCGGCCAATGGTTGCTCCTCCTGTTCGACGTAGTCCTGCCCCCGCATCTTCGGCTCCTGCGAACTCTGCAACGGCCGGCCAACGTGGAGTTCTGCAGGCTCCTGTCTTCGGAGCTTCTCGCCACGGCGTTCCTGTCAACGGCGCAGCGAGCACATCCGCTGTTGGAGATACGTCTGGTGGTCACGGCTCGACTATGCCAGCACTTCGCGCCGGGCATTCAGGTCTCGCCGGTGGTGCATCGAACAGCCGTCAGGGACAAGAGCAGGGACAAGGCTACAACTATGTCGGGGCGTCAGGGGTCGCCTCTTTGCCACAAAGAGGAAGTTCACAGCGAGGTTCTGTCAGCGCGGCGGTGCCGGGAACTTCTGGGAGTATGCCTGGCCGATCGACTCGTCTCGCAGGATTACAGGATGCAGCGAACCTCCAGGACGGCGATTCAGGAGCTCTGGCAATTCCAAACGCGTCTGATGTGGACTCAAAGCCATCCACACCCGTTCCAACGGTACCGTCGGTCAACGGTTCAGAGGATCCTGTCGAACTGCCACCCGGCTCGAAAACTGCACCGGTTCGGTCATCGACCAACGCAGCATCCGCATCTGTACCCGTGCCGCGAGGTTCCGGGCGAGGACCAGCTCCGGGCACTTCAGGCTTTCGAGCCACCGTCGAATCTGATGCTCCAAACTGGATCGGTCCGTACATGGGCCGTACGGGAATGCTGCCAGCTGGCGTTGAACAATCGCCAACTCCCGCTCCTTCCGTCGTGGTTCCGGAAAACTTCAGTGCGTGGTGGGATAGTCTGGTTCAGCAGCGAGCTGGAATCGCGCCGCGTTCAATTTCAGTCGATGTGACGACGCTGGTTCAGCAGGCACTGATCTATTCATCGCAGGTTCAGGTGCTTCAGGCGGATCCAGAAGTCCAGCATCGAATTGTGAAGCAGGAAGAAGCGACCTTCGATTGGCGAACATTCCTGAATGCCAAGTATGACGACCTGAACGATCCCATTGGGAACACTCTGACAACAGGTAACAACGATAATCGTTTCGAGGATCGTCATACCGTGTCGTCTGGCGGGTTGAAACGCCGAACGACAGCGGGCGGTGAAGTGAAGTTGTCGCAGCAATTCGGATATCAGCAAAACAACTCTCGCTTCCTGCTTCCTAATCCCCAGTCCACATCACGACTCGAACTCAGCTTCCGACAACCGTTGATGAGCCAGTCGGGCGTTGCGTACAACCAGAGCCAGATTGTTCTCGCACGCATCAATGCCAGTTCATCAGGTGATGAAACACTCGAAGAGTTACAGCGACATCTGTACGGTGTTGCCGAAGCGTATTGGAAACTCTACGGAGCTCGTGCCGAATTCTTCCAGCGTCAGAAGCTGCTGTCGTCTGCTCAGAAGGTTCTGACGACACTGGAAGGACGTCACGGAGTCGACACAATTCCGCGTCAGATCCTGCGTGCTCGTGCTGCCGTTGCTCGTGCCGAATCAAGAATGCAGCGAGCTGTCACAGATATTCGTAACGCGGAATCTCAGTTGCGTCTGCTGGTGAATGATCCCGAAATGCTGAATGGCGGTGCTGTCGAATTCACTCCGATGGAAGTTCCGAGCATGGTTCCATTGCCAGTGGGGTTGCGCGAATCTCTGCAGGAAGCTCTGGTCAATCGTCCGGATATTTCTCGTGCGATTCGACAGATGCGGGCATCCGGTGTTCGCATGGGAGTCAGCAAGAGCGAAATGCTGCCCAAGCTGGACTTTATCGTCAGTTCCTACGTGGCCGGACTTGAGAACAAAGCTCAGTTTGTCGACTCGTTCAACAATCAGTTTACTCAGGGACGACCGGGTTATACCGTCGGGATGGAATTCGAAGTTCCGCTTGGAAACCGCGCGGCGAAGGCTAAGGTTGAACAACGTCAGTGGGAACTCAAACGTGCGATTAACAGCTTCAAGGCGACCGTCGAAACGTCGCTGACAGAAGTCGAAATCGCCAGTCGTGAAGTTGACACGGCCTGGCGTGAGTTGCTTGGGAAGTATCAGGCGATGGTGGCGGCTCAGAATGAAGTGAGCTACCTTCAGGACCGGTTCGATGTT
The DNA here is from genome assembly GCA_026400835.1 of Planctomycetales bacterium. Taxonomy (GTDB): domain Bacteria; phylum Planctomycetota; class Planctomycetia; order Planctomycetales; family Planctomycetaceae; genus SXXK01. The sequence goes on along the minus strand of JAPLOA010000087.1, from coordinate 230,979 downwards.
CTGCCCAATGTCGAAGAATCATCAATCCTGCTGCTCGAAGACCTTCTGGATGGCTACGAGCGTCTGGCGGATGAAGAGGCGGCTTTTGCTCAGGCACAAACCTCTTACTCGCTATCAATTATTCAACTCCGACGTGCGACCGGGACAATGCTGCGGTCGCGTTATGATGCTCCGGAGCTGGAGAACAGCGAAACAGAATGGATGACGTCCCGCGCTGAACAGACCGCGAACGAAGCGGATGCCCGACAAATGCGAGTCGCGACTTTGCCCGGTGCCGAAGAACTGGCTCTGCCTACAGAAGCGGCCAGTAATCAGCTTCCGGTTTCCTGGACTCAGCCGGTGGGTGAACGTCCCAAAGCGGTAAAACGAGCTTCGCAGAAGCCAGCCAACCATGTCGGCGGACATTCATTTGGAAATGGATTCTGAGTTATGTTCAGGCGAACTGCGAAGGCAGTCGAATCGTCCGGGAACGCTCTCTCCGAAAGCCGTGTTGCCAAAACTCTGGCGAATGCAAATTCCAGCGAACTGATCCCTCATATCCGCGCGCTGGCGAAATCGCTGGAGTCCGCTTCGGAATCGCAGTTGATTGGCGAAGTTGGCGAGGTTCGTCGAGAACTCGCGCGGGGGCATCGTCCATCCGAACCTCATTTGCTGGTCGCGGGGCTGGCTTTGGCTTACGAAGCACTCCGACGATCCAGGGGAATCTGCCTCTACGATGTGCAGTTGATCGCGGCCATGGCGATGTCTCGTCGCTGTATCGCTCAAATGCAGACCGGCGAAGGCAAGACCTTTGTGGCGCTGACGGCGGCGATCCACCTTGCGATGGCCGGGCGAGGTGTCCATGTAATCACGCCGAACACCTATCTGGCGGAGCGCGATGAACGACTTGCCGCGTCTGTGGCGGTGAGGCTGGGATTGACCGTGGCGTTGCTGCCTGAACGAACAGATGCCGTCAGGAAGACGCCGGCCTACGATGCTGATATCACGTACGGAACGGGCCATGAATTCGGCTTCGATTATCTGCGGGATCAGCTCACGCTGCGGCAGCAGGCTCAGGAACGCCCGGGAGAACGGTTACTGCGGCAGCTTGATCCGGCGTCCTCTTCGCAACGAATGACGATGCAGCGCGGTCTTATTTATGCGGTCGTGGACGAAGCCGACAGCGTTCTCATTGACGATGCGAGTTCTCCGCTGGTGCTGAGCTTCGGTTCCAATGACCGCGCGCAGGATGCGGATGCTCATCTGACAGCAAAGGCTCTGGCTGAGCATCTGAAACTGGGCGAAGAATTCGTGCTGGAGACTTCTACCGGTCGCATTGCTCTGACGGAAGCCGGAGTGCGGCGATGTTATGCCGAGGATGTGGCGATTCCGGTTCTGCAACTGGTTCGGCCATGGACGGAGTATGTGCAGCAGGCCCTGCGTGCCCGCTATCTGTTTCTTCGAGATGTGCATTATGTCGTTAAGAACGGTGAAGTTCGAATTGTCGATGAGACGACCGGACGCATTTTCGAAGATCGATCGTGGCAGGATGGTTTGCATCAGGCGATTGAGGCATCTCAGGACCTGAATATCGTGGCCGAGAAATACTCGGTCGCGCAGGTGACTCGCCAGCGATTTTTTCGTCTCTACGAAAATCTGTCCGGCATGACTGGTACCGCAGTTGGTTGTGAACGAGAGCTTCACGATGTCTACAGTCTGGAGATTGAGGAGATCCCTCTGCGTGTGGCTTCTCAGCGAATAGTTTATTCGACGCGGTTCTTTTCCAGGGCTGCTGCAAAGAATGCGGCTGTGATCGAAGCTGCGATCTCGTGTCGCAACCAGGGGCGCGCTGTCCTGATCGGAACTCGTTCGATCTCTGACAGTGAGATGCTGGCGCGTGGGCTGGAATCACACGATGTTCCTTTTGAATTGCTGAACGGAATTCAGAACGCGGACGAAGCGGAAATCATCAGCAAGGCCGGGCACACGGGGGCAATCACGATTGCTACCAACCTGGCAGGACGCGGTACAGATATTGAACTGCATGACGACGTGCGACAACGCGGTGGTTTGCATGTGATTGTGACGGAATGCCAGACCTCGGGACGTATGGATCGGCAGCTCATTGGCCGCTGCGCACGGCAGGGAGATCCTGGGTCAGCGGAGATATTGGTTTCAGCCGAAGACACGCTGGTGGCTCAATACGGCCCGTGGCTGGCGAATGCTTTATGCCGGGAAGCCGACCAGAATGCGGAAGTTCATGCAGATTTCAGCTCGCAACTGTACCGAATTCAGGCGGCGGCCGAGCGTCAGCAATATGCAGCTCGCGTTAACATGCTTCGGCGAGATATTGCTCGTGACTCCCTGCTGAGGAGCGTAAGATAAACGATGGGGGCAGAGTGAGATTCTGGTCAGTAGCCGGAATAACTTCCCGATGTTCCCATGCATTGAAATCCCAGCCCGAAACGTCAGTGAGGGATTTTGCGCAACGCATCGATCCCTCGCTGACGCTTCGGGTTGGGATAGACGGAACTTATTTCGCGACTGTTCCGTCGCATTCATCAATCAGAGTTCAAAAGCTGTTGGCCACGAATGGGCCGACTTGACGAAAAAAGGTGGCGGAGTTCGTGGCAAGCGTGAATGATCGAATCGTGACTAATCCAGCTCTGACTTCGGCAGCGAACGAGGAACCTCAGCGACCTCGTTTTGTGGCCGGTATTGACCTTGGTACGACGAACTCAGCGCTTTGTTACGTTGATACGGAATCTCCGAACTGGCGGATTGAAACGTTCGCGATTCCTCAGATCGTCGGTCCGGGACAAGTTGAGAATCTCGAAACGTTGCCCTCGTTTTATTACGAAGCGCTGCCGGAGGAAAGGTCGACCGGAGCAACTCGTCTGCCGTGGTCCGGTCTTGAGACTGCTCGCAGCTCTGGCGGAAATCAAGCTGGTGATACTCCGACCTCGATCGTCGGGCAGTTTGCCAGAGATCACGGCCGGACGATTCCCGGTCGCATGATCGAATCGGCGAAGTCATGGCTGTGCCATAACGGAGTCGATCGCAAAGCCGCGTTGTTGCCCTGGCATGGGGCCGCCGACGTGCAACGCATGTCGCCAGTAGAAGTCAGTGCCAGTTATTTGCGGCATTTGCGTGAGGCATGGAACTGCAAACATCCGGCCCATCCGCTGGAACAGCAGGATGTCGTTCTGACGATCCCTGCGTCTTTCGATGAAGTCGCGCGGGAACTGACTGTGGCGGCGGCTCGCCTTGCTGGACTTCCGCGAGTTGTCCTGTTGGAAGAACCTCAGGCCGCATTTTATTCGTGGGTGGATGCGCATCGGGACGAATGGGAGCAGTCGGTTTCTCCCGGACAGAAAATTCTGGTCTGCGATATCGGCGGCGGCACATCGGACTTCAGTCTGATTCATGTACGAGCCGGCGATGAAGGGCGTCTGCAGTTTCATCGAGTTGCTGTCGGCGACCATTTGTTACTCGGAGGTGACAATCTCGATCTGGCCCTCGCGCATTTTGTGGAACCGCAGTTGGCGGGTGGCGGACGTTTGGATGCTCGTCAATGGAGCATGCTCATTCCAGCCTGTCGGCATGCGAAAGAAATTTTGCTGGGTGAGAATTCTCCGGCATCACATACGGTTGTGATTGCTGGCGGCGGTTCGCGTCTGATCGGCGGTTCGTTGCAGGCCGAGCTGACTCGGGAAGCCGTGTTGAGCATATTCCTTGAAGGGTTCCTGCCCTCTGTCAATCTGGACGAAAAGCCTACACGTCGCCAGTCCGGGTTTCAGGAGTTCGGTCTGCCCTACGCCGCCGATCCCGCGATTACAAAGTATCTTGCCGCATTCCTGACGACTCATGCTTCAGTAAGTGACCCGGACAGTCCTTATTCTGCCTCAGAAAGAATTTCTGCCGCGCGACCGGATGTCGTGCTGTTTAACGGCGGATTCTTCGCGTCGCCGTTATTGCGGACTCGATTGATCGAATCGCTGGAGCGTTGGTTTCGACCGTACTCAGACAGCGAATCAAAAGAAGCCCGGGAATGGACTCCGTTGGTACTGCGAAATGATCGGCTGGATCTTGCCGTCGCTCGTGGAGCAGCGTACTTCGGCATGGTTCGGCGAGGTGTCGGTATCCGGATCGTCGCGGGACTCGCGCGAACCTATTACATCGGCATCGAGCAGGCTGATGGAACTCGCGCCGCACTGTGTCTGGTCTCGGCGGGAACAGAAGCGTCTGCGGAGCCAACGCCGATCGATCGTACTTTCAAGGTTCGTACCTCAGAGCCAGTGGAGTTTCCGATTCTAGTCTCGGGAACTCGATTGACCGACAAGCCGGGCCAGATCATTCCGTTTGATCCCGACCAACTGACATCGCTGCCGCCAATTCGGACCGTTCTGACGACTCGCAAACGCGGTGATAACGCTATCGTTGATGCGCGACTGTCCGCGATGCTCACCGAAATTGGCACGATGGAATTGTGGTGCGAGCAGATCGATGGAACTCGTCGCTGGCAATTGCAGTTTGATGTTCGATCGGCCACTGAGACTGATCGGATTGCTCATACCGGGCGTGCCGAGCAGTCCGGGATCGTCGATCAGGAAATGATCTCAGCGGCTGCTGTGGTCCTGCAATCGATCTTTGGTTCAGGCGGTGACGTTCGTCCTGATGAAGCGATGAAGCGTCTTGCAGAAGTCATCACCCTGCCTCGCTCAGACTGGCCTCCGTCGTTGCTGCGAGCAATCTGGTCTGAGTTAATCGAGCTGAATGACGGTCGACGCCAAAGTCCTCAGCATGAATCGCGATGGCTCAATCTGGTCGGCTTTTGTCTTCGACCGGGGTTCGGCATGGCGGCTGATGATTGGCGCGTGGAAGAAACATGGAGGATCACAAACGGCCGGCTTGTGCATTCTGTGCCGGCCTGTCTTGCGGAACTGCGAACACTCTGTCGACGCATCTCGGGCGGTCTTGCGGCCGGGCGACAGAACCAGATCGCCTCGACAGTTCTGCCCGCCATACGGCAACGCTTTCGACAGGCTCAGACCGGTCGAGGAAAAGCCGCGCCTTACGCGTCTGGAAATCATGAGGCCGCCGAGATCTGGAGAATGCTGGGTTCTCTGGAGTTGCTGGAACAAAATGTCCGGCTGGAACTCGGTGAAATGATTGCTGACCTGATGAACCGAGCGGCCTTCGAACCAGTGCAGGCGGCACTGATCTGGGCACTGGGAAGAGTCGGGGGACGAGTGCCAGTTTACGGTCCTCTGAATCTGGTCTTACCGGTCTCGCGTGTTGCTGACTGGATTGAGCAATTGCTTCGGACCTCGGATCTGAATCAACCGGCCGTGCAACTTGCGATCATGCAATTGAGTCGTCGCACGGACGATCGTTTTCGTGACATCAGTACCAGTCTGCGTGATCGGATCATCAACAAGCTGAGCCCGACAAATATCTCAAAGCATCTTCTGCAGCTGGTCGCGGATGGCGGCGTGCTGGAAGGAGAAGAAGCCAGTTTGATTCTGGGTGAATCCCTGCCCGCTGGCCTGCGGTTGGCGTAAGCCGGGAACGTCGTTGTTTAACGGCAGGAAGAAGGCGGTCAGGCCCGGATGACTCCGTGGAATTATACAAAATGAAAACTAAATTGCTGATCCTTTTGATGTTGTGCTTTCTGGCGGATGGCACGATGGCTGTCGAGCCGATCACATTGAAGCTTTGGCCCGACGGACCGCCGACGGCCATGGTGCCGAAGTCTGAAGCGACCGAGAAGCTTATTCAGTCCTATGGAGGAGCCATGCCGAACCGGATCACTGATGTGAGTGATCCAACGATAACGGTCTTTCGGCCAGAAAAGCCAAATGGCACGTCCGTTATTGTGGCTCCCGGTGGCGGCTTTATGTTCTTGTCGTATGCTCACGAAGGAACAGACGTCTGCGAATGGCTCAACTCGCTGGGCGTCACCGCAGTGTTGTTGAAGTATCGAACGCCGACACGCGATGAGAAAGAAATGTTCGAATTGCCGGTGCAGGATGCCGAGCGAGCTCTAGGCCTTGTGAGGCGTCACGCTGCTGAATGGAAACTCGACCCGAAGCGAGTCGGCCTGCTGGGTTTCTCCGCCGGAGCAAATCTCGCCGGCCATGTGTCATGGGATCGCGGTAGCCGGACCTATCCACAGCAACCCGATCTGGACGATCCACGCGGGCCAGACTTCCTCGTGTTTATCTATGGGGGCGGTTTCCTGAGCAATGACGACAAGTCAAAGTTTCGTGCTGATTTCAGCATCCCGGCCGACGCGCCACCGGTTTTTATGCTGGTCGCCCACGACGACAATGCGAACTCAATCGAAGCGGCAATGTTGTACCTCGAATACAAAAAGCGCGATCTCTCCGCAGAGCTCCAGATCTATGCCAAAGGTGGGCACGGTTTCGGCATGCGCAAGGATGGCAAGCCTATCAACGAATGGCCTCAGCGCTGTGCGGAATGGATGACAAGTCTTGGCTTTCTCGACGCAAACTAAGCCTCGCCTGCATCAATCCTGCTGGGCGTAGTGTTTTGAAACATTACGGTTCAGCGATAATCGCATCCTGCCACAGTTCGTCAAAATAACCGGCTCGAACCACTTCCTCGGGGAATGCCGAGGAGGTCGGCTGCCATTGCTCGGATCCCGATGATATTTTCATGATGGCCCAGTCGCCGAGTCGTGGGAAGAGAAGATAATTGAACGCCGCAAACTCCTTTTCGTGGAACGTATGGCCGCTATTGATGACCAGATAGCGATTGGCAGCGAGCGGGCTGGCACAGATGAAAACGGGAGCATGATTCGTAGCCTCAAACTTTTCTTCGCAGAGATTTACGATATCGGGAGTCCAGGTCACCGGCAAATGTGGCAAAGCCCTCGCAATCCAGGAATTGCTGCCGGGATCACCAAAAAGAATCAGGTGTTTGTCACGCACATCGGCCTCGGTGACATCGGTATCGTTTTTAACTGGAAGATCGCCACGCATATAGCGAGCCCATTCATATTCGAAGCGTCGCAGACTGGCGGTTGCCCAGGCATTCACTTTTGAGTTCCACGGTTTCCCGGTGCCACGCACACACAGAAACGGTGCGGAGAAGGCGTCGTCAATGGGCCCCTGGAGACCCGGACGTTTTCCAGTCGATCCCATATCGCTGCGAGCAACACGGCATTGCCATTTACCGTCCTTCTGCGTAATCACGAGTGCAGAATCGTGCTGCGGTATTGCAACCTCCATTCCCCCGATCCTTAGGCTTGCATTGGCACTTTTCAGTGTTGGTGGATGAATGGCAAATTGAGTGATGTTCGTTGGTTCATCGATGTCGATGCCGCCATCCGCCGTGACGTTCGCGATAAGCTCGGCACGTTCGTAGTGCTGCTTCAGGGCCAGAACTTCGAGCCAGTGACAACGATTGTACTTCAGCGTCCATGTCACAAAGCGAAGCTGTCGAGGTGCGTGGTCGAGCCCCTTTATTGCGAACTCCCCGATGCGGCGCATTTGCTCACTATGGGTCATTGGATCAATGACATGGCCAGTGCCTGGCGAGATCAGGTTGACGAATGGCAATTTCTCTTTCGCGAACGCTTCGCCCATGATGACGTGAGCCTGGAAGAACACGTCCTGGTCGCCGATCGCTGCTATGGTCGGAACGACAGCGGCATTCGCGGCGTAGTCCACTGAATCCAGCATGTGCAATCCCATTTCCTGGTGGAGAGGCAGCGGCCCCACCTTGATGAATCCAGGAACCGGTGTCTCGGAAAAACGGTGCGTATCGACATAGCCGCAATACGGCCCAATCGCCACAAAACGGTCCGGGCGCTTCAATCCCAGATGCCATGTCCCCGACGCGCCCATCGACATGCCGCGAAGCACGATCCGGTCACGATCGATGTTGTAGTTGCGACAGACGGCTTCAATGGCTTCAAAGACATCCGTTTCACCGGCCCAGCGGTAGCAGTTCTCCACGCGACCCAGCGGATGAAGTTCGATATAGTCAACGTCTGGCGCGGGCGTAGTGTCTTCATCACCCACATCGAAACGCGAGCCAAATCGCAGCTCACTCATGCCGACCGGTTTGGAACTGCCATGCAGCACGACATCGAGTCGCATGGGTTTTGTGCCGTCATAGCTCTTCGGGATGATCACGCCATACGGTTGCGTAGAACCATCAACGGCGGAGACAAAGCCACGCAGGACTTTGCCTTTCTTTGTTGTCCAATTTGTCGTGTTGGCTGCCAGTGCTTCGGCTCGTCGCGTGCCACTGGCGAGTGCTTTTTTCATCAGCAACTCATCGTTTGGCGCGAGTGGAGCATCATATCGCAGCGCCCAGACTATGCCTTTGTGGAATATCTCGACATCAGCCACGAAGTCCGGATTCGCATGACGGACTGTTGAGAGTTTCGTCTCCAGCTGAAGCAGGATATCGTGCGGCTCATCGGCCACGGCGAATTGGCTCAGGACGGAGATGCTGCAGATCAGAAGCAGTGCCATCACGGATGCAAAGTCTGTCGGGAATGTCCGGATCTTTTGTGGTGTTGTCATGAACATGCCCTGTTTGAGAACCTCTGACAGAACTATGGTGCTGATATGAGATGATGTGTTCTGGCGAATAACAGGATGACAGACAAGCACCAACGCAAAAAGGGGGGAGAAACGGCTTCACACAAAAGTATCGACACGATTCCATCGCTTGACGAAACTGTTCCTGACGGGAGTGTTTCCGAGCAGCAGCAGGAATGGCTTCAGGCACTCGCCTTGTCAGCATCTGTCGCAGGGCTTCCGCACGCTGCTTCCGCACGCTGCTTCTATCGAGCACTCCCTTTGGTGCGTCCGAGGCGCTGGTCAGCGTCTTTCAACGAAACATGTCGGAACAGCTACAGCAGGACACCGTAAAACGCAGCGTTCAGCAAATAGAATGCCCTGGCGGGATCGGGGATTTCCTCGACCGCAGGGACTCCCGACTCAATTCTCCGGATCACCACTGTTGGACTGAGTATCAACAGATATCGAGCAGCGTCCGACAGCGTAATGTTGAAGCCAGTTGCTAAGAGATATTGGATGCCCAGCGGCAATGTCAGCCATGTGAAAATCAGGAAAATGGCCAGCAGAGTTGCGCGAACGTGAGAGCGGATCTTCACTCCCAGCCAAATGGAAAACCATGCTGTCAGCGGCAGGTAGATCAGAACGAAAACAGTTGACCACAGGACATAATCTCAGCCGTCCACATTCTGGACTCAACATTCTGGTCTCAATTGAATCAGGACTCGAATCGTACTGCTCAGTGAATCGGCTCGCTGCAAATGCATGTCGAGCGCGGGAGTTGGCGATTTGCAGGAAAACCGCGATCTGTGCTTTTCGATCCTTTGCAGTCTACAATGCCTGGCTGAGTCGTGTTGTTTTCCCGGTGCCGGTCCAGAGTCGTTCATGAAACGTGTGTTGTGTATTCGGTTTCCCAACTGGTCCATCCAGTGCCTGCGGCGTGAACTGCGGGAGCATATGCCGTCCGCGACAGCGCTGGCGCTGCATACGCCTTTTGCGCCGCAGACGGACAGCACAGCGAGGCCGAGTGATGTTGACGAGGACACTCGATACGTTCGAGCGGTGTTCCCATCAGCTCGCGGTGGGCCGGCGATTGTGGCGGTTTCGATGGACGCGTGGAGTCAGGGAGTTCGCCCCGGGATGCCACTGGCGGAAGCTCGCAGTATGGCTCAGCCTGTCGTGCCGAAACAGGATGCTCGACGAGGAGCCCGAAGCAAACAGCCTCCGCAGGTGATTGTTCCCGTTGAGTTTCGCGAATGGCAGCCGTTGCGTGATCGAGCGATGTTGCGAACTGTGGCCGAGCTGACTCGACGCTACGCTCCGGTCGTGGGGCTGGATGAAGTTCCTTTGCCGGACAGTCTGCTGCTGGATGTGACCGGCTGTGCTCCGCTCTTCGGTGGAGAAGCGGGGTTAGCGGAATCACTGCTGAGGGATCTTCGCAAAGCAGGCTGGAATTGTCGGATCGCCATTACAAGTTCCGTGGCCATTGGTTGGGCTTTGACTCACGCGGAACTCTCTGTGCGGCAGGATCAGCAGCGTCAACAATCACAAAGTCCGGTTGTCGGCAGTGCAGATTTTCGGCGATCAAGACAAGGGGCCAGCGCAGAGTCGATCGTTCACGATCTTCCGATCACGATCGTTCCGGACGGCTATGAGCTTCAGGAGCTTGCTCGACTTCCTGTCTCAACATCGCGGCTGGATCTGAGCGATTTAGAGATTCTTTCGCACCTGGGAATTCGTACGCTGGGGCAGTTGTTAAGCCTGCCGCGAGAAGATCTGCCGTCACGATTTTCGGAAGCCGGTGTTCTGCGAGTTCAGCAACTGGCCGGTGCCGTGGATGAGCCTGTTATTCCGATCCCTGAAGCCAATCCGATCACTGCGTTGTGGAGTTCGGATGATCCCGCGCTGGGGCTCAATGATATTCGTTTTGTCCTGCAGATTCTGACCACTCAGATTGCCGAACAGCTGGAGCGTCGTCGAGTCGCCTGCAGCAGTGTGACCTGTCACTTTCGGTTTTCGGATCGAACGCAGATGGCGTTGACGGCCGGCGTTGTGAAGCCGACGCAGTCTGCGGAGTTGCTGCATGAAGTTTTATGTCTTCGCGTGGAAACTCAAGCGACGTTGTCGGCAATGGAATCATCGGCTTTGGATGCGAAAAAGGCTGGGAATACGACGACCGCAGAATCGGATTCGGTGCCCGTAGTGTCATTGACTGATGGCGACGCGAATCCTGAACGTTCGATGGAGTTCCTGCTGTCTCAGCCGTTTCATGCCGTCAGAATGAATGTCGTTTTTACATCGCTGCCCGTTGCTCGCCAGAAGGATCTCTTCAGTCCTGAAGAGCATGTGGTGCCTCAGGAAGAACTGGCTGCTCTGATTTCTCGGCTCAGCGGACGACTTGGGACCGATGCGGTACGAACTCTGCGCACCCAGCCGGATGCTCGCCCGGAATTTGAAGTTGTCTCTGAATCGATCCTTGGGAAAGATCCAGCAATGATTCGTCAGTCCGTGCTTGATGAGAAGCTCGGAAAGCTCACCGAGCCACTTCAAGCGTCAGAACTTCTGGTCGGTGAACAGAACATCGGGCCTCGGATTGTTTCGCGTCCACTGCGTTTGCTTCCGGTTCCAATACCCATCTCGACGGGTGAGAAACGAAGAAATTTTCCGACGCAGTTACTGGTCGCTGGCCGAACATTTCAGCTCCGGCAGTTCTCTGCTCCTGAGAGAATTCAGACGGCGTGGTGGACCGATGAACCTTGTCACCGCGATTATTACCAGGTGATAACTCACGCCGGTTCGCGAATGTGGCTGTATCGGGACTTGCATACCAGCCAATGGTTTCTGCACGGCGTTTTTGATTGAACGACGGAGCATTGCCGGCTGGCCACGGGTAAAGCGTGACTGCTTCGGGATTTTCGTCGGATGATAATCAGCGTACGCAGTGCGCCGAAATATGCCTACAATCCTCCTGATGTCGTATGGTACATGCGTCAACACATGCCCAGAATTGGTTGAGGTACTCCGGTGAGAGCTGTTGTTTTTGATCAGAGTCTGCGATTCGAAGCGAATGCCCAGCTGCGTGCCGCGAAGTCGGGCGAAATCATTGTCGATGTGACTAAAGCTGGAATCTGCGAAACGGATCTTCAGCTGTGTCAGGGGTATATGGGATTCCGTGGAATTCTGGGGCATGAGTTTGTCGGGATTGCTCGCAGTGGCAGGTTTGCCGGGCAACGCGTGGTCGGTGAGATTAATTGTTCATGTGGCGTCTGTCCTCTGTGTCAACAACGCCTGGGCAACCATTGTCCTAATCGAACTGTCGTCGGAATCGTGGCTCACGACGGAGCGTTTGCTGACAGCGTTCTGATTCCGGAAGTCAACCTGCATCGTGTGCCTGATCAAATCTCCGACGAAACGGCTGTCTTTGTGGAACCGGTCGCGGCGGCTTGTCGAATTCCCGAGCAGTTACCTCTCAGCGGCAATGAGCGAGTGACCGTTCTGGGCGATGGTCGGCTGGGGAATCTGTGCGCTCAGGTTTTGAAACATCATGGTTGCCAGGTCCGAGTTGTCGGGAAGCATGATTTCAAATTGAGGATTCTCGCCGGCCTTGGTATCGAAGCTCTGAAACTGGAACAACTCACTCTGGATCGCACCAGTGATATCGTCGTTGACTGCACGGGTTCGCCGACAGGCCTGGAGACTGCTCTGCGCCTTATTCGACCGTGTGGCACGATCGTGCTGAAGACAACAGTAGCGGCCGACCAGAAGATTCATATGGCCCCGTTTGTGATCGACGAGATCACTCTGCTGGGTTCTCGCTGTGGTCCCTTCGACAAGGCTTTGGATTTACTGAGTCAGGGCGCGGTGCAAGTGGGGCCATTGCTCTCGGCCAGATATCCGCTGGAAGATGCAGAAAAGGCGTTTGCTCATGCGATTCGGAAAGATTCACTGAAGGTTCTGTTTGAGGTTCGATAGAAAATCGCTGTTCATGATGGAAATGTGAATGCCGGCCAATAATCGTTTTGCTCATCAGAATTATCCCACGCGTCCGGTGCTCTCACCGCGACTCATTACGCTGCGCAGCGTGGAGCCAGTCGCGGGGGCGGTGGCTGAATTGCATACGCGTGTCCGTATTGGTCGAGTCATCGTGGTGCATGGAACGTTCGTGGGGAATGATCCGTTTGCCGTCGCGGAAACGTTGAAGTCGCTTGGCAGTGGTGTGCCGCTGATTGGTGAGCAGTTGGCAAAGATGGCCGAGATGATTCAGCAGAATACTCAGCCTGTCACGAACTCCGTCATTCAGGATATGGGGACGTATACTGAGGTCTTTCGCGACCAGTTTCAGTCGCTCGTCGGAGATGACCCGGTCGTTGAGCTGTTGAATCCGACATGGTCCAGTCAGAACCATCATTTTGCTCGTGCGGATCTGGCGGTGCGACTGATTCATCAGATGCTGATGCGACCGCCCATGCCCGGGCAGCGAATATTGCTCTGGGGACATTCTCATGCGGGTAACGCGTTTGCGATGCTGACCAATCTGTTGGCCAATGAACGCAACTCGGTCGACCAATTCTTTGCCGCTGTTGGAGAACAGGAGGAGCCGCACTGGAAAACCGTGCAGAATGCGCTGCGAAGTGTCGGAGGGCCGCATCCTCTATCGCAGAGCGTCGTGATTGTGGCCTTTGGAACTCCCGTCAGATATGGCTGGGATGTCCATGGCTGTGCTCAGCTGATTCATGTGTTGCATCATCGGCCTCATGATCCCGCGACGCCATTTTTGACGAAGCCACTCTTTCCGCCCCAGACTCTTCCCGATGTCATGAGTGCAACATGGGGCGACTGGATTCAGGCTTTTGCGGTGGCTGGCACAGATGTTGTTTCAGCGGCGACGCTGGACGAGAATGACAGGCTCACGAATCTGCTGGAAAGAAATCTTGCGGAGCCGGTCCACGAACTGGACACTCGATTTATCCCCACAGCCCGGCTACGGAATACCTGTTACCGCTGGAAACAGGGAACTCGCTGTCATACGGACGGACTCAATCTGCTGCTCAGTTATCAACCCAGTGGAGAATCCGTCCTTGGGTTGCCATTGGAGTCGACTGTTTTTGGGCACGGAGTTGCAACCACAGTTAAGTGGCTGCCCGCTCATCTCAGACTCGTTCTGGATTCGCTCCATTGAGTGAACGTCGGGAGCGGCTCAGGGCTGCGAAAAGCCAGCAGCGAGGGCCATGGTTTAGCGAGGTGCACGCCAGAGGGCTTTGCTGTCTGAGATCAGGCGATCAGCAGCGGCTGGTCCCCACGTTCCGGCCGGATAAAACTCAGGAGCCGAAGAGCTTCCTTCCCATGCTTCCAGAATTGGCGTGACAAATCGCCAGGCAGCTTCCAGCTCATCGCTGCGAGTGAACAGCGTCGAGTCACCTCGCATCACATCCAGCAGCAGACGCTCATAAGCTTCCGGCAACTGCGCATCGAAGTGCTCGTCGTACGCGAAATCCATTGACACAGGCTGGACCTGATAATTCATGCCGGGCCGCTTCGTGGAGAAACGCAGTGAGATCGCTTCCTGCGGTTGAATGCGAAGAATCAACTGATTGGGGCGAGTCTCCACAAGATCACACAGATCACCGTCGCATTCGACGGTTGAAAACAAATTCAGTGGCGGATTCTTGAACTGGATGGCGACTTCCGTCAGTTGTTTCGGCAGCCGTTTTCCGGTCCGCAAATAAAACGGAACACCGGCCCAGCGCCAGTTATCGAGAGCTACGCGCATCGCGACGTAGGTTTCTCGATTAGACGTCGGGCTGACTCGCTGCTCTTCCCTGTAGGCCAGTGCGGGCTGGCGATTTACGAGGCCGGCGGAGTATTGGCCGCGAATGGCCCAGTTGCCGATCGGGCCGCTGATCCCGGGCCGAAGAGCCTGAAGAACCTTCATCTTTTCGTCGCGAATTTCGCGAGCCTGAAACAACGATGGTGGATCCATCGCAATCAGACACAAGAGCTGAAGGACGTGATTCTGCAACACATCTCGCATCGCGCCGGACGTGTCGTAGTAACCTCCGCGAGCACCTTCCATGCCCTGCGACTCCGCCACCGTGATCTGAATATGCTCGACATGATTTCGATTCAGCAGCGGCTCAAAAATTGCATTACCGAAGCGGAACAACAAAATGTTCTGTACGGTCTCTTTGCCCAGATAATGGTCGATACGATAGATTTGGCTTTCCTGCAGACGACGAGCCAACTGGACGGTGAGTTCCTGAGCTGATTTAAGGTCGCGGCCGAAAGGTTTTTCCACGACGACTCGCAGACGAGAATCTTCCTCGCGCGGAGGAATCATGCCGGCTTCGTGCAATCCTTCCACGGCTGGTGCGAACAGATCAGGAGTTGTCGCCATGTAAACAACACGGGAGGAATGTCCGCTGCCGCCCAATGAGGCTTCGATCTCGGACGTTGACTTATTCAGGCCGGCATATTCGGCACTGTTGCTGATGTCGAGTTGTTGATAGAACAACTGCTTCGCAAAGATCTCCCAGGCAGCGTCGTCGAATTTTTCGGCACCGACGCGAGCCCGAACCGTTTCTTTCATCTCCGTACGGAACTCATCGTGGCTTTTCGGACGACGAGCGACTCCGATGATCGGACATTTTTCGGACAGGTACTGCTGCTGTGAAAGGCGAAACAATGCCGGAATCAACTTGCGTGATGTCAGATCTCCGGAAGCTCCAAAGATCAGGATCGTCGTATCGTTTACAGTCGCCATGAACCAAGTCCTTCCGTATACCGTCAACTACTCTTGAATCCGTTCTCATCGTCATTTGCGACGCGACGGCCGTTGGCTGATCAGGAGCCCGCAATCCGTTTCAGAAGTTCCGGTGTCACCTGCCGGAGATCATCCATCACACGCTCATGGGCGCGATTGAGGTCATCCCATTGATGACCGCGAGAAACAATTCCAAGGCATTTTGCGCCAGCCGCCAGCGCGGCCTCAATACCCGGTGGAGCATCTTCCAGCACAATACAGCGGGAAGGATCGATCCCCATTCCCTGCGCGCCCTTGAGAAACACGTCCGGGTGCGGCTTTCCTTTCACGACATCGCGGCCTGTGATGACCGTGCGTATGATATTTTTTGCCTCGAGCTTCTCCACAGCCAATTCGACGTTCTTCGGCGGGCCGCTGGAACCGATTGCCATCGGAATACCTTGTGTGTGCAGAGCTTTGATGAGTTCTCTGGCCCCGGGCATGTGAGGAAAATCATTCGCGACGAGTTCTCGATAGAGGATTTCTTTTTCCTCATCGAACGCCGCAATTTCTGAGTCGCCGGGGGGATTAGGCCATGTATCGCGAATCACTTCTCGGCTGGTTCTTCCAAACCCCGCGGCAAATTGAGCTTCCGTGCATTCACGCCCATGACGCTGACAGCAAATCTGCCATGTCTTCAAATGAGCGCCGTACGAGTCGATCAGGACACCATCGACGTCAAAAATTACGCCAAATTCTGGCTGCAGCATGAGTCCAACACAGTTTCTTGGAGAGAAAACAAATTCTTCAAAACTGTGGGAAGTCTAATGACTTCAGGCGGCACGTCCAGGGCAGCGCAGCGGGATGAGCGTGCCGCGGCTGATTCAAACACTCGACCGTACGACGCAAACAATCAAACCAGCAATGTTGGTGCAGGAATAGAACGTGAAAACGAGTCTACCCATCACGGGGCGGGCGATTGCCCGAGGATCGCAGAATCATGACAACAGGGAATCGGCCATAGTCCCGTTACGTTTTCTGTTGGAGCCTCTCTGTTTAACCCGTGGCCCGAAGGCCATGTTTTTCTGCTCATGGCCTTTCAGCTACGGGTTAAACCCTGGACATTCCGAGACGATAGATTACGGCGATGGTCGACCTGGTGGTCTCACTGGCGCTGGACAGCAGTCGACAGGACAGACGTCATGGTTGGCAGGAAATTGACCGGTGCATTCTTTTTCGCAACCGCTCAGGCGTTCCTGAATCAGCTTGCGAATCATGCCGATGAATCGAGGATGAGAGCCGGGCGTGCCAGCTCGATGCATAGTGATCCCGTGTTCCTCACACGCATGTTTTGCGGCATCATCAAGATCGTAAAGCACTTCCATATGATCGGAAAGAAATCCGACGGGTGAAATCACGACAGAAGTGTCGCCGCGATCCTTAAGTTCCTGCAGGTAATCCAGAATATCGGGTTCCAGCCATGGGTCTTCCGGACGTCCGCTGCGACTCTGGTAAACCAATCGCCATTGAGAAGGCGGCAAATGGAGTGACTCTGCCACCAGTCGACAGGATTCCCGAAGCTGCTTTTCGTAGTCCGAGGTGCGGGCCATGCTCATGGGAATACTGTGAGCTGTAAACGCGATCTGCACTTTGTTCCGCTCGGACTGCGGGAATTTCTGCAGTGCGAGTCCCACTTGTTCGCTCAACACATCAATAAAATCCGGGTGGTTGTAGAAGACTCGCAACTTATCGACATGGAGCCCTGTCATCTCAGGCTGCTGCAAGGCCGCCGCGATGTTTTCTCGATACTGCCGACATCCGGAATAACAACTGAACCCCGAGGTGACGTATGTGAGTGCCCGCTGCACACCATCACGTTTCATCTGAAGCATCGTGTCGTTCAGAAAAGGCTCCCAGTTCCGGTTTCCCCAGTAGAGGGGCAGGGAAATCTGGTGAGCATCCAGTTCTGCTCGCAGGAGCTTAATGAGATCTCGACATTGCTCATTGATCGGGCTGATACCACCAAAGTGATAATAATGCTCGGCAACTTCCAGCAGGCGTTCGCGAGGAACTGGTTTGCCACGGAGCACATTTTCCAGGAACGGAATGACGTCGTCCGGCTTTTCGGGACCACCGAAGGAAAGAACCAGAATCGCATCGTACGGAGTTGTTGACTGGGTCACAGAATTTCTCTGAATCTCTGGCAGGGTTGAGGACAATGTGCTGGCAGATCACGATCGATTGCCGCTGAAATAATTCAAGGGGAACGGACCGCAATCCTGGGGCTGGAAGCTTCCTGAGGCTCAGTCCGCTGCACCGCCAGGAAATAAACTCATAAACCTGCAAATCGACCGAATTTTCGGTTAATCATGAATTCGTCAGCATTGCTGAGTGGCGTTCACTTTTGCTCAGCCGCTGGCTTCGCGGGCGTTTCGAGATTATCGAAGTAGTTTTTGATTCCGTCCACGTAGCCCGGCGGAATCTGTTCGTTCTCGATTGCCGCCTGAACACCGGCTTTGATTTCGGTGACAGTGCTTTCGTACTTCTTCAGCTCTTCCGGATCGAAGTCTTTCTCCGTGGCGGCTTCTTTAGTTTTGATGGACAAAAGAACCTTGCCGGCCTGGATCTGGGTCTTTGACTTCTCATCCTTGTAGCCTTCCGGATCGCTGTTATCTTCATCCTGAATTGCTCCGGGAGTGTCTCGCTCCGCCTGACCATTCGTGCCACGGCCATTCATCATCTGGTTGTACATTTCTGCATAGTCCGACAACGAATTGCAGTTCTCGCACTGTTCGCCATCCAACTGACCTTCATTATTCAGCTTCTCGGCCTGCTGCAGAGTCTTCAGAGCTTCTTCCAGTTGCTTCATGTCTTTGGCGGAACGAGCAATTTCCTGAAGCTCCTTCTTTGACAGCTCCAAAGATTCTTTCAGAGCCTGTTGAGCTTCCTGTGACATTTCGTTCTCGCCCAGTTCGCCTTCGCTTTCAGTGCCTTCGCTTTCACCATTTTTCTTCTGCGATGCGACTGCTTCCAGAGACTTTAACGCCTGGCTCAGAGCATTCTCAAGATCTTTTGAGCCCGCTTTCTCTGAGGAAAACTTCTTCAGATCCTGCAGTTGTTTTCGCAACTGAGAGGCCAGCTTCTGTCGTTCTTCAGGAGTCTTTGCCTCAAGCATCGACTCCATCGTTTCCTGAGCCTGATCCAGCTGTTGCTGCAATTGTTCGGCGTTGCCTTCCTGCAATTGCTTCAACCATTCATTCATCTTTTGAGCCCGCGACCCGCCAAACTGCTGGTCAGAAATCGACTGACTGAGCATCTCTCGCAACTCTTCGTTGGACACGTTTTTCCAGAGCTCATTGAGAGACTGCCGGTTGTTCTGCAGCACCTGTGAGTTTGGCTTCGTTTCTGCCGGTTTCATCTTTCGCAGGGCCCCCATGAGCTCCTGCATCCTGTCTGAAATTTTTGATTCTCGTTCTTCTGCAACCTGAATCACGGATTTCAGTTCTTCATCGCGTGTCTTCACGACCTTGCGAATGACTTCGATTTCCTTCTTCTGCTTTTGGGCTTTGGTTGCGGCTTCGACTTTGCCGAATGGGTCCAGTGTCGGAATCAACCACACCATCAAAGCCAGCACGCACAGCACACACGCCTGAATTCCAACAGGACGCTGAACTTTGAATGGGACGACTTCGGCTGGCACAATCCGAGTTGCCGCAGCGGCGGCTGAGTGTTCCACCAGAGGCTGATACTCTCCCGCCGAAGAAGACAGGGTTGCCAGTGTCAGAAACAGGTCGTTGGTTTTTGCATGTTGATCGACAGCGCGAGCTGCTGCGGTCCGTTCGACTCGTCGATGAAACAGCCAGGCCGCAAGAGCCGCGGTCGCCGGGAATACCAGTAACCACTCGGGTCGCTGTCGATCGGGAGGGAGCAATCCGGCCAGTCTGACGATCAGGACAGCCACGCAGGCGACGAGGAGACCTCCGAGTGTCCAGCGGTGCAGAGATTGAGCAAAGCTGACCGTTCGAAGACGTGCCTGCACGCGATTCAACAGAGTCAACGCGACAGGTTCAGACGACATCTCAATCTCCAGATTTTTGGACGCCGGACCGTTCAGGCAAACCGGTTCTTGCTGACGACAGTCTACTTCCAGATCACAAGTCGATCAATCAGATCCGCGGCACGCAGCGATTTGTCTGAGTTTTTCGCCGTCAGCCCCATGTTTTTGGCATGAAGCGAAGCCTTCTGCCCCATTGACGGACTCCGCGTGACAAAAAAACGGCTTCCGATCAGAATGTGGAGACAAAAGAGGCTTTGAACAGTCGTGATGTTGGAACCCACTTTATATCGGCGGTCGAACATAAACAGCCCCCGCCAGAAATCTCGAACTTCCTCAATCCAGTCTTCTCAATAGTCAGGCTTTATTCTCGTGGAAAATCTGGAACCTCTGCTTCGTCTGCATCCGTCCGACAACCTTGCTGTGACTCGCCGTGCCGTAAAGGCCGACGAGATCGTAACTCTGGATGGGCAGTCCATTACGATTGCCGAAGCAATTCCAGCGAACCACAAGGTCGCGATTCAACAGATCGCCAAAGGCCAGACGATTCGAAAATTTGGCCAGCCGATTGGTTCGGCTGTGACACCGATCGCTGTGGGACAATGGATTCATGTCCAGAACGTCTGCATTGAACGTGAGCAGGCTGGCTACGAATTCTGCACTGAGATTGTACCGCCTCCAAAACCCGCAGAGCCGCGAACCTTTATGGGCTACCGTCGCAAAGACGGCCGCGCGGGAACCAGGAATTATATCGCCGTGATCAGCACCGTGAATTGTTCGGCGACGACGGCAAGATACGTGGCTCAGGAACTCGCCAAGTCTGACCTGAGCAATTATCCGAACATCGACGGAGTAATACCGATCGTTCATAAGAGCGGCTGTGCGTTCGCCTACAACGGTGAAGATCACCACTTGTTGAACAGAACACTCGCCGGCTTCGCGCGGCATCCGAATATTGCGGCCTGCCTGGTGCTTGGGCTGGGCTGCGAGACGGCTCAGGCTGGACATCTGCAGGAAACTCAGGGTCTGGTTCAGCTTAGCGGAGCAAAGCGGCGTGAGCCGGATGATTCGTTACCGATGGTGCTCAACATTCAGGAAGTTGGCGGAGTTCGCAAAACAGTTGATCGAGCTGTCGGTGTGCTTCGCGAACTGCTGGCCAATGCCAACGCAGTGAAGCGCGAACCGATTCCGCTGTCGGAGCTGATTCTTGGTCTGCAATGCGGCGGTAGCGACGGTGCCAGCGGCATCACCGCGAATCCAGCGTTGGGAGTGGCCAGCGATCTGCTCGTCGCACATGGCGGGGGGTCTGTTTTGGCGGAGACTCCGGAAGTCTACGGAGCCGAACAGTTGTTGCTGCGTCGGTCCGTGAATCGTCAGGTCGCCGACAAGCTGCTGGAACGAATTCACTGGTGGGAAGAGTACGCTCGCAAGAATAACGCCTCGATCGACAACAACCCTTCCTATGGCAACAAGCAGGGCGGACTGACGACCATCATCGAAAAATCACTCGGAGCTGTCGCCAAGGGCGGGACTGCTCCTTTGCAAGCCGTTTATCGGTTTGCCGAACCAATTACCGAGCGCGGCTTCACGTTCATGGATACGCCGGGTTACGACCCGATCTCTGTGACCGGACTTGTCGCCGGCGGCTGCCAGGTCGTTGTCTTTACCACAGGTCGCGGAAGCTGCTTTGGATGCAAGCCGGCTCCGACGATCAAGGTGGCCACGAACTCCGTGATGTACAACCGCATGCGAGATGACATGGACATCAACGCCGGTTCGATCCTGGAAGGGGCCAGTGTCGAATCAGTGGGACGAGAAATCTTTGAGAGCATCATTGCCACGGCCAGTGGACAGAAAACTCTGAGTGAACAACAAGGCATCGGTGACGAAGAGTTTTGCCCGTGGATGCCGGGGCCGATTTTCTGACTATGGTCGCGGGAACTGCAGATTCATCATCGAAACGACCAGTCTGCTGAGAAAATCTTCAGAAATCATCGACTCTTCGCACGTTCGACCGAGGTTGAACGTGCAGAGGCACTGCTTGTTTCATGGCAGGCTGGTTTTGTTCCCATTTGAATCTGTTTAGAAACTACCATTTCGGAGTCAAATGATGTCTTTTCGAGTCAGCACTCCCGGAGTTCTTGCAGGTCTGATCGTTGCTTTTGCGGCATCATTCGTTGGTGCTTCTGAACCGCAGGATTCCGCCTCTGTCGCCACTGCCATTGATCGTAGTCTGTTTGGAGAGTCGGTCGATTCGGCTGCTCCCCTCACGGATGATTCGACTTTTCTGCGTCGCGTGATGTTCGACATCGCCGGACGTCCGGCGACTCCTGGTGAGATCACAGCGTTCGGGCTCAATCCCTCCGAATCACGCCGAACGGAACTTGTTGACGAACTCCTGAAGTCCTCGGAGTATGGTGAAAACTGGTCGCGTTATTGGCGCGATGCCATCTTCCGCCGCGCGACGAATATGCGTGCCGGGATCGTGCGGCCGGCGTTCGGCGACTGGATGACCAGTCAGTTGAATGAAGGTCAGGGTTGGGATGAAATTACAACGTCGCTGCTGACAGCCAGTGGCCCGGTCAACAACAACGGCGCGACGGCATTGATCTTTGCTCATGAAGGTGTCGCGGAAGAAGTGGCCGCTGAAGCCTCCCGATTGTTTCTGGGAGTGCAGATTCAATGCGCGAACTGCCACGATCATCCCTGGGACAGTTGGAAACGCAATCAGTTTCATGAATTCACCGCGTTCTTCCCTCGCGTCAGCGTCCAGCGTGAGCGAGGTTCCGACAACATGTTCGACTATGAGATCACGTCCGTGAACACCAGTCGCAATCGCAATCCGGCAGCCTCACAGTTTCTGTTGACGCGAGCTGATCGCGACGGCGATAAAATTATCTCAGAGCAGGAATCCAAAAACACTCCACTGGCGCGCCTCTTCACTGGCCAGGCCAAAGGATTCGTCGACAAGAATGCAGATGGCAAGCTTTCCATCGAAGAAATCATGACGGCTCAGCCGCCCGAACGACCAGGTCAGGGAGCCATCGAACATTACATGCCCGATCTGGCCGATCCGGGTTCGGAAGGCACAAGGATCGATCCGGGATTCTTCCTGTCGACGAAAGACATTGCTTCCGGACTATCCGATGCCGATCGTCGCGAACTTGTTTCAGAATTGATCACCAGCAAAGACAATCCCTGGTTTGCTCGTGCAATTATCAATCGCATTTGGTTCGAGATGACTGCAACGGCGTTCTATCAGCCGATCGATGATATTGGCCCGGATCGTGAATGCGTCAACGAGGAAACTCTGAAACTGTTGAGCGATGCGTTTGTTGCCAACAACTATGATCTGAAATGGTTGATCCGCACCATCGCGGCGACTCGCATGTATCAACGAGCCCCGAATAACACCGCCGAGGGATTCGCGAAGTGCGAACCAATTCGTCTGCGTTCGGATCAGATCTATGCTTCGCTATGCCAGACGCTGGGGGTCACTTCACTGCCATTGCGGCCCTCAGAAGGGCGACGATCGCCTTATGAGATGCAGAGGATGGATGCAGGCCGTGAAGAGTTCTCAAGAATATTCGGCTTCGATCCCTCGACTCCGCGGGATGAGTTGACAGGGTCAATCCCGGAAGCCTTGTTCATGATGAATTCGACGCTGCTGACCCGAATAATCGCGACCCCGGACAATTCAAACCTGATCACTCGAATCTCTACGAGTGTTCTGGCTGAGGAGGATATTGTCAGCGAACTGTATCTTTCTTCACTCGGGAGGGAGCCCGCGGATGGCGAGTTAAAAATCGCGATGGAGCATCTGAAAACGAGTCCGAGCCTCCGAGAAGGACTCGAAGACCTGCTGTGGGCTCTCTTGAATTCGCCTGAGTTTTTTACGCGTCGCTAACCCTTAGGAAAAAATCAAAAGATTGTGCGACACAATTCGGCATTCTCGGTGTTCAGCAGCCAACTTGTCTTTGCTCACGATCTGCAGGTCAGAATATAGCTGCAGTAATCAGGGTGCGAATGGGAAGGGGCTGAACGAACCCAAGCTGCCGTGTTTGCAGGCTTCGGTGGCAAAGGTCGTTCAGTCCCGTCCCTTTTGCACCCTTTTTTCGTTAAAGAGAATGTGCTGATCGAGGCTTAAAGGTGTGTTTCCGGCTCAATACCCGATCTCTCTACTCGATTCTGCACAAACCAACCCTGAAACGCAAACGAACTCTTTTTGGTGAGACAAGTTATGAACGCATTCCCTGTCGACTCGATTGTGTCTGTCGGTGGTCGGTTCCTTCGCCGCAGGTTCCTTAAGACAGCCTCGGCTGCTGCGGCGATGACAGGAGCATTTGGTCTGCGGAGCTTGATGGCGGAGCAGTCGCGGGAACTGCAAAAACAGGGCAAATCGATGATCCTGCTCTGGATGCAGGGAGGTCCCAGCCAGTTCGAAACGCTCGATCCCAAGGCTGGACACGAGAATGGTGGTCCGACGGAAGCGATTGCGACAAGCGTCCCGGGCATTCGGATTGCCGACAATTTTCCGCTCGTGGCGAAGCAGATGTCTGATATCGCCATCGTTCGTTCCATGACCAACAAAGAAGGCAGTCACCCACGAGCAACGTATCAGGTTCACACGGGGTATGTTCCGGCAGGCAGCGTGAAGCACCCTTCTTTTGGCTCGAACATCGCTCAACAATTAGGCGATGCCTCTTCAGAACTGCCATCGTTTGTTTCCGTCGGGGCAACTCAGGGAGCCGGATTTCTGGGCATGGATTACGAACCGTTCGTGGTCGCGCGTCCTGGTCAATTGCCGGAGAACGTTGCCCTGCCGGTTTCACGAGAACGGTTTGATCGCCGCACCGAGTTAATGTCGAAGCTGACCGGCCAGTTTGCGGAGCATGGATCGGCTCAGTTGGCAGCGACTCATGATTCACTTTATGGCAAAACATCGCGGCTGGTGCTGACGCCGGAGATTGACACGTTCGATATTTCCGGGGAGTCACAGTCGTTGCAGACTCAGTACGGGAATTCGAACTTTGGTCGAGGATGTCTGCTGGCACGTCGACTTGTCGAACGAGGAGTCTCGTTCGTCGAAGTGCGATCCGGCAACTGGGATACTCATCAGAACAACTTCGAAGACTGTGCGAAGAATGCCGCAGAAGTCGATCCTGCCACAGCCACGCTGTTGAAGGATTTGAAAGACCGAGGACTGCTGGAGAAAACCGTCGTGGTCTGGATGGGAGAATTTGGACGTACGCCGAAGATCAATCCTCGCGAAGGTCGCGATCACTTTCCCAAAGCTTTCAGCATGATGATGGCCGGTGGCGGAATTCGCGGCGGTCAGGTTTACGGATCAACCACGAAAGACGGGAACGAGATAGCAGAGAAACCTGTTACCGTGCCGGACCTGATGCGAACGGTCTGCAAAGCACTGGGAGTCAATGCCGACCATGAGAACATGAGTCCTCAGGGGCGACCACTCAAGATCGTTGACGGCGGAAAAGAGATTCCGGAATTGCTGAGCTGAGAGAATTTGGCGTGTTCAAAGCATGTGGATTTCACTGGTGCAGTGCCGGGACAGCGACCTTGGGATTAACTGGTGTTCCGGAAACCTCACAAGCAAGTTTTGAAGTTGCGATTTTGCGGCCATCACAACCCGAAACGTAAGTGAGGGATCGAGTTGTAGCGTTTTAGAAGTGTCTCAGTAAATCCCTCGCTGATGCGTCGGGTTGTGAGGATACCGTGGTTTTCAGCTCATTGGCCTCTGGCAGTCCTGAACACAGCAACTCTGAAACGCGGAAGCGAGGATGCTTTCGGTGGGGCCGCTATTGTCAACAGAGGATGTTCACCGAAATCTCCGCAGTCATGACGGCTCAGAACAACTCCTTCATCGGATGTCCCAGATGTCCAAAATAAACCGGGCGGTTGGCGGAGGTGTAGAGTGGCTTCGAACGGTCGATGCCGAGCTTCTCGTAAATAGTCGTGGCATAATCTTCCGGAGTGTAAGCCTGCGAAATCACATAGCCGCCGTCGCGGTCTGATTCGCCAATCACCTGTCCTCCGGGAACACCGGCTCCGGCGAAGGCAATGGAGTAGGCGTTGGTCCAGTGATCGCGTCCGGCGAACTTGTTAAGTCGTGGTGTTCGGCCAAACTCAGTAACGAAACACACCAGAGTCTCATCCAGCAGACCTCGTTCATCCAGATCCGTCACGAGTGCGGCAAAGGCCTGATCGGTGCTTCCCATCATCACCCAGTGCCCGATTCCATAGCGGCCTTCGCCACCGGCTTTGTCTCGCACGGTCCCACAAGAGGCCGATGTGTAGATCAGATCGTGATGGTCCCAGTTCAGATTAAAACCGCCCGGAGTTTCCGGAGTCAACGGCCAGCGTACGTCGACGGTAACGAATCTGACTCCCGCTTCCAGCAGTCGTCGTCCCAGCAGATAGCACGAACCGCGGTGACCGCGACCGTATTGTTCTCGAGTTTGCTCAGGCTCCTGATTCAGATCGAAAGCTGCGGAGACTTCGCGACTGGTCAGGCTATTGAAAGCCTGCTCATAAAACTGATCCATTCCATGCAAAGAGGTTCGATCAGCCTCGTTCGAAAATCTGTGGTCCAGATTCGAAAGCAATTGGTGTCGCCCGGATAATCGTGAGCCCTGATTGTCGGAGCGCGCCAGCAGGTCGGCGACTTCCCATTTCGGATCGGACAAATCTCGCCCGCCAGTTTTGAACACAGACAACGAACGAGGCAGAAAGCCTGTCCGTGTTTCAGCGGCCTGCTCATGATTGCCCGGGATCATGACATACGGCGGCAGCGACGGGTTAGTTCGACCCAGTAACTTTGTCACGACGCAGCCCATGTCGGGCATTTCCACAGCATTTGATGGATGAGCACCGGAGAGCGCGTATTGAGTCCCATTGGGATGCGCGTCGGCTCCGGCTTTGTTGTGATGCATGGAACGCACTACGGCCAGTTTGTGAGCAATCTTTGCGGTCCGCGACAGCAGGCTCGTGAATTGCATCCCGGGCACCGTGGTTGAAATCGCAGCGAACGGACTGCGGTGTTCGAGGACTGCTTCGGGTTTGGGATCCCATGTATCAAGATGTGACAACCCACCTTGTTCATAGATCACGATCACTCGCTTCGCCGCCGCGCTGGCAGTGGCAAGCTGGGATTCAGTCGCCAGAATTTGTGGTAGCGACATTCCCAACACTCCAGCCGTTCCTGTACGGAGCAAATGCCGGCGAGTGTGATGCGGATTTGCGGACGTGGGATTTTGCATCGCTGAATTCTCCGTCGCAGTATGGCCGAAGATCGAGGAACACCGGGCAGGGTGAAACAATACAGGTGGGGATTTGGGGCGAGTCGAGCCAGGTGAGTGTAAGTTCTGAGCGAAACTTATGCGAAGGGCGAACACTAAAAACTGATCGACTTCGAGTCGGATTTCCCGGCGGAGTCGTTTTGATCAGTTTCATCCTCCGGGGGAATTGTCACCCTTTCCCGCCCAACCGGATTCATTCGAGCCGACACGGCGTATATCCTCAAGGATTCAGTTGAGTCCCGTGCCCGGAATTGGAAAAATCCCCGAGTGGCTTAGCTTTCTCGTGTTTACCAGAGATTTGTTTAACGGCAAACCACAGGCGTAGTTGCAGGGAATCACCGTCGTCTGCAGCTTGCCGTTAAGCAATTGAGTGTTGCAGGTTGACGCAAATCTTAACATCGATGCGTCAGCGACGGGATTTTCAGTACGTATTACAACACTCAAACCCCCGGTCGCTCACTGGCGGTTGGGGTTGTGATGAGACAAAATACGGGGCTTTGGAAAACGGCAGGTTCGATTTTGTGATTCGAGGCGACCAGGTGCCCGACGTTGAACTCCATGATTTTGAAATCACTCAGGAGTGTCCTCCCAGGGATGCTCGACAGATTTTTCACGCCGTTGATCGAGCACAGAACAAGCCGGTTCGCCTGACCGTATTTTCTTCCGACATGTCGCAGCGTCCTGAATTTCGTCGCGCACTCAAAACAGATCGAGCGATGTTATCGATGCTGATGCATCAGTCGATTGTGAAGTTTCTGGGCAGCGGCGAATCTGACGGACAACTCTTTCTTTGGACCGAAGATTGTGAATTCGAATCGCTCGGCGAACAACTGGAGCATGAGAGAACTTTCTCCGCCGAAGACGTAATCGAAATCGGATGGCAGGTCTGTTCTGCTCTGCAGCAATCGCACAACCTTGGGTTGGCACATGGCGGACTGACTTTGGACACTGTGCTGCTGTCGGACAACATGCAGGCCATTGTTGTCGACTTTGGCGTCGCCCGGTGGATGAATGCGGCGGCAACAGCAAACGCATCATCTGATGGCCCGGCTCTGATAACCATCAGCGCGCTGGCATCACGAGTTGAGGTAGAGCGGGATTTGAGTAGTCTTGCGGCCATTCTGAGTCGACTTCTGCAGGCTGTTACGGACACCTCGGAAATCACGGAGTCCGGCAAAGTCTCCACCAAGGTCGCGCTGGAACGTCTGTTGGTCAGAGTCACGTCGTCGAACCCTGCGCTGCGGCCTGTAAGCGCTCGCGAATTTCAGGGGCGACTGGGAGAAATTCTGATTGGTACCGAAGACGATTCGATGCCGCTTGTTGATCAACGGAAATCCACCACGACCTCAAAGCGTTCGATTGTGGTTGAACTATTTGAATCGACTGCGTTGGGAGAGCCTGCTTCTCCCGCGACGACTCAATCGGCAGGTTCTGCCTGGCCAAAGCAAATTTTGCCGATCCTGTTCGTAGTCGCCATCATCGTCGTCATTACGATGCTTGCCGGTCTGCTTCGCTGAGCGGCGAAAGCAGCCGATGCTTGTTTTCATTCGTGAATCAAACGTGGTGGATCGCAAAACTTGAGTGAAGTTCGAATTTTCTTCGAACGTCATCGCGTCTAAGTTCCTCGAATCTCACCTTTCTTCGACCGGCTTTCTCTCCATCGTTCGCATGGTTGCCTGTCGAAAATATTCTCCCGTCTCTGTTCGTTCGAGGGATCCTGTATGAGACTTTGCATCAGAACCCTGCTTCTGACGGTGGCTCTGTTGAGCACTGTCACGTCGTCTGCCGATGCCGGATGCTGTATACCAATCTTTGATCCGTTCCACTGGCTGTTTGGCTGCGGCGGTTATCAGGGCTGCTGTCCTCCACCGGCCTGTGTCAATCCCGGCTTTGGTGGTTATCAGCCAGCCTATCCCGGAGTCATGCAGCCGTGTGCTCCTTGTGCTCCGGCTTATCCGCTTCAGGGATTATTTCGCCCAGTTCCAGCGCCGGCGATTTTTCAACATGCTTGGGATCCCTGCGGAATGCAGTGCCAGCCGATGATGGCGTATCAGCCTCAGCCGATGCCCATGCCGGTTGTACAGCAATACATGCCGCCTGCGCCCATGATGGCCGCTCCGGCCATGGGATGTAATGGCGGATGTGGAGGAATGGAACAAGCAGCAATGATGCCTGAGATGGCTGCTCCCATGATGGCGGCTGATCCTGGTTGCTGTGGCGATGGCGGCCAGATGATGGGTGGCTATCCACAACCAGCAATGGCCTACTCGGGTTACGGAATGCAGAACTGGTCCGGAGCCCAGCCAGCGATGGCGTGGGCACCTCAGGGACCAGGCTATCCGGGTTGGGCTCGTGATTCATCTCTGCCACCGTCAGGACTTGGATTCTTTGTTCGACCACGCATTGCTCGTCGAGATACTCGCCGGATGATTCGCACCTGGCGTCGGATGGATATCCCGAATATGTACGGCGGGGATAATCGTCGAGGCCCGCTTCTTGTTCCTCGGCCTTACGGTTATCCAATGCCAATGGCTCCTCAGGCTGGTTATGCCCCCGGCTATGCACCGGCTGCTTATCCTCAAATGATGTACTCGCAGCCAATGGCAGATCCAATGGCCTATTCTCAGATGCCGGCTTATCCGCAGACGGCCTATCAGAATCAGCCAATGCCAATGCAGGGCATGTGGTCGCCATCCCAACCGGCCTGGTCGGGGCCTCAGACATCATGGTCACCAGAGATGTCCGGAAACCCGATGGTTGCCGGAGACATCATGGGCGATCATGAGTACTCCACGCCAGCGACCGCCATGGTGCCTGTAATGCAAAATTCTTACAGCGGCGCAGTTCCGGTTCAGCGAGCTTCCATGTCACGTCCCCTGGTCACGACATCGAGTCAGTACACGAAGTCCGTACGCTGATCTGCACGTTGATGATTCCTGTCGGGCGTTTCTAATCGACTTCATCAGCGTTCACAGATCGCTGGTGAAGTCGTTTTTCGCATGGTGGGCCGGGATGATTTCGGGTTTGATCACAAAGAGAATCCTCTTATGTCCAACGATCTGAAGAAGGGCGTTCTCCGTGGATTTCGTCGCGCGAGCGCGGTGGGCGCGGTTCCGGGAGTCCTGGACCGAGGTCCGCTTCCGATCTCCTCGAAATGCCGCATCACGCGGATTTCATTCAATACCGATAATGCCGATGAAGAAATCATCGATACCGTTGCCGAGTTAAATGAAGAAGTCCCGGTCGAGCGTGTCTACTGGTTTCGCCTGGAAGGTGTTGCCGACACGGAAACACTACAGGAGCTTGGAGAAGCTTTCGGTCTCCATCCACTGGCGCTGGAAGACGTCGTGAATACTCATCAGCGCTGTAAAGTGGAAGATTACGGCGATCACTTGTTTGTGGTCATTCGTCTCCCGGTTTATGAATCCGGTGGTAATCTGATTACGGAACAAGTCAGTCTGTTCGCCGGCGAGGACTTTGTTGTTTCGATTCACGAAGGCTGCAATGCACTGGAGACTGTTCGCGACCGAATTCTCTGGGCGAAGGGCCGGATTCGCGAACTGCGAGCGGACTATTTGCTGTATACGATTCTGGATACCGTGATTGATAATTATTTCCCGGTGATTGAAGAAATCGGGAATCGTCTGAATTCCATTGATGAACTGCTTGAAGGCGGTTTCGACAAAAGTCACCGTCTGGAGATCCGCAATGTTCGCTCAGATCTGCTGTTGCTGAGAAAGACCATCTGGCCTCAGCGTGAGGCGATTGCGGCATTGCTGCGTGACGAGTGCAAGCTGATCCATGAGTCGACTCGAACCTATCTTCGCGACTGCTATGATCACACGATTCAGCTTATGGATGTCACGGAAACGTACCGTGAACTTTGTGCGGATCTGCGGGACTATCATCTGGCCGACATCAGCTATCGCAGCAACGAAGTCATGAAGACGCTGACGATGATTGCCACGATCTTCATGCCGCTCAGCTTTATTGCCGGGTTTTATGGAATGAATTTCGATTATATGCCGGAATTGAAGTGGCAGTACGGATACCCGCTGGCCATTGTGGGCATGTTGGCAATAGCATCCACTTTCTTCTATTACTTCCGCCGCAAGGGATGGCTCTGAGAGATTTCTCACGGACCTTCCGCGAAACTTTTCTCCTCAATACCGCGTAGCACTCTGCGACGGTGACGATCAACAATTGCCAGAACCATGGACGCGCTGAAGATCACGCTGAAAGATTTGACTCTGTTATCCCGGGATCGCCGTGCACTGGTGATTCTGGTCGCGATGCCCATGGTGATTATTGCCATTGTGGGCTCGTCGACCGGCCGACTGCGAGCCAATCGTGAACAGAGTCGCCAGGGTCTGACCATGGAAGTCGCCGACTTTGATCAGTCGGAGACTTCTCGTCGGCTTGCTGGTTTTCTGGCGGCTTATGAAAACGTGATGGTTCGGAAGACAGAAATTGCGGCTGAGAACCTCGAGTCGCAACTGGCAGAGTTGCAAAACGAGCGCCCCTCTGGTGATTCCGATGTCAGACTCGTAATCGGGCCCACGTTTGAAGCGACGATGCGTGAACTCTCGCCGACCGATCTGACTTCTCCGGAGCAAACCACCGCCGAGAAAGGTCTCAATTCGATCAAGTTGTCGCTGACGTTTAATGAATCCGCCGCTGATCCGATGATGGAAGGCCTGGCGAAGATGCTGATCAAGCTTTCGATGCAGAAAGCCTTGCTGCCCATCATTGCCGAGAAGGTTCCGATGTTTCGCGGAGCAGCCAATCGAGCAAAAAACATCCCCGAGCCGTGGGAAAACACGGCGGCCGCAAAGTCCGCATCGACTGACACCGGGAACCGCGTCTACCAGTTCTTCATTCCCAGTTACACGGTGTTATTTGTGTTCTTTCTGGTCAACATCATGGGGCGTTCGTTCCTTGATGAGCGAGATATGGGCACGCTTCGACGGTTGCGGATTTCTCCGATCTCTGCGACTTCGATTTTGATCGGCAAGACTCTGCCGTTTATGGTGTTGTCACTGGTGCAGACTTCGATCCTGATGATCTCCGGCAAGTTGCTGTTTGGCATGTCATGGGGACCTCAGCCATGGTTGCTGATCCCGATCATGCTGTGCACTTCTGCCGCAGCCACTTCACTGGGACTGATGTTTTCCACGCTGGCGAAGACCGAGTCGCAGGTTTCTTCTTTTGGCAACCTGATTCTGCTTTCGAGTGCCGGCATCAGCGGCTGTTTAGTGCCGAGAGCCTGGATGCCACCGCTCAGCCAGAAGATCAGCCTCATGACGCCTCACGCCTGGGCCTTGGATGCGTACAGCGAAGTGCTGACAAAGGACTCACCGTCGCTCAATGTCATCGGGCTTTCCTGCGGCGTTCTGCTCGGATTCAGCCTGTTCTTCTTTCTTGTCGGTCAGTACAGATTTCGACGGGATTGATGCGGGCTTGATGAACAGCGAAGCGTTATGAAAAAAAGCCGGACGCAAACACGTCCGGCTGATCACTTGTTTTGCTGTGAGCTGAGGTGACCTACTTTGCCCGCACATCGATACAGACAACGTCCTTGTCGTCGCGCACGAACAGAAATCCGTTGGAAAGTGTTGGAGCCTGCCGAGTTGTCTCCATGATCGTGGCTCGGCTGAGTTCTTTGAAAGCCTTTGGTGAAGCTTCCACGATGACGACTTCGCCGCTCATCGTCGTCAGGAACAATTTGCCATCTGCGAGGATCAGGTTGCTCTTACCGAATCGTGCCTTTTGCCAGACGGTTTCATAATCCTTCAGGCGAATGCAAACCAGATTCGTAATTGGCCCCGCACTGCCGCTGTTGTCGAGTCCATAGAGATGTCCGTCATGAATCACCGGCGTCTGCCATTCGGCTCGAAGCTGACTGTCCTTGCCGTAAGAGGACCAGACTTCTGCGGCAGAAAGCCTTGGTTCTTTTCCGGTGATCTGCAGCACGGCAGAACCGTGGTTTTCTCCGGCAGATATCAACACTTCAGACTCGCTCAATTGTACCGGACAGGCCGTGTTGCAGTCGTATTCTGTTGGGAACGGAAACTTCCACAGGACCTTTCCATCTGTCGCCTCAAGTCCAAAGGCGGCGTCTGCGGTCAGGGTCACGATCTGTTCTTTGCCAGCCAGAGTCATCAATACGGGCGACGAGTAACCTGCTTTTCCTGTGGCCGACTTCCACAAGTTCTTGCCGGACTTTGTATCGAAGGCCCCAACCGCAGCGTCAGCGTTTCCTGTGTGGACAACAACTATGTTGCCAATGACAAGTGGTGAACACGACATCCCGTATTCAGAAGCCTCACCTTTCAACGACGATGGCACGTTGACCTTCCATAGTTCTTTGCCATCCCTTGTTTTGAATGCCGCCAGAATGCCTTCGCCCGTGAAGACGAACAACTGGCCCTCAGACACAGTCGGGGTTGCTCGAGGACCGTTTCCCATCGCGTTCTCATAGGCCGTCGCAAACTTTGTTCGCCAGAGTTCCTTCCCTGTTGCTGCGTCCAGAGCGACTGCGTAAAGATCGGACTCATCCTGAAACAACGTGAAGGCCTGATTTGCGCTCACAACAACACTGGACATGCTGACGCCAAGTGATGTTCGCCAGATGATCTTTGGTCCATCGGATGGCCACTCACTGATCAGATTTTTTTCACTTGATATGCCATTGCGGTGCGCTCCCAAAAACTGCGTCCAGTCTTCCGCGTACAATTCCGCGGGGGTTAGGACAATCGCAAAGATGGAAGAGAACAACATTTGAGGCAAACGCATGGGAAACCTTTCGAGGTAAGCATTGACTATGCCAATCGGCATTTCTTGCCGCCATGACAGGTCGCAGAGGTGGACTTTCGGCATATTATTACCTTTTGCCGGGGAAGCGAAGTCTGTGAATCGAGTGGCTGTAGAATTCCACATGTCCCTTTTTGAAATCGGCTGCTATCACACAGCTCTGGGTATGCCGATTTTATTGGACCAGGCACGCCGTTTAGTGCGATCGCTGCTGAGTTTTCGTTCCCTGTTGCTCGGTTCTCGCTGATGTTGAAATACTCCTCCGGTTTGTTCATCGTTTGCCTCGTCTGCCTGCCCCTTTGCGGCTGCGCTTACGATCGCTCCTTCATGCAGATGGACAGCAATTCCGGGGTTCCTTTCTTTGGATTGCAGTGGGCCGTGGATTCTGGCAGCCGACAATCCTCTCAGAATGATTCCTCGGTACTGAAGCTCACGGCTCCCGAGTCTCGGTTGAGCATTCCCAATCCCCGCGCGGACCGTCAGAAGACCGACAACAGCAAAGCTTCGCCGACACTTGTCAGCGTTTCTCGACAGTCTCGCTGATAGGCTTTGCCTCAGAAATCAGCCTCGCTGTGCAAGCGTTAAGACTCTCTCCGGAAATGACTTCGTGACATCGTCTGAGCAGAAGTCAAAAACTGAATGGAAGGAGTACGCATTTACTGGAGCTTCGTTTGCTTCTGTCTGAAAAAACCGACAATCCCCGAGAGCAACGTCCAACTGCGTATTGAAAAAGCTCACTTTGGAGCCGCCGCTGGCACACGCATTTCAGATCGATAAACTTCGGCGACAGCAGCAGCCCGCCAGCGGGTTGCTGATTGAGTCGCGGGTGAGCCTCGAGTACTGGCTTCAGCCTGCATTTGATTAGTAATCTGAGTAACAAGGCTGGCGTAAGTTCACATTACGAAACAAGTCAACAGCACGTCGGAAAAGTGTCGTTATGCATCAGGAATCTCCTCCCGAACGTAGCTTTGCGTTGTGTGAAATCGCAGCGATTCTGGCGATGCTCAGTTCGGCCTCCTTGATGGCGAGCAACGCAAATGCTCAGGAAGCGAATGGTGTAGCTGCCACAGTACAGCAGCCGCTGACCTATGAACTGGTTCACGGCGACAAACGGATATCGCTTGGCGGCCCGTCTCCGACCCAGATCACATGGCTGGACGATGATCGTTATCTGCAGCGGAAGTCCGAAGGTTGGAAAGTGACTGACGCCGCGAGTGGCGAGGAGTCTCACTGGTACGACAAAGCAAAGCTTGCCGCCGGCCTGCGGAAGATCGACGGCTTATCCTCCCTCGAAGCAGAAACAATGGCAGAGGGTGGATGGCTGGAGGTTGATCAGAAGCGTGGCATCATTGTGTGTCGAGCAGGAGAAACTCTGATCCGAATCCGGATCGATGGCAGTGATCCGGCTATTGTTAAAGGAGTCCCATCCGGAATTGAACTGACAACATTGAGTCCCACCGGTTCCGGGCTGGCATTCGTGAAACAGGACGAGCTCTGGGTTGCTGACTTCACGACAGAGACTCTCCGCCAACTGACCCATGATGCCGGGGAACATGTTCGAAACGGCAAAGCCGACTGGGTGTATTTCGAAGAGATCTATAACCGAAAATGGCAGGCCTATCGCTGGAGTCCGGATGGAGAATCTTTGGCCTATCAGCAGTTCGATGATTCTGAAGTGCCGATATTTCAGATCAGTGATCACACGTCGGTGTCTCAGTCGTTCGAAGTGGAGCGCTATCCAAAGGCCGGCGACAGGAATCCGCTCGTGCGACTCGGAATCGTTTCACGCCAGGGAGGCCCGACGAAGTGGGTTGACACAACGGCCTATGATTCTCACGATCTGATTCTGACCCATTTTCAGTGGAAGCCCGATAGTGCAGGTTTGTACTGGTATGCCCAGAATCGGATCCAGACATGGCTCGACATTGTTGACACGGATCTGGACGGAAAGAACAGAAAGATCCTCAGAGACCAGACGGAAGCGTGGATCGAGAATCCCGGTGATCTGCATTTTCTGGCGGATGGTGACTTCCTGCTGTTCAGCGAAAGAACCGGATGGAAGCATCTCTATCGAGTCGCGGCTGATGGCTCCGAGTTAACTCAGCTCACAACGGGCGAATGGGAAGTGCGGGAGTTGCTGTCGATTGATGAATCGGAACAGACAGCGATCGTAACTGGCACTCGAGATTCGAAGATCGGCGAGAATCTTTACCAGATTTCTCTGTCTGGAAAAGTGACGGAAGCAGTAAGACTCACCACCGGGAACGGACACCATGTTGCAGTCATGAGTCCTCATGGAAAGCACTTTATCGACACGTGGAGTAATCTGCATCAACCGCACATCGTTGAGTTGAAAAGTGGTCGCGGTGACCAGATTCGTGTCCTCCAGAAGCCGATCTCTCTCCCGACAAACAAATACCGATTCGGGACAGTTGAGTTGCGGGAAGTTCCGATGGCGGATGGTTCAACGACATCGGCGATTTTTATTCTGCCGCCGGATTTTGATGCCGCGAAAAAGTATCCCATCTGGTTGAAGACCTACGCAGGGCCTCATTCTCCCGGCGTCAAAGATATCTGGAATGCTCGACTTCCGGAACACCTGCTGGCCAACCTGGATATCATCGTCATCATTTTTGATCCTCGCAGTGCCAGCGGTTATGGGGCTCGCAGTGCGTGGATTGCGTATCAGAAACTGGGAGTCGAAGAAACAAGGGATCTTATTTCAGTGTGTGATTGGCTGGGGAATCAGTCGTGGGCTGATATGGCTCGAATCGGGCTCAGCGGTCACAGCTACGGCGGATATTTTACAGCGTACGCGATGACTCATTGCGATCGCATCAGCGCCGGGATTTCGGGTGCTCCGGTAACAGACTGGGCCAACTACGACACCATTTACACGGAGCGATTCATGTCCACGCCGCAATTGAATCCGGATGGATACAAGAAGGCGTCGGTGATTGAAGCTGCATCTTCTCTGAAGGGACGGTTGCTTTTATTGCATGGCCTGAAAGATGACAACGTTCATCCGGAGAACACGCTTCAACTGGTTCATGCCCTGCAGCAGGCGAACATGCAGTTCGAACTGATGTTATACCCCACCGCGCGGCACGGCATTTATGGTTCGCATTACAACAAGTTGCTGTTCAACTTTATGGTGGAAGCCATGGGGCGATCTGAGGCACGGCAAGACTAGAAAAACAGGTTGCCGCATTCGGACATCTTCTTCGTTACCGGTGGACCGCTTTTCGAACATACATCGAAACACTAGAATCACAGTCTCCACCGTATTGCCTGACGAGGACCATTTTTTCGGAAACGGGGCGTTGATGGACAGGTTCAAGTCGACTCGTGTTTTTGTGGCGTTTTGTTTGAGCGTGGTGCCTGGGCTTATTGGTTCTTCAGGTCATTGTGTGGCTCAGCAATTGACTCCGTCGAAGTCTGTTGCGGCCATGTCGGCCTTGCCCGGCATGGAAGTCAGACTGGTCGCCAGTGAACCCCTGGTGCGGCAGCCTGTATGCATCGAATACGATGATCGTGGCCGGTTGTGGGTGATTCAGTATCTGCAATACCCCAATCCTGAAGGACTAAAACGCGTCGCCGTCGATCGCTTTTCGCGTACTCGATATGATCGAGTCCCTGAACCACCTCCGCATGGACCCAAAGGAGCGGATCGCATCACAATCCTGAAAGACTCCGATGGTGATGGGGTGATGGACGAAGGCAAGGACTTTGTCGATGGGCTGAATCTGGCCACAGGCCTGGCGTTTGGGCATGGTGGCGTCTATGTTCTGAACGTGCCTTATCTGTTGTTCTATCCCGATCGCAATCGCGACGACATCCCGGATTCCGATCCGGAAGTGCTGTTGACCGGATTTGGGATGGAGGATGCTCACAGCGTCGCGAACTCGCTGATGTTCGGACCTGATGGCTGGTTGTATGGATGTCAGGGAAGCACAGTGACGGCCAATATTCGGGGCAACGAATTTCAACAAGGCGTCTGGCGATATCATCCGAAGACAAAGGAATTCGAACTGTTCTGCGAGGGCGGAGGAAACTCATGGGGGCTCGATTTTGATGCCACCGGTCGACTCCTCTACAGCACTAACTATGGCGGTCACGTGCTGCTGCATGGTCTGCAGGGGGCCAACTATGTGAAATCATTTGCTAAGCACGGCGCGCTGCATAATCCTCATGCGTACGGCTATTTCGAACATGCTCCGCATCAAACGTTTACGGGCGGACATGTCACGGTTGGAGGAATCGTCTATCAGGGCGACGCGCTGCCACAGTCCTTTCGAGGAAAATACATTGCTGGCGATCTCCTCGGGCACGGCGTTTACTGGCATGAGATCTCACCGCGCGGTTCAACAGTGCAGACTTCGCACGGTGGTGAGCTTCTGAAATCTGGTGATCCATGGTTTGCTCCGACTGATGTGACTATGGGTCCGGACGGTGCGATTTATGTGACCGACTGGCATGATGCTCGCACGGCCCATCCGGATCCGGATGCTGACTGGGATCGCAGCAACGGCCGAATTTATCGAATTGCTCCGACGGGACACCCGGGGAAAAACGTCGCGGATTTCGCCAGCCTGAGCGATGACGAACTGATCAAACTGCATGATCATTCCAGCCAATGGTTCGTGAGACATGCACGACAGGAATTGGTGCGACGCCAAGCCAAAAGTGTTCTGCCTCTGTTAATGGAACGAGCAGAGAAATCTGAAGATGGACAACGGGCTCTGGAGTCACTTTGGACGATAGCTTCGCTGGAATCTTTTAACGAAGAGCTGGGGCTGAAGCTGTTGAATAGTCCGCATGAAGCTGTCAGAACCTGGACCGTGCGGTTGCTGGGCGATTCTCGGATGTTGTCGACTGAACTGGCTCATCGGCTGGATGAACTGGCCGAGGTTGATCCGTCAATTGCAGTACGGCAGCAGTTGGCCTGTTCGGCGGCTCGCTGGCCTGCGGCTCAGGCAATGCCGATTATCAACGCGAATATCAATCGAGATATCGACTCTGAAGATCCCTGCATGCCATTGCTTTGGTGGTGGGCTGTTGAGCGTCACAGCGTGAGCGGTCGATCGGACGTGATGAGCCGATTTGTTCGACCGTCACTGTGGAAGTCGAAGCTGGGGAGCGTGGCTTTGCTTCGTCGTCTGATTCGACGTTATGCAGCCGAAGGCACAAACGAGGGGCTCGATTGCGTTGTGAAGTTACTGGCCGCAGCTCCTGATGATGGAGCGCGGCAGCCGTTGTGGGAAGCTGCACTGCAGGGCTGGCGTGAAACACCGAGCGGAGAGTTGAGTGCTCAGCGAGAAAAACTGGTCGTTTCGCATCCATTCTTTGAGGTCGTCAATCAGGCGTGGCAAGCTGCACCCGGGAATCTGATGTTTCTCCATCTGGCGATTCTGGTCGGCTATTCTCCTGCGAACGACGCGGCCTTTTCAGAGGCACTCGATGCGTCCGCCTCTGTCGATCGACGGCTGGCCCTGCTGAGCATTGTTGGAGAAAAGAGTGATCCCAATCGTATTGAATCTTTGACCGCACTGGCGGAAAGCAATCAGGTTGATTCTGTCAGAGCTGCGGCTGTCCGATTGTTGGCACGTGCTGATACTGCAGAGGTTGGTTCACGGCTGCTGAAGTTGCATCAGTCATCGGGATCGGACGAATTGAAATCGCAGATTCGCAGCGTCATGTTGTCGCAAAAGTCTTTAGCGTCTGTTTGGCTGAGTGCCGTTGAAAAGGGCGAGATTGCGGCCAGTTTAACGCCGCTGGATCAGATTCGGCTCGTGGCACTGCTGGAAGATGAAAAGTTGAACTCCATTGTGACAAAGCATTGGGGCCGACTGCAGGGAGCCACGGCGGAAGAGAAACTGGCCGAGGTTCGACGACTCAACAATGATTTGCGAGCGGGCTCGGGGAATCCGGAGACGGGTCGAGAGCTGTTCAGGAAGCATTGCTCAACGTGCCATCAGTTGTTTGGGGAAGGCACAAAACTGGGGCCTGATCTGACTTCGGCCAATCGAGCAGACCGTGACTTTCTATTGGTCAGTCTGGTGGATCCCAGCAGTGTAATTCGCAAAGAATTTGTCAGCGTGGTGGTGCTGACAACGGATGGACGAGTCGAAACAGGGCTGGCTGTCGCGCGGGACGACGGTGGCCTGACGATCGTCACTTCTAAAAATGAGCGCAAGAGTTTCAATGCAGGTGAGATTGAGGAAGTTCGCGAGTCGAGTGTGTCTCATATGCCCGACACTCTCTATCGCCAATTCAAGCCCCAGGAGCTGCGTGATCTGTTTTCATGGCTGCAGTCAAACGGTCCCGGTTAGTATAGCAGGAGACTGGTAAAGCTCGTGCCTTATCCCGGGGAATACACGAGACGCAACGGGTTCGAGGGACCAGGGATCACTTCTGGAACGCAGGCTTTTCCGGGTGCATTCTGCGATGAATCGCAATGTGGTCGAAACAGACAGAGTTGGTTGCAAACCCACGAATTTTTTTTGACCACAGCCTGAATCGGCGAAGCGATGACGTAGAAGACGGAACTCGATTCAAAACGGGGACTGGCTCGCATCAAGGGCTGCGACTGGTATGCTTCTCAACTGATCGGCAAGAACGGGAGATTCCCGGATTCGTGGTGCGTCGATTCGGTTTGCTGTTTGTCTTTGTTTCCGAAACAGGATGCTTGATCATGTCGGATGTATCGCGTCGTGTATTCATGCAGGCGGCCAGCGTTGCTGCGGCTGCGATGGGAACGGTCTCAGCCAGGGCCGGAGTTGCCGTGGCTCCTGCGGCGGGAAAGATTAAAGTCATCTCTTCCGGAAATGGCGCTGAGGCAACTCGGAAGGCTTACGAGATGATCGCCGCTGGCAGAGATCCTCTGGATGCTGTCGTCGCGGGCGTAGCTATCGTGGAGGATGACCCGAACGACACGAGCGTGGGTTACGGTGGACTGCCCAATGAACGAGGCATCGTCGAGCTGGATGCCGCTGTGATGCACGGGCCAACTCATCATGCCGGTGCGGTGGCTTCGCTACAGAATATTCGTCATCCCGCGCAAGTCGCTTTGCAGGTGTTGCGACGATCGGATCATGTTCTGCTCGTCGGCGCCGGAGCTCTGGATTTTGCTCGCGCCCACGGATTTCAGGAAGAGAATCTGCTGACAGAACATTCGCGCAAGATCTGGCTGCGCTGGAAGGAAACGATGAGCGAAAAGGACGACTGGTTGCCGGATCCCAACGAGAAAGAGTCGGACGTCGCCGCGTTCTATGAGAAGAATACGATTCTGTCGAGCGATGGATCTCGACTGCGATTTCGTCGGCCGACGGGAACCATTCACTGTTCGGGGATCAATGCTGCGGGTGATATTTCCTGTACGACAACCACCAGTGGCCTGGCTTTTAAGATTCCGGGGCGAGTCGGTGATTCGCCGATTATCGGAGCCGGTCTGTACTGTGACAATGAAGTGGGATCCTGTGGCAGCACCGGTCGTGGTGAAGCCAACCTGCAGAATCTTTGTTCGTTCGCGGGTGTTGAACTGATGCGTCAGGGAGCCTCCCCGGAAGAAGCCGGGATGGAGATTCTGAATCGCGTCGTCAAGACGACAGAAGCTCGTTTGCGTGATAAGGACGGACGTCCGGATTTCGGTCTGAACTTCTATCTGATTGCAAAAGACGGGCGTCACGCAGGCGTCACATTGTGGGGCCCGGAAAAATATTCGATTACCGATGAGAATGGGACTCGGCTTGAAGAATGCCGCGCGTTGTTTACGAAGCCGAAGGGCTGAGAGGTTCACATGACCACGCTGACTGCTCGACGATTTGATACTGGTGAAGCGATTCGGATTCATTTTCTGGGGAAACAGGTCGCTTCGATTTTTCCAGCGAGTGTACCATCGGCCGAACTGGAATCGCTGCCGTTTATTGCTCCGGGTTTGTTCGACATCCAGCTGAACGGCTTCAACGGCATTTGGTTCAGCAGTGAACAATTGACGGTCGCTCAGGTTGAGCAGGTCATTCACGATTATCTCAAACAGGGGATTACTCGCTGCTTTCCCACGTTGATCACGAACTCCGCTGAAGCACTGGAGCATGGCTTGTCCGTAATTCGACAAGCTCGAGAGAAGTCAGACGTCGTGCGAGAAGTCGTCGTCGGATGCCATGTGGAAGGCCCGTTTATTTCCCCGGTCGATGGACCGCGCGGAGCGCATCCGTTGGCTCATGTTCGGCCTGCGAGTGTTGCGGAATTTCGACGCTGGCAGGATGCGGCCGGAGGTCTCGTTAAGCTTGTAACTCTTGCCCCGGAAAGCCCGGGAGCGTTTGAATTTATCCGCCAGGTTTCGGCCATGGGTGTGGTGATTGCGATTGGCCACACGGGAGCGACGAGTGCTAAAATTCTCCAAGCTATCGACTGTGGTGCTCGACTGGGAACACATTTGGGCAACGGCTGTTCCGGACTGGTGCCGCGTCATGACAACGTGTTCTGGCCACAGCTGGCCGATGATCGTCTGACCTGCAGCGTGATTGCCGACGGCTGGCACGTGCCGGCTCATATGCTCAATTGTATTTTGCGATGCAAGACGTTGAGTCGCATGGTGCTGACATCGGATGTCTCCGGCTTTGGCGGATGTCGACCGGGCCGATATTCGACAGGCGATGTTTCTGTCGATGTGCTTGACGACGGTCGCATCGTCGTGGCCGGGCAGACTCAGTTTCTGGCTGGTTCCGGAGCCACCACCGGGGAATGCGTGGCTCACTTCATGAATATTTGCGGAGTGACTCTCGCCGAAGGGTGGCCATTAGCCTCCAGCCAGCCCGCCGCAATGATGAAGCGAGCCGTCGCCGGACTTCAGGAAGGCTCGCCCGCCCACTTCACGGTGTTCCAAATGAAGCCATCGACAACCTCCGATGGCCGCAGCATTGTGAGCTATCAGCCGGAGTATTCGGTGGCTGGTGGAGTTATTTACCGATAGCGGACTGCCCACTTAATCTTAACCCGATGTGTCAGCGAGGGGACGTGGTTAATGATCACCATGCTTCGATGAAACACGTTGACGTTCGTGAAATGTTAACTACCTATGTCCAAGACATGGCGATTTGAATTCAGTTGCAGAACACCACTCAACTCACCATTGCTGTTCACTATCGGCGAGAATATTCTTGCTGCTTGCCGAGCATGTCACCTGTCGTCTGATCTGCTGGCCGTTTGGAGAGAGAGATTTGATCACAGATTTTTTCTGTTGCATCCGGTTGCTGTAGATCGAGTCGTTGAACATGGGGCAACGAATCCGTTGGAAGATTTCTTCATTGACAAGGGCTTCAGGTGTTGCCTGCCGTTCTCTGTATGGAGTCCTCAGGATGTTTGCCTCTCGATTCGGCCCAGTTCAGAACAGGAAGCCAGTTTTGTTGTCGGACTTGATGTCAGACGTCAGGTTCTCACGGAGCTGGTCTACCCTGAGGTCGATCAGGATGAAAACGATCCGCCACTTCCTGATCTACACGGCTATATGCCATTGTCATTCGAACGGAGTGCATTCCCAAATGATCAACAGTGGAAGATCTTTTCTGACATGAAGGTCTGGATGCTGCGATTTGAGAATATTCAACGACCGCCGAGTGACAGTCTTGGAGCTTTTTGGGAGTTCAATCTCAATGCAATGTGCTATGTCTTTGTACGGTCCATAACGGAAGTTCAACTTTGCCAGGTAGATCTTTACGCTCCAGGATGGGAAGATTCATGGCACTGGAATTCCGACGGTGAACTCAAGAGAATTGTCGTCGACCCGACGTATGAAAAATATGGCATATGCCCATACCCCGGTATCGATCTTTCGGCGTTCTGAATTTGGATGGGCCCGATTGCAACTTGAAGCGTTTGCAGATGTTCCTGCCGAAAGCGACGCTTGGTGGCACAGCCTCGGGTAGGCTCTGTTGCAGATCAACAGGAAACAGAATTTTGCGAGATGAACTATCGCCGCAAGCTGGCTTTCAGAAGTGAGTCCTGACAGAGGCTTCTTGTGCCTGC
Organism: Planctomycetales bacterium; assembly: GCA_026400835.1. Lineage (GTDB taxonomy): Bacteria > Planctomycetota > Planctomycetia > Planctomycetales > Planctomycetaceae > SXXK01. The sequence continues at coordinate 187,491 of JAPLOA010000087.1, read as the reverse complement.
GGCACACTCCCTCTTCGTGGAAGTGCCACCCAGTAAAAACCAATCATCAACGGTTAAACCGTTTCCCAAATAGCGATTTCGCTCCGTCGAGACGTGCCCTTGCAGTCAGCACATTGAGAAGGAAACTCGGGGCCGATCTTCAGCACAATTTCATCAACGTTATTTGAAAATGGCAGCTGGTTTTGGCTGTGCCACCTGCACCGCACAAGGCTCATCTCGCGGAGCGAGATGGCTACATTGGTCGGCACATGACCCGCCCGGCCGGATTGGTGCCAACAGCCGCATCGCAGTGCAAGACACGGGGGCCAGCCATCGTAGATTGCTTCACCTGGATCAGTGAATCAGAGCACCGATACGAACGTACTGATAGACTTTCGCGTCACCAGCAGAGAATACCAGTGGATCCTGCAAAATGAAACGGCAAGGAGTTGGATCATAGAACTTCGCCCGGTGGAATATGCGGAATGAGGCAACTCCAGTGTGTCAACTGTCAGCAGTGGATGGATTGCGAGGTTGAGTTGACGCCATCGTTAAATCAACCGGACGTTGTGAACTTTGCGTTCGCCAGAGGCTGTTCGTGTGGGCACCGAATCCCGTCTGACCGACGGCATCGCCCGCGGCGTTGCCAACCACCCCGGAGCTGGTTTGGTTCATTGCCCACAGATCGCGTATTGTCGTGGTATGTTAAATGTAATCTCCACTTATGATTCAAGCACAATGCTCATTTCTGGATTCTCGAGAGCATAGCACTTTCTCGGGGGCATTATGTAACTTCCGAAACCAATCATCAGGCCAATCACGGCGCCGATGAGATGGGCAATCGGTACGGGAACGAATGATGTGTCGCTGACAAAGATGTTCGTCCCGGCAAGTGTTTCTGCCAACATCTTTGCCAGTAGACCAACGAGCAGCAAGGTGAACCAGAAGGCCGACTTCCAGTTGTGTTCAACGAGTCGGCGGGCGAGCAGATCAGCGACGATGAGTCCGAAGAGAGCCGTATCGATGCCGCTGAGGCCTCGGTAGGTTTCCATCTCAGGATGACGCAGCATGACGCCTGTCGGTATCAGCAAGGCCGACAGAAACAGAGTCCATCGATAATGTCGCGACATGTTCACTTCGGCAATGGCTCCCAGCGTTGTGAACATCGCCAGATCCCACAGCAGGTGGTTCGACGACCAGTGCAGCAGATGACACGTGCAAACACGATAGGAATCGCCGAACGTGCTGCTTCTGAAGTCAATCGTCAGCGGAGAAGAGAACTCGCCAGCCATATGCGCGATGATGACGAATACAGAAATCAACATTGTGATTGGTGTTTTCACTAACAGGGAACTGATCTGCATGGCATTGACCCTGATCAATAATGCGTCGTTGTTCGATCTTGTTTGAGCCGCAGGACAGAAGGCAGGTTGTCGAACGTCAATTCGGCAACCTGCTTTCGTTCGATCACCATCTTCGCGATGGCGGAAGCTCAGGAGCTTTTCGAAGATTGCCCGTGTGGCGTTGCTGTCCGTCGTTTCCGGTTGAGTATCGCAGACGCGGCAAGCCCCGCGGCGAACAGTCCGGTGATCGGGTCGATCGCTCCTCCGCCGTTTCCTCCGCCCCCACTGGAAGACGGACTGGCCGAAGGAACTGATGACGGTGCCCAGTTCAGATCCGTCGGAGTCGTTTGAACCGGGGCAATGGCCGGACTCACAGAAGCGGGACTTGCTGCCGACGCTGGAACAGTCTGCGAAAGATCCTGCTGCGTGGATTCAGAGGCGGCAACATTCTCGGGCGCCGCTGGGCCCGATTGAGCCAATGCGGAATCCCTCAGGAGTTGAAGCTGCTGTTGAAGCTGGAGTCGTGCCTTGTCATCTCGCGTTACGCGAATCGCATTTCGCCGAGCGATGGCCCAACGACCGTATTCGGCGTCATTCTCAAGAACAATGAATGACGCATACTCACCAACAATCGAGTATCCCTCGCACAGGCTGATGATCTTCGCAACTGCTGCCGAAGACTCGCCGTTCTTGCGGATGTCGGCCATCAGTTGTTCAACCTGCTGAAACGCCCACACTCGTTCGATCTCAGGATTCTTATCTTCAACCTCTGGAAACTTGACCTGCACCGTCTGGCTGATCGGCTGTCCCATGACATCGGCTTCAATCGTGATCGTTGCGTCCCCGGAGTTCTTGTATCGCCCGGAGAGTCTCAATGGGGCACCGTAGAAGAGATCCGGCAGAGCGTCGGGCGTCACATCGCTGGTCTCGATACCATTCACTTGAATGCGAACACCCGTGGCGACCGGACGCATCAGCTTCCGTCGAAATGCCTGAGCCTGGCGTGCGAAATCATCCTGCTGAGACACGAATGCGGCCAGCCCTCCAGCACCCTCGGCGAGTTGTTTGAGCAAAGGGCGATTCACGTCATTCCCGATGCCAACGCAGAAGACTCGAGTTCCGGAAGGAGCGTCAGCGATGAGCCTTAGCAGTTCGGACTGTTCATTGGTCTCCGTCATGCCGTCAGAAAGAACGACCACGTTGAGCGGGCGATCTCCGTCCTTGTATTTGTAGGCTGTTGTGACCGCCGGACGGAGAGATGTTCCGCCCTTGGCTCGCTGCGAACTCAGGAAATCCTCTGCTGATTTTCGAGACTGATCACTGACGACTGTCATCTGCCCGAAGTGCATCTGCGGGGCGTTGTTGAAAGTGATGATCTCAAAGCGGTCCTCTGTTCCAAGCGTCGTCACAAACGAATCGATGGTGTTACGAGATTGTGTCAGTTTACCATCGTTGCTCATGCTGCCGGAAATATCCATCACGAAGACATAGTCCATCCCTGCTCCGTATTCTTCCAGCTCTTTTCCAGCGGTGACCGTCATCAGAAAATAGCCATCTTCACCTTGTTGTTTCGATGCGATCATATCAACGCCCGTCCGAGCTCGCTCTGTATCAAAGGCGATCACCACATCTCGGCTCAGGTCGCCCTTTTGAACTTCGAGGCTGGCCCGCGTATAGTTTGGGGTGTAACTGGTGATCGCGAAGTCTTGTTCATGAGACGGACTGACTAGCTTGGTGATCGGGATCTCGCTTTTGATATCCACGGTCAGAGAAAACTTCCCTGTTGTCTTCTGATTGATGTCCTTTCGAGTCGTCGTCGACAGTGGGTAAACCCATGTGGCATTGTTGTGATCGAAGTCCAGCTGCTGACAGTATGTGACTTTGATATGCTGATCCGCTCCGGCGGGAATCGGGAAGATCCGCAACTCAAATGTCTTGTAGTCCACCTGCTCCAGCAAGCCCGGGTCACGTTTGACGGTCTTGTAGCTTTCGTAAATCTGTCGGGCTCGCTTCTTTTCAACCACTTCACCGATCATCTCCTTGCCGTTGATGATCATGCTGAAGTTGCTGACACTTGCTCCGGCGGGGACTGGAAACGTGTAAAGAGCCTCGACAATTCGCTGTTCGGTGTTGTGAAAGATCTGCCGGACCTCGGTAACTGCAATTCCATTGTTGATCACGACCGAGACATCGTGCTCCTTGATCTCAAGGGCCCCGCCTAGCCCACCGTCAGCAATCAGAAGCCCCGAAGCTTCACTTTGTGCTGACTGAATGTGCCAGCAGGCTCCCACCAGAATGGCCATTGATAAGAGTCTGAAATGTCTGAATGCAGGAACCGTCATCGTCTTCTCCTCAGTGAGATGTTTTAAAGAGCTGGGAACGAAAACGGATAAGGCAAGTCGAGTGCCAGAAACTGGTGGATCTCCGTAAGTGATTGACTGGATTAATTTTGCGGACGTTCCTTCTGAATTGCTGATGCCTGCTGCAGATTTCGTGGCGTGCATTGGATGTCCACTTGGTGTACATTGAATGCTGTTTTCCGGCGATGCCTGTGTGCCTGTAGACGGTGAGAGTCAGCGATGGGATTCATTCCTGCAGAGGATCTGGCCTTTGTTCGAGCGGTCAGCGAATTGAGCAACTGCAATCCGTTTCTCCCGGAGCGACTTGAACTCGAGAGGGCGGCACTTGGCGACTCCTTCGTTGCCGAGCCACATGCGTACTGGGGCTTCACCACAGAGCAGATGACCCAGCGGCGCAGTAACCTTGTCCTGATTCTGGATCGCGCGCGAAGAGTTGCCGAAGTCTTGAGAAGCAAGCTGCTGCAAAGGCCTGCTGTCGGAGACGAACAACTGCGTCTGTACGATGATCTGGTTCTGTACATCCTCTTCTATGAGCAGTTGGATGTTTGGGGGAAACGGTTGCCAGAGTTAGCCAGTCATACGGGAGCAGAGCAGGCGACATGGAAGTGGCATTCAACACAGTTTGAATATTGGTTACAGCTGCCAGGCCTGCAATTGCCGTCGCACATGCTGAAGCTGCACCTGTTTGAGATCTTTCATCAGATCTATCGCGCGTTCTTCCACATCTTTCATTGCGTGATCGGACAGTCCTCACCAGCAGCCAAACTTCGAGCCAGAATCTGGCAGTCCATCTTCACGCATGACCTTCGGCGATACCGCCGCGGCTTGTATCGGAGCCTGCATCAGGTAACGACTCTTGTCACGGGACCCAGTGGGAGTGGTAAAGACCTGGTGGCACAGGCCATTGGAATGTCGCGATACGTTCCGTTTGATCCCAAAAAAAACGCGTTCGCAGTTTCTTCTGCCGAGTGCTACTTCGGAGTTAACATCTCTGCGATGTCCAGGAGCCTGGTTGAGTCAGAGCTTTTTGGCCATGCCAAAGGCGCCTTCACTGGTGCTGCAGGTGCGCGGGCTGGATGGCTGGAGGCCTGCGGAGAACACGGAGCCATTCTTCTGGATGAGATTGGCGAACTGGACGCAACAATTCAGGTGAAGCTGCTTCGCGTCTTGCAGAATCGTCAGTTTCAGCGGCTCGGGGAAACTCGAGTAAGAAACTTCGAAGGGAAGATTATCGCCGCCACAAATCGAGACCTTCAGCACGAAATTGAAGCAGGCACGTTTCGTGAAGACTTGTACTATCGACTTTGCTCGGACGTCATTGAGACTCCATCCCTGGTGTCACAGGTCGAGGATAACCCTGACGTTCTTCAGGACATCGTAACTCACATTGCAGGACGCGTTGCGGCTGGCGAACAGGAGTTGTTAACGAAGGAGGTGGTTCATTGGCTAAGCCGCAACCTGCCAGAGACCTATCAATGGCCGGGAAACATTCGCGAGCTTGAACAATGTGTTCGCAATATTCTGATCCACGGGTCCTACGAACCAGCTCGAAGCCGTGCTGCTGTTTCTGCCCGGAAGTATTCGCCAGAAGTCGAGCGTCTGATCGACCGACTTCAGGCACTCAGTCTGACTGCCGACGAGCTATTGTCCGAGTACTGCCGGATTGCCTATGGTCAGACAAAGAGCTTCGAGAAAGCAGCCAAACTGCTTCAGCTGGACCGACGGACAGTTCGCGCCAAAGTTGATCGCGCGGGGTGTGTCGAAGAATAGCGATTCGCAGTACGTTTAGCGTCGATTCTTGTCCGAATAGTTTCTGACAGTAGGGGCCATCCATGGTAGATGTTTCCACTGAGATTGGTACGCCAGAGCACTCTTGCTGACGTTGCGAAACAAAATCCCTTCACCAGCAAAGCCCCTCAGTGGACCCTGCGAAATGAACCGGGCAAGCGTCGGATCATGGAGCCTCGCCTGATGAGACATGTGGGCTGGAGCGGCTGCTGTGCATCAACCGTCAGCAATGAATGGCCCGGTTGCTTCCGCCTCCTTCCTGTTGTGGGCAGCTTTTCTCGTGTGATCCAATCCCTCAACGCACAACAAGCGTCAGGTCAGGAAAGCTGATTTCGTTTTCCTGAGGAGTTGCAGGAATATCCGGTGGCCCGGGATTGCCGGAGATCTGACGGAGGCGGATTGTTTCTCGGAATAGCACATCCATCGTCCTTGCATGTCCGGGCACCGCAAGATGGTTGCAGGTCTTAATCCGATGAACGACGGGGCACAGAAACCCGGTCGGAAGTTGAGCACAGTCACGATAGATCAGCACGATCCGATCCGCATTCTTTGGCTGCAGTTGCTCACCACGATGATAGTTCAACCAGAAGCAGTCAACGGAAACGAGTGTATCCACGCAAACGTTCTTGGATTCAAGGCATTTGAGTGCATCCAGCGCCTGAACTAATCCGTAGCTCCATCCGATCAGAAGCACGCGCCGTCCGCGGTCGACTCTTTCATGACGAATCCATGAAGCGAGGGCCTGAGCGTCACCGTGAACGTCCGGATCAAAATAGAAGCTCTCCACGGAACTTCGGCGAAAGTATCCCGCGATCTGCGGAAGCTTTCCCCAATTTCCAAGATCCGGTGTCGCTTCGACAAAGATCACGCTGACATTTTCAGTCAACTCAGGCTCCAGGGAAATCCTGTTGGCCAGCGGAGACGAATGGACGGTTGCACAGCCAGCGCTGCACAGCATGATCGGCAGACTCAACGCAAACGCAGCCATGACGCTACATCGTCCGTGGGTAGGATGTCTCTGCACCTGTGACCTCCTGATGCTGCCTGCAGAAAATGCCGATCGGCAATTAGATCGGCAGGAAGCGCCGAATGCGTCTCCAGTAAGGTGGAGTTCTTGGCGGAGAGTCCCCTTCCGAGTCCAATTCATCCGGAGAATTCATACAGTCGGATTCTTTTTGCGAATGGTGTTCATGCGACAGAAACCTCGCATCATGAGAGTTGCTTCGATTGGAGACCGGGTTTAGCCTCGTCCGCAAAAAGACCTGGAGTGGAGAGACCATGTCAGCAGTAGGTGAACAAATTGTGCCAGGGCTGGGCGGTGTTCCAGAAACGCTACTGATCCCACTGTGGGCGCGTGCGGCTGAGCAGCGGCACGCAAATCCAATAATCCATGATCCCGAGGCTTCCCGAATCGTCGCCTCGCTGGACTATGACTTCGAATGCTTTCGCAAAAAACGGGTGGAGGTCGAAAACTTCTGCATTCGGGCGTGTGTCATGGATCAGCTGGTGTCCGGGATTTTAAAGCAATCTTCCCCCCGGCGGAATGTGGTCGAGTTTGGTCCCGGACTGGACACCCGTTGCAGTCGGATTGGTGCAAAGGTGCCCCATTGGCTGGAGGTTGACCTCCCGGAAGTCATTAGCTTGCGCAGTCGATTTCTACGTGCGACCGGAAATCGAACGATGGTTGGCGGTTCCATGCTCGATGATGCATGGATTGAAGCGATCCGTGAAAAGTGTGATGTGCCGCCACTCTTTATTGCCGAGGGCGTTTTCTACTTTTTCTCGAAAGAACAGATTCGAGAGTTCATGAAGCGACTCAGCGTTTCGTTTCCCGGATCGGACCTGGTCTTTGATGCTGTAAGTTCGTGGTACCTGAAGCTCGCGAATCTGCGTCATCCGCTGTCATCGTCGCGGCTGCAGTTTTCGCTTCGCTCTCATGCGGCTGAGATACCAGAGTGGGACGCCGGTTCTCTTCCGCTATCTCCGGAGAGAATCCACGTCTCCGAGTGCAGCCGACTCGACTCTGCCCAAAGCTGCTGTTGTGCTGGCTTTGCGTGGCCCCGATCCTCGTCTTCCGGAGACGTTTCATGCCTTGCTGGAACAGAACTATCCTGATTTTGTGATTCAGCTGGTTGTCGACAGCGAGCACGATCCGGTTCTCAGGGACGTCGCACCGGCCCTGAAAAAGTCTTCACGCATGCGAATGGCCATCCTGAAGAATCCAGCCAGCGGTTGCAGCTTGAAATGCAGTTCGCTGATTCAGGCGGTCAAGGGGCTGGACGAGGATGTGAAGCTTCTGGCGTTCATTGACGGTGACGTCGTGCCTCATGCAAACTGGCTGCGTGATCTTGCGAGTCCGATTGTGGATGGAAGGGCGGACGTGACGGGAGGCAATCGCTGGTATTTGCCTCCCGACTCCCGGATGGGGAGCATGGTTCGATACTTCTGGAATGCCGGATTCATGAGGGAGATGTGGAATCAGGGAGCTCCATGGGCGGGCACTATGGCCATGAAGAGAACGACAATTGATGAGATCGGCTTGCTGGACGCCTGGCAGTCAGCGATGTCCGTTGACGCGACGCTCCATCGTTGTCTGAACCAGCACCAGAAGCGATTTCGACTGGTCCCCAGTCTTCTGATGGTGAATCGAGAAAGCATTTCCCTGCGACAGTTCCATACCTGGGTGACACGACAGATGGCGGTCGTCCGCTATACCGCCTCGCATACGGTCCAATCCGTTCAGGTTCATGTCCTGACGCTGTTGTTTCTGCATTTGCTGCTGGCGGGGCTTTCGCTGTTCGCGTTCGCCATTGGTGAGCCGCGTCTGGGCGGCCTTGCTGTTGCAGTTCTTTTTTCCTACTGGATGCTTCTGGCAGCCGGGGCTGGCGTTCAGGAAGTATTCCTGCGAAAAACGCTGAATCAACGGGGCGAACCAGTCCAGTGGATGACACCACTGAAGCTCCTGGCATGGTGTCCCGGCATGGTGCTCACTCACTGGGTGCTTGTCTTGGGAGTTCTGGAATCATTCCGTATGAAGGAGGTCAACTGGCGAGGGATTCGTTATCGGCTGATGAATGACGGAGCCGTTGAGATCACCGACTACAAACCGTTCACCGCCAAATGGAATCCCGCCGATCAACATTCCGTCGTCTGAAGACTGAACAACGCGGCACGCTGCTCACCACTTCCCAAGGTCACAAAAGGGTCGAAGGTCACAAAAAGGGGTCAGAGGAACCATTTTCAACAGAAATGGCGTATCCGGTTCCTGACAACTTTGTTTCATTGATCCACGGGCGCAGTTCTTTCTTGTTCATTGTCCTGGATTACAATCATCAAGGTGTTGAAGTAGACGGCATCCGGAGGTTCCGCTGGTCATCAATCATGAGGCGGGTTTCGCTATTGGTGGCAGGCAACGGCCATTGTTCGACATTCCATTCGAGCCCGGCGGTCTTCAGGGCCTCCATCGGATTTTGAGCATTCTGGACCACAACGCCGAGGCCGTGCCATGCTGGCGTGCGGTGCAAAACAGCGTTGTCTTGCCGAGTGAATTCGCGGGCCATGTGCATTCATCCTGTGGCGAGGTTTCTGTCTGCTGTCTGCTGTCGGCGGAGGGCATGCAGTAGAGACCAGGACGAAAGCGACTGAGCATCCTTCCGGGGACTAAGGTATTTGAAGGATCTCCCGGGGAATTGCTCATAGGCAGGATCGTCCTGATGTCGCAAAGATACGCATCGAGTGGCGTGATTCCCAAGAACTGATCGATCCGTCCAGCGTTGTCTTTATCGATGAAACGTTGGCCAAAACCAATATGACGTGGCGTTACGGTCGTTCGGAGACGGGTTCGCGGTTGATTGGGAAAGTCCCGTGTGGTCGCTGGCAAACAACAACTTTTCTGGGAGCTCTGTAGTTACGTCCTCAATCGATTTAGCGAACACGAGTGCCGATACTACTTCCAGCACTGCGGGTACTACATTATTCAAACTGGAATCGATCTATCCGTCCGCTGGCAAATTCCATGGTTACAAGATGTCCATGATTTCGCCAGTGACTAACCCCGTGACCACGTCATCGAGGGCTCGGAAGTACCAGTCGGTTCCGTTGCCGCCGACCAGGGAGTCGTCTTCTCCCGCGTCGTTCAGCACGTTGACTTTCGCTTTCAGGGAAACTGCAGGAGCCCCTACGCTGGATCGTAGATTGCTGATTCGTGTGGTGTAAGAATTCACGGACACCCATTCTGCAAGCAGAAGATTCAGTTTGCTGAACACAGCATCGCTCGTCGTGCGGCCGGCAATCAGGATGTCTTCGTCCTCTCCGCCGTTCAACGTATCAAGCCCAGGACCACCTATCAAAATGTCACGACCTCCACCGCCGCTCAGAGTATCGCCACCTGCATTACCTACGAGGATGTTGGCCAGCAAGTTTCCCGTCAGCGAGTCATTGCCTGAGCCACCGACGATATTCTCAAACGCATCGGTGGTATTCAATTTCAGCGTGCGATTGGCATGCACCGTCTGAACGGCCGTTGTCTCCAGACTGAGGATCACATCCGTCGTCAGTGAGCTGAACCAAAGCGTATCCGTGCCCGCATTCGCCGCTTCCGCTACTGTGTCGGCTTCAACCGTCGTTGTGGTCCGAAACACATAGTTGTCATCTCCCAATCCGCCAACGAGAGAATCATCACCGCTAACACCGATCAGTGTATCGTTGCCGGCATTCCCCGTCAGCGTATTCGCCAGCAAGTTCCCGGTCAGCGTATCGTTGCCGGAGCCACCGACGATCTCTTCAAACACACTGCCAGCATTCAATTTCAGTGACCGATTCGCATGCACCGTCTGCACAATCGATGTCTCCAGGCTGAGCATAACATCGGTCGTCAGTGAACTGAACGAAAGCCTGTCTGAGCCCGCATTCGCGGCTTCCGCAACTGTGTCGGCTTCAACCGTCGTTGTGGTCCGAAACTCATAGTTGTCATCTCCTGATCCACCAACCAGAGAATCATTACCGCTGCCACCGGCCAGCGTGTCGTTTCCGGCATTCCCCGTCAGCGTGTTCGCCAGCAAGTTGCCCGTGAGCGTATCGTTGCCGGAGCCACCGACGATCTCTTCAAACACACTGCCAGCATTCAATTTCAGTGACCGATTCGCATGCACCGTCTGCACAATCGATGTCTCCAGACTGAGCATGACATCCGTCGTCAGTGAGCTGAACGAAAGCCTGTCCGTGCCCGCATTCGCCGCTTCCGCTACTGTGTCGGCTTCAGCCGTCGTTGCGGTCCGAAACACATAGGTGTCATCTCCCAATCCGCCAACGAGAGAATCATCACCGCTGCCACCTGACAGCACGTCGCTCCCAGCATTCCCCGTCAGCGTATTAGCCAGCGAGTTGCCCGTCACTGTGTCGTTTCCCAAGCCACCCTCGATGTTCTCAATTGCGTCGATCGCATTCAATTTCAGTGTGCGATTGGAATGTACTGTCTGAACGGCCGTTGTCCCCAGACTGACGATCACATCCGTCGTCAGTGAGCTGAACGAAAGCGAATCCGTCCCCTCATTCGCGGCCTCTGTCACGGTGTCCGCTTCCACCATAGACGCATCGGTGTCCACTCTGAGTCCTCGAACCAGAGAATCACCACCACTGACACCCGTCAGCGTTTCGTTGCCCGAGCCACCAGGGATTTCTTCAGACACACTGGTAGCATTCAATTTCAATGCCTGATTCGGAATCATTGATTTGAGAAACGTTGCCACCTGCTTACCGAGAAATTCATTTCCCGGCTCAGAGAAGTGAACATCATTCGGGTTTTGCCATTCGGCCAGATGTGGCGTGATGGCTGTGAATAAATCATCAATGGCGACTCCATGCTCTTGCATCAAGTTAGCGGCTGCTGTGTTGCGTTGAACAATCGATTCGGCGGAATACGTGCCAGGAACGTCAGGAATCGGTGTTGTGCTCGCCCAAACCAGCTGCGAACCGGTCTGCTGCATTCGTTCGACAAGCTGCTCAAGACGAGTGACGTAATCCGCCAGCGGTGTCTCGCGATCATGGATTCCGAAATTGAAGTGGATCACGTCCCAAGTGCCGTCGCCCAACCATGTGTCAATCTTTTCCACCCCGTAGGAGGTTGGCCCGCAGTTGGCCGGAGCTCGATGGACATTGGCGATTCCCGTAAGCTCTTCTCGGACCGCTTGCGTGTAGGCGCGTGAGACCGAATCACCAATGAGAAGGACTCGCGGCAACGCTGGATCGTCTTCGACGAAATCCCAGGCGTTGGACTCCCCGGCCACCTTCTCACGCTTGTGAATCGGCAGATAGAAGCTGCCAAGCTCCGCCTGCAATGTCCCCTCCCATGCTTGCTGGGCGGGCGTCAGCGTTGCCACCCAGGCTTGATACTTCTTCTCCAACTCCGCTTCCGCCGCATTTGCAGTCGCAAACACATAGGTGTCATCTCCCAATCCGCCAACCAGAGAATCATCACCGCTGCCACCGGTCAGCGTGTCGTTCCCGGCGCCACCCGTCAGCGTATTCGCCAAAAAGTTGCCCGTCAGCGTGTCATTGCCCGAGCCACCCACGATATTTTCAAACGTGGTGGAGGATCCCAGGTTCAGGCTTAGATTCGCATGCACAACCTGAGCCGCACCGGTGCCCAGATTGAGTGACAGATTTATGTTTGCTGTGGTTGTGAGCGACAAGTCGATTGTGTCTGTGCCGCCACCCGCTTCACCCTCTATGCTGCCCCCCGCTTCATCCAGCCTGAACAGCCCCAGAGACGCATCGGCGTCGAACTGGTAGATGTCGCTTCCGGCCATACCGGCCAGAGTACGGTTTTCGATGCTGGTGAGAATCAAACTGGCCCCGTTCACCGTCAGGCTGGTATTGCTCACGGTAAGGGTGTCTGCAATGCCGGTTCCAACAACTCGTACCGAATCAGTTCCGCCGAGACCGAACAGCGTTAGTGGTGCATCCAGCGGGAACGTACCCAGACTGGTTGTCGCAGCTCCATTGGTGGCCACGGTGATCGCCACGCTGGTGCTCGAGTATGTCAAAACAAACGCGTCATTTTCGACCGTCCCTTCTGGCTGATTGAGGACGTTCACTGTTACGACCTGTTCAGCACTGAGAGCTGGCGAGCCGCCATCCGTAGCCATCACGGTAAACAAGTAGCTGGACTTCGATTCAAAGTCCGCTGGTGCGAGCAGTGTCACGGCGCCGGTTGTTTCATTGATTGTCACAAACGCCGCATCATCCACGCCAGGTTTAATGTTATAGGTGATGTTGTTATTCGGAGATGTTGTATCTGGGTCGACGGCAACGGCTGTGTAGGTCACAGAGCTAACAGCTTCATTTTCGGCAATAGAGCCTGTGCTACCGCTGATCAACGTCAGAAGCTCGTTGACGTCACTGACCGTGACTGTGACGTTCTGGACCGTGGTCAACACCGGTGTACCACTGTCCGACGCTGTCACCTCGACGTCGTAGGTGTTGTTCGCATCAGTATCGGTCGGAATTTCGAAGTTCGGTGCCGCAACGAATGTGAGCACGCCGCCGCTGGTGATGGAGAATTGGGCCGAGTCGGCTCCTCCAGTGATCGCGAACGACACCGTCTGGGATTGCAGGTCGGCATCAGTCGCTGTGACTGTAGCCACGGCCGTCGTGTTCTCTGCCACATTGTGGCTGGCGCTGGATGTGAATGCCGGAGAGCCAAACGTCAACAGGATCCTCGCTTCCAGGCACTCCAGTATCCCTTGCTCGTGAACCACCCCTTTTTCACGACGCCGAGTCACATTGCGCAATTTACGGAGTCGCCACGATGCGTTTTGAGACAGAATCTGGCTAAGCCATTTCGTGAGTTGCATGGTGAAATATTTCAGGAACGTTTGGCGCGGGGGATAATGCGGACTTGTCAGTTTGATAGTTCGTGGAACGCACTTGAAGGTGGAAGTAGTGGCAGATAACGGCTAACAACCTTCACAAACGCTGGCCGACCGTCATGCATGGCCAAGCCATTCAAGTGACAGCGATTCTCCGGAGCCAGAGCACTCAACAACGGTGGACGCCGAAACGGCTTGAAGTTCGCTCGCTCCCGGAACGTTGCCGGACAGCCGAATATCGTGTTGACGAACACGACGCGGCCATCGGCATCGACCACCATGTGTGCACGTCGATGGGCCCCGTCGTATAACTGGCTCGCGGAATGCAGGTCACGTCGTAGCCGCGTCCCGCCCCATCTGGTAGATGCTGCATTTCGCCTCCGTCGGTCGCGGTCTCTTCGACAGCCCGATAGGGAACCGCGCTGGTCGGAGATTGTCCCAGACCGCAAATCCTCCGCCCGTCCGGCGACGCTGATATTTCCATGCGATGGTTGTAAGTCCGCTCAAAGTTCGAAAGCGTTTGGTCCACGTCGCTGACGGGAGTCCCCACTCCGCGGGCGAACTTCAGGCCGACGAGAAACAGCTTACCGGTTTGATAGGTGGTAAACGTAAGACCGCAGTGCTGCTGCCCGTTCCGGAAACCACACGAGTCAATTGCATTGAGCCATGGCTTTGATGCAGAAAGGTGCGCGGCAGACGAGTTGAACGGTGGTTCCAGCAAACAAAGGTTTCCCGATGGAATGACGTCGTCAAACCGTTTAAGAGATCAAAAGAACCGAATGGTTGGATATTCTCAATTGCTTCACGTAATTCAGAAGCAGTTCATGAAATCCGCCGCCTGCGACCATCTCGTTGGGGTGCATAAAATCCAGCCAGTACGTCCCGCATCCTAAGTGCTGATCCACGCGAATCCAAACGAAAAACATGGATTTCTGTATGAGTCTTAGTGGAAGTTATTCTTCGTTTCGGCTGACCATGTGAGTGTTCGGCCTCGTGTTAAGGTTGTGGTTTCGTTGATTCATTTTTAATGAGTCGTGGTGTCGCCGTAACGGTTCACCGACTGATCTTCGCTGAGCATGACGAATTGATCAAATTTCGTGGATGGGCGACGGGGTGATCATCAAACCGGATTGCATCCCGCAGGTGGCGTGGGACAGAGTGGTCCTGCGGCTCGAGCGTTCTTTGATGTTGGTCGAACGGGTGGAGTGACCGGCCGTTCCTTGATTGTGCCCACGACTTTTTTTGGTCAGCCGCACGCCTCGAGACTCATTACTGCTCTTTATATCGGGCTGTGAACAGTTACGTTGCATCTGACACCTGTGTTTCATCTGATGAATATTTCTGGAGTAACTCTTGCCGAGTCGTGGCCGTTGGCATCCAATCAATCGGCGGCCATGATGCAGCGAAGTCGCCGGGCTTCAGAAAGGTTAACCGGCTCATTTCATTGTGTTTCGAATGACGCCAATGACGACATCAGACGGTCGTGGCATCGTGAGTTATCATCTGGATTATTCGGTTGCTGTTGGTGTCGTTTACCGATAACTGCTGTCGCGATGTTGACGAATAGCAACATGTGATGTCTTCTCACCAACGTGTAAATCTTTGCTGACACGTAAATCGGCCTGTTTTAGACATTTTTGCTCTTGCGCGCTTAATGGCATTGTTTTTGTTCTGTAGTCCAGAAGAGGAATCCGGCCCGCGCCGTGATGCCGAAATGCTACGTGAACAAGATTCGAGGTGCCGTGATGAAGGCGTTGGAAGTTGCATTGATCTCTAGTGCGTCTCCTGGATTCCTGCGAAATGTCGGAAGCCAGATGGCTGGCCAGTGCCGACTGATGGAGTGTTATTCTCTGCCAGAAGCCGCGCAGATGATTCAACTGCATCGGCCTGACATTGTCGTGTTCGATGTTCGCTCTGCTTCTCCGCAGCAACTGGCTCGAACGTACGCGATAATCAGTAACGTAAAATCTGTTGACTGTGTGCTTGTCATAGTTCCCGGGCAGTTAACCTACGACTCATTGCCGGAGGAAATTCTGCACTCCACCCGCATGATTGCGATAACAAACCATGACGAGAATTACCATGAATTGGTAGAGTCGATACTTCGCCCGGAGAAGCCTGCTGCTGATTCGGTGCTAGAGAACGAAGCTGTGGTCGATCAATATCAAACTCAGAAACCAGCAGCTTTGTTGCAGGGAATGAAAGAACCTCTGCCGCAGATTTCGCGACAACAGTCTGCTCGAATCAATGCGTCAGACGATTCGCGTAATTGCAGTGAAGTTGTCGATTCCGTGCCCGGACTTATGGCGGAGAAGTTTCGCACGCGAACTCCTGAGCTTCGAATCATGCTGAAGCGACTCGAAGTGGCTGCTCGGCATAATGTCACCATTCTGCTTATCGGAGAAACCGGAGCTGGCAAGACTCACCTTGCCAGTCTGATTCATGAACATTCAACTCGGCACAATGAACCGTTTCTGCATGTGGCGTGCGGAGCGTTGCCTGGTGAGTTGATCGAAAGTGAATTATTCGGTCATGTGAAAGGTGCGTTTACCAGTGCTCATGCTGACAAAGACGGTAAGTTTCTCGTCGCCGGAAGCGGTACGATTCTGCTGGACGAAATCGACGTCCTGACTCCGGATCAGCAGGTCAAATTGCTGCGAGTCATTGAGAAGGGAGAGTTCGAACCAGTCGGCTCGAACAAAACGCTTCATGTGAAAGCAAGAGTCATCGCCGCGAGCAACCTGCAACTGCAGCCGCTGGTGGAGTCGGGCCGCTTTCGTCCAGACCTTTACTATCGACTGAATACGCTCAGCTTTACTCTGCCGCCGTTGCGTAAGCGACTGCCGGATATTGAGCCATTGGCTCGGTTTTTTGTTCACCAGCATGCCTCGAACCTGGGGATTGATGTTGTAGAGATCACTCCGGAGTTTCTGGACTGCCTGTTGAGATATCCGTGGCCGGGTAATGTGCGTGAGATGGAGAATGCGATTCGCAGTGCTGTTATTTACAGTCATGACGGTCGTATGATGCCCGACACATTGCCGTCTCATGTGATTGAAGGGCATGCGGGCCCGGGAAATGATCCTTCTGTCGCAGCGTTTTTCTCGGTTCGACGCGGGGAGTCTTTGGAAAATCGCATCGAACTGACGGAGAAGGACATCATTGAACAAGCGTTGCTGAGCAACAGTTTCAGCCGTACGAATACGGCCAAACACCTTGGAATAAGCCGTGTTACGCTTTATAACAAGATGCGAAAATACGGAATTCTGCCGGAACGGTAGGTCGGGGTAACGTGCTCAAAACAGAAAGTCCGGGCAGCAAAGGCTCAAGGGAGTCGTTTTTCCTTGCCGATTTGCTCGTGTGGGCTTAGACTCCGCGACTTCGTTTCCCGGCCAGAAGGCCGGATTCTGTCACGCCGATGGTATTCACCTCGGCATTTTGGTTCGGTCGGATAGCTGATGTACTCGTCATCAGCTCGCCGAAACCCCTGAAAGTTCAATGAGATGAAAAAAGACATCCACCCAAAGTATCGTCCTGTTGTATTCCAGGATACATCGACAGGAACGCAGTTCATCATCAACTCCACGATGCGTTCTAAAGAGAACATCAAGTTGGATGATGGCAAAGAATATCCGCTCGTGAAAGTGGAAATCAGCGCTGCATCTCACCCGTTCTATACGGGCAAGATGAAGTTCGTCGACTCCGCTGGTCGCGTCGAGAAGTTCACGAAGAAGTACAAATGGGGCAAGAAAGAAGAAGCCGCGAAGTAGCGACGACAATTTCACAATCTGCAACAGGGCGTGCGCATTCATCTGCGCACGTCCTTTCTTTTTGGATTGATTTCGTCTTACTTAGCCAGAGGTTCCTTCAATGTTTCCCGTTCTTGAACGCCAACTCGCTCGTTACGAGGAACTTGAAAAGCAGATGCAGGACCCGGATGTTCTCAGCAACATCTCGCGGATGCTGGAGATTCAGAAGGAGCTGGGTTCGCTTACTCGCATTGCTGCGGCGGTACGGAAGTTTCATACGCTGGAAGGCGACATTGAGACCGCAAAGATGATGGTCGATGAGGAGACCGATCACGAATCGCGTGAATATGCCAAGGCCGAACTGAATGCTTTGATTGCTCAACGCGATGAACTCTCGGTTGAGCTGGAAGATATGGCGACGGCGGGCGATTCGATCACTCGCGGTGCCTGTATCATGGAAGTTCGCGCGGGCACAGGTGGTGATGAAGCCGCGTTGTTCGCCAAGGATCTGTTTGACATGTACATGGCGTACTGTCTGCTGAAAAACTGGAAGACTGAAGTTCTTGAATTCAGTTCGACGGAACTGGGTGGCCTGAAGGAAGTCGTGTTTTCCATCACCGGAGACGGCGCGTTTCACGCATTGCAGTTTGAAAGCGGTGGGCATCGCGTTCAACGAGTTCCTGAGACGGAAACTCAGGGCCGAGTTCACACAAGTGCGGCGACGGTAGCGGTGTTGCCGGAAGCTGATGAAGTCGAAATTGATATTCGTCCGGAAGATCTGCAGGTGGACACCATGCGAGCCGGTGGTCCCGGCGGGCAGAAAGTGAACAAGACTGAAAGCGCCGTGCGACTGACTCACTTGCCGACCGGTATCGTTGTGAAGTGCCAGGACGAAAAGAGTCAGCACAAGAACCGTGCGAAGGCGATGCGAGTTCTTCGCAGTCGTATCCTGGAAGCGCAAACCACGAAGTTGCAGAATGAGCGAGCCGCTGCGCGTCGAACGCTGGTCGGGTCGGGCGACCGCAGCGAACGAATTCGCACCTACAATTTTCCTCAGAACCGCATGACCGATCATCGCTGTAATTTGACGATCTACAAGTTGGATCGGATCATGACGGGCGATATGAATGAACTTATCACCGCTCTGCTGGCCTTCGACCGTAACGAGCGATTACGAATTGCCGATGAGGCGATGTGAGACGATAAAGGGAGTGTTGTAAAACACGTTTGTCCGTGATCCCCGAGTGATACTGCTGTGGCGGGGGGTAAACGATGAAGAACGTCCGAGTCAACACACCAGTGTTCAGGCACCTCATGCTGATATTGGTCGGATTGTTCGTCTGCTGTTCACTGGGAATCATCCAGCTCCATTATCCACGCGCGTTCGAGAACGATCCGTTACTGACACCGGTACAGGTTGATTCTGTCTCAGGCTTTACACTCACGCTGCGGGACGGAAGAGTCTTTACCGTTGACACATGGGAAGAGTCACTGGACCAGATCATTAAGGAATCGGGAGACAGGGTTGATCTGGAGCCTTTGCCGCAGTCAACTCATTCAATCGTATATGTGAAGCGTCGAGGTTGGATTTGCGGAAATTCGTGGCCAGGCGTGATCAGTATCCCCGTGATTCCTGACGACGTCCCAATTAACCGACGAAACCAGATCGGGACGGCAACTCTGGCTGATCAAAGTTTGGATTGAAACATGGCGGATGCAGGGGAATTTTGTTCACTTGCTGATGCCGTGGGCAGGTCTTTGGGGTAAATCCTGCTTGCCGATGGTGCAGAATCCGGTTACTCTCATCAGCCCGCCGCTTATCCTCACCGACCTCGTTGCTCCTCTGGAGGACGTTTCATGCCAGAGCAATCCATTGCGCAGAAGTTCTGCGTACAGACTCAACACGCAGGCCACTCCTTCGGCGATTTTTTCGGTCGAACTCGCGAAGGGCTGTATGTCGATACGCGGCGTTCCATGTTGAAAGCCGGGATGGCCGGAATGGCCGGTCTCTCGTTGCCGGGTTTACTTCAGGCCAAAGCCGAAGCGGCTGCTGCAGGAACCTCTGGGCCGACTGGCAAAAGTGTGATCCTGTTATGGATGGCCGGTGGTCCAAGCCACATTGATACCTGGGACAGTAAGCCGGATCGTCCGTGGGTCAATCGAGGTCCATTTGGTGTCACGAAAACCAAATTGCCGGGCGTTGTGATTTGTGAGCATTTGCCGAAGCAGGCTGCAATGCTGGACAAGTTCACGATCATCAGGTCTGTGGATGCTCGTCACAGTAATCATGAACCGAACATGGTTTTCCAGACGGCGAATCTTGCGGCGGAACCTCGCGTCAATCCGGAAGCGGTCAGGTATCCATCGCTGGCGTCAGTGATCGCCAAGAGTCACGGGGCCAACCATCCGGCGATGCCTCCGTTTGCCGCCTTCATGAAGTCACGCTCGCATCTGGCGTTTGCGGGCTATCTGGGGAAACAGTACGACCCGTTTCTGTGTGATAAGGCCACAACACTTCCGGTCTACACAGATGTTGGCGTTGATACGGGCCGAACAACGGGCGGTGACTTGTTCCAGATGCCAAAAGGGTTGTCCGAAAATCGTTTGAATGATCGAGTGAGTTTGCTGAAGCAGTTCGATCATATGAAAGCCGGACTCGATCAGGACGGTTCGATGGACGCATTAAACACCTATCAGCAGCAGGCGGTAGATTTGCTGTTAGGTGAGCGTGCTCGTCAAGCGTTTGATCTTAAACAGGAAGATGCAGAAACGCGGGAGCGATACGGAAAGCATCTCTGGTGCCAACAGGCGTTGATCGCGCGTCGATTAGTCGAAGCCGGTACAACATTTGTCACACTGGACCTTAGCTATCACGGTGCCTCTGGGACGTGGGATAATCACGGCGACAACATTCCTCCGTACGGCGGAATCAGCAAAGGACTCGGGCCATTGCTGCCGTTGTTTGATCATCTTATCACGACGCTGGTGAGCGATCTGGAAGCTCGCGGTCTGCTGGATAAAGTGATGGTGATTGCGATGGGAGAATTTGGCCGAACTCCGTCAATGGGAACTCAGGACAGCACGGACGGTCGTAACCATTGGCCGGAAGTAATGTCGATGTGCCTTGCCGGTGGCGGACTGCGGCATGGTCAGGTAATCGGAGCTACCGAAAAAGACGGGGGCACAATCAAGGAACGGCCGGTCACTCCAGCCGATCTCGCGGCCACGCTGTTTCGCTACTTCGGAGTTCCTCAGGACTACCAGTATCTGGATCACCAGGGGCGACCTCGTTTTGTCGTGGACGGCGGTTCCCCGATCGCGGAGTTGTTCTGACACGGGTCGCTATGCCATTGATTCAGGGGTGTCTTCAAAGTTCCAGACACCTTTTTCCATACGCGCCTGGAGCCAGTGGTCGTCCATGAAGGCTGCAATTTGAGTTTTGTGCTTCTGTCTGTTCAGGCGAAGCGAAGCCAGCGATCAGGCGATGATGTTCTGAGGCTGCCGGGAGAATTCTGACGACGCGGGGTACTTTACCGAGGAACCCTCATCCCAATTCCATCCTCAACGTCAGCCATCAATGGATGGAGGTGTCTTGCAGGCCAGGGCAGGCAATGTGAGCAGCAGCATCCTGTGCAATGCCGGACCTCGCTCTGCTCGGTCCGGCCTGAATCCACAGAAGATACTCGGCAGTAAAACTAACCGAGATCAAACTTTGGAGCAGTGAAGTCATCTTCTGATGAGGCTTCTGAAACAGTCACTTTCGGGCGATCGTCTGAGGTCGACTTGCTGACTGGCGGCGTATAAGTCACCGTCTTCTCGGCTTCGCGAGTTGCACTGCGGATCTCGTCCTGAAAGCCAGAGACGCCCTTTTTGAACTCGGCAAAACTCTTGCCCAGGTTCTTCGCCACTGACGGCAAGTTCTTGCCGAACAGAAGCAGGGCAATAATGCCCACGATCACCATTTCAAAACCGCCAACACCGGGAAGGAATCCCATCGCAATTTCTCCCTCGGAGGGCTCAACCCTCCAAACATATCTCGTTACCAGCGGAACAGGCCATCACGTATATCCAGAATCAAATGTTTGAGACTCCGGACACACTGCGGCAGGTGTTTTCCAAACAAAAGCAGACCCGCGACAGACACGATCAAAATCTCAAAGGAGCCAACACCCGGAAGGGATCCCATCGCAATTTCTCCCTCGGAGGGGTCAATCCTCTGCACATAGCTTATGACCAACGAAACAGGGCGTTCCGTACATTCACAAGTCCAGTGCATTCAGGATGGGCTCCGCTCCACTAAAGGAACAACTGAGCCCTCCTGCGGAACTCACTGCAGCTTGTCAGAACCCTCTTCGTCGCCCTCTTTCATACCCTTCTTGAACTGTACCAGGCTTTGCCCGAGTGATCGCATGGTCCCCGGAAGTCGATTGCCGAACAACAGCATGACAATCACCAGCACGATCGCCATTTCCATCCAGCCTGGAACCCAGGCAAAGATTGGTTGAGAAGCGATTTTCCACAGCAGATTATTCATCGGAATTCGTCCGAAAATTTGAGGATCAAAAACCCATCGGTCATCTATTCTCTGCACGGCATGAAATCAGGCCGGGTGTTCGCGGGATCTACCTGAAGCAATGCCTCAGTTGTGGCCGCGCACAGAACAGAACATCTTACCAGTCTGAACGCGCGAAGTCTCAGGGGTATGAGGCAAAATCATGGCCGGGAATCCTGTTTCCCTCCGAAAAAGCCCCGCGCAGTTGGAAAAACCGGCTTTATCTCATCTGTTCAGCAATGAGAAACGCAATCTCCATCGCCTGCTCGTAATTGAGACGTGGATCCACCTGGCTGCGGTAATCGCGTGTCAGATCCGATTCGGAAAGGTTTCCGGGTCCACCAATACACTCGGTGACGTCTTCCCCGGTGAGTTCCAGATGGATTCCGGAAAGTCGACTGCCCACTTCTTTGTGGATGCGAAACGCGGTAATGATCTCTGACATGATGTCATCAAACGAACGCGTCTTGATTCCATTGCGAGCTGTTTGGCCGTTGCCATGCATCGGATCACAGCTCCACAGGACTTTGCATCCGGAACGCAACACAGCTTCCGCCAGTGCAGGCAACCTGGATCGGATTTTTTCTGCACCAAAACGATGAATCAACGTCAGTCGCCCCGGCTCATTATCAGGATTCAGAATCCTGATCACGTCGATCAGTTCATCGGGCGCCATGGAGTTGCCAACCTTCAGGCCGATCGGATTGCGAATACCCCGGAAGTATTCAATATGAGCCCCATCGACGGCTCGAGTGCGATCACCAATCCAGGCCATATGAGTCCCCAGGTTGTACCAGCCTCGCTGTCGTTCCATGCGAGTCAGAGCCTGCTCAAACAACAGCAGCAAAGCCTCGTGGGATGTGAAAAAATCAACTCGCGTCAACTGCGTCAGTTCGCCCTGAGAGACAGCCTCCATGAATCGTATTGAATCGCTCAAAGACTCCAGCAACTGCTGATAACGCCGCGAGCCTGGAGTATTCCGGACGAACTCCAGATCCCAGTTCTCCGGATGATGCAAGTCCGCAAATCCGCCTTCGCTTAAGGCGCGGATATAGTTGATTGTAAGCGATGATCGCTCGTACGCTCGCAGCATCAATTGAGGATCGGGTCGACGTTCCGCGGGAGTGAAACCAGAACGGTTAACGATGTCGCCACGGT
The DNA here is from genome assembly GCA_026400835.1 of Planctomycetales bacterium. Taxonomy (GTDB): domain Bacteria; phylum Planctomycetota; class Planctomycetia; order Planctomycetales; family Planctomycetaceae; genus SXXK01. The sequence continues at coordinate 164,694 of JAPLOA010000087.1, read as the reverse complement.
AGCTGGGCAATTCGATATCGCCTCGTTTCTCCATGTCTGCCGAACGAGGTTTCGCGTACTGGCCGGCGATTCGGCCAACTCGCACGATGCGTTTCTTTGATCCACAGATCAGCACGAGGCTCATCTGGATCAGCACTTTCAGCTTTCGCAGAATTGTCCCGGAGTTACAGTCATCGAAACTCTCAGAACAATCTCCCCCCTGAAGCACAAACGCATTGCCGTCTCCCGCCGCCGCCAATTGTCCTCGCAGTCGATCGACTTCCCACGCTGTCACGAGCGGAGGCAACTGCGACAATGTCTTCAGGGCCTCGGTCAGCTCGCCGGGATTGTCATAGTTCGGCTGCTGTAGTGCGGGGCGTTTCTGCCAGGAATCCGGGGTCCAGGTCGTAGTCATGATTCGAAAATGCGTTGGCTATGGAATTCGTGCGATCAGTCTCTGAAGGTAGCAGGCTGTTAACCTCGTGTTTTCACAACCCGAAACGTCAGTGAGGGATCAGATTGCCGGTGCTTCAGGCCCGACATTCCTCGCGGACGCTTCAGGTTATGATTCAGTGAGCAGCCTGTCAGACACGGCAGGATATCGCACGCACCACATTTTGTATTCCGTTCGCCGCATTTCCCGCCGAGATCTCCGGAACACACGAAAAGAAAGCGGGCGAGTCATCGTTGCGGGTGTCGATGACTCGCCCGTTGGAGCGTGGGCCAGCGCAGAAATGAAATACCGGCTGGGAGGAGGAGCTGGTATTCCCTGAGCATTAAGAATCAAAGAATTTTGATCGGTCATGCCCTTTCTGCTTGAAGTCAGAACGACTTCTTTCGCCCTGGAAATCCGGCCCATGAAGGAGTGCTGCCGGACGTCACGCTTCGCTCGCTGGGGAGGTTTCTGCCGCTGAACTCGAATTCTTCGGAACGCTCAAGGTCGGAATCCCCTGCTGTATCGGGGGAGTTTCCTTTTCGGGCAGACTTGGTTGACTTCGATGTTGTGGGTTCCAGTTTTCGCGGCTCAGACCCCTCCGAGTCGCTCAGAAACTCAAAGAGGTCCGAATTCTGCTCTGTGGCCGGCTCGTTAGGCTTCGCACTCGCGGGCTGACCTTCGACTCGTCGTGGCGTTGGAGCCACAATGGGTGCCTTCTTGTCTCGCTTCAGGCGCAGGTCCACGTTCTCTTTTTGAGCACCACTGGTTGCGGTTCTGGGCTCTTCGGACTTCGCTGTGAGGGCCACCTTATCGCTGCTGTCGGCTCCCGCGAATTCTTCCGTATCGGGGCTTTGGGAGCGAATGATTTCTCCGGCCGATGCACGCCGAGGTTTCGCGGGTAGTTTTGATCCTTTTGACACGGGGAGTTCTGGTCGAGACGCCGCCTGGGCCTTCGAGTCCGCATCGCTCTCATTCGCTGCCAACATTTGTTCTCTGGGTAGCGTCAATTTGGGCATGCCAGCCAGTACCCAGCCGCGCCAGTTCTTCTCGAGCGACTCAATTCCAGCGTGATCAAAGTTCGCGCGAATCGCTTCTTCCCAGGTTCCTCGTTCACCGTCCGCAATAAACTTAAGATAAGCGTGGCGTCCCTTTTGCTGCACAAGAAAATCGGCCAGTGCGTATCCCTGAGCGTAAAGCGTCAACATCGGGCGCTGTCCCTGTGGATACTCCTTCATGGACAGCAGGTCACGCAGTGAGATGATCTCGTTCTTATTGCGAATGACTTCATTCAGCAAGGCTAGCTGCTTCAGTTGCTCGGAGCGATGCTCAAACAGTGTCGCCGCGCCTTCGTCTGCCCAACGCGGTAATGGACGACGAAAGTGGCAGGCAAAAATCGTGTGATTAACTTCGTGCGGAAGCACCGAGTCCAGAATGCGTTCCAGAGTTCCCTGGACCTGCATTCGCCAGTTCAGGACCTCGCCACGCACAAACTGAAATGTTGTCTGGCCACCGGCTCCCAACGCACCTTCTCGAACTGAGATTCGGCAGGGGCGACTCCAGTTGGGCAGTGGTTTGCCGAGCCAGAAAACGGCCAGTTGACGGCGATAAAGCTCCGCGGCTTTGCCAACCTGCTCCGCGACTTCCGGACGATCTGAAGTCACTGCAAAGTTAACAGTTTGGTACGTAGCGGCCTCAAGGCTCTGGCTGAGTCCCGCCAGTATGGCCACAACGGCGATGTATCGCAAAGTGCGAGCGTCCCTGCTCATTATTTGGATCTCTGTTTGCGTTCAATTGGATGCAGCAAGTCCGTTTGCCGCGTCGTGTGATTCTTCAGTTTTGACCGGCAGCAAATGCCGATCCAGCCTGAGAATCCTCCATCAATGATTGTTGGTCAATGTGGTTTAAAGCCATTCATAGTAGATGCTTACGGCAATTCATTTTCTGCCGGGGCTTCACGTATGCACGAGATGGAACTTCGGCAGATTCTGCAGATGTTACAACGGTTGTCAGTTTTGCATCCAGAGCAGTTTTCCCGCAGGTTGTGATAGAAACTTCCAACTTGTCTTTCTACGTTTGGTAATCCTGCCCGCTTGTCCACGCCTTAATGAATTTCCCGGGAATCAGGCCACCTATTCTGATTGTTTGCCCCGGAATTTGTCTTCTGCCTGCTTTTGCATGCCATTTCCGTGACGCTAGCATGCCTTCGCGATAGCTTGATACAGCGAACTTCGCCGGCTCTACGGGGCGCAAAAGATTGTCGTACGCCGCCCGGAGCGGAGGCGGGCGAAGTGAAGAGCTGGCATGGTGAATTGATCTCAGCGGGGACGGTCGTCGATGAAGCGTGCATTACTGGTTCTGGCGTGCGTTGCCGGATTCTTCACAACGGCCGGCATTCATTCGGATCTCTCCGCCGATCAAACATCGACACCCCAGGAGGCGCTTCGTAGTAATCCTCCATCTGTCTTCGCGTTGACAGATGTGCGAGTTGTCGTGAGTCCCGACGTGACGCTTGAGAAGGCGACTGTCGTTGTTCGTGGCGGCAAGATCGAATCCGTCGGTGATGTTGCAGTTCCGGCGGATGCACAGGTCATTTCGATGGCTGGCAAGACGGTTTACCCGGGCTTCATCGATGCCTACTCAGAACGCTCCGTGGCAGGTGATCCCCTCGCTGGGACCGCTCGGTACTGGAATGGACAAGTCAGTCCCCAGATCTCCATGGCCGAGCATCTTGCTGCGAGTGAAGATCGAAAGACTCTTCGGAAGCAGGGCATTGTTGCTCAATTGATAGCCCCAGCGGCAGGTGTGATTCGAGGCACGAGTGCTGTTGTGGCCACCGCTGATGGAGAACTCAACAGGACGCTTCTGGCTGCCAATGTCGCTCAACATCTTCATCTCACGGTTTCTCGACGAGGTCGAGATAGTTATCCCGGCAGCCCCATGGGAGCCGTCGCGCTGGCACGGCAGGCGATGTATGACGCGCAGTGGTATCGTGATGCTCGAATTGCCGTCGAGGCGGATTCAACCCTGCCCTTGCCTGAACATAACGAGGCTCTTGCGGCACTGCAGCCGGTGTTGAACGGTGCACAGCCGGTTATGGTCAAAACATCGAATGAGCAATTCGTCTTGCGAGCCGATCAATTTGCAGCCGAGTTTGGGCTGTCGCTGATCGTGGTCGGCAACGGTCGCGAATATCGTCGACTGGCGGAGATCGCGGCAACCAAGCGCCCGATCATCCTTCCGTTGGCATTTCCCAAAGCTCCGAACGTGAGTACTTCGGAGACTTCTCAGGATGCGACCCTGGAGTCGTTGATGCACTGGGATATCGCTCCCGAAAATCCCGCCCGAGTTGACTCGGCGGGAATCTCTTTTGCGTTCACCACGGAGCGATTGGAATCAAAAGCAGATTTTCTGAAGTCGCTTCGCAAAGCTGTCGCTCGCGGGCTTTCACCGCAATCCGCCTTGAAAGCGGTGACGACAACGCCGGCGGCTTTGTTTGGGATGGACGATCAACTGGGCACAATTCAGTCGGGGCATCTGGCCAGCTTTGTGATCACTGATGGTGCTTTGTTCGAGAAGAAGACTAAGGTTTTGGAAACGTGGGTTTCCGGGCAACGCTTCGAACATTTTCCTGAGAAGGTTCGCGAGGCTGAAGGCTACTATCGCCTTGATGTCCAGCCGACGCCTCAGTTCGATGGACAACTGTTTGTTGAAGTCACCGACGACGATGGCAAACTCCTGGGACGTGTTTCACGCGAGCCAATTCCGGTGGAACCGAAGGAAGAAAAAAAGAAGACTCGAGATTCAAAGGAAGAGTCTGAAGAGAAAGATGACAACAGCCCGGAGTCTCCCGGTGAAGAGTCATCTGATGAAGAGAATTCCGTCACAGAAGAATCAGCCAATGATGAGAAGTCTGGCAATCCCGGGGAAGATACGAAGAAGGATGTACTGAAACTGTCCGACGTGAAGCTCAGCGATACCGCACTGACGGCCACGTTGGCAGCGAAGGATTGGGGCTTCGAAGGCGTGAGTCGGATTTCTCTCACGCTGACTGAACTGGATGCTCAGCAGCAGGATCGACCCGCGGGGCTGGGGACTATTGTTTGGCCGGATGGAGCAACGGCGAGTGTTGTGGCGACTCGCGTTGAGCAACCGAAGAAACAAAACGAAACTACTGAGGAAGGCACTTCTGAGAAATCCGAAGGCCATGAGGCAAAGTCCGAAGCCTCTGCTGATAGCAGCAAGAAAGACGGTGACAGGAAAGAAGAAGAGAAGCCCACTGGCCCTGCTTCATTCGCCGTGAATTATCCACTGGGAGCATTTGGACGCGAAGAGATTCCCGGACAGCCACGTCCGACTGCTTTTGTTCATGCAACCCTCTGGACATGCGGGCCTGCGGGACTCATTGAAGATGGGACGCTGATTGTTGCCGAGGGAAAGATTATTGCGGTTGGCAAAGAGATTGCCATTCCCGAAGGCGCGGATGTGATTGATGTGCGAGGAATGCACATCACACCAGGAGTTATCGATTGCCATTCTCACGCCGCGACTGACGGCGGCGTCAATGAAGCGACTCAAGCAATCACCTGCGAAGTTCGTGTAGGTGATTTTGTCGACGCGAACGACATCACGATCTACCGACAACTTGCAGGCGGAGTGACTACTGCCAACATTCTCCACGGTTCTGCCAATCCAATTGGTGGCCAGAATCAGGTCATCAAACTTCGCTGGGGCCAGACTGGCGATGGGATGAAGTTCACCGAGGCACCTCAGGGAGTCAAGTTTGCTCTTGGCGAAAACGTAAAGCAAAGCAACTGGGAGAACGCCAACAATCGCTATCCGCAGACTCGCATGGGAGTCGAACAGCTCTATCGGGATTCGTTCGAGGCCGCTCGTGATTATGCACGCAGGATGGATGCATGGAAGCTGAGCCGTCGCGGCCTGCCTCCTCGCCGAGACCTCGAACTTGACGCGCTGCGAGAGATCCTGGACGGAGATCGCTGGATCCATTGCCACAGTTATCGTCAGGACGAGATTCTGGCACTGCTGCGGATTCTGAAACAGTATGAAATCACTATCGGCACGTTCCAGCATATCCTGGAGGGCTACAAGGTGGCTGATGAGATGGCCAAAGCCGGCGCGATGGCATCAGCGTTCTCCGACTGGTGGGCCTATAAGTTCGAAGTTTACGACGCGATTCCTCACGCCGGCGCGCTGATGCATAAGCAGGGTGTTGTGGTGTCGTTCAATTCTGACGACGGAGAGCTGGCTCGACATTTGAATCAGGAAGCTGCCAAGGCAGTGAAATACGGCGGGGTTCCTCGTGAGGAGGCTCTGAAGTTTGTGACTTTGAATCCTGCAAAGCAATTGCGGATTGATCATCTTGTAGGATCAATTGAAGTTGGTAAGCAAGCGGACTTCGTAATCTGGAATGGAGATCCGCTTTCAAACTTCAGTCGTTGCGAACAAACGTGGATCGATGGTCGCTGCTACTTTCACCGGGATGAAGACGATCGCATGCAGCGCGAATCATTTGAACGTCGCAACGTGCTGATCCAGAAAATTCTGGAGTCCGGTGAAGACATGCACGAAGCGGGCGAACGCGACACTGATCCCGCAGAACTTTGGCCTCGAACAGACGAGTTCTGCCACCACTTTCGCCACCAGCAATCTCTGCGCAGTCAGGCACAGGAATAGAGTCAGCCAGTTGTTCTCAGGAGTCTTGTCATGAAATCAATCAACCTGCTGATCTGTCTGCTGTGCTGCGTGACAACATTGGCTTCAGATCAGATTCCCGGCGCACCTCAGAAAAAGCCGATTGCTTTGATCAATGCCATTGTGCATACGCTCACCGGGCCACCGGTCGAAAAAAGTGTACTGATCTTTGATCAGGGGAAAATCACGGCGATCGGCGCTGAGATCAAGCCACCGGACGGAGCCGAAATCATTGATCTCAAAGGGCAGCATGTCTACCCGAGCATGATCGAGTCGCATTCGCAGTTGGGGCTGACAGAAATCTCGTCGACAAGAGCCACGCTGGACTTTGCAGAATCCGGCACAATCAATCCCAATGTCAGCGCTCATGTGGCCGTGAATCCGGACAGCGAGCTAATCCCGGTGACTCGGGCCAATGGTGTCCTGATCGCAGTCAGTGCACCATCGGGTGGACTTGTCAGCGGCAAAGCCTCGGTGATGCAACTGGACGGCTGGACTTACGAAGACATGACGCTACGGGCTGACGTGGGACTGATGATCAACTGGCCTCAGATGCGAGCCCCACGGCAGTCTTCTTCCAGGTCTGCGAAAGAAGACGAGAAGGAAGAAAGTCGTCCGGATGAACTCAAGACCCTGAGAACTCTGTTTGAGCAGGCGAGAACGTACGGGAAGGCTCGCGCGGCATCCCCGATGATTCAGGATTTTGACAGTCGACTGGAATCCATGCAGCCGGTTGTGACCGGGAAGATCCCATTGATCGTGGCCGCAGATCGTGCTCCGCAGATTCAATCAGCAGTAGCTTTTGGAGTCGAACAGAATGTTCGAGTCATCATCTTTGGTGGCTACGACAGCGAAGCATGTGCGGAGTTGCTGAAACAATACAACGTGCCGGTGATCATTGACGCGATCCACAAGGATCCTCGCCGAGATCACGACAACTACGATGCGGCCTTCACGTTGCCGGAGCGACTGCGAAAGGCAGGAGTGAAGTTCTGTATTTCCGGCTCCGGGCGTTCTGAATCATGGAATACTCGCAACCTGCCGTATCAGGCCGCAACCGCTGCGGCCTACGGACTTCCATACAACGATGCGATGCGAGCTGTCACGGTTTATCCGGCCGAGATTCTGGGCATTGCTGACCGAGTTGGCACGTTGGAGAACGGGAAAGATGCGACTCTGTTTGTGAGTACCGGGGATCCTCTGGAAACAGAATCGCAGGTGACAGCAGCCTGGATTCAGGGGCGGAAAGTCGATCTTACCAGCCGGCATACTCAGCTGTTTGATAAGTACTCGGAGAAGTATCGGCAGCTCAGTGAGGAGCGGTGAGCGACTGAGAGCGGGTAAAGAAGATGTTTTTCACGACGGCTGGCAGGCGGGTGAATTCATTGTTTAGCGGCCAGCCGGAGGCGTCGTCGACGGAATCCGCCTACGCCTGCGGCTTGCCGTTAAACCGAAGACGCTCAGGACTTGAAGAGGTCAACACCGGCGGCTGGCACCGAATCGCTCACATGTAAGCGTTTGATATCCGTTTCCATTTGGAATGTGACATTTCAAATTTGATATTTGAGATCTCAAATATCCGGTCTGAGATTCGTGATCAGCGGACTCGCGGGTTCTCCCGGTGACTTCCAACAGCATCACCGAACCTGAGCCACGAGTTGTCGGAGTTTATTATCGTCGATGATAACTCCCCTGGGCTGTTGTTTGATCAGATCCATAATCGCCAGCACGTCTTTTTCGTCCGCTGTAATCGCCAGCTCTGCCAATCGATGAGCCACGGCTTTGCGACCGCAATGTCGTCCGAGAACCAGTTGCAGCTCGCCACCGCCCACGACTTCGGGACGGAACGGCAAATAGGTGTCAGGGTTTTTCAGCAGACCGTCCTGATGAATTCCGGCTTCGGTTGCAAAGATATTGGCCCCACCGATGGGCTTCATGCGAGAAATCATCACGCCGGTAAGTTGAGCGACGAGCTGACACAAAGGAGCCAGCTTCGTTGTATCGATGCGAAACTTACGACGATATTGATCGCCATGCATCGCCAGGGCCATGACCACTTCTTCCAGAGAAGCGTTGCCAGCTCGCTCACCAATTCCATTGACAGTGCACTGTACGACGTTGGCCCCTTCTTCGATGCAGGCCAGGGTGTTGGCGACGGCCAGGCCCAGATCGTTATGAAAATGGACGGCGAGCAAAGCACGATCCAGATTCGGCACGCCGTCCTGAATCGCCTTGATAAAATCGGCGGCCTTGCGCGGCGTCAGGAGTCCCACGGTGTCGGGAAAACCAACGGTGGTCGCTCCGGCATCGATGGCTTCTTTGTAACACTGGCAGAGATAATCGACTTCCGTGCGGCTGGCGTCTTCCGGGCTGAAGGCGACGATTCGAAACTTGTTCGCTGCGTATCCCACAGTCCGGGAGATGATGTTCAGGATCTCTGAGCGACTTTTGTTCAGCTTGTGAACTCGATGCAGCGGACTTGTCCCGCAGAACAGACTGACACCCTTCTTATGCAGAGGATTTCCGTCGAGAGCTTCAGCGGCGATATCAATGTCGGAACAGACAGTTCTGCATAATGCCGTAAGAACTGGCTTCTTAATGACTCCGACCATCATGCGGATGGCTTCAACGTCAGCGGCAGAGCTTGCCGGAAACCCTGCATCAAGAGAATGAATCCCGGTTTCCTCCAGAGCCCGAGCGATCCGCAGCTTTTCGTGAGGCTCCAGCGTGGCCCCGGGCATTTGTTCCCCATCACGAAGAGTCGTATCGCTGAAGAGAACAGTGCCGCTGCGTTTGTGGTGGGAGATAATCGCGTGCCGAACTCGCGCGGCGATCTGGTCCGAAATCTTTTGGACGGCACGATTCTGGGCCATGGGAGCCTCTGAAAGGAACTGGCCGCCGATGAGCGCGCGAGCCTGAAAATGTTACCAGCAAATTCGGGAGACTTACGCGACGACCGACCATTGCGTCAAGTGATCAATGACGCCAGCCCCAACGCCAAAGCGGCCAATATCGCCGGTTTACGGCTCCTCTTAGTGCCTTCGAAGGAGGCAGAAGGTGCCATTGGGACTTTCGTTACCATCGATTCTTCCGGCTCGATCCGCAAAATCGAAACATTTTCACAAGTCAATGGAAACGACGGATCGATATCAGAAAGGACGCTGGTACGCCGGCGTTCAGTGTCTGGATTTAAGTGTCAGGGCACAGCCCGATCCAGAATCTGACAGGCAGGATAGTACTCATGAAAACTCCCACTCTACTTTCAGGGAAGAACTCAATGCAGACGTTTCGCAGACAAATACGACGAGGGGTCGTGCTGACGGCGATCTGCTTAATGACGCTTTCGAACAGCGGATGTACGCTGACCGGCGGCTTCATCGGAGTCATGTGGGAGTCGATGCTCTTCTGGAAGACGCTTCCTGCGGTTCCAGTACCAGCACGTGCCAGCCAGTTGATGGAAGACAAGCTTCACGAGGATGAACGCTATAACAAGGTTCCCGTGCTGGATCCGGTTGAAGGCGACGTCTTCTGCGTCGACCCTCCAAGCGAAGATCAGGTGATTCGAGCCCTGCCTGATGACGGGGCAGGTGGGTTTGCCTTCTTCCAGGAAACTCAACTGAACAACGTGCGAATCGTGGTTGAGCCGCTCGTGGATCGCCTCGACGAATGCAAAGTGTATCCACTGGTTGGCCCCTGCCGACTTCACCACTGCCACTACAAGTGCACGATTTACTACGACAAGACCATACGCTCCTACTGGCCGGTTCCTTTCAGTCACGTTGACCAGTCAGAAGAAGTGGTCTACATCGACAAAGACCATCTTATTCGCTGTGCTGGCCCGACCGTTCAGTAATCAGCAGAAAAACTCAATCGTAAACTTAAGCCCGGCCTTTTCAGGTCGGGCTTTTTTGTTGGCCGGTCACAATTCTGCCTGACAGTCATCGCAGACGATCTGCGGCGAAGATAAGATTCGGGAGGAAAGCGTGACAACAAGTGGGACGGTATTCTGTTCAATGAGGCCCCAAATCCGCGATTTGTTCAAGAGCATTCGTCTGAATTCAAGGTTTACCGGTGGCTGATTCGCTAACAGACGAACGAAACGGTGCTGCAGGAAGCTCACAGCTTTCTCGTGGTTCCGCTTCCACGTTGTCGGCGAATGCAAACGTCGCTGCGAGATCAGATGTGGAAGAGCCGCTGCCACAGACGGTTGTGATCTATGAGCCGACTGATGAAGGTGACGAGCCAGAGATGGGGCCGGTGGTTGCGGCTCTGACGTCAGCCTCAGCCGTCAGTTTTTTTTCCTCAGCGACTTTCCACCTGCTGACATTCTTGACGGTTGCTGTGGTCGCGCCCTGGCTGGGGCTGGACTGGTTGCTGCCCACCGAGGAAATTCAGCCGCCACTTCAGGCAACTTTGGGTGACGAGGATATCCTCGGTGATCAGGCATCATTTGAATTCGTAGCGGACATCAGTGACCAGTTTGAAAAGCCAACCAGCAGTCTCGAACAGTTGGCCGCAGAACTGCAGCGTTCCGAGAACGGTACTTTGCTGGCGGCTCAGGATGATGTGTGGAAGAGCATTCTCGGCAGCAAGGAGAATGATCCGACCGAAGATGGCAGCGGAGTGCTGCTGAAGGTCCCTGAATCCGGACTTGCTGTCACGAAGGGCAGTTTTACGGCGTTCACGATTCCTGCCAACCCAAAGCCGCGAGAAGTGTATTCAATCGTGATTGAAGTCCGTCTGCCGGATGACGTGAAGGAATTTCGAGTCAGTGATCTGGTCGGAGAAGTTCGTGGGTCAGATAAATACGTCCAGAAGATTCCTTATGACAAAGATGCCCCCTACGCCGCTGGGTATCCCGTCGAGAATGCAGGCATCAAGGTGCTGACCAGCTCCAGCGTCCTGAACGTTGAAAAGAATCGAGTTCAGATCATCGTCAAGGTTCCCGGTGCGGCCCGGATGGTTAAGGATGTCATCAAGATCCGTTCTCGCAAGCTGAAAGAAGAACAGGAATTGACACTCGTGTTTGGTGTTCCTGCCAGTTCATCGCCGAACGAGAAGTCCCGGGATGAATGATTTCCGTGGACTGCGGTAGCCTGCTGCCGGTTTCGAGTTCACAGCCTGCTGTGGACAACCGCCTTAATTTCGAACGACCTTCAGAACCTCTGATTTGGCAGCAGGCTGCCTGCACCAAAGCGGCAGCAGGCTGCCGCAGTCCACGCCGGCTGAGACTGGCGATTCTCTGCACACTGAAAACTCTGCTTCTGCCAGCTTGCCATTGGCTCTGCTGGCTCGCTCAGTCACCAGCCTTCCGCCACTCCAACCGGATTCGCCAAACCACTCTTTCACTCTGACCGCATTGTGGGTTTGCAGAGCGGACAAGCGGCGGCGGCTGACGTGTCTTTGCTGGTGAGATTCGACGCAAAAGTTATGCCACGAGCCGTCGTCATCAGACCGGTGACCAATACACTGATCCCGGCGATGCGGATCAGGCGGCGGCGAATGTTGATGGTCGCCATTGATAAACCTGCGCCGGTAATCACCATGATGGGGATTGTGCCGAGTCCGAAACAGAGCATGATCAAAACGCCCTTGCCCACATGTCCGGAACTCGCGGCCAACGCCAGAAAGCTATAGACCAGGCCACACGGCAGAAATCCGGTCAGCAGTCCCGCGATGAAGACAGCGATATTCGAGCCACCTCGAAAGAACTGGCTGAACACTGTCGTGGTCACGCAAGGCAGACTGGATCGTCGACGGACTCTCCACTTTAACCAGCCAGCGGCGTTCAGGCCCTGCACAATCAGCAGCAGACCTGCGACGACGGCAAACATCGCCTGCAGCCAAACGGTATTGCCCTGGGACCTCAGAAACTTCGCGCCAATCGCGGCCGAGGCAACTCCAAGGAACATGTAAGTCAGCGTCCTCCCCAGACTCCAGCAGCATTGCCGCGTAATCGCTCCAGCCACGGACTTCGTCCCGAGGCTCATCGTCGCCGCGATTCCTCCGCACATGCCAATGCAGTGAGCGGATCCGAGGACGCCGCTGACAAAGATCAGTGCAAATTCGGTAAGAGTCGACAACATGGTAGAATCGGTTGCGTAATCAGAGTTGGTTGGGATTCGTCGTCACAGACCCGGGCAGAGTTGCGTCTGAATCCGGGTCAAACAATTTTGCATGAGGACTCGGCAGAAAAGCACTGCGCGGCGGTTCGGCCGTGGTTTCGCCAGTGGGGTCTTTTTCAAACGCGTTACTCGACACCATTCGAGCCGCAATGAGGCCTGTTGTTGGTTGGTCTTGTTCAGCCGCCGAGTCCGGTGAATCGGCCATCAGTCGCAGTGAGTTCGTAATCACCAGTAGACTGCTGATAATCATCAGGCCAGCTGCCACGGCGGGATTCAGCAATCCAAAGGCGGCCAGAACAACCCCGGCGAAGTTGTAGCTGAACGCCCAGAAAAGATTCTGCCGGATGACTCGCGTGGTGCGACGCGCCAACTGCACGGCCCAGGGAATTCGGCTCAGATCATTGCTCAGTAAACACACCTGCGCCGAGTCACGAGAGACATCCGCTCCGCAGCCCATCGCAATACCGACGTCACTTACGGCCAGTGCGGGAGCATCGTTGATGCCATCGCCGACCATGGCCACTGTCGAGCAGCGTTCTCGAATCTCACGAAGATGACGGACTTTCTGCTCAGGTCGCAGATCGCATTCAATTTTCAATCGAGACGCAGGAGCCGGTGCCGGCACGATCTCGTGATGATGATCATGCTCGTGAGAATTCTCTGTCGCACATTCGGCGCTGCACTGGCAGCCGACTTCATGACAGTCGAGCAGATTGCGTCGCAATTGTTCGGCCTTGGCCGCACGATCGCCGGTCAGAACGGTAACCGGAAGATCCAGCTCTATGCAGCGTTTTACGGTTTCAGAAGATTCCGGCCGCATTGTTTCGGTCAGCAGGAACATAATTACTGGCCGAGCCGCAACCGATACGGCGACCACTGAAGCCGCTTCCTGATCAGCGATGGACAGAGCATGAGCCATCCGGAGTTGCAGTCGAGGCGAGATATCACCTGAAGCCGTTGCGAACTCCAGGCTTCCCAATCGCAATTGTTTTCCATTGGCGCTGAAAGCTTCAACGCCACCACCGGGAACTGAGCGTACATCTCGCAGATCGATCGTCTTGTTCCATTCACGCACTTCGGTTGCCGTACAGGCCCCGCGATTGGAAGCGGGCCATTCTGCGACGAACTGGACAACAGCTTTCGAGAACGGATGTGTCGAAGTTTTCGCGAGAGCTGCACAGAGCGGCAGGATGTCTCGTGAGTCATGATCATCGAGCACGCAAAGATGTCGAACCTGCGGACTGCCTGTGGTCAGAGTTCCGGTCTTATCGAAGCAGATCGATTTGACGATCGCCAGACGTTCGATCGCTTCTCCGCTGCGGAACAGAACCTGATGTTTCGCAGCAGTACTTAGCGCGGTCCACACGGCAAGCGGCGTGGCGAGACCAAGTGCACAAGGGCAGGCAATCAGAAGCACGCTCAGTGCATTTTGAATGGCGACTCCAATTCCCGCCGACCAATGGGTGATCAACGTCAGAACAGCGACACCCGTGATCAGAGGAAAGAACCACGCGGAAACTCGATCAGCCAGTCGCTGGTAATGACCTCGCGACAGACGAGCTTCCTGAAGAAGCTGCAACAAACGCCCGAACGAGCCGGCTTTGAAGACTGCGGTCGCCTCGATGATTACGTTACCCTCGAGATTCACGGTGCCGCCCAGCAGACGATCGCCGGTGACTCGAGCTACGGGAACACTTTCCCCCGTGAAGACCTGCTCATCAACCGTCGTGCGTCCCTGAACAAGGATCGCATCGACAGGGAAGCGTTCTCCGGGGCGAATCTCCAGGCGATCACCGACGGCGATCCTGGTGCAGGGGACTTGCTCGGAGCCTTCGGGCGTATTTCGCGTGACGGATTCCGGCAGCAACGCGGCCAGCTGATCGAGCGCTTCGGTGGCTCGATGTTTTCCGGTGGCTTCAAACCAGCGGCCAAGCGTGACCATGACTAATACAGTCGCACCGACCTCGAAGTAAACCGTTTCTGATCCTCGCAGCACATTCACCACGGAGATCACATATGCGGCCGCGACACCAGTCGCAATCAGCAGGTCAGTCGAGAAAAGGCGTTGTCGCCAGCTGATAATGGCATTCTGTAGCAGTGGAATTCCCAGCAGACCCAGCACGGGCAAGCTGAAGATCATGCTGAGCCAGCGAAAGACTTCAAACAACTGCACCTGAAACGGGTCGCGCTGGACGTCGTAGACATCCAGGGACCACATGGTCATGGTGAAGGCCATGAGGTTCATCGAAAAGAAGATGGCGATTCCCAGCCGAACAATCGTCCAGCGAACCGCTCCTTCTCGACCACGTTCCTGAGTGATCGTGTGCGCCATCCGACAGCCAAAGCAACAATAGACGTCGTCGCTGGCGGAAGCGTCCACAGGCGCCGCATTCAGGGCTCGCGGCGACGGTGGGGGTGTTCGAACTCCGGCCACAGGAAGACCGCACCAGATACAGCACAAAGGCTCCTGGGAGCCATGTGCCGCTGAGTGGTTTGGATCTTCAACTGCGAGGGACGATTTTGTCATGGGGGCAGAACCAATTCAACCTGCATCGCCGGAAAGAAATACCGGATGATGTAGTAGACCGTGCCGATCCAGAACCCGAGCCAGATGACTCGGATGTACCATGGAATCTCATTGCCGCGGTAATAGTGGTAAATATGTTCCTGTTCCGGCGTAGTCTGTTCGGGACCACCGGAAGTTTTCGTATCAGACATTTCGATCCAGCTCCCGTTCGTTTTCGAGCATATTGTATTTTGGCTGCTCCAGGTCGCGGAACATGCCGTTCAGAGCGGCCCACATCAGCAGGCAGAAGAAGCCCAGGCTGGCCAGCAGGTAATTGACCACGGGCGTGATTGCGAAGCCCCCGCTGTCACTGACATTTTTCGTCAACGTAATCAGCTCACCAAACTTCATGGCAAAACCCAGAAGGCTTGGGATGAGAATGATCACGCCGAAGACAATCGTAATTGTCCATGCACCAGATCGATTCATCGGACTACTCTTTCCATCAATTCAGGCAACCGCCATTCCGGCGAGCGGCAGGGTGTCAGCCCTCCGAGTTGTCATCACTGTTGTGTTCTGTTACTCGAAGTACCCAAAAAACCGTAGCTGAGCTCGTGAGAGCTCGGAAACCGCTCCGAATTCTCACGAATCCGGCTACGTGCGCATGTTTTGTCAGACGTTCTTAAACTATTTGGGAGCTTCTGTAGGAGTGGCTTCAGCCGGAGCGGCCCCCTCAGCCGCAGGAGTCTCTGCTGCAGGCGCGGCTTCAGCGGCAGGTGTATCACTTGCTGGCATATCATCGGCCGGTGCCGCATCGCCAGCAGGTGTCTCTACAGCAGGCTCAGCGTCTTCAGCCATGCCCTCTTCGGCTGCGTCTTCTTCACCCTCAGCCGCTTCTGCGTCAGCTTCCACCGACTCAGGTTTCGGCAGAGCTGACTGGACATAGGCTTCATAGTACGGATAACTTTCCTGCCATGACCCAAGCCATTGGACGTAGGTCATAATCGCCAGACCTTTGGCATTTGGTTTATCTGCGGATCCGTCGAAGAACCACGGATACTCCGGCATCGGAGATTCCTGAGACAGACTGTCCGGCTTAAAGAAATGGACCGCATGCCAGTCATTGGAGCGACGGCCGCCTTCGCGGCAAAGGTCCGGACCAACTCGACGCGTCCCAAACAGCACCGGCCGTTGCAGCTCATTTTGATACTCGGCTGATCGTGACACCGGCCCCCAGCGTTGCTCTTCGTTAGAGACCGGGCGAATGAACTGACTGTGACAATGCCAGCAGCCCTCACCAACGTAGATTTTGTGACCGACCCGCAGAGCATCGCCACACTTTTCATTCCACCACACATCATGCTCGGCGTCACCACCCGGTGGTTTGCCGTAGGCGGCTTCGAACGCTTCCGGATACCGTCGAGCCAGATCTTCGAACTGATATCTCAGATTCGGATTGATCAGTTCCGCAACGGTCTTTTCCGGGATGTCATTGTACATCAACCACGGAACAAGAGCGTTTGAAACGAATGCGAGCACGAAGAAACCGATGCCCGCGATGTAAAAAATTCCCGACTTGCTTTCAAACATGGTTCGTTACCAGTTCTCAGGTTTCCGTTGTCATTTAGCAAATTACCGAAACACGCGACATGCCGTTTCGGAGAGGATCGAATGGTGATTCTTGATTGCAGATTGCCGATTCTGGATTTGAATCGCTGTTGGCTGCTTTATCAGGCGTTCGCTGATGCTGCTTTCAGGGTCTTGAAGATATTGGTGATGAGAGCAATCAAACCGCCAAACATCGCCAAGCCCGCGATCGCTCGAATAGCCCAGAACGGCACAGAGAACTCCGTCGATGCATCCCAGGGTTCCAGAGCAGCCCAGGACCAGCCCTGAAACAATCCCAACAGAATCAGGTCACCAGCCATTACAGCCAGCCCGACCGTCGAGAGCCAGAAATGCCATTCGAGCAGTGACTGACTGGCCCATTCCCGCTTCAGCAAACGAGGGAACAGGTAGATCATCATTCCCATGATCCACATCGAAAATACACCGAACATGACCATGTGAGCATGCCCCACAACCCAGTCACTGAAGTGAATAATCTTCTGGAAGGTCAGCGTGACCTGGAAAGAGCACTGCAGGCAGGTCAGGAAGTAGAAGACCATTCCGGTGTAGAAGTATCGAACAGGCAGATTGGTTCGGACGATGCTCCAGTTGCCCCAGATCGATCCAAAGAAGTTGATAATCACAGTTGTCACAACCAGCTCCACGGCGATCGTAGAGACAACAGCACCGTATTGCAGGAACATTGGGATCGGTGTGTACAGGAAGTGGTGAATCCCCTGCAGAGGATAGAAGAATGCCAGCCCCCAGAATCCGACCAGCGACAATCCGTGACTCCAGATCGGCTTCTTGATCAGAATGGGCACGAAGTAGTACATCAACCCCCAGCCGAGCGGCGTTACGAACAAACCGACGAGATCATGAATGAATAGCCCGCCGACTGCTCCGGCACTTGTTCCTGACACGAAGTATTCAGGAATAAAGTTGCCCATCGCATAGGTCAGAGGAGTCCAGATGAATGCGGCCATGAAGTACCACAGCGTGACGTACATCGGTCCCTTCATGCGGGCGATTGGCGTTCCAAAATTCAGTGCGACAAGCATCAAGCCAAGCTGAGCAACGGGGTCAACCCACACAGGTGTCTCACCCCATTCCAGCCCCTGAGCTTCTCCGAGCAGAATGCCAGCCGCGGTGGCACCAACAACGGCCTGCCAGGCCGCAAAGATGAACCACGAAAGTCGGCGATCCAGAACCGGCTGCAGTGTCAGGCGTGGAATCGCCCAGTGCAGACATCCCAGAAATCCATTGGCCAGAAAGCCATAGGCTACGGCGTTGGTATGCACCATTCGCCAGCGACCCGGTGAGAATAACTCAATCCCGGCGAATGGGTTGTGCCGAATCAACTGCAATGAAACAAGCAGCCCCGCCAGCATTGATGTCGTCAGGAATGTCAAAGCTGCCGCGAAGTACCACTTGATGATTTTCTCGTCAACCAGCTCTTCATGAGTATACACGCTTTGAGTTTTCGGAATCGTTAGCGTCGCCATCAGTTATTGCTCGAAAGAAAGGTTGCTGATTCTTTTGTTAAGCGGGTCTGGCTTCAGCCGGACATGGCAAGCCGCTCGACTCAGTCGGTCGGCCGCTTGTAAGGCACGTAGGCTCCGAACGGCTCCATGAGAGCCATCGACCATCCGAAGACAATGTGAGTTGCCAGAGCGACCCACCAGGGAAGATACTTTCCGTCCGTGATCCAGTTGCCACCAAACATTGACGGCTGCAACCACGATAGAATCAGGTAGTAATTGACGAACCAGACAACTATCCCCAGAGCGGTGCCCCAGATCAGCTTGACCGCCATCGACTTGTCTTCTGCAAAGCGAGCAATCACGGCATGAAACAAACTGCCAAGTACCATGCCCGTGCCGATGTAGAGGCAACAGCCAAGGGCGAGTATCAGGCCGTCATCAATCACAAATGGTGACGCGCCGGTCTGGCTTCCCAGTGGCAAGGCTTTCTCCCCGAGAGGAAATGTCAGATACACTCGAATGATTTCCAGCGGATACTTGCCGGCCACCGTGGAGCCGATGACATTGAAGAGCAAGCTCACCATCGCGGCGAAACCACCCAGCACGAAGCCAACCGTCACGTAGTATATGCTGTAAAAGCTTTGCGGCTTCCAATCGGGTGGAGTGTCGCTTGCAGCCAATTCCGCCTCCAGCGACTTCACCTGTGCCTTCAGTGAGTCCAGTGTTTTCTGCTTGTCTTGTATGAAACTCTGGTCAGCCATAAGTGAACTCGCCTGTGGGATTTCAAACTTCAGATTTCAGATTCAGAATTCGGAGCGATTCCAGTTCACGTCGTTGGAAGTACCCCGGAGAACTACTCTTCTGCACCCGCAGCGGCAGCCTCGGCAGGCACCGGATCGTTGTAAGGCTTCATCAAGCCGGCCGGAATTGCAGTTCCCTCACGCCGACGATTAGAAACGCTGAGCACATAGCTGACGAGATTCCAGATCGTCTCCGGCTCGCTCTCAAGAGCACTCTTGAATCCCGGCATTGGAGTGCCATTGATCCCATTCATAATGCGGCGATAAATGTCGATCGGTTCCTGGCCACCATGCAGCATTCCGGATGTCAGGTCTGCAGCTCGCGTTGAGAATCCCCAGGAATCCTTGCCGATGTTGTCTTTGGTGTGACCACGACCGTCGTCACCATGACACTTATTGCAGCCTTTCGACAAGAAGGCAGCACGCCCCAGAGCAATCCGCTCTTCAGTCAGCTCAGGTTCCGGCGTCAGTGGTTGAGTGAGCGAATGAGTCGCATCAACCCAGCGAGTGCCCACGACTTCCACAACTTCAGGAACGTATTCCGGATCCAGTTCTTCTGACGCTTCGGCTTCGATGGCCAGCTGATATTCCATCTCACCACGCTGAGCCAGCACGATGACGTAATCAACAACTGCTTCGATCTCCTGCTTTGGCAGCAAACGAAAGTTCGGCATTGATGTCCCGACAACGCCACGATCCAGCGTTGCCATCAGGTCTTCTCGCCGCGGCTTGGTTCCGTAAGGCGTTGAAGTGAATTTGAAGATTCCGCGAGTATAGTCGCGAGGACGAGGATACATACTGGCGGCGACGGGACCGTTGCCATCGCCGTTCACGCCGTGACACTGTACGCATCGCTTGAGATATACGTCCTGACCAAGCTTAAGATGCAATTCTCTTTTGAAGTCCGGTGTCTTCTCACTGACAAGCCTGGGGCGAAGCGCGGTGCCGGCGTTCTCGACGACCGCTTTGGTCACCGCATCACCGATCTCCGGGGCCAGCTTCATCGTCTGAGCACTCGCGGTCCACTGAACCGGCTCAGCCCTTTGACAACCAGCCAGGCAAACAATTGCTATCCCGAGACAAGAAAAGTTGCGTGCTGAAATCATTGATTACATGACCTGTCACAACAGACGAGTATTTGCACTCCGATGACGCCTTCAAGTTTGCCTCAAAGTTCTCACTGCCATCAGACAACGCTCGACACAAAGCATCGAGTGTGCCAATCGTGGAGTTGCTACTGATATGACGATAAGAAATCCCGGAAACTGGAGTCCTCAGTCAAGTCGGCCGTCATCTCAGGGAAGATTTGATGGCTCAAAGCCGCAGAAATCAGCGACAGCTGGCGTTCGAGGGCGTATCAGAATTCCAGAGCCCGGCATCATATGTACACATCGCCGCACGCTTCGCACATTAGCCTTTTTGAATGCGTGACGAGCTGTCACACAAGTGCACGATGTGGATTCTGCCGGCTCGCCGCACTTGCTGGTTGCCCTCGAAAAAGGCCTTTGTCAGTGGAGGCCCTGCAGGGCGTTGACACGGTTACGCATTATGTGTTTTCGTTTAACGGCGAGCCGCAGACGCAGGCGAAATCCAGCGACGACGCCTGCGGCTTGCCGTTAAACGATTTTGCAATCAGCCCGCTTGCGGTACCAACGAAAAAAGGGCCGAGGAACCAGTCCTCGACCCTTTTGATTTGTACCTTCTGACGCAGCCCTTTTCGAACTGTGTCGGAGAGTCGACTAGCGTGACATGAATACAACAACCTTGCCGACTTCAACCTTGAGCATAACGTCGTCGATGGTTGGAAGAGTCGTGACGATGCACTTCATCAATTCCTTGTCGACTGACAGCCATTCCGCACTTGCGGCTGGAGCAGACTCGCCAATGAAGTTGTACAGCTTGCGAATGTTTGGTCGATTGCGAATCGTCACAACATCGCCCGGACGGACCATGATACCCGGCTTGTTGACGGTCTTGCCGTTCAACTGGAAATGGCGGTGAACGATACCCTGACGAGCCTGTGGGCGTGTCAGCGTAAACCCGGCGCGTCGGATAACATTATCCAGACGTCGTTCGCACAGAATCAACAGTGTCGATCCTGTATTGCCCGCTGTTCGCTTCGCGATATCGAAATAGCGGAACAACTGTCGATCTCGGAGCCCGTAGTAGAATTTGATCTTCTGCTTCTCGGTCAGAGCGGCACCGTAGATAGTGTCCTTCTTGCGGCGCTTGTGCATCCCAGGAGGATACTCTTTGCGTTCCGCAGCTTTGATAGCTCCGGCGTTCTCGTAAACATTCATTCCCAGACGCCGATTGATGCGTCCCTTTGGACCTGTGTAACGACCCATTTCCCTGAAAAACTCCCATACTTTGCAATCGGACTCTGCACCATCCTGCGAAACGCTCGACAGGACCGTCACCAAATTTTCCGGAAACCAAGTCCGGAATACGACAGGCAAACACCGCAATTCATGCGGCTGCGTGCAGAGAAAAACCCCGCTGTGTGCTGTAAAGCGAAGCGGGAAACGGACAAAGGTATCGACAACGGGGCCAATGAGCAACATTGAGAAACACTGTCGGTGCGTAAAATGCCGGGATTTCACACTCGGGATATCAGGCATCGATCAAAAATTTGCCAAAAACACGGCATTTGCCAATCCTAAGCCCTTTCAGTCGCTCCAGACCGCCAGGTTTGGCGGGCAGATCAGGTCCTGCAATCATTTGCCGCCCAGCCGGAGGCGTTGGATTTGTAGTGCTGGCTTCAGCCAGCATTTTGCTCCATGGACAGTGGAGTCTGCCGACTGAAGTCGGCACCACAAATCACCTGGGCCCCCATTTGCTGCGGTTGTCTATCCAACGCGCCCGCGGCTACTGCAGCGTCGACAAATACTCCACCAGATCTCTCAACTCTCGCAAAGTCAACGCGCGGTGCATTTCGGGCATGGCGGACTTCGGAGTTGTTCTGTCTTCCACATCGTCGGCTGAGATCGTCACAAGTTTGCCATCAGGCTGCTCGATCATGATCATTCCGTTCTCCTCACTGCGGATCAACCCCGCCACCAACTGACCAGACTGAAGCACGATTGTGACTGATTCGAACCCCTTCGCAATTTTTGCACTCGGCTCCACCAGCGATTGCAACAACGACGCGCGGTCATGACGTTTTGCCACCTGATTCAAATCAGGCCCTGCATTTCCGCCGACTACTGCACGGCCGACATCAGTGCTGCCAACCTTATGACATCGCACGCACTGAGCAACGCGATGTCCCACGAACAGACTTCGTCCTTGATCAGGGCTACCACCTTCGACAGCCGCTTGATACTGAGCCAGCAAGCCATTTCCGCTTTGCTTCGCTTTGAACTGGTCAACAAGACTCTTCAGTTCCGTTGTATTTCGCAGCGTCGCGGCTTCAATGACTTCCAGAGACAAAGCCGGAGCCAGTGTTTCATCGGCCAGTTGCCGGGCCAGAGTCAGCAACACAGCATCGGCTTGCTCCTGCTGCAGCGTTGCAAGGGCGATGATCGCACGTTGGCGTTCGAGAATCGAGGCGGCCGCTGACTGAGCAATCTCGATCAGCAATCCTCGTCCCCGATCAGGCTCCAGTTTCAGTAACAAGTCCCGCGCTTCGGCTCGCAGGAGATCAACATCAGACACCAAAGCAGCATCAATGCTTACCCAAGTTTCCAGTGACTCTCTGGCCGCCAGCAGTCTTAACGCAGCCACGCGAACAGAAGAACTCTTCGAGGAATCAGTCACCCACGCCGCGAACTCACCATCGTCAATCGGAAGCTGATGACGATCGATCAGAGTCACGAGTTGCCCCTGGAGTGTATCCGGCGTCGTAGCCAACAACGCTGGCAATTGATCCGCAAGCACTTCTCGACAACGTTTCATCATCTCGGCATCACGAGCAGTCAGAGGACGCCAGAAGCCAGTGACGCGATCTCGAGACGACGGTTCGGCCCAATCAATCAACGCCTGCAGTGCCTCCTGACGAACTGCAAAAGAACAGAGTGAACTTTGCGCTATCACAAGGATTCGCTGCAGAGAAACGACATCTCCCAGGCGAAAATTGGCGTTCACAATTCGCCGCAACAAGGAATCCGGCATCGTGCTGAGCGGCGAAAGGCCTGTCTTCTGCGCAGGCTCTTTCTCCACAAGCTCAGCCAGTGTCTGCGTAGCACTTTCCAGAGGCAGATCGTTGATGGCTCGGGCCGCCTCCGCTACGACTTGACGATCCGAATCAATCAGAAACGCCACGATTGAATCAACATCTGCAGAGTCGGGGGAATACGCAGGAATCTCATCGACCTCCGTCGAAATCCAGTTCTCCTGTGACTCCAGCAGCCATTTACGAACCGTCAGCAGCACCGTCATGCGAATGACAGGATCTTGATCGGTCGCGTAACGTGACAATGCAGAGCGATCTTTGATTCCCGCCAACGCCATCACCCCGGCGTGTCGCAGCCACGGATCTGAATGCCCATTGGTCCGCAGGAGCTCAATCACATCCGGCAAGGCCGCCGCGTACTTCATCCGACCAACAGCCAGTGCGGCAAACATGCGGACTCGCGGATCCGCGTCTTTCAACTTTGCAGTTACCGCTACGGCGGCAGGCTGATAGCGAAGATCACCCAGAGTTCGCAGTGCCTGAGCACGGACTTCGGAATCGTCATCGTTCAGCAGCAACGTTAACGCTTCTGCTGCCATATTCGTCTGCTGCATGACTCGGCCTGACAAAGGCGGGTTGCCAGAATTCGGTTGTGATGAGGCAGCCAGTTGTGTTCGATGAGCAGCAGTGGCGATTTGTCCCAGTCCCCAGATTCCATGCAGTCGCTTCAACAGTGGATTTGTGGCTGAAACCACTTCATTGAATATCGAAGTGGACGATTCCCCCTGCGCTGCCAGAGCGAACTGGGCTCGCTGACGAATCCGCTGATCGGCATGTCCAAGAAGTTCCGACAACTTCTGAGGAGGCAGGCCTTTGAGACCTGCTCGCATCAGGCTGGTGGTTTCCGTCACGACCGCAGCCGACTGATTCGCTGGGTCTGTCACTCGATAAATTCGTCCGCCGGATGAACCACCCTCCCAGATGAGATTGACGAAATCAGACACATAGAGTCGGCCGTCGTATCCGAACTCGCAATCGGTGGCGAACACGGGCTTCAGAAAATCATGCTCGTCGACAATCTCGAATCCGGCACCCCGAGGCACGATGGAGAATGATTCGATACCGCCATTGCCCGTGTAGTTACATAGAAAGAAATGATGGTCGTAGCGTTCCGCGAGGCCCGTGCCCGGATAATACGTGAATCCCGACGGCCCAGCGCCCAGTTTTCCAACCGGAGGCAGCAACCATGCCGGCCGATCATCGGTCGCGACAGGTGTCGCCGCTGAAGAAACCTCTGCTGCTCCTGCTGCTTTCGGGTGCGATTCCGGCAGGTGCCACATCTTCTCGGCATGCCATGGGCCGGTCAGATACGGTTCGGGCAGACTTTGAAACGCCATGTTCCAGCCACTGTGTCCGCCTTCGATGACATAGACCAGTCGGGAGTGATCTCCTTTGTCGCAGTTGTTGTCGTCGGCAAATAGGTTGCCGTATTTGTCGAAGATGATCTCCTGCGGATTCCGGAGTCCACGCATCACGACTTCCATTTCGCTTCCATCGGGCAAACAGCGAAAAATGGCACCATTGCGAGGACCGTGCAGAGTCATCCCTTCGCGAGTTCTCAGATGAAACCCGCGATCGCCGACAGAGAAGTACAGTTTCCCATCGGGGCCCCAGCATAGGCCATGCAGATCGTGGCCCAGAAATCCAGCGTTGACGCCAAAGCCAGACTGCATCACGGTGCGTTCATCGGCAACACCATCGCCGTTGGTATCGCGAAGACGCCAGAGATTGGGGATGCAGGTGAAGAACACATCGCCATCCGTCGCCATCACACCGGCCGCCATTCCATCCAGAGTCCCATTGAATCCCGGAGCAAATACCGTCGACCGATCCGCGCGGCCATCACCGTCAGTGTCTTCGACGAGCCGTACCTGGTCGGCTGTTTTTTTGAACCACTCCATCCCGCCTTCGAATTTGGTGGCCCACTTTTCGTACATACGGAGGCGGTCTTCAGTCGTCTGCAATTGAAGATCATCTTCCAGCAGAAACGGGCGAGTTCGATTCTCTTCTGTTCCAAGATTAAATCGGTATTCTTCTGCCACGAAAACTCGATTGTGTTCGTCGAGCCCAATGGCCACAGGAGAAGCCAACTTTGGCTCAGCGGCGAACAGATCCACAGTCATTCCTGCGGGAACTCGAAAGGCCGCCGTTTGCTTTGTGGCTGCTTCCGTTCCGTCTGGCAAATCCTGAGCCCTGCCCAAGGTTGCCACGATGGCGTTTGCGGCAAAGACCAGCAGGCCACAGCAATACTTTTGATGACTTCGCAAAACACACCTCACTGATCATCGGGATCAGCCACCGACGTTGAACGGAGAAACACTGCAGTAGCCTGAATGTTGCGACTGGCTTCGTCAAGGAAAGCCAGAGACCGTCTTCCAGCCTGTTGAAAAACAAGCGACGAGATGGCCCCTGCTGCCTTGCCCCAATGCCCGGCAAGATCTCTGAGACTTAGTGTTTCGAGTTGCAGGATCAGAGCTGAAGTTGAAAGCAGCAGGGTCGACAACGCTACCGTTTCCCCTCCGCTGATTGCGGCATCGTGGTGATACGTCAACGGTCGTCTGAGGAGTTGAGCTGTAGCGGACGAGACGTCCGCGCTCCCGGAGCGCGGGCGTCTCGCCCGCTGACCATCCCTCAATTCACGGCTGACAAAGCACTAAGGCAGGGTTACGTCCCAGACTTTTGAGCGACGAGATTTTCCTTTGGGGCCGTCCACATTCAGCACAACGACAAACTCACCGGTCTTTTCGTACTTATGTGTCGGATGCTGATCGGTCGAGGTCGTGCCGTCACCGAAGTCCCAGTGCCATGTGGTGATCTCGCCCCACGACAGATCCCGAAATGCGACGGTGCGATCTTCGACGCTGATGACCTTGAACGACCAATCGGCTTCGACTGGTTTTCGCAGACTGGCTTCGATCGGTTTCAGACGAAAGGCAACAAGATCTGACGCATCTCCGTACATCGTCGTCTTGTGCGAAAGATTCCAGAAGCCGTTGTACTGTTTCTCCGCATCACTATCGTAGTCCAATACCGACCACGACAAATCAATCAGTTGATTCTCCTCCAACTTTGACGCGATCGCTCGAGATTTATCTGGCGGCGCGTAATCGAACGGAGTGATAAAGAATTCGAGCGTCAGCTTTCCGGATTCGCCGTGCTTAAAGTTGTAACGAGTCGCTGAGTTAGCATACGGCAAATCTTTGATCCACGGCTGAGATCCCCAGACCATCGTCCAGTCTTTTCCCTCGGCCGGCGTGAAGATGTGATAATTCTGCGCATGAACTCCGTGGAAAAGAAAGTGCGTCTCCATCTTGTCTCGAAGAGCCGCTTTCGGATGCATTTGACGAATCAGCGGACCTCCCGAACGATCGCCATCAACGACGACTTCAAAGATGTCGTTGTGCAGATCGGTGCTGGCAAAGTCCCAGTAATTATCCGACGCTTCGTACAGAAAATAGAGATGGCTCTGACCTTTCACCCAGCCGACTTTGACGCTGACGTCCAGATTCTCAGGGTCACGTTTATCTCCGTGCTTTCCAACGGTATCAACCAATTGATCCGTGCCGATCGCGTAAGAATCCGGCACAATGGCCCAGTCGCTGGCATCGCCATCGATACGAGGAATCCGGTTCGTGGGAAACTGAAAGATGGAATACTCCACATCAGGTCTCGGCGATTCCCCTTCGGCCTGCATGAACGCCATCAGAAGCAGCAGTGTACGCATAGAAAAATCTCCCTGAACGACGAAAACAACCTGAGCCATCAATGCGCGCTTTGCGGGGCAATAAAGTCTATGCCCGGTGGCGACATGGTTGCAATTCCCTGTAACTGATACCAGGCTGCGAATCAAAATGGTGCTTATTTTCACTCAAGTCCCCCTTGAACCAGAACTCTGAACTGTGTTCCCATCGCTACCTAACGTGTCGGCACGCCAAATCCTTTCCAGCGTTTTTGCGGCCGGATTGATTCTTCTCCTCTGTACAGTGGCCAACAGAGTTTGCGAAGCGACCGGTGTTGCTCACCCGATTTCGATTACTGAAGTTCAAATGTTTGTGACTCGCAGCAAAGCGATTCTGCGAGTTCAGATGTTTGCCGAAGACCTGATTCTGTTTCAGGGGCTCGAGCCAAATGATCAGGATCGACTGATTCCTGAAGATCTTAAACAGGGCCTCGAGGACCATAAGAAGTTTCTGCTGGAAAAGATCTCGCTGCGAGATGCCAACGGAGAACTCTACAAAGGTCAGATTACGGACATGAAGCCGTTTGAGATTCCTGCCGACGGAATCGCGGCGACGGATATGATGCAGCACACTGCGACGTATGAGATCGAAGTCCCGTTAGCGATGCCTCCCGAGTTCTTGACGATTCAACAGGATATCACCGACGCGAATTCAATCGTCCCCAGTGAGATGAGCCTCAATATTCATCAGGCTGGTACAGGGCTGAATTTCACCGAACGACTTCTGCCCGGTGGCTCAACCACAGTGCGTTTCGACTGGAAACAGGAATTGGCTGAAGACGCATCCGACGAAGAATGGGACTCGTGGTTTGAGAAACAGCGCGAAGCCACGCTGGGGATCACCAGCTATAGCAGCGTCTACTCGTTCATCTATATCGAACCCGTCGAGATGCGACATGAGATTCTGATTCCGTTAGCAACACTGGCAACGATTCTGCCCATCAAGCATCAGGATCCGGCATTTGTTGAGATTGGCGAGCAGGATGCGATTCGCGAGCAAATCCGTAACTGGCTGAAAGATCAGAACCCGGTTGTTATCAACGGAACAAGAATCATCCCGGAGTTTACTCGGATCGATTTTTACTCCCTGAATCTCTCCGACTTCGCTGCTCAGGCTGCCGCGCAGAAGGTCAGCATGGCGAGCGGGCGCGTTGGGATCATCATGACGTATAAGACACCCGATGATTCGATTCGTGATGTTTCGCAGAGCTGGAGCACGTTTTATTCAACGATGACCAAAGTGCCGGCCGTGGTCATTGCTTATCCAAACTCGATGAGCAAGTTTGAGTTCTCAAGGTTTAACACAGCAGAGGACAATACTCTGACATGGAAGTGTAAGCCCGAAGATCTTCCCAAACAGATTTCGTCGGTTGACGCGGTGTATAATTCTAAGCCGATGATGCGATTGTTGGCAGGCAGCGCTGTTTTGGCGGCGGCTGCACTATTTCTGTTAAAGAAGACTTCCGCGACGGTAGGTCGAGCCGCCGCCGGGGTGCTGTTGATCGTTGCTGTCTTCGCCTGGAAACCACTTTCGGTTGTGATTAACCATCCATGGAAAAGCCCGGAAGAATTGTCGGCAGATCAGGCCAAAGATGTTTTCAACTCACTCCATTCCGGGCTTTATCGTTCTCTGGATTTTGGAACCGAAGATCGAATCTACGATGCACTGGCTCAGACCGTAGACGGCGAGCTGCTGGAAGATCTCTATCTGCAATTGCGTCAGAGCCTGGAGTTGCGGGATCAGGGCGGAGCCATCGCGAGAATCCGTAGTGTAGCATACGATGCTGGTGCTGCGATTGCTCGCAAGCAGAGTGTCGTGCCTTGGCCTGGATTTCAATACAAGTCAACGTGGACCGTGTCCGGGACTGTTGAACACTGGGGACATGTTCACGAACGGCAGAACCAATTCGATGCCGTGTTTACCATCGAACCACGCGAAGGCCACTGGAAGATTACTCGAATGGACGTCGCCGGTCAGACTCAGAAGTCCGCTCGCACGACATTGCGAAAGTTCTAGTGCATCGTCGTAGGATGGGCATTCCTGCGCGTCGCTCAATTTCGCTGTTACTTAGTGCCGTTGCACGTCGGGACGTCACGGCGGCGCATTGCTTCAAGATGCCATAGCCTGTAGGGTGTGACAAGTTCGCCGCGGCGAACGCTGGCACACCAATTGGCAGCAAAGCTGGTGTGCCTGCGCTCCGCTTGTCACACCCTACAAAACACTCAGATTCAATAAGTGGTCAGGACGTCGGACAGGAATGTCCAACCTACAGTCAAAACCTTGCACTCGGTCACGTAGACTTCTTCAGGAAACAAGTCTTCAGGACGATGACCGTCCCGTTGACTCGACCTTCGACATGCTCCGGGTTGCCTGTCAGCCGAATGTTGCGAACAATGGTTCCTCGCTTAGCTGTGAACGTCGTTCCTTTGACGTTCAGGTCCTTGATGATGCAAACCGCGTCGCCATTGGCCCGCACGGCGCCGTTGCTGTCGACGGTGGGTTTTTCGCTGACTTCGTCGGAGGAATCGTCTGCAGCAATCAACGGTGCCGATGAAGCTCATGCCTGCAAGTCTTCGTCGAGATAGATTTGTTCGAGCAGTTCACCAGCCGAGGCTTGACCTTCAAGATACTACAGAACACGCCAGGCCAGAAATTCAACAGCACCGTTCTCGTTCCACACCGCATCGCTCAAACAGCGCCAGTGATTCGCGTCCAGAGTTTCTGGAGTCTGCAGTTGAGTGACACAAGTTCCACAAAGCAACACACAGGAATCAACCGCCGATTGATCGCGCGGAGCGACCGTGTAGCCCTCCAGATCGGATTCAGCCCCGCAGAACTCACAACGAGAACCATCGCGGCTCAGGAGTTCGGCTTTTACGGCAGCGCTCGCGGTCATCATTAGCATTTCGATGTAAAGAAGTGGTCAGAGGTCGCAGAGAACCGCGATTGTGGACCAATTCTCGTTATGGGTCCAATAGACTTCGACCAATGACCTATGTTGGCGATGCAGCCACGCACAGATATCAACAGTCTGATGGATCCAGGCCGGAACTCGCTGCCGCTCGGTCCGGCCTGCGAAGCTCAACCAATGTTCCCGGTTTTCATCACCAACGATGCCGCGCCAACGACACCGGCATCATTTCCCAGGCTGGCCCTGACAACTTCGACGCGTCCTTTGGGCAACAAGACGGCTCGCGATAAAGCAGTTCGGGCGTGCGCTGCGAAGAGTTCGAAATGATCGTCAATCAGACCACCTCCCAGCACGAATCGCTGAGGAAGAAATGTGTGAGCCAGCGTCCAGATTGCTGTGGCTGTTGAATTCACTGCAACATCCAGAATTCCTGATGCCAGAGAATCACCGGCAGCCGCTGCCGCGAAGACGGCTCGGCCATCCGCAAATCCAGAGACTTTGCCCGCCGCATCAATCGCAGTGCCTGAAGCCATCGCTTCAAAACAACCACGCAGACCACAATAACATTCCGGACCATCTGCAATTGTCGGAATATGGCCGGCTTCCGGATGCTCACCCGCGACTCCACGATAAATCTGCCCCTTGACGATGGCGGCGAATCCAATCCCAGTGCCGAACGTCAGCATGACCATCGGATCTGAACCGCGACCGGCCCCAAAACGAGCCTCCCCGGAAGCCGCCGCATCGGCGTCGTTCTCCATTCTCACGGGGACTGCAAATCGCTCTGCCAATGGCGACACAAGATCGCAGTCATCCCACGTGGGAAGCGTGTGGGGATTATGAATCGTTCCTCGCGCGGGATCGACAGGCCCGGCACATCCGATCCCAATGCCATCCAGCATTTCGCCCTTCAGTACGCCATCACTGATGACATGGTTGATGCCGGAAATCATCTTGCTGAGTGCCGTTTTGAAGCCGAGGTTTGGTTCGGTGGCAAATCGAACACTCGCAAGAACTTCTCCCTGCGAGCCGACTGCTGCGATGGCGATCTTTGTTCCGCCGATATCAATGCCAATGGCAACCATCGTTTCCCTGCTCCCTGATCGTTCACGAATCCAAACTTCTGTGATGTTTTATCGTTTGGCAACGCGAAAGACCGGACTACGACAGATCGAGATCCTGGACTTCCCGCGAACGAAAAGAGATCCTCCAGTATCCCCATCGAATCGCACCGGCTGGCGTTGGCTGCCGCAACAAAGCCCTCGAAGAAGAGTCCATCTGGTCAGGAAACAATACCCTCGCCCTGCCCGCATCACAACTTCGCGGACTGAAGATATGATGACGCGATTGGCAACATGCAGACGAGCCAACGCTGTAACACGCGATTCTTATTTCGTCGCGTTTCGGCAGGGCTCATGGCACTTAAGTCAAACGCGATGGCTTCCACATGATGTTCCGCCGGAAACACATCCTATCGAGGCTGTGCCACCCGGCGCGAGCGAATAAACTGCCGTGAGTATCAAACATAAACGAACTTCACGAAGAAACCCACTTGCTGGTGCATCGTGCTTGTATGCCTCGCCCCGGGCCACGGCAGTGCCGGAATGGAGAACGTGGCGACGGTTAAGTGAGCGTGAGTTCATGGTATAGGTCCAGCTCGGTTTCAGGATTCATCGTTTGCCTTTTGCATCGGCGGCATCATGCTCGATGAGTGGGAAGGCGGATTTGATCTATCTCACTTCGGATAACCTGCGGGACGCGTAACTCGCCCCCATCATCCTCATGAGTGAACTCCAACCGGCGTTCGACGCAATACATGCCGCCGTGAAGGATGACCGTCGTCCCACGAGCCGTCCGCGCATGTGACCGAGCAGCATTGAGTGACGCAATGGGATTCGCGGCACTCCCGTCGTTCTCATCGTTCCCTTGTATCGAGACATGATCGTCACGAGATTCTTCATGCCGACCGACTGCGGGCTCAGCGTTTTCGCTACAGATACGGTGGCAATAGACGACAGAGCGATCGCCGCAATCGCGATGAGTGATGCAGCAAAAGCTCTTCGTGTTTGACTCTGCCTGGTTTTTATGGGTTCTGGACTCGGAGGCTCGCGAAGCCCGGCATCAGGGTGCTCGCCGGGACGGTTCTCCGGATAAAAATGCTCGTGGCCATTGGCGACAGGAAATCGACTACTTCAGCAGCTTCTTCATCCCTTCCCCAAGTGCATCGCCAATGAGAAAGTAACTCTCCGCATTGCCGAACCAGTGATGTCCGTGACCTGTATTGGGCGAAAGTTCCGCAGGCCGAGCAAAGTCAGTTGTTTTGATGAACAAGGCGTTCTTGATTTGTCTGGTGCCTTCTTCCTGCGCCTTTCTGAATTCGAACATATCGCCGCTCGTCACTGGTCCGCCGTTGCCCAGTTCGCCCACAACCACCGGCAGATTCGGCGAATCGAATTCCGTGCGGAGATCTTTCACCAGGTTGACGAGATTCTGTGCATACTCAGCAATCGCTGGTTTCTCACACATATCATTCCATCCCTGCTGCCAGACAAATCCGGCAATTTCGTATTTCTGATCTCCAAGCTCAGCCAGGGCAGCCCGCACTTCTTCCACCATCTTCGTATAGTAGGGCCCTACCTGGCCACCGGAACTGGGCGGCCTGAAATCAACGAACAGGCTCTTACCGCCCCAGGCCGTCTTGATCAACAGCACCGGTTCCGTCAAGTAGTCCCCCATCACGATTCCGAAGCCCAGCTCAGGTCCGATATGACTGCTGCCGCCATAGCCGGTGTAGCCCACAGTCAGCCCGCCCCTGCGGACCTTGTCGCCAGCCTTGAATGAGATCTGCACATCCTCCCGGACCACCCATTCGCCCTTTTCGTCTTTGAGGCACTTCATCTTCCCGGCGCTCTTCGAATTCTTCATCGACCAGAGCAGGTTACCCTTGCCGCCGTTGTAGTCCCTCTCTCCATCCATAGACACCACCCCCTGGCCCTCCATGTTGGATTGACCGGCGAGGATGAAAACCTTCACTGGATTCGCTTCGACGCTGGCAGCAGCAAAGAGTGTCGTGATGAGTAATGTGGCGATGTACTTCATTGTGATCTATTTCATTGTGATGTGTGTGAAGGTGCTCTGTTTCATTGCTGTTTGGTTTCACTGGTTCGCTTTTCAGGATCTCCGTCTCCGCGAGAAGACGGATCCAGTAGTGGGCTTCTCACGGTTCCTTGCAGGCGATCGAATACCTGGAACAAAAGTCCGCGCGACTTTGGCTTGCTCGTCGTTCATCGACATTTGCTCCAGTCGAGGTACAGGCACGGATTAGCTGTCAGCCCAGCGTTCGACCAACACCGGGGTTGTTGTCGAAAACCTGACACAGCTTCACGATTCGTTTTGCAAACTCGAAAGTTCTGGCTGGCAAGCCGGTACTCATTGTTTTTGACCCTTCACCTTTCCTCCTTCGCCCCTATTTAATTCCGATGAGTTGCGGGGAGTCGGTCGAGGCTTCAATCGCAGTGATCGTTTCGCGGACGTTCCTGGCTTTCATGCGCATCAGATGCGGTGGGAAGTCTTTCTCATCCTTCTCGAAATAGTTCGCGATCCTGGTCAGTTCCGGAATGACCGCTTTGGCGTGGGTACCGTAGCTGAGGAGGATCTTCATGAGCTCAGGCGTGCGGACTTCGCTTGCCCATGGATTCTGATCGCGGGTGTAGATCACGAGAGCGTGCATGCCTTCTTCGATGTGGTGCTGCGACAGAAGACGCAGGCCTTCAACGCGAATCCCGTCGGCGAACATCTCGCCGCTGGGCGCGGGCTGGACGATCGCCTCGTGAATGGCAGGCAGCAGCGGCTTGATCTCTTCCAGCGAAAGATGGCGATAGACGGAACCAATGCTGCCGCGAGCACGTCCGTCCTGGTTCTTCAGCCCGGCCCGCACGGCCTTGTAAAGCGCGGGGCGATCCACACCTTCCAGTGAGCGGCCAAGTAATCCGTCGTTGTCGAACAGAGCAAAGGAAAGATAACGCTGCTGCATGCCGCGCGGGTCATTCTCTTTATCCACCTGGGCCAGTAGTTCGAGCAATTGCGGCACCGCCTTCGTGGCCGGCGCGCCGATGGCAGATAGCGCTTCTGCGGCTTTGATGCGAAGCCAGAGGTCTTCGTGCGACAACATTTTCTGCAGGGTATCCACGGCAGGTGCACCACGTCCGCGAAGGAAGATCAAACCCTGACAGGCTCCGTAACGAGCGTCGAGGCTGGGCGAATCGAGCATCTCGATCAAAGTCGCAACGGCAACATTTTCGCGGCGTCCCAAAGCCATGGCCGCTCGCTCGCGCACGACGGGCGACCAGTTGCCAAGCCGCTCGAGGAGTTGGTCGTCACTCAGCGCATCGTAGAAACTGTTACGGTCTTTGTTGTTCCACCCACGACCGTCAAGGATGAGTGATTGGGCGGCGGCGGCATCGAGTTGCGTCACTGCTGCAGGCTGTTTGCCGGTGAGATATAGCTTCTTCAACGGCATCGCGTAGGCCAGCAGATAGCCGCCGGTGCTGTCCCATCCCGCGTAGCTGTCTTCTTCAGGTTCCGGCGGGCCCTGATGCAGGAAATTTCCCTCAGCACCGCGTGCGAGGTCAAAGTACCAACTTCCAAACTCACTCATCCAGGCTCCGGTTGCATTCGGGCCGGACTGTGCAACCCCCGGCATCGCCCAAAGGATGTTGAAAAAATTGCCGGTGTGTCCCGTGTCCCGCTCTGGTCCGTGGGACGCAACGCTCATGCGCGAGAAGAATTCCGCGCCTTTCGATTCACCCATAAGGTTGAACAACACAGCGGCCATTCCACACTTCCCGTTGTCCTCGTGGTTCTCAATCCAGGGATGGTGGTCGCCATAGGGAACTGCACCTTTGCCGATGTAAAATCGCAGCAACCTGGCACTCCGCTCGATCGCCAGGTCCAGGGCCGGATCTTTCACGCCTGCCTCACGGGCCATCACCAGTGAGATCGTCAGAGGCAAACCGGGCGAATTCATCATCCCGTAGCCGCCGAGACGGCCGTCGGGCCGAGCGAACCCGTGACCCCACGAACCCACCGCGCTTTGACCATGAGCAGCTTCGAGCGCGAGCCGAGTTAAGCCGGGCATGACCGAATCATCGCCCGTGGCGATCTTGTATTCGGCAAGGAACATCATGACGTAGCCGTAGTACCAGGTTGCCATTCCGTCTGTGCTGTAGTTCGCGGCCCACTCAGTTTCCTGCTTGATCCGCGGGAGGTAGCCTGGATCGCCACTGGCTAACAGGGCAAGGGCGTTGAGCGATCGGGGGATAGGATCCTGTCGCTCTGCATAGGAAGGATCCGCCATCCGACTGGCGAGATCTCTGCACCCTTGTTCGAGAATGCGTTTGGACTTAGGGCAATCGTAGGGAGCCGTGGCGCTGTAAGTTCCAATGACCGGAAGCTTCAACATAACTTCCGCCGAGCTGCCCGCGCGCGACCGGGTCAGGCTGAGATTGCCCTGGCCCGCTTCTGATTCAGCAAGAGTCAGAGCTTTGCCCATTTCGGTGCGTGGGTCAAAGGAAAACGGCTTGCCACCGACGCCAAGAATCGAGTCACCGACAAGAAAGACGCCGTCAGCAGGGGAACCGGTCTCAACTCCGGTGATCGCAATTTCGCGGGCATCGGATGTGACCATTTTGTCACAACGAATCCAGCCTCTCAGGCCTGTGGGCCCCAAATTCCAGTCGTGCTCCGCACCAGCGACGATGCGTGAGCTGTGCGCCGCAAAAACGACGGTGAGTGTGATGACAACAAGACTGGTTTTCATGCGGATGAATTCTCTGGCTGAAAAGAGGGCCTGGTCATGAAGTCTGTTCCTGACGGAGGTTAAATTTAGCTGACGCGGACAGAAACTCCATCCCTTACATCTTATGTCCCAATGCCTGGTTAATGGAATGACTCGTGAAAATGCGGGGAGAGACAATCGGTTTGGCGAAGAAACATTCTGGATTCACGACAGGTTCTCCTGAGCCTCGATCTCGTCGAGTTACCCTGAAGTTGCATTTGCCCTGAGGGTTGAAATGGAACGCTCTCAACTTTTCGGGAACTCAGTATTCCGCCAACACGTAAGGCCGGAAATCAATCATCGCCAGGTATGACATCGCGGCAGCTTCAACTCGATTTCGGATCGACAAAGCTGAGGTCTGAGCCATGGTGAGTATTGTTGGACAATAGAAAACGGAACTCAACGATTGTACACTTTCTACCCTGCTGATTTCGACTCTGCTGAGCACGAGCAAAACTTCCTCCCCCACATCCCACCGGAAAAAATCATGCCACGGCACATCAATCGTTGGCAATTCGTACGTAACGCAACGGCTCTGGCTGGTGCCGGGTTATGGTTGACATCGCAATCGGAACGAGCAAACCAGTGGAATATGATGGCGAAAAAGGAATGATCACAAATCATCCCGACGCAGCCAATTTTGTTGCCCCCGCACCGCGTAAAGGCTGGGAAGTCTGACACGAAGATCGGTCGCACGAAGATGACGGAGCGACGGCAAGGCGGTCGCGAACCGCGTGTGATGGGCCAAACCAAATCCCGCGTTCTGGAGAGCGCAGCGACTTAACATTACTCATTTTTCTGCGTTGATTATTCGTAAAAGTCAAAGTCAAGAGAAGCATCATTATGAAAACAACTGTGCCTTTGCTGGCCACGTCGTACCGGTGGAATGGCCTTGTGACTGCGATCGCATTCGCATTCTTCGCATTCTTCGCAGCCTCCGCGATTGCCGAAGACAAGACCGACGTCACGACCGTCGTCAACGCGGCCGTCAAGGACAATAAGTTGTCCATCGCGGCCAGCAACGAAAAATTCGGCGACACGGCTCCGGGCGTTCCGAAGAAGCTGACCGTC
Organism: Planctomycetales bacterium; assembly: GCA_026400835.1. Taxonomy (GTDB): domain Bacteria; phylum Planctomycetota; class Planctomycetia; order Planctomycetales; family Planctomycetaceae; genus SXXK01. The sequence goes on along the minus strand of JAPLOA010000087.1, from coordinate 128,312 downwards.
GAATACAAAATCGGTGACGAAAAACTTAAGGCTGAGGCGAGCGAAAACGGAACCATCGACATCGCGGCACCGGACGGCCGGAAGCTTGTCATCACGAAGGCGGTCTATGGCCCGGCGGACGGTTCAAAGCCGGTTAGCCTCGAAAACGCCGCCGAAGTTCTGGATACGCTTCCCGGCTTTACGATTGAGCATGTTCTGGCAGCAGACGCGAACACGAACGGTTCGTGGATTTGTATGGCGAAAGATCCCAAAGGACGTTTGTTGCTGGGCGGTCAGGGCAAGCAACCCATCACGCGCGTCACGATTGAGAATGGCAAGGTTGCCAGGCAGGAGATCCTGAATATCCCCGTGAGCGAAACCATGGGGATGTTGTTTGTTGGCGATGCGCTCTATATCAGTGGCAGCGGAAGTCGCGGATTCGCTTTGTATCGCTGCCGGGACACGAAAGGCGACGACAGTTACGACGACGTCGAATTCCTTCGCGAGTGGCAGGGAGGCGGCGGCGAACACGGATCGCATGGACTGGTGCTTGGCCCGGACAACATGCTCTACGCCGTATGTGGAAACTTCACCGCTGTTCCGAATGATCTGGTAGCGAGTTCTCCACATCGCAACTATGCCGACGATCTGGCGCTGCCGCGCATGGAAGATGGCAACGGATTCGGCGCTGGCGCGAAACCACCAGGCGGTTACGTGGCTCGCATGGATCTGAATGGCCAGAACATCGAATTGTTTTCGTCAGGTCAGCGCAACACGTATGACATCGGTTTCAATGCCGACGGCGAATTGTTTGGCTTCGACAGCGATATGGAGTGGGATTGGGGAATGCCCTGGTACCGACCAATCCATGTGTTTCATTCCGTTCGTGGTGGCGATAACGGTTTCCGAGAAGGCAGCGCCAAGTGGCCTGACTATTATGCGGACGGCTTGCCTCAAACGACGACGATCGGCATCGGTTGTCCGACGGGTGTTGTCTTCGGCACGGGTGCAAAATTCCCCGTGAAGTACCAGAAGGCATTTTATGTTTGCGACTGGACCTATGGTCGTTTGATGGCCGTTCATTTGACGCCAGATGGAGCCAGCTATACGGGCACATTTGAGAACTTCGTCGCGCCCAAATCTCTGAAAGGGAAAGGCGGAAAGACTCCGCTGAATCTGACGGATGCAGTGATCGGCGATGACGGGTCAATGTACTTCACGATTGGCGGCCGTGGGACTCAGGCGAGCTTGTTCCGAGTCACCTACACCGGCGAAGAAGCTTCAGAACCGGCTGCAGAGACTGGACTGCAGAACAAAATCGGCAGCGACGCAAGAGACCTGCGGCACAAGCTGGAGTCATTCAACGTGAGTCCGGATCCGGCGGCGGTCGCATTCGCGTGGCCTCATTTGAAGAGCCCGGATCGATACATCCGCTACGCCGCTCGTATGGCCATTGAACGGAATCCTGTTGAAGAGTGGCAGGCGAAGGCACTGGCTGAAAAGCAGCCTGACGCTGCGTTTACAGCTCTGCTTTCGTTGGCTCGACTGGGAACTGCCGAGGCCCAGCCAGCTGTCCTGAAGTCGCTGACATCGTTTCCGTTCGCCAAACTGACGGAAGAGCAAATGCTGAACAAGTTACGAGTGATCGAAGTTTCTGTCGCGCGGCATGGAGTTCCTGTCGGCGACATCGCAAAGCAGGTGATCGAAGATGTTGCTCCGCTCTATCCGGCAGAAAGCCAGTCGGTCAACCGGGAACTCTGCCAAATCCTGATTGCTCTCAACGCCCCGAATGTGGTGGAGAAAACGGTCGCGTTGTTGAAAGCCGCGTCCACACAGGAGAAACAGGTCACCTACGCGGTGAGTCTGCGTAACGTCAAAACAGGATGGACACCTGAGCTTCGCAGAACCTATTTGTCGTGGTGGAATCAGCCGCTTTCAACGGAACATCCTGCTCAGGTAAATCAATGGTTTGAGGAGGCCGGCATTCGATTCAATAACGGTGCCAGCGTCGCAAACTTCATGGCGCATGCTCATGAAGAAGTGAAGTTCACGATGACACCGGAGGAGATCATTGCCCTCGCGGATGTGCTGGCTGAATACGACAAGGTGCATCCGGCCAAACAGGCTTATGTGCCGGGGCCGCCCCGTGATCTGGTCAAAGAATGGGTGACTGCTGATCTGCAGCCGCTGCTCGGGAAAATCGGAAGCGGACGTGATTTTGCGCGCGGTAAAAAGGTTTTCAACGACGCTCAGTGTATCGCCTGCCATCGTTACGGCGACCAGGGCGGAGCCGTTGGACCGGATTTGACCGCAGTCTCCACGCGATTTAAGCGTCAGGATATTCTGGAGTCATCGACGGAGCCATCCAAGGTTCTTTCCGAGCAGTACATGAACACTGCCATTGAAACGACCGAGGGCAAAGTGATCATCGGTCGCATTACGGAAGAAACTGACGACCATGTTATCCTTCGCCCAAATCCACTGCAGCCAGAGACAGTGACCGTGAAGAAGTCCGAGATTGAATCGCGTCAGCTTTCAAAAACGTCCCCGATGCCAACAGGACTTCTTAACACGTTCACTGAGGACGAAATTCTGGACCTGCTTGCGTACATGGAATCGTTCGGTGATCCAAAGCATCCCAATTTCAAGCGATAACGAGTAGCCGCTCAGTCTTTGTCGAGGAAACTGGTTGGTAACGCAGTGATTGAGCGGCCGTTGACGCAGTGAGATTCGGTCACAATCTCGTTTTCATATGCCCGGGAAAGCGAAAATCGCGGTGCCGCGGCCAAACGACAGCCACGATCCAGCGGACATGGTTACGACACCGGAACCCCCGCTTCAGCGTGATCGTTGATGCGTCGATGGGGGCACACGATTTCTCACCGCCGTTCACAACTGAAGTCTGGTTCAACAGGATCGGGGCAATGCTGGGTTCTCAGGACATTGATTTTTCGGACGCTCCTGAGCTCTCAAAACAGTACGTGCTCAAAAGCGATGATGAAGCTGCAGTCCTTGACTTCCTGCGCCAGCGAGTTCTGGCATTGCTGGCAGGACTGCAGAATCTCTGCCTGGAGGTTTGAGAGGGAAGCTTGATCTCTGGTTCGACCGACGGCGGATTGCGCCGCTGGAGTTTAACGCCGCGTTCGGACAGGCGTTCAGCGTCTAGACTGCGATCCGTAATCCCGCGGCTTAAATCTACACTCGGAGTCTGAAAGATTGCGGAAGCTGTTCGGGAATGCCCATTCCTGCCCGCAGTGTGATCTTTCACGACTGATAGTGGCGGTTGATAAAGTCATTTTGTACCCAGAGCAAACGATTGAAAGCACGGATGGCCATCGTCTTCTCTGAAAGTTCCAAAGGAAGCGCAAACAGGGCCTCAAGGAGCGTATCTGACAGATACCCCATTAGTGCATTCATCTGAACAAGCGGAACATTGATTTCCTTGTTGCCAGCCTGCGGCGTATGAATCCTGCCGACCATGTCCAGATAAGGGACCAGTTTTGCATCACAGGTTCGACCCAGAAGTGTACTGAGGTACCTCGCGAGATGTTCTTTGCGAAACTGGATCTGCGGATGGGCCGACGTGAGCGTCTGCAGGTCAATCGGTGGAGCACCTTCAAATCCCGATTGGCGAGGCAGGAAATGTCTTGCTGTTGCGTCGTAGGCGAGAAGCCGTGCGTAGGTCTTCTCGACCAACTCCGGAATCATCGGACCAAGGTACATTGCGACCGACTGAACTGCGTCAGCATCGGCCGATTCGAATCCAATAAACTCCGCAAGGTATTCGAAGCGATAGACCGGGTCTGACTCCAGTCGCTTTTCATCGATCAACTTCATGGAACACGTTTCCTGTGACCTGCCTTAGATGGTGCGAAATGATCACGATGCAAGCTGTCTCGGTTCAGGGAGAATACTGCTCCGGAAATCAAGTCGCGTTCCCGGAACAGCGTCCTGTTAACTCTGCAGTCGACTACGAACCAAGCATGACAAGTTCGGCCGGCGGTTCCGCTTCGATCAACTTCAGGTCGAACTTTTCCTGCAGGATTCGAAACACATTGGGAGAAATAAACGCTGGTGGAACAGGCCCCAGACGAATGCCTTTTACGCCCAGTGCCAGCAGACTCAGAAGAACTGCGACTGCCTTTTGCTCAAACCATGACAGGACAATAGACAGCGGTAGATCATTGATCCCGCAATCAAAGGCCTTAGCCAGTCCAAGTGCAACCTGAACAGCTCCGTACGCATCATTACACTGCCCCATGTCCAGCAATCGAGGCAAACCTGCTGCTGTGCCGTAGTCATGATTGCGTATGCGATATTTTCCGCAGCCGAGCGTCAGAATCACCGACTGCTGCGGCGCACCGTGAGCCAGTTTGGTGTAGTAGTTGCGACCAATCTCTGCTCCATCGCAGCCGCCGATGAGATAGAACTTTTTGATCTCCCCACTTTTGACAGCGTCGACGATTTTGTCGGCGAGTCCCAGAATGACCGAATGATGAAATCCGACAGTTGATTCTCGCACCTTGCGATCCTTCAGCGGAGGTAACTCCTTTGCCTGAGCAATCACTGCGGAAAAATCGTTTGATCGCAGACGCTTGCCGCCAGGGACCGCAGTGAAGCGAGTTGTATAAAGTCGATCTTTATACGAGTCGGGCGGAATCAGTACACAGTTCGTGGTGGCAATAATCGGCCCCGAGAACGACGGGAACTCCCAATGCTGATTCTGCCACGGGCCACCGTAGTGTCCAGCAAGATGCGCGTATGCTCGCAGCTTCGGATAACTGTGCGCTGGCAACATTTCGCCATGAGTATACACGTTGATTCCCTGTCCGGCGGATTGCTCCAGCAGATCTGCGAGATCAACCATGTCATGCCCGGTCACCAGAATGCCGGGACCAGCCTTTGTCCCCTCGTATACGCTGACAGGAGACGGTGTACCGAATCGTTCGATGTGTCCTTCATCAAGAAGCTGCATGACTCGAACGTTCTTGTGACCGCACTCCAGAACAATTTCCAGCAGTGTCTCAAGGTCAAAGTTGACGTTGGTCATCGTGGAAAATAAAGCTTCCTCGATAAACTCACTGACGCTGTCATCGACCTTTCCCAGACGCCGCGCATGGTTGGCATAGGCCGCCATGCCTTTAAGACCGTAGAGCAGGATTTCCTGAAGAGACTGCACGTCTTCATCTTTGCCGCACACACCGACGTCCGTACAGCCTCGACCGTTTTGTGTCTGCTCGCACTGATTGCAAAACATCGCCAAACTCCTTGCCACGTTGCTCGCTAAAGATTCGGACACCAAATCTTCAAACCAGCCGGGCTGGTGCGATATTTGGAACGAATCGCCAAAACAAGACATTAATGTCGTGTTTTAGTCCGGCGAGATCGAGCCTAAACAGGACCGTGTTGTCCTTTATTCTGAAAATTTTGGAAGATATTGTCGCTGCAATGGCGATTTGCTGTGCACGGGCTCTGTCCAATCAACGTCCCTGTGCGCGTTCGTTGTGCTTCCGCCGACACCGAAGTGCAGACCTCGATGAGAGGGACCAGTCGAGTGGGCAACGCAAATATTGGATTTCGAAAGGAGGTTAGACACACTCCATCAGGGGACGAATGGTCGCTCGGTGTTCCATTTCAGCATAAGTTCAACGTTGTTCTTATACCGAGTGTTGTCGGCGTTCTTGCCTCCCTCAAGATGCTTTGCACCGACTTCGATTTTGTAAATGTCTTCCGACTCGGGAACGCCAGGATCGCCGGTGCGTTTTTGCCAGTCACGAAATGCTGTCCGCATTGTCTCCAGTCGTGACTGATGTTCTTGTTTCCCCGCCAGGTTATGCAGCTCAAACGGGTCGGTCTGAGTATCGTACAATTCTTCCCGAGGACGCGCTTCCGCCATAATCAGACTTTGGTCAGCGTTGAGCTGTGCATCGGCGTAGAGACGACGCATGGCCTGCAAAATCGGCTTGCTGTCTTTGTAGCGATTCGGCTGCAGATACGGACGATCAGGGAACCCATTGAAGATGTATTTCCAGCGAGTATCCCGGACGCTGCGCATCAGATCTACGGTTTCATCGGCTCGATCACGCGCGGCGAAGACATACTCGCGAGGCTGATAATCGGCTGCCATGATATCCTGCGAATGCATTGATGCTGGCCGTGCGATTCCGGCACACCCCATCGAAGTCGCGCCGAGATCAATATGTTCCACCACATCGTCGCGAACAACACCCGATGCAACTCCGGGGCCGGCCACGATCAGCGGAACATGAGTGCCGCCGTCGTAGAGAAACTGCTTGTTTCGAACATGGCTGATGCCGTGATCTGTCATAAAAAAGATCACTGTGTTCTCCAGCTCTCCGGCATCCTTCAGTCGCTGGATAACTCGGCCAACTTCCCAGTCGGTATAACGCACCGTGTCCAGATACTGAGCCCAGTCTTCCAGGATAACAGGATCGTTGGGAAGATAAGGCGGCAGATGAACATCATTCGGCGAAGTGACTGATCCAAGATCTTTCAGAGCTTTCGCGGTCCACTTCGAGGTATCCGCGACGTTGCGATATTTCCCGCCATGCAACTGAACCTGCACAAAGAACGGCTTCTTCGCTTCTCGCGCGGCCCAGTGAGTGCTGTCGTAAGTGGCCGCTTCGTCCCATTGAAAGTTGTAATCCGTCTTTGCAACTTTCACCACTGGCGACAATTTGACATCCTCGTCGCTGCGGAGAAAAGCTTCAACGGTCAGATTGTTTGTGTGGTATCCGGCGTTGCGAAAAATGGCTGGCACGAGTTTAACATCGGCCGGCAGATGAATCTCATGGCCTGAAACTCCGGATCGATGATTCTGAGCACCTATGCTGGTTTGATAACGACCAGTGATCAGAGCTGATCGACAGATGCTGCATATGGGAGCTGTCACGAAGGCACGAGAAAAGCGAGTGCCCCGGCTTGCGAGCTGGTCTACGTTCGGAGTCTGAATTGTCGTCTCGCCGTAACACGAGTAGTGTGCCGACATGTCTTCAACAATCATCCAGACAATATTGGGCCGCTGCTTTTCGGGAACCAAGGCAGCCCTTGCTTCCGATGTCTCGGGATCCCTCAAGGCTTTGTTCTGTTTCTTTTGCTGACGGTTCTTTTTGCCGGGAATCGATTCGCCGGACTTTGCGTTCTTCTTCTCGGCACCGTTTCGAGTGACAGCGGCGACATTCCTGGCAGGCAGTTTGTCGGCCAGTTCTTTCTTTAAGCCTTCATGTTCGGGCAGTGCCGCCAGATTGGTCCATTCATATTCATCATTGGAATGATCATAAAGTTCTTCGCCGCCATCAGCGTAGCGGATATATCTCCAGCGGTCGGTTCGCACAGCATGATTGTTCTGACCAAAGGTCGTGATGGCGACATCGGAGCTGGCCGCATTCGGATCTTTCAACAGCCCTCGAATCGACTGGCCCTCGACATGCCTGGGAAGAGGAATGTCCGCCAGATCACACAACGTCGGATAGATGGCCATGAAGTCGACAGGACTCTTGCAGACTCCACCGGGCGTTGTCGTTCCCGGAACCACCCATATCAGTGGAGCACGAGTCGCTTCTTCCCACAGAGCGAACTTTCGCCAGTGTTCTTTTTCGCCCAGATGCCAGCCATGATCTCCCCACAGGCAGATGATGGTGTTGTCTTTGTACGATGATTGTTCCAGAGCATCCAGAACTCGCCCCACCTGCCCGTCGAGATAACTGATCGCCGCCAGGTAGGCCTGCACGGCTTCTTTCCATCGGCCGGATTTCAGTACGGCTGTATGATCGCCAGAAGCCTTCGCCATTTTCAGCCCGGCTGACGGAACATCCGCAAGATCCCCGTTTTTGGTCGGCGGCAACTCAATCTGATCCAGCGGGTGCATGTCATAGTATTTCTGCGGCACATTCCACGGCATGTGCGGCTTATGAAAGCCGAGCGTCAGGAAGAACGGCTTGTCGTGAGATTTGGAGAGCTCCGAAATTCCATAATCTGCGATCTGAGTATCCGAGACGGCACTGTCATCGCCGTGGATGACACCTAATGCGATGCCTCCGATACTGCGATCTTCAATTTTCGCACCACCGGAGCCCTTTGGTTCTTCGTTTCTGGTCTCCGTCCATTGCTCCTCAAATCCCAGCCCACCGTGCCACAATTTCCCCATCCCCAGCGTGATGTAGCCGTGGTCTTTAAACTGAGTAACCAGAGACTGCTTCACGTTGACGGCGCTGCCATACGGATTGTTATTGTCGTAAACGCCAGTTGATCCCGGTCTCATTCCCGACAACAGAGCTGTTCGAGATGGATTACAGACTGGTGCTGCACAATGAGAGTTGGTGAAGGTCACTCCCATTTTGGCGAGTCGGTCGAGATTGGGAGTTTTGGTTTGACGATTCCTCCCGAGATGGCCCACCCAGTGGTTTAAGTCATCGACGGCGATAAACAGGACGTTAGGCCGAATTTTTTCGTCAGCTTGAATCGGCGTTCGAACGCAGACCAGCGAAAACAGGGCTGTCAGTGTGATCAGAATTGAGAGGCGCGAGTAGTTCTTCATCAGCAGATCTCTTCCGGTGGTGGGGGCTGGATGGATGTGCTATCTTGACGGAATCACACGAAAAGGCCGCGATTAAAGATTGGCGGCATGTTTTTTTAGCATACCTGATTCGCTATGGCCGGACGATCTGAAGTACGCCGTTTTGTGCTGCAAATGTTGTATCTTGTGGACCAGAATCCTGACGCCGACAAGAACCGGATTCAGATCGAACTGCGCAAAGAGTTCAACGAAAATCCCCTTCGCGATTTTGCCTGGATGCTGTTTAGTGGCGTCTGTGCAAACCGTGATCAATTGGATGAAGTGTTGCGAAAGACCGCCGTGAACTGGCGAGTAGAACGTATGCCGCCAACTGATCGGAACGTGCTGCGAATGGGGCTTTATGAGATGACCAAAATGGGCACTCCCGCCGCGGTCGCCATTGATGAAGCCATCGAGATCGCTCGCGAGTTCGGCACGGAGAATTCCAGTTCCTTCGTGAACGGAATTTTGGATAAGCTGATTCCAAAAGACGCTGCAACAGCACCTGCTGGTGATCAATAACGTGGCTGTCGAGAGTCCCGGAAAAACAGACCGGAAGTTACGTAATCCGCAAGCTGCCTCCGCTGGAAGATCCTCTGGTCAATCTCGACTCACCAGCTTTCCACACGAAGCACGCCTGAAACAGGAACGGTCTCTTTCGGTTTGACCGAAAAATTAAACGACCGAAAAATCAGGACCAGAGACTTTCGGTCAATGAGTCCTTCGGTCAATCAATGGCGGAGATGTGAGACATCAGGGCTTTGGTGGCCATCGAATGACATCGATCACGACAACCCGTTTGCATCACTATTCATGATGGGACAGTAAAGGATAAGTTCTCAATCAAAGGCGACCCGCTTATCGCGTCCCGGGAGGACTCTATTCCCTGTCGCTATTCTTTCTCCATCCATGCGGCTTCAGACAGGGCATGGATTCTGCCGAGCAGGGATTCCAGTTGATTATGGAGCGAATCTGATTGATCTTTGGTGATTGCCTTATCGCTGTGCAGACCAAAGATGGCTCCACGGGCGTAAGCATGACCGGACAGGGCGCGTTTGAGCTGGGTGATGTTCAGGGCTCGATGAATCTTGTCGTCCGGATCTTCGGGATCCTCACATGTCGCCTGAACAAGCCCGCCTACTATGTCCATGCCGGCTCGGACCAGAGTCGAAACAAACGACGAGTTGACATCGCCCTCCGCGAGGTCCATCACTTCCATCAGGAATGCCCGAGCCTCCGCAACGGCCGGATGATTGTCGCGAAACAAACGCTCCACAGCGCCGTCGAAAGAATCCACCGACGAACTTTCTCGCCATGATTCGTCTGGTGTCGAATCGACGTTTTCCATCAGATCTCCGGAAGGAATTGGCAAGCCTTCTTCTTTCATCGCCAGATCAAATGCCTCTTCAACAGTCATCCCGGACGCCGTCGCTTCGGCGATGCGGCGAGTCATACGTTCGCTGCGCAAATCGTTCTTTCGCCGAAGCTGATCCATCAGCTCGACTTCCTGTTCGAGCGACAGATCTTCCCAATCTGAATCATGGTCTTCTTTGGTGTCCGTAACATCGCTGGTGTTTAACGCAGCTTGCCCGTCGGAAATCATCTTTTGCTGCACGATGGCGGCGATGCGTTCGATTCGTGCTGCAAGAATGTTGGGGTCTTCCGCAGCTTCTCGGCTCATTCCGTGCTCGCGCAATCCATCGGCCACCAAATCGATGGTCACTCGTAGCTGATTCCTTTTCCGAATGAGCCGATCGACATCCCGATTTTCGTAGTACTCACCTTCATCGGAAACGACAAGGTTAGAACAAAAACGCTGCCGGAGCGCATCCATTAAATGGACGATCGCAATATGCCCCTGCAGCGATCCCAATTGAGTCTTTACAAAACAATAGGGTGGTTCATCAAACGGGGCGTTCTCAGCATCGTGGATCTGAAACAGCGGAGTCAAGTGGCCCTCAGGCGAAACCAGCAAACTGAACGTATCCTGCCCAGGCTCCAGATTGACAATTAAGCCGCGAACAACACGTGGCGAATCGTGGTCCGAAAAGGAACGCCAGATCGTGGCTCGTCCGCCGAGTGCAAAAACCAGATCAAGGATTCGATCTTCCATCGTTTCAATCTGGCCGATGTCATCCACGGTCCCGCGATAGTGAATTGTCACTCCCATGATTGTTGCCGTTCAGAAACAAGAGGATTCGCGTCTGGGCCGAATTGGTTTCTTCAAATTTGACCGAAAAATTAACCGACCAAAAAATCAGGAACCAGAATCTTTCGGTCACTGAATCGCAAAGAGCTGAGGCATCAAGGCCCTGGCAGCCATTGCACAGCATCAATCACAACATAGCCATTGGCTTCGCGGTTTGTGATCGTGACGGCCGCCAATTTGCCTGCGGAGAACGAAAATGTCCCGAGCGACTGAAAATGATCGTCCGCATCCGGTGCGGACTACTGACTGATCTTCATCGTTTTCGTGCCCTCTGATGCTTGCAACTCAATCCTGACCAATGACTTCACTCTTCACGGCCTCCGGCGGCGGCAATTTTTCCACAATCCGTTTCAGGCAGTTCTTATCGGACTCGGACAGGGTTCTGTTGGAATCACTGGATAGTCCGCGAAGAAACCCGAGCGCTTCCGCCCTGCGCCACTCATCGTCAGGCAACCATTCTGAGAGCGGTAAACGGTCAAGGATTCTAAGCGTGGACGAAAGCCACTCGTCACTGACAAAGCCATACGGAGTCAGAGTTTGTTCAGTGGTGTTGCGAAATTTTTCAATGAAAACAGCACGGACCCATTCCGACGTAGACTCCTCGATCAGCACTTCGATCAGATCATTGAGTGGGGGGGCTGGATTGGGTTGAGCCACATGCGGCGGCGGACTCCAATGTGGCGGAAAGTCAGTTTGATCATGTTTCGACATGAACATAAACGCAGCAGGAAAGTCTCGTGCCATGATCAATTGTTCTGCCACGCGTCGTCGTTGTTGCTCCGGCTGAGTCACAGGCAGGATGAATCGCCAGATCAGGATCGATAATGCAGCCAACAACCACGTCGTTCCATGCACTCGGCTGGGCTGTGAAAATTTTATCGGTGTCCACGATGTCGCTGTTGGGGCCAGAGTCATGATCAGCAGGATTAACAGCGAAGGAAAGCCAACAATCTGCAGCAACAAAGTTGTCCCCTGCAGGAGTCGTTCGCTTTCCGTCATGCGAACGCCGCCCATCAGATGCAGTACCGGCACCGGTACGAACCGGATCGCGATCAGCATGACCGCATCGCCAAACAGCAGCACCGTTGCGATCACTCGCCACAGTGGTCCAGCCCCGTAGACGACACCGATGACGCGAATCATGACCACAACTCGCCAGACAGAAACGATTCCCAGCAGTCGCAGGTTCCAGAGCGTTGCATCGCCCGGGCTCATCCAGCGTTCAAAGGGAATGGCATAAAGCCACGCGAGCGGTGCCGTCATCCAATACAGTCGGAGAAACATCGGGAAGCCGCGGAAGAACGCGGGAGGCTGCTGAGTCTTCCCAATTCCCGTCAGGCGAACCAGCATGTACAGCAGGAACGCTGTCAGCAGTGACGCACCGTGAGGAATCAGCAGGTGCCACGGCTCATGCAGCAGATCTTCGCCATCGTATTCTCGAGCGAATCCCGCCGACAGAACCAGCACACCACCCAGCGCCAACGCATGAGGACTCGCCGCAACATCCAGAATCGCAGACCGCCGCCCCATCAGAAACCCGATCAACGTCAACGGCGTAACAGCCTGCGGCCGCGCTTCTTCAGCCAGCCTTTCTTCGGACGGTGTCTGTAGCGCGAACTCTGCAGAAGGATTTGTCATGTGTGTCTCAAATGATGCTCGGTGGTGCTGAGGCGGCTATACCGCGAGGTTACAGTGTTAAAAGTTTCCCGCGACAACACCACTGTCACTGAGGATGTAGAAAGCCAGTCTGTGAATCATTTGTCGACGAAACGTCTACGTTCCTGTTCTGTGCAGATGACAGATTGACGGCAAGTGACCGGCGTGTGAAAAAGGGAAGGTGAAAACGGCCTGAGATGACGGGATTTGTCTCAGACTGGTCGAAAAGTTTGACGTGTTCTGAAATTTCGCAGTCCAAAAGCCAGAGCCAGCGTAAAATCCTGAGGTCAGATTCTCAGCAACACTTGTCGACTGTGATCGACTTCACAGAACGTCCCGAAACGACCACACTTATTGACGTCCAGCCTGCTTTGACAATCAACTCACGAAGAGTCCACACTTTCTTTCCTGGAGATCATTGAAATGAAATCACTGTTTCTTCTCGTCGCAATCGCCAGCACTGCGTACGTGAGTTATTCGTACAGTTCAACAGATGGCAAAAGCTGCCTTGTTTGCCCAATGACGGGCGAGTCAGTCTTCACATCGGCCGAAGCTGAAACAGAAGCAGGCCCATGCTGTGCCAGCGGAACTGCCTCTCTGTTGACAGGTCTTGCAGGCGACGCTCCTTCATGTTGCAGTGAAGCATATGGCAGTTGCTGTGCCAAAGGCGACACTGACGCCACGTTGACTTCCGCCGCTGGTGCTGAATGCGAAGCAAGCGGCGAAAAAGGCTGCTGCAAAGACAAAGCCGACGCTGTAGATGTCACTGAAACCCCGGAAGCAATCGCTCCTGAAGGCCATGAAGTTGTCGCTGAGTTGACCGAAGCGGAGTAATCCGGATTTCGCGTACTGCAAAGAACTCTCCGCCAGGATTCAAGGAGTCGTACAGCAGTGCGACTCCTTTTTTCATGCCATGGGACAAGATACGGATCAGCAAAGTGCCGTTTCATCGTGTCTTGAGCATCTTCGTTTAACGACAACGCCGTTGCTTAGCTCTGCCAGTACGATCAAAAACCTGATGCTTTTCTTGGATCGCTGAGTTATCTTACGGCGATCCCATAGTTCTGAAAGGAGCAAACCGTGTCAACAGCACTCAAGAGAATCACGCCACAGGAGTATCTGATTCGCGAGCGCCAGGCGTCGATCAAAAGCGAATTCTATCAGGGGGAGATTTTCGCGATGGGCGGGGGCTCCGCGAATCACAGCTTGATCGCCGCGAATTTCGTGCGAGAGGCTGGCAACGCACTCAAAGACAAACCGTGCATCGTCTTCAACAGTGATCTTCGGGTTCAGGTTCAATCGACGGGTCTGTCTACGTATCCTGATGCCACTATCGTCTGTGGCGAACTGTTGTTTGATGACGATCATCGCGACACACTTCTCAATCCCACTGTGATTGTCGAAGTCCTGTCTGATTCGACCGAAAAATACGACCGCGGTGAGAAGTCTAATCACTATCGCCAGATTGCATCATTGAAAGAGCTGATTCTGATCGCACAGGAGCGTTCTCATGTCGAACGATTCACTCGCCAGCCGAACGGCGACTGGCTGTTTCACGAACAGAAAGAACTTACAGCAGATTTCGAATTGAAATCTCTCGGTATTTCCATCGCTATCTCGGAGTTGTATCGCGGCGTGACCTTCGAACTGATTGAGGATGATGACAACGCCAGTCGCTGACCCCGATTAGTTCTTACAGGAATTGCGTTTCGCGGCACTGAGGATCTGGCGGCGGATTTGGTTGCGACGCCGTGTAGCGGTAGCGGAGAAGACGCGGCGCAGAACGTTGTGGAAGCCAGCTTCCAGATCTTCCACGGTCATGCAGTCCGGCTGGTAAGTCACGTCAAACAACGTATAAGCGGACCAGCCTCGTTCGACCAGCAGGCGTCCCTCCGATTGCAGTTGACGATAAAGACTGGTCCCGGGAAATGGAGTTTGCAGCGTGACCTGGATCTCAGCCAACGAACAGTTCAGCAGAAATTCCGTCAGTGATTCCAGCGACTGAGCGGTCTCTCCGTCAGCACCGATAATAAAGCAGCCATTCACTGCCACTCCCGCACTTTGGATAGCATCGACGGCTTTCATGATTCGATGCAGCTCCGCCTGTTTTTCGCCCATACCCGGATAGCGAAACACCAGCGATTCGATCCCCATCAGCACCTGCTGACAACCAGATGAAGCCAGTCTTTGCAGGATTTCGGGACGTTCGCCGATCCGCCAGTCGGCCTCTGTAAACCAGCGTGCTTTGGCATTCTGCAGCGCGTCGAACAGAGGATTAACGTCGCGTGAACCGGCGAAAGTGTTATCGTCGGCCAGTTCGATCAACGGTCGAGGCATGAGCCGCTGAATCTCCGCCAGCTCTTCGTGAATTCGCTCAACGGGTTTTTCCGCAAATCGACTCAGTAGTCGACTGGCTCCACAAAAACCGCAGGCCAGCGGGCAGCCGGCCTGAGTCTGCAAAGTGAATCTTGCGGGCGTCTGAGGCAGCAGGTCGAAGCGAGGCATCGGCCACAGCGGCATCGCGTTGAGCGGGACAACATAGCGACGCTGCAGAGTCCCTGCCAATACATCCTGCAGCACCTGAGGCCAGACAGATTCTCCTCGTCCCACGATCACGGAATCGCACCATGTCTCTGCTTCTTCCGGACAGGCACTGGCATGCAGTCCACCGATAACAGTCGGAATCTGGTGGGCTCGAAGACGAGCAGCAAGGCGATAGGCTTCTTCGATAGACGCGGTCAGTGCAGAGATCGCGACAAGGTCCGGTCGATCGGCAAGGATTCTTTCGATCGACTGTTCAGACACCTCGGACGTCCCGCGATAGCTGCACGTCCACGGTTCTGGCGTCATCCCGGCAAGTGTCAGCACGCCGAGCGCTGGCAGTTCCGCGACTGCGGAAGCTCGCTGCTGCAGCCCGGGAAGACTCATCCCAAGTTCCAGCATCTGAGGCTCGCGGACGCGAAAGCCGGTCATCGGTACAAAGGTGACATGCGGCACGGATCACCCGCCAGAATTTCTGCGGCACGTGCTCATAAGTCAGCCCACAGAACGATGGCAACGTGCAGCGAGGGCCAGTGGTGGTGGACGCTACCGTGACTGAGCAGCAGAAGTATTCTCAACCAACTTCTGAGATCGCTTCCTGAATTGTCGTCGCACCACAAAAATGGCCGCAGTGATCACCAAAGCGGCGTAGAGTCCGACGACAGAATGCGAAGGATTGACCACGTAATGCAAAATTCCCTCAGTGTGGTCTGGATGACCGTGGCCTTCGTGAGCCTGAACTGTCGGGGCCGCAAACAACGACAGGGAAACAGCAATCAGACGTCGTGGCATTTTGAAATCGACTCCGAGAAATCACAGGAGGTAAAAGATATAAGTTCCGGCTTGTCTGGCCAGCGTTAGTTCCGTACGCGGCCATCAATGAGGCAATCGTCTCAATGACGCATCCCGCGAAAACCCGGCCTCTTTTTATACCGTGCAGAGAACAAGGTTCCGGAACTGCTCATCACGGACTTCATACAAATCATATTCGACTGCGGGGAACGGTAACAACTCCGGCTTGCGGTTGCCACGTTAACCCAATCCAGTCGCAATCGCGAAAATCACCCCCACGAAGGACATGGCCAAAAGAATACATCAGGCCAAATCATTCAGATGGCGTTTCAGGAGCAGCGGAATCATCGCCACTGCTGTTTGCTCGCCCACGGCGTCTTCCGCGGCGTCGCCCACGGCGTCGAGGTCGTCGCTCACCATCCGGTCCAATTGTCTCTTCCGGTTCGGAGTCTGTTGCATCCAGATCATCGTCTTCATCGTTGGCCTGACCGTTCCGAGTTGGCTGCGCCCCGGCAAGAACTGGAGGAACGGTTCCCTCCAGACCTGTCCCGAAATCATCCTCCACAGGCGGTCGAGATCGCTCAGGCTTCGCAGCTCCACGGGATCGTTCACGAGGAGGCCGGTTGCCGACAGTTTCTGATTTTGGCTGTTCGCTTTTTGGCCTGTCGGAGGACTGTACGCCGTCTGTCGCTTGTGTTCGATCTGTCGTTGGCATGTCCGCTTGTGGTCTGTCGACTTGTCCTCGATCTGTTTGTCCTCGTTGACCGGCCTGTCGATCATTTCTCGGACCATTGTTTCGTTGGCGATCATTCCCCGATGGACGTGTATCACCTCTGGGTGCATTGCGATCCTGCTGGCGCGGTGGACGTTCGCGACGTGTTCCAAAATTCCCCTGATTGTTACGCTGAGGAGAAGAATTCCGGGGACCTGTCGAGGAGTCATTGTCCTCGACTGAGTCCGAAGAATTGGTCTCGCCGCCTTCGACACCAACCCCAAACTCCGGCGGCTGGAACCGCTCGATATCATCCGAAAGCTTGCGACGCCCGGGAAACTGAACTCGGGGAGGTGGCAACTGTGGGATGTATGGTACGTAGGGTTCTTCGACAATCTCTTCTTCGACCAACTCACTGGGATCCGGAGGACTGAGGAAAGCCGAGACGTCAGGAGAAACGGTTTTTGGACGCTCCAACGGCGTCATAAACTTCGGTGGGTCCACACACGCGCAGGTGTAACTGGTCGTGAAGCCCGGTGCATGAACTTCTCGCCCACACGCCGTGCAGCGGAAGACCCGCAGGACTCGAAGATCGTATTGAAGCGACGGACCTTTCATGGCAACCTTTGCTGGCGAACAACATCCATCGGGGTGAATTTCGAGCAGTCTTTGAACATGGTTTGGCAGAGTGTAGCTAACGCAGGCCGACTGCGGGAGCGTGTGACGGGAGTTCTCTGGACACGAGTGCAGCTTCAGTGTTTGGCAGAAGAAGAATCAGGGACTGCAAGCCATCACATTGCAGAATGCCGGTATGGTTTGCGTTATCGGGTGCAGGGCATCTACCATTGGTTTGTGCCTTGTATTTTTAGCCGTTTGACTCATTGAGATCTTCGTGCTTCCCGCTTAGCGTAATTCGGAGGTCCCGCAGCATGCGTACTTCGTTACTTGTTTTCTCCGCACTTCTATGTGTATTTCAGCCGTCATTTCATCTTGCCGCTGACGAGCCGTTCGCAGGGAAGCAAAGTGACTGGAACGGCTATGTGCGGTATGACTTCGAGATCAACAGCCGTCCTGTGCTGGTCGTTGTCCCAAAAGAGGCGGCGAAGGGTAACCCGTGGGTCTGGCATGGAGAATTCTTCGGTCACAAACCGGCCCCTGATATTGGCCTGCTCGGTAAGGGATTTCACATCGTTTACACGCAGATCTCAAATCAGTTTGGCAGCCCGACGGCAGTCGCTCACTGGAATAAGGTTTATGATGTGCTGACGAAGAAGCATGGGCTTGGGCCGAAGGCCGCTCTTGTGGGAGTCAGTCGTGGAGGTCTGTATTGCTACAACTGGGCCTCGCAGAATCCAGCCAAAGTCGCCTGCATCTACGGGGATGCTCCGGTTTGCGACGCCAAAAGCTGGCCGATGGGCAAAGGGCACGGCATAGGAAGCACCGTCGAAGTGGCTCGATTACTGGCCGCATACGACGTGAAGACCGAAGATGAGCTGTTCAGGGTGCTGTTGAATCCAATCGATTCACTCAAGCCGCTGGCTGCTGCTGAGGTGCCCCTGCTCCACGTCTACGGCGATGCCGATGAGGTCGTGCCCTGGGATGAGAACACCAAAGTGATTGCAGATCGATACCGGGAACTGGGTGGCGAAATGATTCTGATCGGAAAGCCCGGAATCGGTCACGTCCATGGACTTGACGACTCCACGCCGATCATTGAGTTTATCCAGAAGCACTCTCACTGAGCCATCAGAAGATGGCCCTGGTGTTCCACGATTGTGTCATCATCGTAGCAAGACACCGCCGGCGTGACTCCGGGCAGTCTCCTGTCGAGCTGTCCATCTTGTTGGCTGATGGCTCCGCTCCCTGGATTGGTCGAAGCTACGCCAGATCTACCGGTCGCTGAGTCCAGGCAGAAATCGCGAGATCGATCAGTTCTACGATCGGGCTCTCGACGGATTCCGGGACGATCGACGGCACTGGTGGTTCGCCGACAGGATTTGACTCTGATTCGGCTGGTGTGTTTTCCGGATCATCTTCGGTTGACTGAGCATTGTCTCGCTCCGCCATCGCGATTAGAACCGGCAGGTCATTGATTGCCTCTGCTTCATCAGACAGCAATGCCGCAACCAGAGGAGAGTCTGTTGCGGGCTCTTCGATTGAAGTCACGCTCGTGATCGTGAAGGTTTGGGCCGCGCTCCAGGTCGTCATAATTCCGTTCGCGTTGATGGCACGAATCCAGACGCGATAGTTTCCGGCCGCAAGCGCGGCGGGAGTGAATGAATTTGAAAGAATGTCTTTCTTGTTCAGCACCACTGACGTTACGTCATCACGACGCAGCAGCAGCTCATACTTCACTGCTCCTTCGACAGCCTGCCAGGTAATCAATGGCGTCCGGTTCGTCGAGCTTCCCGTTGGCGTCAGCACGGCTGGCTGGCCACCGGCGATGAAGTCCTTCGGGCCGCTCCACAGCGAATAAACGCCCTGAGCACTCTTCGCGCGAACCCACCAGCGGTAGGTCGTTCCACTGAACAGTACGGGAACCTGTGTCAGAGAAGTTCCCTGAACGCTGATGTTCAACGTCAGCTCGTTCGTTTTCATATTCTTCAGTTGAAACTCGTAGCTGGTGGCTCCCTGCACGCTGGTCCAATTGAATTTTTCACCCAGCATCGTTGGCGTGACATCACTCTGAACCGGCGCTGGTGCGATTTGAATATCGACTGGCGATGACCAACCCGCGCTGGTTCCGCCTGACCATGCCGAAACCCAGATTCGATACACGCCAATCGGCAGGGTTGCGGTTGGAGTGAATGTATTCGTGGTGAGTCCTTCCTGAAGAATCACCGGACTCTTGCCAGTTGACAGATTCGAGAACCAAATCCTGTATGTTTCGGCCCCGAGAACCGGACTCCAGTCGATCGTCGGGCGAGATGTTGGCTGCATTCTTGTTATCGGAAGGATCGTCGGTTTTGCAACCGTTGAGAACTGACGCACAGCCGACCATGCCGACATCGTATTGCCGGTACCCAGGGAACGCATCCAGACAGAGTAATTGCCAATGCCGAAGTCAACGTCAGGCGTATAGCTTGTGCCCGTCACGATGGTTCGATGAAACTCGTCCTGCGCCTGGTAATTGAGACTGCGTACCCAGATCTCATAGCCAACGGCCTGAGGGATCTCGCCCCACTGGAAGGTGACTCGATAATTCGATGTCACGTCAACTTTCGCGGCAGCAGCCGGCGCCGTCAGCACTGGAGATGCCAGACCGATCGTCACTCTGTGATCTTCGACTTCGCCATCAGGAGCACCTCCTGTTGGCGTTAATCCTCCGGCCGTGCTGATACGGACTCGGGCGTAAGACGTACCAATCACGGCGTTGGCTGGAACTGAGAACGTAAACCGCCGATTGGTATTGTTTGTGACAGCCGCACTGTCGATGATCTTCTCTCCGGGATCAGACCAACTGCCATTGCCGTTGAAGTCCACCCACGCGTCGACTCGACCGCCCAATGCCGCGTTACGAACCTTCACGACAACACTCGCATCTGTCCGACCGGCATTTACCGCTCCGAAAACGACACCATCTTCGTCTGCTCCGTCACCGCCTGCGAGAACGGAGTTCGCACCGTCCGCTTCGAGATCAACCGTTTCCCCCAGCGTCGGCCCGGAATTGAAGTTGATGCTGACGGGGACTTCATGACGTGCCCCATTGTCAGACTGCGTCACCGGATAGGGAGCAGGTGCGTCGCCAAAATCACTCACCAGCAGCACGCGATCCTCCAACGCATCGACAGGCCCAAGCGTATGGCCGGATTTGCGACTTTTGTGACGAGCCTTTACGAGTTCACTGGCTCCGGATCGTAACAGAGAAAGACAACGAGAAAAAATTGGATTCTGAGCCATCGCTGATTCCTGACTGTTCCAGAGTCGCAGACCTTGTCGACTCTGTTTATCGAACAATCGTTAAAATTGGCCCGACTCGGATCTTCGAACGGCGTCCAGATTTCTGCGTTAGCAGTGAGCAAATCCGAAATTGAAGCAGTTTATGCCGGAATGCTCCGCGTGGTTGCAGGCAATCGCGGCATAGTCCATAAACCGAGTGTTTTCCTGTAGTAGTCGGTGAACGCTGCATCTGCGGCTTGTAAGATCTGCATTCCGCATGTCGCTGAAATCACTTTGTGGATATTAACCGGAATGAGCCCAGGCGAATGCTGAAATCTCGGCAGAGTTTAATTCTGTTCTCGCTGCTGCTGCTGTCTTTGGGGCTTCGCGCAGGCGCGGCGATTGTGATTGATCGCCACGTCCATAGTGAAGGCCGACAGTTTCTGATCGAAGGTGATGCAAACGGTTATTGGGAACTGGCGCAGAAGATTGCGAGCGGCCAGGAGTATTCCATCTACACTCCGCCCCGAAGGGTTTTAAGAACTCCTGGCTTTCCTTTGCTGTTAGCGGCGAGCATCACTGTTTTTGGACAAAGTATTTTTGCCGCCAGCCTTGTCATGGCTTTTGTGGGAACAGGTTGCTGCTGGTTGACCTGGTTGTTGGCTCGTCGAGTCGCGACTGTCTCCGTTGCCAATGTGGCCCTGCTGATCGTGGCAGTTTCTCCGCTGCAGATTGGTAGTAATGTGCAGATTCTGTCTGAGACACTTTTTAGTTTCGGACTGCTGGCCTGTTTGCTTCCGTTGACGAAACTCGTGCGAACAGGGGAAGTGCTGACGACGGGCGATTCTTTTGTGGCCGGGTTGCTGACCGGCCTGACAACTCTGGTGCGTCCGGGCTGGATTCTTTGGCCATGGCTGAGTTCTCTGCTGATTCTTGTTTGGGGTCATCAGGCATGGCGGCGTCGAATTCTGTACGCGACGCTCATTTTTGCCGGGTGTTATCTGGCCCTTTTGCCATGGGCCTCGCGAAATCACAACGTAACTGGCCACTGGATTTTCACCTCGCTGTGGTCCGGCCCCAGTCTTTATGACGGTCTGCATCCCGGCGCAACCGGAGCGAGCGACATGACGTTCGTGGACACCGAAAACGTCTTTTCAAAGATGTCCGAGTACGATACGAATGCTCATTACAAGCAGAGAGCCTTAGAGTTTGCGGTCGATAACCCGTTGCGAGCCTTTGAGTTAGCGATTTTGAAAGCCGGGCGATACCTCAGTCCAACACTGAACGCCGCAGGCTTCTCAGGCGGCCCAGCTTCCCTTGCCACTTTGGCCTGGTACGCCTCTTTTTGGGGCTTGATCATCGTTGGGATTGTCCACCTGCGAAAACAGCCTGCTCTGATTGCTCTGTTGACCGGTCCATTCCTCCAGTTCTTGGTGGTTCATATGGTTTTTGTGGGCTCAATTCGGTATCGTCTGCCCGTCGAATTCCCGCTGTCCATCATTGCGGCTCAGGGATGGGTTGTCATGATGGCAGGAATCGGGGTGCGTCGAGCTTAAATGCTCGTAAAAACGGAAGTTGCGACTGGCAGGGATGCATGAAGTTCTCGGCGGTTCTCAAGTGGATGCTGTGCATTGCGCTGGCGATAGTAATCGCCATGGGCGCGGGCGGTGTCTGGCTTTGGCAGAACGGCAATTCGATGATGCGTCAGGTGCTGCTGACGACGTTTGACAGAGCTGCCCCGGACCTTGAACTGCACTTCCGGCAACTGCAGTTGGTGACAACCTCAACAGCGAAACTCAGCGGCATTGAGATTCGAGATCGCAAAACGAATCGTCCTGTCCTGCGTGCTGAATCACTGGAAGTCGCGGTCGACGAGGCGATGCTTATTGAGCGGCAGCAGGTGCTGTTGCGAACGTTAAAAGTTTCCGGCATCGACATATTGTTGCGACGTCGTGCCGATGGCCGTTGGAACTGGCAGGATTACCAATTCGTTCCGTTGTCGAAAGATCCGCTTGTTCCACCGACAGTCACTCTGGAGAAGGTTCGTGCTCAGGTGATGCTGGAGCATGGTGAAGGGATTCCTCCTGCCAGCCTGCTGGTCAGCACACCGTTGTTTCAGGCCGTGCCCGCCTCCGCGGAGTCCTACGACTTCAACGGATTGTTGACACTTCCCGGCGCCGGCGATCTTGCCATCAGCGGAGACTGCGATCTGCGGAGGAAGACATGGACGCTGGGAGGAAAGCTCAACGGCATGAATGCCGACCAGAGTCTTCTGGAGATCGCCAAGTCTACCGCACCACAACTGGCAGAGGAATTGCAGAAGCTTGATACTTCAATGGCTAAAGTTCTTCCGCCACCAACACCCGCGCAGTCGGCATCCGTCGAGCAGGAGACCGCAGCGCTGGTGATTGGAACCAGCGGCGTATCACCGAGATTTCTGGGCGTACTGGATGTTGATTTCCGAGTCGAAAAGCGAGCAGACGCCTCGGTGCCGGATCTGCATCTGGATGTCGATATTCGCGACGGCCAGATAAGTTCGCCGGTCGTTCCGATCGAACTGACGGATGTGCGAGCCAAGTTCTTCTGGAGCAATTCCCATATCGAATTTCGGCTGATCAATGCGCGTGACGGGGATGCCTTGATCACGGGGGATTTGCAGATGCCTCTGGGAGTCAATGCGGAAGCACCCACTGCAAACCTGCATCTCGAGAACTTTCCGATCAATCAGGACCTGAAGCCTCTGATGCCGCCCAAGTCACAGAAGTTTTTCGATCATTTTCAGCCGGTTGGTAAGGTTAGCGGCGATGTGGTGTTTCGGCAGTTTGCGTCCGGAAAGTGGTTGCCGGCCAGTGTGACCGGCAAAGCCGAAGCTGCGTCGATTCTGTTTCACAAGTTTCGATATCCCGTTACCAACATCAGTGCGACGATCAGTCAGCGACCTATGCCAGACACTGCCAGTTCGATGCATGAGGTTGTGTTCGATCTGGAGGCGGCGGGGCAATTGGGTAATCTTCCGGCCACGGCTAAAGGATGGCTCAGAAATCCCGGGGCGGAGATCAATCTGGAGATGAATGTCCATGTCGACGATATGCCGCTGGACGGTCGATTCCGTGATGCTCTGGATGAGCAGGGACGCAAAGTCATCGACACGATGAACATTGCCGGTTTTGCCAGCGCGGATGTTCAGTGTGTGCGCGAGCCGGGACTGGATCAGCCGACGCACATCAACGTCTCGGCCGTTGTCCGTGACGGGAAGCTGCGGTTCCGCGGCTTTCCGTATGAGATCGACCGACTCAGTGGCAAAGTCCAGTTCAACTCGAAGGAGAAGAGCTGGCAGTTTGCTGAGTTGAGTGGCTGGCATGGACCTGGCGAATTGTCAGCACAGGGATACTTTCGAGGTTTACCAGCTCCGGGTGAACTTCACCTGGTGGTGCGTACTGAGGGTGCGAGGCTGGACGCGGATCTGTTCAATTCGCTCAACGAATCATCCCGCGCAATATGGTCTATGCTGAATCCGGAAGGGCGGGTCAGCCTCACAACAACTGTTGACTGGACGGCAGCTCCGGGACAAAAGGTGGTTGTTCGTCTGGACGATGTGCATGTGTTCGATGCTCGAATTTACCCTCGGCCGTTTCCACTGCAGATGAATATCCGTTCTGCTCGACTGAGTTACGATCCAAACGATCCGGCCTCCGCGGGTTCTCAACACTGTCGTATTCATTCGATCGATGCCGAGCATGACGGCGCCGTGATCACAGCCAGCGGCTGGGCGAAGGTCAGCCTCGATGGTTTATGGCAGTTGCATCTCGACGATCTGAATGCGATTGAGCTGAAGCCTGACGACAGTTTGCGAGCAGCGTTGCCCAATGGTTGGCGTGAAACGATGTCGCGACTGGCTCCGACCGGTAAAGTTTCGATGGAGGCGTCGGAACTGGATTTCCGCGGCATCGCAAACAACAACGCTCCAACCACGGCCGCATGGAATACGACGCTTCGGCTGAGAGAATGTGAAATTGCGGCCGGGCTGGATCTCAGGAAAGTTTCCGGAATTGTTCAGGCCAGTGGGACCTGGGATGGCTATCAGCTCCGCAATAAGGGAGCGATCCGACTCGACAAGGTCGAAGTACTTGACATGCAGATTGCCGGGATCAATGGCCCGTACACGATGACCGAGGAAGAGCTGGTACTCGGTAATCGTGACGTGATTCAGGGGCGAATTCGTCCGCGCGATGTCCCGGCTGAAGAACGCATTCAGGCTCAGGCTTACGGTGGCTCTCTGGAGATGGATGGATTGATCAAACTGCGTGCGGGAAGTCAGTATCGACTGTTTGCCGAACTTCGTAACGCGTTGCTGGAACGTTATGCCGTTCAGCACCTGACCGATCAACGCAATATTCGAGGCGTCGTGAATTCGTGGATCTTCGTGACCGGAGATGGAGATTCGGCGTCGAATCTGACCGGCAAAGGCCAGTTCCAGATTAATCCGGCCGCGTTGTACGAAGTGCCCGTTGTTCTCGAAATGCTGGCAGCGTTGAATCGACTCAACTTCGCAGTGCCGGATCGGACGGCGTTTAAGTATGCTCTGATGACGTTTGAAATTCACGACCGAGCATTCTGGTTTGATCCGATTGACCTCGTGGGCGACGCGTTGACTCTGCGCGGGCGCGGCAGCGTTGGTTTCGGCGGCGATGTTGTGCTCGATTTCTTCTCAAGGCCGGCCAAGGGGATTCTGTCTTCGCTGGCGACTCAGTGGGTCAACGTCAAAGTACGAGGAACGATCGACAAGCCTCAAACGGACGTGCGTAACCGGATCAAACTGGATGAGTCAATGCGACAGTTCCTTGGGGCTCAACCTCGACCGGGCGAACCGGTTCCATCGTTGACGATCCCGAACTTCTTCAGTGTCCAGCCCGGGAATCAAGCGCGGCGGCAATAGGCAGCGATTTTGCGGCGGATTTCTCTCGGACAATTAACTGAGTCCAGACAGGTCGTAGCTGAACTCGTGAGAGTTCAGACGTTTGCGGACCAGAACCGGCTCCGAAGTCTCACGACTCCGGCTACAGAACTAACCCTTTCCTCGTCGTCGTCCGGCCTTGCTGGTTTTTTTGCCGCGAGTTGCGAACCCAGGTGATGAGCTGCCCTCATCGTCGGGAACTGCTTGTCCCATCTTCTTCTTGAGATCATGAATGCGATCGCGAAGATGGGCGGCTCGTTCAAAGTCGAGCTGCTCTGCGGCGGCCAGCATCTCAACCTCCAATTCACGCAGGAATTCCTGAGTGACGAACATCGCTTCGGAAGCGACGCCCACGGACTCGCGTTCAATGCGCCGAGCGTCGATTTCTTCTTCGATCCCTTTGCGAATCGCTTTGCGAATTGTTTCCGGAGTGATCCCATGTTCTTCGTTGTAAGCAATCTGAATTCGACGGCGACGATTCGTTTCATCAATCGCACGCTGCATACTTTCCGTCACAGTGTCTGCATACAGGATCACTTTTGCGTTAACGTTTCTGGCAGAGCGGCCGATCGTCTGGATCAAACTGGTTTCACTCCGCAGGAAGCCTTCTTTGTCGGCATCGAGAATGGCGACCAAAGAAACTTCCGGCAGGTCGAGGCCTTCTCGCAGCAGGTTGACTCCGATAACCGCATCGAATTTTCCTTCCCGCAGTTCACGCAGGACTTCGACACGTTCGACGGCGTTTAGCTCAGAATGCAGCCATTCGCAGCGGATGTTTTCTTCTTTCATATACGAGCTGAGATCTTCCGCCAGCTTCTTTGTCAGTGCGGTAATCAGAACACGTTCCTGCATAGCGGCTCGTTCTCGGATCTGATCCATCAGATGCTGAACCTGACCTCGGGCGGGAACGACGAAGATCTCCGGATCCACGAGACCGGTCGGCCGAATCACCTGCTCCACGACTTCGCCACCGGTCTGATCCAACTCCCAATTGCCCGGAGTTGCCGACACGAGCACTCGATAAGATGGCTTCGCGTTCCACTCGTCAAACTTCAGCGGTCGATTATCCTTCGCCATGGGCAATCGAAAACCATGATCGACCAGAGTTGTTTTGCGAGCATTGTCGCCAGCATACATGGCTCGAATTTGCGGCAATGTGACGTGCGATTCGTCAACAAAAATCAGAAACTCCTCCGGGAAGAAGTCATACAGAGTGTAAGGAGGTTCGCCCGATTTTCGCCCTGCCAGAGCACGACTGTAGTTTTCAATTCCGGGGCAGAATCCTGTTTCTTTCATAAGCTCCAGATCATGGCGAGTTCTCGCGGCCAGTCGCTGAGCCTCCAGCAGCTTGCCTTCCTTGCGAAACTCCTCCAGTCGAGCATCCAACTCTTCACGAATCTCATCCAGGGCCGCGTCGATTCGACTTTGCGGAAGTACAAAGTGCTTGGCAGGATAGATGTAAATCTCTTTCAGCGATTGAGATTCCTTGCCAGAGACGGGATCGATCATACTGAGTTTTTCGATCTCATCGCCCCACAACTCGATGCGATAGGCGAACTCCTCGTAAGCGGGCCAGACTTCGATCACATCGCCGCGAACTCGGAACTTGGAACGAGCCGGATCGAAGTCATTGCGTTCGTATTGAATGTCGATCAGCTTCATCAGCAGATTGTCGCGATCAATCTGCTGTCCCACGTGAAGTGGAATCATCATGTTGAGATAATCAACCGGCGACCCGAGGCCGTAGATGCAACTGACGCTGGCGACAACAATCACATCGTTGCGGCTGACCAGAGCGCTGGTGGCCAGCAATCTCAGGCGATCGATTTCTTCATTGATGGAGGCATCCTTTTCAATGTAGATGTCGCGTTGAGGAATGTAGGCTTCGGGCTGGTAGTAGTCGTAATAGCTGACGAAGTAGGTCACCGCATTGTTCGGGAAGAACTCACGAAACTCGCCGTACAGCTGTGCGGCCAGAGTTTTGTTGTGAGACAGCACCAACGTTGGCCGCTGGATCTTCTCGATGACGTTGGCCATCGTAAACGTCTTGCCAGATCCAGTGACTCCCAGCAGCACCTGAGTACGTTTGTTGTCTTTGATGCCCTGAACAAGTGATTCGATCGCCCGTGGCTGATCTCCGGCCGGGGCAAATTCGCTGACCAGTTTGAACTTCTGATCTTTATTCATGAAGGGCTCTGAGGAAAATCATCACGGGGCTTCGAAGCTTGCGAAATCTCGTGATCTCTGGAGGAACGATGTTGCTCTGATCGGCGCCGACCAGAACTATCGGAAGTTTCAGAATGACGTTGACGTTTCTTCCATACCTGACGATTCAGCCAGGTAAATGATTGCTTGAATAGTCTGCCGAGGAATTCTTCTGCATCTGTCACTCCTTTGCCAAGTCGCGACAGAAATTTCAGGCAACGTTTCAGCAATGTGTCCGAAGTGTTTGAGGCCGCCCGATTCGCCCTCCGTACACGTTTCGACACGCCTTCGATCTTAGGAATGGAAATCGTCGGCAAACAGCGTCCGATCCAACTGACCGGTTTCGAGAACACGTTAAAGCAGTGCGGACAGCGAAAATCTCGCATGGGCAGAACCATGAAAATCATTCTCCAGCCGCGGAACTTCAACTGCTCAAGGCGATCTGAGCAGAAGGTGCATTTATACGGACTGGGAGGTTTCGATGACACCGTGGTAGCCTGCGAAAATCTGTTCGTGCGTTGCCGATAGAATGGCAACAAAACGCTCGAGGCGAAATATCAAACCGACCGGAACTCCGTGAGGTTTGCACTTCGGAGTTCGGTCGGCTTCCAGATTGTATCGAATTGCGCACAGTGGTCGGGTACTCGTTTCTGTACCCTTACGATTATTTCGCGGCAGCAAGAACCGCGTCATAGTTCGGATGTTCGGTAATTTCGCTGCAATACTCGGCGTAGGTAATGGTTCCGGTGCCGTCGACCACGAAGACGGCTCGTGTGAGACAGCGATCCAGCGGACCACCTGTGATCAGCACACCGTAGTCTTCGCCGAACTTGCCGCAGCGATGTGCACTGAGGGTTTTTACCTGATCAACACCCTCCGCACCGCACCAACGCTTCTGGCCAAAAGGCAGATCCATGCTGATTACCAGAATCTCAGCGTTCGTGAGCGACGAAGCCTGCTCGTTAAACTTCTTGGTTTCCATATGACATACGGAAGTGTCGAGCGAAGGAATCGTCACGATGATCCGTGTTTTACCGCTGCTGCTGCCCAGCGTCACTTCTTCGAGGCCATTGTTCTGCAGTGAGAATTCCGGGGCCTTAGCTCCAACGGCCAGTGCGGCCCCGGCCAGATCAACAGGATTTCCTTTAAGAGTCACAGCACCTTTGCGCACATTGGCCATTTCTGATTACCTTTTTTGAGTAGCATTAACTGCAAGTGTTTTGCGAACATATGTTCGGCGACGCAGTATGAAAGAACTTCCCCGTCTTTCAACCAGTTGAAGCCACGTTGCAGAGATTCCTGAGATACCACGACAAGTTTTCGCTGTTTACAATTCGGACCGGGCGATCCTGATTTAAGAGTTCATCAGCAGAGATGGCGAAACGATGTTCATGCGAAAATGCTCTTCACAATGCAAATGCTTGTCCGTTTGTCCGCTGGTGATGGCAGTGCTGCTTTGTTTCGCGCTGATGTCCGACAGACTGCAGGCAGGTTCACCGAATATTCTTTTTGTCATCGCAGATGATTGGGGCCTGCATGCGTCAGCTTACGACACGCCATGGGTGAGCACCCCAAACTTTGATCGGATTGCGAAGGAAGGCTTGCTGTTCCGCAACGCCTACACTCCGATGGCCAAGTGCGCTCCGTCGCGAGCCATTCTGCTGACAGGCCGTCATCTGTGGCAGAATGAAGAAGCCGGTAATCATATGGCCATTTTTCCGCCAAAGCTGAAAAGCTGGCCGGAAGTGCTGATGAGCAACGGCTGGTTCACAGGCATCACAGGCAAAGGCTGGGGGCCAGGGATTGCGAATGATGCTGACGGAAAGCCGCGTCAGATCACGGGAGTCGGCTTCAATGCTCGGAAAACAAAACCACCAACAACTCAGATTGCGAACAACGATTACGCTGCAAACTTCGGAGACTTCCTTAAGGCTGCACCTGAAGGAAAGCCGTGGTGCTTTTGGATTGGTACGCAGGAACCGCATCGACGCTATGAGTATCAATCGGGAGTGAAACTTGGTGGAAGAAAGCTCGAGGATATCGATCGAGTTCCCGGTTACTGGCCGGATAATGAAGTCGTTCGGAACGACATGCTGGACTATGGCTTCGAAGTGGAATACGTCGATCAGCAATTGGGGCGAATGATGGCGGAGTTGGAGAGAAGTGGCCAGCTCGATGATACGCTGATCATCGTTACCAGCGATCATGGGATGCCGTTCCCCCGAGTTAAAGGCTACGCGTACCACGACAGCAATCATGTGCCGCTGGCGATTCGCTGGCCGAATGGAATCAAGCATCCCGGTCGCGTGATTGATGACTTTGTGGACTTCACAGATATTGCACCGACGGTTCTTGATATGGCACAGATCTCTCCGGTGGATTCGGGGATGCAACCGATCACGGGGAAAAGCTGGAGACCACTGCTTGAGAGCGAACGTGCGGGACAAGTCCTGGCGGAACGCGATCATGTGCTTATTGGAAAGGAACGAACTGACGTCGGGCGTCCTCATGATCAGGGCTATCCGATTCGAGGCATCGTGACTGCGACTCATCTGCTGTTGAAGAATTATGAGCCGGCACGTTGGCCTGCGGGCAATCCAGAAACAGGATACCTGGATACCGATGGAAGTCCGACGAAATCGTTCATTCTGGGTCTTGGCCGTGTCGATCGATCCGATCGATTCTGGAGTTTGAATTTCGGGATGCGTCCGTCTTTGGAATTGTATGACCTGAGATCAGATCGGGATTGCTGCGTCAACCTTGCGGGATCAATCGAGTACGCTGAACAGGTCAAAGAATTGGTGCGGCTGATGGAGTTGCAATTGACGGATCAGGATGATCCGCGCATGTTGGGAAACGGGGCAGTCTTTGACGGCTTTCAGCCCACGAACGGCGCGGGCTTTTATGAGCAATTCATGAAGGGACGGAAGGTGAACGCTGGCTGGGTGGAGGAGACGGACTTTGAAAGCGGTCCGCTGACTCCATGAGCCAGTCATGTCCAGTTTGACTACCTCGAACTCCTTCAGCACTCAGGCAAGCTGCGTGTCGTCAACAAACGAGATTTGGGACGGTCGAACCAACGCCAGAGAACGGACTTGATATCCGGGCAAGGAAAGGCTGGCGGTATATTCATCAGGATTCACCAGACAACCTGGCTTGCCATCCACTCAGGGGTGATGCGGCAGAACTCCAGCACTGAACATTGCCGATAATTTCGATGATTGCTATAAGTGGTCCCCAGATCACTCTTTGTGTCCTGACTTGTCCGTCAGGGAGGCAATAGGAACGTGAGTTTTACAGAAACCTTATGGAGAATAAGAACGTGAGCGAAAGCGACGGCACTCAGGAAGAAGCACGCGGAGCAGAGCAGCAGGTTCAGGAAGTGGTGGTCAGTGACGCCAACGCGAATGCGGGCTACGCTAACTTCTGTCGAGTCTCCAGCACTCCGGAAGAACTGATTCTGGACCTTGGCCTGAATCCTACTCCTTACGCAACCGGCAAGGTTGAAGTTAAGGTCACACAGCGAATCATCCTGAATCACTTCACAGCCAAGCGTCTTTGGAGCGCGCTGTCAATGGCTCTGCAGCGACATGAGCAGGCCTTCGGCGTTCTGGAAACAGACGTTCGCAAACGCGTCAAGCTGCCACCAAACGCGGGCTAGTCCGTAGCGTCGACTTCAGTCGACACGGCGGCTCAAAATTGCGACAGAATGCCGGCTAAAGCCAGCTCCATAAGCTGCACAGGGACTGAGCCGCCGTACCAGGAGCGTTTCGACTGACGGGACGCAACAAATCCATTTAAAGAGGCTCGGCGTCGAATAGATGCCGAGCCTTTTTGTTTCTATACTTCCGCGCCATCCGTTTCTGAAGAACTCCTCGACGCCTGGGGCAATACACGTAGCGACACATGACAGAAAACTCTCAACCCAATGACAATCCTGACGATGGTCCGCACAGTCAGGAGATTCGCCATTCGCAAATCAGTGCGATGGTGCCGGCTCATGTTGCGAAGGGCGTCTTCACCACTGGTGCAGTAGTTCTGCAGGGTCAGCATGAATTTATCGTGGACTTTCTCCTGCGAATGCAACAGCCGCAGCAGGTCGTTGCTCGAGTCGTCATGCCACCGATCGTGGTCAACCAGATGATCATGGCGCTGAAGGATAATCTCGCACGATATGAAGAACGATTCGGCCCCGTTCACATGCCGGTGATTCCGAACCAGAATCCACAGCAACGCCAGACAGCTCAGGAGTTGTATGATACGCTGAAGCTTGGCGATGATGTGCAGTCGGGAAGTTATGCGAATGCTGTGATGATCGGTCACTCGCCGACGGAGTTCTCCTTTGACTTCATCACGACGTTTTTTCCTCGCTCTGCCGTTTCGCAACGAGTCTTCATGGCGACGGCGAATGCCCGGCGGCTCCTCGATTCTCTGAATCATTCTTTTCAGCAGTTTCAGGACCGTATGCGAAATCCACCGCCACCACCGCCGGAGTTCCCTGATTCCGGCAACTCTGATTTCAATGCTCAGGAAGGCGACTGGCCTCCCGGTTTGTAGAGATAACTCATGCCACGATTTCGTTATTGTTTGAATGCCAGCACCATTTGCACGACTCCTGTTCTGCGGCAGATCGAGGTGACTCGACAAGCCGGGTATGAAGCCATTGAATTATGGCACGACCATCTCGATGAGCATCTCCGCGCAGGTGGGACGCTCGCCGAAGTACGCAAAGCACTGGATGATAACGGTGTCGTCGCACCGACGACGATTTATCTGGCGGGTTGGTTTCAACCGGCGGGAGAAGAGCACGTCAAAGCGATCGATGAAATCCGTCGCCGCCTGGAACAGTCAGCGGCTGTTGGTGCAAATTTTGCCATCGCTGGACCACCACCAGGAAAAGCCGATCGAGCGTTGGGGGCCAGACACTATGCGGAGCTTCTGGAGCTTGGTAAGTCGTTCGGTGTAAAGCCTGCGTTTGAGTATCTGGGGTTTGTCGACGATATCAACACGATCGACGATGCCATCGACATCATTCAGCGTTCAGGACATCCGGACGCGACCGTTGTTGTCGATCCGTTTCACTGCTGGCGCGGTGGTGGGCCCGTTGCGTCGCTTTCGAAACTGAAAAGCAGTCAGATTGCGATTTCACACTTTAATGATTCACCTGCCGTACCCGCGGCAACGTTGCAGGAAGATTCTGATCGAGTCATGCCGGGCGACGGTGTTGTGGATCTGAAGTTTTACTGCGATCAGTTGGCTTCGACCGGGTACAACGGCTACCTGTCGCTGGAGTTGTTTCGCGAAGATTTGTGGGCGAAGGATCCTCTGGAAGTCGCGAAGCTTGGCATCGAAAAGATGCGGCCGTTTGTTGAGTAACTGCACCGCACCGCGTTCGACGAATACGGCATGTTTTCGGATGATGAGCGGGAACGCGTTTGCGTCTATTGACGTTGTTTCGCATTGTGCAATTTCGTTTGACGCCGAACCGCAGGGGTAGGCGACATGGGGCAACGACGCCTGCGGCTTGCCGTTAAACGATGACATTGACAGACCGCTAATTGTTTCTTTTTCGTAAACCATCAGACACATCGCGGCAACGGCCACGTAAGCATTGGTGAATTCAACGTGACGATCCACAACGTAACTCTAAAACATCTGAATCAACGAGCCGATCATCTCACGATCTTCGCAAAGTCTCGCGGCGAAACGTTGCGGATCAGTGCTCAGCATTTGCCGAACGCCACGTTGCTGGACTTCGGAGTCAAAGCCGAAGGAGGTCTCGAAGCCGGGCTCTTGTTGGCAAAGATTTGTCTGTCGGGGTTAGCCCAGGTCGATCTTGTGCCGGGCGACAATCAGTTGCCTGCGGTTCCACAGATTCTGGTCAGAACTGACCATCCGGTTGCATCATGTTTGATGAGTCAATACGCGGGCTGGAAGATTGCAACCGAAAGCTACTTTGCCATGGGTTCCGGCCCGATGCGCGCGGTGGCTCGCAAGGAGGACCTGTTTCATCACCTGCCGGAAACCGAAAACGGGAAGGTCGCCGTCGGGGTTCTTGAGGCGGGCAGTTTGCCGGATGAAGAAGCCATGGCCGCGGTTCGGAAATCGTTACCCAGCGATTGCCGACTGACTCTGGCAGTTGCTCCAACAGCGTCACAGGCCGGTTCGATCCAGGTGGTTGCTCGATCGATTGAGACAGCTCTGCACAAACTGCACGAGCTGCAGTTTCCTCTGGAGGCGATCATCAGCGGGACGGGGATTGCTCCCTTGCCGCCAGTCGCGAAGAACGACATGCAGGGAATTGGCCGAACGAACGATTCGATCCTTTATGGAGCGACGGTCAATCTGTGGGTTCGTTGTGAGGACAGTGTGATTCAGGAAATCGGACCGAAGGTGCCGTCGAATTCGTCGAGTGCTCATGGTGAAACATTCCTGTCCCTCTTCAAAGCCGCCAATCATGACTTCTACGCCATGGACGCGGCTTTATTCAGTCCAGCCGTTGTCGTGTTTCACAATTTGAAGTCGGGCAAATCATTCTCATTCGGCCTGAAGCTCCCGGAGCTGTTGCGGCAGTCGTTTGGGATGTAGTTGCGGCCAGTCGGGAATCGGAGTAACTCGCGATCATAGAATCTGGGCCGGACAGAGCACCGCGAGGAGAGGCATGCCCAGTTGTTACTACCGCAAGCAGTCGCCGAATCGCAATCCATCGCTGACGCGTCGGGTTGGGATTAAATCAACAGCGTGGCACGGTTGTGGGGCAATCGAATCGGACTCCGCAGCGGAATGGAACGATGCGTGCTTGCGTACGATGAGCTTCCCTGTGACACTTCCATAAAGCCAGGCGCCCAATTTTCCTTCTTCTCTCAGTGATGCCTCATGTCAGACGCTCAAGCCGTGCATGGAACTGCCCCGGATTTTCAGGAGCTGCTTCCGGAGTTTGAGCGATTGTGTCGCATCGTGGCCAAACTGCGATCTCCGGAAGGTTGTCCGTGGGATCGTCAGCAGACGATGAAGACGATCAAGCCATATACCCTGGAAGAAACCTACGAGCTTCTGGAAGCCATCGATTCGGACGACAACGCGGCGATTCAGGAAGAACTGGGAGATGTTCTCTTGCAGGTCGTTCTGGATTCGCAGATTGCCGCTGATGAACGACGCTTTGAACTGACGGCTGTTGTGCGACAGATCGCTGACAAGATGGTTCGACGTCATCCGCATGTGTTTGGCGATGTGGAAGCCGCCACGACTGAAGATGTTCGCCGCAACTGGATAGTACTCAAGCAGCAGGAGAAGCCTGCTCGCACATCGCAGTTGGAAGGCATTCCAGTGGCTCTGCCGGAGCTGGCTCGGGCTGCCCGCATTACAGCTCGAGCGGCCGCAGTGGGTTATGACTTTCCTGATCGGCGGATGCTGTTCGATAAGTTAAAGGAAGAACTGGCAGAGCTGTCTCATGAACTGTTCGGTTCCGCGGAGATTCCTCATGTCGCCGCGACCGTTGATGCTGTGAGAGTGCTGGATCAGCCAATCAGTGACCTCACGACTCGTGAACGTGCAGAGTCAGAGCTTGGCGACGTGCTGTTTGTGCTGGCCAATGTCGGACGACGCTGGGGGATTAATCCGGAGGAAGCTCTTCGAAAGTCCAATGCCAAATTCACTCGCCGCTTTCAGGCGATCGAAGCCGCCATGAAAGCGATGGGGCTGGAAATGAAAGATGCCAGCCTGATCGAGATGGAAGAAGCTTATCAGGCTGCAAAAGCCAAAGAGAAACGCACGCAGACTTAGTCACAGTCCACGGTTAACGTCCGGGTGCGCCGGTGCCTTGAAGACTCAACCCGAACGTCAGTGAGGATTCTTCGCCAGAATTACGATCCCTCGCTGACGCTTTTTGAAGTTGCGCGTTTGGGGACTGCGGAAGATCAAGGCGGCGAAAACACAGGGGATTATCATAACCCGACGCGTGAGTTTTGAAGTTGCGCGTTTCGGCGCTGAGGTTGTTCACTTGCGGAGAAACAAAGGGATTTATCACAACCCGACGCGTCAGCGAGGGATTTACGGCAACCCTGCGTAAAACGCAAAAGCACAATCCCTGACTTACGTTTCGGGTTGGGATGACCACAAACGCGCAACTTCAAAACGCGTGAGCGAGGGATTTTCCTAAAAACTGCGTAAAGAGCAAAAGCACAATGCCTCGCTCACGCAGCGGGTTGGGATGGCGGCAAACGCGCAACTTCAAAACTGACGCTTCGGGTTGTGATAATCGCGATTTGCTTTTTGCACTGATCCTTAGTCACAGAGACACTCGTCATCAGATTCGCTCAGGATATCCGTCCGTCTATTGCATTCCAGAATCTGCATTTTCTGAATCGCTCTTCATTTGGCGAGTCAATTTCTGTTGTAATCGCTGGAAGCCGCGGATCCAGCGATCGTAATCTTCGGTTTTGTGACGGAAGAAATCGAGCACCTCAGGATGCGGCAGAATCAGAAACTTCTCGTCCTGAATCCCAGCCAACACGGCTTCAGCGGCATCCTCGGCCGTGATCGAATGCAGATGCAGGTAGCGATGAATTGGATCGGAGTCATCCAGCATGTCTGTCTCAACACCCAGTGGGCAGACACAGGACACTTTCACGCCGCTGCGTCCGTACGTGACAGAGAGCCACTCGGCCATTGCCAGATCGGCATGCTTCGTTACAGAATAAGAGGCTGAGCCAATCTCAGTCAACAGGCCGGCCGCCGAAGCAGTCTGGACGATATAGCCTTCTCCCCGCGCAAGCATCTTTGGGATGACGGCGCGGGCTGCATAAAGGCGTGACATGACGTTCACATCCCACATTCTCTGCCACTCGGCGTTTGTTGATTCAAGTCCGCCCTTGAAGGTGATGCCCGCGTTGGAACAGAAAACGTCTATCTGACCGCCTTGCGTCTCCGCGAGCAGAACAAGTTGGCGAACGTCATCTTCAGACGCCACGTCACAGCGGTTAAAGATCGCCTGAGAACCAATCTGTTCT
The DNA here is from genome assembly GCA_026400835.1 of Planctomycetales bacterium. Classification (GTDB taxonomy): domain Bacteria; phylum Planctomycetota; class Planctomycetia; order Planctomycetales; family Planctomycetaceae; genus SXXK01. Next base: position 91,802 of record JAPLOA010000087.1, on the reverse strand, counting down.
GCGACATTGCGAGCAGCTGTTTCATCAAGATCGGAAACGACGATCAGTCGTGCCTCCGCCTTCGCAAATCTGCGGCACATAGCCGCACCGATCCCTCGCCCCGCTCCCGTAACAACAACGACTCGATCTCTCACGTCCATTGAACTGCTGCATTTCCCGGCAATCATGAAGAGTTCGTCCGCTGGCAGCGACACGAAACTCTGATCTACACTCTTCAGGGGCCTGTGCCTTGCACTTTCCGAGGAACGTTCACGTCCGAATCCTCCGAAATCAACATGGAGCCCCACGCGAGAAGCATAGTCGAATAATGCCCCATGTGCGACTGTTGCGAACACTCAATTTCCGCGACAGTTCCATCGAAGAATCGTGCTCATCCGCCGCACGCAACGCGATTGTCCGTCACAACAAGTTCCGGCTTTCTACGCCGTAGCAATCAGACCGGTCGCGACATGACGCCATTCCCCTGATTCCACCAGTCGGCGAGTTGTCGCGTGCCGGTATTCAAACATGTTCTGCAGTTTGCGGCGAATGATCCAGTCACCGAACAGCATGCCCAGGAATCCGAATGGGGCTCGATACTCGACTTCGTCTCGCAGCAAGGTTCCGCCGCGTGAGTTTTCGAGGCAGAAATGGCGGTGGTACCAGAAGGCAAATGGCCCGGATTCCTGACGATCCGCGAACATCGTGGGGTATCGATACTCCGTGTGCATTGCCACCCAGCGAACAGGTACAGGCCCGACGTTTCCCTGCAAAACAACGCGTGCCCCGGGCTGAAGAGAACCGGACGACTCGACGGCCTTCATGTTCTCCCACGGGGGAATGAGATGCGTCAAGGCGCCGGGGCTTTCATGGAACTGGAACACCATTTCGGGCGTCGCAGAGATATTCGACTCCATGACAAACCGTCTGTTGATGCTGCTACTGAAACCGTGGAACTTTGCCGCATCCTTCAGAATCAATACGAAGGGGATCCACCAGAGTAGGTCGTTTGTCAACAGCGTCACACCGAAGAGAGGAGGAAAGACGCCGTTCCAAAGTGACCACGCAAAACCGATTGGCCCAAAGATTTTTCCCAGCAAACCAACCAGCACGATTGGCCAATGCCGACGCGAATCTCCGGCGGCGATGGCATAGCCGATCCCGTAAACACCCACGATCATCCCCACACACTGCCAGATCTCAGGGTAATTCACCCTTTTTGCCCCGGCAAAATCGAACAAGGCATTCGGCCAGATGATGTTCGCAGCACCCCATGCGAGGTTGTAGACACCAGCCGCCAGGAGCCATCCGCGGATCCAGCTCGGCTGAGAAGTTGTAGATGGATCAGTCACGGGAAGCTCCGAATTCGAAAATACCGCAGAAAAAGGCTTGGTTTTCTCTCCGCAGTTTTCCATTAAGGTTAACTCAATCCCGCGACAATCGCGATGATTTCAGAATCTAACGGGAGTTCACCGGGAGTCCGGGGCAAAGTCGGACGTTTTTGAGGTATCTTCAGGGCAGAATCGAGGCTGCAGGAAGTGACAGCCTGCCTCGATGATTTACGGGCATGCCTGAGTTTCGCGCATTCTTGAGCTCCCGTCGTGTATGGGTTACCGTCATGTCTGAGTTACGAGACCGTCAATAGATCGTCTTCAACGGAACAAGTTGTCAACGGAAGAAACAGTATGCCATTTGAAATTTCGATTCCTCGACTTGGCTGGTCCATGGAAGAGGGAACCTTCGCTGGCTGGAGAAAAGAAGCCGGAGATACTATCCGTCGAGGCGACATCCTGTTCGAACTGGAAGGCGAGAAAGCTCTTCAGGAAATCGAAGCGGTTGACGAAGGTGTTCTCGCAATCACCGTCAATGGTCCGAAGCCCGGTGATGTGCTGAAGGTTGGAGCAATCGTCGGTTACCTTCTGGCCCCGGGTGAAACTCTGGCAAATCCACTGCAGCCGGGCTCAACACAGCTCAAAGTTCCGGCGGCGGACATCCCGGCGACGAGAGCAGAACTAAGTCGGATTGCTGACATTGTATCTGTTGACACGCAAGTCGTGGTCCCCGCGGCAGCACCGTCCGTCCGTCGTTTAGCTCGTCAGTTAGATGTTGCTCTGGCCTCGATCAAGGGTACCGGCAGCAATGGTCGGATTACCGAAGACGACGTGCAACGAGCCGCAGCGAGTCTCAGGACAAGTTCACCGTCGGAGCAGTCCGACGGACGAATCATCGCGACTCCCCGCGCGAGGCGCGCGGCAAAGCAGATGGGGGTTGATCTGACGAATGTGAACGGCAGTGGTCGTGAGGAACGAATTCGGGAGCGTGACGTGCTCGCGCAGGCTTCTGCTGCTACTGCTGGTCGCCGCATCGCAGTGACGGGGCGTCGGAAAATCATCGCCGAGCGTCTGTCACAAAGCGCTCGTCAGACAGTTCCCGTGACGATTACCAGTCGAGTAGACGCGTCAAATCTTGTGAGTTTGCGAGAGCAGTTCAAAGCGACCGCACAAAAACCGGTGCCAGCGATCCACGATATCATCGCGAAGCTATTGGCAGAAACATTGACTCAGTTCCCGCTGCTCGCCAGCCGTTGGGAGGGGGCCGACATTGTTCAGCCAAATCCAGATCAGATTCACATTGGTCTGGCCGTTGACACTCCGGAAGGGCTGATCGTGCCGGTGATTCGGAACGTCTCCAGCCAAAGTCTGATGAGTCTTGCCGTTGAATCTGCACGAGTCATCCAGAAGGCTCGCGATGGAAAGTTGTCGACATCGGAAATGCAGGGGGCCGTTTTCACAATTACAAACCTCGGAGCATTTGGGATTGATGCTTTTACTCCCGTCATTAATCTTCCGGAGACGGCGATTCTAGGATTGGGGGCAATTCGTCGAGAACCCGTGGTGGCTGAAGATGGACGCATCGAAGTGCGTCAGATCATGACTCTGAGCCTGACCTTTGATCACCGGGCCATCGACGGCGCACCAGCCTCGCGATTCCTGCAGACGCTCGTGAACGCGATTGCGAATCCCGCCGCGCGATTGATTTTTCTGGGATCGTAGATTTAATTCCAGAAATGCTCGTGGCAGACTCTGGGGGCAGGCACGGGGGCGGGGGCAGGCACGGGGGCGTAGCTGGTGAGTACGTCACAAGATGCAGGTGAAGCGGGCTGAGGCCCACACGACAGAGGATTTGGTCGATGCCCCTGGACAGGTCTGCTCTGTGTCGATTGAACAGATGTCCGCGTACGAATTACACTGCGGAAGTGGCACCATCCGGCAGCTGCGGTTTTTACAGACTCCTGAACTTTCATGCATGAGTGGAGACAGCGATGGCCAGAGTAACTCGTCGAGGATTCCTGCAGACATCAACGGCGGCCGGGGCGTCTCTTTTGCTGACAGGCACGAAGGCCTCAGGAAAAATTCTGGGCGCCAATGATCGTCTTAGAATTGCAGTCGTCGGCTTGAACGGTCGTGGTCAAAGCCATCTGGCAGGCTGGATGGATCAGCCGAATGTTGAGATCGCCTACATCGTCGATCCAGACAGGAATGTACTCGCCAAAGCGATGACCGGTCTGCAGTCAAGGCTCAAGGAGAACTTCAAGGCCAAAGGGATCGCCGATGTTCGTGAAGCTCTGGAGGATAAGAACCTGGATGCAATTTCCATCGCGACTCCGAATCACTGGCACTCGTTGATGACGATCTGGGGAGCACAGGCCGGCAAGCATGTCTATGTCGAAAAGCCTATGAGCCATGATGTGGCTGAAGGTCGGATTGCGGTTGCGGCTCAGGAAAAATATGGAGTTGTGATACAGCATGGCACCCAGAGTCGCAGCGATGCCAAAATCGCCGGACTTCATGAAGCCATTCAGGCGGGAAAATTTGGCAAGCTGAAGATCTCTTACGGTTACTGCTGCAAGAAACGTGGCAGTATTGGTCACAAGCCTGTCTCGGCTCCTCCTGAGAATCTCGACTGGAATCTCTGGCGTGGGCCGGCGGTGATCGATGAGTTCCATGGCAACCTGGTCCACTACAACTGGCACTGGTTCTGGAAGACAGGCAACGGTGACCTCAACAATCAGGGAACTCATCAACTGGACATTGCGCGATGGGCTCTTGATAAGGAGCTGACTCATCCTGTGAAGGCGATGGCGATCGGTGGTCGCTTTAAATGGGACGACCAGGGGGAGACTCCTAACACGATGATGGGAATTGCAGAATACGCCAACGGGCAGCAGGTGTTCTTCAACGTGCGAAATGTTGACTATCCGAAGTATGAGCACCAGGTGGAGAATGAGTATTACTTCGAGGATGGCGGCAGGATCATTCGCGGTCTTTATTATCCCGCGGGCAGCTCGAAAGGAGAGAAGCTGGACATCGCACCGGGCAAGGTTACGCCGGGCGGTAACTGGGCTGCATTCGTCGCGGCTTGTCGCGAAGGCAAGCCTGAACTTGCGAACGGCAACGTTTATGACGCCCATTATGGCTGTGTTTTGGGCCATCTGATGAATAATTCCTACCGTCTGGGTCAGAAGGTCCCGTTTAATGCGAAGGCGGGTAAGTTTGGCGATAACAAGGATGCCGCTGAACATTTTCTGAAACTGCATGACACACTCCAGTCAGGCGTTGGCATTCCGGAAGACGGGGCCGAATACACCGTCGGACCATGGATTACATTTGATCCGAAAACGGAGACACATGTCGGTGACTATGCGGTCGAAGCGAACGCTCTGTTGAAGGATGCGAACCGACCGGGATTCGAGATTCCGACTCCGGACAAGGTTTGAGTCCAGACATGCGGCGGTTGGCCCACTGAGTCTGTGTTGGATCCGCAGACTCTGCGGCTGATGGAAACGTGTATGCAGGAGGCCGTCAAAACGAGATGATTCCCCGATTTTTTAAACAAAGAAGCTCCTTCTGATGTCACGCGTTTTTATCGTTGCGGCAAAACGAACACCCTTCGGTCGATTCCGAGGAGCGTTAGCGGACCGAGGTCCTGTGGAGCTTGCCGTCGCCGCCGGGAATGGTGCGCTGGCGGGACTGGATCGCAGCGTGATCGATCAGGTGATCATTGGAAACGTGCTTTCGGCCGGCCAGGGAATGAACGTCGCTCGACAGATCGCAGTCGGCCTTCAGCTTCCGATGACGACAACCGCTTTCACGATCAACATGATGTGCGGCTCCGGTATGCAGTCGGCTCTTTTGGGAGCTCAGGCGATCAAGTCCGGCGATGCGCAGGTTGTTCTTGTCGGTGGCACGGAATCGATGACTCAGTCACCTTTTCTGCTGGCTCGTCCGGGCAAGGGAGAAACGCTGCCGGAATCAAAGATCAGCGAGCATGCTGTGGATTCGATGCTTACTGATGGCCTGATCGACAGCTTTAGTCAGCGCACAATGGCAGAGACTGTGGAAGACATCGCGGAGGAAATGAAGATCAGTCGCCGTGAGCAGGACGCGTGGGCCGAACGCAGTCAACGACTTTATTCGAAGGCTCTGGTGGAGGGTAAGTTTGCGGAAGAGTTGGTTGCGGTGGATGACTGCGTGCAGGATGAGCATCCGCGACCAGAAGCGAATCGCCAGTCGTTGGCGGCCCTGAAGCCGCTGTTCGAATCAGATGGCACAGGTCCAGCCGGAACGATCACGGCGGGAAATGCATCCGGAGTTAACGATGGCGCGGCGATGCTTTTGTTGGCCAGTGAGGAGGCGGCTCGTAAGCACGGCTGGAAACCCATGGCGCAGTTAACAGCCGGCACCAGCACTGGCTGCGATCCGCAGAGGATGGGTCTTGGGCCTGTCCATGCGATTCGGAAACTCCTGGGGCAGCTCGGCAAGAGTCTGCAGGACTTTGATCGAATAGAAATTAACGAAGCCTTTGCCGCGCAGGTGCTCGCCTGTCTGCGACAACTGGAGGTTCGCGTCAATCTGGCTCAACCAGATGTCAGCACCGGTATTCTGGCCGGGATCCCGATTCAGTTGAACGGTCACGGAGGGGCGATTGCGGTTGGTCACCCACTAGCTGCATCCGGAGCACGCTTGTTGACTCATCTGGCGTGGCAGATTGCTCAGGGACGCTCAAAGAATTGTCTGGCCTCTCTCTGTATCGGCGGCGGAATGGGAATCGCGGCAGCACTGTCGGCTCCCTGAGCTTCGATCATTGAATCGCCAGAACTTCGTTTCCCCTGCTCAGCAGGCATGGCAGGTCGCGACGCTCGCAAAACGCGAAACGAATCCCCATCATTCTCCAGACCCGTTAAGTACTGACGGCCGATGATTTGACGGCTAAAAAGTTTGTTGATCAGTGCGTCGGTCTGGAGCTCACAAGATGAATGTTCTGTTGCGGTCATTGTTCCTCCTTAATTTCGCCTGTGGAACTCTTTTTTCCATCTGTGAAGTTTTATCCGATGAATCGCCGAACGCGGCCGTCGGAGTGAACTCTCTGCAATTGACGCTGCCACCGGAGATACCACTTGTCGTTGGAACTGAGTTTCGACTTTGGTTTCGCAATGTCGCCATGACGGATGACACTGCAACTTGTCGATTCGAAGTGCAATGTGAAAGAGGAACCGCGACTGCCGAACATTGGACATTTACTCCAGAGGAAGCCGACGTTGGTGAGTATTGTTTGATGATTACTGCTCGCTCAGCCAACGGCACGCCGATCGATCCTCCCGCCACCGTCGAAACATCCTTGCGCGTCATCACACAGCGAAGTTTGACGGCCGGCAATCAAACGAAAACTGATCTCGCAGAAAAGGCGCCGTTTCGTTTGCTGATTGTCGGCGACAGTCTGACTCACGCTTCGACCTATCCGACCGAGGTCGCTCGGCTGCTGAAAGCTTCGGGCACGAACGTGGAGCTGATGGGAACTCACCGCCCGGAGGGAGTCGCTGAAGGGATTGCTCACGAAGGCTACGGTGGCTGGACATGGGATCGCTTTGCCACACATTACGAACCTGAACCGGACGGCACGTACCGCAAACGCAGCAGCCCTTTTGTATTTCTGGATGAACAAAGCAAACCAACTCTGAGCGTCAGCAAATACTTTGAGACGCATTTTTCCGGACACAAACCGGATGCGATCATTGTGCTGCTGGGTATCAACGACTGCTTTGGTGCTCCTCCGAATGACTTAAAAGCCATGAATGCTCATATCGACCAGACGTTTGCGTCAGCCGACCTGGTTCTGGCATCGCTTCGAGAAGCTGCTCCTGAAGCAAGAATTGGTTTCTGCCTGACGCCTCCGGCCAATGCTCGTGAAGAAGCCTTCAAGGCCAACTATGGAGATCGCTATACTCGCAAAGGCTGGAAGGCGATTCAGCATCGACTGGTGCAGCGTCAACTGGAGTATGTCGCGAAGAAGAATGATCCGAAAATCAGAATCGTTCCGACTGAACTGAATGTTGATCCAGTCGATGGCTATCCCGATAACAACGGAGTTCATCCCAACACCGTCGGCTATCACCAGATCGCGCAAATGATGTTCGCATGGCTGATGACGCCACTGTGATGGCGGTGTCTGCTGCGTGGAAACGGTGTTGCGAGAGATAACGGACAGTTCTGCCTAAGTCTTTTCGCAAAGCCGTTAACCTCCGAATTCCAGCAACGGTCGAAAATAACTGCGATACCTTCCGCCTCGCAGGCTGCCGGAGATAATGAGTGTTCCGTCTTCTGAAGCGGATTCGCCGGGCCCTGACCATCGGCCTTTGGCGATCGCAGCATCATCCAGCAGTATGCCGGAGACTCGCTCAACCGTCAGTGGCACATTCGCGGTCCATTCGACTTCCTCAGTTGTGTTGACCGACGTTGCGAATGCTCGTCGAGATTTCATTGCGGTCTCTTCAACGCCGAACAACCAATGCCCTGGAAGCGGTTGCAGTGTCTCGCCTCTTCGCCGCGACAGACCGCTGTAGGCAAACACCAATCGTTCGCGCTCGTTGCGGCCAGCGAAAAACGCACGCGCCGCCTCCGGAGACACATCATCGGCGGTCGTCTGATCCAGACATGACCAGCGAAGTTTCTGCTTCCATGCCGCATCAAGGCTGGTCTGAGCTTCTGCAGAGGTCTGGCGAAAATAGCTCCACGTTTCCCGAACAAGTTGCTCCACATGGTCCACCGGCTGATCTGGCACAGCAGCACAGGTGGCCAGATCCTGGAGGAACAGCTTCGTCACATCCGAAGCGGGATCAAGTTCCGGAGGTTCGAAAGAACTCTCGATCACCTTCGAGGAGAGCCCCTGCAGAGAAGCCACTCGTTGAGTATCCGGCAACGACGTGAAAGTCCGAAGTGTTTTCAAGGTGGCCACAACAGTCGGTTCGTCAAAATTCAGCGCCGACTTCAAAAACTGAGCCAACGCAACAACAGCCTGTTCCACCTGCTGCTGCCTCGTAAGACTGACTCCTCGTTTTTCTGTATCAAGCTTGAGTCGCAGATCAAAGCGTCGTTCGAATCCCTCCCGCCAGCGTTTGATGTTGGCTTCACTCGCTCCGTGAATATGCTCCGTGAAGAACAGCTCAAGCGACCGCGCGATGGCTTCACGCTGATCTCGGCTCAGCATAGCGGAATCTGCCAATTGCAGTCCTGGAGATTTGTGACTCGCGAGGCATCGATACAGATAGATGCGATCGTACTCGCTCCTCATCGGCAGTGCCGTCACCTTTTGCAGGCCAAACTTCAGGCATTCCGCAGACGCGGGGAACGAGTGAATTAGTTCGACGAGTTCCGTGCCCAGCATCCACGCCGGATCGCGTTGTCGAAACCCGGTCCCATAAATGCCGGCCGCCTCCACGCCAACGATCGCCACAAGGTTGTGCAATACGGCGATCGCCTGTCGGTCCACAACGTTCTCCACCACCATCGCCGCGCCGCGTTTACCGAGTTCCGTGGCCAGCCACCAGGCTCCCAGCGTCGCGGGATTTGTTGTCGCCACCATACGACCTGCGTAGATACCACGACTCAGGTAGCTGAGCCACGGAGTCGCCTTCTGGTACACGCCGTAGCCAACAACGGCTTTGCGAATGTACCCATATAATGTGTTGATGTTGTACTGCTGAACATTCACCGGCAATTGTTCCAGCAGCACAAGTGTATGCAGACAAATTCGACTGGCCGCGCGGGCTAATTGTTCGAAACTGGTTTCAAGCAGAGGATACTCGCACTCCGGCTTATAAATTCGAGCCACTCGTTTGATCAGATCCAGAGCGTCATCACGAATCGCCAGTGCATCGACTCGACCTTCGACCGTGTAGCCATTGCGACGGATCTTCTCGTAGACACGCTCCGCTTCGGCTTCCAGAAGTTTGTGAACCTGACGATCCTGCTCACTAAGCTTCTGAAGTTCACCGGTAACTTTGGACGCATGCAGATCTTCTGCAGGATACTCCAGAAACTCATGAAATCTCGAAAATCTGGCGACGAGATCTCGTTCACGCTCCTCCAGCCGTTGAGTTCTCATCTCCAGTTCTGACAGCAGCAACGCTCGTGCTTTCTCGAAGGTTTCTGTCTGTTGCTGTTGCCGAGTTTGATCTTCAGACAATCGGGATCTCAGCTGGGCCACTTCCGGGTCGGCTTCATTTGTTCCGGGCCATAACCTAAAAAGACCGACGGCCCCGCTCATGGATGCGCCCAGACATATCCAGAACTGCCAGTCTCGGATTGAGAACGAACTCAATCCGATGATGAGTGTCAGCACGACGCACACCACGATCATGATCAAGGCGTTCCAGATTCGACGGGGAAACATGAGCAGTATCACTTTGCTGAACGAGTCATTGGGCAGTCGGCAGGATAACGTATACCAACGTATTCCTCATGCCCCGCGCCGGGAAACGCACATCTCGTGGAGCGAGATGGATGCAATTTCCCTGGAGAATGGCGCCGCAATTTGGCTGGGAAACAAATTGCCCGCAACGGCGGATCGACCAAACCTGAAAAAAATGTGACGATCACGTCGCGGAATTCGCTACCATAAACCCGGTAAAACAGAGCATTTTATTCTCTGCATGGTGTGAATTGAGGCCGGGTGTTCGCGGGATACCTTTAAGAAGTGAGCCTCAATCGTGGCCGCGCATAGAATAATCACCGGAAGATGACATGAAGCGAATTCGACTGGGCGCGGGGATTCTTAACCAAACGCCGCTGGACTGGGACGGGAATACTCAAAGAATCCTCGAAGCTATCCGTACGGCTCGCGAGCAGCAGGTCCATGTGCTGTGCCTTCCCGAGTTGTGTATCACCGGCTATGGCTGCGAAGACATGTTTCTTGCCCCGCACGTCTGGCAAACAGCCTGGGACATGCTGGAGAAGATTGCTCCGGAAACCGAGGGCATGATCGTCTCGGTGGGTTTGCCGTTGTTTATCACCAATGGCGTTTATAATACGGCCTGTGTCTTGTCGCACGGACAGATTGCCGGATTCGTCGCCAAGCAACATCTGGCTGGCGATGGACTCCATTATGAGCCTCGCTGGTTCCGACCATGGCCAGCGGAGGTGACCAGCGAATATCATCATGAAGGTCGATGTTGGCCGATCGGCGATTTGTTGTTCGAATGCGATGGTGTCCGCATTGGTTTTGAGATCTGCGAGGATGCCTGGGTCGCCGGAAGACCCGGCAATCGCATGGCCGAATGCGGTGTCGATATTATTCTGAATCCCAGCGCGAGTCACTTTGCGTTTGGAAAGCATGAGATTCGCAAACGCTTTGTCCTGGAGGGATCACGATCCTTTGGCGTCAGCTATGTTTACGCCAATCAGTGCGGCAATGAATCGGGCCGAGCAATCTACGACGGCGGTGCTTTGATTGCCTCGTGCGGAGATCTGATCGCCGCCGGAAAGCGCTTTCTCTTTGCGGATGTGGATGTCACCGTCGCAGATGTCGATGTGGAACTCAGCAGGACTCGCCGAGCCAGCATTCACTCCATGACGGCTGACGTCTCGCAGAATATTTTTGATCGGATCGTGACCATTCCTGGTCGATTTGCGGAAGTGGAAAGCGATTTTGACTCGCCACGGTATCTGTCAACGCCAACGCGATACGATGAGTTCACTCAAGCGGTCGCGTTGGGTCTGTTCGACTATCTTCGGAAGAGTCGTTCGTTTGGATTTGTCGTCAGCATGAGTGGCGGAGCGGACTCATCGGCCTGTGCTGTTCTTATCCGCAGTATGGCGGAGTTGGGACTGGCCGAACTCGGGATTTCCGGTCTCCGCGCGAAACTATCGTATATCCCGGGCATCAACGATGCGAAAGGCATCGATGACCTGATGAAGCTGATGTTTGCCGGAGTTTATCAAAGCACCCGAAACAGTTCCGATGTGACTCGCACCGCCGCAGAGAAAGTCACGACTGGTGTTGGCGGTGCATTTCTTGAGATTGATGTTGATCAGATCGTTCAGCTCTATACGGGGGCGATCGAGTCGGCCATTGGTCGAAAATTGACATGGCAGACGGACGACATTGCTCTGCAAAATATTCAGGCTCGAACTCGTTCGCCATCTGTTTGGCTGCTCACCAATATTCGCAATGCGCTGTTGCTTTCCACCAGTAATCGCTCGGAAGCCGCGGTCGGATACGCCACGATGGACGGAGATACCTCTGGCGGATTGAGCCCCGTCGCCGGCATCGACAAGGCGTTTCTGCGCGAGTGGCTGCGACAGTTTGAGGCGGAGGGATCTGCAGGTGTTGCGGCCGTTCCAACACTCAACTATGTGAATGCTCAACAGCCCACGGCGGAGCTGCGGCCTTCGGAATATGAGCAGACAGATGAAGGCGACCTGATGCCTTATCCCGTTTTGGATCACATCGAGCGACTGGCGATTCGCGACAAGTTAAGCCCGGCGGAGGTCCTCGAAACTTTGTTGCGAGAATCCGCGACGCAGAGCCCTGCTCGATATTCCTCTGCTCAACTGTCCGAATGGGTCCGCCGATTTTTCACGTTATGGTCGCGAAACCAGTGGAAGCGAGAACGGTATGCTCCGTCGTTTCATGTGGACGACAAAAATCTTGATCCCAAGACGTGGTGCCGATTTCCAATCTTGTCTGGCGCGTTTCGTTACGAATTGAGCCGCCTTGGCGGACGATAGAGCGGTGGTTTTCGAGGTTGCTCGTTTACCGTAGAGTGACGCGGATCTTCCATCTATTTCAGAAAGCACATATCCATGAAACGAGTCGACTTCATCAGCCCGGCTGCAAGACTGGAGGACGCGCTGAAACAACTGGAGGCGTCCTGGATGGCGACGAAAGAATCGTGGAACGATCCCATCAGTCAGAAGGTCGAGGACGATTTTCTGGTGCCACTGCATGGTCAGGTTCGCAGCATGCTGGACGCCGTCAACAAGATGGCTCTCGTAATGCGCAAAGCCGAGCAGGAATGCCTCCATCCGCGGGAAAGAAGTGTTTCGCTGTAAACAGCCAGGCCACAATCGTGACTCTCTTTCCCCATACGGGTTCACCCCGGTGGTCCACTAACTCCTGCACCACTTCTCGTTCTGGTTCCCCAACAACAGGCCTTAATGTGCACATGCGTATGGCCTGTGTTTCAGAACTCCATCACCCAACTCAGTCTTATCTCCTCTTATCCGGCATTACCGAATCTCATGCAAGCTGAAATCATTGCCATCGGTTCAGAACTGACCTGCGGATCCAAGCTCGACACCAACAGTCAGTGGCTCAGTCGCGAACTGGAATCGCTCGGCTGGACCGTTTCGCGACACACAACACTTTCTGATGATATGAATGCAATAGTCAACGAGTTCCGCGCGGCTGCAGAGCGCGCTCGAGTCGTGCTGATTACCGGTGGGCTTGGGCCAACCCTCGACGACATTACTCGTGACGCGCTGGCAGAAGCTTTTCAGCAGCCGCTCGTCCGTGATGCGGAATCATTGCAGCAGATTGAAGCTTTGTTCGTGGCTCGGGGAAAAATCATGCCGGAACGAAATCATCGCCAGGCGGATCGTCCGGAGAAATCGCAGGCACTGCCCAACAGTTGCGGAACGGCTCCCGGGATTCTGATGCGAGTAGAATCGTCGACGGGACACTCCTGTTTATTGGCCGCGATGCCTGGCGTCCCGGCTGAGATGCGTCCGATGTATGAACGACAGATTCAGCCTCATCTGCTGGACAGCAGCATGGTGATGTGTCGTCGAGTCATCCGGACATTCGGCTACGGGGAATCGGAAGCCGAACGTTTGCTGGGAGATTTAACAGCGCGTGGACGGAATCCGGAAGTCGGCATTACAGCCAGCGAAGCTGTGATTTCTCTGTGGGTGACCGCTCGTGCAACATCAAAAGACGCAGCAGAAGTCATGTGTGAAGACACAATGCGGTTAATTCACGAGCGTTTGGGAGAAACGGTCTACGCCGAAGGAAATGCCGAACTGCATGAAGTTGTGGCGGAGTTGCTGACAAATCGCCGATTGCAAATTGGCTTGGTGGAAGGTTCGACCACCGGTGGTTTGATGGCTCTCTGGATGACCGAGCATCCCGCGCTCAGTGCGGTCGTGCAGGAGGCTCGTGTGATCACTGGCTGCTGGAGTCAGTCTGCTATGACATTATCCGACAGTAACCCGCAGGCCGTCGCAGACGCGACAGAATGGCCAGCAATTGCAGCATGGGTTGCCCGTGATGTCCTTCAGAACCAGTCCGTCGATTATTTGTTGCTGTCATCACCGCACGAAGATGTTGTTTCTGAATCCGGAGTGACGTTGCGTCGAGGATCAGTGGCGATTGCGGGGCGGGGGATGTTTCAGATTTTCGATACAACCATGTCCGGAAATCTCGCGATCTTCCGCCAACGAGCGGCTCGAACGGCCCTGAATCGCCTCCGGCTGTTCCTCAACGCAAAGTGATCCCCGGAAACCGCAGGCATCCCCAGCCGGCATTGCCTTGAATCGATCATGGGTTTCGAAGCCGCAGATGATTCGAGGCAATCCGGGATGCCTTTACGGAACGTCGAGTTGCAGTCTCAGCCGCCTTGGTGCGACATCAGGGAGCAGGCCTCCTGTGCGAAGTGGCCTAGCCCTCAGCCACTTCCACGTAGACCTTCAGGGCATCTCGATCTTCAACGAGCAGTCGCATCATCTCTTTGTAGTTATCGAGACCTTTCACGGGAGTCGTCAGGATTTTCTGAATGACACCGGGATAGGTTACTTCGCCCAAAGCCAGATCCGCGATTCCGGATTCGAAATGTCGAAAGTTGGCATTTACGGAACCCACCAACAACTTATTTCCCAGAACCCAGTTCAGATTGATGTGGTCACCGGGCACTTCGACCTTTCGTTGACCGCCGGTGATGCTGGTCCAGACGATGCAGCCGTTGTGGCCGAGAACCTGCATCGCCTCGAAAGCGATCGCACTGTTGCCGGTCGCTTCGATAATCAGGTCAGGCTTACCGTACTTCGCGGCGATCTCCGGCAGAGTCTGGTCGCCGGTACTGATGTAGGTTGCTCCCAAACCCTCGGCGATCTCAGCCTTTAGATTTGGTTTCCGCCCACGAGCCAACGTGAAGACCTCAAGGCCACGTAAACGCAGCACCAAAGTTGACAGAAGGCCAATCTGGCCCGCGCCAGTCACCCACGCGCGTTTTGGCTGCCAAACCTGTAAGCGGCGTTGAGCCAGAAAGGCCTGCTCAACAGCTTTCGCTGCGCAGCTCATGGGTTCGGCGAGTACATGCAAGTGCTTCAGACCCACCGGCATCCTTACGACAAACTCTTCGTCGTCGACGAAGTACTCCGTCAGGTAGCCGTGACGGAGGTTGATTCCACGTTCGTAGTATTGCTCCTCGCTGGTAATGTCGGATCGCCCGATCTGGTCGTAAATTGAGCTTCCTGGACGTCGCACGGTACAGGTCACGTAATCGCCGGCTTTCACCTTCTTTACGTTAGGGCCGACCTCCTCCACGATTCCGAAACATTCATGCCCAATCACGAGGAAGTCGTATCCGGGAGGAGCATTCCCGTAAAGCGCGTCATTAATTTCTCGGTCAGTCGCATCCACGCCCACTTTAAGTACCCGAACCAGGACACCTGTCCCGTTTGGCACATCGGCCACCGACGGTTTAGCAAGGTCGGCGAGATGAACACTGTCGGGAGTGCCCGGACGGACTGCAATGGCTTTCATAAAGAACAACTCCGAGGATACTAAATGCGAAGAGCGACCTTAGCCGTTGGAACCAGGTGTCAGATGCAACCACAAGAAATTGTCAAGTGCGAACGGATCCGGCGGCTGGCGTGACCATCACGCAGTGAAAGTCGTTAGACTTCAGTCTGCGTAAGATCCTTTGATTGAACGACTTGCGTCGGGGAAATGTTTGTTCAATGGACAAACACGACTTTTGGGGGATTCTAGAGGCTCGACATACAGTCACAAGTCATTTTTCGTCAAACCACCAGCATCGGAGGCACACTATGTCGCCCATGTTTTGCATAGCCCCCGTTCGCAATCGCTTGTTTTATTCACCCCCGCGTTACTGAATTGCCTCGGCGACGTCTCAAATAGTTGTTGTGGCGGGTAATTCGTCGACTGGTATAGCAATAAAAACGTAAAAACAGCACACTAAGCACAGAAGTGCGCATTGCGTCGTCAGGCGTGAACGGCCTTCGGACCTCGTCGAGAAACGTTGACAGTATGCACTGCACTGCTTGTGCATTCCTGGGATCCGGCGTTCCCAACAACAGGTTGCTCGAAGTCGAGGCATTTTTAGTAAAACATCAGGAAGATCAGCCGGCTAAAGTGTCCGATGGATTCGGCCAGAAAGTATACGATGAAGGGTTCGTCAAAGTCATCTCAGTCTGGTGAGAAGCGAGTCAGTCAGGTGGTTTTTGCCGACTCCGCGCAGTCGCAACCATCGCTGAAGATTTCTGAGATTCTGGTTCGTCAGAGGTGGGTCATTCTTGGCGCGATGAGCCTTGGATTGGCACTCGCGTCGCTCTATTGGTCAAAAGCAAGAGTCTGGTATGAATCCAGCGCCAAGGTACTTGTCAGCCAGCGAGACCCCACATTGGCCTCTGGCGACAGCAAGGGCGAGAGCATGGTTGACGAGGATGTGCTCGCAAACCATATGGAGGTCGTTCGCAGTCGTCGCATTGTTGAGGGAGCGTTAAAGCGTCACGATCTGACAGAGTTGCCATCGATTCTGGAACAAATCGCCGGCAAGAACAGTGATGCCGCGGATTACGTCATCGACCACCTGAAGCTCAGTCGTGGTGGTGAAGGCACAGCGAAAGATGCACGAAGTCTGGCGATTCGCTTTGAGCACACCGATGCCGAGGATGCACGTCTGGTGCTTGAGGGTATCGTGGTTGAGTACCAGCTCTTCCTGAATGAGCAACTTTCCAAGGCGATGTCGGAAGCGAATTTGCTCGTCGAAGAAGCTCGCGACAGCCTTGAGAAGGAATTGTCGGAAGTTCAACAGGAGTTCATCAATGCCCGGCAAAACGCCCCTGTTCTTTATCAGGGTGAAAACAGCGGGAACATGTATGTCGAGGGATATCGTAAGCTGCACGAAGAACTTCTGGAGCTGGATATTCAGGAATCGGCCATTCGCTCTCGACTCGAAAAGGCGAAGGCAGTGCTGGCCAGTAAGGGCGAAGAAGGACAGATTCTTATAGAGGATCTCGGGATCATTGACACGGAGAGTCTGACGCGACTTGGAATCTTTTCTGGCATGCAGTCGAATGCGGCCAGAGGAACGGATTTTCTTTCAGGTCAGGCTGACCGTAATGAGCAGGCTCGTCTTACCAGCGACCTGATTGTCATGGAAACGGATCTGAGAAAGATGAAAGCCGATCTGGGTGGGAGGCACCCGGATGTGAAGAAGCTTGAAGACCAGATCCAATACATTTCAGAAAAGCTTGCCGAGCGTGAAAAGGGTCTCAAGCCAAGCCTTGAAGCCGTTGAACTCACCCCGCGCGGGCTGCTGTCAGCATACATTGCGTTCCTCGAAAAAGATGCAACGGAGATTTCGGAGACTCGTGTTGAGCTGACTACCAAGATGAACGACGCTGAAAGACTCGCTCGACAGCTTGTAGAGTATGAACTTAAGGAAGGTATGATTAAGTCGAGGGTTGATCGAACGCAGACTTTGTTCGATGGGCTGGTTGAACAATTGAGGGGGCTCGACGTGGCCTCGGGAATGCATGGCTACATTCATGAGCTTCTAGAGTCACCTCGTAAAGGTGTCGAGATTTGGCCAAGCCTGGCTCTGTGCGGGGTTGGTGGGATGATGATCGGATTGGTTGCAGGGTTGTTTGCGTCCTTGCTGATTGATCAGCTCGATACTCGTTTCCGCACATCATCTGAAATTGACAGTGCGATCGGTCTGCCGATTCTCACGAGAGTGGGAGGTTTCAAAACCGAAGGCGCGTTCCCAATTGTTGCTGACAACTCCCCTGAAGGAGAGTCCTTCAGAATCCTCCGCACTTTGTTGCTGACCGACATTCGTGCCGGGAATCTCCGAGTTATCTCTGCGACGAGCCCGCTGCCAGGAGATGGTAAGACCACGATTCTGGCCAATATTGCAGCCTCTTTCGCAAAACTCAACATGTCTGTTGTCATGATTGAGGGTGACATGCGAAGGCCCACGTTCCATAAGAGATTTAACGTTCCTGATGAGCGAGGACTCTCTGATGTTCTGAAGGGCAAATGCAGCCTTGACGATGTCCTCATCCCGTCCGGTGTCGCAAATCTTACATTGATGACTTCGGGCACGGGGGCTGCTGACCCATCAGAGCTTCTGCAGAACTCTGTGTTCGATGAGTTACTGGTTGCACTTAAAGCCAAGTTTCAGCTGGTGATTATTGACGTTGGCCCGGTCCTTGCTGTCTCTGATCCGGTCATCGTCGCGCAGAAATCTGACGGAATGCTGCTGGTTGTTCGATCGTCTAACGATACTCGCCAGCAGGTTATTGATACGGTCGAGACACTTCGGTCTGCGAATGCGAAGATGTTGGGATGTGTTGTCAATACTTATGGTAGTGGCCATGAGTTTGAACGCAGAGGATACTACGGCTATTACTACTCGGACAAGAACGGTAAGGGGGGAGATCCGGCTGGAAAGCCCCTGCTCTCGTCAAGGAATGCCGAATAGATTTGACGGTACCAGACTCTAATACAAAAACGCGATGAAGGTTTGCCCCTCATCGCGTTTTTTTGTTAGTCCGGATCAGTCAGCGGTTAGTTTATCAGTACGCTGAAGTTGAACCAGTTCACGAGTGAGTTGAATGCCGTCTGATGCGGTTTGAACTGAAGCATCACGACGTCGTTGGGCTGGATCAGGATACGCTCTTTTTGATCCACCATCGCTCGGGCAAGGTCCACTCGAATCGGCAACTGGCGACCGTCCGGTAATTCTCGCAGAATGATGACCCGGGACGGTCGAACGATCTGTCCCGGCGAACCTCCGGAAAGAACTCCACCGTCTTGTCCCAATGGTCCACCCACTGAACCATTTGCCAGAGCAACAGCCTCAATTACGTCGATGTCCTGGTCTCGTGGCAGAGGGATCTTGGCACCCGAAACAAGTCCACCCACATAGAAGTATTCTTCTCGACGAGGCACATACACCACGTCTCCGTCTTCGACCACAACGTCTTTCATGGAGAAAGACACCCCTTCTCCCGGGCATCCCGTCAAGGGAATTCTTACGACTTGTCTGCTGGTTTCATCGCTCTCGCTGTAAGAAGCTGTCATCGTCTGCAATTCTGCGGACGTGATTGCACGAGGATCAACAAGGCCAGAGCGTTTGAATACCCAGATTTCCCGAGCAGCATCTGTACCAGGCAAACCTCCGGTAACCGACAGGGCATGCAGAACATCGTTCTCATAAACCGGGAGGTCGACGACATCAGCCGATCCTCTGTGGATATGGTCCACCTGACCGGGGGCCACCAACTGCACAGCTGGATTCGGTGTGTCTTCTCGCAGGACAACGATACGATGCACTCGCGCGGTGACGAGAGAAACAATGACTCTCTCGCTTTCTTCCTTGGTGATCTGCTGATCGCGGTAGGCGTTCTTTACGGCCGTGGTCGCTTCGGGAAGTGTCAATCCACTCAGTTGCACCTTGCCAACTAAAGGTAGCTCAACGGATCCGTCCTGGTTCACCAGAACCGGAAGTCCAGCTGTGGCACCGACTACGCTGCCATGCGGAGGGTAATACCGCTGGTTGATTGGCTGAGTTCGCTGCAGGATTGGAGTGTCTTCCGTTCCCGGTGGAAGTACACCGAACACATAGACACTGAGTTGATCACCGGCTCCGATGATGTGGGAAACCGGCTTCTCCTGCCCCAGTGCGGTGAAGGGGAATACCTGGCGGCCTTCTTTTGGCTCTGCCGCAAGATGTCGTGGAAGACGACTTGCCGGGACCGATTCATGGACATCAGTGATTGCATGACACCCCACCGATGACGCCATACTCAGCGTAAGAATCCCGCCCACAGTTCTGGACAGCAGTCTGGCAGCTAACGACTTATCTTTCATGGTATTCATCCTTGATTCCGTGCAGAACTTTCCTGATGGCCCGATGAGTACTCCGTTCTCGGCGCCGTCTGAGCGACACATCGCATGCCGCCGTAATCCATTCCCGGGAGCATGATCAAACAGATCGCCCCAGTCAGACCGCCAGCTATTCGCCTGCGACCTGCTCCTGATCAGCACTGTGAGAAGCATTCCTCACCAACTGATCAACATAATTCACTGCTGGTCGCTTGTATCCCGCGACAAGTCTCCGGGTCGCAGAGGGCTCTGTCTTTTCAAGCTCAGTGCTTGATGGCTCAGGATCCTTTTCGTAATCGTCAGCCTTTGGCTTCGGGGCATCAGGTGCGGCCTCAGGCGTTACTGCAGGGTTCTCTGATGGATTTACAGCGGGGGCTAGTCCCGGAGCCGCATCAACTGCAGGTGTCTCTGAATTCCCCATGGCGTCCGGCATCGGCTGTTCGAAGGCCGGTGAAGGTGAATGCTGGCCATGAGAAATCACTTCCACCGTTTCATGACCATATTCCGCCGAATGCACGGTCGGCGCCATGAATGTTGGAACATAGTGGTAGTCTGGTTGAGACTTCGCACATGAGGCTCCATCCTGATATCCAATGTACCACTCGTTCTGGCGAGAAGGGTCATGTTCGGTGAAGACAGGAGGCTTCCAGTACTTTTTTGGCGGCACAACTGGCGGTCTGCCATCACCACCGGTCGCCACGTCGTAATAGCCCTGTTTCCAGCCATCACGATAGTCGCTGGTGAAGCACTGCTGATTGCAGCCATCGAACTCATGCCAAGCCTGGCTGGTCCGAATCTTTTGCCCCGTCTCATACTTGCAGTCAGAGAGGGCCGTGCAGCCGGAGAGACTGAGGAAAAGGGCGAACGAACGCCACGAACCTGGATGAACAACCTTGTTCCGCATGGAAGAGACTCCTGTTTCTCTGTGGACAACCGAGGCTTTTGATCGGGCCTCTGATTCCGTCTGTATCAATTAATTCAAAAGCGTTGGGGAGTTTCCGCTAGTGCTAAGCGAAACAGAAAGAATAATCGCCCCTTGTTTCCCAGATTCTTCATGACCCCTGTTAGTTCTATTTACCCCATGCTGACTCGTGCAGTCTTGACATCTACCACTTTCTTCGATCCCATCCGTGGTTAACGGCTCTCCCATTGCCTACGACTGCTCAGGCTGGGCAATTTATGGCACGGTTTCTGACTAATGTTGTCAGGTCTCACCTTCGTGAATGCGGCAGAACCGATTTGACCCGATCAGAATGCCGAACTCATACTCTGAACAGTCAGGTGCAATTTTTTGTGTGTACGGGCGTGCATTCTTTTGGCGATTCTTACACTTTAGACGACGGATCTTGCCAATAACTTGTTTGATTGCCCTGGAAATGACTTCTGAGACTTTTTTGTTGCATCACCGCGGATGACGGAAATTTCTTTTTCTTTGGTCTTTGGGCAGGTATATCTTCGTCCATGCTGCAGCGGCTCAGTTTGAATGCTCAGTCCTGCCAGCTGGTTACCGACGTTAGGAGCATTTCAGTGAGTACCCCGTCTCATTTGATTCAACCTCTGATCTGCACTCAGGCGATTTCGACGTTGAAGACCGTGGTCCCCGGAAACACTCCAGATCGGCGGTTGGATGTTGCCTCTGAGGTGACTGGTCGGTTTAAGGCTGCAGGATTTCTCAGGTACCGTCAGGTCTTTCTGACCTCTTTGCCGCTCGTGTTTGGTGATTTCGTTGCTCTCGTTCTTTGTTACTTGCTCGGGACCTCAGCCGCGAACTGGCTTTTGGACGCTCCTGTTTTCTATCCGGGGCTATGGAATAACCTGGCTGCTCTTTGTCTGTGCCACTTTATGCTGGGAAGTTTCCTGGGGCTTTTCCCGGCGTCGGGGATCAATCCCGTTTGCGAGCTGAGAGATCAGATTTCCTCGATCAGTGGATCCTTCCTTGTTCTGGTGGCCTTAAACGGTCTGGTAGGATTGGTCACAACTAATGAAGTGGTCACGATTTTCGTGGCATTTCCGCTTATTCTCATTGCTGGACCATGCCTCCGTTTTGCCGCTCGCAGAGCCTGCGCACGGAGTCGCTGGTGGGGCGAGAAAGTGATCATTGTCGGCAATGGTCGACAGGGTAAGTTGGTTTATGAATTCCTTGACCGTATGCCTCAGCGAGGACTGAAGCCCGTCGGTATGGTTGACGACAATCCCGGGGAGTATTGGATTTCTGATGAAGCTGTTCCCATTGAGTTCCTCGGGAATACGTCAGACCTCGTTGAGATTTGTCGCCGTAATCGCTGTCACTGGGTCATTGCCGCAGTTTCTGACAAGAGCGAAGCGAAAATTCAGGAAATCCTGTGGCAGGGAAGTTTGATTCCAAACTTGGTCGTCCTGTCGACAAACATGCAGACTCCCTCTCTGTGGGTTGAGTCATTCGATGTTGCGGGACTGACTGGTGTTCATATCAGAGACCGACTGTTGTGTCCGCTGCAGAAGGCTGTTAAGAGGCTTTCTGACATCGTGCTGTCGGCCGCAATCCTGATCGCATGCTCTCCAATGTTGATTGTGATTGCTGCCTGGATCAAATTGACATCCCCCGGTCCGATATTCTTTAGGCATTATGGTCGTATTGGCCGTAATGGTGCTCGATTTGGAGCATTCAAGATTCGGACAATGATGGTCAATGCAGAGGCAAAACTGCAGGAGTATCTGGATTCGAATCCGGCGGCTCTGGCAGAATGGAAACGCGACTTGAAGTTGAAGAACGATCCTCGAGTGATCCCTGGAATCGGAAATTTCCTCCGTCGCACAAGTCTGGACGAACTTCCTCAACTATTGAACGTGCTCATCGGAGAAATGAGCCTTGTTGGTCCGCGGCCGATCTACACGGATATTGAAATTGAAAAATTTCATGACCACTATCCGCTCTATCTCAGAGTTCGTCCGGGGCTGACGGGGATTTGGCAGGTTTCGGGACGAAACAACACGAGCTATGAAGATCGTGTCCGGTTGGACTGCTATTATGTGCGTAACTGGTCACTTTGGCTGGATTACTTCATCTTGCTGAGAACAATCCGCACAGTACTGTTTCGCGAAGGCAGCTACTAAGCCTTTCATGCCGGGGCGGATTTACTTTCCGTTACGTGAAAGCAAGCTGGCCGAAGGGGGTACACTCCCGTCATGTGATTACAGGGCAAGGTTCTCTGTGCACCAGAAGTCGTGGTGCCGATCATTGCTGTCTGGTGCGAGTCCAACGAAATCGTCAGATTGAGCCGGACCAGAACTTCATCGGTTTCTGTGTGGAGGCACCGAAGTTCGGCGAGGGAAAGCACAGCCAATCGTAGCTCTCCGCATTCTGGCACATCCTTCAAGCTTCCCTCCGGTACAATGAAGACACTGACTGGCAGTTAACGCGGAAGTAGTCTGTCGAATTCTGGTTCTCAGTACCTGCCCAGAGGTGATCAACGGCGTGGTCGATCAGGCGAAACTGCTGATCAGAGCTAGCCTCCTGATTTGTTGCCCGGTCTCCGTTTCTGGTGCCGGCCAAAGATATAGTGTGGTATTCGGTTTCTCGTCGGCAACTTGTGTTCAGGCTTTCGTCCCGGGCTGCCCCAGACCAACCAGCTTTCAGGTCGTGGCAGACTGCCACCAAAAATTTGAACGACGAGGCCATCAGGAGATCGAGGACAGAGTTTGAAACTGCGGCAACAGAAATTATCATTCGTCAAGCAATACCAGGGTTGCCCGGATTACGCATTCTTCCTCAGGCGAGGGGCATCGCCGAGATTCACAGGCAAGAGTATCGACTATTTGAATTTGGAAGTGTTGTTTCGGTGAGACAAGCAAGTTTCCAGCATCAGCTTTCCGTTAGGTTTGCGGAGCGTGAGGCGGAAAAAAGAGAAGAGTTGGTTGGGTTCTTCCGAAGATAAGTAGACGATTGCTGATTTTTACGGCCAGAGGTGGAAAACATGGATGCTCATCGGAGTGCTGACTTATCTGCCGGTGTGGTCGTGTTTGGGATTGTGATGACAGCCTCGTCGTACGCGATGAAGCCGATTCTTGATCAGAGAATTTGGCCGGTGTGGCTGGCGCTTGGGCTGTTTCTTCTGCTGTTTCCTGCCGCGATTCGGTTGTTTTCCTCAGGTTTTCACTGGCGCTCTGTGGCTGTCTATCTGTCACTCGTCGGTACCATCGAACTCCTGAACCTGCTGAATCTTGCTGAGCCGCTTGAATTCAGGATGATGATGCATCGCTATATCTGCTACGCAATTTGTGCAGCAGGTATCGTTTATGGGTATGAATCCATGGACGATTTGCGAGAGTTTCCGGGGCTTGCCCACGTCCTGACGGCAGGGTTCTCGATTGTGGTCGCAGGTATTTGGTTGAGGTCTGCTGGTGCTGCGGTTGCGGGCGTTCGATTCGTTGGTGACTCTGAAATGCTCACCCCTGTCGGGGTTGGGTATACGTTCGGAGTTATGGCGTGTGTGTCGGCTGCGTTTATGCTGACCGAACAGCGTTTAGCCTTTCGGGCGTTGCATCTCGTCGCCTACTGCGCCTGTGTGCTGGCGATTCTGTCAACGGGTTCACGCGGGTCCGCAGTTTTTTCCTTGCTCATTGTTGCCGCTGGCATTGCGGTCCGACTGCGTTCATTTGAGGATGGTCTGCGATACAGCCTGCTGTTTACAGCACTTCTGGTCGTGTTAGCGGGCGTCGTGATGACCAACTCCTATGCCAGAAGTCAAATGGACTTCATGCTGGAGCGATTTGAGTTTATTTCCAGAGGTAGTGTCGACTTGTCCATCGTTGAAAGAACTGACAAGCAGTTGTATTACTATCGATCCATTGATTCGTGGATTCTGACTGGGTTGCGAGAGTACGATTTCAATTATCCTCACAACATTTTCTTTGAGTGCCTGTTGAGATACGGAATCGTCGGGTTCGGTCTGATTGCCGCGGTTCTGTTCAGCGCTTACAGGGCTTTCAGACATCTTCGGATTTCATTTTCCAGCCCCGTTGTGTGGGTGATATCCAGTGTGGGCTTCTTTTCACTTTTGATTGTTCAGGTGAATCTGATGCTTGAACACGCAAGATGGCTTTGGTTGTTTGTTGGGTACTGGGGGGTCAAGGAAGCTCAGCAAATGCGTTTTGGTCGCATGGAGCATTCGTATCATCGTGCGGACGATGACGATGAAGAAATGACTTCTCCTTTCGGTGAACTCAGCGGTGGTCGGTCTTTAGAAAAAGCTTGATTTCAGCAGGGACAACGAGTACCCCGTAATACGATTTGCTGCAATCAGAATCGGGACTCCGGGTTATAGGTCGTTGCCAGAGCGGCGATGTTTTCATTGGTCCGACTAAATTGCAGATCGAAAATCGTGACATTGTGGAACATCTGCACGGGAGTGTTCTTCCTGCTGTTCGTTTCGCCGTTAGTCTCCCACGTGGTCGTGCTCCGGATCAGATCATCCATCCACCGTGTCCGCAGCATTGGGAAGATATCGCTGACATCACGTTGAAAAAGTATTCGGAACTTTGGAGGCGGCACTGAAGCATGGCGAACATGAACCGCCGGAGAGTTCCAGACATTTTTTTCGACCGCCTCTTTGGCATGTGTTGACCCGGCGATCGGTAGGGGCATCTCGGCGTTGTTGATTGTCACGTTACGGTCATGACTGATGACAAGATGACAATGTGTGAAGATATTTTATTCGGCCCATAGTGTGAACCATGCGAATTCATCTGATTAGTAACCTGTATTCTCCGGACGAACTTGCCGGAGCTTCGCTGTTCACCGACCTGGCCTATTATCTGCGAGATGCCGGACATGACGTGCGTGTCACAACGACATTCTCGTACTATCCTTCATGGCGTTTGAGGGACGAAGACTTAGATGTTCCCATTCGCGAAGAGGTTGTGGGTGGGATCCCGGTACGCAGAGTCGCGATGTACGTTCCCGCCAAGCCAACCGGGCTGGGACGAATGCGTTCCGATCTCAGCTTCTTTTGGGCTTTGCTGCGTGCCGGTAAGTTTTCTGACTGGCGTCCGGATGTAATTGTGACGGCACTGCCAATGCTGTCGCAGTGTCTCGTGCAGAGATTTCAATATATTCTTCGAAGCATTCCTCGGCTGATTATCGTGCAGGATTTTGCCGTTGACGCGGCTCTTGAGTTGGGGATCCTGCGAGTACCGGGAGTTGCGTGGATCCTGCGCGGCGTGCAGCGATGGGCTCTACGGTCTGCTTCGACCATTACCACGATTAGTCCGCTGATGTTGACCAAACTTCGTAAGGAGATTGGCACTGGTCGCCGGACCCTGATGGTTCCGAACTGGATCCACAAAAGCCTGCAGGATGAAATCAACTCTCAAAACCAGTCGCCTCCTGCTCGTCTTCCATCGACGTTGTTTTATTCCGGAAACCTGGGAGTGAAGCAGGGACTTCCGGACTTCCTGGGGCAGTTTGCAGATTCATCCGGAGTTGATTCCGGATGGAATATCGAAATCTGCGGAGGTGGAGCGGAGAAGGACCGCCTCAATGCCATGCTTGATTCGCAGCGAGGAATCGCGCTGGGGCCGGTGCTCGATGAGCCCTCGTATGTTTCAAAGCTGCTGTCCTCAACCGCATGTCTCATTACGCAGCGGCCAGGAATTGGCGCAAACTTCCTTCCTTCGAAACTTTTGCCGGCACTCGCTACCGCGACCCCGGTACTCGCTGTCTGTGACCGTTCAAGCCCTTTGGCCAATGAAGTCATCGAAGGTCGATTCGGTCTGGTCGTCGCCCCGGGGAACCCTGAGGCGCTGGCGGAAAATCTCGAGATGTTGAGATCACCCACGTTGCGTGAGGAATTCAGTGTCAATGCAAAGGCACGCGCTGCAATCTACCATCGCGAACGAGTGCTCGAGACGTTCGATCAGGAACTGCGGAATCTGAGTCGCGTCAAGACCGTGTGACGGATGGGAAAACAAGAGAGACTCCCGTTCATGACTTCTTGCGCACTCGATGTCCTGATGCAACCCGAAGATCCAGCCCCTCCAACACCAGGAAGAAGGTTTTCCCGCCAACACGTCGTGCTCCATGATTCGCATAAGTGGAACTCAGTCCAATCATTTCACTCGGCGAACGGTACCGTTCACTGGCAATAGAGAACTTCCAAGGGTGTTGGATTACTAAGCATTTTTTGCCGACGGTTTCTGGCGTATCCTGCAGTGCACCTTATGTAACGAGCAATTTTGTTCCATATCCTGCTCTGGTGAGGCTGATTTGACGAAGCAGTTTTGTGATGTGGTCCATTCGGAACATTGATTGGTCTCCGAGGTGAAGGTATACAGAATAGATCTTTCGCCGACCGTTCACATTCCGTTGGAATGAATTGCCCCAGAGCGAGGCGGGGTTCAGAATCAGGTATTGGCATAGAGACGCCCGCAATGGTAACTTTCAGAATCCGAGAGTTAGCAGGACGGTCTTCATCAGCAGAGGGAAGATTCAGAGATGTTTCCTGGAATCACCGGATGGGCTATCAGTCTGGGTATCATTTTCGTCGTCTGGATTGTGCTGTTCGTGCGACGCGGCCCGGCTGAAGCGCTGGCTCCGGCATTGCTGCTTAGCATGGCGTTCCCTGTTTGGCTGAAGGTGACGGTGTTCGATGTCCCTTTTGGTGTGCGGACTGCGACTGCCGCCATGACCATGCTGGCGTTTGCCGTTCATCCGCGCGGGCGGATTTGGTCACCTCTCACAGTTCTTGATTTATGCATTGCTTTGCTCTGCGGTTCTCAAATCCTGACCGACGTGTGGCACAATGGCTTCTCGATGGCGCTGCCATTTCGAGCCTACGGGGAATGGGCCTTGCCCTATGTCGCCGGTCGTTATGCGATCAAAACTCAACAGGACCTTATCACGGCCGCGAAGTGGGCAACTGGAGTCGTGTTATTTCTGTCTGTGTTGGCCGTGATAGAGAATATAACGAGGGTGAACGTCGCTGAGTTCGTGTTTGGGGAACGCCCGGAAGAACTCGCTCCGCGAAATATGTCTCGCTTCAATTTGAAACGAGCCTATGCGACCGCAATGCATCCGATCTATTTTGGAATGATCCTTGCCGTGCTTTCACCGTGGCTTGTTTGTCTGTTGGATAAACGGGAATCTGCGGCGACACGAGGTTTTGTGATGTTTGTCGTGCCAATTATGCTGCTGGGGCTTCTGGCAACAATATCGAAAACGCCAATCATGACTGTCCTCGGAAGTTGGGTTTTTCTATTGGCGATCATCATTCGCTGGCTGCGAGTGCCTGTGATGACGATCGTTGTTGCGAGCATTGCCGTCTTCCTGATCTGGCCATACGAGGTTACCGATTTCTTCGGCAGGCAGTCAGGTGAACGGCATCGAATTATTGAGGTCGACGGAACGGCGATGGTTTACTCATCCAGCAGAGCACGGCTCTTATTGCCGCTGGCCTATGCAAAAGCCATGACGAACGCAGGGATTGTGGGCTATGGCTCTGAGGCTACGAAGGAATTTCCCTTGAAGATACCCTATCTGGAGGGGACAGCGGAAACCAGAGATGCACTCAAACTCGTCGACAACGCTTATATTTTGATGGTACTGCGTATGGGCTGGTTGGGCGGGTTTCTGTTAGTACTTCTACTCATCACCGGCATGCTTTCCTGCTGGTTGTTGCACCGCAGGCGCCCTGATCGACTTTTCCCGGCGGCTTTCCTGAGTTTGCTGATCGTGTACTCTATTCTTTCACTCAACCTCGTGTCTCAGGTGTATGACTTCTTCTTCACCATTGCCTGGACACTGGGAATCGTCAGCGCTCTGTTGATTCAGAAAAGCAGTTCGAGTCTGATGTCAGATTTCAAGCCTGTCCTGAATGCGCCTCATCGCAAGTCTTAGGCGATTTCGCAAGCAGGGGCGATTTCACAAAAGCTGCCTTTTGCCTGAGTTCAATGGCAGGCCTGAAGTTGTGATTTCGCCTTGCAGGCCGTTCGCTGAGGTGCAGATTCTGCACCGCCAGTGCGGAGAGGTTAGGATCACGACCGACCCCTTGGCTAATTGGGCAACCTGAATTCTCGACTGGTCCTTCCTTTACCGGGAAGGACCAGTTCGCATCTCCGCGATCAGGTCGTGCAGAAAGTCACTTCGCTGGAGTCCGGAGTTTCAGAATTCTGGCCTTACGGCGTCAGTTGTTCGCGCGTGACTGTGTTGGGCGTTCGCGCCTTCGTACATTCACTGATGACAGACAGAGGCCCGAAGAATTAACTATTGCTTGCCTTCGGTTCGCTTTGACCACCATGGCAGGCCAACTCCGCCGTCCATTGTCAACGTCGAGCCGGTCATGTAAGACGCTTCGTCGCTGAGTGTAAAGCAGACGCCATGAGCCATCTCTTCGCTGCTGCCCATGCGTCCCATAGGCAATCCTTCAGCACCCTGCTGAAGTTGTTCTTCCGTGAAGAATTTTCGTTCGCCCGGAGTATCAATCCAGCCGGGATGAAACACGTTGACACGAATGCCATGTTTCACCAGTTCGATGGCGGCAGTGCGAGCCATGTGATCGATGGCCGCTTTAGACATGTTGTAAGCCATGGCCGTTGGGATCGGGATAATTGCGTGAGGTGAACTGATCACGGTGATCGCTCCGCCTTTACCCTGCTTCAGCATTTGCTGTGAAGCCGCACGGACGCCAAAAAACGCGCCCCACATGCTGACGTCGATTGTTCGTCGAAAGCCAGCCATGTCTGCTTCCACCATCAACTGACGATCGCTGTAAACGGCATTGGAGACGAATAGATCCAGACTGCCAAAAGCGTCAACCGTCTTCTGGACCATGTCTTCAACTGCCTTCTGGTCGGAGACATCGCAAGCCACAACAATCGCCTTTCGGCCCAGACGGCGAATTTGCTCGGCGACTTCTTCGGCCTGCGTGACACTTGAACTGCAGTTGATCGTGACGTTGGCTCCACCCTTCGCCAGTTCGAGCGCGACGCCGCTGCCGATGCCCTTGGAGGATCCCGTCACGAGCGCGTTCTTGCCTTCAAACTTGTAGTGCATAGCCAACCTTGAATTCTGTTTCGTCAATTGAAAAGTGGGATTATCCGCAGGACTGTTTGAGTCGCTGATGGCGATCAGTGACTGTGTTCGGCTTGGTATCTTCGTGCCCGAATACGAACTCGTCAATAGCCCGACTCCAGTCAGTCCATTTGTCCCGCTGAACGGACTGATGCAAACGGGGCCTCGCCAGTTAGCCGTGGGACACGCTGTTCAGCGGCACCTCTTTTCCTCGTATTTGTGGTGCGTCTTTGGAATGCAACATGTTGCACAGACGGCAACAATTCGAGAAGAAATACACCAAAGATGGGCGTGATGGATGAACCGCCCCGCAAACTCTCGTAACGGCCTCGTTCCGATTAATCGTTTCGTACTTGCTGCAACGAAACCAGCCCGACCCCTGCCGACTATTGTTTGACGTGGACGCTGTTTCTGACACTCGGTCATCCGTGTTGTGATCTAGAATTCATCCCCAGGCCAGAGAGTCACAGTTTCTTTGAACTTCGTCAAAAAAAATAGTCACGAGTTGTGTTGGCGGTGGCCAGTTTGGTTCGACGAAGCGACGTGTTTCGCTGACTGTTTCTCACTGCTTGCCTGCTCTCATGAGAACAGTCTCAACTCTTTTATTGGCTTCGGCAGGAGACCGGCCGGAACAACGGCTCAGTCAGTGGACTGGCGGATGCATTAAGGCCAGAACAAGAACGCGGGGTTTGTCTCATAGATGTTTTGAGTCTGCGGGCCCTTTACTGAGGAGAAGACGAGATGTCTGAAGAAGTGTCCTCCGAAGAAATTTGCGTTCAAGGCGATGATGCGACAATTCCCCGGTCAGGACTTGTCGATGACTACTGCGTGACACATCTTCACCGGTCAGACCTTGACGATATTCGACAGGCCACGCAGATCACTAATCACCGAGTTCTCATGGAACTCATTGATTGCGGCGTTCGTGCGGAGTCACTCAATATCCTGACGCTTGTGCCATTGGTTCATGTGGCATGGTCAAACGGCAGGATTGAAGACGAAGAACGTCTGGCCATTCTCGAAGTTGCCGCACAGGTCGGTGTTCGTGCTGACTCGCCGGGCTTTGTGCTCTTGAATGGTTGGCTCTGCTGTCGACCGCATCGCACTCTGATTCGCACATGGAAAGATTACGTCGCTGCGATACGGAAATTTCTGAGTCCCGAAGCGTACAATGCTTTACGCCTGAGCACAGTCAATCGCGCGAGGACCATAGCCGAGGCGTCAGGAGGAGTTCTGGGATTTCTGAAAGTCTCCCTCGCTGAAGAGGACGCCATTCAGGAGCTTAACCTCGCCTTCTGCATCTGATCTTCAAAAGCTTAACCGCGTTTTTCGTGATCCCTGGTCCTTCAACTCTGGCTACGTGCATGAGAGCATTGTTCACTGTGCACTCGTTGAAATTGGCCACATTTGCAAAGTACGCACTTGCTGTCACGGGGCAGGGATCTGAAAAGACTCAGGGGGCTTCCCATTCCGGAATGCCCTTGTCTTTCAGCTGCTTGTTGTAAAGCTCATGATAGGGTTTGGTGGCTGACATCTCCGCGCCCTCATTGACCATCATTGGGCGAGTCACTTTCCACCATTCGTCGTACACTTTTCGCATACTGCTGGCCACTTCCGGATGCTGATCCAGAACATTTGTCGTTTGTCCCGGATCAGCCTGCATATCGAACAACTGCTTGTCGTTCACGAATCGAAACCGCTGGTTTCGCACGCTGAAGTTCTTCCACTGAAAATCGTTCGGCTCCTGTCCTGTTTCCCAGCGACCGACATGAGTAAACAAATAGCGATCTTCCCACGCTGCTGAGGGGGCGTTGACCAGAGGAAGCAGATTTCGCCCTTCGACCTGATTCTCGGGAAGTTCAGCTCCGGCGATCGCTGCCAGCGTTGGAAAGATGTCAATGTCTCCTGCAATCCGATCAATGTCCTGTGCCGGCCAATGCTTGTCCCAGCGAACAAAAAAGGGAACTCGTACTCCACCTTCATCCGGCGAACCCTTGAGTCCCTTCATGCCAGCATTGTAAGGACGCATTTCAACGCCATCCGCTGACTTGCCCATGACAGAGTTTGGTTTGCCGGAAGCTCCACCGGTCATGCCATTGTCGGACATAAACACGACGACCGTGTTTTCCATCAGCTTCTGTTGCTCCAGATGGTTTATCAGCTTTCCAACATTGTCGTCGATATTCTCGATCATCCCGTAGTAAGCCGCCTGTTCCTCATCAAATCCGCATGCCAGAAATCTCTTCTTCGATGCCTCAGGGGCCAGATATGGTCCATGAGGAGCATTTGGGGCGATGTAGGCGAAGAAGGGTTGCCCGTCTTTTGAAGTCTTTGAGATCCAGCCAGCGGCCGCAGAGAAGAAAACGTCGGTGCAGAAGCCGCGAGTTTTCACAAACTGCCCGTTATAGCGAATCACCGGATCGAAATACGAATTCTCCGGCGAGTCGGCACAACTGCAGGCATACGCCTGTCCAATGCCACCAGCTCCGTGAATGAAGGTTTCATCAAAGCCTCTGTTGTAAGGTTGATAAGGCTCTTCATCTCCCAAATGCCATTTACCA
This sequence comes from Planctomycetales bacterium, assembly GCA_026400835.1. Taxonomy (GTDB): domain Bacteria; phylum Planctomycetota; class Planctomycetia; order Planctomycetales; family Planctomycetaceae; genus SXXK01. The sequence continues at coordinate 59,744 of JAPLOA010000087.1, read as the reverse complement.
AAAATCCCAGTCGTGTAGCCGACCTTCTTCAGAATCTGGGGCAGCGTGACCGCGTTCAAAGTGAGTCGCTCACGCTCCAGAATCGTATGAGTAATCCCGTTTCGCATCGAGTGTCGGCCCGTCATCAACGCGGATCGAGTCGGGCTGCATGTCGGCGATACAAGAAACCGAGTGAACCGGGTACTGAGATCATGCAAACGATCCAGATGCGGGGTCTTCAGCCACGGATGCCCATGTCGTCCCAGCGGCCCGTATCCCTGATCATCGGTAATGATCAACACGATACTCGGTGCCGGGTTTTCGGCCGCCGAAAGCAAACTGCTGATTGAGCAGAAGAGCCAGCAGAAGGCCATGGTTGCGAAACTCATTCTTTGAAGCATGGAAGACTCCCGCGGAACTGTCAGGTGAAAGACAACGTGGATCTGATCTCCACCCCGCACGTGCTGACAAGGAAAAGTCAGGTCAGGAAATGAATCGTCGTTGATAAAGAATCCATTCGACACAAGTCAGAATCACGGCGCAGATCGTCAGATAAATCCAGAACGGTCGACTTAACCAACGCGACATTTGTGATCCATTCCCGAACGTTGATGAGATCGATGCTCGCGGCCGCAAATCCGACTCTTTTGTGCTGGCCAGATTGACGGCCACAACCGCATAGGAGGTCGCGTTCTCAACAGCCGGAGAATTCATGTTCGCTGAAGCTTTCAAAGTCCACAGCCCGACCTCATTCAATGGCCCTGTTGTCACGGTTGCCCCACCACTTGCGTCATTGAACGCCGGCACTGGCGTCAGTCCGAACCGCATTCCCGTCGGAGAGGACAATTGCAAAGGCTCACTCACGGCTGCCGTCAGAGGAATTCTCACAACGCCTCCGGAATTCACCGTGGGCACGATTTCCCCATTCGTCCCTGAAAACCATCCGAGGGCGTTAGATGCCATGATCGGGAACGCCGTACGAAAGGCGAGATCGCTGCTGTCGAGACTCACAGTCAGGACAAGACATTTTCCTTCGGCTCGCGGTACAATGGCGAAGATTGGTACGCCGGTGGCCGTGCTGGCCAGAACCCGAGGACTGGCACTGAAGATCAATTCACGTGCTTCCGGGACAACAACATTGTCGAGTCGGAAGTGACGCATCAGCGGAGACGCGGAGTCCTGATCGGTGATCAGAGGATTCTCAAGACGCTCTCCAGCGTCCCAGTATCCGCACTTCCCGATCGGATCAATCACAAACACGTTGCCCATGGGAAGCTGGTCAGGAATTCGCCCATGAAGAATGATCAAAGAATCCTCCGGCCAGGTCGCAGGAAAATCCGAGACGACACTGACGTCGACCAGTGGATTTGCTTCAAAAACCTTCTCCAGAAACAGATTCCCTGTCGTAACGATGAAAACCTTCTGAATCATTCGTGCGGGGAGAATGGACCAGGCATTGTTGTCTGTTTGAATTCCATCACTGCTGGGCAATCCGGCTGCAGACTCACTCTGCTCCCGGCCGTCGAGGCTTGCAGTGGCTGGAGAAGTTGAAAGCGGCTCGACGGTTTTGCCAGACTGAATCTGAGTCCCAGACTGAATCTGAGTCAATGTGGCTCGAACAACTCCACCCTCGAGCGATGTTTTCTCCAGAGTTCGAGTCCACAACTCCTCGGGCTGAAGATTCAGCGGCAGCACATCGATCGGAATATCATCCAGAGTCAATTCGATGCGACAACTGACCGCTACCGAAGACGCATTCTTAACGGACACCAATGTTTCATAGCCAATCGCATCGGCAAGGCTTCTCCGAACCTGAAACTGAGTGATCCCGACGTTCGCCGCGTCGGTCGAGAACAATCGATACTCGACCACTGGCTCCATGTTTTTCGCCGCTTGATCATCAACTGTTTTGTCGTCTGTCTCTTCCTTTGGCACGCGACCATCGGCCGGCGACAGCTCGACCGACTTAGCATCATCATCATCAGCGCAGCCATCGGTGAAAACAATGATCTCACCGCGCGAGTGGCTTCCGATCAGTTTGCGAGCGAGTTCAATGGCCGGCTGCAAAGATGTTGGACCGTCAGAAAAAACAATGCTTCTCAACGCTTCATGCAAAGTGGGGCTGTGTCCCGTCAGGCTGGCCACAACTTCCGGTGATTCCCCGGCAAGGACAATTGACAGCTCATCCTGAAACCGAAGTCCATCAATGATTTCAGCGGCTGCTTCTTTTGCCGCATCAAGTCGAGTTGGACGGATATCCGTGGCACGCATACTGGCCGAATTATCAACAACCATCACTATGCGGCGAGCCTGCAGTGACTGCCAGGAGAAATAAGGATTCATGAGCGCGAGCACGATCAGGAGCAGGAGCAGCAACTGCAGAAGCAATGAATACCAGTGGCGAAATTGTTGCCACAATGATTTTGGCGGCTTCTCCTCGAAGATCTGTTTCCAGAAGAGATTCGTAGATACCGGGACACGACGCAGCCGCACCTTGAGAATATAAAGTGCCACGATTGGCAGCGCGAGGGCTGTCAGGGTCAGGGCGATAGGGAGTGCAAAAGACATAGGAAGTCGTGTCAGTTGTTCAGTGTGTTCCCTGCGACGGGAACTCGAATGAGGATCTGGGGGCTGATAGGGCGAGGATTTCGACACATTGTTAACAAAAGCGGCAATATTCTCCACCCGGTGCCCAACTGATGCTGCATTCGCGAAGCTCTGAGATATCCTTTCAGTCACAGCAGCCTGCTGCTCAGGCATCGTCAGCGGGGATTCAGCCCCCTCGAAGCCGTGAAATTGTGACCGGTTGTACTTGTTGTTCTTCTCTGCTGATTCCTTCAGGTGCGTTTCGATGCTGCGTTTTGTCAGCTCAAACCAGGACCAGATTTCGGGAGTCTCCCGCAGGGAATGGCTGCGCATTGGAGGCCTCGGCGGGCTCAATTGGGCGCTGCCTGGGCTAATGCCTCAAAGAGCATCAGCCAGTGACATGGAAGCGTCTGCACCGGGCTTCGGAAAAGCGAAGGCCGTCATCGTGGTTTTCGCCAGCGGCGGACAGAGCCAGATCGATCTGTGGGATCCCAAGCCGGATGCTCCGGAAGAAGTTCGAGGAGCATTCAAGTCGATCCAGACATCGGTGGCTGGCGTTCGATTCTGCGAACACATGCCCCGGATCGCTCGTATTGCTGACCGACTGAGTATTGTCCGCAGTATGTCGCATGAAGATCTCGACCACGGGTCTGCCTTTTATCTTTCGATGACAGGACGATATCACCGCCGTCGTTCTGGAAATCCTTTACCTGCTCCGGAAGACATGCCCTGTCACGGTGCGGTACTGCATCGTGTTCGCCCGAACTCGGCATTTCCGCAGACCGCCATTCATCTGAACGGCCCCGCAGAAGTGCCTTTGATCCTGGGGCCTGGTCAGTTCGGAGGTTTCCTCGGCAAGGGCTATGATCCTCTGACGCTGGGTGATGTCACAAAAGATGACAGCGCGGTACCATCGCTGATGCCTCACGCGGATCTCCCGGAAATTCGCATGCAGGCGCGTAAGTCACTACTGCAATCGGTCGAAGGCAATATGCATCTGCTGGAGCAGCAGAAGCTTGAGCTGGACAAGCACGCGTTGTATCAGCAGGCATTCGATATGCTGGCTCGTCCACAAGCCAGAGAGGCGTTTGATCTTTCGAGAGAGCCGGAGTCTCTGAGAAACAGATACGGCAGAAACCGTTCCGGGCAGGCCTGCTTGCTGGCGCGGCGACTTGTGCAGGCCGGTGTTCCGCTGGTGACCGTGATCTGGTCGCACAACAATCGAGGTCAGGACATTGATCCGACGAACACAGATCTTTACGGCTGGGACAACCACAACGATATTTTCGAAGGTTTGCAGCATCATCTTCTGCCGCGTTTTGATCAGGGCTTTTCGGCGTTGATTGAAGATCTCGATGAAAAAGGGATGCTGGAAGACACGCTCGTCATCTGCATGGGCGAATTCGGTCGAGCGCCTTTGGTGGCATTGGAACGCAACTTCGCTGGAGCTACCCCGGGCCGCAAGCACTGGAGTTCAGTCTACTCCATCGCCATGGCCGGTGCCGGAGTTCAACGCGGAGCCGTCATCGGCGAATCCGATAGTCGAGGTGCATTTCCGCGAACAGAAGCCTATGGTCCGTGGGATGTCACCGCGACCATGTTTTCCGCGCTGGGCATCAACCCACATCAGCTTTATTACGATCTCGTCGATCGCCCCATCCCGATCTGCGATGGGCGAGTGATTTCGGCCGTGTATGGGTGATTGAAAGAGAAGCTTATTTCTCCCCTTAATCAAGCCGCGCTGCTGATGTCATCACCGTGGAGGTAAGGATAGAACATTCGGCCGATTTCATCGCTCAGACGCCAGATGTATTCCATGCGAAATGTGTCATAGCTCACATCGGATGCGGAACGTGGCACCTGGATCGGGAAGATGCTGTTGACTTCACGTGAGAAGATACGTTTGCCGTCGCCATCAGTTTCCATCTCATACACGCTCACGATCGCATCGCACCGGCCGCGAAACAGAGTATTGCTGTCGCGTTCATAGAGTGAGAAAGCACTCACATCAATGTAGATCACAAAGTTGACGTCAAACTCTGCTCCGACTTCCACGGCTGTATCCCAGTCGGGATTGTCTCTCAGCCATGTCTGCACCTCAGCATAGTTCACGACTTCAATCTTCTTTGACGCGATCTGATTGGTCACTCGGTTGGCGATAATGTGGTCGATATTATCGAACTGGTATTTCAGCTCATCCGAGGCGTAGCAAACAACCGCGACTCGGATGTCTTTATCCGTCATCGATTTTTGTGTTTCCTTCTCGAACAGCGGTTCAATCTGAGGAGGCCCGCCAATGAGATATCCCAGCAGCAAAAAGTAGTTGCAACCAGGAATTGTAATCAGCATGATCCCCGTCAGTGCAAGTCTTGTCAGAAGCGAGACCATACCGCGCCGCCCGATGCTTTGCTGCGTTGTCGAAGCTGAATTGATTGGTCGGTGAAGCATCATGGCAGATTCCGGATCGAACGACGGCGGAGGGGGAGATAGTCAGGGAGAGGATCAGGGCGGGAGTCTTAAGAATCAATGAACAGTTTCACTGGCTCGATGATCGTAGAGGAACTGAGAAAGACTCATGGCTGCCCGATCAAGGAAGCTTTCCGTGAAGAGCTGTTCTGATTTGTTTTCGCGAGGCACTGGATAGGCCGGGTAGGTCACATCAAACGTACGTTCAAAAGACACATTGGTGGACTTTGTGTCTTTGCCTTTGGCTTCCATGACTGTCACTTTGCCCGAGGTTTTGCCCTGGAGCAGGTTTGGGCTATCCTCAACCTGACAGCTAAAGCCTTCGATTTCGATATGCATGATAAAGTCAGCATCGAATTCATCCGCCAACTCGGAAAAATCTCCCCACTCGCCGTGATCATCGAACCATGTCGCGACGTCGTCTGAAGAGATAACTTTGACTTTCCGAGTATCCAGATGGCGTGTCATGCGATCCACGATATCAATCTGGATCGAAGGATGTCGCGCGAGAATTCCATGGGGAGCCGTGCAGACAATCAGCAGAGACTTTTCACCCTTGGTCAGATCAACGCCGGTCGCTCCGCGAAACTGTGACTTCATCTTCGGATCACCAAAGAACATCTTGCCAGCCATAATGCCCAGGGAGCAGCCCGGAACGAACATCAGCAGACACAGTGCGATGACAAGTTGCAGCCGGGGCCGCAGTGTCATTCGGATTGTGGAAAAGATGTTTCGCACGACAGTTCACTCCATTGAACAATGACTTCATTCGGCGTCATGCCGGTCGAAGTAACCACAGGATCAGGGACAAGAGTACCCATCCTGCAAAGCCATAAACAAAAAACAATCCCGGCGACCGAATCCCAATCCAGCGACCTCGAAAAGCCACTGCGAGGAACCACGGGCACAAAACCAGGAACGATATCGCCAGCATCAGGCCAGCAGGATTTACCTGAAACGAGCGACGCCATTGACCTCGCGCAAACCAGGCAAAACTTGTCGTCATTCCACAGTGCGGACAGTTCATTCCGGTTGCACTGCGAAATCCACATTCCGGTAATCCCAACTGCAGATGAGTCCCGAATCCTCTCGGATCAGGAGTCAGCCACATCGCGATTGCTATCACGGACATGATTCCGATTGCCAGTAGAAGCAGAAATCCTCGTTCATTGCGGCTCAGGATTGCTCCTGAAGCAGCCTCGATTTCCTGCTCGCCAGTAGTAGAACCTGTTGTTGACATGGGAGAAGTATCAGTGTGCGAAGAATTGAACAAGAGCCGTCCGAGGACGTTTTATCATTCCCATTCCTGTTCCAGCAGGAATTGCCTCGCTCTCCGGAAGGCGGTGTGAATGACAAGCCGAATCTGCCGATCACGCAGAGGGAATACGAAATCCGGCCGTCATGAGTTGTGATTGGTGGAAGTTTTTCAGGGTCACTGCAAGCGTCATGGTTCGTTCTACGAGTGCTGTTCCGGCGCTGTTTATGTCTGATCCGTCACAATCTCAAAGGCGTTGATGACGTCCGCTGGTACCCGACAGGGCTGCAGCGTTGCGAACTTGACGAAAGCCCAGTTAGTATGTGCGAGAGCCAATTGTTTTCCATCGCTGGTTCGGTGGATCTCATAACGGCGCATTGAGGTGACTCGTTTCATGTCCGCGACCCATGTACGAACCACGATTTTGTCATCAAGGAATGCCGGAATGAGGTATTCAATGTAATGAGATCTCACAACCCAGCCCTGCCCCAGTTCGTGATAAGCTCGAGCCGACCAGCCCTGCGCTGACGAATGAGCGATCGCCGCGTGCTGAAGCCAGCGAAGATACTCGATGTTGTTCACATGGCCGACACCGTCAATCTCTTCGGGAGTGACCTGATGATGATATTCGAATACGGCTGGCATGATTCACAGTTCAGAAAAACAGAAGGCAGCAGCAACGAAGAACGCGATTCGTTTCATTGAGTTGTGGAAAAGGATACCAGAGAACTCGATTTTGAGCATCCGTCGATTCTTAGCTTTGATTCATCAGGCGACGCGCTACGGTTGCCAATTCTCGTCCGCCCGGTTTTGTTGATGTCGACCGCAATCAACATGGGAAGCGATTTCAGTCTTTCCTATACTTTTATTAAATACTAACCCGAAGCGCCAGCCCGCGAAAAGGAACGAGATCCTTACTGGCACTTCTGGTGTGTTTGAACACTCCCTCAAAACAAGACCAGGAACTTCCGGGAACCTGCTGACAAACGTCTGCTGATCAGAGCTTGGCGATGTTCAGTAAGCAACCAACATCGTTCAGCGGCGATCGCCTGCAGTTTCCGCAGGAGACCATGGCCGCTGATTTACAGGAGCACTCTTTCATGGCTCGATTTGCTGTCATTTTGCCGGCTGCCGGCAAGAGTACTCGGATGTCGGGCTTTCAGCGCAAGAAGCCGTTCGTGGAATTGAAAGGTCGGCCGGTGTGGGTTCGGACGGCCGAGTATTTTCAGGGGCGATCGGATGTTTGCCAGACGATTCTGATCGTGTCCCCTGATGACATGGAGTGGTTTCGGGAGACGTTTAAACCAAACCTCGCATTCATGGATATTAAGGTTGTTGCCGGGGGTGCTTCGCGAGCAGAAAGCGTCCGGAATGGAATCAGTGCCATTACAGAGCCAGCCGATTTCATTGCCGTCCATGATGCCGCGAGACCCTTGCTGACAGCCAGGTGGATCGATCAGATATTTGCAGCCGCGCAGATTCATCAGGCAGCGATTCCCGGATTGCGTATCAGCAGCACCGTAAAAAAAATCAGGGCAGATGGCATGATCGAGTCGACCGTCGATCGCACAAATCTGGTGCAGGCTCAGACCCCGCAGGTCTTCGAACGCAGCCTGCTGGAGAAGGCTTTTGCGGTGTGTCGCGACCTGTCATCCGTCACAGATGAGGCGTCATTGGTGGAACAAATGAATCATCCGGTTCATGTCATCGACGGATGGGATATGAACATCAAAATCACGACAAATGATGACTTTCGGATGGCAGAGCTTTATCTGAATGCTCTCCCTAAATCCGGTGGAGTGGCAGCGCTGCATCCGTTTGCAGATGACATGTTTCGGTAGTCTCAGGTGCTGTGCCGTCTGATGGTGAAGTTCATCCATTCAGGGTGCTGTGAAGTCACAGGATGCGTAAGGCTCGCCCTTCTGGAGTCATCGCTCCGCTGAAATTCACCGAGATCTGCGACTGCAGATCTGAACGAGAGTGTTTGTCAGCGTTTGACAGGAATCAGCATCAGTCCCAGCCCCATCCACGTTGAAAGGATCAGCAGAGTGACAGTGCTGCTGAACTGGCTGCTGAATTCTCTGCCCGGATCTCGCAGTTTTTCCGTGTAATCGTTGTGCTCCTGCAAAATCCTGGTCCATTCCTTCGTTGCGGATTCGTCAATATCTTTCGGGACGTTCAGCTTCAGTGGTTCACCGGCCTTGCGAGCTGCAAAAGCGGCTTCCATTTTCTCCGGGATTGGGGGTGGTTCCGGAGTGGTCATGGCGATCTCGGAAAACTGCCAGGCTCTGAACGTTGTGGACAGACAAAAATAAAGCACCAAACAGGTCCAGGCTGCTGCGACCAATTTTCTGCGACGCTCTGTCGTGCTGGTGGTTGTGATGACGGGAACCGCCAGTCCCAGATAAAGTGCAGCGACGTAGGTTCCGTGCGAAAGAATCTCAGGCAGCTTCAGCGATTGATACAGGAACAGAATTTCGCATGCCAAAGCCGCTGCGACACAGGAACCAGTTGCGATCGCCTGTACCTTCTCTTCACGATTCAAAGCAAGTCGTCCAAATGGATTCAGCATCAGGACCAGATTGAACAACGCTGATGATGTCCACGTCATCCAGACGAACAGCAGATACGTCAGCATCAGTGGGAATGCAAGAAACTCGAGGGCCGGTATTGATTCAACCGTGGACTGCAATACAGATTGTGCGATGGGCATTCCGATCAGCAGCAGCAGGCGCGTCTTTGGCGGAAACCGTCCGATCCACAGGAAAAATCCCAGCATCATGCGATAGATAAAGAAACGGGCCTTCATCGCTTCCACAATTCCGCGTCTGGCCCATTCCAGATTGGGATCCAGTCGCAGCGCTTCGCGAAAGTGGACCATGGCCTGTTCGGATTGGCGAACATGCAATAGTCGCCAGCCTTCATTCGCATGAGTAAACGCGTTCTCGGGATTTCTTCGCAGAGACTCCTGAATGGTCAGCCCGGCCTCCGAACGTCTTCCAAGAGTCGTTAAAGCCGCCGCACGCAGATTCTCACAGCCTTCATCTTCCGGATCTGCCTCCAATCCCTGCTCTGCTGCCTTGAGAACGTCCTCCCATCGCTCACCAGCCGCTTCGATGGCGCCAAGTGTAGCGAAGTAGCCAGCATTCCATGGAGACAACCGCAGCGCTTCATTGATCGACTCACGAGCTTCCCGCAGGCGATTGCGTTTTAGCATGACTCGTGCGAGAGAATAGTGCGCGGCGGGTTCTGCTGGACCATGAAAAATCGCCTGTTGAGCTTCCTCCGTGGCTGCATCAAAGGCTTCTCGCTCAACAAGACACAAAGCCAGCAACGCGTGAGCTTCGCTATGAGATGATTCCGAGGCCAGCACCATGCGGAGCTGCTCCTCGGCCAGTTCCATCCGGTTCTGGCTCATCAGCACTCGGGCACGTAACAGATAAGAATCTGTGTTCATCGACTCAGCTTCAGATACTTGAGAATTTCGTCGTACTGTCCGCCCTGATTTGAATACAACGCATAGTTGCGAGCCGAACTAAACCAGTCGCGAGTTGACGGCTGAACCTGTTTAGCCGCCGCCAGCAAATCGCGAGTTTCAATCGGCAAAGGGCGACCTGTCTTCATCGCTTCCTGCAGTTTGGCTTCGACACAAACATCCACAACGGCCTTCAGGTCGGCTCCCGAGAATTCTTCAGTCTTCTTCGCGATGGCATCGTGGTCGATCGTGCCGGAAGGTTTTCCCTTCAACAGCAGTCGCAGAATTTCTGCACGTCCTTCTCGATCTGGTGGTGGCACAAAGATGATGCGATCAAATCGCCCGGGCCGACGAAATGCCGGATCCAGATTCCACGGCGCATTTGTCGCGGCCAGAATCAGCACGCCTTCATTCGACGAGGCCACGCTGTCGGTTTCTGTCAGAAACTGATTGATCAGGTGTCGCCCTCCGCTGGTTTTCATATCAGCCCGGGATGCTCCCAATGCGTCGACTTCATCAAAGAACATGACGCACGGTTTGTTGGTTCGAGCAGTCTGGAACAAAGCATGTAAAGCTTTTTCACTGCTGCCGATCCACATGTCCAGCACATCATGAATGCCGATGTTCAGAAACCCCGCACTGATTTCCCCTGCGGTCGCACGTGCCAAATGAGTTTTTCCGCAGCCAGGCGGTCCGTACATCAGAATGCCGCCACCAACGGCTTTGCCATAAGCTTTGAACATGTCTGCGTGTTGGATCGGATAAATGACTTTCATGCGAATCTCTTCCTTCAGATTCGCCATGCCGCCAACATCGTTAAACCTGACCAGCGGACGTTCGAAGTCTGTACGCTGAGTCTTCGCGGATTCGTCTTCGCCTTCCCACGGAGCACGAACTCGTCCTTCCGACACTGGCGAATTCACGGGAGCTTCAATACCAAGTTCTGCTTCCAGGGCGGTATCTCGCAATGCCGCATCTTCAGCAATCGCGTGCCGATATTCAGTGACCGCAAAGGATGTCTCACCACGCTGCATCAAGAGGCGAGCATGCAGCAGATAAGCTCCCGCAGGAGTTCCTCGCTTTGCCACCATATCCTCCACAATAACCAGCGCTGGCGAGAATTTGCCCTGCTGGAAAAAAGCATTGGCAAGATCAAGTCTGGCTTCATTGTCGTCGGGACGCATTTCCACGAGCTTGCGAAATTCCGCTTCGGCCTCGGAAGCCTGCCCCTGTTGTATCAGCGTCCGACCAAGGAGTTTTCGCAGCGCAACATTGTCCGGCGAAATGCTCAGGGCCTCACGAAGCGATTTAATAGTTGAATCGTCTGCCATTGATGTGGAATCACTCCCGTGGAAACTGTGACGATGTCGACTCTTGCGGCAAACATAGGGCGTAAGCGAAGGCCAGACCGAAGTACCGAACACCTGTCGCTCTGTCGACAGGTTTCCTGTCGTGTGAACTTCGGCCAGATGTTTCGTGCGTCGAGCCATTCCCTTTTGCAGATTAGCAGGCTCCACAAGGCCTTCCATTGATCGTCTGAGGTTTTCAGTAAATATGCTTCGAAAAAACAGTTGGATGAAACGTCTCTGGTTTGTTCTCCGCGAGCACGAGCTGGTTGTTGATTCCACAGAACACTGCTGCTGCAGTTAACCGTCCTTCACAACCACTGTCACCAAAGACTGTTGTCGCCAGAGACTGCACGCTGTTTCGGTTTGAGACTTCATCCACCGAGACCCAGTGTCTCATGCACCTCTAAAATGGGGGTGCTTCGAACTCATTGGGAGGCGGAGCACTCAGCTTTGCCGACGAGGGGAGAATCGTGGGGCGAGGTTGGAAAGGCGATGATTCGCCCATCGGCATGATGGGGATGCCAACGCCCTCTTGCCGTTCGATTGAGACCTCCGGCAATGCTTCGCCAGGTTCGGCCTGCATCTCGAACAGAAAACGAGACGGGACGGTCTCGCGCCGCTTGCCCCATTTCATGCGTGACTTGGCGCGGGTCAGAGTCAGGTGATCCATCGCACGCGTCACCCCGACGTAGGCCAGTCGACGCTCTTCCGCAATATCTTTTTCCGAGTCGGCATCAATGCTGCGTTTGTGAGGCAGGAAGCCTTCTTCCATGCCGATCAGATAGACGCGAGGAAACTCCAGACCCTTCGCGGAATGCAGCGTCATCAGTCGCACCGCATCCTGTTCCTGCTTTTCATTGCGATCCGCTTCATCTTCGCGGTCCATCAGAGCGGTCGTCTCCAGAAATCCGGTTAACGATGGATCTTCATTGCGCTCCACGTACTGACCGATGGAGTTGATAAACTCTTCCAGAATGGTCTTGCGTGTCTCCTGCTGAGTTTCTTCTTTGTACTGTTTGGCGATCTCCGATTCGTAATCGATCTCACGAACCAACTGACGACATTGTTCAGCAAGGTTTTTCGGGTCACTGTTCATCACCTGACCGTATCGCTGCAACAGTTCTCGAAACTTGACGAGGGACGTGAGGGTTTTTGCAGGAACGAGCCCTTCGGCCGAAGCTTCCGGCACGAAGTCCCAGAAGCTGACGCCCTTCTTGACGGCTCGCTGCAGAATCTTTTCGGTGGTCGTATCGCCGATTCCGCGCGCTGGTGTATTGATGATTCGCAGGAGACTGACCTCGTCGCGGGAATTCTCGATGGCTTTTAAATAGGCCATCAGGTCACGAATCTCGCGTCGATCAAAAAACGACTGGCCGCCGACCAGCATGTACGGCACCTTTTGGCGTCGTAATTCCTGTTCGAAGACACGAGGCTGTTCGTTCGTGCGAAACAGGATGGCCACCTGCTTTGGCTTTACGCCCAGTTCGCTGATGAGATAGGCGATCTCCTGAACGACGCCTTCCGCCTCCGCTGTTTCGTCTTCAAAAGCCTGCAGGCGAATTGGTGAACCGGACTTCTTGTGAGGAATCAGAGTCTTGTCATGACGCAGGCGATTGTGCTTCACCAGCCGGTTCGCGCACTCCAGAATTCGGTCGGTGCAGCGGTAGTTATTTTCCAGACGCACGGTCTTTGTATTGGGGAAGTATTTGGCGAAGTTGATGATGTGTTCAACTTCCGCACCGCGCCAACCGTAGATGGACTGGTCGTCGTCGCCCACAACGCAGATATTGCGATGGGGCTTCACCAGTGATTCGATGAGTTGAAACTGAACTCCGTTTGTATCCTGATATTCGTCGACCTGAACGTGGTCGAACTTTGACTGGTGTCGCTGGAGAACGTCCGGGAAATCTTTGAACAGTTTGACGGTCAGCAGCAACAGGTCGTCAAAGTCGACGGCACCGCAGGCACGCAGTTGCTTCTGGTAGCGTTTGTACGCCATGGCTGCGAGAAAGTCGAAATCCGCCTCCACATGGCTGCTGGCTTCGTGGTCCTGAATGCCCTGCATTTTCCATTTGCTGATGCGGTTGATCAGATCGCTGGGCTTCATCGTGCCGTCACCCAGACGAATATCGCGAAGAGCAGTACGCGCAGCGGATTCCTGATCACTGCGATCGTAGATGGCAAACTTTTTGGGGTAGCCGAGGGAATCGATGTCTTCTCGGAGCACGCGAACGCAGAACGAGTGGAAGGTGGAGACGATCGGCCGCAGTTTGAACTGCTTTCCGATCAGCTTCAGAGCACGCTCCCGCATTTCCCTGGCGGCCTTGTTGGTGAATGTCACAGACAGGATGCGATCGGGGCGAATCCCGTGAGCGATCAGGTTCGCCATGCGATAGGTAATCACGCGAGTTTTCCCGGTGCCTGCTCCGGCCAGTACCAGCAGCGGCCCGGAAAGAATCGATGCCGCTTCGCGCTGCGGCGGATTGAGTCCCGACAAGTTGATCATGCAGGTAGTATATTCGTCAGTTCAATCACTCGGGAGTGACCATGGCGGGCGAAATTCTGATCGCTCGGTTTCGAGATCGCTGCAGAAGAGATAAAACTCTGGCTCGGAAGAGTTTGCCGCGTTTTCAGCAGGATTAAACAATCCGGAGTACCCCTGCCCTGACTGCAATTCTTGGGATTTCAGCGTTTTACCATGATTCTGCCGCCGCTCTGGTTGTTGATGGGCAGTTGATCGCCGCTGCGCAGGAGGAACGGTTTACTCGGAAAAAACACGACGAAGGATTTCCCCAGCAAGCCGTGGATTTTTGTCTGGCTCGGGCGAACATAACGCCGGAACAGATCGATTATGTAGCGTTTTATGACAAGCCGCTCAGGAAGTTTGAACGACTGCTGGAAACGTACCTGGCGTATGCTCCGGCCGGATATCGATCGTTTCGGAAAGCCATGCCCGTCTGGCTGCAGCAGAAACTGTACATGCCCCGGGAGATTCGAACCGGGTTGCGCGATCGCTATCGAGGACGTTTCGTTTTCACGGAGCATCATGAATCCCACGCAGCCAGCGCGTTCTTTCCGTCGCCGTTTGAGGACGCTGCGATTCTCACGATGGACGGAGTTGGCGAATGGTCGACGACGGCGATGGGAGTCGGTCGTGGCAATCAGATGGAGTTGACTCACGAGATTCGCTTTCCGCATTCGCTGGGGTTGCTGTATTCGGCGTTTACGTATTACACAGGGTTCAAAGTTAACAGCGGTGAGTACAAACTCATGGGGCTGGCTCCTTATGGTCAGCCGAAATATCGCGACCTGATCCTCGGGAATCTGCTGGTGCTGAAAGAGGATGGCTCGTTCCAGATGGACATGAGCTACTTCAATTATTGTCAGGGACTGACGATGACTTCGGAGAAGCTTCATCGCTTGTTCGTAGCACCACCGCGCAAGCCTGAGTCATTGTTGACTCAAAGAGAAATGGACCTCGCCGCTTCGATCCAAAGCGTTACGGAAGAAGTCATGCTGCGAATGGCTCGACATGTTCGCAAAACGAGTGGTTCGAAGAATCTGGTGCTGGCCGGCGGAGTTGCTCTGAATTGCGTGGGCAATGGGAAGATTCTTCGCGAGGGCATTTTTGACAACGTGTGGATTCAACCAGCCTCCGGAGATGCGGGCGGTGCGCTCGGTGCGGCCATGTTTGTCTGGCATCAGTTGCTGGAGAAACCACGAAACACTCAGCAGCCTGATGCACAGCGCGGGTCGTTTCTGGGCCCCTGCTTTGGTGATGAAGAGATTAGTGCGTTCCTCAGAACCAGGAACGCAGTGTTTCGAACGCTGGAGACTGACGACGCGTTATGTGAATACGTGTCGCAATTGATTGCCGAAGAGAACGTGATCGGCTGGTTTCAGGGACGAATGGAATTCGGTCCTCGTGCGCTGGGCGGTCGCAGCATTCTGGGCGATGCACGAAGTCCTCGAATGCAGTCGGTGATGAATCTCAAAATCAAGTTTCGCGAATCATTCCGCCCCTTCGCGCCGATTGTGTTGAAGGAGCATGTTCACGAGTGGTTCCAGATGGCCGCCGGTACAGACAGCCCTTACATGCTGCTGGTCGCTGATATTCATCAGCAGCATCGAATAAAGGCTGATGCTGCAGAAGTTGCTGCGTTCGGAATTGAGAAACTGAATTATGCTCGTTCCGTAATTCCAGCTGTGACACACGTTGACTATTCGGCCCGTATTCAGACGATTGATGCAGAACGCAACCCTTTGACACATTTGTTGCTGTCGAAGTTTCATCAGAGAACCGGTTGTCCCGTGATGATCAACACCAGTTTCAATGTTCGCAGCGAACCGATTGTATGTACTCCTGAAGATGCATGGCGCTGCTTTCGCATGACGGACATTGATGTGCTTGTTCTGGGGCGACATGTGCTGCTGAAGACAGAACAGCCAAATCAGATGACTGAAACAGAGCGTGAGCAACATCTCAAACAATTCGAGTTGGATTGAAACTTCGATCCTGTTGTCCAGAACGCGGAAGTCGACTGGTGCTGGCGTGCGGGGGAAGCCAGCTCACCCAATGCTTTGGACTGCTGCAGCCCGCTGCAGCTTTCTTCCTTCAGCAGCCTGCTGCTGAGCCACTCGCCATCAATTCCCGAGCTGCTTTACGACTCCTGAAGCGATGAGCTGACTTGCGTGCCTTCGATGAATGAATGTCGATTCCCTGAGGCTGACCGGCGACGACACTACAGAGTTTGCCGAAGTCCTTAACAAGTTGACGCCAGATCTCCGCCGAGACTCCCATTCACTCGAAAAGCGGAGTGAAGGTCATCGGCGTGGAACTGACTTTGTCTGATCGTACGATCCATCCATTCACAACAACCGGCAGAGAGCGAGTGGATAGATTCATACCCAACTGCGACTGTCTGAGAACTGTACCCCGAAAACGCGCCACAGCCGCCAGGCAATCTCAACTGCTAAAAAAACTTCAACACGAGCCAACCGAGCCATACATCACCTCAAGACGCCGGAAAAAATGGCTGAAAACTGGCAAAGAATAGGGCTGGAGTTCACAGAGCCAATGCTGCTTGTCAATAATTTGATGTGTACGCGTGTCCTCCCAGTGAGTCGTTGTACGTCATTAGTGCCTCCATGATTAGTGCCGAGGCAGTTAGTGCCGAGGCAGTTAGTGCCCCCGTCGTTCCGTGCCATCGTTCCGTTCCCCGTCGAACATATCGCCGAAAGTCGGGGATTTGTGTCACAAAGAGTCTCACCGACATAGATGCCATGACGAACTTTCTGATTGGCGGAATTTTGCAGGCACTTGCAGAAAATGGCGACGTGACGTCGGCAACTCCGGATCAAAGATAATAATCTTCGGAATCCCGAATGCCAGGACCGAATCTGAGCGACAGAATTCATATGTTCTGTGTGGGTGGAAATTGGAAGTGGAAAGGACCTGCAATTGGACGCCTTTATTGCCAGACAACCGATTCTGGATCGGCAGCAGTCGTTATTTGGTTATGAGTTGCTTTTTCGAAGTGGCAGTGACAACTTTTTCCAGTCGGTCGACGGAGATAGAGCAACAGCCAGCCTGATCGACGACACCGTTCATCTGCATAGTGTCGAAAAACTGACCAATGGGCACCGGTGTTTCATCAACTTCACAAGGAATTCGCTGCTCGATGGTTTGTACGCTCTTCTGCCCCCTGCGCTGACGGTCGTGGAGGTTCTGGAGTCCGTTGAGATGGATGAAAACCTGCTGGAGGCCTGCCGTCGCGTTCGTCAGCAAGGCTACCTGTTGGCGCTGGATGACTACATTCTTGAGGAACGCTTTGAGCCACTGCTGAGTCTGATCGACGTCCTGAAGGTTGACTATCCGGCGCTTAGTAAGGAGCAGCACAAAAAGATTGTGAGCTCTGCCCGACATTATGGCTTTCGGTTACTGGCGGAAAAGGTGGAAACGCCAGTGCAGTTCGAAGATGCGATGTCGTTGGGTTATGACTATTTTCAGGGTTACTTCTTCTGCAAACCCCAGTTGCAGCGTGCGAAACGGATTCCAAAATCGCAGACTCAGTGTCTGAGACTTCTGCAGAAAGTGAATGAACCGAACTTTGATATCGAATCGATTGAAGAACTTCTCAGGAGTGATCTGACATTGTCGTACAAGTTACTGCGGTACCTCAATTCACCACTCTTCCAGAGATCAAAACCTCTCAGCTCAATTCGGCAGGCCATTGTCACGCTGGGCCAGCAGCCCCTGCGACAGTGGGTCTGTCTGGTTGCGGTTGCTGAGCTGTCGAATGAAAAGCCATCGGAACTGATCAACACCTGTCTGACTCGCGCACGCTTCTGCGAAATTGTTGGTGGTCGCGTTTTGGGACGAACGCTGTCACCGGACTGCTTTGTCACCGGAATGTTTTCTCTGCTGGACGCAATCCTTGACCAGCCGATGCAGGAGTTGACCAGTCAACTGAATCTTGCCGACACAGTCCGCTTCGCGTTGCATGGTCAGGATTCTCCGCTGCTGTCATTGTTGACGCTGGCTAAGGCCATCGACAATGCCGAATGGAGCACCATCACAGACTTGTCAGCCACATTCAGGCTCGATGTGGAAGACGTGCTCAAAATGCATCGTGAAGCAATTGAATGGGTGGCAACTTCTCTGCGCTAAGGAACTGCGGCCGCTGTGGCCGATTTTCCGGGCACCTCCTTAGCCTGTTCAACTGTCATCGATTGCAGGACAGACTTCGCCGTTGCGTTGAATCCTGAGGCTGGCGTAAAGCGATTGACCGATCGGTGTAAACCGACACTGGCGAAGCGTCCGGATGTCCTCCGTGATTTGCGGTTGGTTGTGGCAAACCGACTCGTGGCTTGGATCATCCTGCGAACCTTTGATCCCACAACTGAGGAAACCAGCCCGTCGGCTCTTCCTTGTTCGGCCGAGAGTTGTGACGAGTCTCCCGAATTGTCGTAAATCAGCCAAGTCGATCTTTGCTCTACCAGATCTTCGGAACACGAGAAATGACAATTCCTCCAGCAAGCTGCCGAAAAAGCCCGGATCAAGGGTTCAGGAACCAATAGTGCGCAGCACCCTTCGGGCCAATTGACTCTTGGTTCCTGACCCCTTCTCTCAGCCCAAACCGACACGCAGCCAACCCTGGGTCTGATGCAGTTCTGTGACCATTTTCACAACCGCAAGACTTTCCTCACCTCAAAGTATCCACTTCTTTTCAGAGATAATCTCTGTGCCGAATTCTGTGGCGTCACGAATTCGTTGTCTTCATTCTGCGATGAAAGCCTCGTATTTTCTCGCGTTTCTCGCTCAATCAGAAATCTGACAGGAAGATCTGCCAAAAAGGATTCTCGTATTGCCACAAGGTGAACCGTGTCTGCAACTCGCTAAGGATCGTAAACGACTTAATCAATCCCGTTGCACAGAGGTCGCGGCCAGTCGCGAAGTTCTCCTCGGCAAGGAGGACCTAACCTAAGTCACCGAATGCATCGTAGGTGATTGCCAGTTGTGTCGCCGATTGCAATCTCGGACCGCAGCTACCAGAATCTCGTTCGAAGTTGAGAGATGTCCTGATAAGTCTCCACAGGAACTTTGCCAGCGATGAGATTACTGCCTGTTTGCGTCCGTGTCATTCCGTATTTGCTCGTGCTGATGTTGCTGGGCACGTCGTCTGAGTTGGCTCAGGCCGACGATGCCGGATTGAGAATCATCAGTCCGCAGCCATGGCAGGTCGTCCAGCGAGTTGGCTTTGATCCTGCACGGCGTGAAAAAGAACCGGAGAACTCAGCGGCGTCAGGATTCGCCGAAGTCAAAGTTTCGCTGGAGCTGACGGCGCCTCTTTCGGCGTCTGAACATCTGGAGTATCAGCTCAGCTCTTCGCAAGAAGAAAAGGAAGGAAGTGGTGTTTGGAAACAGTTACCGGTTGCGAGCTCAACGGCTTCCGGGAACTCTGTGAACACGTCAATCCTTGTGCCGGCCGGTGGTTGGTATCGTCTGGAACTTCGTCGGGCGTCAGCCGACGAAAAAATTCAACAGTTCGGAGTTGTTGAACGCTTTGGTGTTGGTGAAGTGTTCCTCGTTGCTGGCCAGTCATACGCAACAAATACCAATGATGAAAAGCAGAGTGTGACCGATCCCCTGCAGCGAGTTGTTGCATTCAATGCGGCCGATCAAACCTGGAATGTGGCGAATGATCCTCAGCCTGCTCCGGATGGCAGTGATGGCGGATCGATCTGGCCGCCGCTGGGTGATTCGTTGGTCAAAGATCTGGGCGTTCCGGTGGCCTTTGTCAATGTGGCTGTTGGAGCGACCTCGTCGACTCGCTGGTTGCCGGAAGGTGATCTGCATAAGCGGCTTTGCGAGACAGGAAAGCGGGTCGGAAGATTCCGCGCCGTGCTCTGGCAGCAGGGGGAATCTGATGTCATTGAGAAAACAACCACAGATCAATACGTCGCTAATCTCAGTCTGATCAGAGCGAGAGCTGGCCGAGCCTGGGGATTTGAACCGGTCTGGCTGGCCGCGAAGTCGACTCATCATCCGACCGTCTATAACGATCCGGAAGGTGAAGCGAGAATCAGAACGGCAATCGATAAGCTCGCCCGGATCCCCGGGTTTGGGGCAGGCCCGGATACGGATTCTTTGACAGGTGAAAATCGAGGAGATGCGAAGTCACGTCGACATTTTAGTGCGATTGGACAGCGACGTGCGGCGGAGATGGGGAGATCTGTGCTGTTGGAGCGATTGAAGAAAACGCCGACGGGCATCGAAGCAGCGTCGTTTCTTCTTCCGGACATGGCTTTGATGACACCGGCGTGGAAGTCAGAAATGGTCACTCGCGAAAGTTGCGTGCTGCTGCAGAAAGATTCCTCAGCACCGATCGAGGCTAAGCTTGCCTTTCAACCGGCTGACATTCTAAGTGTGACTACTGCAGATCGATCATATCTGTATCAGGCGTCTTCTGATTTTCAGTTGTCACCGGGAAGCAATGTACTGACGTTTCAGGCAGCGAGTCCCGTTCTTCCCATCCAGGATGTCGATCTTTACCTGCCTGTCGGTGCGCCGCACAGTTACAAGCATCGAATGGGCAACCCTGATCAGAATCTGCTTTACCGGCCGGGTAGTTGGTTTCACGATCACAATGTGGAAGTAACTTATCGCAGAGACATGACAGCCAGCCCGTTGAACGATGTCACCATAACCTACGGAACATTGCCTCGTACCCTTTCAACTCTGGCGTCTGGTCAACCTCTGACTGTTGGAGTCAGCGGTGATAGCATCTCCACGGGACTTGATGCATCCGATAAGACTGCGGCACCTCCATTTCAACCGGGGTATCCGGAGCTTGTTGTGGCTCAGTTGCGAGTGCTCTCTGACAGTGATGTGCGACTTGTCAATCGAGCTGTCAGCGGGTGGAGCATTGCCAATGGTGTTGCTGATCTCGATAAACTCCTTGCAGAGAAACCGGACTTTCTGATCGTGGCCTATGGCATGAATGACGTTGGACGACGTGATCCGGCATGGTTTGCTCAACAGACAAGTCAGCTCATCGAGAACGCTCGCAAGGCAAACCCGGAGATTGAGATCCTTCTGGTTTCGACAATGCTGGGCAATGGAGAATGGGTTCATACCCCACGCGATATGTTTGACGTTTACCGGGATGAGTTGAAGAAGCTTGTTCAGCCTGGGGTGGCATTGGCGGACGTGACTCAGGTCTGGACCGAAATGCTGCGGCAGAAGCCGGATTTTGACCTCACTGGGAACGGATTGAACCATCCCAATGATTTTGGCCATCGGTTGTATGCACAGGCCTTGTTGCAGGTTTTGGCGGCTCCGTGAGCCTTCCTGAGGAACAGCCCGGAAATTAGCTCCGTCTATCCCAACCCGAAGCGTCAGTTTTGAAGTTGCGCATTTCAGACCTTCGGTTGATCAAGCTTCCAAAAACAGAGGGATTTATCCCAACCCGAAGCGTCAGCGAGGGATCGAGATATTGTGCAGAATCCCCTACTGACGTTTCGGGTTGGGATTTCAATGTAGGGAAACATCCGGAAGTTATTTGGCGACTGTCCCTGGTTTCGTCGAGCTTGCCATTTTGCATTTGCCGCCGGAAAAGTCGCCGCAAACTTCCAGGATCTCCGTAGTTAGCGGACTGACAATGGCGTTGGAGGCGTTATTTCTGGCATGCGGAATTCCCTGGAGTGCTGGCAAACTTGAAACTCGCGTTCCGTTCATTACCCTGTCGGGACGATCTCGCTGGTAAACTCCATGCAATAGTACGATTTGCATCACTGTGACTGGGTATTACCACGCAGGCGGCAGAAAATTATTGAAGAACAGGCTACACGGATGAAGTCGTTTCTTGAGCGGCGGGATCGCTGGGGCAATGGATATTCGCTCTGGCTGATGGTGGGAGTGGTCTTTGCGCTTCCGCTGATGTTCTGGTCGCTGAAGCAGCTTCGTATGGAAAATGACGTAGCCGGCTGGTTGCCGAGCGATGATCCGCAGTCAAAGATTCTGGCTTGGTACCAGAATCTGTTTCCGGAAGAAGATCGGGTTCTGGTTTCCTGGGACGACTGTACGCTGACGGATCCGCGAATTCAGAAGCTGGCCAGGGTTCTGGAAGGGATCGAGAAGGCCGGTGTCCGTGAAGGTGGTTCTGCCTACGTTCAGGAAGTCAGTCAGCCGACCGATTTGTTGCAGCGCATGTTGGCGGAGAAGATCCCGTTTGAGACTGCGCTCGATCGAGCTCAGGGATTGCTGATCGGTTCAGGCCCACTTTGTGTTGGTTTAACTGACGCCGCGCGGCCCCATTCTGCTGACATTCGAAACCAGATTCAGAAGCTCGCGGAATCACGATTCGGTCTGAAGATTGAATTCGTGAAGAGAAGTTTGTCTGAACCTGATTCTTCCCATCTGACTGTGGACGACGAAGATGCGTGGAAGCTGAATGACGTCTTGAAGGAGTATGTCGCCGTTCAGAAGAACGCCGATCTGCAGCTGACGTGGTCCCGCGCTCATTTGGATTCCGCGAAGACTGAGGAATTTCGCAAGGCCATCGCGAAGATTCGAATTGCGGCGCTGAAAGACGGAGAATGCGTTGCGGAATCCTGGTTTGTTCAGGGTTCGATGGCTGCTGTATCGGTGAGCTTTACGCCGGCTGGTGTTGAGGACCATATGGCCGCCCTGACAGCCATTCGGGAGGCTGCAAGCCAAATCGGGATTTCCGAAGAGTCGCTTCACCTTGGCGGTCGCCCGGTTGCGGGAGCGATGATGAACGAGGCGGTCAAGCATGCGGGTTGGAACAAAGCTGCTCCTGCGTGGAATCTGTTGAAGAGATCACCCTTGTTGTTGTCCGTCATCGTCAGTGTCACGCTCAGCTACCTGATGCTGAAGAGCTTTCGTCTGTGTGTGCTGGTTCAGACCGTCTCAGTGTTGTCGGCGGTGGCATCCGTTGCTCTTGTTGCCCCGACTGGAGGCAGCATGAATATGGTGTTGGTTGTTATGCCAACGCTGCTCATGGTGATTTCAGTCTCTGGCACAATTCATATTTGTAACTATTGGAAGAATTCGGGGACGGACGATCCGGTAAAGTCAGTTCTGCACGCTGCGTCGATTGCGTGGCTGCCCTGCTTTCTGGCCAGCGCGACGACGGCTATCGGGCTGGCGTCGTTGATTGTGAGTTCCCTGGTGCCGGTGCGTGACTTTGGGATTTACGCGTCGATTGGCTGCGTGATTTCATTTATCTGTATCATCTATCTTTTGCCCGCCATGATGTTGTACTGGCCTGCGAAGCCGCCCGCCCCTGAGCTCAACGAACATGCCTTCTGGAATCGTCTTGGACGACAGCTCAGCCGTTTTCGTGGCTTGAACATGTGGGGAAATTTTATCATCACGGCCGCCTGCATGTTGGGGTTTCTCTGGTTTCGTACCGAAACCAAAGTTATTCGGTACTTCCCCGACGAGTCAAAGGTTGTTCGTGATTACAACTTCCTTGAAGAGAATCTCTCCGGTATTGCCAGCGTCGATACGATTGTGCGATTCAGCAGGGAGCAGCAGGAAAGCGTGCCGTTCCTGGATCGCGCTCGCAAGGTTCAGCAGGTTCAGGAAGCCCTGAGAGCGCATTCCGAAGTCAGCGGAACGTTATCTCTGGCGTCGTTCATCAATCTGGAACAGCCAGATACGAAATCCATGAGCGTCATGGATCGTCGCAATGCGAAAATGAGAGAGAACCTGATCGGCAAGAAGATTCACGAGAAGCTTGAGAACGGTGGCGAAGATGCCGGTGCATTGTCGTCAATGCTGGCCGTCGCAAAGACTTCGGCCGACTGGAAGCATTCCGGCGATCAGGCACTCAATGTGGCAGGTGACGAGATTTGGCGAATCACGTGTCAATCCAGCATCATGTCCGAGTATGACTATGGTCGCCTGACTAACGAACTGGCTGTGATCGCCGAGAACACGCTGAAGGATTTTCCAGAGGGCACGCCGTCGCACGTGGTGACAGGGCTTGTGCCAATCTTCTTGAGAACTCAGCAGGCACTTCTGGAGAGTCTGATCAGCAGCTTTGGAATGGCCTTTGTTCTCATCGGTCTGGTGATGGTCATTCAGCTTCGCAGTGTTTCTGCGGCAATTTATGCCATGCTTCCCAATGTGTTTCCGATTGCCATTATGTTTGGGATTCTGGGCTGGGCCAACATCCATGTTGATATCGGGACGATGATTACGGCATCTGTCGCGTTGGGGATTGCTGTCGATGGCACCTTGCATTTGATGACCTGGTTCCAGCAGCTTCTGCGGGACGGGGTTCCGCGTCAGGAGGCCGTTGCTAAGTCACTGGAGCATTGCGGGCCGGCATTGTGGCAGACCAGCGCGGCGATTGGGTTTGGCATGATGACTCTTTATCCGGTTGAACTTCTTCTGATTAGTCGATTTGGCTGGATTATGTGCGGTCTGATCTTCGCTGCTCTCTGGGGTGATGTGATTCTGTTGCCAAGCTTGCTTGCGGGGCCGCTGGGATCTATCCTTGAGAAGTTGGAACAGAAACGGCGCAACTCGAATTCTGATGGTGGAATGCCCGTTTCTGCAGATTCAGCAGAGGATGAAGAGTCCGGCGTGATCTCAGCGGAATCAGCGATTTCAGATCATCGAGCAGCCTATGTGGGGGTTCGGAGTTCTGGTTTCCCTGTCATCTCCTCTGTATTTCCTCGTCGTGCCGCTGACCTGTGAAATAAACTGATCCATAAGATCGCAGTGAGGATTGAGTGACAGAGTACGTCGAACCGCTGGGCATGCGAATTCTGATTCGCAAGGACGAACCGAGAACTCAGACTCGCGGCGGAATTGTGCTGCCTGACAGTTCAGAGATTCCGACGATCACAGGTCGAGTCGTGGAGATCAGCGTTCAGGTTGAACGCAACGAAGATTTCCCAATCCGGAAATACGACAAAGTTCTGTTTCACCCCAGGAACGCAATTCCGGTTGACTTCGAATCCGACAACTTGCTGTTTGTCGTACCCGTCGATGATGTGGTTGCGATCTTCCGGCGCCCGCGCCCGGAACGTGCAAAGATTGAAGTTGACACAGATGACGACTTGCCAGAGCTTGAGCCATGATTCGAGCGTTTCTGCGGAACTATCTGCCCAGACACCGTAATCGTGTCAATCAGTTTCTGCATGTGCTCGGCGTGCCACTGACTTTTGTGGGAACTCCGTGGACTTTGATTGCTGGTGCTGCATGGTACTGGCCAATTGTCTGCTTCCTGGGTGGATATGCTTTGCAATTTGCCGGTCATGCCGTTGAGGGCAATGATGCCGGTGAAGCCGTCTTTGTGAAGAGGATGCTTGGAATGTCCTATAGGGAGTATGGTCCCTGTGCGGAGCATTCAAGCAACGCCGATCAGCGCGACGATAGCACATCAGGTTGAGATCTGTTGGCGGCTTGTGTCATCACAATTGTGGTGTCAGTGCCTTCAGGAATGTGACTGCTGGAACAAGGATGTTCACAACGGTTACAGCATAATCCGGGCTGTTGTTAATCAGAGATACTCTGGTGCCCGATCTCTTCCGTCGCTCTCGGCAGTGACAAGGATGTCCCATGCTTCGTCTCAGACAGTATGTTGAGCACCTTCGTGGAATCTTCACGTGGGTTTCAGACGGTTGTCTTTCAGTTCAGCCAGCGGCTTTGCTGAACAGTGTCGGTCAGTCTCGGCCGGGTCTGCTTCCCCGTCGAATTGTCTCGGCGGCATTGTTCGCCTCCATTTTTGTGTCCGGGTGTTCGGCGACACAGAAGGTCGCTTCGCGAGATCTTCAGTGGGCAGACGGTGACAAGCCAACACAGTGGTACAAAGACCACAACACTGCGATCGAACATCCGCTGATTGACAATGAAACTGCTGAGTCCGTTCAGGTTACTGAGGAACCTCGCAGTCTTCAGCGGCGCGTTGATGACGAAGTTCGCGAGATGAATCTGGACGAAGTTATTCTGCTGGCTTTGCAGAACAACAAAACGGTGGAAACATCTGCCGTTGGTGGTGTCGGCCAAACCTTCGTTCTGAACAGTCCGGACCAAATAACATCTGTATACGACTCTGCGATTCAGGAAACCGGCGTGCTGTTTGGTCGTCGAGGTATGGAAGCGGCTCTGGCCGACTTTGATACTCGATTCTCGACATCCATGAACTGGGGGCGTACGGCCCAGGGTTCTCACTCATTGGCGCCAACGATTCTGGGTCAGGACACGGGGATCTTTCGCAGCGGGCTGGATAAGTCGCTGGCCAGTGGTGGTGCCGTTTCGGTCTATCACAACTGGAACTATCTGGGCAACGACATCGGCACGCCACTGTATCCTTCATCCTACACGGGAACATTGGGCGCAGAAGTTCGCCAGCCATTGCTGGCTGGTGCTGGCACGGAATTCACTCGCGTCGCAGGCCCGAGTCGGCCGGGTTTCGGAGCGATCGCGGGTGTGAGTCAGGGCGTTGTGATTGCTCGGATCAACCAGGACATCACTTTGGCAGACTTCGAACGTGCCGTTTCCAATGGCCTGCGAACAATTGAGGATTACTATTGGGATCTTTACTTCGCCTACAGAAACTACGACAACGCCGTATCATTTCATGAGAGTGCTTTTGAAACCTGGCGTGTCGCGCAGGCCAAGATGGAAATCGGCACATTGAAAGAGGCTGAAGAGTTGCAGACTCGTGATGAGTTCTATCGAACACGATCGCTTGTGGAAACTGGGCTGAACCAGGTGTACCGCAGAGAGAGCGACCTTCGTCGGGCGTTGGGGCTGCCCATGAACGACGGAACGGTTCTTCGCCCATCCATGGAGCCAACAAAAGTCGAATTCAAACCGGACTGGGAATCGTGCCTGACCAATGGTCTGACAAAACGTGTCGAATTACGCCGTCAGAAATGGCAGGTTAAGAGCCTTCAGTTGCAGCTCAATGCCGCTCGCAGTCTGGTACGTCCGCAGTTGGACGTCGTTGGCAATTACGGTGTCAACGGTTTCGGCGATAAGCTGATTTCTCAAAATGGAAGCAGTGGCTACGGTTCGATGACCGGTGACAATCTGGACACCTGGACGATGGGTGTCGAAATGAGTATGCCCATCGGTTTTCGTCAGGCTCGTAGTCAGGTTAAGAATTATGAACTGCTGATTGCCAGGGCCAATGCAGTTCTGGACGCTCAGGAACGCAGCATTGCCCATGAGATTGCAATCTCCATTCAGGACGTTTCAGTCGCGTGGGCGGCCGCTCAGTCGAACCTCAATCGACTTCGCGCTGCTGAACGACGCGTTGAATTGCTCAAAGTAGAAGTGGATAGCGGAACCGCGATTGTTGACGTGGTTGTCAGGGCTCAGTCCAGTATGGCGGATGCTGAACGCGCCTACTACGAACAGTTGGTGGCTTACAACAAGGCGATCACCTATTTGAATCTGTCAACCGGCACATTGCTGGAAGTGAACAACGTCCATCTGGCCGAAGGTTCGTGGACCGGTGAAGCCTACGAGGATGCCAGGCTGCGAGCTGACGCAAGAACTCACGCAAAAGACGCTCCAAACCTGGAGACGCAGCCGCGAGAGTTTGCTTCACCATCACCGACCACCAGTGTTGAACGTCGAGTTTCGAAGCCAACGGTGCAGGAATAAACGCCTTGCCGTGATCAATCGATAAGTGTTCTCGAGGCGGCAAACTCCGCCTGGATGCAACTTCGGACAGGATTGCTTCGGTGCGGCCGAGCATTCATGAATTTGCTTGTCGCCGCCACAGTTTTATGTGACAGAATCGAAAGAGACGGAACGGAAATGCCTGGAGCGAAGTCGTTCAGGTCCCCGGCGTTTGTTGACCCATGCAACAGCAATGAGCTCCCGGCCCCTGGATTTTGGAGATTGATGTGAATGGCAAAAAGCCCCGGGACAACTCGTAAGAAAGCCTCCAGGCCCGCGGAAGTCGCTCCGCCAGCCAAACTACAGCGCGCGAAGTCGAGGTTCTTTCAGCCACGTCAATTAATCGCGGCAGCGTTCGTTGCGTTGGCACTGTTGATGATTCCCGTTGTCATCAGTCGACTCCCTGAACTTGATGGTCGGCCGGAGTATCTGATCGGCCCTGAACAAGTCACGATTAGTCCGCCTCCTCGCTGGATTCCACCGGACCTGACGAAACAGGTTTTTGAGCTCGCAGGACTGAAGGAGCAGGAATCGCTACAGGACCCGACACTGAGCGAAAGAATTGCTGCCGCATTCCATACTCATCCGTGGATTCAGAAAGTTGTGAGTGTCAGGAAGTCGTTTCCTGCGCGAGTTCAGGTGGAAGTGATTTACCGTGAACCAGTGGCGATGGTTCGAGGAATCGATGGGCATTATCCGATCGACAGGAACGGAATCCTGCTTCCGGCTCAGGACTTTGCTGACGCGGACGTCGAGAGGTTTCCTGTCATCGAACGTGTTTCCAGTGTGCCCATGGGCAAGCTTGGAGAATCATGGGGCGATCCCGCCGTGGCTGGTGCGGCTCGACTGGCGGCTGTCCTGAGTAAGCAAAAGGACGGTAAGTCATGGTGGAAGGAACTGGAACTGGTCAGCATCGTGGTTCCTCGCCGAGTCGCGTTGACTGAGAACGCGAATGAACTTGAATACGAATTGAAGACCGCAGGTGGGTCACAAATTCTTTGGGGGCGAGGTCCGGATTCGACTCATCCTGGAGAATTGACCGTCGTACAAAAGATCGAGAGACTGATTGCCTTTCGTAACGACTACGGTGGCTTCGATGATCAACATGGACCGTATCAGATTGATATTCGGCCGTGGCAGGGCATCAATCGAAGTTTCCTGGCCAAAGAACCGGGGGACACGGAAGCCCGGCAGCGTTTGTAGACGCTATCCCGCGCACGCTGTTCGAGGGGCTGTAGGGCCGATTAATTAAGTTCGGAGACTCAATTGACTTCCCTGCACGGCGAGGTGCACCGTCGAAGGTCGACTGAAGCCAGAACGACAAGTTGATATTCTGTGCACGGCCAGGATTGCGGTAATGATCCAAATGCTGTCTCCCTCGAACCACCGGCCTCCGTCTATGGCTCCTGAAGAATAGATCACACAGCTTTCGCCAGTGTGTAATAACTCAACTCGATTGAAACGCATGAAACATCGTTGGACACTAAAAACGCGAGATCTCACACCAGCCGGTCGGCCGCTGCTGATGGGGATTTTGAATGTCACCCCCGACAGTTTTTCTGACGGAGGCCAGTTTCAGCTTGTCGAAAATGCCGTCGCACGTGCTTTGCAGATGGAAGCCGACGGAGCTGACATCATCGATATCGGTGGCGAATCAACTCGCCCCGGCGCGGAACCGGTAATGCTGGACGAAGAGTTGCGAAGAACGATCCCCGTGATTCGTGAACTGGCAACGCGGGTTAGAACACCGATCTCAATCGACACCACAAAGGCTGAAGTTGCGCGGCAGGCCCTGGAAGCGGGTGCCGAAATTGTCAACGATATTTCAGGCCTGACTTTTGATTCGGACATGCTGGAGGTCTGTCGGCTGCACGATGCCGGGATTTGTCTGATGCATATTCAGGGGACGCCTCAGACAATGCAGCAGAATCCGACGTACGTTGACGTCGTTCAGGAAGTCATAGACTTTCTGCAACAACAAGTGGATCGCTGCCTGATGGCCGGCATCCTGCCGGAACGGTTGTGCATTGACCCCGGGATTGGTTTTGGCAAGACGGCCGAACATAACCTGCAGTTGTTGAAGTCTGTGTCTCGCCTGCAACGGGACTTGCAGCGTCCAGTGCTGATCGGGCATTCGCGCAAACGATTCCTGTCGAAGATCCTCGGCCGTTCTGTCGAGGAGCGAGAATCGGGAACGATTGGCGTATCGATCGCACTTGCAGAACAGGGAGTTGATATCCTGCGAATTCATGATGTTCGAAGTGTGCGTGATGCTATTGTCGCATGGGACATGGTTCGCAGCAGCCATTCTGTAAGCGGCCACAATTGAGGCAATGCTGTGAATGATTTATGCCGCGAACCCCAAGGCCTCAGTTCATGCGGTCCGACGCATAGTTGTCCGGAAACGAATGCTATCAAAACGTCTGTCCGGTCAGTCGCTCAAAGGCTTCAATGTAACGTTTTGAAGTGCGTTCGATAACGGCTTCGGGAAGCTCCGGAGGCGAGCTGTTTTTATCCCAGCCTGATTGCTCAAGCCAATCCCTTACGAACTGCTTGTCGAATGAAGCTTGTCCTCGGCCTGCTGCATAATCATCGGCGGGCCAGAATCGTGAGCTATCCGGAGTCATGACTTCGTCGATCAGGATAACATCGTGACCCTTCAATCCGAACTCGAACTTTGTGTCGGCGATGATGATGCCTTTCGTCTGCGCGTGTGAGCAGCCTTCTTGATAAACCTGAAGGCTGAGATCTCGCAGACGACGCGAGAGGTCTGATCCCACGACGTCGCACATCTGCTCAAATGTTATGTTTTCATCGTGCCCCGTTTCGGCCTTCGTTGCGGGCGTAAAGATCGGCTCCGGAAGCTGGCTGCTTTCTTTGAGACCAGTGGGAAGCTTGATACCGCACACGGTTCCGGACTTCTGATACTCTTTCCAGCCGGACCCTGACAGGTAGCCACGGACGACGCACTCGACAGGAACGACTTCGGTTTTCGTCACCACCATGCTGCGATCTGCGAGGCTGGAGATGTCCGTCCCGGGTGGCAGCGGCAGTGTCGTCAGGTCGGTCGAAAGCAGGTGGTGAGCCACTCCCAGACGAGCGAACCAGAACAGGCTGAGCCGAGTCAGAACTTCCCCTTTGCGGGGAATGCCATTAGGCAAAATATGATCAAATGCACTGATTCGATCAGAAGCCACGAACAGCAGGCGATCGCCGAAATCAAAGACATCGCGAACTTTTCCGCGCCGAACGGGGATTCCGGGAATGGAACTCTGGAGCACAACGGACGACATGGACGACCATCTCAGAGGCAAAATGGGGGGAAAGAACCGACGTTTGTGGACCGACTGCAGTCTACAAGGCACCCAGCGTTTGAACAATGAACCGACATTTGCCTAGACTGCGACGGGGGAGCGGGATTTTTTTGATGAAGAGGCTTCGGGGAGTTTCATGGGGGTTATTCAGTTTCAAGTTGAACGCCCGGATCTCCTGCAGGCCGCATCATCTCAGTCGCTGGTCGACTTTTTGATGTACGATGGCCGCGTTATCCCTGCGCGAGCGACTTTGAACGGAAATCTCCTGCGATGCGAACGCATGCAGTCAGAGAGCGGTCAACTGAGACTACTCTGGCCACGATTCGACGGAAGCGTGCATGTTGTCCATACAACCAGCCTTCGCGAGCAGGCCGATCCGTATAGTTTGGAAGTCGAGCTTGCTCGTGGACAACTGTCTCGACTGCGTAATCAGTTTTATGCATGGAGTGGGGCAGGACTTGTGTCATCGCCGCTACTGGATAATTTGATCCACGATGCTCACCGTTCCTTCCGCGCCGCTGTGCTGCGGACTGAAGCCCCCGAGTTGTCTTCCGGGGCCGCGCTGGTTTCGATGGATCTCTCTTCTCGAGCTACCGACCTGCTGTGTCAGCACTATGTGGAACAGAGGCTGGGTTACCGCCGCAATCGCTCTGCTCACCTTCCGGTGTTTCTCGGCTGCCGCCTGAATCGTATTCCTGATGATGCAGATGCCTACTGCAGCGCGTTCAATGCTGTGCAGGTCGATACTCGCTGGAATACTTTGGAGCACGACGATGGCGAATACACGTGGGAGCGACTGGATGAGCTTGTTGCCTGGGCTCAGGAGCGAAAGCTGTTTGTGATGGGTGGCCCTCTGATGGATCTCTCACAGGATTCATTACCATCCTGGCTCAAGAGCTGGACTGGAGATCTTGTCAATCTTCAAAGCTTCACGGCAGACTTCGTCGAAACCGTCGTGGGGCGTTATGTTGGACGTATTCGACACTGGGAAGTTGTGACTGGTGCCAATCGTGGTGGAGTTGCAGACCTCGACGAAGAGCAGCGGATGAATCTGGTGGTTCGCACTATTGAGGCGGCTCGTCAGGTCGATGAGCATACTCAGATCAGCCTGCGTGTTGTGCAGCCGTGGGGCGAGTATCTCAGCCAGACTCGCAATCGTCTGTCGCCAATTCAGTTTACAGACACACTGCGAAGGTGCGGTGTTCGTCTGGGCGAAATCAATCTGGATATTCGTTTCGGAAATACTCCTTCGCCGACCCTGTGGCGAGACTGTCTCAGTTTGTCCCAGTTGCTGGACCATTGGTCTTTGCTGCAGATGCCAATCAACGTGATGCTGACACTTCCGTCCGTAGCAAACGGTTACGGGAAAAGCCTTGAAGAAGCTCAGGCAAACTGGGTTGAAAAGGCCGTCATGATGTGTCTGGCCAAAGAACGCGTCGTCGGAGTTTACTGTACAAGCTGGTTGGATGAAGCTGCTGACGAAGCATCAATGGCCATGGTGAATTCACAGGGAATGGCACGCGAACCACTGAAGCGACTGCAGAAGCTTCAGGATGAATACTGGGCCTGATTCGAGTGGACTATCGCAACAATAATCAGCAGGCCTGGAATCACCTGGCCGACACCGGCAGCCTGTTTGCTCGCGTGGCCACGGACGAGGAATGTCGGCAACCGCTCAGAACCCTGGACGGCCGCGGCTGGTTGCCGGCCTCAGTTGCTGGTCTGAATGTGCTGTGCCTTGCCTCTGGCGGCGGTTGGCAGGCAATTCTTTATGCCTGTGCCGGCGCGAATGTGACCGTTGTTGATCTCAGTGAGTCCATGCTGAAGCTTGATAATCAGGAAGCCAGGCGGCGAGGCCTGAAGATCCAGACTGTACACACATCAATGGATGACCTGAGTATGCTCGGGGATGAATCCTTTGACATTGTCCATCAGCCGGTCAGCACATGTTACGTGCCAAGCCTGAAGCCCGTGTACGCTGAAGTCTCGCGGGTGATTCGTGATCATGGAATTTACATCAGTCAGCACAAACAACCTGTGAGTCTGCAGATCAGTCATCGTAATGAGCGTCATCAGTTTGTGATTGGTGTTGAGTACTATCAGGAAGGGCCGTTACCGAAGCAGCAGGACACTTCTTACCGTGAAAAGGGAGCGACTGAGTATCTGCATCGGATGGAAGAGATTGTCGGCGGCCTGTGTGTCAGCGGTTTCGTAATTGAAGATCTTCGAGAACCCAAACGAGCGGACTACAATGTTGATGTCTCTCATTTTGGCTATCGTGGCCGATTCGTTCCACCCTACGTCCGCATGAAAGCGCGGCGTGTTGCTCGGAAGATCAGCGACTCGACGCAGGAATCCAACGGATTTAAGATCTGGATTCCCGGAAGCCCCGGTCTCTGACGCCGCTCTTGCTGTTGAGTCCGGGCAGATCATTGGAATCGGACCGAACTTTGAGCGTGCCTTCCTGTCTCAGCGACGAGGTCATTACAATTTGGTGAATGATCGATCGCTTGTCTGCCTCTCAGAAGATTCCGGTCCCATGATCTTTCCTCCTCAACTCCTTCGACAGGTGCAGCAGCACCCATACCCGCTGCTGTTTGCGACGATCAGCGGGGCTCATCTGTATGGCTTTCCGTCGCCGGATTCAGACTTTGATTTGCGAGGCGTGCATGTGTTGCCGCTGGATGAAGTCATCGGATTACAGGTTTCGCATGAGACTGTTGAGAAATCAAAATTTGAAGATGGCCTCGAACTCGATCTCGTGACGCACGACGCTCACAAATTCTTCACTCTGATGCTGAAGAAAAATGGGTATGTGCTGGAGCAGGTTCTCTCACCGCTGATCGTGCATACGACTCCGGAGCATGAAGAGTTACGATCACTGGCGGCTCGTTGCGTCACGAAGTTTCATGCTCATCACTACCTCGGATTTTCGGCAACACAGTGGAAACTGTTTCGGAAAGAGAATCCTCCTCGAGTAAAGCCGTTGTTATATGGTTATCGAGTGCTGCTGACCGGAATCCACCTGATGCGAGCCGGAGTTGTTGAAGCGAATCTTGTGACGCTGAATGACGTCTACCGGTTGCCATACATTGACGAACTCGTGACTCTCAAGACGACCGGTGCAGAGAAAGGTACTCTTGATACTGCCGATCTGGCCTTTCATGAACGTGAGTATCAGCGTTTGACAGCCCAGTTGGAGCAGGCGTTGCAGCACAGT
Source organism: Planctomycetales bacterium (assembly GCA_026400835.1). Classification (GTDB taxonomy): domain Bacteria; phylum Planctomycetota; class Planctomycetia; order Planctomycetales; family Planctomycetaceae; genus SXXK01. The sequence goes on along the minus strand of JAPLOA010000087.1, from coordinate 25,926 downwards.
TCACTTCCGGAACAGTCCGATGCCGGGCCGGACCTTAACGATCTGCTGATTCGAATCCGTCGCAAGACTATCTGAGGTCTTCGGTTGGTATCAGCAGGCTTAATTCAGAATTGCTTACAACTTGAGCAAAGTGTCCTGGGATCTCGGAGTCGGTGGTCATCGACGGTGATCAGGGGTGCGCTTTGGGTGAGTCTTCGGCAGTGAACTCTCTGAATTACGAACCGTGATTTTCTCTGTTCGTTTGCATGGAATGGCGGCAGAAGTCATTGTTCGGAAATATGTGACATGGATTTGACTGCGAGCGTGTTGCGTTGAAACGTCGTAGTTAAACGAGAATTGGGTCGCTCACAGTCAGCACGAACAACGTTAAGAAAGTCCTGCATGAGTCCAAATACTCCGCCGACGAACCGTGACGTGCCCAGCGGACCTTCCGGACAACGATATGCGGTCGCGACCGTTTTGACGCTGACGGCCTGCTTACTTTATCTGGATCGCTACGCAGTCAATATTCTGCGGCCGTCGATTCGAGCTGACCTGAATATGACTCAGGTGCAGTTCAGTTGGTTTGAAAGCCTGTTCTTCTGGTCGTACGCGCTGTGTCAGATTCCCGCAGGATGGCTCAGCGACCGTCTGGGGCCACGTCGAGTTTTGACAATCTACATTGTGGGCTGGTCCATTGTGACAGGACTGATGGGAGTTGTTTCCACCGTTTGGGGAATGCTCCTGCTGAGATTCCTTTGCGGAATTGCTCAGGCGGGAGCGTATCCGGTTTGTTCAGGACTCATTCGAGTCTGGTTTCCGGTGAAGCAGCGAGGATTTGTCAGTTCCGTTGTCGCCCTTGGCGGTCGTTTTGGCGCGGTCCTTGCGCCGATGCTGACGGCTGCTTTGCTGAGCCGATTGGGAATGGGATGGCAAGCCGTTCTTATCAGCTATGGGCTCACGGGAGTTGCAGTAGCCATCGCGTGTTACGCCGTTTGTAGAGACAAACCGGAGCATCCGTTTCCCCTGCCAGCCATTCCTGCTCAGCCTTCAATGGAAGTCGCGACCACCAGTGCTGATTCAGAAGTGCTTGCACCATTTCCCTGGAGTGCAGCTTTACGCAGCTTGAGTCTGTGGGGTAACAGCATGCAGCAGTTCTTCACAAATATAGGCTGGTTATTTGTTGTCTCACAATTGCCCCAGTATCTGGCAGACATTCACAACATTGGAATTGAGAAGCGAGCTGCGATGACGGCCGTTCCAACAATTGCGGGCATTGTAGGGATGTTTTGCGGAGGATGGCTGACAGATGTGGTGACTCGACACCTCGGCCTTAAGTGGTCTCGTCGACTACCGGTCATGATCACTCGTTTCGGTGCAGCCGCGGGATTTCTGTTGTGTCTTTTACCCGGCATTCTTAATCCCACTGCACCACCTTCTCCGTGGCTGCCATGGATGATCATTGCGGCTTTGAGTTTTGCCACGTTCTGCAGCGATCTGGGAATTCCGGCGGTCTGGGCGTATGCGCAGGATGTCGGGGGGCCCTATACCGCTTCAATCATGGGCTGGGCCAATATGTTTGGCAATCTGGGGGCCGCAATTGCCCCCACAATATATGCGAGGGTTCTGGGGGAAACTCCGGGCGTCAAAGAATGGAATATGCTGTTTTTTATCTGCGGAATGATGTTCGTGATGGCGGGAGTTTGCAGCCTGGCACTCGATTCAACAAAGGCAATTCGCGCTGGTGAAAATCGGGGATGACTTGAAATCCGGAATTCGATTAGACTCCGGCAGATGTTGCCGCTGAGTGATGGCTGGGAGCTTGCTCATCACCCTGCGGATTGATCAAAACCCCGGATTTTAATTGGACGGAGTAGCAGGGATGCGTCAAAGAACCTTTCGCCAGCACGACTGCGCAGTGAACGATCGTGGTCTGGCGCAGTGCGAAGGTGCTCTTCGAGCACGTTTTTCTCGATCAGCAGGCAAAGCTGGTGTGGCGGCTTTTGTGGGGCTGATCTGTTCATTCTGGGCGACCGGTGTCGCGGAAGCTCAGGCTCAGAAGCAGACTCCGGAATCTTTGCTGCGATATACTCCGGTGCAGAAGAGCGTTGAATACGATACTCCGGAAGCCGCTGACATCCCGAAATGTACCGTCGCACTGGAACAAGGAAGCTATGTCGTCAGCAACCCGGCCAATCAGGTGCTGCGAAAGTTTACTGACGCCAATGGGGATGGCTTTCCGGATATGTACCGCTACTACCATCTGGGGCTGGAAGTTTATCGTGAGATCGACACGAACGGCGACTTCAAAGCCAAGAAGGCAACTCGCCCCGATCAGTATCGCTGGATGAACTGGGGAGGAACACGCTGGGGTCTTGATCCCAACGAAGATGGCAAGATTGATTCATGGAAAGTGATCTCAGCTCAGGAATCTGCGCGTGTCGCTGTTGAAGCTCTGATTAATGGCGATCTGCAGGCTCTAAGCACCGTGATGATCAACGATGCGGACATCAAGACACTTGGACTGGCAGCTGCGAAGGCCAAAGAGATTCAGGCGGCGACCGCTGATCTGGCGAAGCTGGCTCAGGCTGCTGTTTCTGACAGCAAGGTTCTGAATTCCAGGAGTCAGTGGGTGCGATTTGATCCACCGCTTCCAGGACTGATCCTGGCAGAGCAGCTGGGAACGTCAGGTGATCTGACGGTTTATGAGAATGCGATGGCCTATGTACAGAACGGTGAAAAACTCGATCTGATTTCTGTAGGCGAAATGGTTCAGGTCGGCGATGCCTGGAAGTTGTTGCAGGTGCCTGCTCCGATCAGCTCCGGCAACAATGTTGTGCAGGTTGGCGGTCTGTTGATGACACCTGGCCTTCCCGGGAAAACACCGGGAGATGCTGCAACACCGGAAATGTCGGCCGAGATGCAGAAGCTGCTGGCTGATCTCCAGAAGATCGACGAAGCCAGCCCGCAGCCGGACGCTCCGGCTCAGGCCTTCACGGACTACAACGTGGCACGAGCTAACGTGAGTGAGAAACTGATCGGGCTCTCTCGAAATGATGAAGAACGACAGCAGTGGATTCAGCAGTTTACAGACAGCCTTTCGACAGCAACACAGTCCGGACTCTATTCGGAAGGCCTGCCTCGCCTGATCGCCCTGCAGGATGCGGCGAAGAGCAATCAGGCGTTGCTGGGGTATATCTACTATCGTCGTCTGATGGCTGAATACGCAGTACGACTGAAGAACGACGAAAAAGTACCACAGGCCGAGGCAGCCAAAGCACGTGAGCTGACTCAGAAGTGGTGGTTCGAGCAGTTGGAGGGCTACGCATCCAAGTGGCCAAAATCTGAAGATGCACCAGACGCTGTTGTGCAGCTTGCGATCAGCTATGAGTTGATGGGACGCATTGAAGATGCCAAAGCCTGGTATGCTCAACTGGCGAAAAACTATCCGGAAACCGAGGGTGGCGTGAAAGCTCAGGGGGCAATGCGACGTCTGACATTGACCGGCAAGCCACTGACGCTGGCCGGAAAGACATTGCAGGGGCAGCCGTTGGCGGCGTCACAGTTCAAAGGCAAAGTTCTGCTGGTCGTCTTCTGGGCATCTTATGCTCAGCCATTTACCGACGATCTGAAGACGATTTCAGAAGTCTATGCCAAGCACCAGAAGGCAGGCTTTGAGATTCTTGGTGTGAACATGGACACGGATCTGCCATCATTAGCGGCCTATTTGAAGCAGAACGGGATCACATGGCCAAGCCTGCGTGAAGCACCGAAGTCTGAAGGTCAACAGCCAGGCGATTTCAACTATGGAATTGTTTCCGTGCCGACCATGTTCATCGTGAACAAGGAAGGTCTTGTTGAGGGCGGAATAACCGCGTCGAATCTTGAGTACGCCGTTGATGCATTGATTCAGGGCAAAAAGCTGGAAGCGACTCCAGCGACTGAAGGCGAAGCCGAAGTGGCTGCTCCAAAGACAGGAGCCAAGCGAGACTCAACCGCCGATAAGACCAAAGCTCGTAACTAGAATTCGTGGTGGGCTGACTAACGAGAGAACGCCTTCAGACGAATCCTGAGTTCAAAAACAGCCGTCAGGGGAATTCCTGTCGGCTGTTTTTGTTTGGTTTTCGTTGAGCGACGGAGTCAGGGAAATGGTGTCTGAGTCAGGGAAATGGTGGCTGGGACCATTTATTGACACAGAGCGGTCGAAAGCCAAGAACCAGTACGAAGAGACCCATGTCGCGACTTTGTATTTTGGGCGATCGCGCAACGATCCGGCTCGTGGAACGAGCCTTGCGTATAGCCCCACGCTGAAGCGTGGGGTTACGTGCTGCCGCCGCATTCGCGGCGAATCTCCACGCTCTATGCCTTCGGAACATCCGCCGGAGGCAATGCACTGAGGCCGACTCCGCTGTAGGTGAAACCTCGAGCGGCCATTTTGCGGCGGTCGTACAGATTGCGTCCGTCGAAGATTACCGGAGCTTTCATCTTCAGTTTTATGTAGTCAAAGTCCGGATTTCGGAACTCATTCCATTCCGTCACGATTGCAATCGCATCCGCGCCTTCGCAGGCATCGTAGTGGTGAATACAGTACTCAACGGTGTCCCCAATTTCCTTGCGGACATTCTCGAGAGCCACCGGATCGTGGACACGAACTTTGGCACCGGCCTCCAGTAAGCTGTGAATCAGTACCAGTGACGGAGCTTCTCGAATGTCGTCTGTTCGCGGCTTGAACGACAACCCCCAGACGGCAATCGTGCGACCTTTCAGATCACCGCCGAAGTGAGCCGACAGCTTTCTGAACAAGACGTGCTTCTGCTGGTCGTTGGTCTCATCAACAGTTCGCAGAATCCGCGGCTCGACGCCGTATTCTGCAGCCAGAGAAGCCAGGGCGCGAACGTCTTTGGGGAAGCAGGATCCGCCGTAGCCTACGCCGGGAAAGAGAAACGAAAAGCCGATACGAGCATCATGCCCGATACCTTTGCGGACTTCATTGATATCCGCGCCGACCTTTTCACAGATGTTGGCCATTTCGTTGATAAAGCTGATCTTCGTCGCCAGCATGCAGTTGGCCGCGTATTTGATCATTTCGGCGCTCTCGATGCCGACCGTGATAAACGGCTTCTCGGTCCGCAGGAAGGGCTTGTAAACTTCCTGCAGGACATCAGCCGCGTCTGCATCATCGACACCGACGACGACTCGATCCGGCTTCGTGAAGTCGTCAATCGCTGCGCCTTCTTTCAGGAACTCCGGATTGGACGCGATAGAGAATGCTGTCTGAGTTTTGGCCCGGATCCATTCGGCAACTTTGCGATTGGTACCGACCGGGACAGTGCTTTTGCAGATGACGATCGTGCCTCGCTGCAGATAAGGAGCCATGTTCTCAGCCGCAGCTTTGACATATTTCAGATCTGCCGCGCCTGTTTCATCCTGAGGTGTTCCCACACAGATGAATATACATTTTGCCTTGCTGATCGCCTCTTCATAACTGGTTGTGAACTTCAGGCGTCCGGAGGCCGAGTTACGTTTTACCAGTTCTTCAAGACCTGGCTCATAGATTGGCACGCCGCCCCGGTTGAGCAGGTCCACTTTTCGCGTGTCTACGTCCAGACATGTGACATCGTTGCCGCTTTCCGCGAAGCAGGTTCCTGTCACGAGCCCAACGTAGCCAGTGCCGATCATAGTGATCTTCATTGTATTCCTCCAGGGACTGGTCCCTGAGTCATGTCGGGACACTGCCCGAAATTACAAATGTCTATTGTTAACTTCCGTTGAACGTCTCTGCGGGAATGTCGAGTTCCTTCACGACGGCTGGTGAGAACTGCTTGCGGACAATCCCGGCGATCTGTACTCCTTCTCCAGCGATTCCAGCAGAAGCTCAAGGCGATCCACACTTTCATTCGTGCTGCTGGACATTGGGCGATCAGCCTGACGCGGCAACTGCAGACGATTCTTTACGCTGTCTGCAACAAACACCGGACGACTGCGAACCTGATCATAAATCCGAATCACGTATTCACCCAGAATGGAGATCCCCAGTGCATTCAACGCGCCGAAGAACGACGCGGTGATGATCATTGAGGTCCAGCCGGGGATCGCCAGTCCGGTCATCATCTTGTGCCAGAGGACAAATCCAATTGAGCCTGCGCAAACGCTGGCCGAGATTGCTGCGATCACGTAGAAGAACTTCAGCGGGAATCCGGAGAAGGAAAAAATCGCCGTCTTGGCAAGGCGAAAAAGTCCCCGCAAAGAGACTCGCGGATGATCGTCATGCCGTGCGGCCCGTTCTACGGCAACTCCCGTCTGATTGAATCCCGCCCAGCTTCTCAGGCCAGGAAAAAAACGATCACGTTCCGGAAGCTGAAGCAGTGCCTCGACAACCTTGCGATCCATCAGTCCGAAGTTGCCTGCATCAGCCGGAATAGGACTGTCAGCAATCGAATTCAGTACTCGATAGAAGCTATAGAACAGAAAACGCTTTCCTGCGCTTTCCTTCCGATTGACTCGCTGCGCATAAACGACGTCGTAACCACTTTCCCATTGATCCAGGAATCGAGGAATCGCCCTGGGATCATCCTGCAGATCAGAATCCATGACGATGACAACATCGCCCGAGCAGTACTCAAGCCCGGCCTGAACCGCCGGCTGATGTCCGAAGTTTCGCGACAAATGAACCACGACGATGTGATCATCGGCAGCGGCCAGAGCATTCAATTGCTCACGTGAGCCGTCTTTGGATCCGTCGTTGACATAGACAATTTCAAACTGCAGGAAATCATCCTGCATGACTTCCACGATCTGCCGTGTCAGTTCACTCAGAATCGCGACTTCATTAAAAACCGGCAGCACTATGGAGACGATAACTGATCGTCGGTCCCGTTGCTCGGGGGGAAACGGCATAATCATTTCTGCAGAACTCCCGCCAGCGAAAGCCCCGTTGGTACTCCCAGGTGTTTCAAACACCATCGTTCAGCGGCTGCTGCCGTCAGCAAAGCACGGTTGGTCAATTCAGAAACGTGTGGAAAGTCGGGCTGCGTACGTTTCGGAAACAATTTCTCCCAACCTCTGACAGCAACCGCTGCAGGCATCGTGAAACTATTCCAATAATTGAGCCATGAAACTCGAAAGTCGGCAGCATTGGCATGCTGCCGAAACTCCTTGACGGTGTAGCGACGATAATGCCCCAGTTGCTCATCCCAGCGACTGAAAAGCCACGGATGAGCCGGCACAGTAACGATGACTGCTCCTCCATCTTCAAGAGCCGCGTGCGCGTGTCGCAGGACCAATGCGGGATCTTCAACGTGTTCAAGCACGTCCAGTAGAACGACGGCTCTCAGAGATTTTGGATCAACCGGCCAGGGCTTGCCAAGGTCATGTACGCGGACATCTTCGATGCCGCGGTTGCGGACATGCTGGACGGATTCCGGCATCAGATCAAAGCCCGTGACGTCATATCCGAGCTGATTAAATTCAACAAGATTGCGACCTGATCCGATTCCGCCTTCAACCAGTCGCCCCGGAGCCGGACAGTATTTCTCAAGCAGACTGATGACGAGCTGCCGCTTGGCAACATGCCACCAATAGCTGTCTTCCAGAGTAACAAGTTCCTGCAGGTGACTGGGATCCATGTGATGCTGCCTGTCGGGTGTGCGTCATGACAACAGGACGCAGCGGCTGCAGAATGGCAGCAGAAACTGGCCCGTAAAGAAGGATGACGGTTCAAAGCTCAACCATTGGAACTTAGCACACAGAACGGGATGGTGAGTTTTTGCAACACATACGTAAAGGCTTACCCGCCGGTCCGCTGTTAAATTGTGCCGGTTATGCAGAGCTTCCGCATCCTGCCGCCACTCGATTCCCACGACGCTTAAGGATCAGGACTCGACCACCAATCAGTGAGTTTCTCTCACCGATTGAATGTCGGAGACGCCTGGTTTGTCGGATTCGCGCGGATCGACTAAGACATGGCACATCCACCGCTCCTGTAGATCCAGAATCTCCCGCCTTCGAAAGAATGCTGCTGATGTCATCCGACCTGAACTCGCGTGAAGTCATTACCGTACTGGGCACGATGTCGCCTGATCTGATGGGAGTCACCCAGACTCACGAACATCTGATCCTTGATGCCATGGGGCATTATCCCAACTACGAATATGTGATCGACGATGAGGATCTGGTTGCCAATGAAGTGCAGGAGTTTCTCAGTCGGGGCGGCAAGACGATTTGCGATGTCACGCTGGATGAAATTGGACGGAATCCTGAGGCTCTGGTCCGACTTTCAAAACGGACAGGGCTTAATATTCTGATGGGCTGCGGTTGGTATCGCGAATTCAATTATCCAAAGATCGTCGAAGAACTGACCAGCCGCGAACTGGCCGATGTGCTTGTCAAGGAGATTGAAGTCGGGGTGCGCGATACTGGAATTCGAGCAGGATTCATCGGCGAAATCGGCACCGGTCGACACTTTGTCAAGCCGGGCGAAGAACGAGTGTTCCGAGCCTCCGCGCTGGCTCAGGCACGCACAGGCGTTGCGATCACGACGCATACGACTCGCTGGGGAACTCTGGCGATGGAACAGATCGCCATGCTGGATGAGTTCGGGGCCGACATGAACAAGGTCATTATCGGTCATCTGGGTGACCGCATCGGCGTTCATCATTTGCTGCCGATCGCTGAGAAGGGTGTTTATCTGGAAGTCGATAACATCGGCTACATCGATTATCAGCCCGAATACGTCCGCGCTGACAATGTGGCGGCGCTGGTAAAAGAAGGATACGGGCATCGAGTTCTCCTGTCAGAAGATATCTGTACTTTGAAACATCTGAAGTATCAGGGCGGAAAAGGTTACGGCTACCTGCTGGAGATCTTTGTTCCGATGCTGCGGGATCGTGGAATTACGGACGAACAGATTCATCAGATGCTGGTCACGAATCCTGCTGAGGTCTTCTCGAGGGCTCGCCGCAATGACGTCTGATGTTTATTCGCGATTCGGTATTCAGCCCGTTATCAATTGCGTCGGTTATGCGACTCGTGTGAGCGGCAGTTGCCCGCATCCGGATGTGATTGCCGCCATCGCATCCGCCAGCAGTCGCTATGTCGAGATCGATGATCTGCTGACCGCTGCGAGCCATGTGATTCAGGAAGCCACAGGCGCTGAGTCGGGAATCATCACGTGCGGAGCGGCGGGCGGTTTGACCCTGGCAGCGGCGGCGTGTCTGGCAGGAAACGACCCGGACATCATGGATCAGCTGCCGGATGTTTCCGGATGTGCTCGCAATGAAATCATATACCCCCTGCCCGGTCCTTTTGATTACGATCATGCGATTCGCATGTCCGGCGCAAAGACGATTTTCGTTGACTATCGTGCGCCTGATGCCCTGGCTCAGATCACTTCCCTTATTACGCCACACACCGCAGCGATTGGATTTGTCTGGATGAGGGTGAATGAGCAGCCAGGTTTTGATGATCTCGTCCAGCTCGCGCACCAGCATGGTCTGCCTGTGATTGTTGATGCTGCTTTCGCGATGCCGCCCGTGACAAACCTGACGTCGTTTATTCGTCGAGGCGCAGATCTGGTGGCCTACAGCGGAGGAAAGCATCTTGGCGGACCCCAGGCATCCGGAGTTCTGTGCGGACGCAAAGATCTGATTCGCAGCGCCTGGGTTCAGATGGTGGATATGGATGTGCGCGGCGGAACGTGGTCGCTGCAGCATTGGGTGGATGCTGGCTGGATTAGTCGAGCTCCCCGGCATGGACTTGGGCGTTCCATGAAGGTCAGCAAGGAATCGATGATTGGGCTGATGGTGGCTCTTCAGAGATATCGCGAACGAGATCATGCGGCAGAGTACGCTGCCTGGTTGCGCTCTGTCGATGAGATCTATAACAGCCTTCAGGATCTCTCTTCGCTCCGGATCACTCGACTTGAACAAGCCGCGAGCGGGCAACCCTATCCATTGTTGGTTATCGAACCCGGCTCCGGGCCTTCTACAATGACCGCCAGGGATCTCCAATTGGCGTTGCGCAAACTGCCGAGAAAAATTCTGTTGGCGGAAGATGAGGTCACACCAGACCGTGCTTACTTATTTACTCAATGTCTGCAGGATGGCGACGTACAGGAGATTGTGCGATCGATTCGCCAGGTTGTTCTGGCTCATCAGCAGGGAGCAAATTCATGAGTGCCGATGCAACTCTGATCAGGAACGGGCAGGTCTACGACGGCACCGGCGTGGAGGCTCAACGGGTCGACGTGCGAATCGGGAACGGCGTGATTCTGGAGATCGGGCCAGATCTGCCGTCACAGGGAGAGACAATCGTTGACGCAACGGGGCTGCTGGTTTGTCCTGGACTGATCGATCTGCACGTCCATGTTTTCAGCGGAATTGGGCTCTATTCGATTGATCCGGTCGAAGCAGGGTTAAGAACCGGCGTGACGTCGATGCTGGATACCGGTACGGCCGGCGCACTGACGTATCCAAATATGTCACGGTTCATTCTTCCGGCCGCCGAGGAAGATGTTTTTACTCTGCTCAACATTTCCATGATTGGAGCCATCCAGGGGCATCCGGATTTTCCGCCCTTTATGGGCGATCTGAATGACGGCCGACATGCTCACGTGGCTTCTGCCGTCGAGTGTGCTCGGAAGTATCCGAAGAATCTTGTCGGGATGAAGGTTCGACTGACGTCTGCTCTGGCCAACTATGACGAGAAAAATGAACTGGCGGGATTCGATGGCGTCTTCGAAGCCGCCGACCAGATGGGGACTCCGCTGATGATTCATCATGCGGCCTCAAAAATCCCGACCACGACAGTACTAAAAGCTCTGCGCAGCGGAGACATGTATACTCATCTTTATCATCCGCATCCTGATCACGCTTTTGCGGACGACGGGATGCCGATTGATGAGCTCCTCGAAGCTCGGGCGCGCGGCGTCATCTTCGACGTGGGGCATGGTGTTGGAGCATTCGTGTGGAGAGTTGCGGAGCCGGCTTGTGAGAAGTTTGGCTTCTGGCCTGACACGATCAGCACCGACCTCCATCACTTCAATCTGCGTGGCCCGGTCGTTGATTTGCCGACCACGATGAGCAAGTTTCTGTTCCTCGGTATGCCCGTGAAAGACATTGTTCGAGCTGTCACATGGAACGCCGCAAAGGCCATGCGAGTCGATGATCGACTGGGTTCGATTCAAACCGGCAAACAGGCTGACATTACGCTTATGAAACATGAAGACGGACGGTTTGCGTTGTCCGATGCCGAAGGCGTGATTCGCCATTCATCGCAGCGACTGACGGCGGAATTCGTCTGCAAACGGGGGGTCTGGCACCGCTGCGGACTTCCGCACCCTTGATGGGGTGCGCCTTTTGATCTGATGAAACACCTCTGGTTGCATCAATCGCCCCGAGTCGTCAAGGGAGATAAGGCCAATACATAATCTACCCATTTCGCGCCGCCACGAACTGCACAGCTCCATCCTGCGAGATCACGATCAGAAGGCTCTTAGACACTTCAGAGGCTAACCGATAGGCTGATCGATATCTGGTGCCGGAACTGTCGGCCATTTCGGGGGTCGACGAAACTCCTTCGAGATCCAGAACTCGAAAGACCCGTGTGACCGGCTTTTCTCCGAGCACTTCGCCGCCAAAACCAACCAGTTCAAATCGTTTCCTCAGAACCAGCGCGCCATCAACACTCATCATATCAGCCAGCAAAAGCGCGAACTCGACGAATGACTCATCGATCTCCGACATCACCCGATCATCAATGGTCTTGTAGTTCTCCCACTTGACGCTGGTCAAGCCGTGGCGATGCCCTGCAAGCGACAGCCGCGACATTGCTCGCAGCATCAATTCGCTAAAGTGCGCAGTTGATGGACGAGATTCAAACGGGCATCGAAAGCGCAGGACTTTCGATAACTCGGCCAGGTTCGGTTTCTCCTGCGGAAAATAGATCAGCATCCCGCCATGTCCACGAGCACGAACGAGGCTCAGTGTCCTGCGAACGACACTTTGAGCCATCACACGAATAAAGCAGTCTTCAACGTTGGCTCCTTCCAAACGAGTTTCCGCCAGTTGATCCTGAAGCCATTGTCTCACCGGGCAAAAATGTTGCGGCAGCCATCCGGCCTTAAATGGATCGAACCCGGCTCGAATAATCCTGCTACTGTCGAGTTCCAAAAGACGATGATATCCACACGCCGTCAGCAAACGGCCTGGTCCAGGAATGTGTACGATGAAATGTGGAGGCAGAGGGGTTCCATCGAAACGCCCGCCGTCGACTCGATTAACCCATCGCGTCCCTGTTTCCACGATGTCCCCCATGGTTTTGGGCTCTCTGGACAGCGTGGAAGTGACAGAGTCTGAAGTGTGTTTGACGAGCAGCGCCTTGGGGGTCCCGGAGCCCATTTCAAAATCGCCAGTGGTAGCGAAAATTGGTGAAAATTTCGTGCGTTTCCAGAAGCCTCACAACTTTTGTTTAAGGTTTTGCCAACACGAAATACAAGATTCACTCCGGCCGCTGACCATCTTGCCAAGCCGACTGGGAGCGGTTTCTCAACGACGAACGTTTTCTGACACGAATGACTTTTGCGGCAGCTGATTCAAAAACCTTGTGTGGATGCATCACTCCTTAGCTCGAAAATTATCGACGAATTGCTGGATGTCATTGCAACGTTCCAGAAGTCTCTGCCGGCTCATGTGCAACCTTACTCGCATCGCAACAGCCCGAAGCTGTTTACGCAGGTGCAACTACTGACTTTGCTGGCGATCAAAACTTATACCAACCAGACGTATCGGGGTTTATTGGACTTCCTGAAAAGCTGCCATGCAGTCAAGTCTCGAATCTGACCTGGGCATTTACTACACTACTCGATCCTGAAACGATTCTCGGACAGAGTTGGGGTAGACGAGATAACTGATCCACTCATTCGCAGCCTTCTCGCTGATGCGGAAAGCAATCGTCGCAGTACTCTGCCGAGGCAGAAATCAGGTCGCGATTCGGCTTACCTGAAATCTTCTCGCTAACCTTTGGACGATCGTGCTGTGATAGATAAAATGGCGTGAGTTTGATTTCCGCCAAAACAACGCGTCTGTTCAATCCGAATTCGATTCAGGGATTCGTGGATTGTTGTTTTCAGAACTTCATCAGGGAGCAGTCTATGTTTTCGAATCCAACTCGTGGCTTCCGGGGATTCGGGCTGATGATCCTGCATTCGCTGCTGACGCCATGCAATGCTGACGAGGGCGTTGAGCTGCCGCCGGTCCTGCCTGCGATCTCAACGGTCGAATCAGCCGGAGCAATGCTGGATCTGGATTACTACACACCACAACAGGAAGTTGAAGGGGATGTTTTCCTTTTTGGATCACAGACACTTCAACAAGTGGCGGCGACCTGGTCAGACAGCTTTCGAGAGCTGCATCCGAAAGTGACTTTGAATATCGACTGCCAGGGATCGGAAACCGCTCTTCCTTCGATCCCGGATCAGCGTCTTCTGATTGGGTTGATGAGTCGGGCACTGACGAGTCAGGAACTCGCAGATCTCGAACAAAAACGAGGAGGTCGAATTGCAGAGCTCGTGATTTGTCATGATGCCATGGGAATCATCGTTCACAAATCCAATCCAGTGCAGGGATTTTCTGACTCCGCGGAGTCAGCAATACTGACAAAAACGGGGGCGACAGGCGTCGCTTCGATATGGTCGGAGCTGAACGTCGCAGGGCCTCTCGGATCGCAGCCAGTGAATGTTCTGGCACCAAAGAAGACCTCCGGAACCCGTCGCTATCTGGAAAACACATTTCTGGGAGCCGAAGCCGGCCAACGCGCTGTCAAAGAATATTCCGCACGAGATGAATTGATCCAGGCTGTCGCTCAGGATCCCACAAGTATCTCTCTTGTGAGTCTCTCTCATGGTGAGCCCGGGGATGCTCGCGTTGTGCCCGTCGCCGGAGCCGATGGCGTTCTGACTTCGCCAACAGAAGCGAATCTTCAGTCTCGTCGCTACCCATTGATTCGGCCACTGTATCTTGTTGTGGCAATCAACGGAGAAAGACTTGAAGACCCACTCATGCGGGAACTACTGTCTTATGTTTTGAGTCGATCCGGGCAGGAAGATGTCATTAAAGACGGCTTTCTGCCACTCACGCGCGCCGAGGTTGTAGCCCAGGAAGAAAAATTGGGCTGGAGTGAAGTTCGTTAGTAAGACTGTCTTTTGCGATCACGCTTCCTGGGAGCCGGTGAGAATCATGCCCCGCATATCTTTTGTTCTTTCGAACGTACTGAGACTGACTGTGTTGTTGGCGTGCCTGGCCGGAGAGGAACCGACTGCGGCTCAGGAATCGCGAGACCGCGATAGCGGTCCCGCTCAGTCAACTCCCGTCGGTACAGAAGCCCAGTCTCGCTATTTGCCTCCCGGAGGTCAGCCGTCCGGCACGTACAAACTCGGGATCACGCCGCGCAATACAGATACGGGAGTACAAATCTTACAGGTTGCAGCCGGCTCCGTTGCGCAACGATCGGGACTTGAACCCAACGATGTCATTGTCAATGTTGCAGGATATCAAGTGGGCCTCGTCGGTGGTCGACTTTACGATATTGGCGATGAACTGGCCAAACGTGTGGACTCACGTGGTCGAGTCTCTCTGCTGGTTCGCAATAGTCGAGACGGGAAGCTGATCAACGTGCCGGTCCAGTTTACTTCCTCCCTATGGACCATCAGCGGCGAAATCGCAACCTCCGACCGTGTCAATCCCGGCCCTAATGCTGTTGTGACGGTGCGACTTATCGATGTCACGCGACCGCAATGGGCAACAAACGCGATTGCCGAAGTCAGCTTCTCGGCTCAGGGCCGATGGCCTTTAGCTTACCGAATGGATTTTGATCCCGGTCTTCTGAAATCCGGTCATCAGTATGCGATGGAGGCCAAAGTTGTTGAACGTGGTCTGATCCTGATGCAAACGATTCCGGCTTCGAAGGTCAACCTGAACACGAACAGTACACGCAGCAATCTCAAGCTCATCTCAACAGGTATTCGTCCAACCGGCAATAACTTATCTCCATCAGCGCAGATCGGGCAGTGGTATCAGCAGTACCTCGGACGTGCTGCATCGCCTCGGGAAATTTCCGCCTGGGAATCAGACCTGAAGAGTGGTGGATCTTTGCAGAAAGTTCAGGCCAGCTTGCTGAGCAGCAGTGAGTTCTATGATCAGCAAAATGACAACCCTGAAAGATTCGTCAATGAAGTCTATACGGCTGTGGAAGGGACTCCGCCGTCGCCGGAGTTGAGTCAGTCACTTCGTAGTGATCTGGAAAAAAAGCCATCATCGCGCCAGCAGTTGGTTCTGGATCTGCTGAAGAAGCACGAGAGCAAACCGAAATAATGCAGGAAGCCTTTCAATCAGCTCTGCCCGACGCCAATCCATCCTGAAACGTGGGCGTAATTTGCATCGATCGGCAGGTCCACGCTGAGACTTTCGCGATTCGTCTCAACCCGGCCCTGGCAAGTCAACCCGGGGATAAATCCCTCTGTTTTTGGAAGCTTGATCAACCGAAGGTCTGAAATGCGCAACTTCAAAACTGACGCTTCGGGTTGTGAAAGACCATTGAATCAACAGCCTGTCAGGTTGCCTCTTCGCGCGTCGAGATCGTATTGTTTCTTTGTCGCCGGATTCGTGAAAACTCGGTGCGACTCTCCACAAAGGCCACTCAGAGTATAACCCGGCGGGGCGTTGATTAACGTTTGTGCATTCTCATGCCTCTGGCTGATGTGCGTGAGCCTGTCAGGCTCAACGCAACATTATCGACGTCGATCAACACCAACTTAGTTTCTGCACACATGGCAACGCGTAATTCATTTCGCGCAGTCCTTGATTTTTGTGGTGAACATTGCCACCCGGAACAGAAACTTCAACTATTGAACATGCGTTGACATACCCCTGAGTAAAACGAGTATTCTGGAAACAACCCTTAGGGAAAAATGGTGCGTTTGGTCCGCCAGGAAAATTCTACCCTTGAGACCCCTGACGTCAGCAATGAAATGTTCCTCGACGTTTCGAGAAATGTTTTTAACGTGCGGACTGATGGCGTGGAATCCCCTTCCATAACATCGTTTCAGAGAGAGTTGGGCAGGCGATTGCATGGTTGTGATGGCCTGCCCGATTTCTCTTAAAAGATTGTCAGAGTTTGATTCATGCAGATTCAGACGCCCTGTTGCCTTCAGGCCCGGTAATACCGTTCATTGGGGAGTTAGAGACTGCTTGTCAAAACTCTGTCCCAACCCTCTCGTGATTGCGTTCGCAGAGACGACATCGCGTAGCCTTTTCTAAGCCTGCCGCACGACCCTGAAAAAGTTAAGAAGCGAGCTGCAGGAACTTGCTGCACCGGATGGCGATCTCTCGAAATCGCAATGCGATGGTTGGCGACAGTTTTTGAAGACTTCGGTGACGAACAGGGCGGAGCAGGCAAACGACCGACCGCTAATTCATCCAGAATAATCGGTGCGACTGGATACACGGCCGGGGTCCAGCTGTTGGCAAGTCTCCATTCCGGAATCTTGCAATCGCGATCCAGTGAGTGGAAAGCCCTGCAGCAAAATAGGGAGACCAGGGCGCAAGAGGACCAGAAGTTTCAGTTCGTCCAGACGGTCGCGTTAGCGGGCATAAGAATTGAGGCTTCAAAGGAAATTATTGGCGGATAAAAACGATGGGACGGCACAATAGGGTCAGTTGAGTTGTGTTGAAGGCATCATTTGTTCTGACTCCCTGTTCGCTTGAATGATTTCATATCACGCTTTTCGGAAGCCGTTCTGCCCGTCCTGTTGTGCCCACGGAGCACAAAAAACTTTCGATCAATCGGAGAGTGGATCGGCAGAGACTTGTCACATCATGGAGGTCAGGTGCGTGGCCTGATGACCGTGCATGCCCAAGTCATGCCTGACCCAGGGAGTTGGCTCTGCCAATCCTGAAGAAAAGAAATGTATGTGCCGTCTCCTCGGACTGGATGTCGGAGGGAAAGCACCAACAAATTCAGATCAACATTTCTGCGGTGCCTGTGAACTGGACTGCAGCACGAATTCACTCATTGATGTTATTTGGAGAAGAGCAGTGCGAACTACGATGTGGAGTCGGAGGTTGCTGCGGCAGCTTGTGACATGGGCTTTGTTGGTATGTTTTGTTTCGTCGTCGTTTGGTTTCGATGACAAACGAACCACCGGGATGACGGTCTTTTCAGTCGATGACAAGGGAAAAGAAAAAGAACTTAAAGCCGGGTTCACGTTTGTTGTGGAAGGAACCGGTGGTCCAGGGACACGCGTTTCGGCGAAGTTCGATGACGCCACAGCCAAATCACTGGCTGGAAAAGTCCTCCGGCTGAAGCGTTCCGGGGTCGTGATCGCCGAAACTGTCATGGGCAACCTGCCCACGGCACCGGCTAATACGCCTACGAATACGCCAATCGGGAATACAACATCACCAACGTCGGTTCAGACAGCAACGAATGCAGAAAAGCAGGCGGTCGCCGCTGAACTTCAGAAGATTCATTTGAAGGAATGGAAAGATCTTCAGGAACTGCATCAGGAAGAAATCGTTGACCTGCAAAAGCGAGTCCAGGCTCCAGAGCTGGATCAGGAACAGCGGGACAAAGTGCTGGCTGAATTCAAAACCGCTCTCGCTCGCCATGAGAACGATCGCAAGAATCTCGAAACGCAGCAGAAACAGGAGCGTGATAACGTTCTTGCCACTCTGTTCGGTGCCAATGGTCAGCCCGCTGGCAGCAATGCCGATATTCAGGCGATGATCGCTCAATTGCCAGCCAGCTCGCGGCCAACAACCGGCGGTGGTACAACAACCGGCGGTGCGGGAGCCGACATTGCTGGTTCCGTTGAGAGTGCAACTCGTGGTAAGTTCTCCAACTTTCTGACGCTGCCGACGAATCCGCTGAATCCTTCGGTTGCGACTGATCGCACGCCTCCGATCACAGGAACGCAGGAAGATGCGGCTCAGAGAATTGTCCGAGCTGTGTGGGTCATCGGTCACTTCGAGCACATCGCTCAACACACTGACGGTGTGTGGGCTGGTGCCACAGGTGCCGCCACTCCAGCCGCTGGTCGTCAGGTCGCAGACTTCCCGATTCCATTCGCAGCTACGGGCTCAGCGGTTATGCACCCGGCTCTTCGCAACGGCGGAACAGCCATCGAGTTTCCAAAGTTCGTGCGTGAAATCCCACCGATGGTCATCGCACGCCCTGTCGATGTGAGTGCGACTCCACTGAACACGGAAGAACTGCGTCGCGGTTATAGTCCAGCTGCATGGGGACAAATTGGTGTTGGTCAGGTCAAGCACGGGATCGCTCCTGAGTATTGGCAGCACCCAGCGGACTGGGATTCGCATCCAACTCACTTCTATGAACTCTCGATCAAACCCGTCCTGTCAGACGTTTTGGGCGTGGGCATCATGACGCCGCTGTGGGGCTATAACGGTCACGTCCCAGGAGACGCCTTCTTTGCACGCGAGAATGAACCATTTGTTGTCCGAAACATCAACAATCTGCCTCACGATCGTTCGACCCACCTGCACGGCGGACATTCGCCTTCGCATTCCGACGGGTCTCCTCACTTCACGATCACTCCGGGCAGTGCACGAGACTATTACTACCCGAACATTTCTCCGCGAGTTCGTGACCGAAACCTGGACATTCTGGAGCGTACGGCTCAGACCGGCGAAGACTACATGACCGCGGCTGCAGCTCTGAACATTCCAATCTACATTTCCAAGGAAGGTCCAGCACCCCAGGGTGATGATCCTCCGGGTGGATGGCCGGCAGAAGCTGACGGAAATCCGGCTCGTATCCAGCGAGTTCTGGGTCCTCTTGGTGGTGTTGCTGGTGATGAGTTTGATCACTCAGAGTCTTCTGACACGCAGTGGTATCACGACCATGGCATGGATGAAACTGGCCCGGCGGCTTACTCCGGTCTGGCTGGAGTTTACTTTTCCACTGACCATATCGCCGAAGAGCTGATGCGGAAGAATATTCTGCCGTCCATTTACCCACGGATCGGTGAAGACGCCAATGGAGTCGCTCAGGCCCTGGACTTTGATCCCGCAAAACGTGGTGGTCCTGAAACCGACTACAACAAGTACTTTGTGCATCTTTGCATCGGAGATAAGGTCTTCAATCCGGATGGCACGCTGTTCTACGACACTCTGAGCCATGATGGCCAGATGGGTGACGTCATGGTGGTTAATGGTGTCGCGAATCCAAAGTACACCGTTGAAAAACGTAAGTACCGCTTCTCCATCCTGACTCATGGTAATGCCCGCGTTTTTGCAATGCAGTTGCGAACCGCGGATCATCGAATGGCCCAGCCATTCATGAAGATCGGTTACGACTCATGGCTTTACCCAAAGCCAATCACTCAGGACTTTACGCTGCAGTCGCCAGCAAAACGCGTGGACGTGATTGTTGACTTCAAGGAATTGGCAGACCGTGGAATTCGTGAAGTCTATCTGGAAAACATCCTGCCCCAGATCGACGGCCGTGGACCACGAGGGACGTCTGACATCAGCCAGTTGCTCGGTAACGGAACCGTTCTAAAAGACGGTGAAGCTGGCGAGCAGATCATGAAGTTCATCATTACTGACGAACCTGTCCATGGTGGAAAACCGGACCTCGCGATCACAATGGATACGGAATTGCGACCGCATCGCAAGATTCTGCCGGAAGAAGTCGTGAAGACTCGCGTGATTTCCTTCCACCGCCAGCAGGGTGCCTGGAAAATCAACGACGTGTTCTATGACACCAACGTTGGTAATGTGACTCCAACCGTCGGCAGTGCCGAACGCTGGATTCTGCGGAACAACGGTGGTGGCTGGTGGCATCCGGTCCACATTCACCTGGAAGCTCATCAGTGGCAGAAGATTAATGGCCAGGCACCAGCCCTGCAGGATCAGTTTAAGCAGGATACAACCGTACTCGGGTCAGGTGATGAAGTCGAAATGTTCATGAAGTTCAGAACCTGGATCGGCGGCTTTGTGTTCCACTGTCATAACCTGGAACACGAAGACATGCGAATGATGTTCAACATGGACCCAAGACTTCTGCCGACGGAAGCTCCGCAGCAGACTCAGAATCTGTTCCCATAGTCATTGGCTGCATGATGAATGCAGGCCTTTGGCCTAAGCCTGAAACCTGGCAGAGAAACCCTCTGCCAGGTTTTTTGTTTACCCCCGGAGTGAGGCATTCGTGACACGGCGAGAAAAGGCTCTTTTCCCAACATAATTGCCGGGATCGGGACCTTGATCTTCTTCTGCCCGCATTCCGTCGTCACCGCTCTGGCGGGGAAGTCCTCCTCCGGAAACCTCCCGCGAGGCCCCCTAAAACAGCCCTCAGGACCAGGAATGTATGACGGCTAATCGATCTTCACGTATGTTTGATTGCACGTTTTGGCGATCAGGCAACCAAGGAATTCTGGGCGAGTAATTACAATGAAGCGACTGGCAATCCTTGCCATGGTGCTGATGTCATGTCACTCCATCTACCTGATCTCAACGCATCTGACGTCACACACATCGACAACAGCGTTGAAATCAACAGGCGGGCCACAGCAGGCCGCAGCGACAAACCCTCCGGTGATTTGTCCCATCACGGGGCAACCTCTGAACCCCAGTGAAGTCTGTGCCCTGACTCTTTCCGCCGGGGCCTCGACTGCGGCGACGATTGCGGCGGAATCAAAGAATTCCGCAACAGACACCGCAGAGGATGCGGTTCCTGCGGGCGAAAGCCGCATGACAAAGCTCACGCCCGAAGAAATCAAGGCGAGAGTCTATGCCGTGGATCCTGAGAATCGGTTTGCCTATCCAGGTCGGCCGTACGTCATCGGATCATCAGAATGGGTTCTCGACGATTCCCGTTACGTTGATCAGCCGAAGATCCCTGGCGTTTCCGGGCCAAAGAAGAATCACAGAGACACCGGACGCTTCAGCGACCGATTCACCAATATTGAACTCAAAACAGAAAACGGTTCTCGAGTTCGCTTCTACGATGACCTGGTGAAAGATCAGATTGTCATCATCACATTTTTCTACACTCGCTGCTCAGGAATCTGTGCGCCAACGAACGAAGGGATTGTTGAGCTCCGCAAGCTCCTGGCTGGTACGCTTGGCAGGGACGTTCGCTTTCTTTCGATTTCACTGGACGCTGATTTCGACAAGCCCGAAGTCCTGAAGGCCTTCGCAGCGAACTACAAATCGGGAGATCCGGAAGAGGAGAAATCTCTCCCACAGTGGGACTTTCTTTGCGGAGACCGGGATGAGATCAATCTGCTTCGCCGTGAAATGGGCGTTTACGATCTCGACCCGGTTTTGGATTCTGACCGCTCCCAGCACGCAGGGATCATGACATTTGGCAATGACCGTACGAGCCGCTGGTCGGCGATTGCCTCGACACTGCCGCCCAAAACTCTGAAGGTGGCGATTCTTAAGTTTGCCGGCAACCGCTTTATGGACCCGCTTTATGAAACCGGCGCCATTGCCTCCGATGAACGGTGGAGAATTCGAGGACCGATCCTGGAAGTTCGGCCATGGGTCCAGCAGTTGTCGGCCGTGGGAGCCACGATGCGGGTGCCCAATGCCTTGAACGTAGAAGGCACCACCGGGGTCGTCGGAAGGACTCTGAAGGAACTGACTGACTCGACAATGCATCAGGGGCAGCGAGTTCTGATGCCCTATCCGAAGCAGACTTCGGCAATAGTCACAAGCGCTGGTGGCTACACAGCGGACGGTGAAAGAGTCGCGGATAATCTCCGAGTCGATCTGGCCGATCATCTGATCGGTGGCAAGCTTGCGGTCGACTCTTCTGGTCAACTGCGAATCAACAATGTTTCCATCGTCGAGAACCCGGACCTGCGTTTCCCGATGCAGATTCTGGACGCCGTCGGGAATGAAATTCCGATGGAGGAAATGCCATCGTGTCCGGGCCTGGCTGCGACGGCCCGAGGTTATTTCGTGGATGACGTCTTCTTTGCAACTCTGCTGCAGATTGATCGCTTTCGACCGATGACTCATGAGACTGGCATCGTGCAGGTCCATGCCGCGGCCGGAGATCACCACCACGGCGTGCTTCGCGTTTTTGGTACGACGGCAGCAGAATGCCTGAATTTCGAAGTGCAGGTCTTTGATGCAATTACCGATCGGAACCTTGGCTTTGGTAAGGTTGTACCCGCAGCCGATGGAAAGTCCGGCACATTTGTGGCGCAGCTGACCGGTGTGGAATCAATGCCCGCATTTGTGAAAGTCAAATGTGGTGCCGGCTCTATGGCCATTGGATCACCACGCACGGTGGTCAAGCCCGCGGTGATGGCAGAACTGCCGGTACAAGGTATGAGCCTGGTGTATGGTCCACTCCAGTCGATTCAGTCTCAGACCGGATTGATCAGCGTCAACGGAATCTCCGCCCAGATCGCCAGTGATACTCTGGTGTTTCCTCTGAACGTTGAGGCATCGTTCCGAGCTCTTCTCGCCGGCACTGAAACGCCAGGCTCGGACATCAGCCAACGTTCGTTTCTGCCGTCCGACTACAATTCCGGCTTCCCGATCCGATTGGATTTTCGCGAGCCGGAAACTTCGTCCGTTGCACAGTCAGCCGAGCAGGCAGACGCAATAGAGAGCTCGAATTCGACTCCTCCGGTTGCCACACTCTGCATCATCAACGCCGAAGAATGTTTGCTGACGGGGCGAGTTGACTCCGTGGATGAAGAAGGCAAGACGGCCATCATTGGAGGTGCGGTTGTCCGAATTCAGGAGGATCAACGAATTGGCCTGAACGTGACGACAGACGTCGGTCGTCCACTCGCGAAAGACAGTCTGCTTCGTGTGCTAAAAGGTCTGAAAGGGAATTCGATCACTGTTCGCGGCTATAGCCATTTTTTCCGCAGAGGGCATGCCGCAACTCATTTCCAGCCCGTCGAAGCTTCCGTGGTTGCTGTCCAGATCGAATTGCCCGACAGCGAAACAGAAGTGGAAATGGATACCGCGTCGGGAAATTCGACTTCGGTCCAGTAAGTTTTTCTTCCGTACATCTTAGATCTGCTGCAGTGTTGAAACGTCGGAGATAGTTGATGTTGATTTCATTAATATTAAACAGACGAAATGTCTTCGGTCTCTTTTTACTCTGTCTGTTTCTCGGCCAGCCTTCGCCACTTGCAGCTGTTCAGGAATCGGAATCTGCAGTCGTTGCCGAGGCTCCGGAAGTTCGATTCCTGAATCTGAAGTTCAGTGGCTCGGCCCTGATTCGCGGACAGTATCAACGCACGGGAAAAGAACTGAGACTACTGTTGCCAATGCCCGGCAAAGATCGCCCGGAAACCATGGAGTCGACTACCAACAGTGGGGATCGACTTCTGACGCTGATTCCGATGGCTGGCCAGACAGATGTGCCAGACAGTCTGCTGGGACGATGGCGAGTCGTCTCCGGTGTTATGGATGGAAAAGAGACGGATCTCTTTAATGGCGACGAAATCATGTTCGACGCCTCCGCCGTCCGAATCGTCGAGAAGAAGAATTCTTCAGATTACGCAGGCACTTACCACCTGCCAGACTCCGGACCAAAGATGAGTGATGGCCAGAGCAGCGGCGAAGGCCTGGTAAAGACGCTGCGAGGAAAATTTAAGGCCGTTGTTGATGAGTCATCGACTGGTGAAGTGACAGGCCTGAGTCTTCATGGCCTTCAAAAGAACAGCGCGTCAGCATGGTCGGATGAGCTGAGTGATCTGCTGGGGCAAGTGCCCGGGCTGAAGTCTCTGACATTGACCGACTTTGAGTTTTCAGACGCATCTCAGCAGCTGACGTTCCTGACAAAACTGAGCCAGCTGGAATCATTGGATCTTCGAAAGACAAACGTTGACGATGCGGCCCTGGAGCATCTGTCCCAGTTAGATTCTCTCCGAATCCTCAAGCTCGAATACAATCAGCAACTCACCGACAAAGCCCTCGAGCATATCGCCGGGCTGACTCAATTGTCTGAGCTGGATCTGGCGTTCGTGCCGGTGACAGATCAATCGATAGAATCTCTGACGCAGCTGACATCACTGACAAAACTGTATCTTTACGGCACACTGATCTCAGATGAAGGTCTTCGACGTCTGCCCGAACTGCCGGAGCTGGAAGTTCTGTATGTCGGTCGGGACGAAGGCGCGGAAATCTCAGATGCTTCCCTTGAGATTCTCATCGCTCGACAAAGCCTGATAACGCTGGGAATTCCCGGCACGCGATTCAGCCCCGAAGGCATCCGGAAACTTCGGGACGAACTGCCCAACTGTACTCTGGTGGGAACAGAAACAGTACAGCGGCCATCCACGGTGTCAGAACCAGCGACTCCGATGAGTAATGGAATGGCGAACAGTAATGTCACGCTGCATGAGCAGTCCGTCGAACTGAAACACGCTTTTGCCTATCGCACACAAGGCAGGGTAACTGATCCGGTAACCATTCTGATCACCTCGGAACCCGTACGACTCAGCGACCTGGAAACAGCATTATCTCGCTACGGTGATGACTATACGTTCGCTCCGTTTATGGATCAGATTCGCATTCGTCTGCGTGATGATGGAACTGTCGAAAGCGTTCATATCGTGGTGGATGGGAAAACCGTAAATGATGCTGGACCACACATCACCGCGGCTACAATAACCAGGGACGATAAAATTTCCGGGACGGCAGCGGCAAAAGGAACGGCAAAGGGCGACGAGCTGAGTTATTCCATGAACATGCGATTTCAAACCGTGATCCACGTCCCGAAAGTCAAAGCAGAACCGGAATAACGACGGAATCGGCGGAAGGCGTGGCCCGAAATTGATCACTCCCGGGCCGCAACTCAGCTTTGCTTAACCGCCAAACTGGTCGTTTATTGATTTTCGTTTTTTCGCTGTCACATCGATAATGAAGAGGATTCCAGACATCTCCAGCAAGGCCTTCCGCAGACTCATGAGTCTGTTGGCCCTGCTATGTCTGGCCGCAATCCTGCTTCCACTTCCTATCGCGACTGTCGCACAGATCGATCGCGGGAAAGATACGAGTCAGCCGTTCCCCTGCCGAAACCGTCCGTGCGGATGTCGCTCAGCAGAACAGTGCTGGAAGAAGTGTTGCTGCTTCACGAATTCTCAAAAGATTGCCTGGGCGAAAGCGAATGGTGTCGAACTGCCGGACTATGTTCTGGCGGCGGCAAAAAAAGAAACAGTCACCAAGAAGAAGCCCTGTGCGCTGTGCTCAAAGGATGACGCCAGGCACACTGAGCAAAAGTGCAAAACGAACGTCACTTCCAAAACTGGCAAACGTCTGTCTTCAGCGTCTGCGGTCCCAACGTCAAATTCTTCTGTACCTCTGTCTCGCGTGAATGCGGCCCGGTCCGGAACATCGAAGTGGGTCCATTCGGTTTACTCCGCCGAGTGTCAGGGACAGCCGGCTTTCTCGCTGTGCTTTCCGGCCTCGATCATTCCGGCTCACGTTATGCCCGTCATAATCTCCGTCGAAATGACTGAGTTCGTGCACTCTGTTTCAGAGCGAGTCAATCTGACATCGAGGCGACCTCCGCTCCCTCCTCCAAAGCTTGTCTGAGCTTACTGGCTGCGTTGCGTCACCATAGTGGTGTCGTCCGTTTCTTCCAGTCCACATTTGTACGCGTTTTCGATCGTTCCATTTCTCTGGACACTCACCGACCCTGGTGTCGGGCCAAAGAACTCGGATCTCATCAACGCCGCTGACTGAATCGACACCCCGCTTTTTGTCGCTCAGATTCATATTCGCTCTGGAGTTTTCCTGTCATGATCTCTCATTCCCGCATTCAATCTCGCGGATTTACGCTGATTGAGTTACTCGTTGTCATTGCCATTATCGCCATTCTTATCGCGCTGCTGCTTCCGGCTGTTCAACAGGCCCGCGAGGCGGCTCGCCGAACTCAATGCAAGAACAACCT
>JAPLOA010000072.1 GCA_026400835.1 Planctomycetales bacterium | reverse complement strand
GACTTCAGGAAACAGCATTGTTTGAAAATTGAAACACCGCGGGATTCTGCGGCAATTCAGCCTGACGAGAGATTTCGCGTCTTCTCGTCCTCTGCCATAAGGAGCGAAATCCGCTGAGCACATCCGCCAAAGAATTTTCCTGAGTTCTTCAAAAGCCTGATTTCCGGGGAAGTTCCTGAGATTTTGAGGCGGGTTGTCGGCAGAAATGCAGCTACCCTTCCAAGAGTTGTATATCGTGATATGACTCTGTTCCGGGGGATCTCCAGTGACCGACAATTCCGTATCTGAGCCGTCTGATGGTTCGTTGCTGCGTCGCCTTCGTAAGGGGGAGCAGGACGCAGCGACCCGTCTGTACCTCCGCTACGCGAAGCGACTGCATGGGTTGGCGACGGCTCAAACAGGGCAGGATCTGAAATCAAGAGTTGATGCCGAAGATATTGTGCAGTCCGTGTTTCGGACGTTCTTTCGGCGTGCTCAGGAAGGACATTACGAGGTTCCGGATGGCGAAGAAATCTGGAAGCTCTTTTTGGTTATCGGGCTTCACAAGATCCGAGACGCCGCTGTCTTTCATCGAGCTGCCAGGCGAAACGCGGGGCGGACCACGGCCCTGGTTGGTGCTGGAGAATCGGTTGATCCTCCGGCAGATGATCAGATGGCGGCGACAACATTGCGAATGGTCATTGACGAGATTCTGCTGAACCTCAATGACAGTCAAAAGGAAATCGTCACGATGCGAATGGAAGGCGCGCAGGTGGATGAGATTGCTCAGGCGACAAAGCGTTCGCATAGAACAGTAGAACGAACGCTGCAAAAGTTTCGAGAGTTATTACAGAAGCAGATTCAGGAAGAACCCCGATCCCGGAGCGAGCAGGAATGACTGGCGGTGCTGAGAGCCTGTTTGGCGGTATAGAGGATATAATAGAATCCTACGAAGACGCGTGTGCATCAGGACGCTCTGTCAGTATTCGTGACTTCCTTCCGGCGAGGGATGATCCTTCTCGGCTGCGAGTGATGCAGGAGCTGATCCGTGTTGAGATGGATCGTTCTTTTCGTAAAGGGATTCCGCTCGCTCTCGAAGATTATCGAGCAGAGTATCCTGAACTTTTCGTCTCACCGAAGCTTCTCGCCCCACTGGCCTTTGAAGAATATCGACTGCGGTTGATGTCGGCTGAGCCGGTCGACTCAGGAGTTTTTGCCCGTAAGTACAATGTCGACACGAGTCAGTGGCCGAAGTCCGCTGCGAACTCACAGAAGACGGCCGAGACCGAACTGGATTCTGGTGTGCGAATCCGTTTGTCTCCGGGTGAAGCATTGCTGGATTTTCAGATCGTTGGAGAGCTGGGCCGAGGTACGTTTTCCCGAGTCTATCTGGCACGTCAGACGTCGCTGTCGGGGCGTCTTGTTGTGCTGAAGATTTCTTCCGTGCGCCTTCGAGAAGCGGAGCGTCTGGCGCGGCTGCAGCATACGAATATAGTGCCGATTTATTCAGTGCACGAGTATCAGCAGCATTCAGTGTTGTGCATGCCGTGGTTTGGCTCAGCGACTCTGAAAGACGTCATTGAAACATTGAGGTCTTCGACTCAGCCTAAAGATGGCGGCTCATTGCTGAGCACGGTCACGGCCTGTGATTCGAAGACACTGCTGACAATGGCATCGTTACCGGGGAAAGCGAAGGCGGAGCGTCAGATTTCGGCTGTCAGCGAGTCGGAAACTTTGATGAGTGCTTCTCGATCTCCGTTGGCCGGGCTCAACCTTGAGCAGTCCGCCTTGTGGATTGTTCGGCAACTGGCAGAAGGTCTGCAGCATGCTCATGCCAAAGGGATACTCCATCGTGATCTGAAGCCGGCCAACGTTTTGCTGACGGAAGATGGCCAGCCGATGATCCTGGACTTCAACCTTGCAGCGGAAGCCGAAGACTCGCTGGCAACGGATGAAATCGCTGGAGGTACATTGCCGTACATGAGCCCTGAGCAGATTGCTTCCATCGATTCATTCCGCAGCGTCAACGTGGCGTCCGATGTATATTCACTGGGCGTTATTCTGTTTGAATTGCTGACCGGTCGTCTGCCTTTCTCGAAGAATGAGGGCGATCGAAAGGCAATGATTGCGGAAAGATGGACCGCCTCAATTATTCCACGTCGGATCGTGCCGCGGCTGTCTGTCGATGCAGAGTCGGTCATTCAAAAGTGTCTGGCACCGGATCCTGCATACCGCTATCAGACAGCCCAGGAATTGTCTGACGATCTGGACAGGCATTTGCATCATCTGCCATTTCGATATGCGGCCAACAGATCTTTGGGCGAACGACTGCGCAAGTGGGGCCGCCGACATCCGCGAATCGCGTCAGTGTCCGGTGTTGCTGTGCTGAGCATTGCGGCGTTGTTGGGCATGGCAACTCTTTGGTGGCAGGGTCGGCATCAACTGCAGATCGTTTCACTGAGGCAGCAGTACGGTGAATTCACTCGGCAGGTTCCGAAGCTTCACGCAGTGGCATATTCAGCGGCCATCGGCGACGGCTCTCGTGATCTCGCCGTGCAGAACCTGAAGTCTGCACTTACCCCGTTCGGTGTTAACAGTCCGGGCGAATCAGAAGCTGCGATGGCCCGGTTTTCGAGGGCCATTTCCGGCGATGAGGTTCTTCGGCTGGGTCGTGAAATTCAGGAACTGACGCTCTTTTTGAAGAAACTTGAAAGCAACGAGGATGCTTCAGAAAGTGTTACGCAGCAGTCCGAAACACAAAATTCTGACGATTCCCGTTTGAGTAAGAGTGACAGCGTCGATGACTATTTGAAAGCGACACAGCTGGTCTTCGATCATCGATTCGCGGAAGCCATGGGACTGCTGCAGGCCTTGAGTGATCGTTATCCAGATCGTTTTCCGATCTTGCTTCTGCATGGGATCATGGAACGGCTCCAGGGAGATCAGGAGGCTGCGGAATCATTGTTGACGGCAGCGATTGCTCTTGAACCAAACATCGCCCAGACGTGGTATCAGCGCGGAGCCGGTCGATTTCTTCGCAAGAAGTATTCGGAGGCCATCAGTGACTTCAGTCGGGTTCTGGAGATCGATCCCAATCTTGATCAGGCTCGTGTGGCTCGAGCGATGGCCTGCCGGGCTGCAGGAAGAGTTCCTGAAGCTCTGGAGGATCTGAATGTTGCCATTCAGCATGAGTTTAGTGAAACGCGAATCTGGTTCCTGCGGTCCTCTGTACATCAACATCTGGGAAATCAGGAAGCCGCTGCGAAGGATCTCGAGGAGGGTTTACGTCGTACACCGAAGGACGATCGCAGCTGGGTTGCTCGCGGTTTGGCTCGTCTGCCAAATCAACCTGAAATGGCTCAGGCTGACTTTCTTGAAGCGATGAAACTTAATCCGACATCGCACGATGGCTATCGGAATCTTTCGATGGTGCTTTCGGAGTACCTGAAGCAGCCCGATGAGTCGGCGCGAGTAATCAGTGAGGCATTGACTCATCATCCTGAAGATGCCTATCTCTGGGCTGGGCGTGCTGTTCTGCACGCCCGCGCGGGGCGACGTGCTGAGGCGATCCGGGATGCTGTGGCGGCTCGAAAGTTGTCCAGCGACCCTTTGTTGATTTACATGGTCGCCTGCGTCTACTCCTTAACGTCGACGCAATCAGAGTCTGACCGGGGCGATGCCTTGAAATCTCTTGCAGAGAGTCTCAGGGAGGATGCGACTCTGTTAACTGTAGCTGCTTCGGATCCTGATTTGGCTGCGATCAGGCCATTACCACAGTACTCAGAAGTCCTTCAGGCCGCCCGTACGCTCGTTCGTCCGGTTCCCTGATCGTTGGAATTGAGGTCTCCGCAAAAAATTTTCTTTTTCGTGGCGGATTTCGGTCTCGGCTTTCGCTTCCCGCAGGGATAACCCGATTGTGGAGGGGGTTCCCATGCGCTTTACAGTCCGTGATAATGGGGTTCCTGGGAAAACCGGGGAGATGTGGCCGGAAAAGAGGAGGTACTGGCAATCTGACCGCGGATAATATTTTCGAAGTCGACTGCAGTGGGCCTGAAGGCCCAACAGGTAGCTTTGGTGTTGGGATAAGCGTGCGGCAAAGTCGTTTTGACGGATGATATGTCCAACTTTGAATTCAAGCTGTGATGTCAGTTTGAGTACAGTTTGAGATTGGCTCAATTTGCTCTGAAGAGGCATTCATGTTCAGTTCCGTCCACAACCTTGTTCGACAAATCTCCCTGGCTTTTCGATCCATGGCTCCTGCTGGCGGTGATCGAAGAAAGTTCGGGAAGTCCACAATCGATGTGGCGAGCCTCGTTGTCGCTGAATCATTGGAAAGCAGACAGCTGCTGACGGGAGTAGGCTGGGACAACGCAGAAGATCTTACCGCCAGCATTGCGCCGGACGGAACAAAGATCGCTGCGCAGAGCAGTAACTTTAACCAGACATTTTCCTCGCTGGGAACGCCATCTCAGTTGCGTGGATGGATACAGGAAGTTTTTCAGACATGGACTCGCAACGCGAATCTGAATGTTGGAATAGTGAGTGATGGTGGCCAGGATTTTGGTGTTCCCGGGGAAACACAGGGCGATACTCGGTTCGGTGATATCCGCATCGGGGCGATTAACATGTCTCGGGAAGTCTATGCGGTTTCTGTTCCTCATACAGCAGCTGCCGCCGGTACGTGGGCCGGGGAGATTATTTTCAACAGTCAGTTCAAGCCGGCGAGCCTTGCGCAGTTTAAGGCGGTGGCCATGCAGGAGATTGGTCATGTGCTGGGGCTCGAGCATAGCACGGATCCCGTTTCTCCGATGTATCCACGCAACAATTCGCTCACGGTTGCTCAGCCGACAGCTGCGGATATTGCCGCACTGAGATCTCTGCACGGTACTCGGATCGATCTGAATGAGTTGACGAAAGCGAATAATCAGCAAAAAGATGCGACCAGACTACGAGACGGCAGTTATGCCGGCCTCGTACCGCTGATCAACTATGGTGATATTTCAGCGGCTACAGATGTTGATTATTACACGCTGGACAAAGTGGATTTTTATTCCGGATCAGTTTCGATCTCATTGCGAACCGCCGGAATCAGTCTTCTGCAGCCAAAGCTGGAGATCTTTGATCGTTCAGGGGTTTTAATTTCTTCTGCCACAGCAACAACGCCGGGCCAGGATTTGATACTGACGCTGCCGACGCTGGATCGGTTCGTAAGCGTAAAAGTCTCCGCTGCAAAACCAACGGGGAGTTACAGTATCGGCGGCTATGCGATTGTTTCGAAATTCAATGGCATCAATACCGTCAGCGCAGCTCGAGTTACTGAAGTGGTGATGAAGAAGCTGGAGACGGTGCGTCAGAGCGATCTTGCGGTATTGCTGAGCACAGGAATTGCCGGGCAGTTTGTGAACGATCTGCGAACCAACGAAACTACATTAACTGCAACTATTCTTAAGACGACTCCCGGGTACATTGATAGTCGTCATTACGAAACAAACGGGACGATCTCGGATTCAGGAGATATTGATTTTTATGGATGGAAGAGTCCCTCGGTTGTTCCGGCTGGTAACGTCATGCTCGTCACGGTTGATGCGGTAGAGATCGGAAAGCTGCAGCCGTCACTGATCGTCTACAACGATAAACTTCAGCCAGTTCCTGCGACGGTGCTGCGCAATTCCAACGGAACGATGACGTACCAGATTTCGAATCTGACCCCGAATAGAATCTGGTACGCTCGTGTAGCTGCAGCAAGCGGACAGACACGTTATCGCATCGGCAACTACACCCTGAAGGTAAGATTCTCAGGTGCTGCTGAACAGCAAGTCAACATGGTTCAGGGCACGCTGAGCGCTTCATCGCCGACGGTTCTTAAAGAGTTAACACTTCGCCGTACCACATTATTCAACTTTGCATTGCAGTCGAGTCGTGCAAATGCCAGCCAACTGATCGCCACTCAGGTGACGATTTTTGATTTGACAGGGCGTGAGGTTCATCGCATTGTTTCATTCCGAAATGAAACAAAGACTTCCAACAATGTGCTGCTGACTCCAGGGAAGTACTTTGTGCGGATCAACGCGGTTTCAAATAATGCGACTGCTATCTCTTCAGTCGCTGTGAGGTTGCTTGGGTCAGTGATTTCGGATCCCGTTGGGCCAATTGGCACAAATCCATTGGCGACTGTGCCGGTATTTCCAACTATCGATGATCAGATGACATATGCACCGCCAACACTGACACCACCTCCAGCAATTCTCGCTTCTGCAACACTGAACCCATTCCTGTATTTGCCGCCGCCCACTCCCGTAATTCCAGTCGTGAATTATGAAGACTGGTATTGGCATTACGGCGTTACGTGGCCTTAGTAGTGACCCTCATCGAAGAGGTCTCCGAAATGTTCTGATGAATCGTCAGTCATTCAGGGTGGCGAATAACTGTTTTCACGCATGGCATGAGGAACAGTAGATTTGGCCGAGATTGGGTGACGAAAGTCAGGAACCTGGAACGCCTGAAAAAACGGGACTGGCTCCAGCCGAGAGTAAGGAATCACTGAGGCAAGCGACCGCCAAAGGTGCCTGTCCCGGTTTTGTTTGAGCCTCCCGGATCAAATCGGAGTTGAAGCGTCACGGAATTCCTGTGCAGGATAGTTCACGTCCGCTTTGCATTCGCCGTTGCGTCGCTCAGAATGTGGGACACGAATTGTTTCACGTTTTCAGGAGTTCCGTGCGATGACCCCCACCCCATCTCAGTCGTTCAGAGTTCGTCTCGTTTTGCTTTGCCTCTTCGTTTTCAGCCCCGGCGTGACTTTCGCGGACGACATTAAGCCGATCCGTGCATTGCTCGTTCTGGGCGGTTGTTGCCACGATTACAACGCCCAGAAAGATTTTCTGGCGAAGGGCATTGCCGAACGAGCCCATGTCAAATTCGTTATCGCGCTGGACAAGGATACGTCCACAGGCCACATGAATCCTGTTTATGAAAAGGCCGACTGGGCTGATGGATTCGACGTGGTCATTCACGATGAATGCTCGTCCGATGTCAAAGATCTGGCCATCATCGACAGAATTCTGGAGCCACATCGACAGGGACTGCCAGCCGTGCTGCTGCATTGCGGCATGCACAGTTATCGCAGCGAAGGCTATCCAAAAGCTGTGACGCCGTGGTTTGAATTTACCGGACTCCAGACAACCGGCCACGGGCGCCAAACTCCGATCAATGTGAACTTCAGTGACCCCTCACATCCGATTCGGACCGGGCTTACTGACTGGACCACCGTTAACGAGGAACTTTACAACAACAGCGAAGGCAAGCTGCTGGAAACTGCCAGTGCTTTAGCTGTGGGGCAACAGGAGGGCTCCGAAGATGCCACCGTTGTCTGGACGAATAACTACCGCATGAAAACTCGCGTCTTCGCGACGACTCTGGGACACAACAACGCCACGGTCGAAGATGACCGATATCTTGACCTGGTGACGCGAGGATTACTCTGGTCGTGCGACAAACTGAATGACAAGTATCTAAGACCTGCCGCAAAGTAACGAAACAACTGGCAGTCTTCGTTGTTATTCGCGAGGCACTTCTCTGAAACCTTCACTCACGTGAGGTGCCTCGTTCTTCTTCGAGCGATCTTCGGGACTTATCCTTTGTCCGACAATTTTTCACTGCCCGAATCTCCGCCTGCTGAGATTCCGAATCAGGATGGCTCGGGAACGCGTGTTGATCTACGTCAACTGACGGTGACGGCGGGAACGAAAGTATTGCTGGAAGACGCATCAATCACATTTCCTGCTGGCGAACTTATTCTGTTGCTGGGCTGGAGCGGCGTCGGTAAGTCTGTGTTGTTGAGGATCCTCGCAGGACTTATCGAGCCAGCTCATGCTGGTATTCGTTATACCGGAAAGATCGACTTTGTCAGTGCGAAAGGAATGCATCGACCGGAATCTGACAGTACTCATCCGGTCGCAGTCGTCTTTCAGGACTTTGCTCTGCTGGATGAATTGAGTCCGTTGCAGAACGTGCAGATCGCTCTGGATCACACCAGAGATCAAAAGCAGAGATCGACTGGCAGAGCTGCAGGGCTTTTGGCTGAACTGCGCGTACCGACCGATCGGCCGACCAGTGTTCTCAGCGGAGGACAGCAGCAACGTCTGGCGATTGCTCGCGCGATTGCTTCGGAGGCGGATGTCGTCTTCTACGATGAGCCGACTTCGGGACTTGATCACAAGACGGCATTGCAGGTTGCGGAGTTTATTCGCGAAACTCAACGGAGTCATCGGCGAACATCAATTCTGATTACGCATGACTACGAGACGCTCAACCGAATCGCGGATCGGATTATTCTGCTGGATCATACTCAGAAGAAGCTGGTTGAGCTTCCTCGAGAAGAATGGGGCAAGCTGCCTGAAGTTCTTGGACCACCGCCTGTAATGACGAATGACCCTGCGAAGATTTCATTGGCCTCGCAGGCGGGCAGCGTTGTTCGGACCGCGATGGAAGAGTCCGGTCAGTTTGTGGAATCGGTCGTTACCGTGCCCTGGTCATTGCTGCCGCTATGGCGAAGTCGTAAGTGGGGCCTGCGATATACGGTCTACTATTTGAAGCTGGTCGCTGGTCCGTCGGCATGTGTTTATGTGGCCGTCGCTGGCATGATCCTCGGATTTGTCGCTCAGGATTTTGTGTTTCGCTATTTGCCGTTTCGTCAGTTTACGGAACCCTTGCTGACCGAGAATCTGTTGCACGCAACCGGCTTTTCTCTCTACCGCTTTCTGGTCCCGATTCTTGCCACCATTTTGATTGCCGCCAGGTCCGGGGCGGCTGTGGCTTCGGATGTAGGAAGCAAGGTTTATGGAAATCAACTGGATGCGATGAAGACCATCGGAATTGACCCCAACCGGTTACTTCGGACTCCTGTGCTGTACGCGTTTCTGATTGGAACACCGTTTCTGGCGTTTCTCAGCTACGCGGTGGCTGCGGTGGCCGCTTCCTTTGCGTTTTTGATGACCCAGGCGGAACTTGGAATTGGCTTCTGGGACTCTCATTTCCATCGCGAGCTGATCCTGCCGACGGGATTCCTTTATAAAGGCTCCTCCTGGCTTATCGCCAAGCTCCTGACGTGTGGACTTGGGATAGCGATCATCTCCTGGCGGTGTGCCGTAACTCCAAAACTCTCTGGCTCAGAAATTAGTCACGGGGTGACTCGAACAATTCTGTGGGCGACGCTGTTTGTCCTGTTTGTCCATTTCGGCTACTCGCTGTTCGAGTTTAAGCCTCAATCATGATCTCCCGGGACCCGGAATCTGCAGTTTCTGCGGGCTTTGAGTCTGTTTTGCTGGAGAGAATGCGACATTTGGCCGATCAGGCTGGAAATTTCTCGGGATCACGATTATCCTGCCCCGCTCGAATCACTTTGAGCGACGGCGCTCGCCCTGCGTTTGAGCGTTTTTTCCGCCTTTTGACACGTTTTTGACCTAGTTTACGCCATGCCTAATTCAGCGTCTGCAGAAAAGTCACTTCGTCAGTCTCTTGTTCGCCGCGAGCGAAACCGCCATCAGCGCGGTGCACTGCGAACTCGTATTAAGAAGTTCCGTACTTTTCTGGCTGAGAAGCCAACCCAGGAAGCGGCTGACAAGGAATTCGGGCTTGTCGTAAAAGCACTGGATCAGGCTGCTTCCAAGAAGCTGATTCACAAGAATGCGGCTTCCCGTACCAAGTCGCGTCTGGCCGCTCTCAAGCGAAAGACCTTCGTTGGTTGATTGACGCTGGCTCAGCAAACTAAGACATTTCGGGGCTGCGATCTGGTATCAGATCGCAGCCCTTTTTCATTCCAGCCCTTTTTCATTCCAGCCCCTGGTGAGACATCTGTCAGATCCAGGTCAGGCAAAGGAATTCCCATCTCACCTCCGCACAATATCACAAATAGCCCGCCTCTTTGCCAGCAGGAAATCGACGATGACCTTTACCTTGCCAGTGATCTCATCATCAGAATTGTCGGAACTCCGCAGCCCGTCGATGGTGATCTTTAAGGAGCGATTGCTGTCCAATATGGATGGCATGCTGGCTATGGCAAAGTCTCCATCGCGGCTAAGACCTCACTGCAAGACTCACAAGATGGAGCAGGTGATTCGTCTGTGGGTCCAGCGAGGAGTAACGAAGCATAAGGCTGCTACGATCGCTGAATGTGAAATGCTGGCCAATGCCGGAGCCACAGATGTGCTGTTTGCCTACAATCCGGTGGGGCCAAATATTGCCCGCATCGTCGCGCTGGCGGCAAAGTTTCCGACGTGTTCGTTTTCAGTAACGAATGATCACGAGCGTCCTTTGCGAGAGTTGTCGGCAGCCGCTTCTGCGGCCGGTGTTGCGATCGGCGTGATGCTTGACGTGAACGTCGGAATGGATCGGACCGGGATTACTCCTGAGACTCCCGGTGCCGTTGAACTGTATGCGTTGACTGCGAAATTGCCTGGACTGCGGCCAGCCGGATTTCATGTCTACGATGGCCATCAGCGACAGCTGAATCTGGAAGAGCGGAAAACCGCGGTGGCTCAGCAATGGCCACGAGTGACCGAGTTGCGTTCAAAGTGCGAGGTCGCTGGAGCAAAAGTTCCTGCGCTGGCCTGTGGAGGAACTCCGACGTTTCCCTGCTATGCCGCCATGTCAGATCCATCAATTGAGCTGTGTCCAGGGACCTGCGTCTTTCACGATGCTGGCTATGGGACTAATTTCCCGGACCTGCCATTCCTTCCCGCTGCAGCGATTGTCACGCGCGTGATCAGTCGACCGGCTGCGGATCGAGTGACCCTGGATATTGGAAACAAGGCTGTCGCGGCCGATCCACCGCGAGGATCACGCATGTTTATTCCTGAGCTTCCGACGGCTGTGCAGGAGATTCACAGCGAAGAGCACATGGGATTAGTGACTCCCGATGCCGATCGTTTTCAGCCTGGTGATGTGATGCTGGCGATCCCGATGCACGTCTGTCCTACCAGTGCGTTGTATGACAAGGTCGCTGTGATTGAGAATGGTGGTGTCGCCGAGTACTGGGACGTAACCAGCCGCAATCGCAAACTCACAATCTGAGGATGGTGTTCCATCGCACTACAATCGGTCTTCGGCTTCCCAGAGAACTCGTCGTGCGGCATCGCCGCTTAGAAAGTGGGGCTTCTGGGCGGGCTTGGCTTCAGAACGATTTGTCTCGACTGTGTGTGTGATGCGGGTCGACATTGATTTCTGAAATGGCGGTCGAATCTGTGTAGCGACTGTCTTTGCATGGACTGAGTCTGACGCTGCTGATTCCGCGGCAGCCGACATGGCTGCTTCTGCCTGGCGATTCAACAGATTGCCGATGACATCGCGTCGCATCAGCAAGCCACACACAATGCCGGCCTGATCGATAACAGGGAGAGCTGTGTTGGCTGACGAGCGAAACAACGGCAGCACAGTTGAAAGACACGCATCAAGGCGAATCGATTCCGCGTGACGACAGATGATAGATTGAATCGTCGCGTTGGCTTCGAGATTTGTCATCAGTGCGCGGACGACGCTGCTTTCGCAGACAACGCCAGAGAATCGACCGTCAGAATCTATGACGGCCATCATATCGCAGTCGCTGATAATCAGACGTTCTGCGACTTGTCGAAGAGTCGCTGTTTCCGGAACGACATGACCATGTCTAATCCGCATAAGATCCTGAACCAGACGCTGTTGCACAGTCCATCTCCTGAGCTGGGGAAAGCGATAAACGCGGGATGCGTTTCACTGGCGTGAATCAGGAAGGAATCTGATCAAGCCTGCGGAGTCACGGAGTGTGGCTCATCGAAATCCTGGTTCACCGATTTTGTGGGCGAGGCAAAAAGTCAACAATCTGATTTGATTGGACTTTAATGTCGTTTCGACCTGACTGTTTGTGTCGATCGTATTGATTGGTCCGGGTATGAGATCTGTTGAAGTGGAGATGAAGTCGCTGTCCAGTCCCGGAACGAAAGGCGATTCGCTTGCCGACAGGTTCAGCTCATTGTGCGGCGATTGGATTGAGTATCCGGCTGGACATTTAGTCGCTCTTTCTCAGAATGGTGGTTTTGCATTTGCTGATTTCCCCTGATGACAGCGCGATCAGACTGGCCGTCTGGTGTTTCGGAGATTTGTCGTAGATGTCTGTTCCTCAGAAAACGCAGGATCAATCGGGATCACAAATCATGTTGCGGACATCACCAATCTCTCGTGCCTGGCCAAAGAATCTTCTCGGTCAATTGATGGCCGGGTTTCTTTTAGTCACGCATGGAATGCATGTCTGTGCTCAGGATGTAAATCCGGCGTCCGACACGACGCATCGCAATCCACCGTCCTTTCGCAACGAAGTGATGGCTGTGCTGTCACGGTCCGGCTGTAACCTTGGTACTTGCCACGGGAATCAGAACGGTAAAGGCGGTTTGAAGATTTCTCTTCGAGGACAGGATCCGGAGACCGACTTTATTACGCTGACGCGCCAATTGGCCGGGCGCCGGGCGAATGCCATGATTCCGGACGAAAGCCTGCTGTTGCAGAAACCGGCGATGCTGGTTCCGCATGAAGGAGGCCGGCGTTTCAGTCTGGAGTCAGCCGAGTATCGACTGCTGCGTGATTGGATAGCAGCCGGTATGCCCAACGACCGCGTCGATGTTCCGGTCCTGCAACAACTGGAGGTGACGCCAAACATGGTCACGCTTCAGGCTCCGGATCAGTCGATCACTCTGAAAGCAGTCGCTACTTTCTCGGATCAGTCACGTCGAGATGTGACTGGACTTGCCGTTTTTGAATCGTCCGATCCGACCGTGCAAATTTCTTCCGGCGGGGTCGTACTGTTCGCCACATCGCACTTCTCTCGCAGAACCAGCATCACGGTCCGCTATCTGAATCAGCAGACGGTATCACGCGTGGAGTCCGTACCGAGTCGCCCCGAGTTTCATTTCAAAGCACCGGAGTCTGCGAGTTTTATTGACGATCTTGTATTTGCTCAATTGCGACGGCTGAAGATTAATCCTGCGAATGTCTGTGACGACACGACTTTTCTCCGCCGAGCCTATCTGGATGTGACGGGACTGCTTCCACCTTCGCGGAAGGCTCGAGCTTTCCTTGCTTCACAGGATCCAAATAAACGATCCGTTTTGATCGATGAGTTGTTGGCATCTGCGGAGTACGTCGACTTTCAGACTCTCCGCTGGGCCGATTTGCTCCGCGTGGAGGACAAGACACTCGATGCCAAAGGCGTCGAAGTTTTCACTCACTGGATTCGAGAAAGCGTTGTTGCTGACAAGCCACTGAACCAGTTCACTGCTGAG
Organism: Planctomycetales bacterium; assembly: GCA_026400835.1. Lineage (GTDB taxonomy): Bacteria > Planctomycetota > Planctomycetia > Planctomycetales > Planctomycetaceae > SXXK01. The sequence continues at coordinate 4,108 of JAPLOA010000072.1, read as the reverse complement.
ATTATCGCTGCACGCGGCAGCACTTATACAGAAGCTCCCAGCAATTTTTATCGAGCATTAAGGACTCCGGAGGAGCGTGCAGAATCTGCTGCGCAGGTATTCCTCGGGATTCGTCTGCAATGCGCGAAGTGTCATAATCATCCGTTCGACCGCTGGACGCAGGATGACTATTACGGCTGGACGAACTTCTTTGCCCGAGTGGACTACAAGATTGTCGAAAACAAGCGCCGTGATGAAAACGACAAGCACGAATTCAACGGTGAGCAGATCGTGCTGATGAAAGATCAGGGCGAGGTGAAGAACCCGACGACTGGAAAGGTTGTGAGTCCTCGTTTTCTGGGTGACGTCCGCGTGTTGACAACGGACTCACATCAGGCAGACGAAGATCGACTGCAACAACTTGCGATCTGGTTAAGTGCTGCTGAGAATCAGCGGTTCGCCGCAACACAGGCTAACCGCATTTGGTTTCAATTGATGGGCGTTGGCATTGTGGATCCCATCGATGATTTTCGCGCGACGAACCCGGCCTCAAATCCTGAACTTCTGGATGCGCTGCGTCTGGAATTTGTGAAGTCCAATTATAGCGTCCGGCACCTGATGCGATTGATCCTCAATTCGCGGACGTATCAGCTTTCAACTGAAGAGAACGACACGAACCGTGCGGATGAGACGATGTTTTCTCATACGGTACCGCGGCGATTGACGGCCGAACAGACTCTGGATTCTGTCGCTCAGGTGCTGCAGGCTCCTGCTCAGTTCGGTGGCCAACCGAAAGGAACTCGTGCCGTTCAGATCGCTGGCGTTCGCAACGGAGGCAATCGATACAGCAAGCCCGAGAATGGCGACCGATTCCTTGCCCTGTTCGGAAAGCCCAGTCGTCTCCAAACGTGTGAGTGTGAACGTACGGGTGAAACAACTTTGGCTCAAACGATGGAGATGGTTAGCGGAGAACTGGTTGCGGAGTTGCTGCGTGATGATCAGAACTGCGTAGCTCAGGCACTGAACAGTGATTTAAGCAACGATGAGTTTGTATCTCAGTTGTACTGGTCAGCGTTGTCTCGTGCACCGTTGGATGAAGAACAGTCAGCTCTTCGTGCGTGGATTGATTCTTGTGTAAGTCGTCGCACTGCACTTCAGGATGTTGCGTGGGCTGTATTGAATTCCAACGAGTTTTTGCTGCGTCGTTGAGGGGCCGTTTATTCATGGAAGACTGATGAGCGGACACGAATCGGCAGTTCGATTACAGTGTTTGGCATCCGTTAGTAACTGGGCTCCTCCGTACGGCACTTAGAAAAGTCACTGGAAGGTTCTTTATGGCACCAGTCGCAGACAGCAAACGCACGATCGTGATCACCGGAGTTTCACGTGGCCTTGGGAAGGCACTTGCGACAGGCTTTGCAGAACAGGGCCATACTGTCATTGGGTGTGCTCGTGGTGCCGCTGAACTGGAACGTCTGAGCAAAGCCCCGGGGCCGAAGCACAGTTTCTCGGTCCTTGATGTCACTTCTGATGAACATGTACAGGCCTGGGCCAAGCAAGTGCTTGCGGATTTCGGTCCGCCGGATTTGTTGATCAATAATGCGGCCATCATCAATCATAATGAGAAGCTGTGGAACATTTCCGCAGCAGAGTTTGATCTGTTGATGGCCGTGAATGTGAATGGGACGGCGAATGTGATTCGCCATTTTGTCCCGGCGATGGTAGCCGCCCGCAAAGGAGTAATCGTCAACTTCAGCTCCGGCTGGGGACGTTCAGTTTCTGCTGAGGTCGCTCCGTATTGCGCAACCAAGTGGGCGATTGAGGGACTGACTCAGGCATTGGCCGCTGAGCTTCCGGACGGAATGTGCGCGGTGCCGCTGAATCCGGGAATCATCAATACCGAGATGCTGCAAAGTTGTTTTGCATCAGGCGCGGAGATGTATCCGAAACCAGCCGAGTGGGCTCGTGAAGCCGTGCCGTTTATCCTGAGCCTCAACGCGAGACATAACGGCCAGCCTGTTACTGTGCCGGGCGCATGAGAACCTGCGTAGAATAAAGGGAAGGCAAAACTTGATGAGTCCGCCAGCCGAACAAATTTCTCCATGGAGGCTGAAAATCTTCGTAGGCTCGAAGGCCAGACGGTTTTGATCTTTGTCAATGGAACACAGGTTGGGAGCACCGTCATCACTCTCGGACGGACGGACAGAAAGGGAAGGACAGAAAGGTGTCAAAGGACAGAAAGGTGTCAGGTCAGGAACCGATTTCGGTACCCAGAGAATCATACGAGTTGGTCAGCACGACTGGAGTTGCATTGCTGGTGCCGGCGTTGCTGGAAGATGTCAGCCGCCCCATGATGTCCCACGTGAATGAGTTCACCGCGTCGTTATCAGCAATTGAGGCCACTCGCATGGCCGCGTTGTAAGTCGTCGAGATCGTGTTGACGGCCGCACTGCCGATTCCAGAAGTCAGCCAGTTCTGCTGAATCTGTCGGCCCAGATGATCATAGCCAAAAGTGATCGTGCGACCGTCTCGATCCGTGCGAGACGTCACCTGGCCTGCGGCGTCATACGCATACGTACGAGTCGCCGCTCCGGAATCCGGCAGTACTTGAGTGTCCGTCAGCATTTGCCCCACGGCGTCATAAGTCCAAGACGTCGCATTGCCAACCGGATCAATCAAACGCGTCGATCGCCCTAGTACATCGTATTCGTAGCTGGTGACTCCACCGTTGGCATCTGTCGACGACGTTAATCGACCCGAATTGTCGTAGCCATATGTCGTGGCGTGATTCAATCCATCAATTACCGACTGCGTCAGCCCGGCAGCGTTAAAGACAACGGTCGTCGAATGCCCCAGCGCATCGGTTGATTTAATCTTGCGGCCCCATTTGTCGTACTCAAAGGTAGACGATTGACCGGCGGCATCGGTGACGGACACCAGATTGCCGTTAGCATCATAGACCGACGATACCGTGCCTGCCGGATCGGTAGCCGAGACAGCTCGCCCAAGTCCGTCGTACGCGATCGTCGATGTCAATGATAATGGACTGGTTCCCGATCCGGTGACGGTTTGCGATGTCACTTGTCCAGCCACATCGTAAACCATCGTGACAAACGAACCGTCAGCCGCTGTCTGCTTGATCGTGCGGCCATTGATGTCGTATTGCACGGTCGAAACTCCTCCGTCAGGAGCGGTCGACGAGATCATGCGGCCAAGAACGTCATAAGTTGACGTCATGACGGGCGATGGCAAGGCTCCACTTCCATCAGGGTCCGGCAACGTGACGCTGGTCGTGTTTCCATATGCGTCGTAGGCAAATGATGTTGTTTCTCCGAGTGCATTTGTGCTGGTCAGCACTTGCCCTGAGACATTGTATGTCGAGCTCGCAGAATACCCCAATGCATTGGTGACGCTCGTCTGAAATCCGGCCGCGTTGTAGCTCAACGTCGTGATTCCACCCAATGCATTCGCGACCGTTTTTGTCCGACCGAGGGCATCGTACGAATACGTTGTCACTGCCGCCAACAGTGGCCCGCTGCCGTCGGGATCTGAACCTGTCGATGTGAGAACTCGTCCGGCCGCATCGTAAGTAACGGTCGACGTCGCTCCGGCCGAATTCGTCTGCGAGACTGCTCGTCCCAGCAAATCGTAAGTGATCGTGGAAGTCGCACCTGTCAATGGGCCCGTTCCATCGGGATCGGTCAATGTGGTGCTTGATATCTGGTTACCGACGTCGTAGGTGTACATCTTTAGCAACACATTGTTTTGAAACTCGCCATCAACGCATCCAAGGCCATCGAAGTTGTAGGCCACCGTCGGTTGCGGCAGAGGTCCGCTGCCGTCCGGATCGGGGAGTAAGATGGCCGCAACACGTCCAATCCAGGAATACTGATACGAGGTCGTCCGTCCCAGTTCATCGGTAACTGATTCCACCTGATCAAGTGCATTGTAGGTCCAGGACTTGCTGGAACCGTCCGGATTTGTCTGTGAAGTCCTGCGTCCGAGTGTGTCGTAGACGGAAGTCACCGTAGCGGCCGTCAACGGGCCTGTTCCGTCGAGATCAGGGATCATGACAGAGGTTTGCTGGCCCCGGGTGTTGTAAGCAAACGTCGTTGTCACTCCGGTTGCA
>JAPLOA010000066.1:24553-92608 GCA_026400835.1 Planctomycetales bacterium | reverse complement strand
ATGGCTCGGTTGTGGCCTCTGGCCTCGGCGGATGCTTCCATTGATTTCGGGCGACCTACGCTCGAACGGAACCATTTGCGGAAGTTCACCACGCAATCCACCCACATCTCCGCTGAGATCCCAAGTCGCTCGAACATGGGCTGCAGATTCTCCGGCATCGCGCCTCGTTTGCCAGTGCGGATCTGACGCCCCGTCCAGTCCAGCAACTGCAGATAGTCGCCGAGCCCCATCGACAGGACGCCCTTGTTCGAAGCTCGTCGCCCCGTCGTCTTTGTTCGCACGGCCTGACGCCTGGGCTCCAGCGGAATCGGAGCCAACCAGCCGGCTCGCGAACCGTGCTCCACCGCCGCGTCAAATTGGCGACGTTCAGGCGCCGGCACTTCCTCAAAATTCGGCGACGACGCGGCATTTCCCGAACACGGAACACTGTCAATTGAACACTCTTCTGCTGCTGCCTTCAAGTCGACGATGCGATCCTGCACGCTCGTGAAATTGCTGGCTTCCGGAGTCGTCGCAATCATTGCTCGAATCGGATTCAGGTCGACGTACTGCAGGCACGTCAGGATTGCCGCGTCATCCAGAAGAACCTGACTCTTGAAGCGTCCCTCCCAAAAACGGCCCGAACACTGATCTTGCTTATTCGCTGCTTTCGCGATCCTCTCGGACAGAAAACGCATGAACCACGAAATGCTCGACAGGCGAACTCGCTTGTCCTTGAGCCCCTTCTTGTCGTTGCGAATCGAGTTCAGCTCGAACTCCGTCGGTTCCGCCGGACTGCCATCTTTGTGCTTACGGGCCGGGCACAACATCCACCACTTCTGAGCAATCTCAGCATCCGACCAGGTCGCGACCACATCATGCCGACTGCGTAAAATGCAGTGGAAATGGTTGCTCATCACCGCATAGCCGAGCACTTCAACGCCCATGATTCCCGCGAGAAACTCCATCCGCTGGCGAATAAGTTCCCGCCGATGCTCGTAGTCCGTCCCGGTGAATGGATCCTGCCCGCAAAGATAGGCTCGTCGCACGCACCGATTGATGCAGTGAACCACCTGAATCTCACCGTCCGCCAATACATCCCGCCGATTCATGCGTGCCATGCGATTCTCCGATTTCTCTTCCCCCAACTGAACTCAAACACCAGCAACGTTGACAAAAGCATACACCTTATCCAAACTGCTTACAACAGACGGATGGCCCCATGATTCTGATTCATGATTTCCTGAAACGCCGATCAAGAAAGAACTTGATGATAATGGAACGAAAGGCGGGCGTGGCATCAGTCCCATTCTTTCTGTAACAGTTCATCTGGTGGAGAAAACGGATTCCAGTAACTCCCAAAAACCAACCAGCCACTCCGGATTTTGCCCCCAGAATCGCGAACCTTAACTTTAAAGGCAGTTTGATTATCAGTCCTGAGCATTCCACCCGGACCTTCAAAAAACATGGCACCGCGATACTCAATCAGGAAGTAGCCTCGCGTTTTTGCCCAATGAGTAATTCGCTTTTTCCAATAGAACTTGGCCCAGACCAATATCAAAAAAATTGTGAAGGCTAATCCAATTACATAAAGCGGATTTTCCAAGCTTTCTTCCATTCTCAAAGTCCTTACGATAGGTATAACCGGTCCGCGTGAGTGGAGCCACGACTGCGGAAATACCCGAGACGCGGCTTCGTGTTCGTGCCGTGGTTGTGCGGCTGGGAGTGAAAACCGTAGAACGATAAATCGGAAGCATCCGGAGCTACTAGGGATTTTTGTTTTTGGAAGAGGAAGACGGAAAGGGGTTTTGGGGAATTGAGGATTATAGCGGCATGAGTTGGGATCGGATGGCCCCCCGATCGCCCAGCATCCTTTGGGATCGCGACTTCGAGGCTGAGCCGACGTTTGGCGATGCAGATCCTTTGACTGGCGAGGACGTGAAGGACAACATGGGAATCGTAATGATTACTTCGAAGCTGTGGCTCCTGATCCCTCAGACGAGGAGCTGGAGTCGATTCGTCGTCGGCTGAAACTGCTGCGTTCCTGATGCAGTCAACCTGCACGAGTGACTCCGCATGTGCTCAGTCACAGCTTTGCGACTCATTTGCTGGAGTCTGGATCGGATATTCGCACGGTGCATGAGCTGTTGGGACATGCCGATGTGAGTACGATGATGATTTATACTCATGTGGTGAATCGTCCCGGTCTGAATGTGAGAGGTTCCGTGGATTCAATGTAGTGGGGGTGAGGGAATGATTATTGATTATTGGAGATTTTAAATTGCAAATTTGACAGACAGGGAAGGGGTTGGCACGCGAAGGCGCGGAGGCGCGAAGAAAAAAAGGGTTTAACGCGAAATCAAGGGCTCTGCGCGAAATGAAGTGCGCGTTGACACTTTAGAGTCTTACTCCATTTCATGCGCGTACGGTGCGCGCATCTCGTGGCAAGGCAACAATGTGATTGGCGAATCTGCAACGAATTGGCAGGCTCTTATGAGGCAAGGTAAGAAAAGCTGCGATTCCTTCTTCTGCCTTCATTCTCCTGCATATCGCCCATTCTCCTGCCTGATCGAGATGGAAGCGGAATCGGCTTTCGAAGCAGAACCTCTACGGCGATCGAATCGCAGACGCAGAAGAATAAAGGCAGGAGAATGATTAGAACTCCTGCCACGGAGTGACGAACAACTTTGGGTTGCGGGCGTAGCTCGCGTTAGGAACAGTTCCGAATTAAACTCCGGAGGTTTCCATGCCTTGAAATCCCCACCCGAAACGTCACTGAGGGATTTCTCTACAAGGCACCGATCCCTCGCCTAAGCGTCGGGTTGTGATGCAGGGACTTCATTATGAGGCAAGGTAAGAAAAGCTGCGATTCCTTCTTCTGCCTTCATTCTCCTGCATATCACCCATCCTCCTGCCTGATCAAGATGGAAGCGGAATCGGCTTTCGAAGCAGAACCTCTACTGCGATCGAATCGCAGACGCAGAAGAATAAGGGCAGGAGAATAATTAGAACTCCTGCCACGGTGTGACTAACAACTTTGGGTTGCGGGCGTAGCTGGCGTTAGGGTGTTCTTGCTCTCGTTGTTGTTTATCGCCCAGCCGGAGGCGCCGGCCAGCAAAAATGCCGGTGCCTCCGGCTGGGCGGTAAACAGAAACCCGCACGATGCGACGAAACCCACATTCCGTCTACGTCCGTGGTTTGCAGCCTTTTGCGCTACAGGCGTCGCCTGATTAAACGCTACCCTTCAACCGGACCTTCTTTTCTCGCGCGATCGTAGAGTTCTCGCCAACGAGGTGTTCCGTCGTTGGGAAACAGTCGCGTGTCCGCACCCGGAGCAAAGTACGGATAGCGATCCGCATTGGCGGCTGACAACATAAAATTCACGCTGCCATTGTTGGCAGTATACATCCGGCGTCCGTCGGACCACGTCGTTTCAATCAGCCGCTCAGGCTCCGGCCGTTCCGCCGGCTTATCGACCTTCAACTTCGCCACCGTGTCGCGATTAATCTCATATCCCAGACCCGGACGATCCGGAACAACAGCGTGACCATTCTGCAGTAGAATCGGTTCCACAAGCATGTCGGTTTCAAACAACTGATGACAATTTACAGCCGGCCACCGAGCCTGCTTGAGTACTCCTCCGAAGTGCAGCGAATGAGCGGCCGTCAGTCCACTGCCCACCAACTGCAGCCACAACGGGAACCGAGTCTCCTCACAGAACCGACCCGTTCGCATCAACTTCGTCGCACCACCTCCGGCCACAAAGCCGTCACAACATCGAGTCTGCGCGCAGGTTTCGGGATCGGGAGTGCCGTAATGAATGGCGACTTTCACATGCGTTGAATTCGTGATCTTGCGATTGCCGTCGACATCTTCCTGAGGAATCGGGCCTTCGAAGATATCGACCTGCGGATATTTGCCAAGCCGCTCCAGAATCGGAAGCCCCTGGTCCGCAGTTCGCAGAGTATCGTTGAAGTCCATGTCGATCTTGAACTCAGGCGGTACAACCTTGCAGGCTTCGTCGACCTGCTGAAACACATCAAACCACGGACGACCTTTGGTCTTGTAAGACATGTAACCCAATCGCATCGCTTCTTTGCATTCGGAAACCATATCAGCAGCCGACGTATCGATGTTCCACCACGACAGTGGCGTTGTGTCATGGACTTTTTCGCCGAGCAGCGAATGCACCGGAACTTCTGCGGCACGTCCAACGGCGTCAAACAACGCCATTTGCAGACCTGCTCCCAAAGTATCATCCCACATAACGTCGATTGCACTGCGACCGATCACGCGAGGAATCGCTTCATCCGGAGTTGCTCCCCAGGTGTAGTACAGCAGTGTCTCGCCGGTTCCCGTGACGCCGCATTTGAGAGTCACATCGCAGATCTCCGAATAGCGCCAATGAGGAATCTCGCGATCCATATTGCGGCGCGGAGTTGGGCGAAACTCCAGCTTGACGGTCGTACGTTTGATATCTGTGATCTCAAAGTGCTTCTCAGCCGCCACCGCCCCCACGGCACGAAGTGTGCTGCGACTAAATCCAGAGAACGCCAATAACCCGGCCACACCAGCCGACTTCTTCAAAAATGCGCGTCGAGCAGAAACCATGAGATGCTCCTGAGGGCAGAATGGAGAGCAAAAAAGCGGGGGAGAATTGAGGTGGGAAGAATCGTCGCTGGGGGATCAATTATGTCGACGAATCTGTCAGACCAGTATGACTTCCGCAGCCCGGAAAGAAAACCGACAACATGCGGCACCAGCTGATGATCTCATCGTCTTACGTCAAACGTCCAGAGCCAGCGCATGAAATCATATCGTCATATCTTATCATCAACCATCAACCACATCTGCGTAGCTGAATTGGCCCCATGCATTCACGCAAGGATCTCGTTCACAACGCGCCCCGCAACATCCGTCAGTCGATAATCGCGACCGGAATGGCGGAACGTCAGGCGCTCGTGATCCAAACCCATCAGGTGCAAAATCGTCGCGTGGAAGTCGTGCACGTGGACAACATCCTTAGCGACATCAATGCCATACTCGTCAGATTCGCCCCAGGTCATTCCGGGCTTCACGCCGGCACCAGCCAGCCAGGACGAAAATACCCAGTGATGATGCTCGCGGCCTGCAGCTCCGGCGGCCGAATTGAAAGGCGTGCGGCCAAACTCCGTGGTCCAGACCACCAGAGTATCCTCCAGCATTCCTCGCTGTTTCAGATCTTTCAGCAACCCGGCAATCGGCTGATCAATATTTTTCGCCAGCGGAGCATGAGTCATCATGTCGCCGTGAGCATCCCAGTTGCCGGATGAACCAACATCGATCAGTTCAACAAACCGGACGCCTCGTTCCGCCAATCGGCGAGCAACCAGGCACTGCCACGCGAAACCGTTTGTACTTCCACGCGGCAACCCGTACATCTCAAGCGTGGTATCGTCTTCTTTCGACAAATCAAACACCTCCGGCATCTCGGCCTGCATACCAAACGCAGTTTCAAACGACTTCATGCGAGCTGTCAGCAGAGGATCATTCGGACGAGCCGCCAGATGCTTTTGATTCATGCGAGCCATCGCGGCCAGTTCCATCTCCTGCAGTCGACTGCTGGGTGCACGTCGCTGAATGTTGGCGACCGGTTCCGTTCCCGGCAAAACCAGCGTCCCCTGATGAGCACCGGGAAGAAAATCGCTGCCCCAGACCTGACCACCGGCATACGGTGAATGCGGTGCGATGACGACGAACGATGGCAGATTACGATTGACGGTCCCGAGGCCATAGCTCAGCCATGAACCGATACTGGGCCGAGCAAACGTAAACGATCCGGTATGAATCCCCAGCGTCGCTTCGTAGTGGTTGGTGTGGTCCGATTTCATCGATCGAATCACACACAAATCGTCGACACATTCGGCCATGTGAGGAAACAAGTCGCTGACTTCGATGCCGCTCTGGCCGCGTGGTTTGAATTGCCACTGAGGCCGCTTGAGGAACATGTTGAAGTCCCCTTTGCGACCTTGAAACTCATTGACCGGAATGGTCTTGCCGGCATCCGCGAACAGCTTCGGTTTCGGGTCCCACGAATCGACGTGAGAAACTCCGCCGCTCATGTAGAGGAAGATGACTCGCTTGGCCTTCGCCGGAAAATGAGACGGCTTCGGAGCGAGCGGGTCGCCAGCATCGGGCTTCGCTTCGTCCGCCAGCAGTTGCGACACAAGCCCCGGAAACAGGATCGAACCGCCAACCATCGAACGCAGAACGCCACGGCGAGATTGATCGGCATGGATGGGAGTTGTCATGGGATGGGGCTCCGGGGAAGGGAAAACACGTTTGAGGTTTTCGGTATTCAGTTTTCGGAGAGTCGCAAACATACACGCCACCGGGTGTATGTCGATTTAACTCGTTTAACGGCAAGCCGCAGGCGTCGGTGCTTTGTTTTCGCCCACGCTTGCGGCTCGACGTTAAACGAAAACGTGGAATGCTTAATCAAATCAACAGCCCGGTGGCGGATGCTTAAGGTCATCACTCTCCGAAAACTGAAAACCTCAAACCGAAAACGGTCGTCCCTCTACTTGACGACAAAATTTACCATTCGCCCCGGCACCGAGACGACCTTTACAACAGTCTTTCCTTCCAGATTCTTCTGCACTTGTTCATCCGCTCGGGCGGCCGCTTCAAGGGCGGCTGCGTCGCTATTCGCGGGCACGACGATCTTGGATCGCAGCTTGCCGTTGAACTGAACAGGAACTTCCACAGAGTCTTCCACCAACAACGCCGGGTCGTATGTTGGCCACGGTTCGTAAGCCAGAGTATTCGGATGGCCGAGCACATTCCAGAGTTCTTCGGCAATATGCGGCGCAAATGGGCTCAGCAGCTGCACGAACTGAGACAAGACCAACTTCGGACGAGCTTCCTGGCTCGACATAAAGTTGGAGAATTCCATCATGCGACTGATCGCCGTGTTGAATGACAAACGATCAATGTCATCCGTCACAGCCTTGATCGTCTTGTGGAGAACTCGCAGTTGTTCGTCCGTTGGAGCCGCGTCGACAACCGCATCCGCCAGCTTCACCGTCTCCGCGCGTTCGTCGACGATCATTCGCCAGACGCGACCGAGGAATCGATAGACGCCTTCGACACCGCTCATCTGCCACGGCTTGGTTTGTTCAAGCGGACCCATGAACATTTCATAGAGTCGCAGAGAATCGGCACCGTAGTCCTTCACGACTTCATCCGGGTTGATGACGTTGCCGCGAGACTTGGACATCTTCTCGGCTTTGCCGTTTTCATCCGGCTCACCCAAAATCATGCCCTGATTCACAAGCTTCTGAAACGGTTCAGGGGTGCTCACGTGGCCGCGATCGAACAGGACCTTGTGCCAGAAGCGTGAGTACAACAAATGCAACACCGCGTGTTCCGCGCCGCCGATGTAGAGGTCGACTGGCAGCCAGTACTTTTCTTTTGCCGGGTCGATGAAGTTGGTCGAGTTCTTGTTATCGCAGAAGCGCAGATAGTACCAGCAGCTTCCGGCCCATTGAGGCATGCTGTTGGTTTCTCTCTTAAGCTTCACGCCGTCGGTGTCGGTCTTGAACAACCATTCCTGAGTCGCCTTGGCCAACATCGGCTCGGGCGTGCCAGTCGGTTTGAAGTCTTCCATATGAGGATGCAGAACCGGCAGCGATTCAGCCGAGTCCGCTCGCATCAGGCCAGTTGGATTGCCATCAGCATCCAGCTCATGCCAGATCGGAAACGGCTCGCCCCAATATCGTTGACGGCTGAACAACCAATCTCGCAGACGATAGTTGACCGCTTCTTTGCCAAGACCCGCGGCAGTCAGGTCATTTGAAATTTGAGATTTGAAATCCGCCGTCGCAAGACCGTCATACTTGCCGGAATTGACTGCGATTCCAGTCTCTGTGAAGGCCGAGTTCTCGATATCCGCAACGTGTCCGCTGCCAGGAGCTGGTGCAACAACCTGCTTGATCGGAATCCCAAACGCCTTTGCGAATTCATAGTCGCGTTCATCATGCGCGGGCACAGCCATGATGGCTCCGGTGCCGTAACTGATGAGCACATAGTCGGCGATCCAGACAGGAACTTTCTCTCCGTTGACGGGATTGATCGCATAGCCGCCGGTGAAAACGCCCGTCTTATCTTTCGCGAGATCGGTACGATCGAGATCGCTCTTCAACGATGCCTTCGTGCGATACTCATCCACCGCCGCCTTTTGTTCCGGCGTCGTGATCATGTCGACCAGCGGATGCTCCGGCGCAAGAACCATGTAGGTCACGCCGAAGAGTGTGTCGGGGCGAGTTGTGTAGACGCGGATCGTTTCGGCGACAGGTTCCTTCGGAAATGGCGAGCGGTTGGGCGTCAGCCCTCCGAGTGCGTTTTCTGCGGTTAAGGTGACGGCTTGCGCTTGATCTCGGAGGGCTGACGCCCTGCCGCTCGCCGAATCTATCGCTATCTTGAAATCGACTTCCGCGCCAACACTGCGTCCGATCCAGTTGCGTTGCATCAGCTTAATCGCTTCGGACCATGTCAACGGATCGAGCTCATTTGCGAGACGATCGCCGTACGCGGTGATGCGCAGCATCCATTGCTTGAGCGGCATGCGGACAACCGGATGGCCGCCTCGTTCGCTCTTGCCGTCGATGATTTCTTCATTCGCCAAAACAGTGCCAAGGGCAGGGCACCAGTTCACCGGCGCGTCGGAAACATAGGCGAGTCGATGCTTGTCCTGAAAACGGCGAACGGCCTCCGTAACGTCAGGCGAGCGGTCGGGCGTCAGCCCACCGAGTGTATTTCCTGCAACTGTGGTGTCTGTTGACGCGGAGTCTCGGAGGGCTGACGCCCTGCCACTCGCCAAAATTTCTTCCGGTATCGGCAGCTCACTAATCGGTCGACCTTTGCCTTTTCGCTTCACTCCATCGGGGCCCGTCCATTCATATTCCGAGTCATACCATGTGTCGAAAATCTGCAGAAAGATCCACTGCGTCCAACGGTAATAATCCGGATCAGTCGTCGCGAGTTCTCGCTCCCAGTCGTAGCTGAAGCCGAGCATCTTCAGCTGACGTTTAAACGTCGCAATGTTCTGATTCGTCGTTTCGCGAGGATGAGTGCCTGTCTTGACCGCGTGCTCTTCCGCTGGAAGTCCGAATGCATCCCAACCCATTGGATGCAGAACATTCAAGCCCTTCATCCGCGAGTAACGGCAGACAATATCCGTCGCGGTGTAACCTTCCGGATGCCCCACATGCAATCCGCTGCCGGACGGATACGGGAACATGTCGAGCACATACAGCTTCTTCTTTTCCGAAACAGCGTCCTCAGTGCGGAAGGTCTGGTTTTCGTCCCAGTATTGCTGCCAGCGGGATTCAACGGGTTTGAAGTCGTAACGGGGCATGGGGGAAGGTTTTCGGTGTTCAGTGTTCGGTTTTCAGACAATCGCAATCGGCGGACACCAAAGAGTGAGTCCCTTAAGTTCCGGGCGACGAGCAAATCCCGTCGGCGGAGCGACGGAGCTTCAGTAATTCCCGGAAGTCTATTGAACCGCATCGACGATGCAACAGGGTCCATATTTTCACGATTCCCGGAATACTCTATTCTGCACTCAGCCACAATTGAGGGGTGCTACGAAATTGTACCCCGCGACCAACCGGACTCACGTCACACCATGCGGAGAATATCCTGTAACCAGATTGGTGACACGGCGCAAAGGGAATTGCTATGAGCTACAAACAACTTTTCCTCCTGATTCTGACAATTTGGTCCGCAGAACTGTGCACGAGGCTGCTGTTTGATGCACTCCTGAAGCCGCAGATGGAGTATCGCACTTACTATCTCGAAACCGACAAATATGGTCGATTTCTGGGAGAAGACATCAATGAAGAGGTCGGTGACCGAGGCTGGCAACTGGTCTCCGCCGTCCCGAATCCGCATAACAAAGAAGAAATGATCCTCTTCTTCCAGCGACGGCTCCTGTAACTGCAATTGACCCGACACTGGACCGTGAACGCCAGTTGCGGTACGAATGCGGCATACTTCCGTAGTTTGCCTCAGAAAGTGTTATCTTATGTCGGCCAGCGCGACTTCGCCTTCTGCTTCTTCGAAACTCATTACTCACGCGTTCAAGCAGCGACTGAAAAGCATCGTCGGAACTGAACGGCTGCTGGATGCTCCGGATGAGCTGGTCGTTTACGAATGTGATGGCTACGTCGTCGAAAAGAACTCGCCAGACATCGTCGTGTTCCCGGTGAACAGTGATGAAGTCGTCCGGATCGTTCGTGAATGCAATCAGTTTGGCGTTCCGTTTGTCGCGCGCGGAGCCGGAACCAGTCTGGCCGGCGGATGTCTGCCCGTCGGTGGCGGAGTCATGATTGCTTTGGCCAAGATGAATCGTATTCTGGAAATCAATCAACGCGATCGCTACGCCGTCGTTGAACCAGGCTGCGTGAATGTCCGACTGACCAGAGCACTTGCAGGCAGCGGCTTTCATTACGCGCCAGATCCCAGCAGTCAGGGAGCCTGTACGATTGGAGGCAATGTCGCCACGAACTCCGGCGGCCCGCATACTCTGAAATATGGCGTGACCGTCAATCATGTGCTCGGAGTTGAATTTGTGAGTTCAGACGGTCAGCTGATTCAATTCGGTGGTCCCTGTGGACGAGGTAATGAATTCGATCTGACCGGTTTGTTCGTCGGCAGCGAAGGCACGTTCGGCGTTGTGACGAAAGTGTGGGTCAAGATCACACGAGATCCCGCTGCCTGCCGTACCATGCTCGGCATCTTCAACACCGTTTCAGATGCCACTCAAGCCATCAGCAGCATCATCGGCGCCGGCATTATTCCGGCTGCACTGGAGATGATGGATCAGGGCATTATCGGTGCTCTGGAAGAAGCATTTTCGTTCGGGTTCCCGCTGGACGCCGGAGCAGTTCTGATCATTGAAGTCGATGGACTGGACTGCGTTGTAGAAGATGAAGCGGTCACCATTATCGATCTTTGTATGCAAGCCGGTGCCAGAGAAGTGAAGCGTTCAAAAACAGAAGAAGAACGCCTGATGCTATGGAAGTGCCGCAAGCAGGCCTTCGGAGCCATCGGTCGTCTGGCTCCCAGCTGTTGTACTCAGGACGGCGTGGTTCCTCGCACGCGACTCCCGGAGATTCTCGAATTCATCACCGAGACTGGCCGACGTCACAACATTCGCATCGTCAACGTCTTTCATGCGGGCGACGGCAATATTCATCCCATTCTGCTGTTCGACGAACGTGATAAAGACCAGATTCTTCGCGTGATCGAAGCCAGCGAAGAGATCCTGAACCGCTGCATCGATCTTGGCGGCAGCGTGACTGGCGAACACGGCATCGGCGTCGAAAAAATCAGCCTGATGAAACGACTGTTCACCGAAACCGATCTGGAAGTCATGACCGATATTCGTAAAGTCTTCAATCCGAAAGGACTCTGCAGCCCAGGAAAGATGT
Organism: Planctomycetales bacterium; assembly: GCA_026400835.1. Classification (GTDB taxonomy): domain Bacteria; phylum Planctomycetota; class Planctomycetia; order Planctomycetales; family Planctomycetaceae; genus SXXK01. Next base: position 81,155 of record JAPLOA010000066.1, on the reverse strand, counting down.
TACCGACAGCAAGTGGCTGCGGTTCGGAGAATCCGATCAAGGTCTCACCGTCTCGTCGTGCCGCGTTTTGAAGAATCGGCGAAAGAATTTCTGCTCGCGGCAAAGAGTGAGGCGTTCTTCTATGATGTGTCCCGCTAACAACCGGTCTCTATGCAGACAGAGTAGTGCCTATGAATACCGAATTCGTCAGCGTTATTCCGATTCTGCGAATCTTTGATACCGTCAAAGCCAAAGATTTCTACGTTGGCTTTCTGGGTTTCACCGTGGACTGGGAACACAAGTTCGACGAACGATCACCCGTGTATCTGCAGATCAGCAAGCAAAATCTCATTCTGCATTTGACCGAACATCACGGCGACTGCTGCCCGGGCTCCACTGTCTTTGTCTGGATGAAGGGCATCGAAGAGTTTCACTCGACGATTACATCACGCGGCTATGGCTACATGCGGCCTGGCATCGAGAAGACCTTTTACAACAGCCTGGCGATTGAAGTGACCGACCCATTCGGCAACCGCATTCGCTTCAATGAAGATCTGTCGGATACAGCAGAGGCAAGTACCGCAATCGACCCGTAGTGCTTCGTCAAATCTCGAGTTTTCCGTAGGATGGGCATTCTTGCCCGTCGCCAGTTTGTCGGACAAGAATGTCCAACCTACAGTTATCCTTGCGAAGAACTCGGCAGTACCGTGATCACATCCACTCTTTAATCGGATGGCCTTCGACCAATCGAACCGGGCGACCGTCCGGAGCCTGAGCAATCAGGTCACTCGGAATACCGAGCTTTTCGTAGATGGTTACGGCGAGGTCTGCCGTGAGATATTCGTCTCGAATCGGTCGGCCGCCTTCTTCGTCAGTCGCACCAAGCACCGCACCGCCTGGAATTCCTGCACCCGCCATAATCGCAAAACCTGCACTCGCCCAGTGATCGCGACCACTGGCGGAATTGATCACCGGTGTGCGTCCGAAGTCAGTGAGCCAGACCACCAGAGTTGTGTCCAGCAGACCGCGAGTTTCCAAATCTTCCAGCAATGCCGGAAGACCCTGATCAATTGGCGGAATTCGATTGTTCTTGAGTGACTTAAAGTTGTCCTGATGAGTATCCCAGCCGCCATCGGTGACGGTGACAAATCGAACGCCGCTTTCGATCATGCGGCGAGCGAGCAAGCAGCTTTGGCCAAACTTGTGACGTCCGTATCGATCACGTAGCTCATCCGTTTCCTGATCAATCTGAAACGCCGCTTTGGTTTCCGGAGCCGTGATCATATTGAACGCGGCTTTGAAATTCTCATCCAGCGCGTCGAAGGCTTCGGCCTGAACATCGGCCTGTCGCTGCAGATTGTCCAGAGACGCCAGCATTCGCTTGCGTCGATCGACTCGGCCAGACGTCACGCCGCTCGGAAAGCTGATGTCTCGAACATTAAAGCCCTTCGCACCTGGGTCTGCCAGAATCTCAAACGGATTATGTTCCAGTCCCAAAATTCCTGCCGCACCGCCGCCGAATCGGCGATCAATCGAACTGCCCAGTTGCACGAAAGCAGGCAGAGCAGACTTGAATCCTTTGTACCAACTGACGACAGAACCGTACGTCGGGTAATGCAAGGATGGGTTCAGCTTGCGCCCCGACATCGCAAACTGATCGGCAACACCGTGACTGCCATTTTCCGGATTCCAGCTTCGCAGCAACGCATAGCGATTCAGCGACCGAGCCATGTTCGGCAGGATCTCGGTGAACTGAACGCCAGGAACTGCGGTGTTGATAATACCAAATTCACCTTTCACACTGACCGGAGCATTTGGCTTTGGATCAAATGTGTCATGGTGACTGGTTCCGCCCTGCGTCCAGATCAGGATGCAGTTCATATCCTTGCCGCCAGCGGCTGCAGGTCGCCCCTCGGTGGCCATCGCAGTCTTCGCAGCCAGCAATGTCGGCAGACTCAAACCCAAACCGGTCAGACTACCGATCTGCAGAAGACCTCGGCGAGTCACTCGTTCACAGTCACGAAGATTACGTGGTGCAAAACCGAACATGGCTTTGACTCCTGAGCAAAGAATAAAGGCGGGCGAGAGCAGGGGGGATCAAATACGGGCGGGCGGAACTCCGAAAGCATACTCCAGGAAAACCGTTCTGTACCAGTCTGGAAACCCGACGCAGGGCTAAATCACGGATTTCCGGCACGAGTCTTCCGATGCCATGGCTTGGATTGAGGACAGCGAAAAATACCGCGGATTCGGAATTTACAATCACCGTCCTCGAGGAAGTGCGGACATGAAGGTTGGCAATTGGCAGTTCAGAAGGCCATAATTCGGTCCCCGCGTTTATATCCCGCCTTCGGAGTCCCTGCGATGCCTCTTCAACTCCGCGCATTTTGTGCTGCCCTTTCAGTCAACTGCAATTCGTGTGATGACTCTGTGAGCGGTTCGGCGCTAGCCGCCGGTGAGAATGAGGCATCTGTCACGACACCCGTAGCTATCGCCATTCGGCTCGCAAGGGTTCGATCATCGACTCTGACGGTCGCTTTGCTGACGTGCATCGCCGTGCTCAACATCAATCCTGCGGAGGCCGCGTCTTCAACTGTGGCTGCGATCACTGTGACCCCGACCGCAGTCTCTCTCAACGGCAACTTCAGTGAAGCTCAGTTGCTGGTCGCTCGCCCCAACAGCGAAGGCGCGCTGGATAAGCGATCGGAAGATCTGACAAAATCGTCTAAGTATGTTTCTTCAGACGACAGGATCGTGACAGTTTCTGAATTCGGAAGACTTCTGGCCACAGGCAATGGTTCGGCCATAGTCACAGTGACAAACGGCGAGTCATCGCTAACCGTGACAGTTCAAGTCGCGGGTTTCGAGGAGCAACCGAAGGTCGGATTCGACAGCCATATTCGGCCGATTCTCAGCCGAATGGGATGTAATGCGGGTGCCTGTCATGCGAGTCAGTTCGGCAAAGGTGGCTTTGTGCTTTCGGTCGTCGGCTTCGATCCGGACCTCGATTACAATGCCATGGTCCGTGATCGACAACAACGGCGAGTCAGTCTGGTGCAGCCGGAAGAGAGCCTGCTGCTTCGCAAACCAACTCTGGCAGTGGCTCATGGCGGTGGTAAGAAGCTGGTTGTTGGTTCAACGCCGTATAACACGATGCTCGCATGGTTGAAGTCGGGAGCCCCAGGTCCGAAGCCGGATGCTCCGACGATCAAGAAGTTGTCCGTAGAACCCAAAGAGCGTATTGCTGCTCCGGAACATACTCAGCAGTTGCGAGTCTTCGCCGAATACAGCGACGGAATCACACGAGACGTCACGGGCTGGGCCAAATTTGATTCCACCGATGACGCGGTGCTGTCTGTAACTTCTGATGGGCTTGTCACGGTCGAAGGTCGCGGTCAGGCTCCGATCATGGTTCGCTTCGAAGGCCAGGCAGACATCGCCATGTTTGTTTCGCCTTACGGTCCCGAACCAGATCTCAAGGACTGGAAGAATCAGAACTTTATGGATGAGTTCGCAGTCACCAAGTTTAGAGAACTCGGGATTGCTCCGTCCGGACTTTGTGATGACGCCACTTTCGTTCGCCGCGCGTTTTTGGATGCGATCGGAACTTTGCCATCGCCTGAACAGTCTCGAGCTTTCATAGCAGACCAGGACCCGCAAAAACGACAGAAGCTGATTGATTCCTTGTTGGGTCTGACCGGGAATCCGGACCTTGATCGCTACAACGATCAGTATGCCGCTGTCTGGACTTTGAAGTGGTCAGATCTGCTGCGAAATACCAGCAACGGCGATGCCTCCGACGAACAACGCATGTGGGCGATGCATAACTGGATTCGGGATTCCTTCCGAGTCAACAAGCCGTTTGACCAGTTTGTACGCGAGCTGATTACTGCCAAGGGATCAATCTTTTCGAGTGGACCAGCCAGCTATTTCCAGATCAACAACAACTCCGCAGATCTCGCAGAATCAACAGCTCAATTGTTTCTGGGCGCCAGACTGCAATGTGCCAAATGTCACCATCATCCGTTTGAGAAATACAGCCAGGCGGACTACTACGCGTTCTCTGCATTCTTCTCCCGCGTCGGCAACAAGAACAGCGAAGAATTTGGACTGTTTGGTCGCGAAACGGTCGTGATGGTTCGCTCGACGGGTGATGTTCGTCATCCGCGTACCGGGAAAGTTCTGAAGCCAAAGCCGCTGGATGGTGAAGAGGTCGATCACGATCTGGACCGCCGGATTCCGCTGGCCACATGGCTGACTTCGAAGGACAACCGCGACTTCGCTCGATCTGTCGTCAATCGGTACATGTCGTATCTATTGGGGCGTGGACTTGTCGAACCGGTCGATGATATGCGTGCGACAAATCCTCCGACAAATCCAGCGATGATGGAGGCTTTGACGGATCATTTCATCGCCAGCAACTTTGATTTGAAGCAGCTGGTGCGAGCCATCATGTCGTCTCGCTTGTATCAGCTGCAGTCTCAACCGACGACAGAAAATGTCTCTGACAACAAGTTTTATACGCACTTCAGAGTCAAACGCGTTGGGGCAGAACCTCTGCTGGATGCCATCGATGTTGTGACAGCGGCTCCTACCAAGTTCAAAGGCCTGCCACCGGGAACGCGAGCGATCGAGTTGCCGGACGGTGAATACCCGGACCACTTCCTGATGACGTTCGGAAAGCCGCGTCGAGTCAGTGTGTGCGAATGCGAACGCATGCCCGATGAAAATCTGGGGCAGGCTCTGCATACGTTGAATGGTGACATCATCGCCACAAAACTGGCCAGCAAAACAGGGCGAGTCACATCGCTGCTGGCGACACAAAAGACAGATGCAGAAATCGTGCAGGAACTTTACATGGTCACACTCAGCCGTGAACCAAGTGAAGCAGAAATGAAGGCATCAATGGATTTTCTGCCCGAGGCAGCCAGTCGCCAGGAATTCTTCGAAGATCTTCTGTGGACTCTGATCAACAGCAAACAATTTTTGTTCGTGAGGTAACCGCCATGCAGAGATTTCTTCTTGCCGTTGTTGCATTCACGACACTGACTTCTCAGGCGCTGGCTCAGAAGTCGTATCCGATGCTGATGAATCTGTCACCCGCCGCCGTTCAGGTGGGGCAGACTTCAGAGCACACTGTTGAGTCACGTTACAGCATGTTCGGAGCCAATCAGGTTCTGATCTCCGGGGAAGGTGTGACTGGTGAAGTGATCACCCCGATGGAACTGGGCAAAGACGGCAAAGAACCCGCGCTGACTCAGATCAAGTTGAAGTTCACGGTGGCTGCCGAAGCGATGACGGGAGTTCGGGATTTTCGAATTATCGGCCCCACTGGTCCCAGCACGATTGGTCAGATCGTGATCACTCGCGATCCCGTGATTGTGGAAGATCCGAAAAACGACACTCAGGAAACATCTCAGGCTGTTGTCGCTCCCGGAACAATCTGCGGATGTGTTGAGAAAGCGGAAGATGTTGACTTCTATCGATTCAAAGTCGAACAGCCGACTTCGCTGACTTTCCATTGCCTTGCGATGCGCCTTGAAGATCGGATCCACGACCTGCAGTCTCATGTTGACCCGATCATCGCGATTCGTAGTGCGAAGACCGGATCGACTTTGGCTGCAGCAGACAACACGTTTGCCGCCGATCCGTTTTTGTCTCACGCATTCGAGCCGGGTGAATATCTGCTGGAAGTTCGCGACGTCCGTTATCAGGGAAACAAGTACTGGAACTACGTTATTGAAGTCAGCAATCGTCCGTTCATCTCGCAGGTCTATCCGACCATCGTGGGAGTCGGACAAACCACCGCGTTGCAGCTTGTCGGTTCGAATGTGACGGAAGCTCCGGCTGTTGATTACCCGGCTCCGAGCCAATTGCCGGATGCCAGTGATGCGAGTTGTACGCTGGATGTTTCTCTGTCATCAAACGGCAGCCCTTTGAATCCTGTGCCTGTCGTGGTCACGACACTGCCTGTAACCCTCGAACCGGCGAGCGAAAACAACACATTCGCGACTGCGGCCCCGATTGCCGTCCCGTCAGCCGTTAGTGGCCGTATCGAGAATGAAGCCGACATCGACTGTTATGCGTTCGATGCCAAAAAGGACGAAAGAATCAGCATCGAATTATTGGCGCGCCGCAATGGGTCGGCGTTGGATTCGATCGTGCGTTTGCTGAACGACAAGGGAAATCCAGTGATCGAGAACGATGATTTGCGACAGTGGGGTCGAAGGACTCTGCAGGATTCTCTGATCGAAAACTGGACGGTGCCTTCAGATGGACGCTACACCATCGAAGTTCGCGACGTTCATCTTCGCGGCGGCGCGGAATATGTTTATGGCCTGAAGATTACTCGCGCAACACCGCAGTTCGATCTGGTGATGGACAGCGATAAATCGTGGCTCACTCCCGGCAGTTGTGCGGCCATCTTCGTCCGCGCTGTTCGACGCAACGGATTTGACGGCGACATTCAGCTGCAGATTGAAGGCTTGCCTCAAGGGGTTACCGCCACGTGCGGAAAAATTCTGCCCGGTACGGCCGTTGATGGCTGCATTGTGCTGGAAGCCGACGCCGACGCAAAACCCTTCGCCTCTAACGTGCAAATTCGTGGTATCGCAACCATTACAAAAGAGGGACAAGAACCAGTCACTCTGAACACGCTGGCTCAACCGATGCAGGAGATCTACATGCCCGGCGGTGGTCGCAGTCACTATCCGGTCGAAATGCATACGGTCGCCGTGGGACAGCCTTCAGACATACGAGATGTTCGACTCAGCAATTATGACGTCGTGTTGAAGCCCGGCGAATCTGTAAAGATCGACGTGGAACTGACCAGAGCGGAAGGCTTCGACAAGAATGTCACACTGGACCTTCTCTACCAGCATCTGTCGTCTGTCTTCGCCAATACTATGCCGGCGGGCGTGACAATCGACGCAAAGAACAGCCAGACACTGCTGACAGGCACTAACAGCAAAGGTTCGATTACTCTGACCGCCGCTAAAGAGGCGAAGCCGGTCGATCACCAGCAGTGCTGCATCATGGCGAATGTCTCGATCAATTTCGTCATGAAGGCAACTTACAGCAGTCGCCCGATTACAATCACTGTTGTTGCCCCGTAACATGGACTCCGAGTCCCCCATCACTACTGCGGACGAACCGAAATCTTTACAGAAAACATTAACGAGGACGCTGCGCGATTGGAGTGACTTTACGGGCAATCGATGGGGAATAACCCACAGTCCTCGCCGAATAGGATTTCATCCACGTTGCAGGTAATCGATGAAACAGCGAAGGAACCTACTCGCGCGTTGACAACCCCGAGAGCAGGGGTTGTCGTTGACGAAACATGCCCGCATTTGAGTCCAAACGACCTGAATGAGTCCCCCGAAAAGATCCTGCCGAATGTCAACCGCTGAACCAATTCAAAATCGAGACTCGTCGATTCTGACGGCGCTGGCGCAGACGGACCCATCGGCATGGCTTTTCCTGCCCGAAGATGACCGTGACGACGTCTGGTGCTCGCTGGCGTTTCTGACACTTTGGAACGTCAAGGCTCGCTCTCAGCAACGCACCGGTATCTTCTCGGAATCTCGCCGCACGATCGCCCAGGCTCTGAAACTGCAGGGAATCGATGTCGAGGACTTTTTTGTTTTTGCAATGTCTGGCGGGCATGACAATCGGCCTCCCATTTTTCTGCTACGCAGAGACTTGCCAAAAGTTCGCGTCATCATCACGGCGGTGAAGAATGGCACTCATGTCATCGGACAACTGGTCCGGTTTCAGGAATTCGTTGACGCAACCGCCCTGGAAAAATTGATGCAGGAAGTATCCAGTTCGCAGCAACAACTGGAAATCCTGTCCCAGCGCGAGCGTGAAGTACTTCACATGGTTTACGAGGGCCGGACCAACAAGGCCATTTCAATCGCCGCACAGATCAGCGAAAAAACGGTCGAGAAACATCGCGCAAGAGCCATGCAAAAGCTGGGAATCAGTTGTACCGCTCAACTGTTTCGACTCGTTTCCAAAGCATGGATGTTGTCTGATATCCTGAGAATTGAATGTGGTCGTGTCAGTGCTGAGTCCGGCGGAGGATCGCCTTCTGAAGAACAGCACCCGCCGCTCGCCTACGACGAGAAATGAACCTGATCTCGGAGAAGGCGGCTTCGCTTTCACAGAGTCTTCAGGAAAGAGTCCCATTTCATGCATTCGGTTTCTGAGGCCTTGAGCATCATCCTTGCGCAGGTTCAGCAAAGGCCCGCCGAACCGGTTTCTTTAAGAAACAGTCTGTCGCGAGTTCTGGCTGAGACCCTCTATGTCCCGCATGATTCTCCGCTGTTCGATAAGTCGCTGATGGATGGATTTGCGGTCCATGTCGCGACGGTTGAAACATCAGGAGTCAACTCGCACCCTCAGTCACGAATATTTGATGTGGCCGAAGTGGTAACGGCGGGCAACTTGCCAAAAATTGCTCTCACAGAGAATCTGGCAACACGAATCATGACAGGGGCTCCACTGCCTGAGGGTTGCAATTGCGTAGTTCCCATTGAGCAAACTCTATTTGACGAAGATCGTCCCGAGACGGTTACCATTCCTCGATCTGCACTGCGATTGGAATCCTGTTTAATTCGTCGTGGAACCTCTGCGGCTGCCGGATCAGTTCTGCTGGGAAAAGGGACGCGACTTCAGCCACAACAACTGGCGGCCCTCGCTGAATTTGGCTTCAACACGGTCATGGTCGAGCGTCGTCCGACTGTGGCCGTTCTGGCGACTGGGGATGAACTGACTTCGATCGACGAAGCCCTGATGCCCGGACAGATTCGCAATTCCAATGAACCAATGCTGATTGCGCAAATCGCCGCGTGTGATGCCACACCGGTGGCACTGGGGATCGCTCGGGACGAAGAACAGCAACTGCGCGACAGAATTCTTAAGGGACTACAGAACGACTTTCTGTTGCTGACAGGAGGAGTATCCGCCGGGATTCTGGATCTGGTGCCTCAACAACTGCGGCTGGCCGGAGTCGCCCAGATTCTGCACGGGGTTCACATGAAGCCTGGCAAGCCATTATGGTTCGGAGTGTTTGAGCAGGGGTCTCATCGCTGCCTCGTTTTTGGTCTTCCCGGAAACCCTGTCAGCAGCCTCGCCTGTTTTGAACTCTTTGTGCGGCCGGCCCTGCAGAAATTTTCAGGGATTGCTTCGTCCGCAGCACCACTCGTCGCTTCACTGGAAGAATCCGCTCAGGTGTTCGGGAACCGCCCCGTTTATCATCCCGCGAAGATTCAGATTCAAACGGGCCGTTTAACCGTTCGGCAAGTTCCCTGGAGCGGTTCATCGGACCTCAAGGCGACAGTTAATGCCAACGGGATGGCACTGCTGCTTCCCGAACATGGGCTTTACAGTCATGGGGAAACGGTCGAAATCTGGCTGTGGGGCGACCAGCGTCTGCTGTAATCCCGTAGGCATGGTTTCAGACGGACAACGCCCACCCAATGTAGTGCTGGCTTCAGCCAGCATTTCTAAGTGAATTTGAAGAACAGAGCCGACTGAAGTCGGCACTACGAAGTAATCCAACCCCCTGTTTGCGTCTCAGCCGCGATCACTGGGCCTCGCGATCTTTCTCGGAGAAATTCCTCAGGTCTCCCCCGAGCACACGGCTTTCGGCAGCAGGTCGGCAAATGTTTGGGCAACAGCTGCCGATTCGCTTGTCATTCGGAGTAAAACACGAAGAATCTGACCCGCCTGATGTCCGCAGGAGATGAACATCCGATACCTGAGGGAGTCCTGCAACTCCTGCGATCAGAACAATCGACAGGCCCATTCGTTTCAGGGGCGTTGCCCCTGTTAGAACTTGTTTTTTAGTCCGTCTTGACCCCCGAAGGGTCTGGATTGGCCTGATGACTGTAGTTTACTGCGGTCACTGGCCGCGTTGGCAGGAACTCTGCATGACGAGTCCGGTTTCTGGCAATCAGAATGATCCCGAGCGGGATCAAATGATTGACACCTACTACCGCGAGCATTCTCGTGAGTTGTGGGCTCTCTTTTATTCTATGTGCAGCGATGCTGAGCGTGCGTATGACGCCGTTCAGGAAGCATTTCTGCGTTACTATGACTATCACGGAGAGCCGGTTCGCGATTTGCGAGCATGGTTACTTCGGGTTGGTCAGAACTGGCTGCGGGATGTCGCTCGCAAGAAGAGCAATTCCTGTGGCTTGTTGCCTGGCATGGACGATTTTGCTGGTCATCGTGAATCTGCAGAAGATATTCTCAGACTTTCGGAACGACAGGGGCAGATTCGAAAGGCTATGCAGGAACTGAATGAAGACGACCGGAAAGTTCTGGTCATGAAATACTCGATGGACTGGTCCGCAGCTCAAATGGCAACCGTTATGGATTGCAGTGCGGCGGCAATCGACATGAGGCTTTCGAGGGCACGACGCCGTCTGGCCGAAGTACTGACTGAACAGGGGTTTGAATATGAATGATTCATCCAACGATCGATCCGCTGGCAATATTTCGTCCGAAGAAATGATGGACGGACTACTGAAAGACTTTTTCAGGCTGGAAACTCCATCTGGCCTGAATCGTCCTTTCCGTCGACCTATCGTCGGTCGCCAGCAGGACACGGCAGCTTCATTGGTGACGCTATCAACGTCTGAGCCCACGGCAACTCCTCGCAGCCACAAAATGGTCGTCGCGAGCGCAATTGCGGTTCTGGCGATGTCACTGATTGTAGCCATGAAGGTTCAGACTCCATCATCATCCGGCAGTAGCACTGTAGCGAACACACTGCCGACTGAGCCAACTGAGAAGCTGATGATCGTTTCTCCCAGGGGCGATGCACCATCAACACAAGTTATTGGCGAAGATGGCGTGACACTCGAAGAAACAGACGCGATTGAAGTAAAGTCACAGAAGTAACAGAACGGACCGATTCCACGCCTGTTCCCGTGCAGCTGACCGACAAGCCCTTTTCAGATCTTCTGGCCGACGAATGAACTTCAGTGCTGACAGAGTCAAAGGTTTGCAACCTTGCTCTGCGGCGGTGTGTCGGTCGCCTGGGGGACTGAGAAAACCCAGAAATAGTCGCCAATCTGGCCATGATTGGATTGAGCCTGTTGATTCAGGAATTCGCATTCACTCAGCATGGCTTCACGCGACCAGCCGAGACATGATCGCATCTTCAGTGTGACAGGATCATAATCCAGAGCATGCTCCGCCGGGGATCGAACCATCAGCGCCGAAGGCAGAACGCAGCAGTGGTAAACTCGCAGAGCACACGGGAACGTCCGTGCGCGGTGAAAGCTGCGGCGAAATTGTTCCGGACTATCGCCGGGAAGCCCCATGATAATCTCGATGGCGACTCGGGAAACATTCGTCAGTCGAGCCATGTTGTCTTCGAAACGTTGTTCATCAAACGATCGCTCGACATGAGCCAGCACTTCGTTGTCGAATGACTGCAGTCCTACGCCAACGAGAGGATTTCCAACGCTCGACAGAAATCGAATGTGCTGGTCCGTAACCTTGGCAGGATACACTTCGCAGATCAGCTTTCGATTGTGAAAGAATCCAGTTCGTTCAGCCGCAATCTCAAGCTGATCAAAAGCGCGACCGTTGAGATTAAGTCCCGCATCGACCAGCAGCGCCCCTGTGACCTGAGCATGCGCCATGGCCTCAAATTCTTCCGCCAGATGCTCGGCCGTGCGAACTCGCTTCGGTGATTCCATCGTGCCCCATTCGCAGAAGGAGCATGTGTAAGGACATCCGCGATAGGTTTGCAGAACGCCAAGACCTCCGTGGGGTACCAGGTTCATAACATATGGTGACGGCAACAAGTTCAGATCGGCCAGCGGGCGAGTTGGCGTTTCGTGCCAGCGGTCGTCATACCACTGAGCGATGCCGTGAATTTTACTGAGGGATTCCGAGTCGCGATTCGTGGCCTGCACGATTTCCAGAAACGTCAGCTCACCTTCATTGACCACAAGCACGTCGACGACATCACGTGCTTCTCGGAATGGCAGCTGATCCAGCATACTGGGACGAGCCGAGGGACCTCCGAAGACGATCAGTCGTGATAGATCGTCACGATGCAGTTGAACAGCGACTTCTGCAAACAAAGGAAACGACCAGAGATAAGTTGAGAAGCCGATCACATCCGGGTCAAGCTGCACCAGTTCCTCAGTCAGCGCGTCGGCGGAGGCGTCATGCAGGTCGTACACATGCAGATCGAGACCGTCGATGCTGGCGGCTCGAAGCGTCGCTTCAATCATGCGCAGGCCATGATTGGAGATCAGCTCCGGCATCGCGGGATCCGGAATGGGATACATCGCGATCAGAGCAACACGCCGGCCGGAGCGTTTGCTCGCTCGCATCGCATGCGGAGTATTTCCGGTGCTCGTTGAACCATCAGGCACTGCGAAGACTCCCGTCGATGCGCGCCGGAACAAATCCGCGCGACGAGACGTTAGGAATCGCAAGTCGTTTCAGCGGCGGTGGAAACGACCACCAGAACTGTCCGGAGTTGCCACCGCAGCGAATTGTTTCACGACTGAGCATATCGCGCATGTCGAGCAGTTCGGTTTCGCTCCAGCCGACGCAGGATTTCATTGACAACGTGAACGGATCGAACTGCATCTGCCACTCAGCTTTTCCTCGAGTCAGCAACGCGTCCGGCAGAACCAGGCAGTGGTAGACTCGCACTGTCACCGGCAAGCTGAGTGCGTAGTTGAGTGTCTCCAGAAAGCCGTCCCATGTATCGGTTGGTAGTCCGAAAATGATCTGCACTTCGATGTTGTAGGCAACTTTTGAAAGTTGTTCGATCGCCGGCCCAAAACGTTCTCGGCCATAGGGACGCTGCATACGTTTCAGCAGTTCGGGATTGAACGACTGAAGCCCAACTCCCAGATAGGACGGACCACACTGGGAAAGGAATTCAAGATGATCGTCAGTGATTTTTGACGGATAGATTTCGCACCACAGGCCGGATTTCTTCAGGAAACCAACTTTCTTTTCGGCCGCGACCAGATTGCGAAAAGCCTGGGCGTTCAAATTCAGGCCAGCATCCACATTGAAGACCGCTGGTGCATCGTGAGCCGCCAGGGCTTCGAGTTCACGCGTGAGATAATCCTCGGAGAAGGCTCCCTGAGCAATATCCGGGGCTCCCCATTCGCAGAAGGTGCAAGACATCGGGCAGCCGCGAAATGATTCCAGATAACCAACAGCGCCGTAGTGCATCAGACCCATTTGATAGGGCGATGCGATTACATCCAGATCCTTCAGCCTGGGACGGAAGCCTGTGTTCTTCCAGCCAAGAGGAGTTGGCAATTCGAGACCCACGATGGCCGACAATGTCGTGTGATGATCAACCGTGGCCGGAGCATTCTGGATGGCTCGGGCGATGTCGCAAATCGCTTGTTCTCCATCACGGGTTACAACGGCGTCGACGTAATCAATCGCCTTGCGATAAGGAGCCAAATCCAGAACAGCAGGTCGTGCTGACGGACCACCGAAGATAATCGTGCAATCCGGAAACCGCTTCTTCATCCGGCGAGCAACTTCGATCAGGCATTTCGCGGACCAGACGAAGAGTGAGATACCAATGAGTTGTGGCTCGAACGCAGTGAGTGCGTCAACATAAGCGTCGGCATCGTCTCGTTCAAGATCGAACAGGCGAGATTCCGCGTCGGCCAGGTCCGGGTCGGCTACGACAGCGGCGAGAATTCGATGAATGCCGTACGAGGGAAGCTCAACGCCACGATGTTCGTGGCTGTCGACTTCCGGAGTCATGCAGACGAACGCGATACGTGTCAGCTTGCGATTCAGCGCGGCCATGTCCGGAATGCGTCCCTGCAATCGGTGGAGTATTCTTAAGGTGACTTCCGCGAGGATCCTAGCAGAGACGGTATTTTCAGGCAGGAGAGATTCCGAAATCCGCTGTCTTACCCTCGGCGGAGTTGCTTCGGATCAACACCCAACCATGCATGAAAAAACTCACCAGTGCGAGGAATACCGTGTAAATGAAGTCGGACAAGAATGTCCGACGTACAGATTACGCCAAATCAGAACGCTCTGTAGTCCCCCCACTCGGGAGCAGGTGCTTCGAACTTTTGTTCCTTGCGATCGGCGTCCTGGAAGGCGATCGATTCCGAATGCAGACACATCGGCGGTTCAGACGGAAGCAGCGTGTGACTTGAACCGAGCTGTCCGCCTTTCAGATAAGCCGGGTCGCCAACGATCGGGAATCCCAGATGCCACAAGTGCGCGCGGATCTGGTTCGTGCGACCAGTGCGCGGGAAAGCTCGGACGAGAGCGGTGCCGTCTTCGCAACGTTGCAGAACTTCGAAAGCCGTGCTGGCTTCGTTGCCGTCGGGATCAATCAGGTAAATACCACCGTCCCCTGCTTCGCGCGCGAGCGATGCCTCACACGACATTTTGTCTGCGGACGGATGTCCGTGAACTTTCGCCAGATAGGTTTTCCCAACCAGTCGATTCTCAAACTGCTTCTGCACAATCGCGGCGACTCGTTTGCGTTTGCAGAGCACCATGATGCCGGAAGTATTGGCGTCCAGACGATGGACAATATGAGGTCGGCAGGGGAACCAGACCAGATTCAGGATGTTGCGCAACGTGTTGCGGTTAAATCGTCCGCACGCATGAACCGGCAACGGTGCTGGTTTTGACAGGATGATGAATTCGTCGTCTTCGTGGAGAACGCGAATATCGGTCGCCACATCGGGTTCAACAGACATCGGTGCAAGCTGATCGAAGCGTTCCCCTTCACGCACGATTCGATCCGGGGACAGTGGCAGTGCTTCGGGAGTCCACTTCGGACGTCTGCGGCGGCGCACAGGTTCCGTTGGGACAATTGTTGAATCGGCGATCCGTCGCAGCCACTCATCGCGTCCCACTTGTGGGTGGAGATCATCCAGGAACTCAATCAACGTCATGTTCGCACATCGCTGCGGTACGTTCAGGGGACGACGATTGAGACACGGTTCGCTGCCTGGCAGCGGGGTCGTGACACGTTTGATTTCTGCATGGCGCGATTCGATCAGTTCCGCCATGGATTGCAATTCTTCGCGATAACAGGCCGGGCAGGACTTTCCCGGAACGTACTGCGGCAACTGTTGTTCTTCAGCGGTGACGACCGCCTGACAGATGTAGCACTGAGTCGTCGGCGTTTCCTGAAGCGATGGATCGACCGCGACACGTTGATCGAACACGAAGCATTCGCCGTGATAATGATCGCCGCCAACTTCTTCGAAGTATTTCAGTATACCGCCATCCAGCTGATACACCTGATTGAAGCCGGCCATCTCCATATATGGCCCGGCCTTTTCGCAGCGAATGCCTCCGGTGCAGAACATCACGACAGGTTCATTCTTTAGTTCTTCCGACAACCGCGCGACGCCATCGGGGAACTCGCGAAAATGATCGAGCCCCATTTTGATCGCGTTATCGAATGTGCCAAGGTCATACTCGTAGTCATTTCGAGTATCCAGCAGATGAACTTTGCGACCTTCGTCGAGCCACCGCTTGAGTTCTCTCGCCGAAAGTTTGGGCGATGTTTTCTGAGCTGGAACAACGCCGTCGATTCCGAAGGCGATGATTTCCTTTTTGATCTTCACCAGCATGCGATTGAACGGCTGATACTCGTTTGCGCTTTCCTTGGGCTGGAGGTCAGCGAAGGCGGGATCGGCTCTGAGGAAATCGACGAACAGATGAATGGCTTCCGGCGGTCCGGCGACGAACAGGTTGATCCCTTCGGGACTGAGCAGCACGGTGCCCTTCAAATTCAATTCGCCTGCTCGCCGACGAACGGCAGACTTCCGAACTTCAAGGTTGTCCAACGCGACAAACTTGTAGCATGAAATATTGATGATGGGAGTTTTCGACTCCGGAGACGCGGATGGGGCAGTAGATGCAGACATAGGCTGGATCACAGGGATTCGGGCAAAATTCCGGGGGAATCAGTTTTCAGGGTGTCTGCGTGCAGTATACCCAAAACCCTCCTGGCTTTCTCTGAAGACACAGAGTAGCTCGGTATGATCGGCAAAGACATCGGAACCGGGGAATCCTGTCGCGCAGAGCCATGAAATCGGGCTGCTCGACTCTTGTTCTTCGGTGACATCGCCGCTACGGTTCGGGCCAGATGGCGTAGATGCCCGGCACGGACCATGCCCTTCGGCCTGCACCGGAACAGTTAACGGCCGGAATAGTGGACAGGCTGTCTTCCAGATTCGAGAGTGGCAGATGAGTCAGGATAAGCAGATTTTTGGTTTTGAACAGTGTGGCGAGGTCCTGATCGTAACCGCGACGGGGTCCTTCATGGAGTTTCGCGACAACGATATTCGAAACGGCTACAACGAAGCTTTTCGGCAATTGAGTGAACCGGGGATCCGTCACCTGCTTGTTGA
This sequence comes from Planctomycetales bacterium, assembly GCA_026400835.1. Taxonomy (GTDB): domain Bacteria; phylum Planctomycetota; class Planctomycetia; order Planctomycetales; family Planctomycetaceae; genus SXXK01. The sequence continues at coordinate 64,767 of JAPLOA010000066.1, read as the reverse complement.
CTTTTCCGCAATGCAGTACTTCGGTTCGACGTTTGTCGGAATCCTGATTCGACTGGCCAAGAAAGCTCGAGCCAATAAAGGTAATGCGGCTCTTTGCCACATGTCCGACAACATGAAAGGCATGTTAAAGACGCTGATGCTGCTGGAGAATCCAAAGATCGACTTTTCGTGGGTCGCCTATCCTGACCGCGCTGCAGCCCTGCAGGCGCTGAGTCTTCTCTGACGGCGGCGTTCAACTCCGGTACGGGGCTTTGGCGACGCGAAACGAAGCAGAACCTGCGCCATCTCCTGATGGTCCGGTTCTTCCTGTGTTTCGCGGATGTTCAATGATCATGGGAAAAAGCCAGGCAAATCGATTCGCGGCTGCTTATTTGAGTGACTGCAGGTCCTCAATGAGGCCTTTTGCAATCAGTCTTCAGCGATGTTGATTTCCGGCAACAGGCACGATGTTCCGGATGCATCGTTCATGGCAGTTCGTTGTCACAAGTCTCCGGACTTAATGGTCATGAGCATCGGGAACAACAGGCTGGAAGGCAGATTTGCGACAGATTGTACTCAGGACGCAGCCGGCGAACTGTATGCTCAAATCCCGACCTGGCTACTCGATGAGACAGACTTGCTCCATGATTCAACATTCTCTGGCACGCCTTTGCGGTCTTCCTGGAAGCGTTTCTCGAACGAGTCGTCGACGACGGACACTGGCGGTGAATCGTTCGGAGCCACTTGAAGAGCGACAAATGCTGGCCGCAACCGCCCTTCAGGCATTTCACCGTTCCGGGCAAACGTTCATTACCTGGAATGAAGATCCGGCAGTGACAGGTGAGAAGTACAACGTCTATCGGTCTGCGTCACCGATTACGACTGCCAATATTGGTTCATCAGAAAAGCTCACCAGCAAATGGGGGCCACTTGACGACAATACATCGTTGCATCCACGACGCTCGCAGGACATCGGGATTCCAGCAACATTCATGATCAACGATCTGGGAACTCCGCTTTCAGCAGACAAAGGGCTGTTCGTCTACACGACTCCAACAGGACAGTCGGGAACATGGTACTACGCTGTCACTCAGTTGAACGGCAACACGGAGAGCATGTTACTGACGACCGGCTCGAATTCATTAACGACAGGCGTCACCGAACTGGTGGCCACTCCATCACCGGTGCTGACTGTGAGAAATGTCAGCGGCAAAGGACGCATCTATACGCAGTACATGGACTACGCGAAGTGGAATCCCACGTTTCAGGGATATGCCTATAACTACTCGGTGGCCTTGCCGGACAACTACGATCCGAACGTTTCATGGCCGATAAAACTGATGCCACATGCATACGGCGAACGACTTCGGATGGAGCCTTCGGCTGAATACGGCTGGCCCTGCATTGAAGTGTTTCCGGATGACCCGGGTGGCGGCGCACCGGGAGAACGGTTCCAGACATGGTGGTACGGCTTCGCGGCTGACCACAATTATCTAACTCAGGGATCGCTCCCGACAGCAGGTCGTGTGGAGAACTTCACTGAGCAGCGCGTCCTGAAAACAATCGACGAGGTATCGTCGATGTTTAATGTCGACTCGTTGAAGATTCATTCACAGGGACATTCGATGGGGGCGTCCGGATCACTGTCGCTGGGCATCAGATATGCCAACGTTTTCTCGGGCATCTTCGCCAGTGAACCGATGACAAACTATGCCAGCAGTCCGTTGTTTCAGAATGACTTTTCCGTACTTTGGGGCAGTCAGGCCTCTAATCTGCCAATCGTCAATAACGGAGTTTATGCCGGACCGATAAAAAAATATGATGGCATCGGCGTCTACAGCTGGATGAATCATCATGAGCAGCTGGTGAATCGTCGCGGAGACAAGATGGCCTTCCTTATGGTGGGTCATGGTAAAGCCGACGACGTCATTGACTGGGCAACACAGGGCAGACCATTTATTGCGGCATTGAATGCAGGCAATGTTGGCTTCTCGGCTGAGCAGCGTTTCGGCTGGGATCACAACTGGATGAGCTTCGACTTCTCGCTCGATACGATGTTCAGTCCGGCAGACGGAGGACTGAGTGCCTGGGCCTATCCACGGAATGTTAGTTTCCCGGGGATTACGAACGCCACAGGATCAGGCCCCAATGTGCCAGGAACGACGGACACAAACTTCTATAACATGCAGTTTGAATGGTCCGTTCCATGGAATCCATTCCATACGGATCTGGTCGACACAACCAATCAATATGAAATCTCCATCAGATCAAACACCGTGTCACAAACTGCGGACGTTACACCACAGCGAAGGCAAGCTTTCAATCCCATTCCAGGTACGACGGTCACCTGGAAGAATGTTAACAACGTGACCGGCCAGCTTGTTCAGTCAGGCACATTGATTGTTGATACAGACGGACTTGTCACATTACCTTCCGTAACAATCGGCATGGGAACCGGGAATCGTTTCATTCTCACAGTACCAGCATCAGGCACCATCCCGCCAACAGTAACGGGACCGGTGGCGGCGACTGTCAACCAGAAACCCACGATCACATGGACGGGTACTCCTGATGCTGTGGATTACGACCTGCAGGTCAGCAATTTCAGCACGGGCAGAAATGTCATCCTGAGAACGACTGTTGCAGGGCTAAGCTATACACCTCCAGAGAACTGGGGGATCGGTCAATACAAGGTAGACGTGAGATCCCGTAGTTTATCGGGCCAATTCTCCGCCTGGTCAGAGGCAAAATTCTTCAGAATCTCTACTCCGCCCGTTGTGGAACCTTTAGTTTCGGGCGCAACTACGGGACGCCCGACGTTCCGATGGAGCAATTTACTCGGCGCTACGCAGTATTCGCTGATGCTCCGAAATCTCAATAGCGGCCAGACAGTTACCGCTACTGTTGACCGTATGAATGCCAACGCCTATCAGTTCCCAAACTCACTGGGATTGGGAGCGTATAGTTTTTCAGTCAGTGGAATTGATGCATCTGGACTTTCAGGGAACTGGGCTTCCACATTGACATTTCGGTCCATCGAGCCCGTGACTTTGGTTTCCCCAGATGGATCAATGTTCAATCCTTTCCCGACGCTGACCTGGTTGCCGGTCCCGGGAGCGACCAATTATGAACTGATACTGAGAAACACTCGTACCGGCGCAGCAGCAGCGTGGGAGCAATCCCTGACATCGACTTCATGGACTCCCAGAACGGCACTGGCCGGCGGAGACTACCGCTGGTCGGTACGGGGAAGACTTGGAAATGTTCTAAACGGAAACTGGAGTTTGACGAAGGATTTCAACAACAGAGGAAGACCTGTCGTACTGACCACGTCTGGAACTACGACCGACCGCACCCCCACGATCGTTTGGTCTGCCGTGACGGGGGCTGACAGTTACCACGTAAACATTGTTCGGCTTGATACTGGCAGAGCCATTCTGTACGTACAGAATCTTAAAGGAACCAGCTTCGCACCGCTGACTGACCTGGCTCCGCGTGAATATCGCATTTGGGTGCGTGCCGTGAGTACTACGGGAGTCATCAGCGAATGGGGAAACTTCGTCAACATCACCATAGCTTCAGCAGATCCTCCGGCGATCAACCATTTCATCGCAGGGGATTCCGTTGTGCCTGTTTTGATGCCGGATGTCTTTGAAGATCAGGGAGCGTCGGATATTGCAGACACTTCAATCACAGCGGGCAGTTCAATCACAATGGCTTCAGAAACGGAAATAGAGCCGGAGCAAGGTGAAGAGATTGCTTTGCCGATGGAAGCAGGCAAAGTGCCGCAGCAGGTCTCTGGCAATATTGATATTGTGATGACTGAGTGGGCCCTCGGTTTCTAGTTATCCAGGGAGTCGCATCCTGAGTGCCTCGTTGCGAAGCTGCCTGCTTTGCAACGAGGGATCTGCATTGCCAGATGCTCGCGCCTATGCTGTTGCCCAAGGGCTCTATTCGAACGAACCTATTGCTGCTGCCGCATCTGCTGCACGTACATGGCCATGAGGACGAATCCCTGAAACGATTCTACAGAGATATTCGTCGTGGTGCTCAGGCGGTTTTCTTCCATCGCCAGCGAGAACCCCGAGTAGCTGGCAGGCAGCTCCAGCCCTTCAATCTGTTCTGGTTGAATCGGGATTGGCAGAACTCCGGTTCCGACAATCAGTTTGGCAAACTTATAAACCGAATTCGGCAGATCCACTAATACGATCACATTGGCCTTTTCGTGCTGTCGGGCTCGCGCACTGAGAAGCGTTTCATCCTGCCATTCTGGTGATTCTACCAGTTGCTTCATGGCGTCAAGGCCTCCTCCCATCGTCTGCAGCATCACATCATCTTTGATCAGCATTCTCTGCACCATTCCGTCGGCGCCATACAGCTTCTCGTTAATTTTCTTCTGCATACCGGTTGGATCAAGACCATCAGGTATCGTCTGCTTAAGCCGATAGATGTCGACCGACTGGTCGCCGATCTTTTCCGCGTTCGGCTCATACGTCAGCTGTTGCTCTATTCCGGCCACTTCGTATTCGACACCATTCCCCAGTGACTTCATCATGTCGCGAATGAGTTGAGCGGGGGCGATCTCGGCTACCGAGAAATACCGCATCGCAACATCTTCTTCCGGAAGCAAATCTCCACCGGCTGACAGGGTGCCGAATTCAGCCTCTGTCAGGCTTTCCAATGCCTTCAAGGTGAGTGCTTTTTGTTCATCGTTCCTGATCACTTTCTCGACAACAGACTTTGACCACGTCAGCAAAGAGTCCGGGTTACCATGGATCCCCATGTATCCCATCAGGCCTTCCGGAACAGACTTCAGTGTCGGCATGTCGCTGACCGGCTGAGTTGCAAAGAATGCGGCGGTGTCAGATTCTTTTCCAACGGTCAACAGCTGGTCAATCTTCAACGCATCGCCTGTGACTTCGATCGACAGAGCATAAGACTCCGAATCATTCACAGCCTGCAGTACCGTCTTGCCAAGATCTCGGTACATATCAAGAACGTACTCCATATCCATTGACGGACTGGCTTGTTTGATCTGCGCGCCCATCATCTGAATCAGCTCTTCAAGTCGGTCATCTGCAGAGTTCAATTCATCTGCAAAGGTTTCACGAAGTAGTACAGCATTTACGGCGAAGGTTACATGACCTTTCATGACGATCGCCTCGAGCTGTTCATCCAGAAGTGATGCGGCAGAGTCAAGTTTGCCGTCCTTTAGCTCTTCGAACTCATCAAAGAAGAGACCCTCCGGAGAACAAATCAGCCAGTCTTCGTGTTCCACGAACTCAAAAGTCTGCTCCATCGCCCCTTTGGCTTCTTCCGAATCAGTCACCGGCAGTACGAGTACCCCTTGAGGTTGTCCGGACTCATCAATAAACAAAGCCAAGTACCAATCTTTTGACTGATCAACACCTGCCAGTTGAGGATTCTTGATGGCTTGCCCAAACGCTGCCGGGAGCTGTGCTTCCGCAAGTCCGCCGAAGCCCGGCTGAACTTTGTTGATGAACTCCACCAGATCCGCCGTGATTTGTTCGGGTGCCTGAATCCGAATCACCGCCGCTGCAGTTTCCGGAATCAGATCAAAGCCGGATTCCTGTGCACTAAGCGTTGGCAGGAACATTGTAAACAACGGGATCAGACGCACGGACAATCTCATCGCCGGTCTCCAGAAATTGATTCGAAGCACCAGACGGATGCTGCATGACGTCAGCTCGGACAACTCCTCTGGTCAACCGAGTAAGCAAAGTATCTGATCCGCACCATGGAATGAAGCGCTCCACAAGATTACAGGCAATATATCTTTAACACCTTCTGAATACACCTGATTACCTTGGATGTTTGCTGGTGTATTGCTCGATTCACTCGTTGTCGCGTCGTGCTGGTCTCCAGGCAAATTCAATGCTGCCGATCTCAAGAGAGTTGTGGCCTGTCTCCAGCCCGAGATACGAAGGAACAAGATAACTCATCGCTCTTCTGCTTCAGCTTCTGATTAAAGGCTTTCCGCAGTCGCTTGATCGCATCGTCATCCAGCTCGGTGGCCTCGAACAGACTCGGCATGACCGCCTCAGCAGACCTATCGAACACTCGATCAACAAATTCGCCCAGCATAACGCGCGTTACCTGCTGGTCAGTGACCAGTGGTTCGAAGCGGAAAGTTTCTCCTTCAACAGGTTCCGTTTGCTGCAACTGCTATTTGCCAACCATTCGCTGAAGGACGGTAATCACCGATGTGCGATCCAGCGTACGACCTCGGCTCTCCAGCAATTCGCGAATCCGGCTGGCTGTCCGAGGAGACTGATCTCACAGCACTTTCAGGATCAGATGTTCCATCTCAGCAGGACTCTCTGCACACATGCCGTCGTTCCGCCGAAGTCAAACACTTTCGTGCCTCATTTCTAATCGTGTAGAACTCAGAGGGCGGTGAGGGCGACGTCGATGCGAAGATTCTATCCGTATAGAAATTGGGGGCGAGAATATCTGCCTTCGGTTTCTCGATCTCACGCCAGGAATTACCGGGCGCATAAAAAACGGCACTCCGGCAGAGTTGAGTGCTCTACCGGAGTGCCGTTGCCCGACCCGATATTAATCGCAACCGATCAAGGCTGCGGAATGTTCATCAATGAGTTTCGTAAATGGCGCCGTCTGGTCGACAGTGCAATCCTGGACCGACAAAGTCCGGAGGAGTCGCCAGTAGTTCCAGTCGCACTTCATAAGCACCACCGACGGATCCGTGGACACAGATGAGAGAGCGAATCTTTTCGACAGTTGCGACGTCGGTTGCGTTGCCTGCCATGGAGTACCATTCGAACCGAGTCACCGTACTGAAGAGAGTTGTCAAAGAATTCAGGTCGATTCGAAAACTGGCATGATCAAGTTGACCATCACGAGCACCCCCGACAATCTCGGTGGTTCCCAGATACATGCAGACCGTCCAGCCACGTTCGTCGAACTGGCAGTCATAGCCAACTCGACCCACATTGGAAAGAGGTTCAAAAATTGCCGAGGCCTGCTGAACAAACTGCTTCAGCCAGTCCGGACGGCAATCCCGCTGTTCCCTGCGTAACCGATACTGCTCCATCTGTAAAAGCAGTTCTTCGATGGACATGGGCAACCTGAACAAAGGGCTGAGAGACCAGACTTCGGCGAAGTGGGACGATCAGCAATTGGTGGTAACGGCGGCATCCATGACGGAAAATCCACAAGCAGAGTTTTCACTCCGGCAGTCGTTTCCTGACTGCGAACACACCGTGTATCGAAATCATTCACGCGAGTGATAAGCGCATTTTTCTGAGGAGCTGACAGATCCGAACACTGGGTTCCTGTCCTTCCAGATGCGCCTTGAGACGCCTGTTGAGCCCAAGATGCCGAATGCTCCGGCTGTGTGCATTGATCCTGTTGCAGCCAGCAGATCGCACGCGGTGGGTGAGATTCAATGCGGCGCGAGCAGTCCGGTGTATGACTGAAGACCGGAACAGAACAGCGTTCCACGGCAGATAGTCTTGATTGCGCCGAAAGTCCGGCTCAAGCCAGACCTACAAAAGGTTCCTGCCTCAGCTCAGGATCTCCTGAACCACGCGTTGAGGTTCCACGCCGGTCAGACGCTGGTCAAGGCCCTGAAATCGATAAGAGAACCGCTCATGATCAATGCCCATGCAATGCATGACCGTCGCATTCAGATCATTGACATGACACGGCTTGTCCACGATGTTGTAGCTGAAGTCGTCGGTTTCTCCATGCACCACACCGCCCTTGATCCCGCCACCCGCCATCCACATGCTGAAATTGCGAGGATGATGGTCACGGCCGTAGTTGGTCTTTGTCAATGCGCCCTGAGAATACACGGTGCGACCAAATTCGCCGCCCCAGACCACCAGCGTGCTGTCGAGAAGTCCGCGTTGCTTCAAATCCTGCAAGAGTGCCGCACAGGGCTGGTCGGTGTCATAACACTGATGTCGAATTTCACTGGGCAGCGAGCCATGCTGATCCCAGCCGCGATGCAGAATCTGCACAACCCGAACACCTCGCTCAACCATTCGGCGAGCTAACAACGCACTTGCGGCAAAGGTTCCGCGCTTCGAAACTTCCGGACCGTACATGTCCAGAGTCTCTTTCGTTTCGCCGGACAGATCGACAAGTTCCGGCACACTGCTTTGCATCCGAAACGCCATTTCGTACTGAGCGATACGAGTCTGCGTCTCCGGATCCCCAAAGCGTTCGAAGTTTTTCTGGTTGAGCTGCGACAGAGTATCCAGCATCGCTCGCCGATGCCGCGCATCGATTCCGGACGGGTTGTCAATATAGAGCACCGGATCACCTACGCTGCGCAAGGCAACGCCGGTGTACTTTGACGGCAAAAATCCGCTGCTCCACATGCGAGTAAACAGTGCCTGAGCCGCCTGCTTTGACGTCCAGCGCGGTGTCAAAACCACAAAGGCCGGCAGATTATTCGTGGCGCTGCCCAGACCATAAGCCAGCCATGCTCCGATGCTGGGTTTGCCTGGAACCTCGCTGCCTGTCGTGACGAAGGTACAAGCCGGGTCGTGATTAATCGCGTTCGTGTGAACGCTCCGCACAACAGCAAGGTCATCAGCATGCTTCGCGGTGTGAGACAACAATTCGCTGGCCCAGGTTCCGGCTTGTCCGTAGCGAGCGAAGTTGAACATCGAAGGAGCCACGGGCAGGCGAGCCTGACCACTGGTCATCGTCGTGATGCGCTGGCCCATCCGGATCGAATCGGGCAGGTCCTTGTCGAAGTGCTCCTTCAAATTCGGCTTGTAATCCCAGGTGTCCAACTGTGAAGGCCCGCCGTTCATGTGCAGGTAAATCACCGCTTTGGCCCGGGGAGCAAAATGCGGGAATCCCGGCAACGGTGGGTGAACCATGGCAGGAGAAGCAGTAGAAGCCTGAGAGAGCTGATCGGTCGCCTTCGCTGTTCGTTCGGCAGCCAGCATCGCCAGAGAAACGCCTCCCATGCGAATCGCGCCGTCGCCAAAGAACTGGCGGCGAGTCAACGTCTGAAGGTATTCCTGAATCGGGTTCATGTCAGGCTCCATCATCTCAGTCAAAAACTATCTTAACAGCCAAACTGCTACGACAGAAAACTATCGTGATAGCCAAAGAAGGAATGCGTACAGCACCCCAAGAAAGCTGATCGTCTTGATAAACATGACCAGCGCTGAGCGTAAAATTCTTTCCGGCAATTCAAAACGACTGTTTGAATAAACCAGGCAGATGATGGCTGTCAGGGGGACTGCGTGAGTCAAAATTGTCAGGTCCATGATGCAGTCCTCGGGTTATGGTTTCTTTGGGGCATCTTCATCATCGTCTTCTTCATCTTCCGGCTTCTCATTGCCATAACCATACGCTGGCCCGTCCGCAGCATCCCAGATCGCAAGCAGGTTTAACAGCCCGGCGATCCAGGTGAAGACCGACGCGATATCAAACTTGCGACTCAGATCCCCGTGAAGCCGATCCAGTTCCTGCGAATCGCATGGTGCCTGATACCAATTCAGAAAGCTGCGACTAATTGTGCCACGCAGCGTTTTGCCGATATTCAGCTCTTCACCATCCACACTCACGATACGACATTCAATCTCTCGACGAGGAGAACCGAAGACTTCGCGCCCCAGTCGAATCTGACCACCGAGACCATATTCCACAACCTTATCATCTGCAGCACTGGCCTTCAGAGTTCCCGTGACCGCTTCTCCACCACTCGGATTGACCGGAGCGATTGTCATTGTGCCCGTGACAATTTGCAGGTCATCTCCTCTTCCGCTGAAGTCCGAAACCATACCGACGAAATCGCTCTGGAGTTCGGAATCAAGATGATCGATCCGGACCTGCTCATTGCGAAGTCGTGACTCCTGAACCAAAGCTGGTAAAGCCATCGCACCATTAAAGAATTGAGCTGCATAACCAAACGAGAACTTCGTCGTGGGAACTTTCTTCTCCATCTGGGGAGTCACTCTGTCCGTCTGGTAAACCAACTGACTGTAAACAGGCTGCCAGTTACCGAGAATCATGCCCCAGATAAACAGGCTTAAGATGCACACGGAATAAATAGTGGCCTTGAATCTTCGCCCCTGATACCAATGCCCGGCACCTGGAATCAGGTAAGCCAATAACGCAGCGATGAGAGGGTTCTTTAAGTTGACTCGAGTATTTCTCATGAATCGGCCTGTTGGGCTGCGTCCAATTTCGTTCGACGATAAAAAGGCGGAGGAGGGCGGTGTCTTCTCGAGAAGTGAAGACGAACCGGAGATCCTAGCAGGAGGTCCCGTCTGTGTCAGCCGATACTTTTCGATCTCATCCGAAGCGAAGAGTTCTCGGAAGTCGGCTATTCGCTTACAGTTGCGATTCCCTGGCAATTGCCCCCAAAAAGATCATTCTCCAGTCCGGAAAACTCTACCGCTGCGTTTTCCTGCGAAATCTGTAGGCCTGCGGTGAGCAGACCAGTGTCTGTTTTTCTTCAGAGGCAGCTCAAGCCTGCGTTCTGCTTCCTGAAACACGCTCTCTGTTTAGTAACGATTCAATGGCGACCACAGCCTCATCTTCTGATCCCAGACGCCAGTTTGCGGTTTCCGTTGTCGAAACATTGCGCGATGCTGGATTTGAAGCGTTGTGGGCTGGGGGCTGCGTGCGTGATCAATTGCTGGGAAAATCGCCCAAAGACTACGACGTTGCCAGCACGGCGACACCGGACGAAGTGATTCGGATCTTCGGAACTCGCCGTACAATCCCGGTTGGTGCAAGTTTTGGCGTTGTCATGGTTCTTGGTCCGACAAAGTCAGCCGGTCAGATTGAAATCGCGACCTTCCGCAGTGACGGCGAGTACCTCGACGGACGCCGACCGAACTCCGTGCAGTTTTGTCGTCCCGAAGAAGATGCTCGCCGCCGAGACTTTACGATCAACGGGCTGTTCTTCGATCCGATCCGGAATGAAGTCATTGACTACGTCGGTGGTCGAGACGACCTTGCGGCCGGAGTTGTCCGCGCGATTGGAGATCCGGTGGATCGATTCCGCGAAGACAAACTGCGGATGCTGCGAGCCGTGCGATTCGCCGCCACGTTTCGTTTCCATCTCGACATTCAAACGGCTGATGCGATCCGCCAGTTCGCGACGGAGCTGAGTCAGGTGAGTGTCGAGCGGATTGCTCAGGAGTTGCGGCGGATGCTCTCGCATTCAACTCGTGCAACCGCCGTGAAGATGTTGGAGGAGACATCGCTGTTTGCGGAAGTGCTGCCGGAAATCACGTCGATCAGCGGACTACTTCAGCAGGACGAGATACTCGATGCGCTGGGACTGCTGGAGTCGGCAAGTTTCGAGGCAGCTCTGAGTCTTCTGCTGCGGCCTCTGTATTCTTCTGGAGAACAGGAGACAAAACGGCGAGTTGCACGGATCGACGAGGTCTGCCGTCGGCTGAAGTTGTCGAACGAAGAAACGGAGTGCGTGTGCTGGCTGCTGAATTCTCTGCCCGTTCTGGACAACATCGCGAGCCAGCCGCTGCACATTCTTAAGCCGCTGCTGAATCATCCCCATGCAAAATTGCTGCTGGATGTATCATCGGCGATCGCTCGTTCCTGCCGGAGAGATCCGGTAGACGCGGAATTCTGTCGACGTTACCTTTCGCGCACATCCCCGGAAACCCTTGCGCCGGCCACGTTAATTGACGGGCGAGATGTCATGGGGCTGGGGGTTCCGGCCGGACCCGTGGTGCGTGAACTGCTCGCCACAATCCGCAACGAACAACTCAACGAACTTCTTGCCACCCGTGAGCAGGCTTTGGTCCGCTTGAGGGAACTTTTCCTTTCAGCCAGATGACGATCCGGCTGACATCATCGATCACTCGCTTTATTTTGAACGTCGGAAAGACAGTATCATGCCCACTCATGTTCGATACGGAATTATTGGTGCCGGAGCGGTTTCTGATTTTCATCATGTGCCCGGAATCAAGCTCGATCCTCGCGCGTCACTGGTGGCGATCTGTGATCCGAATGAAGCTCTGATGGCACAACGAGCAAAGGAGTGGGGCCCGGTCAAAACGTATTCGGACTATCGTCAACTGGCGGCCGATCCGGATGTCGATGCGGTGATCATCGCAACCCCTAACTTTGTGCATCACGAGCAGGCTCTGGAGTGCGCGAAGAATGGTAAGCATGTGATGTGTGAAAAGCCGCTGGGGCTGAACTTTGCTGAGTCTGCTGAAATGTACCGGGCAGCTCGCGATGCCAATGTTCGCCACATGACGGCCTTCACTTATCGGTTTGCTCCTTCAATGCGATACGTGAGGCATCTGGTGAGCAGTGGTGCTCTGGGCACGCCTCGCCATTTTCGCAGTCAGCGCTTTCTGGATCTCCCGGAAACAAGCTGGGGCTGGCGTCAGATCAAGAAGTTAGCCGGTGCTGGTGACTTGTTCGACATGACAATTCATCGTATCGATTTTGCTCAGGATCTGCTGGGGCCGATTAAGTCGATCTGTGGTGCCGTGGCTCAGTTCGTTCCGCGCGATAAGACAGCCGATGGAAAGCCTTGTCCTCCGTCAGAGGTTGATGACTGGTCCAGCCTTATCGGCTTTTTCGAAAGCGGCGCTGTTGGAGTCTGGGAAGGCAGTACGCTGATGAAGGGCCACAACAATAAAGGCGTCGGCTACGAATGGGCAGAAGTGAATTGCAGCGAAGGTTCGGCCGCTTATCAGCTTACGGATCCGAACAACATTATCCTGTCTCGCAACGGCAAGGATATGGAGAAGCTGGCAGTGCCGAAAGAGTTCCTGGTCGCTCCGGGAAGTCCGCGTGATCCATCGCAGGGTTCACCAAGCACTGTGTTCCGCTATGACCTGGTCTGGGAACTGACCTCGGCCATCATCGAAGAGCGTGACGCTGTGCCAGGCTTCCATGACGGTGCATCAGCTCAGGCGATTGCCGATGCCGTGCTGGAATCCTTTGAACAGCGACGATGGATTGATATTAAGGCCGACCTGGGTTGAGTTTGATCACTGCGATCAACACTCGTTATAGATCAGAGGCTCGGCTTTTTTACGAAGTCGGGCCTCTGTCGTTTGGATGCGAAGTTATGTGTTGGCGGCGATTTTGTTGACCCGGTTTTTGAGTGAGGTCGTAGTGCCGACTTCAGTCGGCATTGTTGTTCCGGTTCAAGAATTTGCTGGCTGAAGCCAGCACTACGAGCTGCACGACGATTCCTTCGCAAGCAGAAGAATGAGACGTGGTATCTCGTCAGTACTTTTCAAAAATTGACACGCACTGGACGGCTCGCGCCGTCACGCTTTAAATACAGATTTGAACACATAAGTATCAGGAACATTGAGCCATGACCGGCCCCAACTACGAAACTCGGCGAAATCGCCTGTTGCGAAAACTCAAAGAAGCGTCTGTCGACAGTCTGCTGGTGACCGGGCCCAGCAATGTTCGATATCTCACGGGGTTCTCTGGATCATCGGGATGGCTGTTTCTGTCGTCTTCAACAACCGTCATCCTGAGTGATACGCGGTACGAAACGCAATTGGCCGACGAATGTCCCGGGCTTGATGCCGAGATTCGCGATGCGGCCAGCACTTTGGATGATCATGCGGCCCGCTTAATTGCGAAGGCCCGAGCAAAGCGAGTCGGCATCGAAGCGGACTACGTGACGTTGTCGCAGCATTCGTCGCTGGCAAAGAAAATTGTCTCTGCAGAGATTGTCGCGACCAGCGGACTTGTGGAACGGCTGCGAGAGGTCAAAGATAAGTGGGAGATCGAGCAGACTCGTGAAGCGATGCGTATTGCGGAACGAGGTTTTGCCGTTGTTCGCAGTTCGCTTCGCCCGAATCAGACGGAGACAGAAATCCGGTTTCTGCTGGAAGCAGCGATGCGGAGTTTCGGATCTACGGGGCCGGCTTTTGAGCCCATCGTGGGTGTCGGCCCGACGTCTGCTCTGCCGCATGCTCATGCCGGGCGCCGATGTGTTTCTGAGAGTCCAGTGCTGCTGATCGACTGGGGTGCCGAAGTGAAATCTCACTATCGCAGCGACTTGACGCGAGTACTGATCACGGGAAAGCCAACTCGTTTAATGGAGCAGGTTTACAACACGGTGCTGAAGGCTCAACAGGCGGCGATTCAGGCGATTCGTCCGGGGGTAAGATGTGCGGACGTCGACAAGATTGCGCGAGGAATTATCGCAGACGCTGGTTTTGGCAAGAATTTCGGCCACGGCCTGGGCCACGGTTTTGGCCTCGAAATCCATGAATCGGTCCGCATGAGCCCACTTTCGGAGCAGATCTTTGAGGTCGGGATGCTGGTGACCGTGGAGCCTGGAATCTATTTGCCAGGAAAATTCGGGGTCCGGATCGAGGATGATCTCCTGCTGACCCCGGACGGAAATGAGGTTTTGTCGAACGTTCCTCGCGAATTCGAAGAGGCAATCGTTCCTTTCCTTGCATAAATCCGAGGAGTTCACGATCCTGCGTGCTCTTTGGAACGACTTCGCTGTCGAGTGAATCCTGGCTTTCTGGAAAAGCCGGGATTCTTGCGGTAGTCGTTCGTACGTATCAGACAAGGCGCTGAGTTTTCGCGTCTGGAGGCAATTTTCATATGGCGAAATCCGTGGAAAACGAAGAAAAGGGCGAGTCCTTCGATCTCGATAAATTCCGTAAGCTCCTGCAGCTGATGGAAAAGTTTGATGTGTCTGAAGTGAACCTTCAGAACGAAGAAGAGTCCTGGAAGATTCGCCGCGGTCCGCGATACGCGGCACCGACGTTTACTCAAGGATTCGCGCCTGCACCGATGATGCAGGCTGCTCCGGTCGCGGCACCCGCTGCGGCTAGTGCACCGGTTGCAGCCGCTGCTGCTCCAGCCGCACCAGTTGGGATCACGATCAATGCGCCGGCTGTGGGCACGTTCTACACTGCAGCCAGCCCGGAAGATCCTCCGTTCGTGTCGGTAGGCTCTGTTGTGAAGGCTGACACGGTCATCTGCATTATCGAAGCGATGAAAGTGTTCAACCAGATTCAGGCTGAGAAGTCCGGTCGTATTCTGGAGATTCTGGTTGAGAACGGTGATGCCGTTGGATTTAACCAGCCACTCTTCAGAATCGAACCTCTCTAGTCTATTGCTCTGTCAAGGTTTTAAAGAGGGTTTAAGGAGTTAGCCGCCAGGCGTAGCCCACGGTTCAGAACCGGACGCTAGCGCGAACTGGCTGGCAAAACGAAACCCAATTGCCGACCTCGACCGACCGCTCGAATGGTTCACGGCTTTTTTGCAGAGCCTGCTGTCTGTCGCTGTGTTTCTTTGCTGCTGTATGCCGGATGAACTGCCGGCTAACTTGTTTGTTTTTGAGCTGAGCACACCATGTTTCAGAGAATTCTGGTCGCGAACCGAGGCGAGATTGCCCTTCGAATTATCCGGGCCTGCCGGGAACTGGGCATTGAGACCGTTGCCGTTTACAGTGAAGCCGATCGTGGCGCTCATTATCTGGAACTGGCGGACGAGGCATGGTGTATCGGACCTGCTCAGGCGATGGAGAGCTACCTGCAGATCAACCGAATCATCAGCGCGGCTGAAATCGGCAATGTGCAAGCCGTTCATCCAGGCTACGGATTCCTCGCGGAGAATTCGCACTTTGCCGAAGTCTGCCGCAGCTGCAATATTGAATTCATCGGTCCTCCGGTGCAGGCAATGCAGCAGCTTGGCGACAAAGTCAGTGCTCGTGAAATCGCAATGAAGGCCGGTGTGCCCTGTGTACCAGGCAGCGATGGCTTGATCTCAGATGTTGAAGAAGCCGTGCGAGTCGCCGATCGAATTGGCTACCCCGTGCTGATCAAAGCCACGGCTGGCGGTGGTGGCAAAGGGATGCGAGTTGCCGGGAATGAGATCTCGCTGCGAGCCGGACTCCAGGCGGCCAGCGCTGAAGCCGAAAAGGCATTCAAGAACGCGGGTGTTTATCTGGAGAAATACGTCGAGCGACCTCGCCACGTGGAAGTCCAGATTCTGGCCGACAACCATGGCAATGTTGTGCACCTGTGGGAACGTGACTGCTCAATGCAGCGGCGTCACCAGAAGCTGATTGAAGAAAGTCCGGCCCCAAAACTTCCAGCGGAAGTTCGCAGGAAGATTTGTGACTGTGCAGTGAATCTGGTTCGCGAAGCCGGCTACACAAATGCTGGTACCTGTGAGTTCATCGTTGATAAGAATTTCAACTTCTACTTCATCGAAGTGAATGCTCGAATTCAGGTTGAGCATCCTGTGACGGAACTTGTTACAGGCATCGATCTGATCAAGCAGCAGATTCTCATCGCAGCTGGCGAAAAGTTGCCGTTCAAGCAGGAAGACATCAAGCACACGGGTTGTGCGATCGAACTTCGAGTCAACGCGGAAGACCCGGACAATGGCTTCCGAGGAAGTCCGGGGACGATTACGAAACTCCGTCTGCCAGGCGGCCCGGGTGTTCGCTTCGATTCACATGTTTACGAAGGCTACACGATCAGCCCGTATTACGACTCGATGATCGGAAAGCTGATTGTTCACAAGCCCACACGCGAAGAAGCGATTCAGTGTATGCGACGTTGTTTGCGTGAGTTCGTGATCGAGGGAATCGCGACGACACTGCCGCTGGCTCGGAAGATGTTCAGCCACGCGGACTTCGTCGACTTCAATATCGACACGACCTTCGTCGAACGCACATTTTAGAATCAGTCACTGTTGATTGAGACGGGACTGGTTACGCGGATCGTGTGGCATGAACGTAGGTTGGACATTCTTGTCCGACGAGATTCGACGGGCAGGAATGCCCGTCGTACTCATCATCGGGTGTGATCATGCACCCGTGTTTTCGGTCAGTCAACGGCCCATGACACCCATCATTTCTCCAATCTGTCCATAAGGAAAACGGTTCATGTCTCACGGAATTAAGCGCGTCGCCTTGTTGTTTGCTGGTGGTCCGGCTCCTGGTGCCAACGCGGTCATTTCAACCTGTGCCATCTCCTGCATTCGCAACGGCATTGAAGTCGTCGGTATCCGCTACGGCTACTCCAATCTGATGGAATACTCACCGTCGACGCCGCTGGTGGAAGGATTGCACTACAAGAACCTGACCGAGGTTTCTCTTCGTCGAACACGCAGCAAGGAAGGCATCATCATCGGGACGGCTCGTGCCAACCCAGGCAAGCAGATCACTTCGCCGGATCACCTCAGTGATCCGGAAAAGTCTGCTCCTCTGAAACGCGTCTACGATGCTCTGCGATCCATCGGTGTTGATGCGTTGGTGTCAATTGGTGGCGACGATACTCTGAAGACCGCCAACAAGCTGAAGATGTATCAGGATCGTCTTCCGGCCGACATGAAGCGGATGCCGATTGTGCATGTTCCCAAGACCATCGATAACGACTACATGGGAATCGATTTCACGTTCGGTTACTTCACCGCCGTGGAAACGTTGGGAACCGAAATTCGCAACCTGCACGCCGATGCCGAAGCAGCTCGTGCGTACTTCGTGGTTGAAAGCATGGGACGTAGTGCCGGCTGGCTGGCGTATGGAGCAGCGATCTCCGGCGAAGCCAACATGGTGCTGAGCGTGGAAGACATGACGGGTGAGTATCTGACACCCGACTCCACACCTAAGCGCAAGGTGATGGATATCGATAAAGTCGTCGGGAAAATTGTCCGCATGATGCGACATCGACAGGAGAAAGAAGGCAAGGAATATGGCGTCGTCGTACTGGCCGAAGGGCTGGCTGAGTTCCTGTCAGACGACGTTCTGAAGGACGTGCCTCGCGACGATCACGGTCACATTTCGGTCGCCAATGTTGACCTGGGCAAGATGTTCGCCAAGCGAATTATGGCCGAGTTTGCAAAGCAGACAGGCCTGAAACGCAAGGTGACCGGTCTTCAGTTGGGTTACGAATGCCGATGTGCTCGCCCTCATGCATTCGACGTGATGCTGGGCAGCCAGTTGGGCGTTGGTGCTTACCGAGCCCTGTGCGAAGAGAAGCTCAATGGTGCGATGGTGTCTGTGTCAGGACAGCTGGATCTGCACTTTGTGCCTTTCGAACAGCTGGTTGATCCGCAGACTTTGGTGACAGTCGTCCGCTTCATCAAGCACAATAGCGACTTCCACAAGCTGGCTCGCTTCCTTGAAAGCAGCTCGGGCGAATAGGTGAGGCGGTACGAACCGTTGTTGGCTGAAAACATAAAGGACGCCGAGAACTTCCAAAGAAGTCCTCGGCGTTTTTTCGTTGGATTCCGGGAGCTCAACTCCGAATGCGTGGTCCTCGAAAAAGGGCGATGGCGAAACGTGGAGGGGCTTTCTGTTGTACATGGCACCCGTTTCTTCAGCAGTGTCCGCAACATGGTCTGATCTGTTGACCGAAACATTCAGGGACCGAAAAATTTCAATACAAGGCCACGGGGCAAGGTTGCGATTGGGATCCGGATCTTGCTGTCTTTGAAGACCGAATCAAATCGTGTTGTGCACTGATCAGGGTAGATCGTTGTTGAACGCAATCTTTCAGTTTTGTCTACAAAACCTTGATCGACACGCATGCTTCCCTTTGATAGTTATTCACCGGATGTAATCTTACGGTTTCCACTCAGGATTTGGCTCAGGCATTTTTGCGTTTAAGGTTTGTTGCCATTCGGCCAGAGCACTTTGAAGTTCCTGAAGCTTTTCGGGGTTCTGCATGGCGAGGTTTTTCTGTTCGCCGGGATCTGTCGCCAGGTTGTAGAGTTCTGCGTCGCCGAATTCGTAGAACTCGATGACCTTCCAGTCTCCGCTACGAAATGCGGCGCCAGGAGTCCATTCGGATCCATGATAGTGCGGGTAATGCCAGGCCAGAGGACGCGTTTGCGTCATGACCTTGCCGGATAACATTGGGGCCAGCGACATTCCATCAATCGGCGTCTCGGCTGGCTGCTCAAGCTTCGCCAGATCGATCATTGTCGGGAAGTAATCGGTGCTGAGTACAGGTTGCTCACAAATCTCACCGGGGTTAGCAACGGCCGGAGATCGGATAATCAGAGGAACGCGAATACCACCTTCGTACAGCCAGCCTTTGCCGGAACGCAGCGGCAGATTGCTGGTTGGGCCGGGCTTCGCCAAAGTACAGAGGCCCCCGTTGTCGGAAGTGAAGATAATCGTTGTGGAGTCTTCCAGGCCCTGCTCATGCAAAGCGGCCATGATTGCTCCGACGCTGTCATCGATCGCGGAAACCATGCTCGCATACTGAGCATTGTCCTGTTGAGTTCTTGAGAGACCTCGCCGTTCTTTCACCGGCGATGTTTCGTTGAGCCCTTTCACTTTCTCCGCCAAGTGATCGAAATGCTTTTCATCTTTGTGAATGGGAGTGTGAACATCATAGTGAGAAAGGAACAACAGGAACGGCCGCGAGGGATCTCGCTGGCGGAGGAATGAGACAGATTCTTCTGTCAGTCGCTCCGTCAGATATTCGCCGTCGTGGCGTTCCTTCAGCCATGGGTTCTTCCATGGCGCGAAGTAGCCGGCCGGAGGCTGACCGTAGTGAGCACCTCCGAGATTAACATCAAAACCCTGGTCGGTTGGAAGGAATTCTTCTCCACCCAGATGCCATTTGCCGGCGAAGAATGTTTGGTATCCCGCTGAGTGCAGGACTTCAGCGATGGTTTGTTCTTCCAGCGGCAGTTCGTTGCGATCTTCGATCTGCAGGAAACGATGATTGGCATCACGTTTCGCCTGCTGCCCCGGAATCCAGTCTGTGATTTCCACACGAACCGGATGTCGTCCTGTCATAATGCTGGCCCGAGTTGGCGAGCACACGGGACAAGCAGCGTAGGCCTGTGTGAATCGCATTCCTGATGCGGCCAGTGCATCCAGATGCGGAGTTTCGTGAAACTTACTGCCGTAACACGACAGATCAGCCCAGCCCAGGTCGTCGATCACGACGAACACAAAGTTCATGTGTAAAGTGCGTTGTTCGGCGGCTGGCAGAGAATAAATTGCAAGATGCAGGTACGCGAGAATAACAGCGATCGAAATGCGCATGGTGACACCCGGGAAAAGGGATCGTTGAGGACAGCAGGCGGTGGCACAACTGCTTAAATACCGCAGTCGAAACGAAGATTGCAGAGGCCGCACCAAGCGGCAGCGAGTTTCGGCAATTCAGCGACTCAAGAAAAATCCGGCGTTCACTCTGCTCGGTCTGAGCCTACACCCATCAGACCATGACTGATAGAGAACTAATCTTCCAGAATCGGCAGCGGACTGTTTCGCTCGCGTTCCATCGTGAGGCATCGGCCACCATCTGAATATTCACAAATACTCAGATAGGCACGCATCAACATCAGACCGCGACCGCAGGGGCGTTCAATAAACTCTTCCAGAGTAGGATCCGGAACATCTTCCGGATCAAACCCTGCGCCCTCATCAACCACCACAACCCGCATTTTTTCGGTACTGATGTCGCAACGAATAATCACACTCTTGTCATCGGCAAACTTATTACCATGACGAATGGCATTCGTGATCCCTTCTTCCAGTGAGAGTCGCATAGCGAAGACATCCCGCATGCTGTACTCAAATTGCTCCATCAGGGAAACAAGCTTTTCCTGAGCACCAAGCCCATCGGCTGTGTTGCTTGGAATCATGATTTCCAGCTTCACCGGATTCGTCATGGCCACATCTGACAGAGAGAGGAAACTGCAGTGCAGAAAGGAAGTACGATCCACGAGACCCGCTTAACACGGGCAAGTGAGCTGTCAGAATTTGGTGAGGGCTTCGTCAAGATTGGTGCACAGTGTCAGAACTTTGTTCAACTGTGTGATCTTGAAGACGTCCAGAATGTCTTTCTGAATACTGCACAATGCCAGCTTACCTTTGGCTGTGGTCACTTTCTTATGCATGGTAATCAGCTTGCCCAACGCAGCGCTGGAGAGATACTCCACGAGCGTAAAGTCGAGAACAATCTTCTTGCGGCCATCTTTATCCACAAGTGCGAACAGTTCTTGTCCCAACGCTTCAATATTGGCTTCGTCGAGGATCTTCTTTTCAAGCAGACGAGCGACAGTAACTCCGCTGATTTCTTCAATATCGATGCGACGATCCGGCTTTGACATGACTGACCTCTGAGTGGCCCCTGGGGGGGTATTCGGCAAGGAATCTCTGTGAAAGGCTTTTGAATTCCTCTATTTGCGCCCGATCATTACCCCCCTGAACCGCACTGTCAAGCGTTGATGTCGTGAGTTCCCGAGGTTCAATTGGCTCGGATGGTAAACCCCCGTAAGTTCGACGGAGACTTCGGGGCTCGGCGGTGGTCACGGAGGTTTTTGCGGAAGGCGGGGATTATGCCGGTCCGATGGCCTTTGGCATAAGACTCAACCGGTTCGTCTGGTTGACCACGTCGAACAACGGGCCTACAGTTGCAAAATGCCGGATGCATTCCGGAAAACCCGTGCTTTTGACGAGCACAGCACTCTCTCACTGGTAACAGAGCTATGGCTGGTCCTCAGGAACCCCTGTCCGACAAAAATGCGTCTGGCCCCGGAAAGCCGGGAAAAAGTAGTCGCAAGGATAAGGGGCAAGGGCAATCGAACAGTGGGTTCTGGTATTTGCTGGTGATCGGTATTCTCGCCGCTGTTTTCATTACAGTGGCGGGCCGAGGAACTGGTGGAGAAGAAATCTCCTACAGCGAATTCCTGAATCGGCTCGAAACCGGCACTTTGAACAAGGATTGCATGTTCGAGGTTTCGATGGGCTCATCCGCCATTTATTGGCAGGATAAGGCAGCCGACGATATCCGTAAGGGTAAGGTCACCTCAGTGAAGCGTTTTTATACGCCACTGACCTGGATCACCGAGAACAATCGCGCGAAGCTGGAAGATCTGCTCCATTCAAAAGGAGTCGTTCTGAATTCCGCCAAGCCGCCATCCGAACTGACGTCGATGATCCCGATGCTTCTGGTGACTGCCTTGTTCATTCTGGGCTTCATTTTCGTACTGCGTCGAGTTGGCGGGGCTGGCTCTGCGATGTCTTTCGGACGCAGCCGTGGTCGGCTCTATGCACAGGAAGACGTCAATGTGACGTTCAATGATGTCGCCGGTATTGATGAAGCTGTTGAAGAACTCAAAGAAGTCGTGGAGTTCCTGAAGACTCCTCAAAAGTATCAGGCGCTGGGTGGACGAATTCCGCGTGGTGTGCTGCTGGTTGGGCCTCCTGGTACCGGCAAAACAATGCTGGCGAAGGCTGTTGCTGGCGAAGCCGGTGTGCCGTTCTTCGGTCTCTCCGGTTCGGACTTTGTGGAAATGTACGTGGGCGTTGGTGCTGCCCGTGTCCGCGATATGTTCCAGCAGGCACTGCAAAGAGCTCCCGCCATTATTTTCATCGACGAACTTGATGCGCTGGGTAAAGTGCGCGGCAGTGGAGCTCCCGGTGGTCACGATGAACGTGAACAGACTTTAAATGCGTTGCTCGTTGAGATGGACGGCTTTAGCACGGATCAGAGCGTCATTGTGATGGGCGCGACAAACCGGCCGGAAACGCTGGATCCGGCGTTGATGCGTCCAGGACGATTCGATCGCCATGTGCTGGTTGATCGCCCCGACATCAAGGGACGTGAAGCAATCCTGAATGTGCACTCAAAACGCGTCAAGATGGCTGACGACGTTGATCTGAAACGGTTGGCTAAGCTCACTCCGGGCTTTGTCGGTGCGGATCTGGCGAACCTGGTGAATGAAGCGGCTCTGTTGTCGGCTCGTCGAGAAGACAAGCGGGTGACGATGAAGTCGTTTGAAGCGGGCATTGAACGAGTCATGGCCGGCCTCGAGAAAACTTCTCGCATCATCGTGGAAGACGTCAAGCGTCGTGTCGCCTGCCATGAATCCGGGCATGCTCTTGTCGCGGCCAGTCTGCCGCATACAGATCCAGTCCACAAGATTTCAATTATTCCTCGCGGCATGGGTGCTCTGGGATACATGCTGCAGCTTCCGGAAGATGACCGCGAACTGCTGACACAGTCAGAACTGCAGAGCCGAATGGCTGTGCTGCTCGGGGGGATTTCCGCCGAACAACTGATTTACAATGAAACCTCAACCGGTGCTTCCAATGACCTGCAACGGGCCACGGATTTGGCTCGTCGCATGGTCACAGAATTTGGCATGAGCCCTCGTCTGGGGCGTATGTATTACAGCGAAGCTCAGCGATCACCGTTTCTTGCCGGGTCTGGTGGAATCGTTTCGGAATCGATTCACTCTGAAGCCACCCTGCGAGAAATCGACATCGAAGTGAAGCGATTGGTGGACGAAGCGTATCGGACTGCCCTCGACACCTTGACATCTCAACGGGAAACCCTTGAAAAGCTGACGGCCGATCTGATTGAGATGGAAACAATGTCAGCCGAGCATATGCACAAAGTCATCGATGCGAATCGCAAAGGTCCCAAGCTGATGGCGACTGCCGGGGCGATTGCAGAACTTCCTGCTGATTCGCGAGTTGAGGCTGAAGGTGCCGATGGAGAACTGGCGATACCGCCGCGAGAAGTCGCTGAGGGTTAGGCTGAAAAAACTGCCGTGAAACGCAGGGACGGGATGTTGATTCAGGCCGTAGTGCCGACTTCAGTCGGCATCATTATGCAATATGGAAATCGCATGCTGGCTGAAGCCAGCACTACGGCTTTCCATTCACTCAATCAACACTGCCCTATCGAGCCTCTGATCCCAACTGGTGATCTTCGATCTTCTTGTGTAGCGTGTTGCGATTGATACCGAGTCGGGTCGCGGTTCGTGTTTGCACGCCCTGACTCTGCCGTAGAACCTGAAGAATGAGTTCTTTTTCCACGACGTTGATCACCTGGTTATAGACGTCGGTGCTTTCTTCGCCGACCTGCGCGAGACGTCGGCTGACCAGGTCCGTGCAGAGCGACTCGAGGTCTTCTGACGCTCGTCGTCCAATCCGAACCGGGGCAAGACCTCGAACATGCGGAGGCAGCAGCTCGGCCATGATTTCGCCGCCCGTTGACAACACGAGTGCACGTTCAATGTAATTTTGCAGTTCACGAACGTTGCCCGGCCAGCCGTATTGCTGGAGGAACCGCATCGCATCCGATGTGATCGTAGGTACCGGAATTCCATTCGCCATGGCATAACGCCGGGCAAAAAACGTGACCAGATCGATGATATCATCGCCACGTTCGCGCAGAGCAGGCAAGTAGATGGGAATAACGTTCAGGCGATAAAAGAGGTCTTCGCGAAATCGTCCAGCCGTGATCTCATCCTGAAGATCGACGTTCGTGGCCGCAATGACCCTCACGTCCACTCGAATCGTGCGAGTATCCCCGACACGTTCGAATTCATGCTCCTGAAGGACTCGCAACAGCTTGACCTGAAGCTGATAGCTTACGCTATTGATCTCATCCAGAAAAATTGTGCCGCCGTGAGCCGCTTCAAAACGCCCGGTACGATTTTCATTCGCACTGGTAAACGCGCCTTTTGCGTGACCAAAGAGTTCACTTTCCAGCAAGCTCTCGGACAAAGCACCGCAGTTGACTCGTATAAACGGACCGGTCGCGCGAGGACTCAATTCGTGTAATGCTCGGGCAATGAGTTCCTTGCCTGTGCCGGTTTCTCCGGTGAGCAGGACTGTGGCCGCTGTTGGAGCCACTTTCCGAGTCATCCGATAAACATCCAGCATTGGAGGGCTGCTGCCAATCAGGCCGCTGATCAACACTGATTCTGATGTCGCCATTTCTCAAGACCGCCCCAAAGGCACAAAAGCAAAGCACATGCTGATGGTGAACGCCCATTTATGGTGCACTTGCTCATTCACGAACACATATCTTCGTCGTGTCCCTTGGAATCATACACGCGCGGAAAATATTTTGCACGCAAAAATGCCTACTTCCTGAACACGGGCGTAAAAATACAGCAGTCCTCGCCAGCGACGCGACATTTCCCTTGGAGGAATTACCCGCCCGGGGACTACGTTCTCGTCGAAGACTCGGTGTTCCTGATTGACTTTACGTTTGCCGCTCGGCCCTCAGGCAGTTTGAAGCACAGTGGCCAGCGAACTCAGATTGAGGCCGGAACTGCGAACGAATAAATTCAACGTTGGGCTAAACCAACGGACCGCTCAGCGGTAAACGCATTCTGATGCCGGTCCGTTATTCGGCATATGTCCGATGCATTCTGCGCTGATGAAGCCAACACAGCATCACATCGAAGGCTCAGAAAAGCGGTCAGACCACTTTAATCAACTGAGTCCCAACTCTCGTTCGATGCGTTCGAGTCGATCCTGAGTTTTTTCCAGCGCTGCTTGTAGGCTCATGACATTTGATTGCATGAGGTCCAGTTGGGATTGCAAAGCTCGGAGCAAACCCGGCTCCGGTGCGGAGGCTGCAGGCAGACCGGATGCAGGGTTTGTGCCCCGTGGCGCCATGGATGCCGCCAATGGTGAAGGAGAGGCTGGTTCGTCGTCGGCTGCAAAGTTGCCAGCCGCCATCGTCATGTTCTCTTTGGGCAGATAAAACGTATGGTCGACCTCTACGCCTCGGCGTTCCAAAGGCCCATTGCTTTGCACAAAACCTTTGTCCTGAAGCGACTGCAGGTCCGCTTTGAGCTGTTCCTGGCTGTCAATTCGCACCATGCGACTGGCTCTTGTTCGCAGTTCACCGGGCTGCTGTCTGCCACGCAGCAATAACTCACAGATGATCGCAAACTGAGCTTCGTTGAAATCAAATTTGTGCCGAGCATAGTGGCGATAACGAACAGCTCGACCACCATCCGTATAGATTTCTGCCACCAGACCCTGCTGTCGTAGTTGTTCGAGAGCATCGGCGACCTCCGCTTCGGAATATTCCGTGACGGGATCCCGATTACTCTTCTGATTGCAGCCTGTCATGGCCCCCTTGATCGTCATGGGGTACTGATCGGGAGTGGTAAATCCCTTTTCCATCAGAGTTCCGAGAACTCGCCGCTGCAGGCGGGTGAGTTGTCGAATCGTGTTCTTTTCCTCTTCGCTCATCGAAATTTCGTCCAGTGAATATCAGAGTTGGCGGCAATCATGTCGTCCCGGCTTCAACCAGCAGTGTAGTCAGATATTGAGCCCGAATACCGCCAGTAGTCGGCACGACAAATAGCATCAGCTGTCGAGAAGAGTGGCTAAACACATCAAACACCGTATTCGTCCAGCGATCCGGTCTTGAAGGTCTTCGCCCCCCTTTTGCTGAGCTTTTTGACTCAGCACTCAACGCAGTGGACACAAATCGTGACACAGACTCAAGTGATGAATTCCGCAGAACTCCTACAATCCTGTCGCTGCACTGGGGATTTGGAGAAGGAATGTTGCGAAATTGCAACATCACCACAGGCGTGACCTAGTTTCGTGAGGGTCGCAAAGAATTTCACGCGGCTTCCATTTGCGACTGAGGTTCCCGAAGCAGGCAAAGCCTATGGGACTCGTGGTTTCATCAATGTCATCAAGGATACGATTGGACGATGGACACAATCAAACGGCTGATCGATGTGGTGCTCCATCTGGATCGGTACCTTGAAGTAATGTCCAACTCGATGGGCGGTTGGCTTTATGCCGCTCTGTTTGCGGTTGTTTTTTGCGAGACCGGGCTGATCGTTACACCATTTCTTCCCGGCGATTCATTGCTCTTTGCCGTCGGAGCGTTAGTCGCTATCCCGGGGGCGAACCTTAGTTTTCCGCTCATGTTTGTGCTGTTACTGATCGCTGCGATCTTTGGTGATGCTGTTAATTACTCGATCGGTCGCTCTCTGGGCCCGAAGGTGTTTCATAGTGAGACATCCCGATTTCTGAACAAGCAGCATCTGGAAAAGGCTCAGGCGTTCTATCAGAGATATGGTGGCAAGGCGATTTTTCTGGCTCGCTTCCTTCCCATCGTTCGCACGTTCGCACCGTTTGTCGCTGGCATCGGCAAGATGGACCGAGGCCGCTTCTGGATGTTTAACATCAGCGGAGCGATCTGCTGGGTTGGCATTTTCCTTACAGCTGGCTACTTCTTTGGCGGTTGGGAACCCGTGAAGAAGAACTTCTCTCTTGTCACTCTGGGGATCATCGTCGTTTCCGTGCTACCCGTGATTTACGAGTGGTACAAGGCGAAGCAGGAAGCTGCACAACAGAAGCCGGAAACGAACTGAGATTCTTCTCTGCCTCGGCAGATTTTACCGAACAGCCTGCAAGTTCTGACCGCCCCCACCGAAAACCTTTGCGCTCACGTTGCACCATCAGCTGCAGCACGTTTGACCCGGAGTTTTTTTGCCATGATCATGCAACGCCTCGACAGCGACGACGATTCGTTCTTTCTTTCCGAAAGCCCTGCCGGCGGTGTTCAGGTTTCACTGGACGCTGCCATTGTTCCTGGGCTTCTCTACAGAGGCGTGCCTCAGGATCAAAGCCGACGGCTGAGTCGCATTGACTCCATCAGCAAGCATGTCTCTTTGTTCAACGGCCCTGCCTGGTTGCAGTCCCGACGTACTCAACGCGAATGCAGTATGTCCGAATTGTTCTTTGGTTAGCGTAAAACGCTGAACAATTCTGGCCTGCAATTCCGAGACTGCTCATTCTTTTGTGCCGCGTTTACTCTTTCCTGTCGGCGCCTTTTTCTCTGTCTGGCCGCCAAGTCTCGCAGCTGCTCGACCATTAGGCTTGTCAGGATCGTAGGCGGCGTTAGGTTCGGGGTACTTCGCCCCGACATCTTTTTGCCAGGCGGATAGCTCAGTACGCAGCCCGTTTACGATCTCGGGATGTTGTGCTGCGACGTTGTGCTGCTCACCGAGATCCCCCGCAAGATTAAACAATTCGATCTCGTCATTCTCCATCCAGTGAATCAGCTTCCAGTCCCCATGACGAATGGCTGCACCGGGACCTCCGCCCTGATTGCCATAATGTGGGTAGTGCCAGAACAACGATCGGTCGGGAAGAGATTGACCCTTCAGCATTGGCAAGAGACTGACTCCGTCAAGGGCGTCTTCTGCAGGGAGTGTGGCCCTTGTGACGTCGAGTACCGTAGCGAATACATCCGGGCTGCTGATGGGTTCTGAAATTTTCGACTGAGCAGCAACGGCTGTCGGCCAGCGAACGAGAAACGGTTCGCGGATGCCGCCTTCATAGAGCCAGCCCTTTCCTCCTCGCAAAGGCACGTTGGAGGTCGGCCAGCCTTCGCTGGTAGAGAGTCCTCCGTTATCGCTCGTGAAGATGACCAGAGTGTTCTTTGCCAGATCGAGTTCATCAAGTTTGGCGAGGACCTTTCCCACGGCCAGATCCATCGCTTCGACCATGCCGGCATAGACTGCATGATCCTGAACCAGGCGAACATCACGTTCTCCTTCGCGTCCCCATTTTTCTTCCAGCCCCTGTTGCTTTCGTTTGGCTTCGTACTTCTCGCGCAGGTCGTCTCTGGACATCAAAGGCGTGTGAACCGAGTAAAACGAAAAGTACGCGAGGAACGGTTGATCGCGATGAGCTTCGATGAAGTCGGCGGTTTCTGTCGCAAGGCGATCCGGCAGATGTTCTCCTTCAGGGCCATCTTTGAGACGCGGGTTTCCGTATGGCGAAAAATACTTGTTGCCACCATAGGGGCCTCCTCGATCCGTGCCACCCATGTTGACGTCGAATCCCTGATCTTCGGGCCACCATCCTTCAGGTCCCAAATGCCACTTGCCAGCAAAGAATGTCGCGTATCCGGCCGACTTGGCCATCTCCGCCAGAGTTGTGGTTTCCAGCGATAATCGATCTGTATAAGGCGCAGGCAGCAGGAGCGTATTTCGTTTCCAGCCTTCAGGAGTCAATGGTGCTCCGATGTAGTCGGTGATTCCGGTACGCTGAGGCCAGAGGCCGGTCATCAAGCTGGCTCGCGTGGGTGAGCAGACAGGACACGCCGCATAGGCATCGGTGAACATGGCTCCTTCACGGGCCAGCCGATCAATGTTCGGCGTTTCGTGGAACTTACTGCCGTAGCAGGCCAGATCCTGTCGCCCGAGATCATCAACAAGGAAGACAACGATGTTAGGACGATCATCTGCGAGGGTCGGCTTAGCCAGAAGAATGCAAGCAAAAACAAAGAGGAGAAGCCGAGTCATTGAGAACACTCTGCAGATGAGGAAAAGGACATGTGGCCGTTAGAAGTGGACGTATCCGTGAAGCATTTTCAATACATCGTAGTCACACGAGAGTTGGTCGATCTGGCGAATTCAAAACTGATGTCGATGTGAACAATGGGAGATCTGGACAGTGGAATTTGTCAAATCAAGAATTGGACATCGGCGAAGGCAAACGCCGCACTTCGATTCAGTTTACCCGCCTCCGGAGACTTCGTCACGATGTTTCGCAAAGGGGTATTCGTCCATCCGGGAAACATGTGCCTTGCGATATATCGCAGACTTTCTGCACGCCGCTCTGCCAAAGCCCATCCTGGCTCGTAATCGTGATCAAGCCCGATTGCAACTCCGGGGATGAGTTTCTCCACTCATCGCTCTGAGAGAAGAACGCTCATGTCGCACGCACATCCGAGTGAGGTCAATTTACACTCAGCACAGTCTTCTGGTACGCTGGAGGCATCCGGAGTTGTTGCGACACTGGGCGTGGGGCGTGGAGCATGAGAGTTGGTTTAGTCACATTTTCGTTGACAGCATTCCTGTCAACGTTTCACATGATCGCTACGGGTGCGGAAGAGCCTGCTCGGCCCGTTGACTTTGATCGCGACATCCGCCCCATTCTTTCCGACAAATGCTTTACTTGTCATGGGCCGGATGAACAACAACGAGCCAGTGGATTGCGGCTCGATGTGCGTGAAAGTGCATTCGCAGCACGTGACGGCAAGACGGCGATTGTTCCGCATGATCTCAATGCGAGTGTGTTGCATCAGCGGATCACATCAACAGACGCCGATCAAAAAATGCCGCCCGGAGATTCGGGCCAGGAATTATCTGAAGCCGAAATTCAGCTGCTGACTCGGTGGATTCAGGAAGGTGCAAAATGGACCGAACACTGGGCCTTTCTCCGTCCGGAAAAACATGAACTTCCACAACTGGAAGATCAGCAATGGTGCAACAATGCGATTGATCATTGGGTTCTGCAGAAGCTTCAACAGGAAAACCTGAAGCCATCTGCGGAAGCTGATCGACGCACACTCATTCGCCGAGTCACACTTGATCTCACCGGACTTCCGCCGACTCAAGCCGAGATCGAAGCCTTCCTCGCGGATAACTCACCAGCCGCTTACGAAACCGTTGTCGATCGATTGCTGGCGTCACCACGATTCGGCGAACACATGGCGGCGACATGGCTGGATGCCGCTCGCTACGCAGACACCAGTGGCTACCAGAACGATGGTCCTCGCTCAATGTGGCGTTGGCGCGACTGGGTGATCGAGGCCTTCAACAGCAACATGCCCTTCGATCAGTTTACCGTGGAACAAATCGCTGGCGACCTGCAGGAGAACGCATCTCTCAGCCAGCGCATCGCGACCGGATTTAATCGCAATCATCGAGGTAACTCTGAGGGAGGAATCATCGCCGAAGAGTATCAGGTGGAGTATGTGGTTGATCGAGTCGACACAACAGCGACCGTCTGGCTGGGTCTGACCATGGGATGTGCGCGTTGCCATGATCACAAGTATGACCCGATTCGGCAGACGGAGTTCTACAGCGTTTTCGCTTACTTCAATAACGTGCCGGAGAGTGGACGAGCATTGAAAGAGGGCAACTCGCCCCCAATGATTCGAGCACCACGTCCGCCTGAAGAAGAACGGCTGCGTAAACTGGATCAGCAGATTCAGGCGACGGAATCTCAAATTCGTGAACTCGACACAACGCTGACCGAAACACAACGAGTCTGGGAAACCAGCGTTGCAGCCGCTTCCGAAATCGACTGGTCCGTGACAGACGGACTGGTCAACCACATGGCATTTGACCTAAGCCTCTACGATCAGGCACGCAAAATGGACAGCGTGTTCGACGTCACTTCCAGCCCCTATTCACGAGGCGCAGTGGGTCATTCGATTGAATTCCAAAACGGCAGCTTCGTCAGCGCGGGCGATACGGCGTCGTTTGGCTACATGGATAAGTTTTCCATCGCCTTGTGGCTTCGCGCGGAGGAAGCCAACGGTACGGTAATTTCGCGAATGACTCCGGTTGAAGAAGGTGCTGGCTACTCCCTGCAACTTCGTCATGGTCTGCTGCAGGTCAATCTGATCAATCGCTGGCTCGACGATGCCATTCGACTGGAAAGCCGCCAACCTTTGCCACCGAATGAGTGGTGTCACGTCACGATGACTTACGACGGTTCTCGAGTTGCTCGCGGCGTGCAGGTTTATGTCAATGGTCAGCCGTTTGAGATGAACATAACACTGGACCGCATCAACCAGACGTTTGCATTGCCGCTGGAGACTCTGCGGATCGGTGGCGGAGCATCACCGTTCAGAGGAGCGATCGATGACGTTCGAATTTACAGCCGAGATGTCTCCGCAGGCGAAGCGGAACTCATCGCAGTCGCTCAAAGCATTTCAGAGATTCTTTGCATCAAGCCAGAGATGCGAACTGCCGCACAACAGAAGAAGCTGAAGGAACACTTCATTCTGCATCACGCCGCTGCAGATATCCGGGAGGCTCATCTGAGCCTGCGGGAACTTCAATACGAGCGACGCGTGTTTGAGGAGAACCTGCCGACAGTGATGGTGATGGAGGAAATGCCGACTCCTCGAAAAACCCACGTGCTGATCCGAGGGCAATACGACAACCCCGGCGAAGAAGTGCAGCCTGGCGTCCCAGCCGTTTTCCCGTCACTCCCGGAGAATGTTCCCAACAATCGTCTGGGCTTTGCTCGCTGGCTGGTGAATCCTCAACATCCGCTGACGGCTCGCGTAGCCGTGAACCGCATCTGGCAAAGGTATTTTGGACAGGGGCTGGTCCGCACCACCGAGGATTTCGGTTCTCAGGGTGATCGGCCAAGCCATCCGGAATTGCTGGACTGGCTGGCTGTAGAATTTGTAGAGTCCGGCTGGAACATGAAGACCATGCACAAGTTGATTGTGATGAGTGCAACCTATCGCCAGTCATCAGGAGTCCCATCGGAGCTATTGCGACTTGATCCCGATAACCGCCTGCTGGCTCGAGGTCCTCGGCGGCGTCTTCCGGCGGAGGCGATTCGTGATCAGGCGTTGTTTCTCAGCGGACTGCTGAACGAACAACTCGGCGGGCCATCGGTGAATCCTTATCAGCCGGACGGACTGTGGAAGGAAATCGCCACGATCACAGATTATCCGCAATCACACGGACCAGATTTGTATCGACGCAGTCTGTATTCGTTCTGGAAACGCACCGTCGCGCCGCCGACAATGGTGACGCTGGATGCATCGAGTCGCGAAGCGTGCGTCGTGCAAAGATCTCGTACAAACACTCCACTGCAGGCACTGGCTCTGATGAACGATGTCACATTCGTGGAGGCCGCTCGAGTCTTCGCGCAACGAATGATGACGGAAGGCGGAGACGATCCGGCTCAACAGATTTCTCAGGCATTCGTGATGGCCACGGCTCGGGAACCACAACCTGAAGAGCTTGCGATACTACAGCGATCTTACGAACGTAGTTTGAACGCGTATGAGCGTGACCCGGAAGCGGCGCGGCAACTGATTCACTCGGGCGAGTTTGCCGTGAATGCCGATCTGAATCCCGCTGAGCTGGCCGCTCTCACGACGGTCACAAGTCTGATTCTGAATCTTGATGAAGTGGTGACGAAAGAATAGTGAGTCTTCCCATGACAATGTTGAACGATCATCTGTTCGCCGAGAATCGACGTCACTTTTTCTCGCGAGGATCACAGGCCCTTGGCCTGGCTGCTCTGGCAGGCCTGCTGCAGGAGTCAAAAGCGGCCGATGTGCCTGCAGGCACTCCCGGACTGAGCGGCTTCCCGGACCTGCCGGTGAAGGCCAAACGCATCATCTACATGTTTCAGTCAGGTGCACCGTCGCAGTTGGATTTGTTCGAACACAAACCAACACTGGAATCCATGCGAGGTCAGGAACTGCCGGATTCCGTGCGTCAGGGTCAGCGATTGACGGGAATGACCAGCGGCCAAAAGAGCTTTCCCATTGCTCCAACAAAGTTCAAATTCAAACAGCACGGGGCGTCGGGCGCGTGGCTGAGTGAACTGCTGCCTCACACAGCGAAGATTGCGGATGACCTGTGCTTTATCAAGACGATGCA
Source organism: Planctomycetales bacterium (assembly GCA_026400835.1). Classification (GTDB taxonomy): domain Bacteria; phylum Planctomycetota; class Planctomycetia; order Planctomycetales; family Planctomycetaceae; genus SXXK01. The sequence goes on along the minus strand of JAPLOA010000066.1, from coordinate 31,611 downwards.
CACAGAAGCCATCAATCACGATCCGGCAATTACGTTCGTGCAGACGGGTGCTCAGCAAGCAGGGCGGCCAAGTCTTGGGTCGTGGTTGTCCTATGGGCTGGGGAGCGAAAACAGTGATCTGCCGGCTTTTGTGGCGATGATTTCCGGGTCCGGCGATCAGCCCCTTTACGATCGGCTCTGGGGAAGTGGGTTTCTGCCGACTCGCTATGCGGGCGTCAAATTTCGTTCGATGGGTGACCCGGTTCTTTATCTTTCCAATCCGCCGGGAATCAGCAACTCCGTACGTCGAGGTATGCTGGATGATCTGGCGGCCATGAATGCTCTGAAGCTGAAAGAATCCGGCGACCCGGAGATTTCAACTCGCATCGCGCAGTACGAGATGGCTTACCGCATGCAAACGTCGGTGCCTGAACTCACGGACTTGTCCGGTGAGCCGGCCAGCACGTTCGATTTGTACGGTGAAGATGCTCGGAAGCCGGGAACCTTTGCGTGGAATTGCCTGATGGCTCGTCGATTGTGCGAGCGAGGCGTCCGATTTGTGCAGATGTTTCATCGCGGCTGGGATCAGCATCTGGAACTTCCGAGAAACATCACGGGGCGGCGAATTTGGTCGCGCGGTTTACTGCCAGGGCAAGATGACGCCGGATGATTATGGACGTGATCACCATCCACGATGTTTTTCGATCTGGATGACTGGAGCCGGAATCAAACCGGGAACAACGATCGGTGAGACAGACGACTTCAGCTACAACATTGTTCGAGATCCCGTCCATGTTCATGATCTCAACGCGACCTTGCTGCATCTGGCCGGAGTTGATCACAAGAAACTCACCTACAAGTATCAGGGGCGTCATTTCCGACTGACAGATGTGCATGGCGAAGTGATTCAGGCCGCCTTGTCGTAAGGAAACGAAATCCCGTCGGCGGAGCGACGCAACCAAAGAACACAAGTCACTCCGTTGACGAACACTGTTAATCATTACTTCTGATTTCGTAGTTTGTTTCGCGATGTAGAAAATGATTCTGAGGCGTGTAGAAGAACGTGTCGCGAAATAAAATCCTTGAAAACAATCCGGGCAGTACATTTGAGATGAGATCTGCTGAAAAATTTCGCGAGCAAACGCGAAGGCGGAAGTTCCTGATTCAGACATTCTGCAGGTACTTGTTTTTACTGTCGCTCTTATTGACGTCAGTTCATTGCGCCGCAAGTCAACAAGCCGCATCCACAGTCGCGAAGTCGCATGAATCGATCCTTCAGGAATTCCTCGTTCAGTTTGACAAAGTATCCGCCCGCGGCTTTGTGAAGACTCTTCGCCCCGGCGACACAGGCGTTGGATACACATTGGAAACGCTTCTGGAGATCCCGGAAAACAATTCTCCACGCGGTGATTTTCAGGGAATGGAGATCAAGGCTTATCGCGATTCAGAAACAGAGTTCGACGATCAGGAGAAAATGAACCTGTTCCTGAAGGAGCCGGAATGGCTGGATGGTCTGACAGCGGCTGAACGAATTCAGCAATATGGCTACAAAGATCCCAACGGACGGCAGGCGTGGTATCTCTCAGTCACCAGTCGAAAGAACGAAGCTCACCTGCAGCTCGTCGTAACGGCGCAGGGCGATGTGCTGGAATTGCATTGCAACAATGTCGCTATCGCTCACTGGAGCCTGAAAGTTTTGGAACAACGCCTTCAGGAGAAACACGCTCATTCCGTCTTCATCGGTGCAGAATCAAGAGAGAAGGGGGCTGATGAAGAATTCTGGTACAAGACAGTGACGTGGTATCAGGAACCATCCGCGAAACGATTGCTTGAACTGGCTGCCAGTGGTGACATTATCGTTGAACTTCGCATGCATCTTCGCCCTGATGGATCTGCTCGCAATCATGGCACCGCATTTCGAATTCGGAAGCACAAGCTGCAGACATTGTTTCGGGAGCAGAAAACTGTCAGACCTGTTTTGGATGATAAGAAATAGCGATCAGACCCGAGCATAGTAAACTATCGGCCTCGCAGAAGGACCTCGGCCGCATCTCGCGTCGGCATCGCTGGCTGGGCTCCGTGTTGAGTTGTCGCCAGAGCACCCGCTGCAGCCGCGAAACGAGTCGCCTCAGAAACCGACATCTCTTCTGCAAGGGCGATTCCAAAGGCTGCAGCGAAGGCATCGCCCGCGGCCGTCGTGTCGACCGCATCCACACTGAACGGCGGCACGTGTTCCGAGGTTTTCCCGTCGAACACAACCACGCCCTGCGATCCCAAAGTGACGAGACTGATTTGCGGGCCAAGACCGCCAATTTGCTGAACAGCAGACATCGCCGTCTCAACCGAATCCACGACCTGCCCGGACAGTGACTCGGCCTCTGTTTCGTTCGGACAGATGACATCAATCTGCAGGAGATCGGCAGGAACAACCCTCACCGACGGTGCTGGATCCAGAATAATCTTCACGCCATGGCGATGAGCCAGCTCAACGGCTTTCTGCACTGCAGGCAATGGGATCTCAAACTGAAGGAGCAGAACATCAGCCGATGGAAACAATTCTTCCGCCGTAATCACATCATCTGGCGTGACGAATCCATTGGCTCCGGGAATCACCGTAATTGAATTCTGCCCACTGTCTTCGACGCCAATCACCGCGAGCCCACTCGAACAATTCGGCGTCACCTTTACGAAACTCGTATCGATGCCTTCTTCGGTCAAACCGTCAATCAGCGTTCGGCCAAAACCGTCGTCACCGATTCGCCCGACCATCGAAACCTGAGCCCCCAGTCGTGCCGCAGCAATAGCCTGATTGGCACCTTTTCCACCGGGGAACTGTCGAAAGCTATGGCCTGTCCTGGTTTCTCCCGGTCGAGGAAGCTGGTGCGTTCGAAACACCAGATCCATGTTGATCGAACCGACAACGATAATTCTAGCGCGTTTTGCCATGGGACGGCTCAGTTGGTTGGACTGAGATGCGGCGGTTCGCTCGATAGCTGGACCAAAGCTTCTGTAACTCGAACCTGCTGCTCGGCCGTCAGCGTCAGATAGCGATGCAACCCGTTTTCTGACGGAGTAAACGTCGTGAATCCTTTGTCATCCACCGACACAGAACCCTTCGGCGAGATGCCAAAGTAGTTGCGATCCGGCAACACACCATACAAAACACTGGTCAAGTCCCAGGTCGGACGATTATGCGGTGGTGGCTCATACAGCACGTATGACTCTTTCAATGGATGATGAGGTACATACTGATAGTCGCTCAGAATACTGGACGCCGGATAAGGAATCGCCAGACCAATTTCAAAGCCACTGTAAACAATCGCTGTTGGCCATTCCGTCGCCAAAGTTTTCGCGGACGCCACGTCTTCCGTGACATTGTATTCCGGATGAGGCTGACCATTGATCGGTGCAAACGCTCCCGCCATCGCGGAAACCAGCTTCACCTTTTTGATCGCCAGCTCGCGACCCGTCAAAGGACTGATGTCATCCGCAGGCGACTTCAGCAAGTTGGCCAGATTCGTCGAAAAGCCCACCTGAGCAATCACAACACTTCCGTCCGCTTGAGATGACAAGACCTGTCGCAGGACTTTGACTGCATCCGCAGCATCCTTGCCCGAGCGAAGATCATGTGGATACCGATCAGCATCCCCGTTCTTCTCGATGACCAATCCCGTGAAGCGACTCTGTTGAGGAGTTATCCCGCTGCGACAAACACCGATCGGAATGTTGCCACGTCCATAAAAGGTGTTGATGGCGTCCGTAAAAGGAGCACACTGGTCATGATCTTTCGTAATCGTGACCGCCAGCAGCTGGCAAAGACCTCGACTCTGCAACGAGTGAATGACGCCCATTGCCAGAACGTCGTCACAATCATTACCAATATCGGTATCAAAAATCAGGGGCACAGGGGCCGAGGGATTGTCCTGAGCCACAGCCAAAGACTGCAGTAGCCCGGGAACAAGCGTGAGCAGGAGCAAGTGTGTTTTCATAGTCGATCGGATGAAGCAAACAGCCGGATTGAGCAGAGTGAAGATTCGCGTCAGATCAACAATTCAATCTGATACGACACAACACTCTAACCAATTTTGCTCAATCTACGAAGTGTCACCGATCCACTTTAGACAACGCGACAAAAGGCCGCGTTTGCGGAGATTTCAATCATCCCGCTCGGCTTTGCGGCTTTCCCACTCATCAATCGAGCAGATGACTTCGCGAGCCTGAGCACCGTTGTAATCGCCTACAACGCCATCCTCGGCCATGTAATCGATCATGCGGGCCGCTCGACCGTAGCCGATGCCCAACGCTCGCTGCAGAAGCGAAACACTGCCTCGACCTTCGCGAATAACCACTTCTACGGCCTGATCGTAGAGGTCGTCGTGAATTCGGTTTCCACCTTCACCCGAACCACCACCACCGGCCGCTGCAGCAGATGCAGCCGACGTCAGTTTGGTCAGTTCCGGACTGTATTCAGGTTCGACATCACTGAAGAAGTCGATCACCGCATTGATCTCTTCATCACTGACATAAGTGCCCTGAGCACGTGTCAGATAACTGGTCGAAGGAGCAAGATACAACATGTCTCCACTGCCCAGCAGTCGCTCCGCACCACCCTCATCCAGAACTACGCGGCTATCCATCTTGCTTGCCACCTGGAATGAAATTCGAGCAGGCAAGTTTGATTTGATAAGACCTGTGATCACGTCGACTGTTGGTTTCTGAGTCGCCAGAACCAGATGAATCCCGACCGCTCGAGACTTTTGAGCCAGTCGTATAATGTGAGCCTCCACTTCCTTACCAGAGGTCATCATCAGGTCCGCCATTTCGTCGGCGATAATCACAATGAACGGCATTCGATCAGGAACCGCCGCGGCGTCAGGATCTGTTTCCTTCAATCCCAGTCGTTCAAGAATTTCGGGTTTGCCAAGCTTGTTGTAGCTGTCCAGATGCCGCACACCAACCCGCGCCAGAAGATCGTAACGCTCTTCCATTTTGTCAACGGCCCACGCGAGCACCGCTTCCGCCTTCTTCATATCCGTGATGACCGGATGCATGAGGTGCGGAATTTTCTTGTATGGACTGAGTTCGACCATTTTCGGGTCGATCATCAGCATGCGTACTTCGTCCGGCGTTCGAGTCATCAACAACGACAGAATCAACGTGTTGAGGCAAACGCTCTTGCCGGTTCCCGTACGACCAGCGATCAGCAGATGCGGCATCTTGGCCATATCAACAACAAGCGGACGACCACTCACGTCTTTGCCAAGGAATAATGGCAGCCGTAGATCGTCCCAGGTCGAACGTGAAACCTGCAACAGTTCCCGCATTCGCACCATGACCTGCTTGTCATTCGGAACTTCAACGCCAACCGTGTTCTTGCCAGGAATCGGCGCGACAACGCGAACGGAGGGAACTCGCAACGCAATGGCGAGGTCATCTTCCAAAGCCGTCACTTTATTCAGGCGCAGACCACGTTCCAGCTCCAGCTCGAACTGAGTCACCACCGGGCCGGTATCAATTTCCGCAACCTTGACGTTCAGGCCGAACTCTTCGAACGCTTTCTCCAACGTCGTCGCGGCAACCCGCGCCTTTTTGGCGAGCAGTTCATACGGAAACTCTTCTGACTCCTTCAGCAAAGCAATATCCGGAAGCGAGAAACCTCGACGTTCCGAAACTGCGAGTCCTTCCGGATTGTGGAGTGAAAGAGCAGCAGGAGGGTTGATGCGAATCGATCGACCATCCACTGCAGCCGATACGAGCTCAGCTTCGTCCGCAGCCTCCGCAACAGGAGCCACAGGGACAGGAGCAACAAACGGAATCGTCGCAGGTGACTCAACAGGAGCCTTGCCAGGCTTCGCAGTCTCTTTCGGACTTCGAACTTTCACCGGAGCCCGCTGGAACATCGAGCCAGCTCCGCGAATCGCACTGGCTGGCAATGCCGCAAGACGTAACGCAGGCTGAAGAATATCTGACAGAGGCGTCAGCAGGATTCCGGCCGCAGCCAGACTTCCGGCAAAGATCATCACGCCGATCGCAGAAAACTTCTTCTGCAGAACAAGCCCCGTCCACGCACCTATCTGTCCGCCACTTCCATAAGTTGACCCCGAAGAAATTCCCGGAGCGAACAAATGCAACAGCGCGCAGGACGAAACAACCAGCAGAACAATTCCCATCAATGTTGGTGCCGTTCGGCGAGCCTGCTCGCGCGAAAACAGTTTGAGGTCCCACGAGATCAGTGTTGCGAGAACAATCCAAACGCCGAACCCCATTAACTGACGAGAATGAAACGCAACAGCCGCTCCAACTTCTCCACAGATATTGGTCGGTGCCTGTCGAACGGGAAACACAAGCGACGAAGGCGGATCAGCAGGGTCGTAGCTCAGAAAGCTCAAACCAACGAACACGACCAGGGCCAGCAGCCCCAGCGCGAGTAAGTCGGTTTTTAGTCGTTCCGTGTCCACGATGTTGATCCAGACAGATTCAAAGTTAACACTCACCGCGCGCAGCAACTCACCGGAGCAATGCCCTTGCGAATTCGAAGTGAATTCACTGACAGAACTCTTTGAGGAACCTGGCGATGATTAATGGCGGTGAACAGAACGAGTTCTCCGTCCACGACAGAACTTCTGCGGCGCAGGAATGATGGCAATCCATGCCAACGCCCCGGCAACACTACCATCTCAACTTTTGTCCGCTGTTGCAAAAACTCAACCAACGTTTCGAAAACGCACCACACAGGCACGACCTGCCGGATGTAACAGTCAACCAGGCACTGCCGAAAATCCGCTTGTGCCTGCAGGGCCGAGTGGACGGTGGTACCGACTTTAATCTATTACCTGGCCGTGAAAGCTCAGAAATCGAGGCTTGACATTCAAGATGCAGTTGGTAGCGAGCGTTGACGCAAAAACGTTCACGAGACGAGCGACGCAAACATTACAAAAAGACGGTTTGCAACGATTCGAACAAATCTGCCAAAAATCCCACCACGGCGAGCGGCAGGGCGTCAGCCCTCCGAGTCCGCGCACATTACGAGGGATGGATTCAATGCTCTACTCGGAGGGATGACGCCCTGCCGCTCGCCT
>JAPLOA010000066.1:0-24547 GCA_026400835.1 Planctomycetales bacterium | reverse complement strand
TGGATTCAATGCTCTACTCGGAGGGCTGACGCCCTGCCGCTCGCCTGCAGTGGGGACCAAACAAGCGACGGTACAAACTACGGCTGTTCGCGATGCCACTGAGTCGCCTGCTGGTATTGATGGGCGAACCGAAGGAGTCGGGCTTCTTCCAAAGCAGGGGCCTGAAGCTGCAAGCCAATCGGTAGTCTTGCCTTTGTCAAACCGCACGGAATCGAAATCCCGGGGAGACCGGCCAGGTTCGTACTGATCGTGTAAATGTCGTTCAGATACATCGCCAGCGGATCGTCCAGCTTTTCACCAAGTCGGAACGCGGCCGTCGGCGAAACCGGTCCTGCAATCACATCGACCGACGCAAAAGCTTTGTCAAAGTCCTCGCGAATTCTGCGGCGAACTTTCAGAGCCTTCAGGTAGTACGCATCATAATAACCTGCGGACAGAGCATACGTCCCCAGCATGATGCGGCGTTTCACTTCCGTCCCGAAACCCTCGCCACGGCTCTGGCTGTACAAATCGACGAGATCTGAAAACTTCTCTGCTCGGTGACCGTAATGAATGCCGTCATAGCGAGCAAGGTTGCTGGAGGCTTCGCTGCAGGCTACGAGGTAATACGTCGCAACGGCGTACTTCGAATGAGGCAATGAGACCGGAACAACTTCGGCCCCGGCGGCTTCAAACACTCGGATGGCTGCGCGAACGCTCTGTTCAACTTCCGCATCCAGGCCTTCCACGAAATACTCATCCGCAATTCCGATGCGAAGACCTTTCAATGATGAGTCCAGCTGACTCATCCAGTCCGGTCGTTCCACATTCAACGAAGTCGAATCACGCTTATCGTGCCCGGAAATGCATTCCAGAAGCAACGTGGCACCCCACGCGTCGCCAGCCAGCGGGCCGATCTGATCGAGCGAACTTGCGAAGGCGACCAGTCCGTAACGGGAAACTCTACCATAAGTCGGCTTCATTCCGACAACACCGCAGAAGCTGGCCGGCTGACGAATTGAACCGCCGGTATCAGATCCCAGTGCCAGAGGAACCATGCCGCTCGCAACGGCCACAGCCGATCCACCGCTCGAACCACCAGCCGTGTAGTCGGCGTTCCATGGATTTCTTGTGGGGCCGTAAATCGACGTCTCCGTCGACGAGCCCATTGCGAACTCATCCTGATTGAGCTTGCCAATCAGGACGCCATCTTCAGCCACGATCCGCTGGATAACATGAGCATCGTAGGGTGCTCGAAAATCTTTCAGCATGCGGCTGCCACAGGAAGTTGGCAGACCGATCGTACACATGTTGTCTTTCACAGCCACCGGCAAACCGGCCAGACGTCCAACTGGCTTTCCTGCCTGACGTCGCTGATCGATTTCGTCCGCCCTCGCCAACGCACCGTCCGCATCAATGCTGACAAACGCATTCAGGACACCATTGAGTTCAGAAATCCGACGCAGGCTGTTTTCCACAAGCTGGCGTGAAGTCGTTTCACCGGATTGCAGTTGAGCGATCAATTCAGAAGTCAGTGGACGGTTCATCGACGAGTACATCTCTTGGTTGCCAGCGGATTGTCGGACGATCATCTCTTCGACTCACAATGCGGCACGCCGTCTCTACGCTGCTGAATAAACAGAACGCCGGAAGCCGATTCGCAATGTGGCCAGAAAGATTACCACGGATGCTATCGCGACCATCCGGAAACGTCCAACACAGCGAGATGAGAGCTCCATCGCTCCCGACCACAACACGAAACGGCCAGACTCGTGGACTGCGGCAGCCTGCTGCCGCTTTGGTGCAGGCAGCCTGCTGCCGAATCACGAGGCTGAAAGCTCGATCGAGTTCAGAACGGTTGTCCACAGCAGGCTGTCGAGCCGAAAGCTGCAGCAGGCTGCAGCAGTCCAAACAGCGAAATATTTAGTGACCGAAAAATCAGGCACAAACACCTGCATGCGATCAATCTTTCTGTCACAAATGTTTGCGGTCGAATGGATCTCTGCCGAGCGCAGAAAACAAAATTGAGCACCCAACTTCAAAGCCACTGCCAACGTCACTACTCAGTTACGAAGCGCAGTCACGTGGCATTTCCTGTAAAGAGTGGCGTGATGACCTCGCCATTCAGCAGATGATTCGGCCGGCCCAGCGGATCAATCACCTGAGCATCGTGAGAAACGCCGAGCGAATCGAAGATCGTCGTCCCGACATCCGCAGGAGTCCATGATCGCGACACGGGATAAGCGGCAATCGCATCAGTCTCACCAATTGTCTGACCACCACGAACACCACCGCCAGCAAACAACGCAGAATACGCATGAGCCCAATGGTCGCGACCGGGAACAGTTTGCCCCGGCAGAATCGACACACGCGGAGTTCTGCCGAATTCACCCATGACGATCACCATGGTTTGTTCCAGCATCCCTGTCGACGCCAGATCATCAATCAATGCAGCCAAACCCTGATCAAGCGATGGCAAGAGTGAGGTCTTCAGACGTCCCCAGTTGTCAACGTGAGTATCCCACGTCTGCACAATTCCCATCGCGGCCTGAACGACGGGAACACCCGCTTCGACCAATCGGCGCGAAAGCAACAACGACTGGCCAAACTTATGACGTCCGTATCGATTGCGAGTTCCGTCTGATTCCTGATCGATTCGAAACGCCTCAGCGACTTTCGCGGACGTCAGTAACGAGAACGCAACATCCTGCTGCTCCGAGAATGCTCGCAAACGTACATCGGCCGAGTTCCGTGGATCAGCCTGATTCAAACCATCCAACAAAGTTCGTCGAGAAACCAATCTTTGATTATTGAGATCTGTTGGCAGCGACAATGAGTCGACTCGAAACGCCGCATCGTTCGGATCATGATTGATCTGCCAGGGATCATGGCGAGTCCCCAGGAATCCAGCATGCTGTCCCGGCCATGTCAAAGGGCCTTCAATAAAATAGTTCGGCAAAGACACTCCGGTCGGAATTCCATCGCGACGAGGTTTCAAAAAATCCAGAGCGGAAGCGAAGTTCGGAAAGTCGTTGCGAGATTCGACTCGATCCAGATCGCTGCCACCCCGGGGAATCGGAGTGGGGCGACCGGTCAAAGCCACATGTGTCGCCAACAGATGATTATGCTCCGGATGAGCCAGGGTTCTCAAAATCGCCCAGTGCTGAAGTCGAGCCGCCAGCAGAGGCAAGTGCTCACAAAGACTCACACCCGAAATCGAAGTCGACACGGATGAAAACTCTCCGCGAACTTCCGCAGGAGCTTGTGGCTTTGGATCGAACGTGTCCAACTGGCTGGGACCACCGCTCAATAACACTAGAATCACCGACTTAGCACGAGTCGCGGATTCCGTCGCGGCAATCGTGCGATGTATTGGCAACCCCGACGCCACGACTCCGGCGGCCGCCGCTCCAAGCAGCCGTCGGCGATTGATCAGAAATTGTGGTGTAAGCATCAGCTCGACCTCAAACAGGGAACACGAACAGACATGTCGGGTTCATTTTCCACGGAATTCTCTCCACCAAGTATGCAGGACGATTCCATGGCAAGCAATCCGACTTCTGAAAAAGACGCCCCGGAGTAAGCTCGAAGGGGAGAATCACAGAACTTGAGGGCCGAGCACTCAAACGATGCGACGTAGCGGTGGCAGAGCAGCAACGCCATCAAACGGTTCGTTTGCGAATCTCTGGTGACAGCCATTCTTCGTTATTTACTATGGCGACAATTGCAATCTGTATCACCGGCAGCAGATCGGCCGTATCAGGCACACAACGCTCGACTCGAACGGTCTTCTCCTGAAGTGGTAACAATAGGCTATGCAACGTGTCTTTCATCGCCTTCTGAAAGGCAGAGCACTCTAACGGAGACAGATCATATCGCAGAAGCTGCACTTCCGATTCGTTACGCACTCGTTCCAGTCTTGCCAGGCCGGAATGTTGGCTGCGAAACAGAAAGCCATCCACAAAAGCCCGGCGAAGACGACCGGATGAATCAAACTGGTAAACCGGATCCTGCCCCACAAAAATGCTCATCGCACGATTGCTGCGAAACCCGATCGTGATCAACTCTTCAAATCCCGGCACAAAAAGCTCGACTCGTTCAGTCAACGCGACCGCTTCGCGGATAAGGTCTTCGCGGTCGGCTTCATTTCTGGCCATACAAGTCGTTACTCGAAACTATAGAACAGTCAGTACACAATGTCCGGTTTAAGTCAAATGGTGTCTCCATCGGTGTGCCCGCGTTCGCTGAGGCTCACTTGTCACACCCTACGGGAAAGCGTTCGAATTTGCAGGGTGCGACAACCGAATGCGAAGGCACACCATTCACGGACATTACGTCGAAACAAAACCTAGAACAAAACCGGTTTGCCCAGTTTGCGTCGGACGACAGTGCCCTGACCGAGATGCATCATGATGTGGTCGCACAGCAGACCGAACGTGTTTCCAAGTGTCGGGCAAAAGTTCGCAAGGTTCCCGAGCGTTGGTCGATCCAGATCGAATTCCGTCAGCTTCTGCAGTTCCGCAATCGTCACAGCACGAGTTGCCTCGAGCTGTTCCAGGTAATCGGCCACTTTGAAAAAACCGGCAGCATTGTCTGAGGACGCGGTTTCCTTCGAATGAGCCGCGTCGAACCCTGCAGGCAGATCCGGAAACTTCGCGCCAGGAAGTTGCTCCAGAACAATATGTCGCTCGGCAGTGATCAGGTGCCCCAGTTGCCATGCCATGTGGTTGGCTTCAGGCACTGGACGAACCAGGAGATCAGCGTCAGAGAAATCTGAAACAATCCACGCCAGCATCTTCTTCGACGACTCCAGAGCCGATGCCAGAAGGGCAATACTGTTCATAAGACTTTTGCTTTCCAAAAGAGAGTTCACGGACAAAATGCGTCAGGCAATAGCCCGGTCTGTGTTACTTCTTCCGCAGGATGTAAACGACATCCTCTGTCGTTCCGGAGACTACGTGCGGATTGCGAATGTCATATGAAAAATCATACGTTTCTGCGATTTCGAGTTTGGGCACTTTCTTCAGCAGCGACATAAACTGACTTTGGTTGTAAGTGCGATACTCCATGTGATCCACAATGCGCATTCGCTTTGTGGGAGTAAACACATCCACATGCAGACCAAGATGTTCGAGGCGTGTCTTGCGGTCAATCCCTTTGGACCACATGTACGAATTCACAACCAGGTTGCCTCGTCGCGCAGACCAGCTTTCTTCCTGCATGGCTGGACATGCGGTTGGCTCCAGATGAATACCCAGGACATACAGTCCGCCTTTGGTCATGCCGTTCGCCATGCATTCAAAATGCCCGACGGCCTGTTTCTCGGTTGCCAGATGGCGAAACGAATTGATCATGTTGAATGCTGCATCAAACTTCTTTTTGACTTTGAAGTTTGACATATCGCCAACAACGACGGTCTCCGGCAATTCATAACGACGAAGGCGTTCATTACAGAAATCGACGGCTTTGGGATTCAGGTCATTTCCACCCACTTCATAGCCAGCTCGCCCCAGCTTAATCAACAGACGACCTGTTCCGCAGGCGGGCTCAAAAATTCGCTTCACTTCGCAACCGGCGTGTTTCGCAAAACAAGCTTTTAGAAAGCGAAACTCAGAGGCGACGTCAGACCCGAACAACAGATCGTAGTACTTGGGATAATCATAAATGCTGGCTTCGACCTGATTGGACATGATCAAAATTCTGGGGCAAGAGTAGAAACAACCTGCACAACCGCCTGCGGCAACTGGCCACAATTCAACGGCAAAGACAGGACATCAGCGAGCTGATGGCCGGGAAGGATACAAAGACAGAGCCTTGAGTTCATCCGAAGGCCGCAAGCGCGCGGTTGGGTTAAGCTTGTATTGAGCATTTTCGTTTAACGGCGAGCCGCAGGCGGAGGCAAAAAACGGCACCTGCGGCTTGCCGTTCATAGATTTAACAGACATCTGGCAGCCAGTCTGTTCATTCGATTACGTTTCAAGCGACAGTGCCGACTGAAGTCGGCACTACAAACCAAGCCGATCAATACTATATCCTACGGCAGATCACTCAGCTTCAGCGTTTCACCATCGGGCTGTTTGTAGAAGCGGGTCAGGTCGATGCCACCTTTGACTTCCATCTCGTTGATCTTGAGACGCTGCTCAATCTTGTTCAGACGCGCCTCAAGAAATGGTGGCAGTTTTTTGTCTTCATCGGCTTCAGCCTGGGATGAACGAGGAACCGCGGGATAGTTGAGCTGCCTCTGCAGAGCTGCGAAGAAGTAAAGAGGGTCGCGACCGATGTTGGCTTTCGCAATGCGTCCTTCCTGATCACCGAACAACGCCTTCGCCACAACAGCAACAGTTCCGTCGTCCGATTTTTCTGCAACCTGTTCACCCGGCTTTCGCGCGGTGGTGCGTCGATTTTGAAAGTGCTGCGAAGCCCCGTAGACAATTTCAGCAAGTTCTCGTTCGCCGAGTGAACCGGCGAGGCGAGCAATCCAGCGACTCCACTCTTCTGAATACAACGGATCAGCCATCATCGCTTTGAGGCCTTCGCCATATCCCAGTCGATTACGTGCGATACATTCGAACTGAAAGATAAACAGTCCAGGCATGGAGGGATTGACAGCTCGGAAATGGGCTTCGCTCTCGAGGATCTTCAGTGCCGTCAATTGTTCAAAGCGAGACTCGTCCTCTTCCGCACGGCTGATCACAAAGGCCTGAAACGGTGCAAAGTAGTGCGGAAGTCGAAACATGGCCGTACTAATCTTGCCACTGTGCAAGATCTCCGCCCGCATAAAATCGATCGCCATCGGGAGCCGGGTCGTCGCCAGAATTTCCTCGGAAATCGTCTTCAGGATCTCCTGGGACGGTACGTTCTCCAGCAGCCGCTCCCGGTAAACCCGAAAGAAATACTCCTGTTCGATGTACTCTTCTCGATCCAGTACTGGGCCGCGCATGAATTGACCGTTTCATCAGAAATCTGAAAATCGTGACTCTCTCAGTTTGGTCCCCGCTCGTTGGAAACGCAATCCCTCCGCGAGAATGCCCAAAATTCACGGGGTAGTCACCAAAAATTTGCTAGACACTTCGCCATCGCCAGCCGGGAAAAAACTTGCTCTGCGGGTTCTGGAGAGTACGATTGCCGTGGCCACACTGTCGATATGATCAGTATAGGATTCCAAGTTTTGCCCGGGTTCTCCGCTTGTAACGGGGTGAATACTTGGAGAACATATAAGGCGACGCCAGTTTTCCAGCGATTTTTGTTCAGACCGAGCAAAAATCCCGGATCATCATGTCGTGAAACCGTTCCCGGTCCCGATTGCATTTGTCGGACAGTTTGAGATTTGTCGCATTGTCGGAGCTTGCTTGTGAGCACTATTCACGCAAATTCAGCAACATCCGCTTCCACTGAGACTGTGACCGATGGCGGCAGCTCTGTCTGGTCAGTGTTTGATGCCATGCCGGCTTGGGGCGTAAGCCTACTGGTACATATCGGGATCATTATCATCGTCGCGATGATTTCACTTCCTGAAATTGTGCTGCCGGAGTTCAACCTGACCTCCACCGTCGAAATGGAAGAGATCGCTCAGGTTGAGTATGTGCTCGATACGGAACCATCCGAGTCCTTAGGCACAAAGAGTGACCTGAATATCGCCAGCCCATCTGCGGCTATGGCTCAAAATCGTGGTCTGGATAATCACGAAGAGGAAATTGAGCAGATCGAAAGCTCCGTTGTAAATCCCAGGATTCAGCTAAACGAAACAGTGTCGACTCCCAGCGAAGCAGAAATGCTGGAGAACATCGATCTGACCGGTACTACGGAACATGCAGGTGGAACCGACGGCGCTGTTGACCGAATTACGCTGGAAATTGCGAACTCGCTTCGTCAGCGGAAGACGCTTCCGGTGTGGCTGATGGACGAATCAATCTCCCTCGAATCTCGTCGCGAAAAGATCATCGAGCGATTCGAAAACGTCTATCGTCAACTGGGTTTGATGGATGATATCGATACCAAAGATGCGTTGAAAACCGGGATCGTCGGCTACGGTAAAGACGTCCATGTTCTGCTGGATGAGCCATCCAGTGATATTGAGGAATTGTCCAAAGCCATCAAGACTATCAAAAGTGACACGTCCGGCGTGGAAAATGTTTTCGCCGGGATTAATCAGGCCATGAAGGTCTACGGACCAGTTCGCAAGAAGATGCGAGCCAATATGATTCTGATTATTGTTACCGATGAACGCGGTGATGACTTTGGTGAGAACTATACGGTACTGGAAGAGGTCGTTAAGCGACTCAGCCGTGACGGTGTCAGAGTCTTCTGTATTGGTAACACCTCGCCGTTTGGTCGTCAAAAAGGCTTCGTCCATGTGAAATGGAAAGGCGAAGACGGCACGGACTATGAAGACGACATCGGTGACGCTGACCAGGGACCAGAAAGTCCACTTCCAGAAGGATTGCAATTGCCGTTCTGGACCGCTGATTCTCAGGGCCTCGAACGCATGTCATCTGGCTACGGACCATACACACTGTCTCGTTTGTGTGCAGAGACCGGTGGTATCTTTTTCGTCGCCGACGACACATCCCGCAAACAATGGGATCCGCAGATTATGCGGCAGTATGCTCCTGACTACCGTCCGGGAGCCGAGTATCGACGACAGCTCCAGGGCAATCTGGCAAAGCAGTCATTAATCGCAGCCGCTCAACTGGCTGTGACAGAACCCGTGCCGATTCCACAGCGAACTTTCCAGGCCAACAACGACAATATTCTGCGAGAGCAGATTACAGAAGCACAGAAGCCACTGGCGGTGCTCGACTACTTCCTTGAACGAGTTCACACGGCTTTGGAGGCCGGCGAAAAGCATCGTGATAAACTCGACTCGGATCGCTGGAGAGCCAGCTACGACCTGGCCATGGGCCGAGTACTCGCCATGCGAGTTCGAGCATTTGGCTACAATGCCGTATTGGCCGAAATGAAATCGAATCCGAAACGATTCGAGAAAGCCGACAGCAATCAATGGAAGCTGGAACCATCAGAAGCCATTGATGCTGGAGCGAACGTTCGCAGAATGCACGACAAAGCTCTGGAGTATTTGCATCGTGTGATCAACGAACATCCCGGAACTCCCTGGGAGTTTCTCGCCACGATGGAACTGAACGAACCACTGGGATGGGAATGGAAAGAGGGACATATTGAAATCGCCGCCATGAATGGCGGTGACGGTCGCCGAGGTCCCCAGTTCGCTCCCGAAGAAGAAGCTCGTCGTCGACAGGCTCAGGAAATGCAGCGGAAAAAAGAGGCTTCCAAGCCCAAAATCTGAAGTCCCGGGCAGCAGCCTTTCAGTCTCATTGTCACAACCGAAAAATCGACAAGCCCGACATCTGTAAGGATGCCGGGCTTTGTTTGCTTTGGCCCCGGGGTATTCGTCAAAGCCCCACGCATCACGCAGATGAAGCAAGTGGGAGAGTCACTCAAGTGCAACAGGTTTTCAGTCAATGATTGTTCTGCTTTCGTGACCAGTCTTTCATTCCTGCATTCCTGATCAACAGTCGAACAAGCTATCCGTTGATCATGCAGAACAGAACGACGAACCGCAAAGGTTGTTGATTCTGAACTTTAAGACCAGTGCTTTCGCGGAATTCGGCAGGTCGTCCCTTTCGACGAGGGCATTGACAATCTTCCGAGACTCCACGTTGAAGGATGAGCATACCTACGGCAGCAGTCCCTGAGATTTCGCAAGCACATGCAACAGCGTCTTATTGTCCAGAAACGGTTCGTTTCCGACGGCAGCCCAGATGACCTTTCCGCTTCTGTCAACCACATATGTGCCATGCTTGATGAACTCTGGCTTGTCATCCGTCTCTGGCTGATACACGCCCCACTGCGTGGAAACGGCATAGTCGATATCTGACAGAACCGGAAAATGAAATTCTCCATACTCCTTGTACTTCTCCGCAGTGTGGTCAGAAGTATCAGAGCTGATCGCAACGATGTCAGCATCCAGTTCACGGAAATAATGCTGATCCTTGTCCAGTGCAAGTAACTGGGCGACGCAATGACTGCAGCCGTAACCAAGATAAAAGACAACAACAATGGGGCGGTCTTTCCCCAGATGGCTCAATTCCCGGGACACTCCATTCACATCAGGCAAACCAAAGTTCGGGGCCGCCTGGCCAAGCAAAGGATGTGATTGAGAAGCCTCCGGGACGAACGTGGATTCCGCCAGTACAACGGAAAGGCCTTCGGTCAATCGTCGCTTCTGTGCAGCTTGAAGGTAGGCTTCTGCGTCATTCCGAATATGGCCCGTGGAAACAAGGCCATACTGCATACAGATCTGACGACACTGCTCAAGTAGTCCGCTGTTCTCTGCTACAGCTTCGGGAGGATTCGTCGTATGGTAAACAAGGACAACCGCATACATCGCGGCAATGAATCCCAGGAATCCCAAAAAGATCCGCGTGCTCATGTCACGCGGCTTTGTCGAATTCGCTGCAGATGACTCCTGAACATCGCTGGCCATCTGCTGAACTCCTCTTTCCGTGATCGTTCTCAAACGCATTGCAGGATGCGAACCGCCGGTTCAGGGTCGCGGCAACCGGTCAAACAATGACTTAGCGTCAGTGGCTTACTTTGCGTCAGTGGCCGGGACCGATTCTGAAGAAGGAGTTGACTCGGCTGCAGGCTGATCTGCCCCCTTGCTCGCGGCTTCCGGCGTGGAGGCTGGCTCTGGAGTGGTCGATGGAGGTGGAGTGGTCGCTTCTTTCGCCTCAGTCGCGGCTTCGGCCGGAGCGGCTTTCTCCTGCTCTGCGGGCAACGGTAAGGCAACCAGGGGAGGAAGCACCTTATACAACTGTTCTCTCAGTGCCGCGATTTCCTGGCTTTTATCCGGGTAGGCATTTGTTAAAGACTGATAAACCTGGGTCGAAAACTCTAACTGACCAATTTCACGCGACAACTGAGCCAACTTCAATCTCTCTTCATAGCCGTCCTGTGTTTTCGACACCGCCATCAACTGATTGAGAAATTCTTTGTCCAACGCCTGCAACTGATCGAAGTTCTGTTGAGCAGCCATCGACAAGTTTTCATCACCCGCGAGCTTTGCAAGATCCGCCAAAACCTGAAAGAGCTCGGCGTTTCTTGTCAAAAACTCAAGACTGGCCCTTAAGCCCGCGATCCCCTCAGCCGCCTTTTCCGCAGTGCCCTCCTTTAACTTCAGCCGTCCATACAGAACATGGCTTCTGGGGTCGAACGATACGCTTTTTCGAAGCGATTCCACCACGACAGCCATTTTGGCCAGATCACCAGACTGAAGGATTTGCTCTGCCTCAAAAAAGCCTTTTGCCGGAGACTGATCAAGGAGAACCAAATACTCTTCTGCTCTCTTCAGATCGCCAATCTTCAGCAGACTCTGGACCAAACGGTCGGCAATCACTGAATTGATCGGGTTGTTTTTGTCCGCATCAATCGCAGCCTCATAATCGTTGGCAGCGTCAGAAAACTGTCGTCGATCAAAAAGAATGTCTCCCCGCATCCTGCAGCTTTCCGGGAGTTTGTATTCAGCCTTGATCAAAGTCGCCAGATGGGAAAGGGACAGATCGAGGGCAAGCATTTCCTTGTAGATGGAGGCGAGCCTGAATCGAGCATCATTTGAATCGTTGTTCTCCTTGAGAACGGTCTCGAACGTCTCCACAGATTTCTGCAGGTTCTCGGACTGCGCGTAGGCTGTCCCCAACAGCATAAACGATTTTTCGCGAAGCTCCGGTACCTCGGACGCCTCTTTCAGCAAGACGATCGCCTTGAGTGGCCGTGAGCTTCCCAGTTGCAGGATGCCATCCAGGAGTTTCTTTTTATTCGCGAATTCAGGATAGGCAGCTAACTTCTCTGCGATCGACCTGATCGAGTTCGCATCCTGCTTGTCCATAGCGACCATGGCCTGTTCAAACAACTTTTCGGGATCCTCGGGAATGGATCGCTGAACCAGGGCAAAGATAATGCCGGCTCCCAAAACAGCCATGATCCCCAAAATCCACCAGGGAACTCCGCCAGAGACACGAGGCTTAAGATTCGTTTTTGAAGCAGGTTGTTTGGACATTGGTCTTTGTCTAAGAATGACTGAATCGAAAAACGGTACGAATCCGGATCAATGGCTTTTTTAAGAGTTTCTGACACCGCAGCAAATGAACGCTGACAGAAAGTTTTCCCGTGACTCCTCCAACAGCAGTATAGCCCGAAACGAGGATAATTCTGTGCAGCACGAGCCGTCTTCGAAAAGCCATTTCTCCTGAACTCGTTGGTACACTACGGACTTTTCCAGTTTTGTATTGGAAAATCTGCATGATCGGCCAAGCTTTTCAGCCCGGATTAATCTTCCTTGAAAGTCACCGCGGTTCTGCGGATGCTGTCAGAATGTCTGAGCCACGTCCTACCACAACCCGTCGTCAGGTGCTCTCTGCGCTGAAACCCGCTCGGATTTCCGAAGAAATCGCGGCTACGACACGGGTTCAGGCGTCGGCCGGAATCACGGTTCGCCTGACAACCCGCGCGATGGCCTGTGATTTTTCGGTCATCATGAATCCGGGCCCCACAGAACAAATCGAAGCCGCCGGAAAAGCACTTGAAGCCATCCACGCCAGTGAAGCCTGGATGAGCATTTATCGCGAAAACAGCGAATTCTCGCGGCTAAACCGGCATGCGGCTGACGGCCCCCAAACCCTCAGGGGCGACATGTTTGAGCTGATTCAAACCGCTCAGAAAATCCATCTGACCACGGACGGCGCGTTTGACATGGCCACAGGTGCGTTGACCCGACTTTGGCGAGCCTGTCGTCAGGAACAAAGAATTCCCGCACAAACAGAGATCGAGACCGCTCTTGCGATCTCCGGAATGCAAAATCTGATACTGAATCCCAGGGAGAACAGCGTCGCCTTTCGCACACCCGGGCTTCTGCTGGATCCTGGCGCAATCGGAAAAGGCTACGCGCTCGACGATGCCGCCCTTCAATTGCAGCAGACTGAGCATGCGCCCCAGTCTTTCCTGCTTCACGGAGGTCACAGCAGCCTCAAATCATTCGGGGCTCATAACGGGCATCCCGGGTGGCCGATTGGAATCGGGAATCCACTGTTCACTGAACAGCGACTCGGAACACTGCTGCTTTGTGACAGGGCCATGGCCACCAGCGGTTCAAATATCCAGTTTTACAGACACGAAGGCCGTCGTTACGGTCACATTCTCGATCCTCGGACTGGCTGGCCCGTGGACGGAATGCTGTCCGTGACCGTTCTTGCCCCCTCCGCAGCCGTCGCAGACGCTCTCTCGACCGCGTTTTTCGTCATGGGCGTCGAAAAAGCCTGCCTGTGTTGTAAGAATTGGCCGGAAGTTGGTGCTATCCTGATTCCTTTTCCGGACAGGGGCCGGAAAGTTTGCCCAACGGTGATCGGAATTCCGGACGAGCAAATCGTCTGGGATGAGGATCAGGTCCTGCTTCCGGACAGTTCTTTCGTTCCAAAGCAGGACAGCCCTGATAAACCGCGATAAAATTGTTCACTGCGAATCGTTTTAGTCGGCTGCCTCAAAAAAATTTATGCAGGTCAATCCTGCGGCAATTCATCTGAAAAACTCCCGCCGAACCCACTCTCCCGGAGCTCGTTTCCTGTGACTGATATTCGTCGATATTCATTCGCCGCTGTGGTCCTGCTGGTCGTGCTGCGACTCGGACTGGGCTGGCAGCTGCTGTACGAGGGACTTTGGAAGATTGACACCCTCAGCACTTCCTATCCCTGGTCCTCGGATGGCTATCTGAAGAGCGCACAAGGTCCCATGCGCAATGTCTTTCGCGCGATGACCGGCGACCCGGATGATAAATCCTGGCTGGATGAAGAGCTGGTTGCTAAGCGCTGGGATCAGTGGAAATCTCGCTTTGCCGCTCATTACGGTCTGGATGACAAGCAGGTCGGGCGACTGAATGCGATGATCGACGGACCGTCCGCCTTTGCTTCTCCTTTGGAAGCCCTGCCTGCCGGCGTCGATTTCAAAGCCGCGAAACTGGACGGCACAATCAGCTTCGATGCGAAAGCCAAACAACTGCGAGTCGACGGCAAGAAGCATCTGTTGGCAACAGAGAAAGCGACTTTGGAAGAACAAGTCGCCGATAAAGAAGGTCCTGAGTACGACAACTACCGCAAAGCTCTGAACGATGTCTTCACTCGCGCCAGCAAGCTGTCTTACAAGGAACGCACGCGAGCCCACTTGATGGGGAACCCGGATAACTCCGGAAACATCGATGGTCGCATCAGCCAACTCAAACTCTATTCGGAGATGGTCAAGCGTTACGAAGACAAGTTGTCTGCGGCCCACATCGCCTTCGAAATGGATCATTTGAATCGCGTCTGGTCGGATGCGCGAGCAAAAGGGCGAGAGCTGGCCGGACCGATTATGGCGATGGATGTGGAACTGAAGGAAAACGCACTGGATATCCTGTCGGTGGATCAGTTAAAACGAGGACCACTGCCGGCTTCGTGGACTCCGATCAGGATTGTTGACACGCTGACGATCGCCGGACTGACGGGCCTGGGCCTCCTGCTGATTATTGGACTTTTCACCCGCTTCGCTGCATTCTCTGCCGCTTTCATGGTCTTCGGTTTTTATATGGCCATGCCGCCGCTGCCGGGAGTCCCCGACGCGCCGGGTCCGGAACATAGCTTCATCGTCAACAAGAACCTGATCGAAGTTCTGGCTCTGCTGGCTCTGGTCTGCGTTCCCAGCGGGCAATGGTTTGGAATGGACAACCTGCTGGGCCGATTCTTTTCCGGAAAAAGCAAACCTGCGGCGAAGTAGAACGATCAACCGAAAGGCTGGAAAAGGAGTCAGGAACCAATAGCCAAATGGCCCGAAGGGTGCTCCGCACTATTGGTTCCTGACCCCTTTTCCAGCACAGACAATCGAATTCAAAAACATCAAAGACATAATAGTAAAATATTGGAGATCAATTATGGAACTCACACCGGAACAGACACAGATCGGGAAGGACAACTTCAACGAAGCTGTCGGGTTTACGCGACGAGATGTCCTGAAGACAGCCGCCGCCGGCAGCATCGGCCTCGGCGCTTTGTACTTTGACTATCAGAAGTTGAACGGCGCGCCAGTCAAGGCTGCATTCATCGGCTGTGGCG
This sequence comes from Planctomycetales bacterium, assembly GCA_026400835.1. Lineage (GTDB taxonomy): Bacteria > Planctomycetota > Planctomycetia > Planctomycetales > Planctomycetaceae > SXXK01. Next base: position 9,416 of record JAPLOA010000066.1, on the reverse strand, counting down.
ACGAAGCCAACGTGTTGATTACGGAACATCCTCCTGAGTACATGGAGATCGTGGCGGTCGCGGATCCACGACCTGCCAACATCGAACGGACATTCAAGGGCAGCCACCCTGAAGCACGCATCGGGCTGAATAAGAAACTGGGCCAGGCCAAAGCCTCAGAGATCAAAGTCTACAAAGATCACCTGGAATTGCTCGAAGCCCGCAAAAAGGGCGAAGTCGAGTTTGAGATGGTCGTCATTGCCGTGCCACTCAGCCAGCATGCTCCGATCTCGATCGCCTGCCTTGACGCAGGTCTGCATGTGCTGACAGAAAAGCTGATGGCTCACAACATTACTCAGTGCAAGCAGATGATTCGCAAGGCCGAAGAAAAGGGCCTGCTGCTGGCCGTCGGGCATCAGCGTCACTACAGCGTGCTGTATGACAACGCCAATGATCTGATCAAAAAAGGTCTGCTGGGCGACATCAAGTTCATCCGTGCTCAATGGCATCGCAATAACAGCTTCCCTGGTCGTGATAGCTGGCGAAAATGGGACCGTGATGCCGATGCGAAGAAAGACAAAGAGACACTGCTGGAGATGGAAAAATCCGGTCGCCTCAAGGAGCTTGGTTACGAAAGTGCCAGACAACTGATCGACTGGCGTTTGTATAATTCCACCGGCGGCGGCCTGATGGCAGAACTTGGCAGCCATCAAATGGACGCGTCCAGCATCTTCCTGGGCAAGAAGCATCCGCTGGCCGTCCAGGGTTACGGTGGCAAGAACTTCTACGGTGTCAAGGGCGTCGGTCCGGAAGAAAACTGGGTTGACGATCGCGACATCGACGACCACATCTATGTGACGCTCGAGTTCCCTGGCAAGCATTACGAAGAAGATAAGAACGACATCGCCATCGTGACTTATTCATCGATCAACACGAATCGTCAGGAGCCTTACGGCGAAACTGTCTTCGGCAGCCGTGGCACTCTGATCATGAAGACTGAAATGGAAGCCCTGCTGTACAAGGAAGAAAGTCCTTCCAGCGGTGGCGGTCTGGAACAACGCCTCTGGGTGATCGACAATTCCAAAGGCGGCGGCCCGGCACTCGATAGCTACAACACGGCGGCTCCTTCAGCAGCCGGTGCGATGGCGAAGGGCACGATGGGCGATAAAGTCAGCCGTGGCTATCGTGAAGAAATGGAACACTTCTGCTACTGCATCCGCAATGGCAAGGGCTGGCAGGAACTGCGTTGTAACGGTCGAGTCGCGATGGCTGACGCGATCATGGCTTTGACAGCAAACCTGGCAATGAAGCACAAGAAGCGAATCGTGTTCAAGGAAGAGTGGTTCGATGCGTCGAGCGATGCGGTTCCTGAAACCGACGAACAGATTCCATCCTGAGATTCGGAGACGTTGGCCATTGGTGCCTGAGTACTTTCTCAGGCCCTGACTATTCAACACTGACACAACGGCGGGATCTTTTTAAAAGGTCCCGCCGGGAACCCAGACCATGGCGCGCTGGCCTGACAATCCTCGTTCCAACTTTATCGCTCTCGGGCTGATCTTTGTGCTGTTCCCGCTGCTGGCCTGGGCGTGTGTGTGGTTTATGAAACGGTAGAGTCCTCCCGGCGAGCGGCTGGGCGTCAGCCATCCGAGTCAGCGCGCTGTGCTCAGAGGGTTAACACCTTGACTCTCGCCGGCGCATTTTGAACTCGTGATGTTCTGAAAGATCTGATTGTGTCTAACGCTGATCCCGCCGCAAAACCTGCGGTATCGTCCGTCAATAAATCCACGCTGATGATCGTCTTCCTGACGGTCTTTATCGATCTGCTGGGCTTTGGCATTGTTCTTCCGCTGCTGCCAAGATACGCCGCGTGGTTCAATGCCAGCAAGATGCAACTCGGACTGCTGATGGCCTCATTTTCCGCCATGCAGTTTCTGTTCGCTCCGATGTGGGGCGGCTTGTCAGATAGAGTCGGACGTCGCCCGATTCTGATGCTGGGACTTTGTGGTTCTGCGTTCTCGTACGGACTTTTCGGTTTTGTTTCGTCACAGGGCCGTGATTTCGCATGGCTCGGACTTGGTGCTTTGCCCTGGCTGTTTATCACACGCATCGGTGCCGGGATTGCCGGAGCCACGATCTCAACAGCTCAGGCTGTCATCGCTGACTGCACGGGTGCCGAAAACCGTGGCAAGGGCATGGCTCTGATCGGAGCTGCTTTCGGTATCGGCTTTACCTTCGGACCTCTGATCGGCGCGGCCTGCGTGTCCGAAGACGCTGCTGTGGCGCTCAGTGATTCGCAACTGGCGATGGTGAAGTCGTGGAAGGATGATGACTCGACTACGCTGAGTTCAGAAGAATTCATTGGGTTACTGAATAATGCGAAGTCATCATCGAAAGCGACAAAGCCAATCGAGGGAGCCAATAAAGAAGCTATCAATTTGCTTCTGCCCGCTCCGCTGGCTCGCAATGAATTGAAGCGACAGTTGCTGACGCCTCCTTCTGGTCTGCCCGGTTACGTCGCCTGTACTCTGTCCGCAATCGCACTACTGCTTGCAGCGATGAAACTTCAGGAATCACGACGGCCATCCGAACAGGCTCAGCGATCAACTCATCGAGCGTTTCGGCCGAGTGAAGTCCTGCGTCATCTGACAACGCCCGGCATGTCGACCATTCTCTTTGCCGTCTTCATTACCACATTCGGCTTCGCGCAGTTCGAAAGTACTCTATCGCTGCTGACAAGGGAATTTGGTTACGGCAGTCGCTGGAATTTTCTGCTGTATGCCTATGTCGGATTGGTGCTCACCATCGGACAAGGCATGCTGGTTCGCCGCATGCTACCTCGCCTCGGCGAACGCCGCATGGCCTTGATCGGCGTCACGCTGATGACAACGGGCTTTGTGCTGATCGGACTGACGGGGCTGAGAATTCTTCCGCCACCGTCACTCTGGTTCATTCTGCCGATCGTGGTGATTGGATTCTCAGCGGTGACACCATCGCTGCAGTCATTGCTTTCTCAGGCGGCTTCCAGCGATGAGCAGGGGTCCGTTCTGGGGACCGGCCAAAGCCTGTCATCGCTCGCTCGAATCCTCGGGCCCTTCCTGGGCATTCAATTACTGGGCCTGTCAACCTCAATGCCCTACTTCCTCGGCGCCTGCCTGATCCTCAGCGGCGGTGCTTTGATTACTCGGCTGCCAGGGAAAAAGCTCAAGACGGAAGTTGCCGCGAATTGAGTTGAAGGAACATCGCACCATTCGCCACCGGGTTCACCCCGGTGGTCCAACGGCTTTTGCACCAGTGCTTCGTTGATCGCGGCTATGAGCCCGTCATTTTGATCGAAGCGACTACTCTTCCTTCTCTTCCGGTGGCAGCGAACGGACTCGCACGTTCTTCAGACGTCCGGTTGTGGAGTATGTTGAGAAGCCGAACGGTTTGGATCGATCCACTTCAAACCGAGTTCCAATCTTCATGTCCGTCGTATCGACATCAACAATTTTGGCGTCATCCAACCAGGCATGCAGATGTTTGTCTCGCACGACGATGCGGACTTTATACCACTGGCCTTTTTCGAATGTCTGATAGCTGGTCGTTTGATTCTCTGAAGCGTCCATCCCGTTGAGGCTGGAAATCCCGCAAACGCCTCCGCCCCAGCCGCCCAGAATCAGAGAGCAGTGACTGTCCTTGACAGGAAACGTCAGCCCCGCGAAGAAGTCGCTGCCGGCGGCGCGCTGAGCTTCGAACTGGATTTCGTAGTCGACTTTTGGAATTTCCTGCTCGGTATGAATGCCCGATAGGTCGGCCCCCTGACTAATCACAACTTCGCCGTTTTCGACGAACACTTCACCTTCACCGCCGAAGTTGGTGATCTTCCAACCTTCCAGATCTTTGCCGTTGAAGAGTTGCTTCCAGCCGTCCTTGTCGGTCTTCTTCGAATCCGATGACTTTGGCTTCTCTTCCCTCTTTTCTGCAGCGGGCTTTTCAGCTTTCACGTCCTCCGCTTGCATTGGTGATGATCCCACAACGGCAGCACACAGGGCTGCAGCGAAGACACGCCTTCGGCAGAAGAAATTGAACAGGGTTGATGACATTGGTGGGACTCCTGAACGAAGGAGGATTGGGAATTTCCATGAATCATGGCTGGCTGTTGATCAATCGTAACCAGCGGCGTCAGCGAGGGAAGTCTGCACATGAACGAAGGCAATTCCTTTCCTCAACGACATTTCGGGTTGTGAATACCCCTTAATTCAACAGCCCGCAGGCCATGCGAAACAAGCATAAACACGATTGCTCGATGAAACATTGCTATCCAGCCATTTTCTGGCGAAACTGCAAGGCACCGGGGAAAGCCGGACTGTTGTCGATCGGAGTGACCGTTTCGTTCGCAGCGCTGGCTTTAGCCAGCATTCCAGCCTGAATTCGAACCCAAAGACCAACGAAAATCCGCACCACGAGGCAATTCCACCGCCAGGTCAGTTGGCTCAGACCGCTTCCCAGCCCCGGGAAATCCTGACGGAGCCATTCGAAAATCGCCGATCATGCCTGCCAGAAGCGACGCTACGCGGTAGGATTTTCGGGCAGCTTCCGCCGCATTCAAACCGGAAATAAGTGAACATTTAGGCAGTATCAACGATGACGATCTCAATGACTGACTACTTCCGGACTCGACAGTCTGACCGGAAGAAGGAAACTCGTTACATCAACGTCATCAACAAGGACAACTGCACGTCGTGCAATTCCTGCGCGACGGTGTGTCCTGTTGACTGTATCTACGAAGTTGTCAGCCCGGTTCCATCTGAAAGTTATCATCAGATCGACACCAGCCGCTGCATTGGTTGCCAGATGTGTTACCGATCGCCAAACGACAGCAGTGAGTTTTACCAACTCACGATCTGTCCGTGGAATGCGATCGACATGCTTCACAATCCGAACGTGAAGCCGGACGACAATTCCGTTCTGGAGCCTTATTACCGCGGAACGGGCTCCAAGCTTCCCTGGCCGAAGCTGGAAGAGTATGGCTATCAGCTGTTTCTGGACGGTGAAGTCTTCCTGCCAACGGCAGAAGAAGCTCTGCACAAGTACTTCCATATTCTTCAGGAAGAAGCCTGGATGTACAGCGAAGAAGACAACATCCGGATCGTTCAGGCTGACGCCGAAACTGGTGAAGGCTTTATTCGCTACCGAGCAACGCAGGAAGGTCGCGATCTTCTGGACTGCATGTTCCGCGGCTACAAGCGGATCTTCATGGACTAGTCCTTTGTGACGGCGATGATTTGAGGTTAACCTTATCAGCCATCAAACGCGGGCCTGTGCTCTCCGGGTCAGGCATCAGCGTTTCTGATTGATGACATGAACCCTCGAATTGATTGATCACGAAGCGCAGCAGGTCCTTATGATTTCGATTGATCTCAATGGCAAAGTCGCGGTCGTTACCGGAGGCGGGCAAGGACTGGGGAAAGCCACAGCCACCATGCTTTACAGGGCTGGCGCCGCCGTTGTGATCAATTATCTGAACGACTCTTCCGGCACGGGCAAACGTGTCGCGGAAGCAACCGCAGCAGAACTCGGTGAACGGTGCCTCGCGATCGATGCTGATGTTCGATCCCGCGATGATCTTCAACGGATGTTTACAAAGATCGAAGCTCACTTCGGTCGTGTCGATGTCCTTGTGAACAACGCCGCGATCCTGCGTGACCGCACCATGAAGAACCTGTCCGATGCGGACTGGGACGATGTTATCGAAACCAATCTTTCGGCTGTCTTCAAAGTGAGCCAGACAGCCGTTCAGTTTATGAACGATGGCGGTCGCATCGTTAACATGGCGTCTATCTCGGGCGTGATCGGCTTCTTTGGCCAGGCCAATTATGCCTCTGCAAAAGCCGGCGTGATTGCGCTCACAAAGGTGCTCAGCAAAGAACTGGCCAGTCGACAAATCAACGTCAACGCCGTTGCGCCAGGCGTCGTACTGACGGAAATGGGCAAGTCCATTCCCGATCAGGCTCGACAGCAAATGCTGGCTCAGATCCCGTTGCGTCGATTCGGCGAACCTGATGAGATCGCCACCACGATTCTTTTCCTCTGCAGTCCGCTGTCGTCATACATCACGGGCCAGACCTTGCATGTGAATGGCGGATGGTGGGCATGACGACGTCTCTGGCGAGTAAGCTGTGTTCAGCCGACGAGGCGGTTCAGCTGATTCAGAACGGCGTCACAGTGGCTTCAGGAGGGTTTGTCGGAGCTGGTCATCCGGAAGCTCTCACGGCAGCACTCGAACGACGTTTTCTTGCCGAAGGAAGCCCGGCCGATCTCACGCTTGTTTATGCAGCCGGGCAGGGCGATGGGAAGCAGCGAGGTCTCAATCACCTGGCTCATCCACGTCTGATCAAACGCGTCATCGGAGGTCATTGGGGATTGATCCCGAGACTCGGCACGATGGCTCTGGCTGGAGAAATCGAAGCTTACAATTTTCCTCAGGGAGTTATCTGCCAGCTGTTCCGTGATATTGCCGCCGGACGTCCCGGCTGCGTGACCCACGTGGGGCTGGGAACCTTTATCGATCCGATTCACTCGGGCGGACGTCTGAACGAACGCACAACAGAAGAACTAATTGAACGCATTCAGCTGCGTGGTCAAACCTGGCTGCTCTATCACGCTTTTCCCATTCATGTGGGGTTGATCCGCGCTACGGCCGCTGACCCGTTCGGCAACCTGATTATGGATGATGAAGCCGTGATTGGCGATGTGCTGCCGATCGCTCAGGCCGCTCATAATCATAAAGGCATCGTGATCGCTCAGGTTCGGCGAATTCTTGACACACCGGCTTTACCTCAACACGTGCGAGTTCCCGGCAAACTTGTTTCGAAGATTGTGGTCGCCGCCGAGTCAGATCATTGGCAGACTTTTGGAGAACCTTATAACTCAAGCTACTGCCAGCCGGCTTCAATCAACGCCCCCACGGTCCAGCCCTCGTTGCCAGCAATGCCTCCGGATGCCAGACGAATCATCGCTGCACGGGCATGCGATGAGCTTCTACCCGGAGCAATCGCAAATCTTGGGATTGGCCTTCCCGAAGGAGTCGCTCGCATCGCCGCAGAGCGCCAGCTTTTGCACGACGTCACCCTGACTCTGGAGAGCGGGCCGATCGGAGGAATGCCGGCCGGTGGACTAAGTTTCGGCGCATCGGTTCATCCGGAAGCCATCATCGATCAGCCAGCGCAGTTTGATTTCTACGATGGCGGCGGTCTGGATTTCGCCGCACTCGGCGCAGCTCAGGTTGACCAACACGGGAATGTGAATGTCTCGCGGTTCGGGACTCGATTTGCTGGTGTCGGAGGCTTCGTGAATATTTCTCAGAACGCGCGTCGACTTGTCTTCTGCGGCACTCTGACAACCGACGGACTGGAAGTAGTGGTCGAGAACGGCTTGGTTCGCATCGCTCGCGAAGGCCGTGTTGCTAAATTTGTGAAGCAAGTGGAACAGGTTTCATTTGCCGGTCAGGTGGCTCGAGAAGCCAGGCGCGATGTTTTGTTCGTCACTGAACGAGCGGTCTTCCGACTGCAACCTGACGGCGTCGAGTTGATCGAAGTGGCCCCGGGGATCGATGTCCAGCGCGATATTCTTGATCAGATGGAGTTTCGGCCGCTGATTCGTTCCATCGCCGTCATGAAAATCTGACGCGTTGTGCTGCCTGTCGCTCGGCCAGCCACGAACCCAAAGTCTGCTGAAGTGGGTCACTGGTCAGCACTCTTCGACAATCGATCCCAATGCTGCCGCATTCCTTCTGCAGCGTGCGAGTAAACTCGTTGTACTGCCGCAGGTACTCATTTCGCAGACGAAGCGGATCTACGAGCAATCGTCCGCGATCGGCTTCCAGATTATGAAACTCGGTCGGTCGCTCAAACGGGAATGTTTCTTCTTCCGGAGCAACGACGCGAAAAATAATGACCTCATGCTTCGCGTGCCGACAACGTTGCAAAGCCTTCGTCAGCGTGTCGATGTCATCGAAGCAGTCACTGATCAGAATCAACAGGCTGCGCCGAGCAATCCGGGGCAGAGCAGACTCCAGCATAGCAGCAAGCCCCGTGTCAGCCCCCGGAGTGGTCTCTTCGAGAACTTCCTGAATCCTGCGAAAACCATCTCGATTGCTCGATGGTTTCAACTGAGCACGTATCGCAGAATCAAATGTAAACAGTCCGACGGAATCACGCTGCCCAAGCAGCAGCCACGCCAGTGATGCAGCCAGCATTTGTGCATATTGAAACTTGGAAACGGTTCTCCCCGCATAGGCCATGCTTCCACTGGCATCAATCAACAGATGAGCGCGGAGGTTGGTCTCGTCTTCAAATTCTTTGACGTAGTAGCGGCCGGTCTTGCCGTAAGCGCGCCAGTCGATGTGGCGGATTTCATCGCCGGGACTGTAGTCCCGATGCTCAACGAACTCGACGCTGGAACCTTTGAAAGGACTTCGATGACGGCCCATCATCAGCCCTTCGACCAGTTGCTGAGCGATCAACTCCAGCCGCCCCAGCCGCGCGAGTTCAGCCGGGTTTTCGGGCAGCGGAGTCACGGAAGCGAGAACTCCTGCATCAGATGGCAAGGAAATTGCGGAGCAGGTCGTAACCCTTCTCCGTAAGAAAGCTCTCGGGATGAAACTGGACACCATGCACTGGATACTCACGGTGCTGCAGACCCATCACTTCAAATGACTGGCCGGGATCTTCAACCCATGCCGTAATCTGCAGACAATCCGGAACGGTTTCACGAGGCACAATCAGACTGTGATACCGAGTGGCCTGGAATGGATCCGGAAGCCCGGCAAATACTCCCTGACCGGTATGAGAAATCAGCGAGGTCTTACCGTGCATCAGCCGATTGGCTCGCACAACTTTGGCACCAAACACTTCCGCCAGACATTGATGGCCGAGGCAAACTCCCAGCACGGGCAGCTTTGGGCCAAAATGGGCAATGAGATCTCGAGAAAGGCCCGCTTCCGCAGGAGTACATGGGCCTGGCGAAATGATGATCCGCTCCGGCTTCAGATCCTCAATCTGCTCCACGGTGATCTGGTCATTTCGTTCAACTCGAATATCAGCCGCCGGATCGATTTCGCCGATCCGCTGAACCAGATTGAACGTGAAGGAATCGTAATTATCGAGCAGAAAAATCATGAACAGAACCACCTCAGAGGAGTGGGAGAACCGTTGAACGCAGAATAAACTTGTGACCCATCAGTCCTGAAAAATCCGGGGCCATCGACCAGATCGTTTAAAACCAATCGGAGGCGACCAACGCGTAGTCACCGACGCCTCCGGCTTGCCGTTAAACCCGGATTATTCATAACTGGTTCAAATGAAAGGGCCATCGCTGCGTAGAAGTTGATGTCAACGAACAACTTACGGAAACACAGCGAGGCCACGGATGAGTATACACACTGTTGAGGGATT
>JAPLOA010000003.1 GCA_026400835.1 Planctomycetales bacterium | reverse complement strand
GCTCGACACCCAACCTCCCTGTTGTAAAAATTCCCTCCAGAATCAATCTTTCAGGAATCCGTCGTGGTAAAAATTGCAATCAACTCAAGCGTCCAACGCTCGATATGAACATACCGCAATAGATGTGCCTAAACCTAAGGCGTGAGCCCATGGAAATCTGGATGTCGATGGCGTTTGAGCCCCAGCGGGGCGACACGAAATCGCGTACCAGGAAATCATGTCGCCCCGTTGGGGCTTACCTATCCCCATGTCAGTATCGAACCCAGCATAGTTATGAGGACCAGAATAACCAGGTGCATATATGAAAACACTGGAAAACATCGACATTGCGAAGCCTGCGCTGGTCTGCCGGATGCTCAACAAACCGGGCTGTCAGTTCATCGCGCGGCATGGTGCAATGGCACCGTCGGTGCATAGCCTTAATGACCGTCCGGATATTTAGAACGCTATCGCTCGCCTGATGCATCTCCGAACGACATGCTGGAGACGTTCAACGAACAGGCTGTGAAAGAACCGGACTTGATCCTGTCTGAACGGCAGTTAGCGGCCCGGTGACAATCGTGCTCTTCAGCCATCGGGAATCGCAGTCAGTGGATTGGCTCATTCGGCTGGTTAGGGAATGGGCTTCGATGCGAATTCGCGATCAGTTCAGTGAGTTTCCGATCGGCAGTTTGTGACTCGGGACGGTTTGTCCTGAGTCAGCAACGACACTGGAATATCTTCCTCCAGAATCGTTGACTCAACTGGGTTCTGGCACTTGCGGGATACTCCAGAAAGCGCACCTTGCCTGCTATCAATTGGATTACACCAACAGGATTGTGGACACATCGTTCGCTGCGTGGGTCGATGTGACCGGAGCAGTGAAAGGCTGGGGTCAAAGCCGGCGAACTTTGACCGAAGGTTTGACTAGGTAGGAAAATCGAAAGGCACGCTGTATTCTTGACTGGATGTTCCGCAGCTTACGCCGCCGAAATCTGATTTGTTTTGCTCTGTTGGTCGCAGCCTGTGCCGGTAGCTTTCTTGTGATTCCTGGCATTCGACATCGACACGACGGCGGCGGAGTCGCGCACACACATGCTGCGGGCGGTCACGGGCACAGTCACACTCATGGCCACGGACATTCTCATTCGCACGCTCATGCCCACACACATTCGCATGAGCACGACGATCGCCAACGTGAATCCGAGCCATCAGAACGAGATGACTCCGTAGCGGACGAGTTGTCGTCTCACATCCATGTCAGTTTCTTCGGTTTTGAACTGACGTTGCCGGATTTCCTCAATGATCAGCCAGCGCCGTTGGTTCAACTTGATCAGGACGACCAAGAGAAAAGCTCTAGCATTGGAGACGTCATCGAATTACCATCGCCGTTCAGCTTCGCTCAGTTGATGGATATCACACTGCGTTGGACGGCGATCGGATGTTCTTACGTGCAAATCGAAGGACATGAGACTTCCTTCTGCCGAACAGCGATCCCTTCGGACTTCAAACGAGGGATTGATCCCTCGGCTCCTTTGCTTCCCCCGCCTGAGGCACATTGAGTCGGTGCCTGCGAACTTCGCTCGTTCATGCGTGTTCGCTTCTCTTCATTCTGCGTTCTGCGGCCGAACTCATCGACGCCTGCGATCAAAGCACGCACATGCGCGTTGACGGCCCAAATCGGGGGGACTCTACGTTGTCACCGGACTTTTTTTCGCCACGATTCCGTCGTGGATTTACATTGATCGAATTGTTGGTGGTCATCGCGATCATCGCCATTCTGATCGCACTATTGTTGCCTGCCGTGCAGCAGGCTCGCGAGGCTGCAAGGCGATCCGCCTGCAAGAACAATCTCAAGCAACTCGTCCTTGCGATTCATAACTATGAAGCCACGCATGGCTTGTTTCCGCCGGGGTATCTGCACAAATTTGATCCGACGGGTTCTGGAGCCAACCAGATGGGATTTGGCTGGGGACTGATGAGCCTGCCTCAGTTGGAACAATCAAACCTGTATGTTCAGTTCAATTTCAACATTCCTGCCTTCGATGCGTCGCAACTGAAACCAAGAGAAACGCATCTCAATGTATTTCTGTGCCCTTCGGACCCGTACTCACAATCGCGATACGTCGTTCGTGATGCTTCTTCGACGCCACAAGAGCGGTATGCTGCCGGAAGCTATGCGGCCAATTGGGGACCATCAACAGCCACCGTCAATCTTGACGACACTCCGGTCGCTAGCGAGGGCGTGTTTTATCGCAACAGTCGGACGAAGTTCCGGGACATCACTGACGGTCTAACGAATACTCTGGCACTCGGCGAACGGACAAATGGTCCGATCCGGACCAGTTCCGGAGTTTCGCACGGTCATTCGTCGTTCGAAACAGCATGGTGCTGCTCTGCGAGGGAAGTGACAGACCTGCCGGATGATCATGGCCATATGGTTCTGTTCGAGACTCAGTTTCGCCCGAATGAAATTGACAGCGATGACAAAGGAGTGTCTGCTCCCCACGTCGGCATTGGTCAGTTCGCGATGTGCGACGGCAGTGTGCGAGCCGTCTCCGAGAACATCGACAAGACGGTCTACAACAGTCTTGGCACGCGATCCGGAGGCGAAGTGATCGGAGAATTCTAGTTTTTGTGATGAACCCGACGTCGACGTTCCGTGGGCGTCGGGGATCTTCTCCTTATTGAAGTCGTGAGGTTACCTTGGACGCTGCGGCCAGAATGTCTGGAACAGTTTCGACTGCCTAACCTGGATTAGCGAAGGAACGCCAAAAAGAGGTCAGAACCACAATTGTCTAAGTTGGCGCAGGAGCAAACCTGTTGAGCAAGCTGGAAACGGTGTTCCTCCACCAATGAACAGTCCCGGATTAACTTCTGGGTGCTTTCATTCATTGAAATCCCAACCCGAAACGTGAGTGAGGGATTCTGCAACACAACTCGATGCCTCGCTGGCGCTTCGGGTTGAGATAACCGGAACTTGTTTCGGGACTGTTCCTAAGGCGCGGTCGAGCGTTGAGGTCAGGATCATGGTAACATCCTCTCTGCATTCCATTTTGGAGTCCATGAGGAGTTTACGGTTGATGGATGGAGAACTCGCCCGCCACGTTGTGATGATGTTGATCTGCGGTTTCGGATGCGGGTCGCTGCATGCGGAGCAGCCGTCGGCAATCGAGTACGAGATGAAGTCGGCCGGGCAGGTATCGGCGGCAGTGTATGATGCTCAGGGACGAATGCTCCGCCCGCTTCTGAATGGCCAGAAGCAGCCGGCGGGGAAGCACAGTCTCCAGTGGGATGGGCTGGATCGGGACGGCAACGCCGTTGCGCCGGGAGACTATACCGTTCGAGTGCTGAGCACGCCGGGCTTCACTGCCAAGTACATCACTTCTCTGGGGATCAATCCCGGGATACCGCTGAATGATCCGGCGTATCAACGTTCCGGAAGGCAATGGGCGGGCAGTCATGGCGGCGTCTCGGCGCTGGCCATCGATGGTGACTCGCTCTATATCGCAGGAGAGACGCCCGAGTTTGTTCCGATTCTCCTCAAGCAGTCCCTCGACGGAAAACAGCGGAGTTGGGAACGCGATCAGTTCCAGCCGGCTCAAGGCGCGGTCGCAATGGCGGTGGCCAGAGGCCGGCTGATCTTTTTGCAGCACAACGGCAAAGCCATGATCACCGATCCCGCGACGGGATCGCTCATCGAAACATGGGATTTGAAACACAAGGACGTCACACGAGACGAGTCGCAACTCTTCGGCACCGGCGGGAAGATCTACAACGAACACACCATCGATCTTGCCGGGCGTGGCGATGTGATCGTGGTCAGTCACAAGCTGCAGAATGTGATTCGTTGGATTGATGGGAAAGGCAACACCACCAGCGAAGCCAAAGTCACCGCCCCGCGCGGTGTCGCCATCACGCCCAGCGGCGACGTGCTGGTGATTTCCGAGGCACAGGTACTTGAGGTCGAATCCGACGGCACCCGCCGCACGCTCGTGACTGGGCTGACCGAGCCTTTGCGTCTGACCGTCGACACGAAGACGAATGATCTGCTCGTCCTGGAAGGGGCTCCTTCGGAGCGCATCAAACGTTTCTCATCCGATGGAAAACTGATCCGCACGTATGGGCGCGAAGGGGGACGGAAGGACGGAATCTACGACGGCACAGACTTCCGTGGCGTCACTTCCATGGTGGCCGATGGTTCGGGCGGATTTTTTGTCTCCGAGCCTTTCGGCGCGCCGCGTCGCGTGGCGCATTTGGACAGCGAGGGCAAAATCGTCAACGAGTGGTTCGGACCGACCGGCTTCTTCACCGTGCCAGCGATCGATCCGCAGGACCCCACGCGCGTCTGGTACAACCCGCAGTCGGGTTACACGGTTCTGGCGTCGATCGACTACGCAGCCGGCACATGGAAGGTTCTTGAAACCTACAAACTCGCAGGCATGGCGGATGGATTGATCGCCGAGGAAATCGGCGGAAACAACACCCCGCCGGCGGTGCGTTATCACGGGGGGAAACGGTATCTGGTGTTCCAGTCCTCGCCGCCGAATGTTGTCATCCATGAAAACGGCCAACTGATTCCCGTTGTGGCTGGTGCGCACGCAGGCAGCACCTTGCAGCGCGCGATTCAACTGGCTGGTCCCGGAGCGGCTACGGAAATCGCGGCAGGGTTTCTCTGGCACGACCGCAACCAAGACGGCGCCGTGCAGGGCGTTGAGATCGCCTTCTTCAATGATCGAATGCCCTCCACCGGCAAGGTGCAGGCCCCCAGTGGAGAAGGCTTCAGTCTGTTTGGCTTCGGGCAGGGCGAATCTGACTCAGGTTCGTGCGTCGATATCAAGCGGCTGACTCCAAAACAGTGGCACGGCTCCGTGCCGGAATACCCAACGACATGGGAAACAATCGGCGGCATTCCCACACCCCGAAGGACGGGCTACGAGGCGACAGGAGTCCTGGAAAACAAGGGCGACATCTATGCCACGATGAACTCCGCCCGGGACAGGCATGGCTCAAACTTTCCGTCGGCCAATATCGGAAAAGTACGCGTGGCGAAGCTTGGACCGGATGGGAAGCTGTCCTGGGTTGTGGGACGTCACGCGATCCAGAATCCGGAGAACACGGTTAATCCCAGTCCGCCGGGTGAGTTCCATGAAAGCACGGGCTTGGTCGGTCATATCCGCGACGCCGTGGTCGTGTGCGACCGCTCCGTGCGACCCGCGACGGCCTGGACCGATGACGGTCTCTACGCCGGGGATTTTCTGGACCACCGCGCCGCCGACGGCTTATCCGAGGTGTTTTACCACTGGTGGAGAAGTGCGCCGGGCAAGGATGATTCCATCCTCAATTTCGATCACGAGATTCCAGGCAAAGTCGTGGAATACAACGGCGAGGTCTATTGGTTCGCCAACGGCTGGCAATGCATTCCGGTTTATCGCATCACCGGTTGGGACGGATGGGAGCGACAGGAACTCAAAGTCCGCCTGCCTGCGCGTGGTATCGTCGCTAAACGTGAGGGTACCGGCCTGAAGGGCAGCTACTTCAGCAATCTCGAGCTGACCGGTAAGCCATCCCTGGAGCGCATTGAACGACAGGTCTGGTTCAGTCGCGGCGACTGGTATCAGATGCAGGCCGACGTGTGGACCGATGGCCCAACTGGACTTGGCCAGAAGACGAACTTCTCAGCCCGTTGGGTCGGCGAAGTCGAATCGCCTTTGACGGAGGATTTCTCTTTCAGCGTCTATGCGTCGGGACGAGTACGTTTGTGGCTCGATGGTCAACTTGTCATTGGTAGTTGGTACAACCAGATTCGCAATTCCTGGGCATCTGAACCCATTCGGCTACAAGCGGGCAAGCGTTATGCGATTCGTCTCGACCTGAGCACCACCGCCGAGAACCCGGAGGTGAGCTTGAACTGGGAATCGTTTTCAATCGACCGCGAGAGGATTCCAAAAGAATTTCTATACCCCGTAGGTGACGGGGGAAAAATTCAGTTGAATCAGGCTCGACTCGCCACAAAGCCCATCGACCCGATCAACTTTTCATACAGCAAAGGTGCCACTGACCTGGAAGGTGGAATCTTGAGGCTGTTACGCTCGGAGAATGGGCCAATCAGTGTTGGTTACGAACGTCTCGACTTTGGGACCGGAGTCACACGGCTGAAGGCACAATGTTTTACCTGGGTCGGTGTTCCCGGTGGAAAGAAGGTCGAGGTGCGTTTGGACGCCCCTGATGGCCCGCTGCTCGGCGTGCTCGTTGTCCCGTCCGCTGACACCCCGACGGACACGGTGCTGGAGTTGAACCATAACGTTGCTGGCGTTCACGACCTGTACTTAACTAACATTTGGGAACCCAACGGTGGGAACACACAATGGGCTGCCTTCAGTGGGTTCCGTTTCGAATAAATGGACAACTGGTCTTCGATACGTCAAAGAACCTCGACCTCGTTGGGTACCCAGATGCGACGAACAGTTGCAACTTTTCTGAAAGAAGCCGTAATGTGCAGACAGCCCGGCTCGATTGTGTTTGCCATCATCGCCATATTGTGCTTGGCGTCTTTGCACACTGCGTATGGAAACGAAACACCCATCAGTATCATTTTCGACAGTGATGTCGATCACGACTGCGACGACATCGGTGCACTCTACATTTTGCATGGAGCGGTCGAGCGAGGCGAAGCGAAATCTTCAATCGTGGTGCTGCAACAGAAACGCTGAATCAAAGAGGAAGCTCTCTGAGTGGGGACCATCTTGAAGTGACTTTGCAACAGAAGTCGGTACGGTGACAGCGGCTCCGCACGTAAACTCTCGCCCGTCATCATCGGTCATTGCTTTGAACGGGCCCAAGTAAGTCACCTGTGTCGTTGTTTCCGTTCCTCCACAGCAATTCCCTTCTCCGGGCTTGAAACCAACAAGTCGCATTTCCCTGAGCCCTACGCCGTCCGCGACAAAACAAGGATTGTTTGCCAGTTTCTTAAATTGAACTGAACGAAATCCCGCCTTGACGAGTTGCGCATGGCAAACTTCCTCCAGGGGAATTCGTTTCATTCGCTCGATCGGTCCCTCCAGTTTTGGGAGACCATTCGGGAACGGGCGGTCGGCAGCGAGGCCATGAACCAGAACCGATCCTCCGGGCTTCAGGACACGATAAGCCTCTTCGAGCAGTCTTTGACAGTCGTTGTCTCCAATCTCCATCGACCATGATCCCTCAAACCGGACTTCATCGACAGAGTTGTCGTTCGCCTTGATTCGTTGCGGAAGAGGCTGGCCGAATCGATGCTCCCAGATGGCGGCGACGGCCGGTTCTTCTTCAATAATCGAAAACCCGGGAGGAGCGTCTGCTCCGTGGCGTTCCAGGTCCTTCTGCAATACGTAGACTTCCCACAAATTCCTGTCCGGATCATGCACCCAGAATTTTGATTGCTGTGCATAGCAACATTCAACACCCTCTTCTCTGACCGTGCTGATCCCGGACAACTCCAGTCGCTTTTGGATTGCCACAAGCGCATCAGCGTTAGGCATCCGCATCCCGACGTGGTAAAGCGGTCCTCCAGGAATTTGAGGATTCGGCAATAGCGAGAGCACGAAAGGCGGCTCATCAAACTCAAACTTCGCATAGTCGCTGTAGGATTTAAGCGGTTCAGTGCCGAAGAATGTGCGGTAGAAGTCAACGGACTTCTGCAGATTTGAAATGTTCAGTCCGAAATGAAAATATGTATCTGGTCGTATATCAGCGATCATTGCAATGTTCCAATTCTCTGGATTAATTCTGTTCTGAGGAGTCCACTCAATGCTGGCTTAGTCCCCAGTTGAACACAGAGGGGCGGCTCCGTCTTCCGCGAGAGAAAAATGTTTTGCAAGATTCAGGAGTTGCAGTTCATTCCACTCTGACTCTGAGATCGAAGTGCGAACACCTCGTTCCCAAGTACGGCCATTTCCGTCTACCATCCTTGCCATAGGGCCTCGATAGAGTACATGCAGAAGCTGGTCCGCATTCTTGTCGTTGCCGAATT
Organism: Planctomycetales bacterium; assembly: GCA_026400835.1. Classification (GTDB taxonomy): domain Bacteria; phylum Planctomycetota; class Planctomycetia; order Planctomycetales; family Planctomycetaceae; genus SXXK01. The sequence goes on along the minus strand of JAPLOA010000003.1, from coordinate 4,775 downwards.
TGGTTAATGACATACGAACAGCCAGTTGGCCGTCTTGTGTCGGAATGATCGACTCAAGGAACACTCGAAATCGCCCGGTTCTTGCGATTGCGGAGATCAGCTCCGTGAGCTTTGGAACGTCACCCGTAGAGGCGGTTTCCGCGGCCACGAGCAGATCCCAGGAGATCCGCGGAACGTCTACCGACCTCATGTAAGACTCAAGTTGTGACCATCCGCCAATTGGCCAACCCCGCAATTGAATCCCGGACGCACCAGTGATTGGTGACAGAAGAATCTGCTCTGATCCGGCCATGTCCAGTTGAATGATTTTCGAATCTTCAACAGAACTTTGACTCGGGGCAAGGCGTGAAATGCAGGCACCATCGGAAGTCGGCTCCACATCTCGTTCCAGAACGTAGATCTCCCAGGGATTCCCATCTGGATCAAACACCCAGCACTTGGACTGGACTGCGTAGCCGCAAGTAACTCCATCCTGTCGGGAAATTTTGTACCCCGCATCGATTAATCGGCGCTGCACCTCCAGCACTTGCTCGGGAGACTTCATCCGCAGTCCCATGTGACTCAAAGAAGCTCCTGCCCGACGCGCCCTCGGCTGTAGTGAGAAAACCACTGGCGGATTCTCCACATCAAACTTCGCATAGTCATCGAAATTCTTTGTGGGGCGAACGCCGAACAGCACTTCATAGAACGCTACGGAGGCTGCCATCTCTTCGACAAACAAAGAAAGATGCATCGACTCGACTTGTGGTGCAGTTTCGATCGCAGTTGTCATATCAGTCTCTTCAATGAAGCGTGGATTTTCGAGTAACCGACTCTCGTTCAGCTCAGCTTTCAAAAGTTCATTTAGTATCAGATTCAGAGGCCGAAATCACCAGACTTGCCAGGAAAAGAAGCCCAAAAAGCCCTGCCAGGGCGTAAAAGAAAACAGCAGGGCCAAACTTATCACTTCCCAACTGGGTCATGAGCCACGGTGCACCAGCCTGCGCTGCGAGCTGAACAAACATTGTGAACCCTTCTATGGCTCCCTGATGCTTGCGACCATAGTACTTCACCCACACGGTGTTCGTGACGACCGTGAGAACGCCACACTGCAGCCCCCATGATGCTCCAAACATGTCTGCGTGAATGGGAGTTGACGCGACTGGAAGCACCATCGACGACGCAATGCCCAGCATACAGGCTACACGTAATATCCCCTTTTGACTCATGGTTCTGCCCAGCACTCCAGTACCGAGCAAACCAAGAATTGCGCCGATGGATGACACGACAGCCACTGCGCGCAAAAATGTTGCAAGTGGATCGCTAAATCCATTCAGCTTAAGAATGGAGATACCAAAAAGCGAAACGACAGCCTGACTGCCACCGTTGGCTGCTCCGGCGAGGCAGAACACCCAGAATATCGGTGTCGCCGCCGCTGCAGCGAGTGTGAATTCACGACCAGCTTCGGAAACAGTATTGGACTGTGCTGAGACGGACGCAGCAATCATTTCGCCGTCAGCGAAACGCGTGTTTTCGGTGGGGGTCGACCGAACAAAGAATGCCAGCAACGGACAAACAATCAATCCGGAAAACAGACTCCACCTTTCCCATGTCGATCGCCAACCCACGCTGGCCGACATTTCTCCGGTGATTCGCTCGGCAAGCATAAACGCCAGGATAACAGCAACTCCGTAGATCGTCATTGCCATCGTGATTCGTCGAGCAAACCACTTTCCCACGAAAGCCACACTGGCCACCGCGAGAACTCCCTGCCCAGCACACCGAGCTGCGATCATTGCAGACTGTAGTTCTCCACCTGTATCAGCTCGACTGATGAACCAGACGGAAACGCTTAGGATGAAGGTCGATACAACGGCAACCGGCCTCGCACCGAAGCGGTCGATCACAAGCCCTGTGGGAAGTAGAAAGACTCCAGCCACAACGGTGGCCCAGAAATTGTAACCAGCCCACGTCTCACGGCTGATCTCGATGTCTTTCAATAGCGGCTCGGTAACAATTCCCAGGCCCCAAGTCATGCACGGGAGCGCAACGACAGAAGCGAGCACTGCAAAAATCAGATTGATCCATCCCTGGTACAACGGTGGCCATCGTTGCCGGTTATCAACAATAACATCCGACAAAGCGAACGTCCTTTCATTCTATCTGGAGACTTTTTCCGCCATCGGAGATACCGATTGGATCGTTGCCGCGCAGGGCACCTTCAACGGAAATAGAGGTCGGTCTGGCCGTACTGCTTTCGCCGCTCACGCGACCAGTTTCTGTAATAGTCGTAATACTGCTCACGAAAATCGCCGCCGTCTGAATCGGCATTAAAGCAATAGAATAGTGTACGGCGAAACCGATCTTGTGACCTGTTGGGATCTGAATGATGCGGAATCAGGCAATTGAAGATTGCAGCGTCGCCGGGATTGAGATGAACCGGCGTAGGCGTTAATCCCTCCACATGATCCGCCGTAAGTTGATGAAAATCCCCATCGTCTGGCGTCAGAAGGCCTCGCAAGTGACCACCCGGGTACATTTGCAAACATCCGTTGTCGTCACCATGTGCATCGAGAGCAATTGCGACTGTGTGAAATGACTTGGGATAGATTGGCCATGAAACAAAATCCTGGTGAAGCGAATAGCCCTCGGTGAGGGGCGGCTTGAACACCAACTGGTTGTGGCAAACATGTCCGGCTTCGCCATAGATCGAATGCATGATTGCCCGAAGTCGTGGATTGAAAGAATACTTCTCCAGAACAGGTGACAAATCAAAATATGGATCGAAACAATCAAACTCATACTCACCGGACACAATGTGCTTTTGAAAGCGACATCGGAGGTTTTTCCGATCCACCAGATCTTGCAAACCCCAGATCCGTTCAACTTCCGAAAGAATCACCTGCAGATCTTCATCGGCGAATAAACCTCGTACGACCGTGAATCCCTGTTGGAGGTGATTCGCAACCTCAGAATCAGACAACCCATTCGATGACATCGTAGACTTCCAGATTTCGAAGATAAGAGTCTTGCATCAGACGAAGATCGCAATCAAAACTCGCCAAGCACTTCGCCACCTCCGCGAGTCGCCAAATTACGCCAGACCGTCATATCGATGTTGTCGCTGATGGATCGCCCGGACCCGTCGCCCAATAGCACGTTGACCATTCCTGTGTGCATGCTTCGCGCGGCATGCCAGCCGGTTGAAGCGTAGGCAAGGGCGGGGTCATAGCCGATGCAGTCCCACTGCTTTGAATTCGGACCATAGTAGTGGTTGTATGCGGTCGTACGAATTTCGCCTACTGCCCAAAGAAAACCCTTGTGGTTCGTATCATTCCATCGCGACGCACCTGCGCATCCTGCATCAGTCACAGGGCCACCCATGTAGGCATAGGAGAATTTCTGTTCGTTAGGGGAAATAGTTCCCGTGTACCTTTCGCTTCCACGACCGAGTAGGCACTCGGAGATTGCTACAGTGTTGGATAGTCCGTCGGTCACATCACGAGGCCCCGTTCTGGATGCGGAATACACGATTCCATCGGTATCGTAAGGCGATCCGAAATTTGCGCCTGTGCCAGTACAGACTGCATAATTGGCTGAACCAAGCCCGGCAACTTCGTAGTCCGATGAAACAGATTTCGATGAGTCGGAGGGACACAGGAAAAGCGGAACCAACGTACCCGCAGCGACTTTGTTCTGGGGGCTGATCCGATAGCCATAGCTCCCCGTTCCGCCGGACCGGTACAGTGGTTGAGTCAGGTCCATTGTGTTGTAAAGATTCGTTTGCTCAAGAAATGGCGACATCATTGCCAATGCACTCCACGCCCAAAACTCACCAAGCGTGCCCTGGTAATACCCCTTCACAGCCATCGTGGCTGGTGGAAACTGCCGGTAAGTGCCTTCATAGTTGTGCATCGCCAACCCAAGCTGCTTCAAGTTGTTCCTGCATTGCATGCGACGAGCCGCCTCGCGAGCTTGCTGCACTGCAGGCAGCAACAAGGCGATCAGGACAGCAATGATTGCAATCACAACAAGCAGTTCGATCAAAGTAAAGCCTCGCTGCGGCTTCCTGAGGGTTGGGAGCATGACCAGATTTCCTTCACTTCACAAAAACAGCAGAAGCGCCACGAGCTCTATGACATTCTCAAGTACGTTAGAGTATTTAGACATGCTTCTGTTGTCAACACACGGGATTTCCGCGTTGTTCGGGATTTTGCTTTCTGGTTCCGAATGGCGACTTCGGCAAATGTTTGCTTTTTGAGAATTGGCCCGATAGTATCAAGCGGTCGTTCTGATGCTCATCAGAGTGTTGTTTTGGAATGGGGAAATCTGTGCCGCAACAAGTGTTTGACGCTGAGTTTTGTGCCGAGAGGCTCAAGGCATTGAGTGACCCCCATCGCCTAAAGATCGTGAATGCGCTGCGATACGGCGAACTCACGGTCGGCGACATTGCAGAACTGCTGGAAGCGGAAGTCGTGACGGTCTCGCACCACCTGAAGATCATGAAGTACGCGAATCTCGTGGAGGTGCGACGCGAAGGTCGATTCATGTACTACCGTCTTCACGAAGACTTGCAGTGTACGAAGGGTAAGGGAACGAGATTTCTGGATCTCGGCTGCTGCCGTCTGGAAGTTCCGGATCCAAAATAGCTGCCCTCCGATTCGCAAAACATTGGCAGTCAATTGATTGCCGCTCGAAATAACCAGGACACTCAGAGAAGAAAAGAAGTCGATGAAACCCGTTTATATCATGGTCGGTGGATTCCTCGGTGCCGGAAAAACGTCCACCATTTCCCG
>JAPLOA010000018.1 GCA_026400835.1 Planctomycetales bacterium | reverse complement strand
TTCTGCGAAGCCTTCGCTGGGTCTTTCTGTCGATGATAGTAAGTGATGTTCAAGGTCACTGTGACTCCGCTCGGCAGATGAACTACCTTTCGACGTGGCCCCTGCGAATGATATTTGTGCGGTAATTGACGAATGAACTCTTTTTGCTTCTGCTGAAACTGGGGAGTCTTCACGCTGCGCAGCAGAATCATGGCCTTGGTCAGCGAGCTTCGCTTCACTGCGAGAACATCCAACTGGCGTTCCAAGGCGGCCAGTTCGGCTGCGGAATCGACGCCGTGATTCTGCTCCAGTTCGGTGATCTCGCGTTCAACATCTCTGGCCGCTTCCTGCAGCCGCTGGTACTCTTCGCTCATCCCTGAGTTCTCCGTGAAAGGCAGTTGTGGTAAACCGCTCTTTACTGAGTCTCAGGGACCTTTTCCTATACCAATTCACGCCCCCTGACATTTCCCGACAATTTCAGAATCCGCCCCAAACCTGCTGTACTCCAAACGCAATTCAGCCGAAGCCAAGGCCGCTACGACGGCCATTTACCTCAAACATGGATCACGCAGGAAGGAAAGAGTTCCACGCCGCAAACGGCCGCCGAAGAACGTTCCGCCAAAGAAAATGCAGGCTCGGAGTCTATTTGACGAGCTCCCAGACGAATAAACCGCTATCGCGTCCCCTCAAGGCAACGGCGGATGCAAGCTGAATGCCTGACGCAAATGTTCGTACTCGATGAATCGAGACACTGCCGCATCAAGGCTTCGATCGGCAGTTAGTTGACCGCCACGAGCAATGAGAGAATCAGGACACTCAAAGCCGGGATGGTCTTTTTAAATGCGTCCCCAATCCTGATGTGCATCCCGACGGCACCCAGCATGAGTACAGCCATACCAATTGCAGCGGGACGCATCAGTTCAGGCCTCCAGAAACTCACGAGCAAGGATAATGCGAGCAGCATTTTGAAGCCGCCAACAACCCACATAAACCACACCGGCAGTCCGTAAGTGGCGAACTCCTCTTTCATGTTCTTCGCTGCGCCGCCCCGATAAATCGTCGCCTTGTTGAAACGCAATAGCCAAACGTTCAAAATACCGAACGCGATGATCAATTGGGCGATAATGCGGATGGACTCCATTACCTTTCCTTTGCTGCTGCCTTGAAACTGCCGACTCTTCGCTCAGGAGAGGACTGTGTTTCAGTTTTTCTGATTCATGAATTGGTGGCACCTGCCAGATGCTAAGTGTTTTCCTGAATAAAGACGTGGAAGAAAAGCGGGTGAGGCAAAAAATTCTCTTGAACGGCTAAGAGTTCTGATTCATCCTCTGACACGTCTCACAAGCGTACATTTTTCGGTTGCCCAGCAGCAAGGTTACGATCCTCGTGCCGCAACGACGACAATTGGATCGCTTGTAGACATTCAGCCGCTCCGAAGAATTCAAACGACTGAGCGGTTTGTCGAACAACTGGTGGTCGACAGTGATGATGCGATTGTACTTCACCCCAATTTTTAGCAAGTCCGTTGTTAACTTCCACAACGAATCAAATTGCTCCCGTGACAGCTCGTTGGACGGAGTCTCGGGGTGAATTCCCAGCAGGAACAGAATCTCCGCTCGGTATACGTTGCCAACGCCCGCGATCACTGACTGGTTCAACAGCACAGTCCCGATTGGTGATCGACTTCGGCAAATTCGCTCCCACAATTTTTCGGGGCATGCATCTTCGCTGAGCGGATCCTGTCCCAGGCGACTCTTGATCTCGCGGTACTGTTTGACATTGATCAATTCGCAACAGGTCGGCCCGTTCAAGTCAAAGGAACGTTCCTTGCCAATCATTCGTACTCGCACCGCACCGCGGGGTTCGGGAGCCGGATTCTTGTGGACTCGAAATTTTCCGTACAGCCCCAGATGCACGTGCACAATCGCCTGCGGGCTCCAGTGATAAAACAAATGCTTGCCGTGGGCCGTTACGTCCTGCAACAGGTTGCCATCAAGCCTCTTTGATTCCTTTTCAAACCGTCCTTGCGGTGAACACAGACCAATCGTCTGGCCTGCAAACCATCCGCGATGATCACGAGCAATCCGGTGAATCGTATGTCCTTCAGGCATCAGGTGTGACTTTCCACGGTCCAAGAAGAGTTCTAAAACAATTTCAACTGCGACGCCGTCGTGTTGCGTTTCATGGCGAGCGTTCCGAGGATTCGGCCTGCAGCCGCCATGCCGCTCAGAAAAGCGCCTTCCACGCGCGGGCCGCCGGACCAATCACCACAAGCCGCAATCCCGGATTCGGCATCAAAGAAACAGCGGTCGCTCGGCCCATCGACGGGAAGTGCATACTTCCAGCGATGGGCTTTCAGGTGAAGCGGAGATTGCGGCGAGATCCCTGAGTCCCGCCAGAATGTGGCCAGCAATTCCCGAGCGATTTCATCTGCGGAGCGTTCCCAATTCTCCTCCGTCCACTTGTGACCTGCGTGCAGCACAAGATGTTCGGCATTCATTGGGCTCGTTGATCGATCAGGTTTGGTGCTGTTTCGTGCAACCCACGTGAGCACGGAATCGTGAATGAAAGCGCCGACCCAGTCACTGGTAATAGGCCGCTCAAACGACGCCATGACGGCCCAGCAGGGTTGCATCTGAATCTTTGAAATCGGTTGAGCGAGTTTAGGGAAATTCACAAGCAAGTCGGCGGTTTGAGGTGCTGGAGCCGATAGGATCACACGCTGAAACATGCCCAGCATTCTGCCGGCTTCGTCCGACACACGAATCCCATCCGCGACCGATTCAATTCTCCCGACTTGAGTTTGCGTCTGAATATTCAGATCCGTTGCCAGATGTCTGCAAACGGCATTCATCGAAGGCGATCCGACGAATCGCTCGTTCGTATCTGGTTTTTCACGCACTCTGCCGTGTGTGAGTTCCATAATCTTGTGAGATGGATCGAATTCAAAATCCGGCCAGCGTGCGACAATGCCCTGCTGCAACCACGAATCGACGTAACGCCGAAATCGAGGATCGCGGGCCGTAAAATACTGAGCTCCATGGTCGAAGGTGACATGGCCATCGACACCTTCGACTCGACGGACAGACATTCTCCCACCGACGCCATGGCCTTTGTCAAAAACGATGACCGGTAAACCATGATCGGCCAGCGTTCGAGCCGCACACAATCCAGAAATTCCTGCACCAATCACCGCGACGCGCGGGACCGGATCAAATCGAGGCGTCGCAACACGTGTCCGGTAAGAATCGGTGTCCAGCCGCTGCGCATGTTCTTTGGTTGAGCGCGGTCGTACCGTTCCAAAAACTCTCGTTTCGGGTTCGAAAGGACGATCAAACTGCCCGAGGCACCACAGCAATCCGCCGAACGAAGCAGGATCACGCCCGTCGAGCGCGTAGCGATGATTGAGATCGAT
>JAPLOA010000011.1 GCA_026400835.1 Planctomycetales bacterium | reverse complement strand
TCGTTGGTGCGTCCGGCAAACACAAGTTGTGCAGCGCTGCCGATGTTCTGGGAGAATCCCTGATCGACGAAGAGCGGCGTGCAATCAAGCGCATTGCCGACATGGCCGGCGGGCCGGTCGATATGCGAGCGGTGATTGCACAGGCGAAAGCCGAAGTGGCTGAGATTCGCCGAAACCGAGTCATCCAGCCGACGGGCATTCCGGCGCAGGACCATCAAATCCTGCAGGCTTATAAGCCGCATCCTTTTGATGTGCTGCGAATCGACAGGTCTCTGTCATCCGCAGTGTCTTCGTTCACGGCTGCAGATTTGCATGAGGCAAAGAGCATCCTGATGGAGTACGAACTCCGATTTGACGAGATCGGGAGACTGATAGACGCTGAGAAGGTCCTTCTGTCACGGATCCTTATCGCGCGACGGCAGGAGCGTCTCACTTCTTTCCGCCAGGCGTCACTGCTGCACAAGTGTGGCTATGACCCACGTCAGATCAGGTCCGGCGATGCGTCGCGACTGATTACCAGAATTCGTGAATGCGGATGGGCTCGGCCGCCGGAAGACGGCGAAAACGAGCTGCTGAAGAAACTGAAGGGCGTCGCGTGATTCCCGGTCTACGTCGTTCGTGTTTTGGATAAAGGTGCAACATGGTTACAGGTGTGAAATCAAGTAGTTCGGCGAAGAAAGCAGCAGGGAGGAAGCCGGCCGATAAGAGTCCGGTCCGCAACTTTGTCGAAGTCTCCCCGCTTCCACACGGGCTGGATGAAATCGTGAAGTCAATTGTGTCCGGCTGCTTTGGAAGCCCCGTCGAAATAAAGCGGTCTGCTGCTGAACCGTCGATAAGCGATGCGTTTGCCACGAGTTTGGGACGGATTGCTGAAAAGCTCATGCGCACTGATGAGCGAATCGACAAGCTGTCGGCGGCCGTTGAACAACTCTTGAATCACGGCGGTATATCCGCACCGGCGGATGTTCCGCAGAGACGCAATGACCTGTGCCTTGGGGCGTGTCCGGGTAATAAACATCAATCCGAAACGGCGATGCTGACACCCGCGAAGGTCAACCCTGTTTCCATCGACGATTCGATGAAGATCCTGTGGAACATCGTCACTTCAATTTCTGATTACGTGCAGTTGCACAAAGATCGATACGACCGAGTTCTGAATCAAACGTCAAAGGCAGATATTCAGATTGAACCAACACCTCCAGCAACATGCGAATTGCAGGCCACCATTCACAGCATGATCCATAGTTTGTCGACGTCAAACGCTGAACTCCGTGAAATGGCGTCTCGCTGCCTGGCCTAATTCTCTTCGGTCGAATGTCTCAGTCCGCTTCGCCACAGCGGGCCTTTTCAAAGAAACTGGAACATGTTTAGTCCGGACAGAGCTGGCATTGTCGCCAGCGTTAGTGTTGCTGATCTGACCGAGGAAGCCTTAGTCGCCAGAGCACGCAGTGCCGTCTCTCTGGAATCATGGGTCGTCGGCGAATGTGCATCGCAATGGACGAAGAGATTGGCACGAGGTCGCTCAGACGGTGACTTCGGAATGCTGCTCGGGCTTTCTCGAGAACAGGTGTGTGCGAGGCGATTGGTCTTCGAAAAGTTCGACGGCCACGCGACACGGGCCGCATTGAGCTGGAGCCACTACTACGCCGCGCTCAGCTGGGAAGACGCGGACCATGTTCTCCAATGGGCCGCCGATGCCGAAGCAACGGTCGCGGAAATGCGAGCATGGCGGCGAGCACAACACGGTCAGGATCTATTCGTCTCTGATGATGCGCCGCCGGATCTTTCCGGGGAATCGAATCGCGCGGCGTTTTCTCCAGGTCCGGTTGCGCCAACGAGATCGGAAGCACTGAGCAGCAGCAAGCCGGCCCATGAGGACTCGGCGGGTGATAAAGAAGCCGCCACTTCCTCAGAATCCATGGCGACGGTGAATTCCGGAATCGAGCATTACTCACCATTCCGCGACGATGTCGGCAAAAAGCCACCACGCAAGAAACGAGAAGAAAAGAAGCCACAATCCCAGCCGCCAGCCGAGGACCCTGAACACATATCCGATGCGTTTGAGAAGACGCTCAAGAACTACAAAGAAGAGACTCAGTACGCCACGGTGCGTAAGCTTTTGAAGCGATTCCTGAAACAGGTTGACTCGTTCGAGGAATTGTTGCCGGCTATCGGACAGGCTCCTGAGGATGTTGTCGACGTGGTTTCCGGCGTCGTTCATTGGGCGACCGAACAGATCCGCATGGCGAAGTGGAGTCCTGAGGACAGGTCGCTGGCAAAGGGGATCTCAGCGATGCTGACTCTTGCCGCAACCGCCGCTGCGGATGTTGCCGCCTCTGATCGTGAACAGTTGGCGCTTTTCGACGCTGGACCTCCGGAGCGTGGCCGCGTATCTCTGTCCGATCTCCTGAACATCTGGAACGAGGCCTTTGAAACGGCCAGCGTTCCAACGGACAAACGCCGCGCCGCACTTCGTAGCCGACTTCGCGAACCGTTCTTCGTTGAGAACTGGAGAACAGCGATAGACAAGGCCCGCAATTCTCCATGGTGCTGTGGACATAACAAAACGGGATGGGTGGCCAATATTGATTGGTTCCTGAGGCCAGATACTGTGGTTCGTTTAATGGAGGGAAATCATGACGGGTTCGAATCGGACATCAGCGAAGCCCAGCATCGTGAGGACCAGAACGCCGCCGCCATCGCAACGGCTCTTGGAGGCTGAACAAGAGCAGGCCTCTGATTCGACCGCAATTACAGCCTTTGACCAGGAAGTGAAGCGGGTTGAAGGCGTCATCACGTCGCCAGCTCAGCGTCAGGTTGCCGCAGCGATCGTGACGTTCCTCGGAATTCGGCCGCACATGAAATTCACGCCTCATGTGGTATCGACCTGGTGCAGAGTTTTGGGGGAGTTCGAAATCCAGATTGTCAATAGGGCGGTGCTGGAATGTGGGCTCAGTCGCGAGGAATTTGTTGGGCTGCCGGAGATCTTCCATCGGTGCCGAGAATTGACGCGGGACAGGGAGGCTTACTGTCCTGCGAAAAATGAACGAGTGATACCGAAATCATTAATAAATCGGACCGCAACGAATCTCGGACTGGACATCGGCCAAAGATACGATAAAAATCACGAAACAAAACGTTGTGGCTAAGGTATATAGCAACAAATGATAAAGCAGAAACGAATACTGGCGGTGGATCAGGCGACGTCCTGTGGCTTCGCGCATTCGAATTCACCAGAGTTGAGCGGTGTCTGGGATCTCAGTATCCGTGCCGACGAAAGCAGCGGCATGAGGCTGGTCAGGTTCGAGGCAAAGCTCCGTGAAATGCTTGTCGGGCCCGGCGTTGATGTGATCGTGTTTGAAAGTGTTACGGTCAATTCCGGCCCCAAGGCAAACTCTAACGGTGTCAAGCTCGGCGCTAAGTTGCAGGCTGTGATTGAGATGCTTTGCGAGCAGGTGCAGGGTGTCGAATGTCGCGGCTACAACCTGAACACAATCAAGTCGTTCGCCGGACAGAAAAGCAAAGAGGGAATGATTGCGGCGGCAAAGGCAAAGTGGCCTGATATCGAGATTATCGATGACAACCATGCCGACGCACTTTGGCTTTGCGAGCTCGCAAAAAGAGATCTGGGAGGTTTCAGTGCCTAACGCAGTCACATTAAAAGTTTCAGCAGCTTTTGAGTGTCCTGGTGGAAGTTCGATTGAGGTTTGGTCGGTGGGCCAGTCAAAGCCGAAAGTGAGCATTCGCAAGCTTGGAACGATCGTGTTTCAGATTGGAACTCAGAAGCTTTTTGGAATTGGCACGTCGATTCAGCACTTCAAGTTGGCGTTCGATCGGAATGCCAAAAAGATCATTCTCATTCCGGCCAGAGACTCTGACAAAAACGCGCTGGCATTGGCGACTGATAACAAGTGTCGAGTCTTGTACTGTCGCAGTTTTCTGGAAAGCAAGGGGATCGACTTCAGCAAACGGCACAAGTACCTGCTCGAAAAGGTTGAGTCGTACCCGGGTCTGGAGAGTGAAGTCCCAGTCTATTTGATCGATTTGAATTCAACATACAGCGATGAAGATTCGCCGGGCGGAGCGGCGGGTAGCTCACTGGAGTCATGATTCAGTGGTCGCAGGTTTGAATCCTGCTCCGGCTAATTGGCCAATAAAAAAGGGGTCAGGAACCAATAGCCAAATGGCCCGCAGGGTGCTGTGCACTATTGGTTCCTGACCCCCTTTATGGGGCACGAATTGAAATGCGAACCGCTCAGCAGTGCATGGATGACATCTTCCGTTCGGATCCTGATTATGGCCGGATGGCAAGAGGACTCGGTTCCGGGTGTCCTGGGGATTATTTCTATAACGGGTTTGAACCACGCCTCGAAACGTTGTGCGTAAGATGCGAAGCAATCGAGTTTGATCCAATGCGAAACAGTGAGCCGTACAAAAAGATGATTGAGAAAGCGAGACGTGACTCAGGTCGATTGACTCAAAGCGTTGCCGCGTTTGTCTGCAATGTTGAGTGCTGGGCGCTTGTGGCGGGCGTGTGGCTCTCAGGTGTTTGCAGATCACTCTCAAGTGGCGTGGCAACGTTTGAGTCGTCGATCGGAACTATTCAGGTCAATGCGGATCAAGTGAGTTTTGAATGTCCTTGCCGATGGCCGGTGTAGGTGCTGTATGAACGACGAACAGATATACCGAAAATTTCACGCCCTCTGCCTCGAAGCCTACGAGCCGGGAAATCGCGATACGTTCTGCGTCGGCAGCGATCGGGGGTTTCTTCTCTACGAAGGCAATGAGCTGCATGTCGTGATTGCCGGGTCCAACGATCTCATGGACTGGGTTTCTGACGGCGGAAATATTCGCTTCAAAGCCCATGAACTCCAGCGTGGCTTTAACGTGCACGGCGGCATGCTCGCGGCGGCGGAGAGTATCGCAAAGGAAATTGGAAAAGAGATTGTCCAGTTCCTCGAAGGCAACGTTCAAAGAACTGTCACCTTTGCAGGTCATTCTCGGGGTGGAGGAATCGCTCAGATACTCCCCGTCCTGATGGGGCTGAGTCTGACAAGGTTCTGCGTGATTACGTTCGCAGCTCCACGCGTCTTCTCTGGGGACCTTGCTCAATACTGTGCGCCGTCAACCTGCCTTCATTTTCAGAAGTGGAATGACGTCGCCACGATGGTCCCAATTGATATTCCCGGGCACGACTTCAGGCATTCCGGGCGACGTGTTCGTCTGGAGTTCGGCACCATTCGCTCAGTGGGCGCTGACTACGGACCAGGTGTCCTGAGCGTCACTTGCCTCATTCTGGCCGTTGTCTCTGTGATTCTGGTTGGGCGAATGAGGACGTGGCTTCCCGTATTCCGTCTCCGGCCTCTGGTGAACTGGATCGTGGACGCGCACAGCATGGCTGGAGGCTACTCCCCGGCGAAATGGTTTGGTGAGAAATGATCACGAAGTTCGAAAAGCTCATGTCACTTGTTTTGTTCGCACCAATCGCTGTTGTTTGCATCGCGGCCTATGACTTCGGACCTGCAAATGATCGATTTGCGTATCACATGTCAGTTGCTGCTGCGCAAGAAAGCGTTCACAGAGCACGACCGCAGTTTGCGAGTGTCTTCGCGACTCAAATCCCCGCTCTTCGTGATGGTCAGGTGCTGGTGCAGAAACACTTGTATCTCGCAGCCATTAATGTGGAAGCGAAACAGCCAGCATGGATTGTCTATCGTGTCAGTCGAGCGGACTGGGACACAGAAAATGTTCTCGAACGAAATTTCTCCACGCCGGATGGGCTGCGGGACATTTGTCTCGAACAGTCGGACTATGAGCAATCCGGATTCGACCTCGGCCATCTCTACGGCTTGCAGTTCGTTTCGGCCAGTCACTACGCCAGCGAAGTGAATCAGCTCTGCGCAATCGCTGCTCAGCGACCGTCTCTCAATCGTGGACCGTGGCTTCGCGTGGAAAACATGATCAAGGAAGCCAGCAAGGCAAAGACGATCGAAGTCATCGCTGGGCAGCTCTGGCTGAAGGATATGCCAAAGCTTCCAGCGGCGGAGGAATCTCACAAGATCGCTTCGCACTGCTGGATCATTTACGGAGATGGCAAGACGGAGGAAGCCTACCTGTTCCCACAGAACGTTGAGATCAGCGAGCGTGTTGACTCGTACAAAATGGATCCTTCTGAGCTTCGCAAAAGAGTAAGTCAAGAATGGTGGAGTGAGAAATGAGATACGTTGCTGTTTTCGCAGTCATCCTTGCACTCACAGGCCTCAACATCCCGCCGGCGAAAGCTGACGTCTATGTGATCAGTGTCACACGATTTGAGCAGGGCCGCAAAGTCGAATCGCTCGGCAGTGCTGTTTGCGTCGGAACACTGAAAAATCCGGTCAGCGCATTATTCTGCACGGCGGCACATACCGTGAGAGATAATCCGAATAGCGTCTGGGTCACATTGAACGACGGAGTTGGCTGGCGTGAATGTCGCAATGTTCGCATTCATCCCAGCGATGACCTGGCCACGTTTGAGCTGCTCAATGTCAAGCTTGATGGGATCCCGGTCGCCACAGGAGTGCGGGAGAAGATCCCTGTGTCGATTTGCGGGTACGGACCGCAGCTTCATAAGCAGAAGGACAGATTTTGCTTCCGAGGGACTTTGTACAAACGATACATTCGAGGCGAAAACGGGAAGCATCCTATCCCTGGGGACTCTGGCGGAGCTGTTTTCGCGCAGTCTGAAGATGGACGGCAGGTCGTCGCCGGCATCGTGCATGGATACGCCAGCGAAGTCCCGATGGAAACTCGCGATGATTCCGCCGGCGTTAGGCCGTTGACTGGATATGTCAGCGCTGTCGTAATCGAAACATGGATTCGAACCCAATACGGCGGCTGCCCAACATGCCCCATCAGCATTTATCCCGAGTTGCGGCAACCCGTCATTGGCTTCGGGCTTCCAGTTGGTCCACCTCGAGTCGTCGGCGTTGCGGAGCCCGCAATGCCTCGGTACCAGCAGATCGACGAAAGCCCTCGTTACGAAGAGCCAATACAGGCACAGAGGCCTGATCTCGGCGGAGAGGTAGTTGAGCAGCGAATCGTCAATGAGGATGTTGTCGACGCTGCTGTCATGCGTTACTTCGCAAAGAATCCTGTCCGAGATGGTCGCGATGGAAACGACGGTCAAACGCCTTCGACTGATCGAGTCATCCAGATCATCGACGCAATCATCGAGGCGCGCCCCGAAAGATTCCGTGGAGAGGCCGGAGCCAGTGCCACTCCGGACCAAGTTGCGGCCATCCTCGCTAAAGATTATGCCGACCAGCTCCGGGGCCCAACAGGTCCAGCCGGGCAGATCGGCGTCCTGGATGATGCAGACATGCGAGTCATGGTCCGTGGATGGCTTTCGGATCCGGAAACCCGCCAATGGCTGGTTAGCGAACTCGCTCAGGATATGCGAATTCAGGATCTCATCAAACGCCTGGAGGCTGTCGAGAAACGTGGGGGCGCGACTGCAACGACACCGGATGGAAACAGCGGAACACTTGTGTCCAGATTCGTGCTCGTGAAGAGCGGTCCGAATTCACGCGTCGATTCGGCGCTGGCGTCTGCGAAAAAGTATTGGACGGATATCGTTGAGGTCTCCAAAGAAGAGATCCCGAAGAACGTCATTGTGAAATCTTATCCAACGCTGATTGCGTTCTCACCGACTGGCGATGTCGCCGGCATGTGGGATTCGGAGTACAGCGTTCTCAACACCCTGGCCAGGATAAGTTCGGGCCAGTATCCATAAACGTTCGTTTGTTTCTTTGAAAGGGATTGGTTCTATGGGACCGGCTGAACTGTCAGCTTCGCTCAACGCGAATCTGATTGCCAACACTCAGTTGGCAGGGCAGCGTCTGAACATCACGGGTGAGAACCTGACTGGTGGTCTGGGCGTGATTCAGAACACGTCAATTCAGCACACGATCATGGCTGCTACGGCCGCCACGCTCCAGGCTGATGACGCGCAGGCTGCAATGGGCCTGAATACTGCCGTGCGAACTCCGCTGGCCGATAAGGCTTAGGCGTTTGCTGGTGACTCGAGAGTCGTTCCCGTGGCGCAGCAATAGCGTCCACGGGAGCGGTTTTCGTACTTTCAAAGGTTTTGAAAGCGAACAACGTGAGCGGCGACTTTGGTAACGGGCCGGTAGGCCAATCGGGTCAAGGGCGCTGCCCTTGTGGACGGCTGCCGTTGGCGGCCGGCTTTTATTTGAGTGCTTGACGGGGCACGAACATGGATTTCGACACAGCAGAAAAACATCTTCGGCTGCAGAGTCAGGCCGAAAGTCAGCTCGACGCACGAATTGACAGAATCGCAGATCGATCATGGAGGCAGTCGGATCAAACCATCAACGGCACAGCCCGTTCATTCCTCATGGAGGCCGCGCTTTTACAGCGGCTCCCCTTTCTCCAAAATTAGTGAGACAGCAATGGAATCAATCGCCGAACAACTCGTTGGGCAAATGCTTGGCGAAAAGCAGGTCTATCTCGACAACGCACGCCTAAAGCACGGAGTCCCTCGCCATGACCAGCCAGCAGTCATATCACAGCCAGATTCGCCACAACAGCAATCGGTCGTTGACAGTATCAGGAACCGAGTTCCGGATGTGGTTCCGGCTAAATCATCCTTCATGAAGACCGCTGCCATGCTGGCGGTCTCCGCAGCGGCCGGGGCATTTGGGATTCCCCCGATCGTGACAGCTCTGGCAGGCAAAGCAATCGCTGAAAAGGTTGTGCCACCACCTCAGCGGCCTGAGGAATCAGAGCCCCAGGAATTCAATGACCTCGTCAACTGGCTTCGACAGGAAGGGCTCGATCGTGGAACTGAATGATGCCATTCAAAGATTGGATCAGATTGCCTTCGATGCGAAGCAGTCCGTCGGAAACGCCATTGATGCGTTCATCTCAGATGCAAAACAAATCGTGTCGGCCATCGGTTCACCAGGTGGTAGCCAGGATGCCGCATCAGATCCGTTCATTGCGCTGCTGAAGAGCACTCAGGATCAAGCCAATGAAATCAATGCTGGAGCAGCTCAGGCGTTGGCAGAATCGACTCGCGATATCCTCGCGAAACTACGTGAGTTTCAACCTCTTTCCAATCAGCGTCTTTAACGGAGATCCAAACATGGCGATCGTTACCGAACAACGTGAGGGCAAACCGAAGCCAGGTAAAGCTCGTAAGCCCGATGAGAATCTGGAATTCTGCTGGCGGTTTCAGCATCCGAGATTTGGATGGTGTGGCGGCCATGCAGACGCCCGCTGGACCACAAGCCGGACCGATGTCGAGACATGCATGCGACATTGCCAGTACCCAACGGAACTGCTCCACCGTCGAACAGAATCTGCCTGATTCTTTTCGCCGAATTGATTTGGTCACATTCATTAGCCGAAAGGCGCTAGCCTCGGTTGTCTTTACATGTGGCTCAGAAAAGGGGTCAGGAACCAATAGTGCGCAGCACCCTTCGGGCCAATTGGCTATTGGTTCCTGACCCCTTTTCTCAGCCTTCGTTGCCACGAGAATAACGCTCGACACGGAACGCGAGCTCAGAATGGGACTCATCATTGACATCGACGATGCAAAGAATGGCGAGCGAGGATGGCTCGACAACTCGAAAGACCGCGTCCGTCGATACAAGAAGAAAGTCGCCTCGGAAGTTCAGGATTTGTACCTGGCCTATCAGGACGAATTCGATCGAGGTCCGCTGAATCCGGAACGCCGCGCCGCATGCGAGTTCGATCCACTTCTGTTCGGGAAGACGTATTTCAAGGAAGACTTTTATCTTCCATTCAGCGAACAGCACAAAATCGAGGCCCACAAGCTTCAGCAGGCGGTGATAAAGAAAGCATGGTTTGCCAACGCGGATCGCCGCGGTGGTGGCAAGTCGACGCGCGCAAGAATGTTTTGCGTGTGGGGTCTCGCCTACGGCCACGTGGTTTATCCGATGCTGATCACCGCAACGGGGAAATCAGCCGAGCGAAACCGAGACGCCATCATTAAGAAGCTGATGTACAGCCAGGAACTTCGTGAGGACTTCCCGGAACTGTGTTTGCCGTTCCTCTTCTGTCGCGGCAAAGGACAGGCCGCAAACCACATGCTGTGGAAGGGGCAGCCGGCGGAATGCAAAGCCGCCTCCGATAAACTTGTGATTCCACAGATGGATCTTTGGTACAGCAAGTGTACGCAAAGCGTCTTTCAGTTCACCTCGATGATGGGTGAAATCCGCGGGAA
Organism: Planctomycetales bacterium; assembly: GCA_026400835.1. GTDB lineage: Bacteria > Planctomycetota > Planctomycetia > Planctomycetales > Planctomycetaceae > SXXK01. The sequence goes on along the minus strand of JAPLOA010000011.1, from coordinate 5,036 downwards.
CTCTCACACGCTGCCGTCTGGTGGAACGGTTCGTCCAGATCTGGCAGTGGCCGATGACCCTCAGACACGACTAACAGCTCGCAGCCGGTCAGAGACGGATAGTCTCGAGGAAACCATTAAGTCCGATATTGCCTACATGAACGGGCCGGACAAACGCATCGGCATGATTGTCCCCTGCACGGTCATTTACAAGAACGACTTGGCCGACAGGCTTCTCGAAGACGAAATCGATCGTCGCTGCAATGAGCTGTACCTCAAAGAAAAGGATATCGCCAACGCGGGAGCAAAAGTTTCCTGGGACTACGCCTTTACCGACAACGAAGTCAGCGCCATCCAGCACGGCATGAATCGCTGGCTCGCATCGCCCTCGGCGTTTCAGGCGGAGTACCAGAACGAACCAACCGGAGAGAGCAAGAACGATACGATCATTCTTGACCCAAAGGTTGTCTGCCGGCGTTACAGCGAATTTGAAAAGGAAGTGATCCCGGACTGGGCGCAATACCTCGTGATGTCGATCGATATTTCGGAAAAGGTTCTATGGTGGGAGATTTCCGCGTTCGCACATGACATGACGTCATCGACAATCAGCTACGGCACGTTCCCCGATCAGAAACGCCGCTACATCACTCTCGAAACGATTCAGGAAACTCAGCAGGAGTTCTGGACGCGTCATGAGAAACAGGCCGTCGGCATTGGAGCTGCCACGAAAATGTCGCTGGATGCCATGGTGAGAATCGTCACTGAGAACAAATGGAAGACCGCTTCCGGACGCGAGATTTCCCTCGGTGCCATCATCATCGACCTCGGTTATGAACCGAGTCGTCAAAACGTTTATGATCTCGCGACACGCCCGGAGCTGAAAACTCCGATGGACGAAGGCCGCCAGCTCCAGATCGAGACGAACGCGTGGAAGACAATTGCCGCCGAGTGTTTCGCAACCCCGATCGGGGATCCCGGTGCCGCCACAGTCTTCCGGACAGATAGGGTTTCCACGCACGAAATGTGGGCCGATCAGATCTGCATTGAAGTCCCCGACAAACGCAGCAGCGAGAAGACAGGAATCACGATGGTTGTGTGGGATAACCCCGGACATCCGGACAACCACTTCTGGGACTGCAAAGTCATGTCCTTCGTCGGGGCCTCAATGCTTGGCGCGTCGCGCATTGGACACAAAGAGTCCCCGAATCTTCAATCAAAGCCACGCAGCAAAAGAAGTCTCAAAGCTATCTACGAATCGCACAACGGCGGAGCTGAACAATGAGCAAGTTAACCGACGCACTCGACCGAAACCACGAACGCCCCGCCACCAAAGGCGGCCTCATCTGCCCCATCTGCGGCGGCCGTTCGTTCGAAGTCGTCCGCACTCAAAACAACGCCACCAAACAAATCCGCAGAGTCCGAATGTGCAAATCCTGCGGAAGAAACATCAGAACGATCGAGGTCATTGTGAGTTTCGACAGTGTCTGCCGCTGAGGAATCTTCCGACGGGTGCAACGATGACTGACAAGCTCCCATGGAGCCCGATCGCTCCCTGCCAAGATTAAATGCGTGCAGCGTCAAAATTGATGAAGGACCTCCCAGTCGTCTGTTTAGTTTAACCAGATGGCCGTCGCACCTATCGGTGTTCGACCTTACTTCAGAATCGCCACAACGTCATTGATGACTGCTTCAGATGGAACATCCCTCTTAATGCGGCAGCCATCACAACGGCGTCCTCAGAGAAAAATCGAGGAGTCGGCAATATCCTACCAATTGCGTGACACCTGTCCTCTTACTCTATACTCACAATTACATAGGATGCACTTTGCCAGAATCCACATCGACAACGAACCGAGGAGATTCAACCCGTGAGAAAATCTTATCCCCGATCACAATTTGATCAGAGTGACGATCCCATCGTATTTCGACTCTCCTCTCGAACGGCAGATTCTTGCTCAAGTCTTTTCCTCGCCACGTTGCAATAAAACGCGATATGTCCTCCTCATGAAGTTCTTGCGTGCCATGCCCGACCACCTCGTACTTTGGCTTACGCAGATTACCAACGTCGAATTCGTAACGCATAACCTCGGTCGGTTGGGTGTAACTCCCACCAAAGACGGCTCCTTGTCCGACACGAACGACACGCTCATCTCTTCGAAGGTTTCTTTCATCTCGCCTGCATGATGTTATGCTTGAACGGGTTTTGAAATAGCCTCTAGGATCAAATGAGTAAACGAGGTTTCCATTTACATAAACCTCGTATCCCGGAAAACCATCATGCTGAATTGTAAACGTGCTCATCAGCGTACCATCGGGCACCGGGAATAACATTCCTTCAAGTTTATAGTTGATCGCCGGCGCTACAGCTGTCACTATGAACGTTCTTGGTATTGCCCCTTCATTCTCTACTAAAACATGAACCGCATGCCCATCCTTTTCGACGTTGGATATGGGTGCATGTGTTCCAACCTGATGAAACTCAGGCCACGTTCCAATTGTTTTGGAGAAAATCTCTTTATAAATGTACATTATAGATTCATTGATACCTGCGTGAGCTTCCTGATTCTCAATATTATTGGGGTCGAACGTCACCCCGTTGTAAATTCTATAGTCAGGATGGGGGTACTGTGACACGGTTCTGTTGTCACCATGAATAGTCACGACTTCGCCTATCAGCATTACCTCAGCATCGGGTATGAAAGTTCTCACTTGAACATCAATAGGCGGAACAGGCCGCATAACTGGGAATCCACCATTGGGGTCTTCATACCACCATCCACCATTGGGATCTGTTACGATTGGAACACCATTGCTTATCGCGGGAAATGTACCTTGGAGTCCAGTGGGGTCCATGTTTTGTATTGAACCATTTCCGACATACCGACTGATATTGGCATCGCCGGCCGCAAATCCCATCGGATCGTCGGTCAAGAATTTCCCAAGTACCGGGTCATACCAGCGAGCACGGTAGTAAATGAGGTCAGCATCGGCGTCGTAGAGTTGTCCTGTGAAAGAGCTTAGAGGAACGAGGCTGGCATTAATTGGATTGCCAGTGGAGTCCACGATAGAGGAGATGGATCCGAAGGCGGTGTAACGGAGGTGTTGGGTGATGGCGGTTGTTGAATTGCCGTTTATAGTGGTTTGTTGCACCCAATCTCGTGGCGTGCCTTGATGGTCGGTGAGAGCCCAGAGTGGGGCACCAGAGCCAGATTCGACAGCGAAGATCTGATCGATGGCAGGGCCGGTGAAGAAGCGAGTAGCGACGGGAGAAGAGCTAGTCCCATCCGCATCCGCGTCGGTGAACTCGAAAAGGAGTGGGTCGGTCCATCCGGCCTGGTTGAGAGCTCCATTCGGGCCACCGATGTGGATCGAACCGGTGGCATCGGCCAGTAATCCAGCTCCGTCGTAGACGAAGGTTTCTCGACGATCCATGGTTGAGTCTCCGTTGTCGTCAACACTCTTTCCGATGCGACGTCCAAGTGCATCGTACTGATATTCCACCGATTTTGTCACGGTGTTGTTGTAGGTTTTGTAGACGACGGCGATCAATTGGTTGGTATGGTTCCACGAATACTCGACCTTGTGGCCGGTGGCGATGTCGGTTTTGCTGGTGCGATTGCCTTCAAGGTCGTACGTGTAAGTTGAGGTGCCGTCGTTGAGGATGCGGTTGTGGGTGGTGACGGTGGAGGAAATGTTGGCTGAAGCCAACGCTACGGAAGTCCGATTGCCGTTGGCGTCGTAGGTAAACGACTCATCGGATTGGCCGGTGTGATCTGCGGCGGTGAGCTGATCTGTCGTGTCGTAGGAATACGTCGACAGCCCATCTTTAACGGAATTCATGGATGTGAGGCGGTCAGCGGCGTCCCAAGCATAGCTGTACCCCGCAATTGCGAATGGGTCAGGAGACGCATTCGAAACAATAGTGAATCCCGTATGTTGAAGACTCGTCAGATGCCCAGCGGAGTCGTACGAAAATACCGTCGACGCGATGGGGTTTGTCGTATTCAGTGATTCGTAACGTGCGATCGAAGTAAATCTCCCGATTGAATCGTAGGACAGATCGACTCGTTTGTCTTTGACCGCATCACCAGCCGACGAATTGCCATCTGACTGCGTGATCTTCGTCATTCGTCCGGCGGTGTCGTAGGAATACGCATTTACAAAGTCGGCGATCATTTGGGCTGGGTCAGGAGACCCGAGCCCAACGCTTGCCGCAAGTCCGCTTCGTCGACCCAGAGACTCATACGAGTTGGTCAGCACGACTGGAGTTGCATTGCTGGTGCCGGCGTTGCTGGAAGATGTCAGCCGCCCCATGATGTCCCACGTGAATGAGTTGACCGCGTCGTTATCAGCAATGGAGGCTACTCGCATGGCCGAGTTGTAAGTCGTCGAGATCGTGTTGACGGCCGCACTGCCGATTCCACCAGCCAGCCAGTTCTGCTGAATCTGTCGGCCCAGATGATCGTAGGCAAAAGTGATCGTGCGACCGTTTCGATCCGTGCGAGACGTCACCTGGCCCGCAGCGTCATACACATACGTACGAGTCGCCGCTCCAGAATCCGGCAGCACCTGAGTGTCTGTCAGCATTTGCCCCACGGCGTCATAGGTCCACGAAGTCGCATTGCCAACCGGATCAATCAAACGCGTCGATCGCCCCAATGCATCGTATTCGTAGCTAGTGACTCCTCCGCTGGCGTCTGTCGACGAAGCTAAACGACCAGAATTGTCGTAGCCATATGTCGTGGCGTGATTCAATCCATCAATTACCGACTGCGTCAGCCCGGCAGCGTTGAAGACAACGGTCGTCGAGTGCCCCAGCGCATCGGTTGACTTGATTTTGCGGCCCCATTTGTCGTACTCAAAGGTAGACGATTGACCGGTGGCATCGGTGACGGACACCAGATTGCCGTTAGCATCATAGACCGACGATACCGTGCCTGCCGGATCGGTAGCCGAGACAGCTCGCCCAAGTCCGTCGTACGCGATCGTCGATGTCAATGATAATGGACTGGTTCCCGATCTGGTGACGGTTTGCGATGTCACTTGTCCAGCCACAT
>JAPLOA010000083.1 GCA_026400835.1 Planctomycetales bacterium | reverse complement strand
TCAAGGGTGTTCGTTTCATCGACGGTGTCATCGAACAATCAGCCGATGAACTCAAATCTTCAACCACCAAATCCCCTACAACTCATACCGAAATCGTCGCCTGAAAAATTCTCCCTGAACACAACATTTGGAAGTAACTCTCGCAGCCTGCTGATCGTAGTTAACACTCAGACCAGCAGCCTTCAGCTCGCCGTAGATCTCGGCCGCCTTCTCAGGCATGCCTTCCTTCTTAATCAGCGGGAACACAGCAGCCTTTACCGGCGCCAGTCGCGGATGGAACTTCATCACGACGCGTTCCTGCATCTCACCCTTTTCATCAGGCTGATGATCTTCGTGATAGGCTTCACACAGGAAGGCCAGTGTACCACGGTCCGCCCCGATTTGGCGGGTAGATTGCATTTAAATCAGCCAACGGTTTCAAGGCTCAATGATCAGTTCGCCTGATTGCAACACAGATGGCACACCGAGACTCAGTTCCGAGGATGTTCTCTGTTGAAAACATGGCCAAACGAGTAGCTCATACTTGTATGACGTTTCTTGAGCGTTACGCAAGGCAAGAAAAGTCCAACGGCTGTATGCTCCTGAAGCAGCTTTGACCTTCGGTGGTGCGCCGTGATATCCCCAATCTGACCACCACGGTGAATGGCCAAACATTACGGGCAAGTGGAGGTCGGCACTGGGATCGGGCGTTGTCCCATCATCGCTAGGCTGAAAGAAGCACATCGTAACTTCTGGGCACGTGCGTTCTTTTGCTTTGGGATAAACACATATGGCCACAGGCCAACGACCAGGCGGCTGACACGGAGAACCCTCAAGTTTCTCGGGCAAATCCCTTGTAACGTTGAAAGAAATACGAAGGTACTGACCGTTGCCTTTCTTAAGACGTAGCGGGCCAACGACCGGTGCATCACTTTCTATAAAAGATAGATCAAACGACTCAACTACTTTCGCCCCCATCACCAATGGCGGTGCGGACTCTTTTCCGCAACCTACAAGCAGTAATATCAGAAGGCTCCAACTGAAGGATCGCCTGCTGACTTGTGATTCGTTGATGACTCGGCTGAGTATTCTACTGTGCATTTGTCTCTCCACCCGCACGCGTCCCAAGTGCATGCCAGACAGCGAGATCTACCGAATCGCTCATGACACGGCATGAACCATCTGCCAGCAAGGAATTAACCAGTCCGCGATGAAAGCTCGATGCAGGAACAAGCAAATGGTCTCCATCTGCGCCAGGTGCGTCCGGCCCATTATAGCTGGCCGGATGATTGGGCGGCAGCATGTGATCATACGTCAAGTATCCAACCACCACCGATTGTGGTGACGGCGTAACGCGATGGTTTCTGGCCTGGTCAATTGCCTGTGGTATTTCATCAACGCCATAGAATCGTTGCGTTGTCCACCAGAAAACTCGGGGATCTCCGGGGTCTACGATGCTGCTCCCGGAATCGCGATAGAACCATAGCCGCTCGGAGATCGCCACCGTATTTGATAGCCCATCCGTAATATCCGCTGGCCGTACGTCAGCTTCATCGCCAATATCGAACCCAGTTCGAGGAAACTGTGCCCGAAACCCAACGCCAATGTTCTTTCGGTAATTGGTCGCAATGGCACCGCTAGTGGCGGCATCTGCCAGGCTGTCGTCAGGGCAAAGATAAACAGAAACTCGCGCGCCTCGATACTTTTTCGAATGGGCCAACGCCTGCTCTTGTTCAAGAGCTGGGAGTAAACGTTCATGCAACCCCCTTGCCGAATCTGTTGTTGCAAAAACGCTCGTCGACTCTGCCGTAGGGAAAGCGCCGTGACTTTCAACTACTCGGTGTAACGCTAACCCCATCTGATGCAGGTTATTCTGACACTGGATACGTCGCGCTGATGCGCGAGAGCTGGCGATAGCCGGCAATATGAGAGCCAGCAGAATTCCAATGATCGCGATCGTGGTCAACAGCTCAAGAACCGTGAATCCCGATCTGTTGTTGTGCTTTTTTCCGACACAATCTCGCATCACTGTGCTCCTACCCGTAGAGCCCACCATGGTTTTTAATCAACGGCCACTCACCAAATACGTCAGAAAACAAAGAGTGGGCACGGGGAGTGGCCGTGAACTCAACGCCATGGCGACTGAGTTATTCGTTCACCGGCGGAAGGTTATCGTGATCAAAGGTGGCCGTTCCAGAATCGATCCATCCTGTTGTTCCATCGGCCGAATACTGAACTATCCCCTGCACCATCATCACGTCCGCCGAATTGTAGGCGACCAGAGCATCCTGGTTTGTAACAGCGCCATCCAAGCGGTGTGTATAATATGAGAAGTTCATAGGAGGCCACGGAATAGACTGCTGTATTGTGAACTCTGGAAACCCGGTTCCCCCTTCAAACGACTGTGTCACCGTGGTCATTGTAGCGGGGTTCATTTTAATGACCACAAGTTTGAGCCTGTATCGCCCTGGCCCAACGGCCGTCGTGTACGGACCTGCTTTATAGACCGGTGACCGCAATCCGCTCTGAGCGGTTGCGATATCGGCCGACCCCAGAAAGGCAACGAAAACTGCCAGAACAGAACATACAAACTTGCTCATGATTTCTCCCGTTCGTCAATCGACCATTGCTCTTTGACATCCATGCAACAGTTCTCCTCCGGGTAGAAGTGTATAACCTGGGGGGGGTAGTCAATTGGCGGTGACACTTTACGGGGATGATCTGAAAAGAATTCCTAGTGGCTCAGGCATGTCACCCGGCGATTCCAATGTGAAGTTGCGTACGTAGGCATTCTGCAAGAACTTGGCAGTAGGACAACTACGCCTTCAAGCGGCTCAGAACTTCATCCACAATTCGATCCACAGGAATGCGTTCCTGCACCAGCGAATCACGATCGCGAATCGTTACGCACTTGTCGGTCGCGGTGTCGCCATCAACAGTGATACAGAATGGCGTACCAATCTCGTCCTGTCGACGATAACGACGACCAATCGCAGCCTGCTGATCATACTGAACACTCAAGCCAGCAGCCTTCAGCTCACCGTAGATCTCGGACGCCTTCTCAGGCATGCCTTCCTTTTTGATCAGTGGAAACACGGCTGCCTTCACAGGAGCCAAACGCGGATGAAATTTCATCACGACGCGTTCCTGCATTTCACCCTTTTCATCAGGCTGATGATCTTCGTGATAGGCTTCACACAAGAAGGCCAGTGTACCACGGTCCGCTCCGGCGGATGGTTCGATCACGTGCGGGATAAATCGCTCGCGAGTCTGATCGTCGAAGTACGACAGATCCTTGCCACTGCCACGATGCTTCGGCGTTCCGTCGGCCAGCTTTTCAACTTCCAGCTCGCCTGCCGCATTCTTGGCCAGCTTACCTTCCATATGTGAACGAAGGTCGAAGTCGCCACGATGAGCAATTCCTTCCAGCTCACCATACTCGCCGGAATCAAGGAACGGAAACGCGTATTCGATGTCCGCTGTTCCCACTGAATAATGAGCCAACTCGTCCTGATGATGATCACGCAGGATAATTCGATCCTTTGCGATGCCCAGATTCAGGTACCAGTTGTACCGACGGTCGCGCCAGTAGGTGTACCATTCGCGAGACTGTGATGGATGGCAGAAAAATTCAATCTCCATCTGTTCGAACTCACGCGAGCGGAACGTAAAGTTTCGCGGCGTAATTTCGTTGCGAAAACTCTTGCCGACCTGACAAATTCCGAACGGCAGTTTCACGCGACTGCTGTCGCACACGTTCTTGAAGTTAACGAAAATCCCCTGAGCCGTCTCCGGGCGCAGAAACGCGGCGTCCTCTTCCGTCCCCAGCGCGCCGAGGATCGTTTTCATCATCAGATTGAACTCGCGAGGATCCGTCAGCGTACCAGCTCGCGATGCATCCGGCGCGAAGATTTTGCCTCGATCGGCTGCTCTGATCGCAGCCAGTCCCAGAACCTGCTCTTCTATCTGGAGTCGTTCGGCGTCCTTGGCTCGCAGTTCGAACAACTTCAGAGCTTTCTCTTTCACGTGCTCGATCGCATTGGCTTCTGTCGTCGTCACAAAGACACGATCCGCTTCTTCAGCAGCAGGAGCATCCGCTGCTGAACTGGCTTTGGTCAGCTTCACGGTCTTGCCGTTGCACTTCACCCAATGACCCTTCACGTGGTCCACTCGGTAGCGTTTGCGCGTCTCAGTGCAGTCGACCATCATGTCATGGAACAGATCATAATGCCCGGAGCACTTCCAGACCTGAGGATGCATGATCAGAGCGGATTCAAGTCCGACCATCTGAAACGTGGTCGGAGCACCGGCGGGCTGCAACAACTCATTGTGAGCCGACACCATATCGTGATACCACACGTCACGAACGTTGCGTTTCAGTTCCGTACCCAGCGGACCGTAATCCCAGAAACCGTTCTGCCCGCCGTAGATCTCAGAGTTCTGAAAAATGAATCCTCGGCGTTTGCAAAGGGCGACGATCTTGTCCATCGAACGGGTCATGAGACGAACACTTCTTTCAAGAGTACAAACAAACGGAGACAAATCACGCGGAAAGTGACAGTCACGGTGCGGCGGATTGTAGAAGCATCACCGCACTGCGCAAAGGAGAGCCCCTGAACGCTGAAAAAGTTCGGAATGCCTTGTCTTTTTCGGCAATTGCGGAGCGATCGTCGCAGTCACCACGTGCGACTATACAAATCAGGCCAGCGGCGGCAGGACCCAGATTTCATTGAAATCGATGGGCTGTTCACAACGGTAACCTTCGTGGCGGATCAATTCCAGAATGGCCAGGAAGACGCCTACGATTCGCGACTGGACCTTCTCGCCTTCAAAGAACGCACTAAAGGCAACTCGGCCTTCCAAAGCAATTCGTTCGCGGATCTTCTCCTGAAACACCGACATCGGGGTTTCGTCCATCCGAATGGCGATTTCCTTTTCCAGGTTGGGAATCCGCACGATCCGCGACAGCGCGCTGACAAGGTCCCAGAGTTCCACTTCGCGGATTCGATCGTCAGAGCGATCTCGATTCACTGCCGGCCGATCGCTGCTGAGCCTTGGAAACCGTTCCATCCATTCTGATGCGCGATCTTCCAGAAGCTTTGAAGCTTCTTTGTAACGACGATACTCCATGAGCCGCGCGATGAGGTCACTGCCGGTTTCTTCTTCTGCCGAATCTTCCGTGACGACTGCCACAGTCGGCAACACTTCACGGCTTTTGATTTCCAGCAAAGTACTGGCGACAACCACAAAGTCGCCGATCAAATCAAAGTCAAGAAACTCCAGGACATCAATGTAGTCCAGGAAGTCCGTCGTAATCCTGGCCAGCGAAACAGCACAGACGTCTACTTCCTGTTTACGAACGAGATACAACAGCAGATCCAGGGGACCAGCAAACAGTCCCGTATCAATGCGGTAGTCGGTCAGAATCATGAAGGTGACTGCCTAAGAGAAATGCGGGGCACATACACAAATCGGCAAAAACTGCCGAAGCTGGTTCCCCACGATGCGGCCTCGTTGTCTGCATCGTCGTTGCAACCGTTACATCTGGAATGTTTTGTTGCGTTCTGACCTGTGAACCTTGAGCTTTTGCTGAAGTTCTGCAGGAATACGGCAAGTCACTGTCTGAAGATTGAGAACTCTGTCATCAACGCGATTCATTTCGCACAATGACAACGTCAAAACTGGAAAAATCACGGTCAACAAGTGTTCGGCGTCGCCAATGCATGGACGCCAGCGGCCAGAGGCAGAATTGATGACTCACCAGCATCAATCGAGAAATGGCTTCAGCACGAACCGTTGGTTTTCATGAGTGCTTAGCAGGGCGAGTCATTTCGACTCGCTGTTCGCCTATGAGGTTTCAAGATGGCTATTGAATTCGACTGTCCATATTGCACGGCGACGATCCGGGTTCCGGATGCGTACGGCGGGAAACAAGGCCGGTGCCCCAAGTGTGATACGCGACTTCTGGTCCCGCTTGTCGTTCGCCCGGGAAGCACAACGGTTCCGGATGCATCATCGTCCCCGATCACGGCTATTCAGTCGCCGGCGATTCCCGGAGCATTGCCTCAAACAGAAATCTTTGCCGTTCCAGCGCCTCCAACATCTCCCGTGCGCCATCGTCGTCCTGCTCGTCGACGGCCAAGCCGCGCGTTGGTGGTCGGCATGCCGGTCCTTGGTTTCCTGATTCTATTGGCGGTGATCTTTTTCAGTGTGACTGGCAGTCTTCCGGAACTCAGTGGCGAACTGGTGGCTCGACGACTGGAAGAAAAGAATCTGCCAGGAGTAACAATTCCGTGGGCCGATACGGGACTCTCTCCTGACGATGAAGCGACTCTTCGCGATTTCCTTGCGATGACACCGGAAACCCTTCAAAGTGAAATCATGACGTGCCGCCTGATCGGCACAGCAGACGGAATTGAGGTACGACTGACGGCTGGTGCAGGCAATGAATGGTTTGCTGTCGACACGTCGGCCAATAAGGCCCTTGCACTCTGGCTCAAAAAAGAGCGAGCCGCCATCAACACGAAGCGAATCGCGTTGTTGCATGAGAATCTGGCAGACTACTGTCGTGACAAGCTCGCTCAGATTGGTGGTGAAAAGCTGCAAATCGATGGATTGAGCGTTCGCGACAATGTTGGTATCAACGCCTCAGGTAACGCATTGAGTTACGTGGTGATGGCTGAAGCAGCAAATCGTCAAATCCCGTGCTCGTACGAAGATGACAAGGGCACATTGTATTTCTGCCTGCCTCGCGAGACACAGTCGTTTCCAATTCGTGGACGGACACTCTCAGACAAATCGAAGCTATTCGCCGGTGAATTCACGGGCGTCGTTTCGGGAATCAGTCGTCCTCCCGTGGTGGCTCCTGAAGCTGACAGCAGTGAGAAACAGAAAGACTCCGACTCGACAGAAATGGCCCCCGACGGAGAAATGTCTTCGGAGTCGTCCGAGGAGAAGATGTCGACTGAAGAGCCCTCAGATTCGAAGATGGAATCCGGCGAAGGGGAAATGGACGAGCCGGGAATGGGCACGCCAAAGAAGAAGGCGATGATGGATGGCGACGAAATGGGCGACTCAGAAATGGGCGACTCAGAAACGAATGACAAGAAGATGGGCTCCAAACAAATGGACTCGATGGAGATGGAGAGTCCTCTGATGATGGCTCCGGGAATGGAGAAATCGAAAAAGAAGCCGGGACCAAAGTTTGATGAATAGTTCTGGCCGCGAACGGCAGGGCAGGCCAGGGACTTCGAAATTGTACGAAACCTCAAAGGATGCGCAGGGAAACGTCCAGACAATTGAAATCAGCCGACTTTCCCCATTTTTGTCCCTGAGACGCCGCCCGACAAAGTGTGTCGCTTTTCAAAAAAAACGTGCGGACATTTGGGATTCGGTTTCCGACCTGTACAATCGGGGTTACTCCTGACCGGATGTCGGTGCGTGCCGATGTCCGGTTTCTTTTTGAAACCACCTGTTTTCTTTGCGAGCGTTCTTGTGCCGGCAACATCTGTGATTGGTTTGCAGTGGGGTGACGAAGCCAAAGGAAAAATCGTCGATATCCTGACGGAACGTCATGACATCGTTGTCCGCTATCAAGGCGGCAACAACGCCGGGCACACAGTGAAGTTTGACGGGAGAACCTATAAACTCAGTCTGCTCCCGACCGGCATCCTGCAAAGCCATGTGAAGTCGGTGATTGCCCCGGGCGTCGTCGTCAATCCGCTGGCTTTGCTGAAAGAGCTGGATGGCCTCATAGCCGGCAGCCATGATTGTTCGTCGCGTCTGATGGTCAGCGACCGAGCCCATGTGATCTGTCCGTGGCATCTCCTGGAAGAAGCAGCTCTGGAAAAATCTCGCGGCAGCTCCGCCATCGGAACCACAATGCGCGGAATCGGCACCTGCTACCGCGATAAGGTCGGTCGGTCGCACGCGGTGCGCGTTGGCGATCTGATTTGCCGCGATACTTTTGCTGCGAAGGTCAAAGAGATTGTGCCGTTCAAGCAGAAAATCCTGAACGCACTCGATCCTGATGGACCGCAGATGAATTGTGACGAGATCATCGCAGAATACTCCACGGCGGCAGATCGAGTTCGCCCGATGGTGGCTGACACGACAACCTATCTGCTGGATGCACTCGATGCCGGCAAGTGGCTGCTGTTCGAAGGTGCTCAGGGAAGTCTTCTGGACGTCGATCACGGAACGTTCCCATACGTCACGTCATCCAACAGTTCCGGTTGTGGAATTCACAATGGCAGTGGAGTTCCCGAACGAGCCATCGTGAAGATGATTGGTGTCGCAAAGGCCTACACAACGCGAGTTGGCGGAGGACCGTTCCCGTCAGAACTCGACAACGAAATCGGCCAGAGAATTCGGATCGCAGGAAACGAGTTCGGCACCGTGACCGGGCGTCCTCGTCGCTGCGGCTGGTTCGATGCTGTCGCCACTCGTTACAGCGCAAGGATCAGCGGAGTTGATTCGATTACAATCGCACTGCTGGATGTGCTGAGTGGTTTCGACGAATTGTTCGTGTGCGAAGCTTACGAGATTCGTGGTCAGGTCACTCGCACACTGCCAAGCCGCTGCGAAGATCTGGCGGCCGCCAGACCAGTTTTACGACGAGTTCCCGGCTGGCAGGAAGACATCACCGGGATCACTGAATTCTCAAAGCTGCCCGAGTCGGCTCAGCAGTATTGCCGAGCGATCGAAGAGATCGTTCAGAAGCCGATCGAGTTTGTCTCTGTAGGGCCGGATCGGTCCCAGACAATTCGCATGTCGTAGCAGACGGCGAATATTCATCCAGAAACTTCAGGCAGAGCATGAGGAGAGCGATCGCGGGGATTCGTGGTTTCGAAGGCATTGAATCGTAGGTTTGAACCACGAAACACACTACAGACACGAAAAATCGCAGGGCCCAATCCGGGTAGGCAGGCTCCAGGAATTCCGGCTTTGTCAGTGTCTTGAACAGAGGCTCGACAAGACACCACTCGGCCATTCAACTGACCGCACTGCTTCTGCGATTCCTTTCGTGTCTTTCGTGATTAAAAAAACTCCACAACTCTGTTACGGAATCCATTCCGGCTTCGGTGCATCGTGAACGGTTCGCGGAGTTGCCACCTGGAGAGCAGTGACTTCGTCAAGAATGGCTCGCACACGTGATCTTTCTGTGGCGACTTCGAATCGCAGGCGAAAGGTCACGGATTCTCCTGCTCCCAATGAGATAACTCGTCCGCCTTTGCGTTCAGTTCCGCGAGGATTCGGGAAGCTGCTGCCCGGCTCGAGGCCTGTGACGTAGCCATCTTCAGTGGCCTGAGTATTCTTCCAGAGAATGAACCACGGAAGCGTCGACGTATCGAAACGAACCACGAACGCTCGTTCTGAATTGGCGTCACACAAAACAGCCACCCCTTCACCGGATGAATCCGTGGCGGCCTTCGTGTAATAGACCTGTTCGGCGTATCCTTTGGTTGGCCCCTGATACAAATTCCACATGCTCAGTCCTTCCGCCGCTCGCTCATTTCGAGGTGCAACTTCGCTGGAAGCGGTATGACACATGGAACCTTCGCCAAGAAACGGTTCACCAATATTGCAGTGGTAAAGCATTTCCACTTCAGCCGGTTGAGCACCAGAATTGGTAACCACATCGGTCAACTCAAACTCGGCCGAGTCAACCATGGTCGTCAGAGTGGACTCAAGCCGAAGACGTCCTCCAAACAGACAACCTTCGTCAACAACTCCCGTCACTGAAAGTCGATCTGTATCCACTGTCGCAGTGACTCGATGAGCAGGGATGTTGGCAACGCGTCCATGAAGAGGCAGAAATTGCTCTGAGATGACCTTTCCGTTGTCATCTACAATCGTGTCTGTTCCCGGAGCACCGTGCCATGCAAGACCGCAACGACAGATGAGTTCATTGAAGCCGTCCAGCCAGCCGATGCCACCGCGACGCATCTGGTCGACAAACGCCGGATTCACGGGACGTTCAACGGGAGAATTCCAGCGAACGGGGACGCCATCGACCTCTCCCTTCCAAACGCCCATACCTCGAGTCGGCAGCAACTGCAGCGACATCCGGCCGTTGTTGACGGTCACGACATCCACGCCATCCGAAAGCCCCCCCACAAGCCGGTGCATCGAAACACAGGCTGCATTGTTGGCGTTGGAAAGTCGCGAAACGACATCGTGAATACCGAGATCAACATTAAGTAGATCGTGCTGAACAATTGGCATGACTTCGATTTCTCCAGTAAGAAAGAAAACCAGGCTGCAGGAGCAGAGTTATGTTATTTTTTTCCCTTGAACTGTTCCGCTGCAGCGGTTAAGTCACCGAGGTCAAGAGTTTTTAATCCTTCAACTTTGAGCGTCCAAACACCTTTGTCTATCGGAACTGCAGAATCGCCCTGCCTGACATTCTGCAAGTATCCAGGACGTTCATGCCAGAATTTGAATTTCCACTCACCGGCAGGAACGTTCTTCAACTCAAAGTTCCCATCTGCATCCGTGATGGCCACATAAGGATGATCAGAAATAATCAGCCATGCCTTCATCCACGCATGAATGGAACAATCGACCCGTGTTGGCAAAGTCTCAGGCTTCGTGAACTTCTTTTCTAACGGCTGAGTCTGAGGAATGATCTCGCTGAACGGCGTTGAACGCCGCACGTAGACAGCGGCATTGTGAGCCACAGAATCAGAATTTGTCAGATGCATCACCTGATCGGTTCGAATCGCCAGCATATGCGGTTCGAACCGACAGCCTTTGTTATCCAGAACCGGGATTTCTTTCGGCGGCACAAGAGAGTCGGGATGGATCGAAAGTTTTTCTTTCGTATCCAGCCAAATCGCCACATAACGCAGACCAAGATTGTCCTTGTTCACAATCAGAGACTCATCAATCAGCTCGTACCTGCCGCAAACGTCCGCGTCCCGTTCAATCTCCAGCACGACTGGCTCAGGCGCATCACCGCCAAAGACAAGTCGCCCTTTGACCGTTCCCCACTCCTGCGCAAACGCAGATGTCGGCAACACGCTGAGACACAGGACCAGACAGCACCGACGAAGGTTCATTGAAGATCATTCTGTTTGTTGACAACTGAGAAAGAGCACTTGCAGACATTCTCATTGGTCCGCTAGGAATAAGTTGCGGCCAGAAGTTCGCGGGCCGTCGCCCTGACTCTGTCTGCAGTCGTATCTGTTAACCCGGACAGCAGAGGCAGATGTTTGCCCGTCTCAGCAATACCTGCCAACGCCACGGCTTCATGCAGAACTCGAATCGGGTTCACTTCGTTGCGAAGGTTTTCGAGAGGCAGGAAGATCTTGCGGATCGCCTCGGCAGTATCAAAGTCGCCGTCACAGATCGCCTTCAACAACTTTTGCGACAGAGCCGGATTGACGCAAACGCAGCCGGAGGTAAATCCATTCAGGCGAAACTTCGTGAGGTGAATCAACGCGGGCTGCTCACCGATACCACTGCAAATAAGTTTCGGATCCACCATCGTCACCAGTCGTGACAGATACTCGTCGTCAGCCGTATCGTTGCGAACGATCGCATACTTAATGAAGGACACAAGTCCGTCACGAACCAATTCAGCAGCACCTTCCGGACTGATGTAGCCTTCTTCTTTAATGTAAAGCACAGCCGGGCGATTGATCGCTTCGACGAAGCGACGAAATCCTGTCATCAGGCCGGCTTCTGTCATGATCGCTTTTGTCGGCAACACCATGACGGTGGGATATGATGTCTTCTTAAAGATGTCGGCCTGATCCATCATTGTCCCATAAGCTGGCCCAACAGACGGAACAACTAAAGTCCCCTCAGCCGCGACATCCTGCAACATCTCCAGCAAGTCCCCGAACTCACTGGGACGGATGTGGTAAAAGTTGGCGTTACCGCCATACAACAGCATAGACACACCACCAGCTTCGATGTGGCGAATCAGCTTTTCATTTTCCGTTGGGCAGATCTTATCATTGACGCCTCGCGCCAGTGGCGGCACGGCAAGAACCGATCGTCGGAAATGTTCCGGTTGAAAAGCTGTGGTCTGCATGAGTTATCCTGTTTTCGAAGCAAAAGTGCAAAATTGACGATCGGATCAGCCTCTGAAGGTTCCGTGGCAGGATAGCAGCAGAAAAGCAGCGATTCACTCGCAGCAACAAATTTTTCCCGCCAGACACGCAGACGGTCGGAGAACGTCACGCGGCAAAAGTCAGACCGCTACTCCCCAGCGGCTGATAAAACTCAGCTGCAAACCTGCTTCAAGCCGGATCTCGCATCCAACAGGAATCATGCGGCACCATGCCAATATGCGGGTAGTAGGATCTCGCTTTGGGGGCGGCGATCAGAATCAGGCGAGTCATCAAACCAGCTGCCTCATGAGTCTGCTCAATCAGCTTACGACCAATTCCCTGCTTCTGACAGGACTCATCGACAGCGAGATCTGACAGGTAAGTGCAGAAAGCAAAATCTGTGATCGCTCGACTCACGCCAACCAGCCGACCATTTGAACGTGCAGTCACGATGAGATCAGCATTTTTCAACATCGACTCAATGCGTTCACGATCATCAACAGGTCGTCGCTCACCCAGCGTTGAACGAACGAGAACGTCAATAAATTCCTCTGCGGAAAGCTCTGGCTCCAACTGATAATCGATCATGATCAAAGTCTCCGATTCCTTCAGTTCTCCAGATCCACATTGCGCAAGGCCTTCGTCGCCCAGACCGCCAGAGCTTCCCGATTGATTTTGACGTTGTGTCGCGTATCGACCGGCAGGGAACGATGAAACAGGATCTGTCGAATGCCGGCAGTTACCGGGTTCTCGCCGCCAAGCTTCAGCAACTCCTGACGCAACTTAGCACTGTCTTCAGAATTCGTCGGAAACTGTTCAGCTTCCGGTTCTGCGACGATCACAGGCGCCTGACACCCTTTTTCACCGATCCCAACCAGCGCGCTGCGATAAATGCGAGGATGGTTGTTAAAAATCGCTTCACAGCAGACAGAATACATCGGGCCGGTTTTCGGAAACACGATATGAGCTTTGCGTCCGCAAAACCATAGCCGCCCATGCGCATCGAGATATCCGACGTCTCCCATACGATGCCAGAATGATTCGCCATCTCGAATTTTTGCCGCCGATGTCGCGTCAGGCCGGCGGAAATACTCACGAGTCGCCACGGGACCGCGAACAATGATTTCGCCGATTTCGCCCTGTGGAAGTGTTCTTGTAAGACCAATATCTGACAGCACGTCAAATGAAGTCGCAATAATGCGAACCTCCATTCTGTCAAAGACCGTACCAACACAGGTCCCGCGTCCTGTCGCCGTTAACGCGGCAGTCTCGGTCAGAACCGTTCGCCCGCCAATGGAGGCTACTGGCAAACATTCGGTCGCACCATAGGGCGTATAGACATCCGCCTGCGGCAACAATGCTGACGTCATACGCTGCAGAACATGAATCGGAACGGGAGCCCCCGCTGAGAGCACTCGACGAACAGTTGGAAGTTTCAAACCGCGTTCTTCACAATATCGTCCGACACGATTCCACAAAGCCGGTGAACCATACGCCTGAGTCACCCCCTGGCTGCGAATGGCTTCCAGAATCTTTTCAGGATCAACTTTCGCCGGACGTGTGGGATCCATTTCCGGAATTACGGTTGTCATCTGCATCGCCAGATTGAATAAGGCAAACAGAGGAAATCCAGGCAGATCAATTTCGCCGGACTCAGGCTTGTAATGCCCCTGAATCAAATCCACCTGAGCATCGAACATCCCGTGTTCGTAGAGAACTCCTTTAGGCGGACCTGTGCTGCCACTGGTGAAGATAATAGCGGCAGAATCTGTCGCTTTCGTTTGCGGCAGAGGTTCGCCGGACTGCCTCCCGATGGCAATCACCTCAGGCAGACTGGGGCAGCCAAGCGAACGGCGCTGAGGTCCCACAATCACGTTGAGTCTGGAATTCCGATATCTCCATGGCATCAGTTTGAGGACGATATGCACCGGGCGGATGGCGACAAAACCATCAGGATCAACTGTATCAAGACAACGAAGTACGCTGCTCTTACCCATGCCCGGATCAATCAGCGTACAGACCGCGCCAGTCCGGAAGATTGCAAATGTCAGGGCAATGAATTCAATCGACGGTCGAACCATCAACACCATACGATGGCCCGGGCGCACTCCGATGGCAACCAATCCTCGAGCGATCGCGTCAACTTCGTTATCCAGCTCCTGAAATGACAGATGCGTCCAGGCAACTCGGCCCATGGAATCACGCGATTCCGGAAACACGACCGCGCGCTGATGAGGCACGGACTCTGCCGACTTCCGCAGGCGGTCGGCAATATTCAGAGAAATGAACATAGAAAACAACACCACAATTCTTAGAGCGACCAAAGATCGACACGCCTCGGCGACTTCCAGCACCGAGCCCCGACGCAACACTTCTTCGTTTACGTACCGCGTCAAACTTTGACGACAGCGGCAGGATGACCGATCATACGATGATGTCAAACCCGGGAGAATTTCCGGCCTTTGCCGGATTAATCATACGGAATCCTGAGAGACCTCTAAACCCGCAATAATTGCCGCTTCACATTGCGCCGGAATCATCACTGCGGGACGATGAACAATGGCCGAGTCGCTTGTTCAGCATCCTGTCTATTCTCTCCACATTTCGCTGATTTCTCTTCGAAGCTGCCCATTTGTGGTGCTATCACCACGGACATTTCTGACGCGGTGCAGGTGCATTCCCCCTACTCCCGCAGTCAGCATGTCGCAGGGCCGTCAGGTTGAATTCAGAATCGTTATGTAGTTCTGCGTGGGCCCGCAGAACTCCGGTCAGAAGCGGATTGGGCGATCGTCTTGGTCTGCGTCTTATACGAAACCGGAAGGGATTTCGGCGAATCAAACCGACATGACGACCACGGCAACCTGAATGTCGGGTCAACGGTGTTTTTGCGGTAACTTTGACTGGGCAGGACTGATCAAAGTGCCGTTCCCCAAAAGAGGTGTGTTCCCGATGGCGCGACTCTGTCCCCGTAAGAATTCCCGACGATCCAATTTTCTCGCACTGAGCGTTTCGGCGATCAGCCTTGGCATAATCTTCTGCAGTTTTGACCCAGTCCCGGCCGGTGAAGATATCGGTCGGTCTGAAGTTTCCTCTGATAACGTTCCGCTGCCACCGGGAGCAATTGCTTCGGCTGAATCGGCAGCACTGCTCACGTCTCCGGTCAGTGAAGAATCCGGTAGCCACGCATCCGGGGCTGGCGGGATGATTCTGAACAACGATGATGCTCTCAAGTTTTCTCTGCTCATGATGCAGGATGGTCAACGATTCATTGAAAATGTCAACGCGTACTCGGTTGTGTTCAACAAGCAGGAACGCATCCAGGGTGACCTGAGTGAAACTCAGACAATTGATTTGAAGGTCCGGCACTTACCTTCGTTCGGCATCTACATGAAATGGAAGAACGGCGATACAGGCCGTCAGTTGCTGTACAACGAAGACTATGAAGATAAAAAGATGTGCGTGAAGCTGGGAGGGTTCAAAGGTCGCCTGCTGCCAGCGATCAAACTTGAACCGACGAGCCCGGAAGCCATGGCTCAGGCCCGATACCCAGTGACAGAAGCCGGTATCCTCGGAATGCTCAAACTGCTGGTTTTGCATCGCCAGAACGATATCAGAAATGGCCACGGCGTGCGATGCGTGCGTCTGGAAGACACAGAGTTCGACGATCGAAAATGCTATTGCTTCCTGTACGAATATGACTCACCGGAATTCAACAAGACCTATCGTAAAAGCCTGCTGATGCTGGATGCCCGGTACCATGTTCCTCTTCGAGTGATCAATCATACCTGGACTGAGAATTCCGAAGGGCTGACAGCCTCTGAACTGGATGAACAAACTCTTATAGAGGACTACTCATTCCTGCAGCTTGATTTCGGAAAAGAAATGGTCACGATCGACTTCAGTCGGGACAATCCCGCCTACCGCATGTAGAAAAACGCAGAACTTCTGTCTGGCAAGTGGCCCACACACATCCCGCTTGCCGCACTCTGCTTCTGCCAAAACTTCAGCGATCAATTCGCTGAGCCCATCAAAGAGCGTTTGGCAGTGCTGTGTCGCAACAAACATTAACCCGACAACAAAGTGCCGACATCCTCACAAGATGCCTGCAGTTCGTTGTCGGGTTTTTCTTTTTGCTTTCTAACGCCCTGGGTCGGCCGCGATGCAAGAATTTCTCGGGGAAATGCTTGGCAGCCCCCGTTCGCTCGAACTCGCAGCACCTCGCTGATCAACTCAAGAGTAAATCCGCAAGCGCACGCAATGGGGAGTCCGAAGTGTTATCGGCTACACCCGGAAGTGCCTCACTGTCCAGACGTTCCGACACGGTCGCCGCAGGACTATCCCAGGTAAACTGCGTACTGCGTCGAACGAAAGACGCGTTCTCGACACGAGTAATCTCACCGTGATCAAGCCACAAATACCCACATTCACTGCAGGTGTCGACGACGATGTTTCCAGGGCCATAGTAAGGATGAGTTTCCATACGCTGGCTACAGGATGGGCACTGGATCTCGCGTTTCAGAGACTCGGGATCAATCGGCCGAGGTTCTGCCGGCTCGATTCCAGCACGTCGAGCCTGTCGCTCCTGAACGATTCCGGCAAAATCAACGTGCCGAATCAAGACGCCAAAACATGACCCGCAGAACAACGCCCGTCGCTGCTCGATAAGGCCAGTCTGCAATGGTTGCTCACAGGTTGGACAACTGCAGTCCAGAGTGATTCCCGTAGGCAGAATTCGATCCTCAGAGACTTCAGCCAACTGAACCAGCGACTCGCAGTAGACACAATTGTAGTACTGCTGCCCGGCCACCACTTCCGCCGTGCCGCCACACTTTTGACACCCGATAGTTACAGAAGCCTGCACAACCATTTTCAAACAATCCTGATCGCAACCGCAACAACCCAATGAATGACGACGACGACGAAAACTTAGGTTATTTCAGAGTTTGCGCGCTGGATTGCCGCTGTGAATTGGAGAGTTCTGAGAGCCAATGACGCTGATCTTAATGATTTTGATGGCGATTCAGACCCGATGACTTTCAGCATCATCGATGCAAATAGAGCAGAGTTGTTCAGTGCGCTGCGGAAAACAAAAGACCAGAGGTCAAGCCTTCGCACAGGACTTCGGTCCATACTCGTGACTCTGGCGGGCTCGTGGCCTTGATTCAGAGGCACAAAGTCACTCTGCGTGACTCTGCAAATGGAGATTTCGCTGAACAACCTGGCATTCGAAATTCGCTTCTCAAATCATTCCCGAACTCCGCCCCCCGGAATCAGCCCTGCCCCTCAGGAGCAGGGCCATGAATTGGTGGCGAATGATCCCGTCTACAGTCCAACGATCCTTCATGATATCCTCACGTTCGGTCAGTGGCAGGTCGTAAGCAACACCGATCTCTGTATTTCCGCCTCGCTTGATTTCACGCCCGGAGCACCGGTCACCTGATCGTTGTCATCGACGTTAGTGCGGCCGAGGCTGATCAGACTCTGATGACAGACATCTTTGGGCACATTGATCTTCAAGCCAGTCGTAATGTCCGCCCATCGCTCGGAATCACCGGAGTATCGGAAACGATGAGGCCGTCTCTGGTGGCAATGATCGATTTTGCGCAGCAGGCTTGTCAGTTTCAACAGTCTGCTGTTACCACAGTTTCTAAACAGAGCTGAACATGACTCACCGGTGCCGTCGACACCGCAGCCGTCAGTCGCATCGCAGACCGCTTCGGTCGCACCGCTCTCTGAACAACAGTCTTCGGACGCGCAGGGAAGACTTCCGAAAAGATTCATTCCTGCTGTTGCAGGTTGATACGACAAAAACTGCGGGAATCAAGTGATTCAATCCGCTCATCTCGGCAGCAAAAGCAAATCGACCTCCAGTTTGCGACTTCCTCCACGGGCGGTTACAACTCGCTCCCCGCGAATCAATCGTCGGTAGTTCGATACTTCTCAAATGGCCCGAATCAACAGCGGGCCCCCAACAGTACTGAGGTAGACAGCGTGTGGACTCGCGAGATTCCGTTTCGAGTGGATATTGCCGGCGTGATCGAGATCATGGGATCATCGCTCTATAGCCGACTTGACACACCAATCCGGGAACTTATCCAGAACGCTCACGATGCGATTATGCGACGGCGAAGTCGCGACCTGAGCTTTCGCGGACGTATCGATATTCATCAGGATGCCGCCGCTGGAACTCTGACTTTTACCGACGATGGCATCGGACTCAGCGCTCTGGATGCTGAACAGTTCCTCGGAACGCTGGGCATCGGCATTACCGGGCTTCTGAAAGGACGCGGATCCGACGAGCAGCGTGAACAGGTCACGGGAGATGGCGATCATTTGATTGGCCAGTTTGGAATCGGACTCTTCAGCGCGTTTATGCTGGCCGATCGACTGATTGTGGAAAGTCGTCGTGAAGACTGTGAAGAGGGCGTTCGCTGGGAAGCCGGCCCCGGAACCAGTATTCAACTTTCTTCCTGTGACCGAACGGCAGTGGGAACCTCTGTTTGCCTCCAGCTCAAGCCACAGTTTCGCTCGATGGCGGAGAATCCCGAGCCGCTGGAAGCCGCGATTCGGCAATACGCCGACTTCCTGAATATCCCTATTCATCTGAACGGTGGAGCGGCGCGAGTCAATGTGATTAATGTGGCGTGGTTTGAACCGACTCCGGATCACGAAGCGATCGAACTGGAGCTGGCAAATTACTTCAACGAGTCACCGCTGGACGTGATTCCGATCCATGTTGAGAAACCTGTTTTCATCGCCGGGGCTCTGTATATTTCGCCGCAGCGAACACCGGGATTTGCCGACGAAGCGACGGTGGCGGTCACGGTTCGCCGAATGGTTATCTCACGACGAGTTCGTGACCTTCTGCCTCCGTGGGCCAGTTTTCTCCGCGGTGTCCTTGAACTCGAAGACTGCTCGCCCACTGCCAGCCGCGAGGATCTGGTTCGCGACGATCGATTTCAGCTGGTCCGAACTTCCCTGGACGATTTCCTTTATGTGCATCTGGAGAAAATGGCAGAGGACGAGCCAGGGCGGCTGGAAGCGATCGTCAACTGGCATCGCTACATTCTTGCCGGAGCGGCATTGGCGGAAGCCCGCTTGCGTGCATTGCTGTCGAAAGTCTACCGCTTCAAGACTTCACGAGGCCCATTGCTGTTCAATGAGATTCTGAATCTCAGCGCGGCTGACGCACTGCATGAGGCCGACGCTGACTTTGTGATCTGGTACAACGCCGACCGTCGCCAGGAACGCTACCTCGACGATGTCTTCGCTTCGAATCGAACACCGTGCGTGCATGTATTTCGCAGCTTCGAAGAGAACCTGCTGGCGTCCATGGTCTCGGATCATACTTCGGACCACATTGAGCTTCGCCCGGCAACTCCATCTTCCGCGAATTTCGCGAGTTCTGTCATGGGCATGGCTGAACTCGAGGAGTCATCGGCCGAGTGGAGTGATTTCCTGAGATCAACGCAGGCTCGAGTCATGATTGCTTCATTCCAGCCTTCGCTGCCAGTCGTCGCCTTTTTGAACGAACGCTACGAACTGGCCAGAACATTTGAAGAACTGCGCAAAGATGGCGATATTCCCAAGGGCTTTCAGCGCATGATTGATGCCCATTTTCGCCAGGCGCCGACCGGGCAGAATGAAGTCATCCTGAATCGAGATCACCGCCTTGTTCAGCGAGCACTTAAGCAGGGGCCGCGCAGTCCGCTGGCCAGCGTCCTGCGACTCCTGGTGCTCAACGCACTGAACTCCGCTGGGGCAGGGCGAGGCAAAGAGGCCGCTCAGGTTCAGACGGAAGATCTCGACTGGATCGCCGACGCTCTGTGGGGCCATGATTCGAAGTGATGAACTCCGGAGGTACTCAACGCTCCGACTTCAAAAAAAATTGTTTAACCGCAAGCCGCAGGCGTCAGTCGCTGTTCTATAGCGGTCAGCGGCAATTCACGAGAAAGAGGTCTCGCTCCGTTGTCGCAACAAGAGTGAAACCGCCAACCAAAGTCGAGGTCCGAGATGGCCAAAAAAAGTAACCGGAAAGAAACATCTGTTGAGCAATCTGAAGATTTCTTCGAGCTGCTGAAAACGCGGTTCGAATCCAACATGGAACGCCATAAGACTCTTCGTTGGCCCAAAGTCGCAGCCCGAATTGAGGCTCATCCGGACAAATTGCTGATCCTGCAGGAAATGGAAAGAACTGGCGGAGAACCAGACGTCGTTGGACAAGACAAGCAGACCGGTGAATATGTCTTCTTTGACTGCTCATCAGAAACACCGCAAGGCCGCAGAGGAGTCTGCTATGACCGTGAAGGACTTGAGTCACGAAAGGAACACAAGCCTGCCAACAGCGCCATCGATATGGCAGCTACCATTGGAATTGAACTCCTGACGGAACAAGAGTATCGGGAACTTCAGACACTTGGCACGTTCGACACGAAGACGTCGAGCTGGCTTAAGACGCCGCCTGAAATGAGACAACCTGGAGGAGCAATCTTTGGAGACTTCCGCTACGGCCAAGTCTTCATCTATCACAATGGCGCTCAGTCTTACTACGGAGTTCGTGGATTCAGAGGCTCCGTCCGAGTTTGAAGTCTTCATCGATACGCCGAAACCCCCAACCTTTGATCCGCGTACCGTAGCCGACTCGCTGTGGCGGGCCCATGAAGCCCACGACTACACTCACCACTCGACGAACCTGATCTGTTATCAGCAAAAAGTTCCCTGATGTTCAGGAAATAATTGCACTTACCGACTCACCGTGCACGTCCGTCAGTCGGAAATCCCGACCGGCATGATGGAAGGTGAGGCGTTTGTGATCGAGGCCGAGGCAATGCATCAGCGTGGCCTGCAGATCATAAATATGAACCGGATTCTCTGTGACATGAAATCCAAAATCGTCTGTGGCACCTAAAGTCATTCCAGGGCGGATGCCACCACCGGCCATCCAGACGGTGAAGGCCTGAGGATGATGATCGCGGCCCTGAGCACGCCCTAGTGCGGCGTTGGATTCGACCATCGGAGTTCTCCCGAATTCGCCACCCCAGAGCACCAGCGTTTCGTCCAGCAAACTGCGCTGCTTCAGATCTTTCACAAGAGCCGCGCTGGCCTGGTCTGTCACCTTGCAATTATTGGCGACGTTGCCTTTCACGTTACCGTGAGCATCCCAGCCGCTGTGAAAAATGCTCACATAGCGAACCCCGCGTTCGACCATGCGACGTGCCAGCAAACAAGCCCGAGCAAACGATGGCTTGTCAGGGTCGCAACCATACATCTCCAGAGTCTCGGCTGTTTCACTTCCCAGATCCATCAGAGCCGGAGCCGACGTCTGTAGCCGAGCCGCCATTTCAAACGATGCAATACGAGTGGCAATTTCGGGATCGTGGACCGCTTCCAGCCGATGTTTATTGAGCCGATTAATCAGTGAAAAGGTTTCTGACTGAAGTTCGTTGCTGACACCAGCAGGCGTTGTCACATTAAGAATCGGCGGCCCCTGACTACGAAACTGCACGCCGGTGTAAACGGTCGGCAGAAATCCACTGGACCACAGCGATGCACCTCCGCTGATTCCATCACCAGTGCTCATGACGACAAACGAAGGCAGTTCCTTCGTCTCAGAGCCCAGCCCATATAACAACCACGAACCAATGGCAGGTCGCCCCGGCTGAGAAAACCCCGTATTCATCAGTAACTGTGCCGGGGCATGATTGAACTGATCGGTATGCATCGACTTAATCAGACATATCTCATCCGCAATTGATGCCAGATGGGGCAGGGCGGAGGACAATTCAGCTCCGGATTGCCCATGCCGGGAAAACTCAAACTGAGGCCCCATGACTGCAGCGTCGGGCTGAATAAACGCATATCTCTGTCCGCCAATTACGGACGGCGGTAAAGGCTTCCCGGAGAGCTCCGTCAACATCGGTTTGTTGTCAAACATTTCCAGCTGGCTTGGAGCGCCCGCCATGAACAAATGAATAACAGCCTTCGCCTTCCCCGGAAAATGAGGAGCTCGAACGGCGAGCGGATCTGTCGATATGACATCCGCTTTCGCGTTATCACACAGAAGTCCTCCCAACGCGAACGTCCCAAGCCCGGACGTCAATTCAGACAAACAGAATCTTCTGGCTATCGGCGAAAACATATTCATGTTTGACGGTCCTGATGGGAGTCACAAAAACCGAATCATAACTACGGGACTGTTCCTAAGGCCGCATTACAACTTCGTCCAATGCAAACAATGCTCGTGAAAGAGCAGTCCATGTCGCCAACTCTGCGACCGCGTTTGCATCAATATTCGCGGCATTCTTATCCGTCAGCTCTGCCGCCTGTTCAGGATGCTCCTGAAACATTATGCGATGCATCACAACAAAACTCTGCAAAGCCGCTAATTCGGCCTCATCGGGACTACGGGTCAGAAGCCGTCGAAACAGTTTGACGATCCTCCGGCCATCTTCAGAATCATGCCCCTTCAACAGATGATCACCAGAGGCTCGCGCCAAATCGACAAACATCGGATCGTTCAACAGTGTCAGCGCCTGCAAGGGAGTATTCGAACGATTCCGCCGAGCAATGCAGGCTTCTCCCGTTGGCCCGTCAAACGTCGTCACCATCGCAAATGGTGCGGTGCGTTTGATGAACGTGTAAATGCTGCGGCGATAACGATCCTCGCCTTCGCTGACATTCCAGCCCTGGCTGCCATAAGCCACTTCCGTGATTCCTTTGGGTTGCAGCGGTCGAACCGGTGGACCGCCTTCTTTCTTTGATAACACTCCGGCCGCCTGAACAATCGAGTCTCTGACGATCTCCGCATCCAGCCGAAATCGAGGCGCATAGGACAGCAATCGATTCTCGGGATCTTTGGCATCCACTTCATCTCGCTGGCTAGCCGCCTGTCGATACACGCTGCTCAGAACAATCCGACGATGTAATGACTTCAGAGACCAGTGATCCGCATCCATGAACGTCACAGCCAGCCAGTCCAGCAACTCAGGATGACTGGGTTCAGTTCCCTGAATCCCAAAATCATCGACCGTCTCGACAATCCCTCGCCCAAAGAACGCCGCCCACTGCCGATTCACAATCACTCGCGCGGTCAAAGGATTTTTTCGATGCACGAGCCATTGTGCGAATCCCAGTCTTGTGCGAGGAAACTCGTCCGGCCACTGATGCAGAAACTCAGGAGTCCCCGAATCCAGTTGTTCTTTAGCCTGAAGGAATTCACCACGATGATGGCGATAAGTGGGCCTCGGATTCTCAGGAGGTCGCTCCTGCATGACGAGTGTTGTCATAGATTCGATTGGAGCCAAAAGCCGTCTGATCTGTTCCGATTGCTTTCCAAGCTCCGGAGCATTCAGCAGGAACGCGTTCATCAGTTGCGTCTTATCGCCCGACGTCAACTGCTCTGGCTGTTTCAACAGCAGCAGCTCCTCAGACTCCGATAGTCGATGAGCCACCGGAGAACGATCACTATTCGCTGCAGAGAATCGAAAGCGTCCGAGCGAACTTGCGAAGTGCCTTCCGAAGATCATCTGAATCTTCACGGCCGTAAACGGCGGAACAGTCTTTTCGAAAACATAGACTGCTGAATGCCGCTGTCCTTCTTTACCAGCGATCGACCAGCCCGTCTGGACATCCCCGTCCAGAGTCAATGCGGCTGATGTGGGAGTGTTCCCGAACTTGTTTCGAGTATAGCTCTCTGTCGCCGAAGTCACTTTCGCCGGGACATCGCCCGCAAAAACAGAAAGCTCGTTGAGATAAAAATCGCCGAGCGATCCCTCATAGTAAGTCGTCCCCGGGCCACCTCCCGGCAACCGCTCATCCGGCAGCGCTTCGAGTCGCAATGCCGTGATTGGTTCCGTCGATGCTCCCAAAATGATTTCATAACGATCCTGTTTAGTCGTATCGCCCGAGGCCAGAATTGAGGCATCGTCCAGAATCGTCAGATGAGGGAGATTTGAAGTCGCAACAAGCGGCTTCAGAGGCATCCAGGCAACAACCTGCGTCCTGCTCGCATTGCTCCATTCCTCAAACTTCTTCATAACCAGTTCGCTCCGCCGGATATCCTGTTCGGTCGGCGACAGCGACTTTCCCACGGCCAGCCGAAATGCGCCAAGAACATGGCGGGCCCCATGATTCTGAATCAGTCGCACGCGTAACCCAACTGGCTCCTTTGTCGAACCAAGTTTCCTCAACGCTTCCCCAAGATGATCCGGGTCCAGTGAGAATGTCGCTTCGGCCGAGGCCGGAATGCCTTGTCCATTGTCGATCGCCCATCCGGTCTCCAGCTTCCCATCGATACAAAAGGCCGCGGCATAGTTTGCCTGCTCCACGGAAGCCGTCGCTTCTTTAATCGGAAGCTGCACTTCTGTCTCGGGCGAGCGATCGTCCTGAGAATCCGCTTTCTGAAACAGACTCAACTGCACTTCACTCAACACGAAGTTGCCGTTATCTGCTTGCCCCGGTCCGGCGTGCGGGTCCTTCTTAAATGCACTCAAACGCAGCGATGTCGCTGCGGCGATATCGGCAACTTCCAAATCAATCACATAAGTCGTTCGAGCGGGCACATTCCCCGAAGCCACCACAACATCGGGACCATCGATTGTAAGTTTCTCGTCTCCCTCGCCAGCAGCGATTGTGATTCGCGACGCAAGCACCTCCAGTTGTTCAAGCGGCCAGTGCTTCGGCAATTCATGAAGCAACTGTTCTGCCTGCTGTCGATTTGCGGACTCACGTCGCGACTTTGTGTCATCCGGCAGAGACAACGACGGCTCATCAGCGTTGTTCAAAAACGCCATCATCTGATAATACTCACGATGTGTCAGTGGATCGTACTTGTGAGTATGGCATTGAGCACAACCGACAGTCAGCCCAAGCCATGTTGTCCCCGTGGTGGCCACGCGATCGGTCATCGCATGAAAACGAAACTCCAGAGGATCAATGCCCCCCTCTTCGTTTAACATCGTGTTGCGATGAAACCCTGTGGCGATTCGCTGCGAAATCGATGCGTTGGGCAACAGGTCTCCGGCCAGTTGTTCGATAGAAAACTGATCAAACGGCATATCAGCATTCAATGCGCTGATCACCCAGTCACGATAAGGCCAGATTGATCGCGCTCGATCTTTCTCGTAACCATTAGTATCAGCATACCGAGCCATATCCAGCCAGACTCGAGCCCAGCGTTCGCCGTACTCCGGACGCGAAAGCAGATGATCGACGAGTTCACGCCATACCGCATTGTCCGTGGATGTTGGCTTCTCAGCGGATTGCTCTTCCCGCAATCGTGCCAACCAATGATCCGCTTCTTCGACGGTCGGAGGTAGTCCGATCAGGTCGAGAAATACACGGCGAACCTGAGTGGAGTCATCAGCAGCCAACGACGGAGTCAGACCGGCAGCAGAAAGCTTTTCGAGTATGAAGCAATCGATCTCACTGACCGCGGCGTTATCTCTCAATGCTTCCGGAACGACAGCAGGAACTTCAGGAAGGTGAGGCGGAATAAACGCCCAATGTTCTTTCCAGGGCGCACCTGCAGAGACCCATTTTATCAGCACATCCTTTTGCTCAGGAGTCAGAGATTTTCCCGAGTCGGCAGGAGGCATCTTAACATCGGCCTGATCAGAAAGAATTCGTCGGATCAACTCACTGTGATCCGGATCGCCCTCCGACACCACTCGTCGATCCTCAATTGTCCCAAACAAGCCCTCGGGCCTGTCCAGTCGTAAGCCGGCCTCCCGAGTTTCTTCATCGGGACCGTGACAATGAAAACAGGCTTTTGCCAGTATCGGACGTACGTCGCGATAGAAGTCAGGATCATCGGCTGCGATTTGCTCAACGGCCCCGAGGATCAACACAAAAGACAGCAGTCTCGGAATCACGACCCACATCTTCGTTAGCCCGGGCTTTAGAATCGTTCTGAACTGGCACATCGAATTCTGACTCCGACGAAAATCTGCGTGAAAATCTCGCAGCCGGAATCATAGTCAAAATGTCTTACGGTGTCGTTCAATCCACAGACCACGAAACGGATCAGAAGTTTTTGATCGGCGATGATTCATTTCATCGCAACTTCCCCACGTCAAAGAAAACTCTTTCGACACCAAAAGCATTTTGAGGGGATTCGTTGGATTGCGATTGAGATTCGGAAGCAAGGCATATCATCAGTCAGCGAAAAAGCCCGGCAAGAGGCAGCCTGAAAAAGTCCTGCACGCTCTCCCGAGTCGTGCGATGCGCAGCCTCGGCAAGTGTTCTGGCGTGGGGCCGATCTTCTGGTCCTGGGCAACCGGGCCGAGCAGTCGTTCGGCTTTGCGTTTGAACCTTTGCGAGCCCTTGCAGAGCAAACGCCAAACAAATGACAGGCACTTCCAATGAGCCTTCTCGACCTATCAACAGGCATGGCGTGCCCCCCTGCAGCTCAGGTCAACCATCACCATTTCTCAATTCCCTGTCACCAACAATTCCCACCGTCGCACCGTGATAATCTGTGACGGTCAATCGTTTGACAACAGGCAGCATACCTTTCAAGATCAGGCGGAGTGTTTGTCGCAATAAGGGCACGTTTTCCACGCGGGATTCTTGTCTGATTGAGGAATTTCTGTCTGCTGTAATGGGAAAATGACGCTGGCGCTCTGTCAATCTCTGGTTTCGGAGCTGGAACTTCTGCTCGCAGGTGAATCCGGTACCTCCATCTGCATCCTGCCCTGGCAGGAATGACGACGATTAAAATTTCAAGCACCGACAACGCCCGTAGATTGTGTTCATTTTCAATACTGTGTGGCCCAAAAATCACCGGCAGAAGAATCAACTTCTTTGCGTTTACGTCCAGATCGAAAGTAGTGGTGTCAGGTGTTCCTCTTCAGCTTGATTCGGGATGCGCTGCAGCGGCAGGGCAGGGACTTCATTCGATATCCTCTAAAGCATTATCTTGACACTTTTAAAATCGACTGTGTATTGGACGTGGGGGCTAACGTTGGGCAGTATGCCATGCACATACGGTCCCTCGGCTATAGAGGAAGAATCGAATCATTCGAGCCGCTTGGGAGCGCAAGTGAGAAACTGCGATTGAAGGCAAATCAGCATGGTGCGGGAAAGTGGAAGGTGCATAACTATGCCCTTGGCTCCGCTCCTGCCACCGACACAATAAACGTATCCACGCATTCGGCCGCCAGTTCATTCAGAAAACTCTCAGCCATTGAACACGCGATCGATCTGACGACGGTTGGGCAAGAGACCGTGACCATCGTTCGACTGGACAGCATCTACAGCGAGTTGTGTGCCTCTTCCGACAACGTTTGTCTTAAAATTGACACTCAGGGCTTTGAGATGCAGGTGTTAGAGGGAGCCGGAACTCGGCTCAGCGAGATCAAGCTGATTCAGCTTGAAGCTTCGCTTGTCCCCCAATACATGGGAGAATCTCTCATTGAAGATCTGATTGCCTACCTTCGATCGAGATCATTCGTGCCGATCTGGATTATCAATGGGTATACAGCCAAGCCAAGCTTCCAGCTTTACCAGGCTGACGTCATCTTTGTCAGAAGTGATCTGCTGTAGTTGCCGTTCCATTTGTATACCGGAGTGTTGTTGAACTTGCTGGTATTTCTGAAGGACAACGGACGGACATTGTTTTTCTCGCATGAAAGCTGATTACTGTCCCGAAACATCCGCAGCCATCGTCACGATCGAAGCAACTCAAGCCATGAATTCCGGGTGACAATAGCCATTACCGCTGATAAACTTCAGCCAGACCGCCAAGTGGTCGTGATTGAACCTGCATACGGTTGACTCAGCCCCGTGCATCCAATCCACAAAGCGACAAAGTAAAACGCGAAGTCTACACGGCGGCTACTGGTCAGACGCGTAGATTGCTGTTCGTTTGGGTATGAAAAGGAATGCTGATGCTGGAGACTCTTAAACAATCGCGATTCGGGAGTCGTTTACGCCCCCTCTGGATTTATGCGATGCAGACTTTTGGTCGCAAAAACTCATTCAGATCACATGAATGGGTGAACATGAAGCGATTGATCGTGAATGATCCAGTGTTGAACGTGCCGTCATTCGGTGGTGTGTTTCAAGTACCAGTGGCGTCGCATCTTTTCGCGAGATTAGTCGAGACTGGCGAGTACGAACCGGAAGCCATCAAGATCCTGAGAGAGCACGTGTCTCCGGACAAAGATGCAATCGATGTGGGGGCAAATATTGGCTTCTTCACATGCCTGCTCGCGACCTATCTTCAATCGGGTCGAGTGTTATCTGTCGAACCAACGCCAGGAGCACACAGGCGACTGGTCGCGAATGTGGCGCGTAACAACTTGAATCAGAAGGTCATCGTCTTTAACGGTGCCCTCGCCGACAAGGCTGGCGTTTTAGACATTGAGTTTATTGAAGATCGTGAAGAGTTTTCTTCACTGGGTGGGATTAGTCATTACTCCGTCAGGAACGATCAAAATCGCACAAGAATACCAGTCAATGTTTCAACCATCGATCAACTGGTGCGTGAGCATGGGCTAAATCCGGGCCTGATCAAGATTGATGTCGAGGGCGCGGAAGGCCTTGTGCTTAAAGGTGCGACGGAGACACTCAAGTCGTTCCGGCCAGTTGTGTTTGCTGAGTTCTCGCGAGAGCTTCTTGCAGCAAAAGGATTTAAAGCGGAATCCATCGTCGCGGAGTTGAAGGCGATGGGGTACTCAGTATGTGACCCCTTCCACAGCTCATCTCCGGCAGGCTCACGAGCCTATGGAGACATTCTGGCCGTCCCAAACCGGTAGAGCAGGATCATGTTTTCCGATGGAGAGCTATGATCAGGCTTGAGTAACTTCAGTATCGGCATTTCAGCGATGTCCATGGCCTGCTGTATTGCGGCACCAGTTTTTCGCCTGCGGTAGCGCATGTTGATGTATCGTTGGTGACGATGCGTGTAAGGCAGGGGGCATAGTTGCGTCGATTCAGAGATGAACGGCAATGATGCGGCTCAGGATAGAGACTTAGCAATTGACCCGGATACGCTGGTGATCGTGAATCTCGTTTACCAGATTTTCCGGGGGCCGATTCCAATGCAATTGAGGTGACGAATGGGGGGGGCGTGCGAAAGAACTTCGGTTCACAGAGGAATAAGAGAACTTTTCTTGCAATAGCTGCGGCGTTCCTGCATCGCGCGTTGAGTGTTGTTTTCCAGTTGCAGTTGGCCGCAACCTGTGTCTCTATTTTTGGGAGTGGTGGTATCGGTAAGTTCGCGGCGCTTTCCGCGATCGCGGCTCTTCCTGCAGTTTTCATGATCAGGTTCGGGCCTTCGCTGATCGCTGTCTTTTCGCGGGCTGTGGTTAAGGGCGATCTTAACTCCCAGCGTTCTCTGCTTCGCTTTTCGCTCGGATCCTCAGCGCTGTGGGCCACGATTCTCTTTCTCGTCTTTCTGATTGTTATCTACAACGAGAGTCTTGGACGATTGATTCCGGGGGTGAATGAAAACAGCGTCGACAGAACCCCAATCGTCTTGTTGGCATTTTGCGGACTGTTCTCGATTTCCCTTGGCACGACAGATCTGCTCCAGTCAGCACTGCTGGAATCGCACCGATCCAGCATCAGGGAGATTGTTGCAAAACTGATATCGATGCTCTTGCTCGTCGCGCTCCTGCCACGCCTGCCCAACTATCTGGTCGTTGCTGCGATTGTGGCTGCCGTTCCCTTCACCGTGCAGGTGTTGAATTTGCTTTTGTTTCTTGCTCACAATAGCTCGCTCTGCGTAAAGCCTACCGAGGCTGATCCTGATCTGTATTCATCGCTCCGCTCCGAAACTCTTGTCTTTACCTTCGTTGGCGGAATATCGGCCTATCTTTGCAACCAGGCGCCACTACTGTTGCTTTCCAGGTTTGGTGAAGCTGATCAGATCTCTCGCTTTGCTTTATTGATGTCCCTGGTGCTGGGCCTGTTCTCCGTCGCGAGCATCATCATCTCGCCTCTTTGCGCTGCATTCTTTCATGCGCTGGCTGAGGGGTCGCACCGTTGGGTCCGAATCTACATGTTTGGTGGTACTCTCAGTTTGATGGTGTTTGGCGCGTTCGTTACTACAGCTGCATTTTTCTTTGGCGATCCCGTGTTGCGGTTAATTGTTCCTAAGTTAGCCCCCCCTGAGAAATACCAGTTGGCCGCCTCCATGGTGTACTTAACTGCAATCTCGCTTGAGAACTTTCTTTATTCAGTCAATCTTGCGTTAGGCAAAACGAGGGTCGTTTCATTGCTCCTGTTTGCGAGATCAATTGGAACTGTTACCGTCGCCGCATTTCTGGCCTGCAACGGCTTCGAGGTCAACTTCTTCTGCGCTGCGGCCGGTCTCGCATTTGCCTTGACCATCATTCCTTTTGTCGTTTTGCTTAACTCCGGAGTTCGAGAGAAACTGGTGACTCACACTTCGTGAATGCTGAATAGCGATGATTGCAGTTCAGCACCTGGTGATGAACCTAAACCACTTCAACTGAAGACGATTGACGCTGCGACACTTTCCCTGTAAGCAGTTCTCGATAAACCCCGGAGTTGGTTATGAGTTCAGGTTGCATTAGAGGAATTTCCGCCGTTGACGTCTTTCCGTCAGATGTGTCGAGGGTGCTCATCTAAAGAATTGCGTTTGTCGTCCTGGGTACATCGGCGTGAAACTCGGATGCTTCGGTTTCAGAATGAAGGCTATGATCAGTTTCTCGGAGATAACGTCCTGGTCGGGTCAGTTCAGAAAATCCAAAGGTTGCCACGGCTACGATGGCGTCCGCGGTCGGTCCGGCGAGGCTCAGGTATTGGAGAGGTGTCTGCGTGGGAAGCAACAGGAACATTTTAATCTTTGAGCCCAACTCAGGAGGCCATAGGCTTAACTATGTCAGGCTATTCGCAATGGCCGCTCAGTTTTCTGGTGCCAACGTTACGCTTGCGCTCCCGGCGGATGTGAACAAGACCCCCGAGTTTAATGGGCATCTGGCTGCAATTGCAGACAACGTCAGACAGGTCACCATTGATGGCAGGGGCAGGTTTGGAGTGCTCTCGTGGTTGTGCAGCCAGATCCGAAGCGGGGCGTATTCGGATGTGTTGATTCCTTACGCAGATGGAGGACTTGCTGAGTGCGTGGCACTTTTCGAAGCCCTGTCGCTAAGGCGATCTTCAATCCGGGCACGAGTGTCTGTACTGAAAATGCGTGGCACATTCGCATATGAGCAAAGTGGCGTTCGGAGAAGGTTGCAGAATCTGATAACTCTTCGGGCGTTAAGCTCCAATGTCATTCACAGGGTCTATTGGATTGATGCAATCGCATACGAATTTGTAAAGAAGCATTGCGATGTTTTGGCCAGGAAAAGTGTCTTCCTGCCGGACCCTGTTCCTCAAGGGCAGATGTTGAGCTGTCTCGATGCTGTGAATGCACTGAAATTGCCGACTGGATTCAGCTATATCGGGCTCTTTGGTGCGATCGATGAGCGAAAGGGCGCAGACCGACTGATTGATGCGTTTAACGCTGCCGGCTTATCAGCTCAATGGAAGTTATTGCTGGCTGGGAAATTCTCAGCCACGATTAGAAATCGAATCCACGGGCAAACGGCCGACTCGAACAGAATCGTTGCTCTGGATAAGTTTATTGATAACTCAGAACTACCGACATATTTTGAAGCGTGTGATTTTGTGTGCGTTCCGTTTCGGCGGCACATCGGGTCCTCAAGTACCGTTATCAGGGCAGCCGCTGCAAACAGACCGGTTCTCGGTGATTCTTACGGCTGGATCGGAGAAATGACGAAACGCTACCAACTGGGTTCAGTTTGTGATTCCGGTAATGAGCACGAGCTTGCAACTGCCATCGATGAATCTTCGAAGGAAGCTAAGACATGGGCTCCATCGCCTTTGCATCAGCAGTTTGTCGATCTTCATTCGGAACCGAATTTCCTGCAGGTTCTCAGCAAGGACATCGGAGATGCTCCTGCGGGGTGATGATCTTTGGGCCGTCGCACTTTTAGTGCACGCTTCAGTCGGCTTTCTATTCTCGCTTGAATAACAATACCGGTTGAAATCGACACTTCGGGTCAAACCATCAGCCCGCATGAGTCAAGTTGCAGGAACTGACATTCCACCTGAATGCTTCGGAACGCAAGCCGGTCCCGGGTGCATTCGCAAATGACTTTCACGGCAGGCTCGAGGAGTTCGAGGAGGCCGTGAATTGAGTCAAAGAGCATGGCGATTGCTACTGTCGAATTCTCACAGACTCCAGGGCGCTGACTTCGATGATGTCGCGTTTTTCTTTTTCTGACCAGCGACTGCCCTGAACGCCGACCTGCTGTCCGACAAAATCCTCAAGTCGAACATTGCCCGTCGGCTTCAGATCCGCGAGGATCTTCCCTGAAGGTGCCATCAGCACATAACCAGCCCCGGGTTCGCTATCCCCGACTTTCTGAACGATCCCCGCGCCGACAAAGCGATTCTGTGGACTACCGGGAGTGATCACACCTGACGACGCCGCTGGCGGGTTCTCGCTCGTCAGGAGAGATTCTGGTGTCATCGACGTGACGGCAGGCACTGGCTGTGTATTGGCGGCGATATTCGAAACATCACGATTCAGAAACGAATCAAACGCGGCTGCCAACTCCATCGGCTCGCCCTGAGGAGCCGTAGACTCAGGCCCGATGCTGGCAACGGCAGAGTTCAATAAGCCAAAACCATTCTGAGAATGACGTGCCAGCAACTGAGCATCACGCATCTCGGTTTGTGTTGTGACATCTTTGATTTCCGTCAGAGAAACGAGACGACGCCGATAGCGTTCAATCGCGGGGTATCGCATGTCGATCTGACCGGAGATTGGCTTGTGAGTTGTTGCGGTCTGAAGACTGCGATACTGGTTCTCGATTGAGTCCAGATCCCATCGTGATGCATCCTGCAGAATCATTTCACGAAATCGTCTATCAATCTCTGCAAGTTGCTGCTGCTCCTGACGCAACGACTTCAGGTTCTGCAACTGTGAACTGGGCCCGGGCAATGGAACGTCGACAACTCCTCCACCAGTCATCGCCGTGCGCTCCTTCGCCTGACCGGGAGTGACGATCGCACCATCCTGAAGCCTGGCGTTGCCGGGCACTTTGTAGGGATCGGCATTCTGCTTTCGTCGCAGGTTCTCATCCACTGGGACGACTGCTGCACCGGGAATCCAGCGGCGTTCTCTTGTCGGAGGAGCAACCTTCAACATCGACTGAAGACCGCTGGTCGTATCAAGCTGCTTCTGACCAATGATCGTAACCTTCTCACCAGCTTTCATTCGGCGCTGAAAGACGGATGTCT
Source organism: Planctomycetales bacterium (assembly GCA_026400835.1). Taxonomy (GTDB): domain Bacteria; phylum Planctomycetota; class Planctomycetia; order Planctomycetales; family Planctomycetaceae; genus SXXK01. Next base: position 52,079 of record JAPLOA010000083.1, on the reverse strand, counting down.
CGTCACCGAATTCACTGCCCACCCAGGCAGCCACGTTCTCTTCCGTAACTTCACCTTCGGAGTCACTCAACCGTTTCACAAAGCGTTCGGGAATCCAACTGAAGCTGCCGCTTGGCGGCTCGATGGAATACCATCCACCCGGATCATGGCGATGGACAATCACTGTCGATTCGCGCGGAAGTCGCTGAGTCGGGTAATAAGCTTCCCCGGCACCGCTTCGGGCATACGTCTCTTCCGCGACGACCCTCGCTTCATATGGAAAATCAGTGCTCTGTGCGTCTGCATTGGCAGACACAAGAGCACAACAGACCAGGGTAATGGGGTACAGGACAACCGTGGCGAATGCACGCAACATGGCGGTGCCTCCGTGAAGGGGTTGGCAATGAACAGTAATAACTTCAGGGAAATCAGTTTCACTCGAAAGATCAAGTCGCGTTTTGAATTCAGACATGATTCGGCAATCCCTGCGATTTAAGTAACAGTCCGGCAAACTCTGCCGTTTGAAGAAAAAACCGACCAGGCAAACTGGGAGGAATGATTCGACTTCGTAATTCATCGGAGAACCGTCTCTGATGACCGGAAGACCCGGATAACTTCCACTTGGCTCGCTTGTTGATGTCGTCCATTCCGCAAGAAACACTGGCTAAACCATGATTGGCGAACGCAGGTTTTGCCGCAGGACGCTTTATTCCAGAATGAAACTTCGTCAGGCTTAATAAAACTTCGAAGTTGACTCAAGTGGGCTTTCCGGAAGATATCCGGAACGAAAACGAGCATTGATTTTGGGAGGCCGGTCCAGCAGAATCCGGGAGCAGGCAATCGTGAGCGATGGCTTACAACGACGCCGGTTTCGCCAGAACAACCCCAACGGACCGTGGATGGCATGATGAGCGGGCTTTGGGTTGAAGATCCTGAAGCCGTGACGGCTGACATGATTCTCAGGCTTTCTGAAATGCGACTGCCAGTTTTTGGAGGCCTCTTTATCAGCCACTGGAGCAACCCCGGAATGAAGTCGATGACACGCACACGGAGATTGAATTGATGAGTTCTGAAGTAACACACGCGACCCTGAAGATCGGAGTGGCATTTTTTGCTGGTCTTTTATGCTGTGTTTCAACTGCCATTGCGCAGGAAGAATCTCCCACGGAACTCAGGATTGGTGATGCGGCACCGGAGTGGAAAGATCTCAAGGGGACTGATGACAAGACACATTCATTGGCGGATCTGAAAGACAAGCAAGTCGTGATCGTGTGCTTCACCTGCAACTCATGCCCTTACGCGGTTGATTATGAAGACAGGATGATTGAACTTCAAAAGAAATATGCGGAACATCCGCAGGGAGTCGTCCTTGTTGCGATCAATGCGAATAAGAAGCCATCAGAACAATTGGACAAGATGAAGCAGCGGGCAGTGGAAAAGAAGTTTTCATTTGCCTATCTGATTGATGAAACACAACAAGTTGCGAACACTTATCGGGCTAATTTCACGCCGGAGTTTTTTGTCCTGAACGGGGAACGTAAAGTTGTTTTTGTTGGAGCGATGGATGACAGGACAGATGCTTCGCAGGTGACAGAAAGATACGTTGAACAGGCAATCGAGGCAGCATTGAAGAATGAGCTTCCTGTGACTCAACGAGTGCCAGCTCGAGGATGTGCCATTCCCTTTAAGCGTTCTCGAAAACAGTGATCTTTTGGTTGAATCCCAATTAATCACTCTCAGGCTTTTGGCAGACTTTTTGTGATTCGTTGCCTTCAACAGCGTATGGAAAACGGTGTCTGGAACTTTGGAGATGGCACTGAAATATGGCGAGCATGAGTCGACAGAGAGTCCGGGGAAAAAAATTTGCACAGTCTCTTCAGGTTCAATGCCACCCTGGAGACAGAAGTTCGCACGAAACAGATAACATCAGGATTGTCGCCGCAGGAAAGGCGATACAGCTTTCATCAGGGAAGATGCCATGAAGTCAGTTAAAGATCGCAACGCGTTCATCACGGGAGCCGCCTCGGGCATTGGACGAGCACTCGCAACAGCACTCGCGGTCGAGGGCTGTCACTTGTACCTTGTCGACGTCAATGAGGCTGGCCTGGGAAGCCTGGAACAGGAACTGGCATCTACTCGAGTTCGCGTTTGGACTCGTCAGTGCGATCTTTCGGATAGCAAGGCAATCCCGGCCGTCGTCAATGCGGCAATGGAAGCCAGCGGTGGAATTGATCTGTTGATCAATAATGCCGGAGTGGTCTACTACGGTCCAACCGAGAACATGTCGCAGAGCCAATGGGACTGGGTCATGTCGATCAACCTGCTGGCACCAATCCAGATTACTCAACAAATGCTGCCAGCTCTTCTACAGCGGCCAGATGCTCATGTCGTCAACATGTGCAGCATCTCCGGTCTGGTTGCCGGCGGAAGACTCTCTGCGTACCACACGAGCAAGTTCGGCTTGATAGGATTCACGGAAGCCTTGAGAGCTGAGTACGGTCGTCGTGGTCTTGGAGTCACAGCGATCTGTCCGGGCCCAGTGACAACTCGTCTTTACGAAGACGGCATTTCAGGCCGCGCCGAACGAAAAGTCCCGAACCCTCCAGCATGGCTGTGTGCGACGCCCCAACGAGTCGCCTCGGTGACTCTGAAGGCGATTTTACGAGATCGACGGCAGGTCCTGATCACGCCTCTGGCTCACTTGCTGTTCCAACTCAAGCGGTTCGTACCGGGGCTTATCGATTTCGCAAATCGCTTCAGCTCCAGTCACCTAAAACGCCGTTTTCTGGGCCGACGGCGTAAATCAGCGCTTGCCCCCCCGGAGTCGGCCCAGCCGTCTCAGGCAACGATCCGCACCGCGCCGAACGGGGCCAATGAGCCCCTCGGACAGCGTGCTGCCTGATTTGGCAGATTGTACCTTTTTTAATGACTCTGACGCTGCGCGGTGGTAAAACGATGTTCATCGTTGCCAGGGCGCTCCTACGCCTCTCAAAGTCAGCGTAGCTTTCTCAGATTCTGGCCGGAACGAGAATGATTTTCGTTTGTGAAAAGCGTTTTGGACCTTAGAAGACTGCCAAATACTGTCAAAATCTCCGAGAATCACCGGCGACACGGGCACTGAACGCAGTTCCTCCCCTTGGGATTGCGTATTCCCACAACGACAGTAACTTCGTGTTCCGGGTCAGGAGGCCCCGTTCCGCGTATTGGCGGTTCATGCCAGCCATCACGAATTGACTTCCGCGAAAGCCTGATCATGAATTTGGAAGATCTGATTCTCGAAACACAAATCTCTGAACTGAAGAAACTCCAGATCCGTTGCGTCGAAGCTCGAGCGGCAGTTCTGAAGATTCGAGTTCAGCTTCTTGAACTCGACTCACACTCCTCCGAAGCCATCTCTCGCCTGCAGTCACGTCTTGAAACAGAAACGAAGCAGCATATTGAGCTGCTGGCCGTTGAAGTTCGAAACAGACTGGAGCAGACCGATGTCGACGTTGCTGGTCAGAGAGAGTCCGCAAGCGAAGCTCGTGAACGGCGTCTGGAAGCACTGCACGCAAAGCTTAAACAGGATGTTGCCGAGTGTCGTCAGAAACTCCAGAATGAACTTTGGGTTCTGCAGTCCGTCTGTGATGAATCCAATGAAGACACTCCGGTTCGAAACGCAGAACGCGTTCAGGAATCTTTCAATACTCAGAGAGCGTTTATCGATCAGCAACTGGCCGATCTGACTTCTCGAGTTGATCATACGGCCAGGTATCTCGATGATTGTCATGCCGGGATGGACAAACAACTTCCATTGCCAGTGGTGGAGTTGAAGGGACGAGATGCAAGTCGCCAGATCGCTGTCGAACAACTGGATTATGCGCTTGCAGCCGCAGGACGAGTCGATAGTCAGATGCTGCCTCAGTGGATCGCAGGCTGGAGACTCTTCGGACTGGGACTTCTCATTTTTGTTGTAGTCACAATCGCTTCGACTGCGTTGCGTGCTGACCTGACGAAGTTTCTGAACCCAGAGCTGTCAAAGCCTGACTGGGAATGGCTGGGAGTTTCCGCAGTCATTGGTCTTGGGGCCGCCGTTCTGATCAATACTGTGCTTACGCTCCTGGCTCGATCTGGTCTGCGAGGAGCATTCGAAGACGTTTTGCTGCATGCCTCCAATGCAACTGCTGCCGCGAACCACTGGGCACAAAAGAGCCAGCAGGAAATTCAGCAGTTGATGACCACTGCTGACACATGGAAGGCCGAAATGGTCGGGCGTCGTGAAAAACACGCGGCCAAATTGCAAAGCGCTACTGACGACCAGGTAAACGAGTTAATCCAGGGCTATACAGAACAGGTGGCTCGACAGTCTCGCCTGTTTGATGAGCAGATGCTGAATGGAGAGTCAGAGACTTCCTTTCACCAGACCGCCGTCGAAAACTGGCGTTCCCAGGAGTTAGCTCGGATCCACAGCCAGCACGACGCTGAACTGGCTCAGGGACGTGAAGCGATTGAGAAGGAATCCGCGGCACGCCGCGCTCAACTGACAACCGATGAGGCCAACGCACTGGCTCGATGGCGTGCCGGAGTCATGGTCGCGTCAGAGCTTTCTCGTATCAGCAATGAACGAGCAAAAGACATTTTCTCATGGGAGTCTTTGAAGTCGAACGGCTGGACATCCCCGACGGCCTTCCCGATGACATTGCCGGTCGGTGATCTTGAAGTGATGCTGCCCGCCCCGCCGGAAGATGCCGAAGGCAGCATTGATGCCGATACTGTTTTCGAACTTCCGGGTCTGTTGAATTTTCCTCGCGACACATCCATCCTTGTCGAACACGACGCGGCCGGTCGCGAACCTGCTCTTGAATTCGTCCGTGCCATCCTGTTGCGACTCCTGACTCATATCGCTCCCGGGCGAGTTCAGTTCACACTGATTGATCCTGTGGGGCTTGGCCAAAGCTTTTCCGCTTTGATGCATCTGGCGGACTTCGATGAACTGCTGATCAGCAATCGAATCTGGACAGACGCGACTCAGATCCGTGATCGACTGCAGAAAATCACCGAACATATGGAGAGCGTCTTTCAGACGTATCTTCGCAGTGAATTCGAAACGATCGAACAATACAACGCGGCTGCCGGCGAAGTTGCTGAACCGTATCATTTTGTTGTTGTTGCCGGATTTCCGCACAGCTTTACGGAAGAAGCCGCTCGCGCGCTGACCAGTATTCTGACGAGCGGTCCTCGTTGCGGTGTCCATGCGATCGTCACCTGGTCGCCTGACCAAACAACGCCACGCTCGTTCGATGTGAGTAATCTCAGAAACTGCTGCACTCAGTTCCACGTGGCCAAAGGTCTGGTCCAGCCCGGCATGTCACCGGCCAGCCGTCCAGTGGAGAAGTTAAAAACTCTGCCCGGCCAGGATATTCTGGACGCCAAACCAATTACCCCGGCAGCCGCAGAATCGACTGACAACTTTCTGGAGTTCTCTGCTCTGGTACCTCCGGAGTCTGCCGAATACGTCAGCCTGGTGCGGGCCGTTGGCGAGCAGTCCCGCAACGCTCGGAGAGTCGAGGTCTCCTTCAGCCGAATCGCTCCCAAGTCAGATGCGATCTGGACATCCCGCTCTGCAGACGGAATCGACTTCCCGATTGGCCGCGCTGGCGCGGCGCGACTTCAGTTTATGCGTCTTGGTCGAGGAACCAGCCAGCACGTTCTGGTCGCTGGCAAAACGGGTTCCGGCAAGTCGACGCTGTTGCACATTCTGATTACGAATCTCTCCTTGCATTATAGTCCTGATGAAGTTCAGTTTTATCTGATCGACTTTAAGAAGGGTGTGGAGTTTCGAACCTACGCCGCTAACAAATTGCCGCATGCTCGAGTCGTGGCGATTGAAAGCGATCGCGAGTTCGGACTCAGCGTTCTGGAACGGCTGGACGAAGTTTTGCAGGAACGCGGTGAATTGTTTCGCGTGCGAGGCGTGCAGGATGTTCCTTCGTTCCGTAAACAGTTTCCTGACGAGAAAATGCCTCGCCTGCTGCTGTTGATTGACGAGTTTCAGGAGTTCTTTACCTCTGAAGACCGCGTCTCTTCCAAAGCCGCCTTGTTGATGGACCGCCTGATCCGTCAGGGTCGTGCGTTCGGTATTCACGTTTTGCTTGGTTCGCAAACTCTCGGCGGTGCCTATTCTCTGGCTCGCAGCACGCTGGGACAGGTTGCCGTTCGAATCGCTCTGCAGTGCAGCGAAAGCGACGCACACCTGATTCTCAGCGAAGAAAACGGTGCCGCTCGCCAACTGACTCGACCAGGCGAAGCCATTTACAACGACGCGAACGGAATGGTCGAAGGCAATCATCCGTTCCAGATCGCGTGGCTGGATGAAGAGAAACGTGAATCTATGATTCACGAGATGACTCAGCGCCCGGATTATGCGGACAAGGCTCCGGGCCGCATGATTGTGTTTGAGGGCAATGTTGCTCCGACAATTGAAGAATGCGAACCGCTGAATGCCTGGATCGCCAATCGGTCCGTATCCAATCGCATGGGCGCGGACGGCGTTCCTGCATGGATCGGAGACCCCGTTGCGATCTCGGAACCTATGTGCATTCGTTTCCAGAGATCAGGCGGACAAAATGTCCTGATCGTTGGACAGGAAGGCGATCTGGCGGACTCTATCCTCGCGTCGACGATCCTCAGCATCTCTGCGGGTCCTGCGGGACGTGGAGTGTCGGAAGCTTCTCGACTTGTGCTTTTGCACGATGGACAGGACCAGACTTCGCAATTGAAATTCGCGTCGTCATTCACCAAGGGAATCGCACCTCGCTTCTCCCTGCGGAAAGCCGCCGAGGCCGATGCGACTGTTGCTGAATTATCAGCAGAACTTGCGACCCGCGAAGCCGCAGGAGATGGATCAAACTCGCCGACGATCATCCTGGCGATTCGTAACATTGGACAATTCCGTTCCCTGCGTCGCGATGAAGATGATTTCGGGATGGGCGGTTTTGGAGCGACCAAATCTGCCACGCCAGCTTCACAACTGGGCGATCTGATTCGCAAGGGTCCGCTGGTCGGCATCCATGTGATTGTGTGGTCTGACACGTTCAGCAATTCAATGCGTTGGCTGTCCAATTCGCTGTTGCGTGAGTTTGATTCCCGCATCGCCTTCCGACTCAATCAGACGGATTCTTCCAGCCTGATTGATACGCCAGCCGCAGCCTCATTGTCGCCGGGACGAGCCATCCTCTATCGCGATCAGACCGGAGCAGCCGATCGATTCCGTCCATTCAGTTGGCCCTCGCAGCAGTGGCTCTCCAATGTCCCGACCGGGCCAGAAGAGGAGATCATTCCACCGACTCAGGTTGTTGAGCAGACTCCGACGGCCACGACTCCTGCCCTCGAACCAGAGGTCGCTGAAGCCGTCGCTGAGGCAATGCCTGCTGGAGATGCGATCGAAACCACCATTCAGGAACCCACTGTTGGCGAGCCTTTGATCAGCCAGCCAGCAGCGATCGAAGTGTTGCCGACTGTTGCTGCCGAAGTAACGACCGCCCCAGCCGAGTTTCTTATCTCCAAAGCCCAGACGCCAGAAGCTGGTGTCTCACAGATTGCTGCGGTCGTTTCAGAGTCTCCTGCAACTGTCGAGGCGATTAGCCAGGTTGTTGCCGAAGCAACAAGTGCTCCATCAACGAATGATGTTGTTGCACCAGCGGAATCTGTCGTGATAGCATCAGAAGTCAGGTCTGCTGATGCCTCCGTGCCCGTAGTAAATGTTGATGCTTCGGAACCGACCAGCCCCAAAGTTAAACTGATCGCGGTGACGGAGTCTGTTGCAAATGCTGTGGCTCCGGTGGCCCAACCTCCGGCAGCACCAGCAGCCGAGAAAGCTCAGCCTCCGGCAAAGCCTTTGACTTCCGAACCTGAAGCTCCAAAGCATGCCGCCCCTAAAGAGCCGGTTGTTGCGGAGAAACCGGTTGTCACAGAGAAGCCAGCGGCTCCACCTGCAAAGACACCGGCGAAACAGAAGCAGTCCGGAAAATCGCCAGCCAAACCAGTGGCAGAAACACCAAAGCCTGTCCCTCAAAAGCCAGCGCAAGTTCCGGCGCAAAGTCCTAAACCTCAAACACCTGCGGCAGTAACACCAGTATCAAAACCACCGGTGACTCCTTCAGCACCAGCCGCAACCAGCGCTGACGATGATATGGACTTTGTGCTTGACGATTCAATCTTCGCCAAAGCAGTACCGCCGGTTGCACCGACACCACCAGCACAGAAGCCGACGGGGACGGTAGCACCAACGCCAGCGGCTGTTGCTCCGGAAGCTGCACCGAAGAAAGTTGGAAAACCGACTGCGATGGCCGTGCGATTGTCATCACGACGCACAGATCACAATCGCCTGCTCGATGCACCTCCTGAACCCAAAGCACCAACAGAACCTCGGCTCTCTCCAGACCAGGAAGCGCCGAGCAGTGACTTTGATGAAATGGACTTCAACAGCCTCATGATCGAATAACACGACGAGAGGTCTGGTCATAACGACTTTGTCTCATTCAGCAGCGTGCCTGTGAATCTTCAATGGTTCACAGGCACGCTGTTTTTGTTTACCGCTGCCTGCAAAGCGAAATACTCAATGGGAGCAACAGGCAACTTCGGGACGACAGCTGTCAGAGTCGTTTATCGAGTCGCGGATTTTCGCATGCCTCTTTCAAGACCCATGGGTCTGCATGAGAATCGCCCTGACAACAACCAGGGCTGGATTCTGGAGCTCTGCAGCAGTTTTTGCCGATGTACTGAATCCGATCCGGAGGCGGCAGGCAGATTCTGCAAAGAAGTTGCTGAATTCGCCGGAATAAGCAACTCGTCGCGTCTGACTTGCAAACCAACACACGTTGAGATCCCGGACGCATGTTGACCGCCAGGGAAAGAACTGAGACAACCTCAGCACTGGTCCTCACTCTGCGCGTTCGCGCTGTGCGGACAGCGCTGAGATCATCCCTTCTTGTGCTCCCCTCCGACGAATCTTCAGTCACTCCTTCTGAACGGTGTGTCGGAGGTAAGTCAGTTTTCCTATCCCTTTCGTTGTCTGTCCAGCCATTTGGACTCTGATCGTTTGCGATCAATCCACTGATGAGCTGGCAGGAGTGTTTGTATGCACCGCTCTTACCGACTCTCGATAGTTCTGATGCTGGCCGGTGGGCTCAGTGTGTCGGCGACAGGATGTGCCAGTTCACTGTTGAACACAGAGATGCTGAAGCCATCAAACCTGAAACCGTCAATTATGGACGGTCACGGGACAGAACAGCGCGTTGTTGGACTGTTTACAGACGCGATTGCGGAAAACAACGAAGCGGCGTTTCGTCGCATCGTTTCCACTCGATTTGAACAAAAGGCGATGCGATCTCCGGATGCTTTCAAAGATCTGGAAATCCTGAACCTTCCCAAAACGAAGCTGGAAGTCGTCGAATCCAAAGAGCTGGAAGCCAATCGACTTGAAGCCGTCGCCAAGGAAGAAAAAGAAGGCACCAGGTACCAGTTCATCATCGTCAAAGATGACGTCAAAAATCGCTGGGTCGTTGATGATGTCATGCTGCGTCAGCAGAAGAAGGGCACTCGCGCCACAAAATCTTCTGTCGAAGTCATGGACCTTCTGTTGACAATTCGCGAGTTCCTGAAGACCTGGGAATCAGCCGATCGCAGTGCGGTTCTTCAGGCTGTCAACTTAGAACTCCGAGGACCGCTTGAAAAGCTGCCTGAACCATGGATGCAGCAGATGATTGCTCAGATCTCCGCCGAATGCGAATCCGGTATGGCTCGCCGTCCGGAAGCCCAGATGAACGAATCCGATGCTGTCGTGAAGATGCCTTCAAAGAACGGTTTCATGCTGTTGAAGGTCGCACGACAGGACGACAAGTGGCTGGTCTCCGATCTGGAAATTCGTAAACGCAAATCTGACGACCATCCGGGCTCTGTTCTTCGTCAGGCACGAGCCATGAATGCGGTGACCGACTTCCTGGCTGCCTATCAGGAAGATAATCAGGAACGCCTGCAGAAACTGACCGAAGAAAAGTTCTTCAGGAATGCGATCAGTGTCGGTGATCTGACAATGATCAAGCTGCCTTCTCCTGAATTCGCACCAAAAGATTTTGAGATCCAATCGTTCGCCGGACAATTGACGGTGATGATTCCCGACGATGCCACTGTCGTGCGAATTGATCTGACAACTCCTGACGTTGCCGACGCCAAAGATGACCGGAAACGTCCTGTCACTGCTGCGGTTGAGGCGGAGTTTATCATTGAAGACGTCACGATTTACGATCGTCAGACACAGCAACAGCGCACCCTGAAGTCAGCATTTACTGCCCCGGCACGAGGCACACTGTTCCTGTCGGCTCTTCAGTCTCATGACCTCCCGATGTTGCGACAGATTTCAACAAGAGATCTTGTCGAATCCGTCTGGAGTCATATCGATCCCTCGCTGATGGATGGACTGCCGCTCACTGGAATCCCCTCAGGCGAAATGAATCTGCAGAACAGCCATGTGCGTGGCGAAGTGACTGAACTTGAATTCCAGTCTGCGAACGGGCAGATCTGCAGCGTGCTGATGCGAGACGAAAATGGTGATCTGAAGGTTGAAGATATTCAATACCCGGATCCCTCCGCTGGCGTCGCTTCACTGCGAACACAGCTGATGCTGACTGTCCCTGTCATCGAATTGGCGAATGCCTGGGAGAATCAGGACATCCAATCGATCAGAAAGCACAGCTCTCTGGATTTCAATCGTCTTGTCTGGAGCAATCTGCCTGCCGTACCGGAACAATATCAAGCGTTGCCGGAACTGCTCCGCATGCCAGTCCAGCGTACTCAATCAACTGAGCAAAGAGCAAAGATCGAACTGGCCGGTGATGGACAACCAGAAGTGACGGTGTTGTTACTGAAAGAAAATACATCGTGGGTGATTGATGAAGTCTCCATCAAACAGACCGATGGAACTCAACTTGAACTTCGTAAAACTCTGCGACAGGTAATTGCACAGCAATTCCTGAACGACCCCAGCGGCGGCATTAAACAGGCTCGCTTCAATGACTCCCCGGAAACCGATGGCGGAGTTGTGCGAGCTGTTGGAACCGGCATCGGTAAACCGGCAGGCAACCTGACCCTCCAGTCTTATGGCAAACCAAAGTCGACTCAGACTGCAGACGCACCGCTTGAGGGCCTCGACTTCACTGAAGAAGATCCGCTGCCAAAAACCGCGCCGGCCAGTCAACAAACGGGGACGCTGCATTTCGGGCCGTCATCGGCCGTAAGAACCAAAGCACCGACATCAAGCTCAGATTCAGCTCTACCAACGACTCGTCCGAAGTCGGCAACGCAGTCGGAAGAGTACGACGGCGTTGTTTACTTCACGGGCGCCACCGCTGCGAAACCGAAGCCGGAACAAGAGACGGCAACTAAGCCCGCAAGTGGCCGTCGTAGTACGATTACCGATCCCAGCCAGCACCCGATCGAAATTCCTGTTGAGTAACTCACAGGCACCCACGAGCTGCAGCGATTGATTTCAGCTGCCGTTCAGGATAGTGAGATCGATAGTTTCGAATCAGACACACCTGGCCTGTCAGGCCATTGAAAAAGGTGTCTGGAACTCTCCGGGGCACATATATCTGATCGTCGAACGGTATGATCAACTGACGCCGAATACGAGCCCGTGTATAGTAGCGGTGAGAAACATACGGCAATGCCCTTTGCTCCTTCGCGCGATTCGATATCGCTCTGAAAGAGCAGAAGACCGTTGCTTCGGATGTCCCGACTTACCACCACTGCTCACACGAGGTATCACGCATGCAACGACTTGCTTCCATCGTCATCGCAATCGCCATCCTGATCAATCAACAGACAACAGCGGACGAAGGATCTCTGGATCTTTACTTCATTGATGTCGAGGGCGGCGCGGCGACTTTGATTGTGACGCCTTTCAAGGAATCGATCCTGATCGACTCCGGATATCCCGACAATCAAGCACGTGATCTCGACAGAATTATTCACGTGGCGAAAGATATCGCTGGACTGAAGAAGATCGACCATGCCGTGGTTTCCCACTGGCATCTCGATCACTTCGGTAATCACGCTGCGTTGGCTGCGAAGTTTGGAATTGGGCAGTTCTGGGATCGAGGCATCCCGGACGATCTGGCCGAGGATCCTCTGTATCCGGATCGCATCGCCGCTTACCGCGCGGCTTCTCAGAACGCGTCCAAAGCTTTGCACGTGGGAGATTCTCTGCCGCTCAAATCGGGAAAGACGCCGTTGGCAGTCAAGGTGATAACATCCGGACGAGAGGTGCTGACCGGCGTTGGCGAATCCAATCCGTTTGTCAATCGCCACCAACCACAGCCTGATGATCCCAGCGACAACTCCGCCAGCCTGAGCCTTCTTTTTGGCTTCGGTGACTTTCGATTTCTGACCTGCGGCGATTTGACATGGAACACCGAAGCCAAGCTGGTGACGCCACGCAACCCCGTGGGAAAAGTCGACCTGTTTATGGTGACTCATCATGGTCTGCCGGTCAGCAATAATCCGGCCCTTGTCCTTGCGATCGATCCTGTCGTTGCCGTCATGTGCAACGGCCCGAAAAAGGGCGGGGCGGAGCAGACCATGAAAACTCTGAAAGAAGTTCAGTCACTGAAGGCCTGGTACCAGTTGCATCTTAATGTGGATCTCGGCCATGAGCTTCAGGCACCATCGGAGTTCATCGCTAACGCTGCACCGACTGCCGACTGCAAGGGCCAGTGGGTCAAAGCCTCCATCGCACCAGATGGGGAAAGCTATACTGTCCAGATCGGTCCCGATGGTGAACAGCGACAGTATAAGACACGCGAACGATAAACGATCGTCGCAAAACAATCCCTGCCACATGTATCTTTGGTCCGCAGGACTGATTGCCGTGACGATTCATGGCAGTCAGTTGCCGGTCGATGCATGTTCAGGATCGATTTATGCAACTTCGCGATGCAGAAATAGAATTTCGCCACGTCCCACGGAAACCAGGTCACCGTGATAGAGATCAACACTCGCTTCAAACAGCGCTGGATCTAAAGAGAATCCTGCATCTTTCAAGGTTCGCAACATCAGCCGCACGGCCTGTGGTCGATAAGTTGATGCGAAACGAAAACTCGGAAGCAATTGGGGAGGATTCGGCCCAAAGAGCGCTAATGTACCTCGTCGCATTCCTGCCCCCGGACGAATGCCGCACTCACCGAAGACGGCAATTGTTCCGGCGATCATGTTGAACCCCGGCATATCGCCGGCCGATCCACCGATGGCGATCAAGCCTCGTCGCATCGTCAGTCCAATTTCATTTCCTGCGCTGCCATCGACCAGGATGGTTCCGCCAGTCATGCCTTTGGTAGATCCCCGGTATGCAGCTCCGGTCAAATGCCCGGCGTTGCCGCGAATGTGGATCAATCCCTTTCGCATTTCGGCACCGACCCAGCCAGCGGCGTTTCCTTCGACTATGATTCTTCCGCCAGCCATCTGACTGCCCACATGTCGGCCAGCATTACCAAGGACTCGTACCTGTCCCTTCTTCATGTGCGCACCGATCCAGTGAACACCGGAAAGATTGCCGACGAAATCCATGGCTGCGTCAGTCGGATCGCCTGAAACAGCGAACATTTCTGCCAGAGGAATTCGGCGATTGCCGTGGAAGATTTCGAATCGCTCAATCTCAGCAAGGGATTTCTCGCAGACCCAGTCGGGAGTCAATCCTTCAATCTCTACAGGAACGGACGTTTCCGCGTTGTAGGTCAATGTGATCGCCATGAATCCCGTGATCCTCTAAAATCGTAACCAGTGGTCAGACAAGTTTCGGGACACTAACTTCTCAACGGATTTCACACAATTGTCAGTTTCCGCACTTCACAACGAGGCTTCAAAAAAAGGCGCGATTATCCTGTGTGGAGGCAAATCCAGCCGCATGGGACGCGACAAGGCAACTCTGCCTTTTGGACCGGAACTCATGTTGCAGCGTATCGTCCGACTGCTTTCAGAAGAAGTCGATTCCTCAGCAATTGCAGTGGTGTCAGCGAAGGGACAAATTCTCCCACCACTTCCGCCTGAAATCCGAGTCGTCTGCGATGAAAACCCGGGCCGCGGACCACTGGAGGGACTTGCCGCCGGCCTGAAAGGCATGCCCGATCATGTCGATGCTGTCTACGCCACAAGTTGCGACGTGCCATTGATGGCAACCCGCTTTGTTCGCGCGATTTTCGATCATCTCGGGAACCATGAAATCGCCGTTCCCGTGGAAGGACAGTTTCACCATCCACTGGCGGCCGTTTATCGCCCGCGAGTCCTGGCGGTTGTGCAGCAACTACTAGCCGCGAATAAACTCCGCCCACGATTCCTGTTCGATGAAGTCGACACCATGGAAGTCGACGTGGAATCTCTCCGCGTATTCGATCCGACGTTGTCGACACTGATGAACTTAAATCATCCTGAGGACTATGAGAAGGCGTTGGAGCAGTTGGAAAACCGCTCCTAACTACTGACCTTTGTGCAGCGTCCAACTCTTCCCGTCGGCGGAGCGACGGGCGAACGGTACACCCGTCGCTCCGTCGACGGGATTCTCATCGCCCCAACACGCATCCACTATGCCGCTATTTGCAGTACGTCGCCTTCATGATTCCAAACACAGCACCACCCATTGCTAAGGGAATGGGCATATACGAAAACGGAATGCTTTGCTCGTTCAGGAAGTAAAGAACGCCGGCCGTTCCAATCGTCGCCCAACAGGCAACGATTGCAGAAATCGCGGTTCGCTGCTGAGCTTCCTCGGCGGATAACGGTGCCGACTTGCTTTTGGCTTTCGCAGCAGGCGCGGCCTTCTTTTCCGGCTTGCTACTCTCTCCTTTGGCTGCTTTACCGTTGGACTTGGCGGCAGGTTCTTCAGTCGCCGAGTCTTCGCGCATTCCCGGCGCGTAGTGCTTGGCAATCGCCTGGTTAATTGCTCGAGGCAACGCGAGCACTGCTCGCATCGGCATCCCGCATCGCAGTCGAATCTCATCTTCCAGAGCCGGCGAAGGTTCATCAATGCACGCCACAAGAAGGCGTCCGCGATCTTCAAAAAGTGGCAGGCACTGGTGCTTCTTGACGACTCGACGAGGAATCTGGTCAAGCACATTGTCTTCCGGCAACATGTCTTCCAGATCAACGTAAGGTAAACGCAACTCCACCGCCAGCGCGCGAGTCGCATCGGCCGGCTCAACCAGCTTCATTTGAATCACGGCATCGCGATGATTGAGTCCTCGCGCTTCCGCAAAATGCTCAATCTCAGAAACCTGAGACCGCTTAATCAGACTCTTTGCGATGAGATAGTCGAGCGTGGACTTTGGCTCATCTTCCTCTGTATTTGACTGTTCTCGCCCCAATGACAGATCGTATTCGTGCTTTCCGTCCGGATCTGTCAGGCAAAGCATGGCCTTAGCCATCTCGTTCAGCAATTCCTGCGAACGAAGGAGATACTGCCCGGTCGAATACTTTCGCACATGCCCGTTGAGCTTGCGATAATTGCCTCGGATCTTCTCCACGTCGTCTTCGAACATAACCAGACGCAACAACGTATAATAATCCGGCGGACGATCTCCTTCCGGAATTCCCAGCCATTCCTTGTAGACGTCGATTTCAGACACGCAATTGACTCCCCTCGGCAGTTTCAGATCTCAGAACGGCGAAAGTATACTCTTCGCACGGTGTGCGTAAACCGGCCCGGTGTTAAAACGGGAAACGAGCATCGATCTCCGCATGCGAAAGGTCGCAGAGAAATCTCGAAAGCCGATCTACCATCACCTCCATCAACTGCCGCCCCTTTTCCGCCGTTGCCGCGTGAGGATTCCCGGCTCCGGTGTTTGTCGTCAGCAGATGCCACGGCCGAGTAATCGAGACCCAGCCATTGTTGACGGCTTCCAGGCGAGTTTCCGCGGTCAAACCGTCGTCGGCGGCCAGACTTCCGTCCGGATGCTGTGCGACAAGGTGGCCAAAGTAGGCCAGTCCCAGCGAGGTCTCAACTTCCCCGGCATGATCATCGGCTTCCTGAAAAATCGTTTTCTTTACGTCGGCCGTGAGGCCACGAAACCAGTCACACAGAAACAATTGCACGGATGTCTTGCCATGCAGTTCCCTCAGCAGCGGCTTAAACTCGTTCCCGCCATGACTATTCAGAATCAACAGCTTTCGAATGCCATGTCCTTCCAGTGATTCCACAAGATCCTGAATCACTCGCGCCAGTGTTGAAGGATTCAGATTCATCGACAAGCTGCATTGAGACTGATTCGTCTCCGTGCCATACGGAATCGTCGGCAGCAGGACCACTTTGGCTCCTCGCTTCCATGCGGCTTCACACGATCGGCTTCCAATGGCTTCAGCCTCGAACGTGTCGGTCCCATACGGCAAATGCAGATTGTGAGGCTCCGTGGCCCCCATCGGCAACACGGCCACCTGATACTCACACATCTTCACATGAGCGTAATTCGTTTCCGCCAGGATCCACGGACGCATTCATCTTCTCCGACAGGCATCTTCTCATTCGCAACTCAACGACCAGACATCATAGCCGAAGGTCCAGCGATGCAATGTCCTCCCGCGCCCGGGAAGTAACCATTTCGGTGGTCTGCGTTCTCACTTTGGACTGCGGCAGCCTGCTGCAGCTTTCCGATCCACAGCCTGCTGTGGATCACCGGTCTTTCGTTGTGGCCGGTCTACGACCGAGCACCGCAGGTCTCAAGACCACGCCGCAACCGCTCCCCAAAACAGGGAGACCTTCGATCGATTTCAAGTGCGTGATCATTGACCGGCGCACAACGAGGGCACACAACGAGCGGTTCGGCAGCAGGCTGCCTGCACGAAAGCGGCAGCAGGCTGCCGCAGTCCAAGTGGGCATTGCGTTTACCGTTTTCAACAATCAGATATCATCTCGGCCCCCATTGAGATCGCTCCTGACCGAACAAGGCCCATGCCCAATGAGATTTCGCCTTCACCTGACTACACTGTGCTTGATGCTCATTGCGAGTCTGACTTCAGCCGCCGAACGTCCGAACATTGTCTGGATCAGCTGTGAAGATATCAGTCCTCAATTGGGCTGCTATGGTGACTCCACGGCCACGACGCCGAACCTTGACAAGTTCGCGACTGAAAGCACTCTGTTCACGCATGCGTTTTCCTGCCACGGCGTTTGTGCACCAAGTCGCACTGGGATCATCACAGGGATGTATCCCATTTCGCTGGGTGCCAATCACATGCGATCGAAGGCCGTTCTGCCGGATCACGTGAAGCTCTTTCCGCAGTACCTGAAGGAAGCAGGCTATTACTGCACAAACAACAGTAAGACAGATTACAACCTCGTCTGGAATCAGAAAGCAGTCTGGAATGAGTCCTCCGGGAAAGCTCACTGGAAGAATCGCCCGTCAAAGGAGACGCCTTTTTTTGCGGTCTTCAACCTGACGATGACTCATGAAAGTAAAGTCTGGCCAAAGGGCTGGATTGATGTGGTCAAGGATCTTCCGGCATCGCGGCGTCACAAGGCCGAGGACATGATCGTTCCTCCGATTTATCCGGACACACCCGCCGTTCGAGCAGACCTCGCGCGATTGGCGGACATTATTACTGTGATGGATCAGGAGGTGGGAACCCTGCTGCTGGAGTTATCAGACGCCGGCCTTGCAGAGAACACGATCGTGATGTTTTGGTCCGATCACGGTAATGGACTTCCTCGCTCCAAACGCTGGACCTATGACAGCGGCTCGCATGTTCCTCTGATGGTCCGCGTCCCAGAGAAACTTCGTGACGAGCTTCACTCCACTCCGGCCGGAACAAAAAATGACCTTATGGTGAGCCTGATTGATCTGGGGCCAACTGTGCTGAGTCTCGCGGGAATTCCACTTCCGGATCACATGCATGGTATCCCTTTTCTCGGCAAGCAGAACCACGACGGCCACGAGTACATCTACGGCGCCCGTGACCGTTTGGACGAACGTTTCGACATGATACGTACGGTTCGCAGCCGCACTCATCGATATGTCAGAAATTTGATGCCGTGGCGTCCGGCGTTGCAGCATGTCGCCTATGGCGAACAGAACGAGATTCTTCGCGAAATGCGAAGTCTGCTGGCCGCGGGTGAGTTAGCCCCGCAATCTTCACAATGGTTCGAGTCTCCTCGAGCGGCTGAAGAGCTTTACGATCTTGAAGCCGATCCGTGGGAGCTGGTCAACCTCGCGAATGATCCGGCTCACAAAGCCACGCTGGAAATACTGCGTGCAGAATGTGATCGCTGGCAGGTCGAAGTCCGAGATGTTCATTTGCTGCCGGAAATCATGCTGGACGAGGCGGAACATGAACATGGCTCTCGCTGGAAGACGTTTCAGGGCGACGCAGGAAAGCTTCGTATTCAACGACTGCTGGAAGCCGCGAAACAAACATCGCATCTCGATCCAACCACAGCGACGACCATTTCAGGTCAGCTCGATACCGATCCAGCAGTTCGCTGGTGGCAACTCACATTGCTGGCTCGTGCGGAAAATGCGAAGCAGTTTGCGGACATATTGAGTGAAGTAGCCCGTTCTTCGAATCCCGCTATTCAATTGGCCGCAGCAGCAGGCCTGGCACGAACCAACAGGACAGAAGACGCCGCCGCTGTCTTCAAAGCTCTGATCAAATCCGAAAACACATTTGTCCGTCATGCAGCAATGCTGGAAATCGATGAAGCGGGCGAACAGCTCATTAACGCGGTGCGAGACGAGATTACGGTCGGCCCGGACGAAGAATATGTCCGTCGCTTGTATGAACATGCCACGAAGTCAGAATAAACAGTCGGCCGAACCGACCAATCCCCATTCCCTCCTGAGTCTCAGATGTCTCCATTCTCGCAACTTCGCCCGCGTCGAAAAATCACCGGGATGTCAGCAGTGCTTCTGCCGTTTCTTGCCCCCGGCGAAGTCGACTGGAATTCATTCGAAGCTCATGTGGCCCGCACTTGTGACGCCGGACTTTCACCCGCAGTCAACATGGATACGGGCTACGTCAACCTGCTGGATGACTCAACGCGTCTGGAAGTCCTGCAGAGAACTCAGGCTGTGATGGCCGGGCGGATGTTCGTCGCCGGCGCATTTGTCAAAGATACTCCGGGGAGTTCTTTCAATCTGCCATTATACAGTCAGCGGATGGAAGAGATCCAAAAGCACGGCGGCACGCCGGTGATCTTTCAGTCGTATGGACTGACTCAGCAGCCTGACGCGGCCATCATCAACGCTTACACTCAAATTGGTCAAGCCTGCGACAGGTTCATCGGCTTCGAGCTGGGAACGATGTTCGCCCCCTTTGGACGTATCTACAGCGAACAGGTTTATCGCGGACTTCTGCAAATCCCTCGATGCCTCGGTGCCAAACATTCCTCGCTGCAGCGAGAACTCGAATGGCAGCGACTGAAATGGCGGGACGAGATTCGTCCCGACTTTATGGTTCTGACCGGCAATGACCTGGCGATTGATATGGTCATGTACGGCAGCGACTACCTGCTGGGCCTGAGCAGTTTTGCGCCGGATTTGTTTGCCAAGCGAGATGCCATGTGGGCTGCAGGCGATGCGGATTTCTTTCAGTTGAACGATGTCCTGCAGTATCTGGGATTCTTCGCATTCCGAGTTCCGGTCCCCGCTTACAAACATTCAGCCGCCATGTTTCTTTATCAACGAGGCTGGCTAAAGTCGACTTTGACACATCCTCAGAGCCCCGAACGGCCCGAAAGCGACACGCCGATTTTGGCAGAGATTCTCGCTAAATTGGGGCCGTGGCTGAATTAATACGATCAGTACACCAGGAATCTTTCCGGTTCATCGTTCGAGAATTTCTGCGGGAAGTTTCACGTGGATGACAACGGTAGAGTGGATCGATAAACTCCCCGCCTCTCGCGAATCCGCGAGTTCCCATACATGTCACTGTTTGAGCGGGTAGAGATCGTGGCGGTTATTGTTCAGAAGTTTGGCGGCACCAGCGTTGCGAATGCCGGGAAAATTCGTCAGGCAGCTCAGCGGGCCGTCGATGCCAAACGCAAAGGTTACGACGTTGTCGTTGTCGTCAGTGCACGAGGTCACAAAACAGATGAACTCGTGGACCTCGCGGCTGAAATCACCAAAACACCTCGACCTCGCGAAATGGACATGCTGCTCTCCACGGGCGAACAGGAATCCGTTGCGCTTATGGCCATGGCCGTCCACGAATTGGGCGAAGAAGCCATCAGCCTGACCGGCGCGCAGATCGGTGTTCTGACCGACACGACTCACACCAAAGCACGTATCGTCAGCATTTCAACTCAACGAATGCGCGAACTGCTCTCTGCAGGCAACATCGTCATCGCGGCCGGTTTCCAGGGCGTGGACTCGAATATGAACATCACCACGCTGGGACGTGGTGGCAGCGATACAACAGCCACAGCGCTGGCGGCCGTAATGAATGCGGAACTTTGTGAAATCTACACCGACGTTGAAGGCGTGTTTACAACGGACCCGCGTCTGGTTTCATCCGCACGAAAGGTCGAGCGGATTTCTTACGATGAGATGCTGGAACTCGCCAGCCTTGGCGCCGGCGTGATGCACTCCCGATCGATCGAGTTCGCGAAGAAGTATCGCGTCCATCTGCGAGTTCGCCCATCGTATTCCGATGGCCCTGGGACATTGATTGCCCCGGAGGCCGACGGTGTTACGTCGATCGTCAGCGGCGTCGCATTTGTCCGTAATGAAGCGTTGATTAGTCTCGTTGGTCTGCCGGATCAGCCGGGTGTCATGAGCGGTCTCTTCACCGCGTTGTCGTCAGCCAAAATTCCCGTCGACATGGTCGTTCAGAATGTTGCTCGAGAAGGCTATGCCAACGTTTCTTTCACTGTGGCTGAAGACGAACTTCCGGCGGCGATGAAAGTCGTTCAGGTAACCGCACAGAGCTTGGGCGCACAGGAAGTCACGACTCAGACTGGCTTGTCAAAGGTCTCCATTGTCGGACACGGGATGCAGTCTCACACCGGCGTTGCTGCTCGGATGTTTCAAGTTTTGGCCAAACATTCGATCAATATCAAAGTGGTCACAACGAGCGAGATCAAGATCTCTGTATTGATTGACCGCGAACGTTGCAGCGACGCGGTTCTTGCTGTCCATGAAGGATTTGAGCTTCATCAGGCCAGTGCGGCATTGCCACAGGTCGGATACGTTGCCACCAGTCGCCGTAACGGAGCCAGCGATGCGTCTCAGGCCGCGGTCGCTGATGACATCGTATCGCGCCTTGAGGGTATGGAAAGTATCCTCGTCAGTGACGTCTCTGCTGACATGAATCAGTCGCGAGTCACCCTCAGTAACCTGCCTGACGAATCCGGGATTGCGGAAGACATTTTCACAGCCATTGCCGAAGGCGGTGTCCTTGTCGACATGATTGTTCAGAATGTTGCTCGCGACAACCGCGCCACAATCTCTTTCACTGTGCCGTTTGGTGATCTGGATCGATCATTGCTTCTTCTTCGAGAAGCTCTGGAGCGATATGAAGGGTCCGCAGTCACTTCTGATCGACACATCGGCATGCTGACGATCGCGGGAATCGGGCTTCGCAGCCACACGGATGTTGGTCGACGAGTCTTCCGGACGCTGGGTGACAACGGCATCAATGTGCAGATGATTAATACGAGCGAAATCAAATTGAGTATAGTGATTTCCGCATCCGAATGTGATCGGGCTCTTCAGTTGCTCCGAGCAGAGTTTGGTTTGACCTGACAGGAATGAAAACGTGATGAAGCGCATCGGGATTTTGACGGCTGGCGGTGACACTCCCGCTCTCAATGCAACAATCTACGGCGCTGTCGAGCGTGCGAATGCCCTGAAGATTGAACTGATCGGCCTGCAGCGAGGTTATGCGGGATTGCTCGACAGTCGAGTTCCGCATGTTTATCTGAATCCACTCTTCACGGCAATTCCGGAACTGGATCCGTGCAAAGGAGGAACTCTGCTGGGCTCTTCCAGAACCTACCTCGACGAAACCTGCACTGACAAACTGGAACTTGTGGCTGCTCACGTCAAGAAGCTGAAACTTGATGGTCTGATCTGTATCGGTGGCGACGGAACGATCAATGGTATGCAGCCAATCGCCGAGATTCTTCCTTGCGTGCTCGCTCCAAAAACAATCGATAACGATCTTGGTCTGAATTACATCGACGAACCCAATGAGTGGATTCACGCACCCAAAGCAGGCGGTGGTTTCATTGAGAAACGTGTTCCAACGCGAGACACAATGCGGCTGGACGACATCATTAATTACGCGACCCCGGGCTATGCAACGGCGGTTTTCGTGGTCGCACAATCCATTGAGCGATTGCGAACGACAGCCGAAAGTCATCGACGCATCGCTATCGTGGAAGTGATGGGACGACAGTCGGGATACATCGCTCTTGGCGCGGCCTATGCCCAGCCGGATATCATTCTGATTCCGGAAGTACCGCTGGACCTGAATCATTTGACGGCTCGAGTAACGCAGCTCTACGACCTGCAGAAGCATGTTGTGATTGTTGTCGGAGAAGGCGTTCGTGACGCCGATGGAAGAGAGCTGGGTGCAGCCATGCCGACTTACGATCCTGCTGGCAATATTCGTTACAGCGGAGCCGGTGATACTCTCGCCGACATGCTGGCGAAGTCGATGGGTGACGACGTTTTCCTCGAGATGCGTTCCTTCGAACCCGCTTCTTCCAACATGTTCACTCGAAAAATTGGACATACACAGCGAGGCGGCCGCCCGATCCTGTTCGATCGCTTCCATGCTTCCCAGCTTGGCGGCAAGGGAATCGATTTGCTGGCGTCTGGCGAATCCAATGAAATCACGACAATTCAGTATAACAGCGACAAAGGCTTCACTCTGAGTTCGATCGCGGCCAACAAACTGCGGGATCAATGGGGTGAGATTCACCCTCGCGAAGTCCACCCATCAATGTACGATGCGCATCGCATGCAGCTTTCAGAGTTCGGCATGGACTATCTGAAGCCGATCTTTACCAATGCGATTGGACTTGATGACGTGGAAGCGATCCGCACGCAAATGTTCAGCGCCGGAAGCCTCAGCAATCGCTACCAGAGTGTGAATACCGACATCCGAAAACGTATTCGTTACGTTTGAGTATCCGGACTAACTGGATACCGCCAAGTGCTTGTCAGCGGCAGAGCGGTATTGCTCGATTGACTCAATCGTTTAACGGCAAGCCGGAGGCGTCATCGTGAGATTTCGCCGACGCCTGCGGCTTGCCGTTAAACGATTCATTTCTTCTTCACTTTCTTCGGTACCGCTTTCGCAGACTTCGCACTTTTCATCGAAGTTTTTTTTGCAGCAGCTCCTGCTGTTTTCTTTACAGGCTTATTCGCCGCGGACTTCTGCAGTTGTTCCTGATATCTGGCAACGAAATCTTTTGCCGTGACGTTTCGAATCACGCCTGCAATGACATCGAGGGCAACGTCTTCCAGCTTCCTGAATCGGATACAACTCTTCCCCATGTCCAGTTTCTTGCCGGTCCTGAGCCAGGCACTGCGGAATTGATCTTCAGACTGCCCCATGTAGATGCACATCAGATAAACCGCCATGTGATTCTTCTGCGACGCCACACTGACAAATGGCAGAGGCTGCCTGGGATCGCAATGGTATCCGTCAGGGAAAATGCGGTGCGGAACGTAGTAGCCAATCATTCCATACTGAATTCCCTCTTCGAAATCCTTGTCGAGGTTCTTCAGAATCATCGTTCGAATCGCCGAGAGAGCGGCTCGTCGATCTTCAGGCAGTTCTTTAAGATACTGATCAACCGTCGTCGCTTTACTTTGCATTTCCGACTCTCCGTTCCCAGAACTCTGTTCATGGGGTAGTTGACAATAGCATTTGGCCTCATCACGATCTTAAGCACGTGACACAAAACGACCAACAGAACACATCCGCCTGCTTACAAAAATTAGAATGCGTCAGCAGCGACCATTGACGCGGAATCCTATGCCTTCGGAGCCAGAATCGATCCATCTTGCGAACGTCACGCTCGTTAAAGAGCAGCGTTCTCGTGTGCGCGATCTGCAGGGATTTCGCAAGGGGCATCAAATACCGACCGAGTCCACAGAACACACCAACAGCTTTGTCGGCCGAATTGCTGCTGAAGATCTGGCGGCCGACCTCGAAACTCGTTTTGCCGACTTTCGAAAACTCCTGAAGTTTAAACGTGTCGATCTGCAGGTCACCGACCCCGAATCGGGAGCCGCAATGATTTCGACGCCGTGGTTTGACTATCAGATCATCGCCTCGATTGCTCCCGACGATCCCTCCGAGGTCGTTTGGCGCCGACAGGTGGCGGAATTCCGTTCGCCAGCGCAGATCTTTTCGTCGGCTTTCTCTTCAGTGTTCGGCAACCTGTTCGACACGGTGGAGCTGCTGCCTCCGGCGGCCATCGATCTGGCAGACTTCATAGATCAAATTGAAGAACGAGGCCTCGAGACGGTCACTCTGGATTACGATCGGAACACGACATGGTGTCATGTGTCCCTGAAAGGCATCCCGGGACAAGTGCGTCTAACAGCCGACCGTGTTGCCCTCGTCGTTTCGCAGCCTCAATCACCCACGAAACTGCTGGAAGCTTTCGTGCAGGTTCGCTCTCATTTCTCCGGAATCAATTACTTCTGATCAAATCAGGGCAGCAGCCCACGCTCGCGCATTTCCTGGATATTGTCCGGCGCACTGGAGAGAACTTTCTCTGATGCATAGCGGAAGACGGCAAATCGACCCAGTTCTGCGGGAGCAGACAGAATTCCCACCTGATTTTCTTCTTCCGCATCCATCTGCTTGTTCAACTTCGCAACCGCCTCTTCAACGGTATCCGTCACAATTCGATCAGGGCCTGATTCATTGGCCAGCTTGAGATTCGAGAAGGCCGCCGTGCGAGACATCAGAAAATTGATCAAACCTGTGTCTTCATGCTCCTCAAAGAAATCTCGCAAATCCGGATGCATGCTGTCAGGAGTAATGATTCGCGCGCGGCTAATCGTCACCTTGCCTTTGCGAACCTTCACCAGCCGATCACCTTCGTCCGATGAGGTGACGAGATAATAGGGCAGTTCGGAATCTCCGAATGTGAACAATCCATACTCCGCCGATCGTTCGATACGTACGGAACTCCACGCGTTTTTGAATCGCTGAAACTGCTCAAACTCGTCGAACAAAGACATCCTCGAATCTCTCAGAGAACTCATCACAAGACCTGCGAAACCCGAATGTTCGCTCCAAACCCGCCAAAGTCAAACAAAGCCGCCGCGTTTCCGACTCCGAAGCAGTTTGAAAGCTGCAAAACATGAGATGTTGTCGTGACGCAACAGAGAAAGCCAGGTCGTTTAGTAAACGCGTGCCTCGGGATAATGGCGGCGCATCACTCGTTCCCGCGTCCAAACGAGCCCATACAGATTGAACAGCTTGAGCCATATCAACCAGGACGACTGCTGCCATGCCTCAACAAAATCCGAGACGGCAAATGCAGCAAAGAGCGCACAGTAGCAAAGTTCAATTCGCAATTGGCGATGCCTCAGGAATCGCAAAAGCACAAGTGCAGAGAAAACAAACCAGACCAGTCCTTCCAGAATGTTGAACCAGTGGTAACAGGCAGAGAATCCAAACGGCTCCTTAACGTCATAGGTCCACCAGCTCCGGACAAATATGATCTCGAACAAATTTGCCATCGCGGCGTAGCCTGACAAAACTACGGGTTGGAATTCGATACCTTCCAAACGCGGAATCGTGATCAAGATCCGTTGGGGCTTGCTGACTTTTCCGCAGTAACCTCAGCAAGTCGGTATTCATTGCTCTCAGACCGGCAGATTTCAGTCGATCGGCAATAGCGTATGAACTCAAGCACAAAGGAGACTGGAGTTTTCTCGAACGGCAGCCGTTCGCATCTCCTTGATCGACGCTGCATTTCGGATGCCTTACACTCCGTCGCTATCTCTCGTTTTTGGCAGAGATGGTGCTTTGCATTTGGGAATTGTGCTCTGCGACTTTTCAACAATGAGTGAACTCGCTTGCTCCGCCCACAATGCGACACACTGCTTTCAGGCAATGATAAACCCGCTAACGATCCGGAATTCATTACCCAAGTTCCAACCACTCGCTGCGACAGGTTCGTTATGAAGATTGAACATCTTGCGTTTAACGTTGCAGACCCGTTGGCATTTGCTCGATGGTACGTTGAGCATCTTGGTCTCACGGTAAAGCGCCGAATCATTGAGCCGCCCTATGTTCATTTCCTGGCCGACGATAGCGGGACGGTAATGCTGGAAGTATACGGTAACCCGAATGCTCCGATGTTGGATCTTCCGAACGTCCAGCCGCCGGCTTTGCATCTGGCTTTTCTCTCAGCAGACCTCACCGCCGACGTAAAGCGACTCGTCGCCGCAGGAGCTTCCATTGTTGCGGACGTTCATACATTGCCGTCGGGAGACACGTTCGCCATGTTGCGAGATCCATGGGGCTTGCCACTTCAACTCGTCAAACGTCTCACGCCGATGATCTGATGGACCACTCGGTTCAGAACTGATTTCCCAAATGTCCAGTTTGCACCGTTCACAGACTCAACTAGCGACGGAAATCCAGCGTTGGAGAGACGACTGGATTGTACGCGCTGGTGAGGAACGTCTGCTTCGCGTGCGCTGGCTATGGAATCCAGAAGAAGCGGCCCTTGAGAACGTTTGTGTTCGTGAACAAGGAGGAACAGTTCTCGATATCCGCCCCTGTTCTGACAGTGAACTGACAAACGTTCTGCCTGTTGTGCTGATTCCACCGCTTGTGAATGCTCACACGCACCTGGAGTTCTCAGCTTTGGCCGACCCCCTTGAACCAGCTCTGCCGTTTCAGAGCTGGATTCAATCGCTGATGAAATGGCGTGGCAGCAACGGTGCGACGCTGGCAGAATCCATCCGAAGCGGACTTGCCGAATCGATTGACTCCGGGGTCGGGCTGATCGGCGAGATCTCAACCAACGACGAGATGGCGTTGTTGTCAAATCAACAGTTCTCGAATCAACGAACGTCATGCGTCGCATTTCGAGAACTGATAGGGCTCAGCTCGGCGCGAGTCCAGCAACAGCTCGAACTCGCGGAACGTTTTCTGACGGCTCCTTCGGTTGCTGGAGTCCACAGAGCACTGAGTCCACATGCTCCTTATACGGTGCATCCCGATCTACTGGAACGAGCCGTGGCTCTCGCTGGTAAGCACCATATTCCGGTGGCCATGCATTTGGCGGAAACAACCGATGAACTGGAGTTACTGGAATCCGGGACCGGGCGATTTCAGACGTTTCTTTCATCGATGGGCTTGTTCGATCCGAAGCTGTTTCCCGGGGGCCGCTGCATTCTCAACCTGCTGAAGATACTCAGCTCTGCGTCCAAAGTGCTGGCTGTGCATGGCAACTACTTCACTGATGAGGATATTTCTTTTCTTTCACGACACCAGAACATCACGACTGTCTATTGTCCTCGAACACATCATTTCTTTGGTCACACTCCTCATCCATTTCGCAAACTGCTCAGTGCCGGATGCAGAGTTGTGCTCGGTACCGACAGCCGCGCGTCGAATCCGGACTTAAGTATTTGGCGGGAACTTCAGCACGTCGCCAGACTGGCCCCGGAATTATCGCCAAGCCAACTGCTGGCCATGATTACGACACATTCCGCAGAGGCGATGCAGTGCGAGACAACACCGTTTCGAATTCGCCAGGATCAAAACTTCTCTCCGCTTTTCCTGCTGACAGAAAACGCCAGTGAAGATCTCCCAAAGCTGATCCGAAATCCTTCCACGATTCCATGGCATCCTTTTCTTCATCAAACTTCGAACAACTTGCCCCCACATCAGGAATTCTCAGGTCATTCCCATGAAGAATGAATTTATCGCGGTTCAGTTTGAACTGCTTGCCGATCTTCTCGAAATCCAGGGCGCTAATCCGTTTCGAATTCGAGCCTATCGTAACGCAGCACGAACAATCTCATCGACCTCGGAATCACTCAGCGACCTTGTTGCGACGAAACAGGATCTGACACAGTTCGCGGGCATCGGAAAGGATCTTGCCAAACAGATCGAAGAGATCACTACCAAGGGACAACATTCGGCCCTTGAAGAATTGCGGAAACAGATCCCCGGCGGCGTTCTTGATATGCTGCGCATTCCCGGAGTCGGTCCGAAGAAGGTTTCCGTCTTCTTTAACGAGCTTGGTCTCAAGTCGCTGGAAGATCTGAAAGCGGCTTGTGAAGCAGGCAGACTCTCCAAGCTGAAAGGCTTCGGAAAAAAGACCGAAGAATCCATTCTGGCCAACATTGCTACCGCCACAGAACAAAGCCAGCGTGCTTCGATCTCCGATGCACGTGCTGCTGCAGAGGCGATTGTTGAGGACTTGCAAAAGCTGAAAGAAGTTGGACACGTGGCCGTGGCGGGTAGTTGCCGTCGTCGCAAAGAAACCTGTGGTGATCTCGATATTCTTGCGACCTGTTCCGACTCAGGTCCGCCGATGGATTGCCTCGCGGCTCATCCACTCGTGGATTCGGTTCTCCAGCGCGGCGAAACCAAACAGCGTGTTCGCCTGAAAACCGGGATGGAACTCGACCTGCGAGTCGTTCCGGAAGAATCCTTCGGTGCGGCAATGCAGTATTTCACAGGGTCCAAAGAACACAATGTCGTTGTTCGTCAGCGAGCTAAAGATCTGGGTCTCAAGCTGAACGAATACGGTGTCTTTCGAGACGACGTTCAGATCGCAGGGCGAACGGAAGAAGAGGTTTACGCGGCGATTGGACTGCCATGGTTTCCTCCGGAGCTTCGTGAGAATCGGCGCGAGTTTGAATGGGCCGATGCCGGCAAATTTCCCGAGCTTGTGACGATTGCCGATATCAAGGGCGATCTCCACATGCATACGACCGCCTCGGACGGGGCTGCGACAATCGAACAGATGGCAATTGCCGCGCGTGATCGAGGCCTGAAGTACATCGCCATCACAGATCACAGCAAACGCGTCTCCATGGCCAATGGCCTCGATGCAAATCGCCTGCGGAAGCATTGGGAAGAGATTCGACGAATCCGTGAGACCATCTCCGGCATTGAAATTCTCTGCGGGATCGAATGTGACATTCTGGAAGATGCCACGATGGATCTTCCCGACGATGTTCTCGCTGAAGCCGACTGGGTTATCGCAGTTCTGCATTATGGCTTAAAGCAACCTGGCGAACAGATCATGAAGCGTCTCATGACAGCGGTGACAAATCCTCACGTGGATATCATCGGTCATTGCACCGGGCGCATGATTGGCCGACGAGAAGGCGCGGACATCAATTTTTCAGAGCTGTTGAAAGCCGCCGCCGACCATCAGGTAATGATGGAAATCAATGCTCACCCGAGTCGACTTGATCTTGATGATATCCATGCTGCAGCAGCCAAAGATCTGGGTATCCCGATCGTCATCAGTACGGATTCTCATAGCGTCAATGGCTTCGAGGTTCTTGAATACGGCGTCGACCAGGCTCGCCGCGCGGGGCTGACCAAAGACGATGTCGCAAATACTCGGACGTTGAAAGAGTTTCGCAAAATGCTGAAGTCGACGTAATGCAGACATCCCGCTCGGCCGAGATGCTGCCTTGAAGTGCGCAAAAATTCATCAAGTGCTGATACACAATCGGAACGCAGCGGGCTGCATTTCCCACGCGGCGATCGGGCATTGGAGAATGCCGCGAGAAAGAGAAAATGATCAATTCATGGTACGAGAGGGATCAATCGCGAATGCAAAGAATTCCCATCCGCTATTCTGCGATGCCCATCCCTATCCGCGCTAACTATGTCTCGACCGTTGCCTGAGCTTCCAGCAGCAACAGTCGAGTGCTGATTTTCTCTGCCGGAATCCCGAAGCAATGAGACACCGCAAACCGGTACTCCTGCAACTGCGGCGCGTAGTGATTGCGTTTGTTTTCGATCCACTGTTCTCGCGCGCCAACAAGCCGATCTGTTTTGAAATCCACGATGTCAGCAGCGATGGGTCGACCGTTCTCATAAAGCAATACGAGTCGATCGATCGTCCCCTGAACCAGTTCTCCATCGTGCAACAGCACAAACATTCGTTCGCGTTCGACCTTCAAACTGGCGGAACCAGTTTCAATCTGCGTGCGATGAGCACCAAAGACCCGGGCCGCTCCTCCTGAGGCAGCCAGGAATAACTTGCGAACTCCCGCAACCTGCAGCATCTTTCGAAAGTCAGGCAGCAGTCGATCAACCGCTCTCTCCGACACCGTCAACTCCGCCGCTCGCTGACGAAGGCTGGCTTCATCAGGTTCGGCACGAAACTCATCCAGCCATTCGATACATTCGAACCACGCGTGAATCACAGTTCCTCGAGTTCGCGCATCGACGGTGGGAGGACCACCATGACGAGGTTCCGATTCCACAGCATCAGCCGTTTTTTCTCTGTGAGCGATCGATAGAGTCACTTCAGGTAGATACAGCCGCGTTTGATCGTGCCGCGAGGGAGCTCGCCTATGCAGCCCACGTCGGCGTCCGTCCTGCATCGGTGAAAGCCGAACTTTCGGTACAAGGACCCTGGCCGCTCGACGTTGATAAGACTCCTGTTCGAGCATTCGAGGAATCTGATGAAACCAGTCGGGATCACCGGTCTGATAAATCACGGTCGAAGGCGGTGCCTGATTTCCTCCTGCCAATGCCGCCATCAACAATCCGGCATAAGTCTTCGGAGGCTTGTCGCCCATGACCGGCGGTGCGAGCAGATGCATCGCATGCCTGGCTCGAGTTAATGCGACGTAGAACAGACAGAGACTCTCGGAGACTTGTCTGGCGACTGTATCATCAAACGCCTGCTGCAATGAAACCGGCAATAGAGGACGCAGCGTTTTTCGACTCCACACGCAAACTCGATCGGGCGCTTCGCCAGCATCAGGTCCCGTGAAGGCTGCCTGAGGACTCTGAAACAGAGCCCCATCGATCTCCGGCAGAACGACGATATCAAACTCCAGCCCCTTGCTCTGATGAATCGTCATCACTCGCACCGGAGCAGGCTCAGACTTCTGGAACTTGCTTTTCTCCAGTAACCGCACGAAATCACAGGGATTCAAAGACCCACTGTTGTCGAACAACCATCCCTGGGCAACTACCTGCTGAAGTCGCAGAACGTCACGAGCACTGCAATGCGACTGAACTGATTCAGAAAGCCATTGCAAAGTGCGACCGTAGCCGTCGTCCATCAAACGAGCTCGCAACATCGCAGCCACTCGAGTTCCCTGCTGAAGATCTCGCCAGCGAGTCAACCCAATCACGGCCGCAAACGGAGTCTGCGCGACGTGATAACGAGAAACCTGACACGACGGATGCGATGTCATATGCAACAGCGACAACAGCGCGAGTACTGCGGGGCTGTCTGTCGGCGGAGTTCCACCTTCTTCACTGGCTGGAACATTCAGAAGTGAAAGCTCATGTACCAGTCGTGCCACCGTGCTGTTCTTTCGAGTCAGCACGCCAATCTCAGCTCCCGGAGTTTCCAGATGCATGTTGCGAATTTGTTCTGCGACCCAGCGAAACCAGGGAACTCTGCGTTCATCCGCCGAGTCACCCTCCATCGTCGGTGAGGTACGAAAACAAACATAGCCTGGCATGTCTTTGAGAGCCGTCGAATGGTCTGGAAACTCATCCGACCACTTCACACTGGCCGCCGTGTAATCATCCAGATTATTGTGATTCGTGATGTGCCGAAAGATCTGATTGACAGCTTCCATCACGGGCGGAGAAGAGCGCCGACTTGTATCAAGCTCCGTCGACGTAATGCCCTCGACTGTTTTCTCCACAGCGTCAAAGATCCCGGCGACGCCGCCTCGCCAGCCGTAGATCGCCTGCTTCTTGTCACCCACGCAGAAGAAACTGGATTTCTCACCGTGATGCTGCAGCGACAAGGTCAACCGTTTGAGAATCTGCCATTGATCGGATGAAGTGTCCTGGAACTCATCGAGCAGCAGATTTCGAATTGAACTGTCCAGCCGAAAACTCATTCTCTGTCCACTCGCCGCACCACCTTGTCGAGCCAGAATGCGAGTCACGTCGTTGAATCGCAACCAGCCATGCTCGGCGCGCAGGCGAGTATACTCGCGATCAAATCGCGTCATCAGATTGCGAATCGCCTTCATCTGCAACGAAAGTCGCTCCAGCAATTCCGCCCTGGCATGATTCAACAGCCGCTGATACACCTCGACAATTTCGTCGTTCAGCGGCTTGTTGTAGAACTTGAGATCCCCCGCCAGCACTTTTGCGGCGAGCCCTTTGTCGACGAACTCATCCCATTGTTCGGCCTGAAATCGTTCGAGATCTTCGGAGCGAGCCTTGATAAATCGTTTATCCGTCGGCAGCGGAGCCGCGTAGAGATCGCGCAGAGCCTGATCACGTTGTTCATTGGTCAGACGATTGAGCTTTGGCAGTTTGTTCCACGCTTCGTCATCGGTCAACAGGAAGAGTTCGTGGTAGTTGCTGACGGTGTCATCGATCAGATCTCGCACGCTCCGTTTCGATCGCCCCTTCGCCAGCATCTGCATCAGGTTCTGCGCATCCTGAGGAACATGCTGCGACAGCACCGCATCAATGGCCTGCTCACGCAGTTCACGGTCCGTGTGTTCATCAACGATGCTCCAGCCCGGAGGCAGACCCAGTTCCAGAGTCAGGCTGCGAGCGACCTGCTGAAAGAAACTGTCGAGCGTACACACACGCAGCCGGTGGAGTTGTCGAGTGACCTCCGACAACAATTGGCTGGACGTTTCCGTCGTGACAACAGCCGGCGCAAGAAACTCACCCAGCTTCTTCGCTTCTTTCGCATCTTCCGCCGCACTGGCCAGTCGCAGCAGAACTCGGCCAAGAATTTCACCCGCAGCTTTTCGAGTAAACGTCGTCGCCAGAATTGTTTCCGGCCGATGCCCCAGAAACAGCTGCCGCAAAAAATGCCCGGACAGCTGAAAAGTCTTCCCGCTCCCCGCAGATGCTCGAATAAGTTGTTTCATGCGGGGAGTGTAAAGAAAAAACTACCTTAGCTGAAGCTGGGGGCATGACCGCATGCCATACCTACAGAATCAGACACGTAGCCTGGACATTCTTGTCCGAGATCTTCTCTTTGCGAAGACGACGGGCAGGAATGCCCGTCCTACAACGTCACTTGACCATAGGTCGCACGCCGGTAAAGAAACCGATCATCATTTCATCAAAGCTCTGCTGGCCCCAGGTGACTTTGCGAGTTGGGTCAGGGTTGTTGGGATTGTCGGCGGAGTTATCAAATGTCGCTGTACATTTTACGACCGTGCCTTTGGGCATCAGCTTGGGTTCGAAAAACTCATAGCGAAGCTGCCAATTGAAGTCGTACTTTGGAACGTCGAGCAGCGTTTCGGTAGTGCCATCGGGATAGGTCGCATCGTAGCGAAACGCTTTACCTCGCAGATGCATGTGCGGAGTCAGACTCAGCAGAGTTGTATCTTCGCGAAATCGCTCCTCGGCTGTTACGACATGACTATTGGCACCGGGTGGAATCTGCAGACGCTCGTTCAACGCCTCAAGCCCAACAATTTCGCGAGTCACCTTGTCGGCACTGGTAAACTTCAATCCGATGTAGCTGCGATCAATCTGTTCCGAGCCGTTCGGCGTGTAGTGCAGCTCAAATAGAATCTGAGATCCTGCGGGAACTCGCATGGCCGCACCGTCCGGAAAAATCAGCGGAGATGTGCCCGGCGCATATCCAATCAGCATTTTACCAAGGCTGATATTCTCCTGCCCCGGAACCAACAGGAACGCGATGATGTGATGCACAACCTCAGGGTTCTCCGGTCGAGCTTCCGCAGCGGTCACATAAACATCTTCCGTAAAGCCCGGATCAACTTTGAAGTACTGATACTCCACGACTCCGGTTGCCGGAACAGTAAACGGCTCGTCACGAATTGCAATGACCTTGTCCGGCTCCGGCATGCGCCAGCCTTTTACGAACGATGGAGCTGGGGGCAAATCTGCCTGATCACCTTCTGGACACCCATTTTCAATCCAGGTCAGGATTGTGGTCTTCTCTTCCGCAGTCAGCCGTGAGTCATTTCGGAAATGACCGAACTCCGGATTTGCATTCCAGGGCGGCATACGATCTTCACGAATCACCTCGGCAATTGTCGCCTCCCAGCCGATCGAGTCCTGATAACTTGTCAGAGGAAACGGAGCAATCTCGCCCGCGCGATGACACTCGACGCATCGCTGATTGAAGATTGGTGCAATGTGTTTGGAATAAGTCACATCACCGTACGGCTCGATGTTTTTCTTCCGGCCAATTACACAACCCACCGCGGAAGTCTTCGCAACAACCGGATCTACTCCCTTGAGAAGATTCTGAATGGAATCCTCAAGATCCTTATTGGTCGCAGTCTTTCGAATGACTCCGATCCCGTACTGATCATCGATCCGACCCTGATACCGAATCCGTCTCTGCTCATCGAGCACAAAAACTTCCGGAGTCCGCCTTGCTCCAAGCAAGTCAGTCAGAACCTGCTCATTGTCCAGCAGCATCGGAAAGCGAATGCCAGCCTTATTGGTGTAGGCAGTGATCTCTGTCAGGCTGTCCTGAACGTTGGCACAAACGCCGACAAAACCAACACTAGTCGATTCAAACTTCTCAGACAATTGCTGCAGTCCGGGGCCGTACAATTTCGCCAGCGGACATTCGGTGCCCAGAAACGCGACGACGAGGAACCTGGAATCTTTAAACTCGCCCAGGGTTCGCGACTTGCCGTAGCTGTCCTTGATCGTCACGGAATCAAATTTTTGCTTCGCCTCATCGGCTGCAAAGCCGGATACTGAGAACAAAAGGGCGAATGCCAGGGAGCACAGAATTCGATGGATCTTCATTTTGGGCGACATTTGACTGAGAGGGTGACAGTTGTATCACAAGCCGAACAGCGGAACTCCGGCCGTATCTTATCAGAAATCGCGTTCTCCGCCTGCAGCAGTTCCCAGGTGAACGGCGGAAAATTGTACTCAACCTGCTCCGCAGGATGCTCCGCCTCCCCGAGCAACGGTTATGTCGAAAAGCTGCTACCAGCCGCTCGCCTCAGAACGAACCAAACAGCGTCCCCAAAACTATCACCACAGCAGTAGCGACCAACGGAATCAGTACCGTCACCATGCCCACATCGCGATAGGCCTGACGATGAGTCACTCCGCAAATCAATAGCAGAGTAATCAAGGCTCCGTTGTGCGGCAGGCTGTCCAGACATCCACACGACATGGAGGCGACTCGATGCAGCAGTTCAGGACTGATCCCGGCGGCGGTTCCACGCTGTAAATAAGTTTCCCCCAGAGCCTTCAATGCAATACTCAATCCACCCGAAGCAGATCCGGTGATCGCCGCCAACGCGTTGACAGCAATCGCCTCCGAGATCAACGGGTTTCCAGGAGCAATGCTTGTGACAAAAGCCTGAACCGCTGAGAACCCCGCAAGTGACTTGATCGTACTGCCATACCCGAACTCACAGGCTGTATTAAAGACCGGCATCAATGACGACCGAGCCCCCGCAGCGAGCGATGCTTTCAACTTCTCCGTCGATCGATAGTGCAATGCTGCGGACAACAACAGAGCAGTGCTCAGTGCGAGTATCGTGGCCCAGGAATTGACGACCTTGCCCAGCACAGTTTTTCCATAAACGTCCTGTGACAAAAAGCTGCCGTCCCAGCGAGAAATAACGAACTGCGAAAACACAAAGCTCAAAATGATCACGCAGACCAGTGGGGCAAAAGCGGCCCATGCTGACGGCAAAACTCTCCCCGCAGCAATTGTGTTCTCAGCCGCGATTTCATCCATTGGCAGGATCGGCCCAAAGCCTTCGCCTTTCCGTCGGGCAATCGACGCTCGATAATTCAACCACAACATTCCCAGCGAAAACATGACCAGCCCGCCAAGACATCCGAGACCCGGAGCTGCAAACGAGGTCGTGCGAAAGAACTGTGTCGGAATCTGATTTTGAATCTGCACAGAACCGGGCAGGGCAGTCATAGTAAACGTGAATGAACCCAGCCCGATGGTGGCCGGAATCAGCCTTCGAGGAATATCGGCTTCTCGAAACAATGAGCGGGCCAGGGGAAACACTGCGAACACGACAACAAACAAAGATACGCCGCCATAGGTCAACACCGCACAGCTCAAGACGATTGCGAGGATCGTGTTGCGAACTCCAACCAGCCCCACGATCACCTCAGCGATCTTCGCTGCGGAGCCGGAATCTTCCATCAGCTTTCCGAACAATGCTCCCAGCAGAAACATCGGAAAATAGTCAGCAATAAACTGTCCCACACTGACCATAAAGATCTGAGTGTAGGCAGCCAGCACCGGATGCTGCCCATCCATCACAACAGCCAGCAATGCACAGATCGGCGCAAGGACGAGGACACTGACATCTCGATACGCAAGATAGATCAGCAATAGCAAAGACAGGATGATTCCGACAACACCGATCATGACAGGACGTTCGGGCAAAATCTCCGTCGGCGGAGCGACGGGTGTACCGTACACCCGTCGCTCCGCCGACGGGCATCAACTCAGCGCGTCTAACGCCGCCCTTTCTTGCCCTTCTTCGTTTTGCCTTTGGCCTTCCCTTTCGGCTTATTCTTCGAAGCACCACGACCGCGTCCTGGTTCCGGATAACTTCCAGAACCGGCGCGTCGTTCCTTTGACTCACGGGAAGGCGGTCCAGCAGGACGAGACCGCGGAGCTGATCGTCGCTTTAATCCAGCCGCATCAAGCACCGGACGCAGGTCCAGCATGCGGCGATCAATATCCACGGCCGCAACGACAACTCTGATGGGATCACCCAGACGAAACTCCCGCTTTGTGCGACTCCCCTTCAGCGTTCTGGTCGGCTGATCAAACACATAGAAATCATCGCCCAGCGCGCTCAGATGAACCATGCCTTCTGCGGGAACAGCAACTCCCTGACAGAACATGCCGAAGCTTTCAACGCCCGTGATGAAGGCATCCATCTCCTCGCCGAGGTGTCCGGACATATATCGCAGCAGCTTGATCTTAATCAGCTCGCGTTCCGCTTTCTCAGCACGGCGTTCTGTGATGGAACAATGCTTGCCCAACTCCAGCAGCTCATCAATGGTTTGAGCATTCGCGGGCCTCTTCGCTGCCAACTGGCCAATCAGACGGTGAATTGTCAGATCGGGATAACGTCGAATCGGACTCGTGAAGTGGCAATAGTCTTCTTCGGCAAGAGCATAATGGCCCATATCGTCAGGAGCATATTCCGCCTGCTTCATACTGCGGAGCAACGCAAAGTTGACCGCACGAGATTCCGGCTTTCCTTCAACCGAACGAATGATCTCCTGCAGTTCTGCACGACTCTGAACTTTGCGAAGAGTAATCCCGAGGCCCAGGCAGAACTGCTCGAAGTTCCGCATTTTGAGTTCATCCGGATCGCCATGCACGCGTCGCAGAAACGGCAACCGCTTGCTTTCCAGCAGGCGAGCGACCGCAATATTGGCCGCCAGCATAAACTCTTCGATGATCTCATGACTTTCATCATGATGACGCTCATGCGCACCGGTGACGCCGCCGTCCTTGTCGAAATCAATCTCGACCTCCGGAATGCCCATTGTGAGCGCACCATTGGCAAATCGTCGACGACGCAGCAACATGGCCAACTCA
Organism: Planctomycetales bacterium; assembly: GCA_026400835.1. Taxonomy (GTDB): domain Bacteria; phylum Planctomycetota; class Planctomycetia; order Planctomycetales; family Planctomycetaceae; genus SXXK01. The sequence continues at coordinate 14,365 of JAPLOA010000083.1, read as the reverse complement.
AACATCAGGTGCAGCAGTTTTCGTACCGGGGCTGTGACATCGGCCACCTGCTGTCGCGGATTCTGAATGATGGGCATGACTTCTTCGTACGCGAAGCGACGCACCACCTTGATCGCCGAGTTGGCAACTTCGGTTCCGAGTACGCTTCCTTCAGCATCAAACTCGATAAACATCGACTTTGTGTAACGCACCTGATCCTGCTGCAAGCTGGCCAGCCCGTTGCTGATCAATTCCGGCAACATCGGAATCACATGCCGCGGCAGATAGACACTGGTCCCTCGTTTGCGTGCTTCTTTGTCGAGAGGACTGCCCGCCTGAACGAAGTGAGCCACGTCCGCAATATGCACACCCAGATGCCAATGGCCATCGTCCGATCTTGTCAGCGAAATGGCATCGTCAAAATCGCGAGCCGTCGCGGGATCGATTGTGATGATCGTTTCACCAGTCAGATCGACTCGTCCCGAGAGATCCGTCTCCTTGAACAGTTCCGCCTGCCTTCGTGCTTCAGCAAGAGCGTCTTCAGGAAACTCGTGCGGCAATCCAAGGCTGTGAACCACCGTCTTCGTGTCGATGCCCGGATCACCGCGTTTGCCAAGCACCTCGGTCAGCACCGCTTCTCCCGGCCGACTGGCCGTCGGGAAACGCAGCATTTCAATCACGACTTTATCGTTCGGCTTCGCACCTTTGGCACCAGGGTCGCCGACGTGAATCGGCGCCGTGAATGCGGTCCCGTCGATCTGAACGAAGCCCTGATCACCGGATTCAATGTATGTGCCGACAAAAATGCTGGTCGCCCGTTCGACGATCTTCTCGACAATGCCACATCGCTGGCCATTCGCACGCCGTTTGGCCGATACACGAACCAGCACATCGTCTCCGGTCTGTGCATCTCTCACATCGCGCGGGGCGACATAGATATCGTTATCTTTCTGTGAGGGATCTTTCCGGGCCGGAATCACGAACGCGGCACCGCTGCTGATCTTGCGCAGCACACCAGCAACCAGTCCGGCACTGCCGCGTGGACGAAGCCTTCCTTTCTTATCCTGCCGAATGCGACCCGCTTCGATTAATGTGGCCAGTGCGTCTTTGAATTCAGCAAACTGCGGTTTCGAGACCTGCATCGATTTCGCCAGAATCGATGTCGTTACCGGTGCGTAATCAACGGCGTTGACGATCGCAAGGATGCGTGTTTCGAGCAAAGAATTGTCGCGTGAGTTGCCCATGGGTTCACCTTTATGAACATTGTCAGAACAACGTCACCAAACCAAATTGCCGGGCGGCAGGGCGTCAGCCCTCCGAGCACTGCGCATGAGAGTGGGAGGGCTGACGCCCTGCCGCTCGCCGAGAACAATCACTTCTTCGGCATCATAAACCCGAACAGATCTCTCACCTGATCTTCAGTCAGCGGATCCAGCATTCCGTCCGGCATCAAAGATTTGCCAGTATTGCGAGTTTCCTCGACATCACCGCGCGAAATCGAAAGCTGCTCTTTGTCAGTCTGAATGACCAGCGTCTGTTCTGTTTCTGACACCACAACCCCAGTGATAACTCGACCATCTTTCAACGCCACAACGGAGGTTGTGAACTGCTTCGGAACGACCGAACTGGGGTCCACGATATTCATCAACAGATACTCAAGATTACTGCGATTGGCACCAGTCAGGTCCGGAGCAATGGCTTTGCCTTCACCGTAGAGCTTGTGACAATTCGCACATGACTTCTTAAAGATCGCGGCCCCGTTGTCACGATCAGCTTTGGCAATCGTTTCCGGAGTCAACACAGCCTGCCACTTCCTGATGGCCACAATTCGAGCTTCAGGAGTTTCGTGAATGACACCCCATTTTTCTTCAAGCACGCTCTTGATTCGATCGTCGCCGAACGCCGTCATCTGACGGACTTGAGCGGCTGTCAGCTCGCGAGCATCAATACGTCCGCCTTCGATGGCACCAATGAGTTCCAGAGCATAGCTCTCACGACTGGCCATAGTATCGATCGCCAGTCCACGATTTCCGTCTTTGAATCCACCCATTCGCTGCAGCAATTGCCTGGCCGTATCCGGATGATCAAAGCCGGCCAGTGCTGTAATCACTGTTGAATAAACAGCGCGGTCACCGAGCAGATTAAAGAACATCGGAATTGATTCCGCATCCTTTGCCTGAGCCAATGCCAGAATCGCCTTGTCGCGCGCGACATAGTCAGCAGAGGAATCACCTGCCAACTTACGCAGACCATCCATTGAAGCTCCGTCACCAAAGAGAACGCCCACTGCTTCACCAAGCACCTGGACGTCTTTGGATTCACTCGCCTTCAGTTGCTTTTCAATCGTTGCCCAATCTTTCGGAGCATCGACTTTTGCTCGACCTGCAAGTCCTGTCAAAAAGCCTGTCAGCATCGCCGCAGCGCGATCATTCTTCTTCGACTCCACCTGTTTGCCAACATAGAGCAGGGCGGTGTTCGCATTGTCCGCATCACGGTCAATATCGTTGGCCAGTCGACGCACTGCAAACATCTGAAGCTTCGGAGTGGACTCCAGAAGTTGCACAGCACCTTTTCGCAGCACCACCGGTTCAATTGCATACCACGTCATCAACGTGAGCTGATTCTCTGACGCAATTGTCTGCGCATTCGCGGCACAGCCAATAACAGCTTCCATCAATCCACCGCGTTGATTCTCGTCAAACTTCTGCATCACCGAAACCATGGCCAACAAGACGTTGGCCGGTTGTTCTTTGGCGGCAACCTTTTTCAATTTTTCAAAATGGGCAGTGCGACGGTCTGGTGTCGAAGCAGCCAATTGAATTGCCTGAGCCAGCACAAGCGGATCTGAAGAACCCAGAGCTCCCTCAAGCTGCATCTTGTTGTTCCCGCCGTAAGCTTCAGTAAACAACAACTGGCTGACGGTTTCATAACCAGTCATTGGCGCCAGTGCTCGTCCGGACAGTTCGCCACCGGACACCAATTCCTGACGAATTCGACGCCCGTGACGGCCGAACCAATCGCCTTTGTTGATCCAGTCGTTATTCAGGAATGCCAGTTTATTGTTGCCCTTCAACACCGCAGCCTGCGACGCGGTCAGCTTTGGAGTTCCGTAAGCAATTCGATAGATCCGACCACTCGTGCGATGGACTCCATCGTGGTCATGACACTCGCCATTGTCGGACCAGTCGGAGACATAGATCGCTCCTTCAGGACCCATCTTAATATCGATTCCGCGGAACCAGGGGTTCTTCACAATCATGAAGTCCGGCTCTCGCTTGCCCACGTAGCCGCTGCCCTGACGCTCAAGCCGATTGACGTTCATTCGTCGACCGTGCGTATTGCACATGAAGATCTTTCCGAAATACTCTTTCGGAAAGTTGTCTCCCTGATAGATCAAACCACCGACATGGGAATGCCCGCCACCCAGATCGTTGGCCACTCCATCACGACTTTCATTCCACTTCGTCTTCGTGTCCCAGTGGTAATGATCGGCCGTCATATCCATCAGCTCGTAAGCATGAGGATTGAAGTCCTGCCCATACATCCGCTGGTAGCGCGCGCCAGGAATGACGTGCCAGAGATGTCCCTGAACATTGTTGGTCATGAAGAACTGACCATCGGGGTTGTAGTCAAGCCCCCAGGGATTGGTCGTGCCATTACAGACGACTTCAATCGTGTGTTTTGTCGGGTGATATCTCCAAACGCCGCAGTTCATGAAGGGCCGTTCTTCTCTTGGAGTTCCCGGTACTCCCGGATAGGACGTATCAACAATCCCGTGACGACCGTAGAGCCAACCGTCCGGCCCCCAGATCAGACCGCTCACAAAGTTGTGACCACAATCCTTGCTCCAGCCATCCAGCATGACAACGGGCTCACTGTCCGGCACATCGTCACCATCGCGATCAGGAATAAAAGACAGCGTGCCATCATGCAGAACCCATAGACCGCCGAAGCCCCAGGTGAGACTGGTCAGCATGAAGCCTTTGTCCCAGAACACTTTGCGGGAGTCATGCTTTCCGTCACCGTCTGTATCTTCCAGGATGGTGACACGATCTCGCAGTTTGGTCTCATACGGACCGCCGCTGTAGCTGTAACATTCAGCAACCCATAGTCGACCTTTGTCATCAAAATCCATGCAGATCGGCTGCTGCACGTCCGGCTCACCCGCAAACAGAGTCACATTGAAGCCTTCGGGGACTTCAATCAGTTTCACCATCTCATCGGGAGTTGGAGGATGTGAGTCCGGAGGATCCGTATTAAATGCCTTCGGAAAATCATCTTCGCCAGCAGCACTCGGCGCGATGACGGTAAACGAACCTATTGTCAGAAGAATTATCAAAGCAGAACAGGCTGGGTGTACACCAAAAACGAAACGTGGGCAAACGACGGACATCTGTTCGTTGTCCTTTTAAGGAGGAGGGCAATGGCCGGCAGGAATCTCCGGACTGATCTTGGTCACGCAGTCTGACTTTGCATCGCCGATTTGGCAACGCGACGCCCCCCTTGATTTTGCGAGGCCAACAAGACCGAGTATTTGACTACGGTTCAACGCGAAATCATGTGTGCAAGCGTAGCAAGCGGGCCCCCCTGCGATTCATCCGGAAAGGATCCCGGAGAGTAGCCGGCGGTCGCCGACCGGCGCACCGCCGGTGACTTAGTCGGAAGAACACTCATCCTGAAGGGATGACAGCACGAACCGGTGGTTGCGCTACGCTGACCACCGGCTACCCTCTTAAACCGCTTCGCGGTGAATCGCAACAATCCGTCCCGGACTCCGAAAACTACGGTGTCGCCTTGCTGTGCTGGTGCGCGCACTCGATTTTGCATCGAGCCGAATTTACTGCCCCGAGAGCAATTCCTGAAGCTACGATTCAATACTGTACAATCAAGACGCAAAACAAGAATCACATCAACGTGCACTGAGTCGATTCGCAGACAGAAACCCAATATCAAGCCCCGTCTGCCCTCGCTGAACCAGGTCCGCCGCGACTTCTCCCAGCACGCTCGTAAATTTAAAGCCATGCCCAGAAAAACCTGCAGCGACAACGATTGGTAACTCAGGCAACCGATCGAGCAGGAAATGGCCATCCGGAGTCATTGAATACATGCAGATGACCGATGCGCTGACCTGAGGCTTGATGCCTCCGAGATATTTCTGAGCAAATTGCGAGATTGGACGTTCATCCTCATCGGTTACCTGTCGGGACAAACCTGAAGGATCAGAAATCATCTCACCGCCAGTATGCATCCCAACCTTGATCGTTGCCCCATCGACACTCGGAGTCCCGTAGAACTGACTTTCAGGAGCATCGACAAAAAACAAAGGAGCTCGATCTTTACGAATCCAGTTTTCGGAAGTCACAGGAAACCAACACAGTGTTTTTCTGAGCACTGAAATATGCCGCGCGTAGTCCGACAACAACTGCCCCGTCCACGCTCCGGAAGTCACAACCGCTGCACCTGCAGAATAGCAGCCCCGGTCAGTCTGAACCTGAACTCCAGTACCCGACGACGACACCGACAACACGGTTTCATTATGCCGTAATTGTGCACCGAATGATGCCGCAGAGCTCAAGTGCGAAGCCACGCAACGTTCGGCCCACAGGTAGCCAGCCGTAGATTCAATCGCCACGGCATAATCTTCGGGTAAGTGGAATTCCGGGTATCGAATCGCGGCCTCAGCAGCCGTCAGATTCTCCATTGGCAGTCCATACAAACGAGCAGACAACCGAGCCCCTTCGATCACTTCTGATCCAGGCGGACCAGCCATCAACAAATCACGCTGTTCGATCAGTCGCTCGTTAACACTCTCTGACAACTCTTCCCAGAGCTCCCACGCCCGATGTAACAACGGGACATAACTGGGATGCTCAAAATAAGCCTTGCGAATAATTCGCGTCTCGCCGTGCGAACTTCCTCGATCGTGAGGCGGGTGAAATTGATCAATCCCGATCACCTTCAGACCACGTTGAGCCAGATGAAACATCGCAGACGAACCAAAGCCACCACAACCAATCACAATGACATCATACGTTTCAGTGTTCAACGATTCTCCCACAAGTTCACTCCACTGAAACTACACCTCAATAACCTGACGCCACTCTGACGTCGCTCGATTCGCGGATGTTAAACCATTGATCTCCGGTCTTGTAATCTGAATTGAGTTCGGCGCTTCGATACCCAATTGCACACGGTTTGTTCCCACGGAAAGCACGGTGATGCGAATATTCAAATCCGGGATGACGATTTGCTGCTGCAGTTTGCGAGAAAGAACCAACATATCAAGACTCCATTCAAGGCAAAAAAGTCGGCAATCGGCCAACACGAAAACACAAAGTTGCCAGAAACTGTCAACACAGTGGCTCAGAAAAAGGCGAAGCCAAACGCTTCGCCCGAATCTGTTTTAAGTCACATCACCAATGAGACAGATCGAGACAGATACAATCAGAACAAGTGCTTCTGCCCAATATAGGCATCGCGCCCGGCGTAGATTTCCCGACTTCCCTCCGGAATGTAGATCACTCCCAGACGATGCAGCCGTACGGTCAAATTAGAGATCGTCACCTGAGCCTTCTCGGCCAGTTCGTAGAGCGCGGGCCACGAAGTCACATCGACATCGCGAACTACGGACTTGATAAGCCAGTCGGGCATAAGCATCGAGGACTGATATCTATCCACAGCGCTGCGAACTTCCGGGGAATCCTGACCAGCCGTCAACTCACGATACAGCTCAAAATAGCGTTCATCATAAGCCGCGCGATTCAGGACTTCGACCAGCACCTGACGATCAGCCGCGTGTCGACGAACGACACTCGTCTGCAACTCAAATCCGGGCAATCGAGGATGATGCAGGCTGGTGCGGTCGATGTCAATGTCCCAGTGCCCAGCCTCGTGACCAATCGTGCTGCGCTCCAGACCGGGCTTCTTTTGGAACAGATCGAGGTGACGACTATTCAGCACGATGCGTCGTTCTTCAGGAATCAATCCCGCAAGAATCTGTTCACCGAGCTGCTCTTCAATTTCCACCCAGTCGAAATTCAGGCCCAGAATTCGCTCGACGATTTTTTCGATCGGCACAGGGAACATCACGGGTTCTCCCGTCAGTTGTTCATACTGCCGAATACGCATGGCGGTGACTGCGTCAATGGAACGCGTTCGCATATTGGTCAAATCATGGCGTCGCACAAGTCACACTCCCTGCGAGATTCGTCGCTCTTCCTGAGTTCGATACGAAGCCTCAAAATCCGGCTCCGTGCAGTGATTTCCATCGATCGCTAGTGATTCTTCGGGCGACGAGCCTGCTGTTCTAACTGACCAACGAGGCTCTCAAGGTCAGTATCAGACAGATTCAACAGCTTTCGGAAGACACCGGGGCGAGACAAGATTCTGTCGCGATACGCATCTGGAATTCGCCTTGCCAACAAAAGTAGCTCATCCGGATCTGCGTCTAACGCTTTGGCAATTCGCTGCAGAGTCTCCTCACGAGGAGTCTGCTCATCATCAAGCCGATCATTCTCGACGCGGCTCAAGTAGGTAAAATTAATGCCGACGCGGTCGGCTAGTTCTCGCTGAGTCAGATTGCGACTCTTGCGAATCTCCCGGATTCGCTGCCCAACCGTCGTCACTGATGTCGCTCCTTCGGCAGATTCAGACACGCTCGCGTTACCAGCGAGCCGCATGTCGACGCACAGTATAAATGTTGCCCGTGACTGTCAACTCCTGTTTGGACGAAATTGGACAGCTGAACATACTGCAGTCATCCCGCCACAAAAACAAAAAGACGGTATGGCGGATCGGACCTCCATGGCCACCAACGGCCAAACAGGCTCGACATCGCCAACACCGTCTTGTTCATCTCGCGACCGAATCTGCTATTCGTGACAGACCCCGTCGCGACAGTCGATTCAACACAATCAGTTGCTGTGCTCTTCGTTATAAGCAAAGCACATGCGAATCAAATGCGAAACGTTGTCAGCTCGCATCTTGTCGTTGATTCGAGCACGATGAGCTTCCACTGTTTTTGTGCTCACACCGAGTTCCTGCGCGATCTCTCGGCTGGAGAGACCATCAACAACATGATCCAGAACCTGACGCTCTCGTCCGGTCAAACGATTGATGCTGTCTTCGGTATCCTCGAGTTCTTCTTCCAGAACTTCCGGATCTACGTCATAGAAGTAGGCATATGAACGCGCGATCGCAGCCACGAGATCTTCGATCTTCAGAGGCTTACAGAGAAAATCAAACGCACCATTCTTCATGGCTCGTACAGCCATCGGCACATCAGCATGCCCTGAGATCATCACGACTGGCAGTTCAAAGCCGTCTTCATTCAGTTTCTCCTGCAACTCGATTCCGGACATCCCCGGGAGTCGCAAGTCGAGAATCAACACGCCTGGAACCGGTTCACGGTAATCGCGATAGAACTCCATCGCGGTCATGTAATCTCTGACCGAAATCTTGTGTTCCCCAAGTGCCTCGACAAGAGACGCGCGTACGGCCTGATCGTCTTCGATCAAAAAGACAGTGAATGGACGTCGCTTCTTCGGCTGTTCAAATTCTGTAAGTGGCGGAGCTTTTCGTTCCGCCCTCTTTCCTGGTCTGCGTTTGCGCTGCATCAAACTGTTCCTTCATGAGTTGGCTTCCATGCCAGAAATTAAATAATTCGGGCGTCCTCCTGCTCTCCCTCCAAAATAGTATCGTGGCGACTGAGATTCAACGACCTGCGAGATCCCCCCAGCCCACGACAACCAAAAATGAGACAACCAACAGGTGGGTTTACCCTTACATCACACGCATGATCGCACCACAAACACCCTTAAGCAGGCTCTCATTTTTACAGACGAATCAAATCAGGAATTCCCACCCGATTCTTGTTCGCATCTCAGGCACCTTCAACGGATCAGTCGCAATTACTTTCCAGTATTCGCAAGATGCGAGGAGAGTTAACGACAGAGTCACGTTTGCACACCCCGGAATCATTTGAGCAACGCAATCCATTGGCAATAAGTTGGCCGCCATTATCCAATCTGATAGAACGCCCTCTGCTGTGCTTCAACATTTGTTTCAGCAATTATTCGGAGTTCACTGATGTCTCAGTCAGGTCAGATTTCTCGCCGTCATGCATTGGCTTCTGCTGCTGCTTTGGTCTCCGGTACTTCACTTTTTCTGGCGGACTCAAAAAGGGCAGCCGCAATGCAGGTCGAAAAACACCCGTGGGTTGATGCACATTCCCACATCTGGACAACTGATCTGGCGAAATATCCTCTCCGTAATCACCAGGCGGTAGACGTTCTGGCTCCACGAAGTTTCACAGATGACGAATTGATGGCCATCGCTCAGCCTGAAGGCGTGGGACGAGTCGTCCTGATTCAGCACCATCCTTACCACGGCTTTGATAATTCGTACCTGATTGACACCTGGAAGAAACACCCCGACCGCTTTCGAATCGTCGCCCAAATCGATGACAAGAAGGATCATGTCGCAGATCTGATGAAACAGATGCTGAAGACCGGCGTGACAGGTTTCAGAATCGGCCCTCGTGAAGACCAGCCAAAGTGGTTGGCCACAGATGGCATGCAGCAAATGTGGAAAACCGCAGCCGAGACCCGTCAGTCTATGTGTTGCCTGATCAATCCAGACAACCTGCCTGAGCTGGACGCTATGTGCCAGAAGTTCCCCGACACTCCGGTTGTGATCGACCACTTCGCTCGCATCGGAGAGAATGGCGAAATTCGAGATGAAGATGTGAATCTGCTTTGCAAACTCGCCAAACACAAAACCATTCGAATCAAGATTTCGGCTTACTACGCGTTCGGTAAGAAAACGCCACCGCATCACGAAATGATCCCCATGATTAAACGTCTCTGTGAGACGTACGGACCTGATCGCCTGATGTGGGCCAGCGATTGCCCATATCAGATTTCGGGACTCAATACGTATGCTTCATCGATTTCGTTGATTCGCGACCACATCGACTTTGTGACTCCGGAAGAACGTCGAATGCTGCTGAAAACGACAGCCGAATCCACGTTCTTCTACGTGTAGCACAACAGCAACCGTCATGCGCAAGTCGCACCTTCCGTGGCTGGTTCTGGTCGTCATCCTGCTGACGATGCTGGTTTCCTGGCGCAACAACGAAATCGTCGCCAAACTTCTGGATGCCCAACTTTCGGCCTCTGAACGAGTGCTGGTCCTTCAGCACTTCTTTCAAAAGGCTGGTTTCTTTGCGCCGGTGGCGTACGTAATTTTTGTCATCGCAGAGGTCATTGTCGCGCCGATCCCTGGACTGATGTTGTACGCACCTGGAGGACTTATCTTCGGTCCGTGGCTGGGAGGTTTTCTGGCGATTATCGGGAACACGATCGGAGCTGGGATCTCCTGTTTGGTCGTGCGAAGTATGGGAAGTGGCTGGCTGGATAGAATCTCAGCGAACACGTCGATGGACAAACTTCAGAAGTCACTCAACCGTCGTGGCTTCTGGATGATCCTGTTTCTTCGTCTCAATCCACTGACGTCCACTGATCTGTTGTCCTACGCCGCAGGACTGACTCGAATTCCGATCTGGCACGTAATGCTCGCCACTGGTCTCGGCATGGCTCCTTTGTGTTTCGCGCAATCGTGGCTTTCTGACGGAATCTTCAATCGGTGGCCCGGTCTGATTTGCCCACTCATGATCGCTGGTCTGCTGTACATTGCGGCCGTCGCTGTCATTCTTTCGCGGATGCTTAAGTCACCAACAGCCGCAGCAGCAGACACAGATGCCTGAGACAACTCGCTTTCGCGCTGCGGGTCGTCCGATGTCCACTTCAGAACAAAGTAATGTTACCATGGAGATGACAACGCATCGGGAATTCGCCAACATCCGGCGACGAATCTGACATCCGTAGAGAAAGGGAACTCCGATGCTTGTCGCTGCGCTCTATCGTTCGACTCCTGCCGCCTTCGCCGCCCTGGCAGCTTTGTTGACCTTGAATCCTGCGTTCTCCGTGGATGTCACGATTGGAGCTCGCACTCTGCGGGTTGCCGATGGTTATTCCGTCGAACTGGCCGTGGACTCATCACTTGTCGGCCGCCCGATTGCCGTAGCCCGCGATGAACGTGGACGACTCTACGTCACAGATTCTGGTGGCATGTCAGAACGAGCCGAAAAGCAACTGGAGTTGAAGCCTCACAGTATTCGACGAGTTGAAGATACAAACGGCGATGGCGTTTACGATAAGTCCGTTTTATTTGCTGACAAAATGATGTTTCCTGAAGGCTGCATGTGGTACGACGGCTCGCTCTATGTCGCCGCTCCTCCGGAGATCTGGAAGTTGACAGATACCAATGACGACGGCTCCGCAGACAAAAGAGAAGTCTGGTTCGACGGAAAAACTCTGACCGGCTGCGGCAACGACCTTCATGGCCCGTATCCTGGCCACGATGGGCGATTCTACTGGTGCAAAGGAGCTTTTGCCGAACAGAAACACATGCTGTCCGATGGCAACGAATTGGTCACTCGATCATCTCATATCTTCCGTGCCAAACCGGACGGAACAGAAATGGAATCCGTCCTGATCGGCGGCATGGATAACCCAGTGAACGTCGCCTTCCTGAACAACGGCGAGCGATTCCTGAGCTGCACGTTCTTCCAGAATCCTGAAGCTGGTCGTCGCGACGGATTGATTCATGCAATCTACGGCGGTGTCTATGGCAAGAAGCATGACTCAATCTACGCTCACCCAATGACCGGCGATGTGATGCCGGTGTTGAATCATCAGGGTGCCGCGGCTCCGTGTGGCTTTATTGGCGGCACTGACTCTTTGCTGGGCGGAGGCCACAGTCAGCAACTGTTTGCGTGCTACTTCAATCTCCACAAAGTGGTCCAGCACAAGCTCACACCGAACGGCCCCACATACGACACGGAGGACGTCGACTTTCTGGCGTGCGATCATCCCGATTTTCATCCCACCGATGTCTTCGAAGACGCGGATGGCAGCTTACTGATCGTCGACACCGGCGGCTGGTACAAAGTCTGCTGTCCAACATCTCAATTGGCTAAGCCTGATGTGCTGGGTGCAATTTATCGAGTTCGCCGGAACGATGCTCCTTTGATAGCCGATCCGCTCGGGGCAGAGATTGCCTGGGCCAAAGCTGATGCGACAGAGCTCACCGCTCTGTTGAAAGATCCTCGTCTGTTCGTCCAACGCCGCGCGACGGGCGAATTGCGAAAGATGCAGGACAAGTCTGTCGATGCACTTTCCGCAATTGTTAAAGCGAATGAATCTCCCGAAGTACGTCGGCGAGCAGTCTGGACATTAGCCGGGATTAATACTTCTTCAGCAATCGCAGCAATCTTGCCGGCTTTGAATGACAAAGATCAAACCGTGCAACAGGCGGCCGTTCATGCGACAGGTCTTGCTCGAAATCAAGCAGCCGCAGAACAGTTGATGACGATTGCAAAAACAGGTGAGCCGGGGTCCGCTCGAGCCGCCGCGGAAGCAATCGGCCGACTGCGTGCGGATGAAGGTACGATCCGGAACCTGCTGGACCTGACGGCCCAGCTCAAGTCGACAGGCCCGGACGCTTCCGGAGCCCCCGCTGTCGCTGCCGAACGGATTCGCGAGCATGCTCTGATCTATGCTTTGATCGAAATTGGCGACGCTGAACAAACTCGCTCAGGACTGACCTCAACAAACCCTGCTACGATTCGTGCCGCCCTCGTCGCTCTGGATCAAATGAAGAACGGAGGACTGCAGGCAGCCGATGTGATTCGCCATATGAGCAGCCCGAATGTTGCTCTGCGAGCCACCGCAGCGTGGATCATGAATCAACATTCCGACTGGGGTCCGGAACTGAAATCTTATTTTGAGCAACGTCTGACCAAGGCAGCCGATCTGTCCGAGGTAGATCGCGAACAGGACCGTCAGTTGCTGGCCAGTCTCGCTAACGCTCCGGATATTCAGGCGTTGCTTCTGGCGACGCTGACGAACAAGAGCAATAAATCCGGTCGCCAGCAGTCTCTCGCGGTGATGGCATCAAGCGGTCTGACGGCCACGCCGGCCGCGTGGCTGGATGCCCTTGCGGAGACGTTGACATCAGCGGATCAAGAAACATTGCCGCTGGCGATCGCGGCGGCTCAGAATCTTCCCATGCCCAAGGAGGGTCACGCTGGTCTTCGCGATGCTCTCGCAAAGATTGCGGCCAACTCTGATCTGGAAAATGATACTCGACTGAATGCCATCGACGCCGCAGGGAGTGGCCTGAACCTGAGCGACAGCACGTTCGCGCTCCTCACGACGACCTTAAGCCCCGACCTGCCCATGAACCTGCGTTCGATTGCCGCCAACCGACTCGCATCGTCCATACTTTCGGAACCTCAATTGACGTCGCTTCTCTCAACGGTCAAAACCGTTGGACCAATGGAGTTGCCCAAGTTGCTGCCAGCCTTTGAGAAGGGCGGTTCGGAATCGTTGGGACTCCAGCTTGTCACCGCGTTGATGCAGGCTGAAGGTGTTCGAGGACTCCGGTCGGATCTGATTAAGCCACTTCTGACTAAGTATCCAACGTCTGTTCAGGAGGCAGGCAAAGCTCTGCTGAAGCTTCTCAACGCCAGCGAAGAAGAGCAAACTGCAACACTGGAGAAACTTCTGACGACCTTACCCGAAGGCGATGTTCGCCGTGGTCACGAAGTCTTTATGAGCAAAAAGGCCGCGTGTAATGGTTGCCACAAACTTGGCTACGGCGGTGGACGACTTGGTCCAGACCTGACAAGCATCGCTCGCGTTCGAAATCGTCGCGATCTGCTGGAAGCACTGGTCTTTCCAAGCTCCAGCATCGTGCGAGGTTATGAGCCGGTCAGCGTGGAGATGGAAGATGGTCGAGTCATCAGCGGGATCATCAGCAGCGAATCGGCCGATGAAATTGTGCTGTCCCCCGATGCTCAGAAAACGTTCCACCTGGCACGAACATCGATCGTTGCAATCCAACCGTCAAATGTGTCGCCGATGCCAAACGGTCTGGCCACACTGTTAAGTGCTCAGGAGATGGCCGATCTGCTGGCCTTCCTGCAGAGCGATCAGCGTTAAACAGGCTTCAAAGTCCACGCCACCGGGCTTACACCCCAATGGCTTGGACTTAAGCTCGACCTGCCGCAATCGGGCTTGTCCTGAGGTGTCAAAAACTTGGTATTACAAGGAGATTCAGTGGGACAACTATCGTTTTGATTTCGCCTCGTAGAGGCGGCAGCAGGTAGCCCCGGGCTTTAGCCTTAGGTTTAGGCACATCTATTGCGGTATGTTCATATCGAGCGTTGGACGCTTGAGTTGATTGCAATTTTTACCACGACGGATTCCTGAAAGATTGATTCTGGAGGGAATTTTTACAACAGGGAGGTTGGGTGTCGAGC
>JAPLOA010000091.1 GCA_026400835.1 Planctomycetales bacterium | reverse complement strand
TTGCGTGATGGGAAATCACTGGCACCTCGTCGTGTGGCCTCGGGAAGATGATGAGCTGTCACGGTTTGTGGGCTGGCTGACGCTGACACACACCCAGCGTTGGCATGCTCATCGCAAGTCGACGGGGTCTGGTCATCTCTATCAGGGGCGATTCAAATCGTTTCCGGTTCAGGACGATGGCCATTTCCATACTGTCTGCCGGTATGTGGAACGCAATGCTCTGCGAGCCAATCTGGTGAAGCGAGCCGAGGACTGGCGTTGGAGCAGTCTGCATCGGTGGTATTCCGGCACGGCGGACGAAAAAACCCTGCTGTCGGCATGGCCGCTGCGGCGATCAGCCGGCTGGCTGGAGCATGTCAATTCTTGTCAGACCGATGCAGAACTCACAGCACTCCGCCGCAGCGTCAATCGCGGCTCGCCGTTCGGAGACGAACCCTGGACCACTACCGCCACGAAGAAACTGGGCCTGGAAATCACCACTCGCCCCCAAGGAAGGCCACGAATTCCAAAAAACGGTTCCTGACACCTTTTTTGCCACCAAAAAACGGTTCCTGACACCTTTTTTGCCATCGAATTACCTGGCGGGCGAGGTCATCATCGCTCTAAGTGTCTGCGAACTCAGGAAGAGGCGGTAAGGATTACCCGGCAGTTCAGCGAAATCCCATCGGCGGTAGAATGCCTTGGCCCGATCGTCAACGCAGTCAAGGATGACTGCCACGAACGCAAACGTCTGGCCCGCTTCGTAGCAATCACGTAGAGCCTTTGCCAACAGCAGATCACCCAGCTTCTGGCCCTGACAGGTCACGCTCACTCCCAGCCATGCGAGGATTGCAACAGGCAGCGCTCGCCGCGGCAGTTTTCGGGCGAGCTCGGAGGGCAGGTCACCAAAATCCACCTGACCCGTCGCCAGCGTGTAGAAGCCAGCGATCGCGATGTCTCGATTGAGAAGCACTTTCGTGGCGGAGAGTCGCTTGTCTTGATGCTGCAGCGCTTTGGTGTGCAGCCAGTCATTGACTTCTCTCTGGCCGCAATCAAATAGGCGGCGCTGGTGATTTCGGTGAAGCGGTTCGAGCGAGAACCCCTGAGGCAAGACCACCTCGCTCACTTCGCGCCCCGCATGATTGCTCCCAGCCGTTTCTGGGCTGGTGTGAGTTTCGGTGGGGCTTGCAGAGATTGCCAGAAAGCGAGTTGCTCGTCGGGGCTGAGCAGAATTGTCTGGTCACGGGCACTGGCAACCTCCCGCCGCGCCTGAGCCACAGTCACTGTTCGCACGTAATCACTGACGCTGATCCGGCGCAATTCGGCTGCGTCGGTCAGTGCCTGTTTACTCTCAGAATCCAGGCGAACCATCAAAGGACTCGCTTTTTGGCTGGTCGTCTGGCTTGTGGGTTTAGGCATACGTGATTCTCCTTGAGGACATTGTATTGCACATCGCAATACAGTCAATACCCAAGGTTTTCGTCCTGAAAGGGACGGCCCGATTGCCGCCATCATGTGCTTCTGCCCATTTGACAGCTCTCGTGTCTCTTCCGCTGCTCGGAAGGTATCAAGTTGTTAACTCGGAGATCCCTGTTAAGCAGAGAGTCAGAGAGTTTCGGTACACTTTTTCGGCAAGCGGAAACGACCGGGGGAGTTTCTTCCGCGTCCTGCAATTGGACAGAGAACCAGAGACGTCGGGGAATTTGCGGGTCTATCAGGAATACCGCGAAAAACTGGCGTCCAAAGAAAAACGCCGAGAGGGACACTCTCGGCGTTTTCGGTTAACTTGGCTGTCGGCGGAAGTTCGCTGACAGAATTTAGCTCCCCCGATAGGACTCGAACCTATGACAAGGCGATTAATCCGCCGCAGGCGGACCTGCTCTGCCGAACTGAGCTCTTAACCAATCCCGGCCCACCCCGGATTTCAGCCATTTCTTCCGAGCCATAGCGGCAGCACGAGTTTCAAACGGCTCGCTGTGAAGCACAATCCATGGACCCGCATTTCGCGAGGTGTACTTTCCCGGATTGGGCAAAGGATCGTTGTGTTCTTTCAAACGTCGATCCAAGTCGGAAGTCTGCCCAACGTATCGCTTCCCGGAACTCTCCGAATGCAACACATACACGAAGAACATCAGCAGCCCTCGGCAAGGGCGTAAAAAAAGCCGGGCAATGCCGGCTTAAGTTCAAAACTAAAGCTCCCCCGATAGGACTCGAACCTATGACAAGGCGATTAACAGTCGCCTGCTCTACCAACTGAGCTACAGGGGAATCTTTTCGCTGGTTCCACTCAACCTTCCACTGTCGTGAGACAATGATTGGCTGGACGTTCCCTGCGAGAGGGCGGAAAGTAGCGAGCGAAGTTGTTGGTTGCAAGTCTGATTCTAACCTGTTGTCGCCTCGATTCCGATTGAGAATCTCAGAATCGGCAGATTCTGCACCTCGGGCAGCCAGAACTCCCCTTTCCTGCCGCTTGCGGTCGCAACTTCTTTCTCTGAGATGACACGGGGAGGGACGTGGTTCACCGAATTTCCGCATGCGGGCGGAATTTTCAGGGATCATCGCTCCCCTGATCGTCCCTCGGGCGGCTCCGGCGAGCCTGACGACACTGCGGAATTGAACGACCGAATCGACAGACAACAACTTCTGTCGGGCGAATCGGTGGCGGACGATTGGTTTGAAGTGCTTGAGGCGATATCATATGAGGAAACGCGGTTCCCTCGGGCCGACGTGATTCCGTTTCTGCTCGCCATCGGTCGCGAGCTTTCTTCTGGAATATTGAACTCGTCGGACTATGGACGAACTGCAGCACGAGTGCGGCGTGGCCGCCGTGTACCACTTGAATTCCGGTGATCTTAGCCCGCTGATCCCCAAACTTCGCAGGAAAGATAAGTCCTTTATCGATCCCGCGACTGAGGATGCTCAGACGGTTCGCAACCGCGCGTCGCGGCTGATTCCGGGCATGCTGCTGGATATGCAGAACCGCGGCCAGTTGGCTGCGGGACTCACCAGCTACAATCCAGCTCGTCTGCAGCTGCTTCAGACACGCAAGGACGTCGGCGGCGTAGCCGAAGTCTTTCGCATGAATCATGAAGGTCCGTATAAAGAGCTGATGGCCGAGCATGCCGGGCAGGCCGCCATTGGTCATGTCCGCTATGCGACCTGCGGTAAAGATGACCCCAGTTACGCGCAGCCGTTTGAACGCCAGCATATCGCTCGGTCCAAATGGTTCAGCTTTGCCTTCAATGGTCAATTGGCGAATTACACCGAACTGCGACAGGAAATCCTCTCAACGACCGACTTCCACCTGACTCGTGAAACTGACACGGAAGTTCTGCATCATCTGATTTCGCACGAACTGTCTCTGAACGCCCATGTGACTCCAGTTGAACTTCTGCGTACTCTGTCGAAGCGACTCGATGGTTCCTGGAACATCGTCTTCCTGAATGCCCGCGGTCAGATGTTTGTATCCCGCGATCCGCTGGGGATGCGACCTCTGTGCTACGCAGTCGAAGGTTCGATGTTTGCGGCCGCCAGTGAAAGCGTCGCACTGACTCACCTCGGATTTTCTGAAGACAGCGTCAAGAACGTTCCACCGGGACACGTCGTTGTGGTCGATGGCCAGACGGTGCGAGTTGAAAAGTATGCGGAAAGTCCGCAGAAAGCACATTGTTTCTTCGAGTGGATTTACTTTGCGAACGCGGGCAGCACGTTTGACGATGCGGGAGTCTACCTGTCTCGCAAACGTCTTGGTGAAGAACTGGCCAGGCGTGAAACACTGACCATCGATGACGACGTGATCGTGGTGCCGGTTCCGGACACGGCCAAAGCCGCAGCCGACAGCATGGCATTTCAATTGAAAGTTCCTTCTCTCGAAGGACTGATCCGCAATCGCTACATCGGTCGTACCTTTATCGAAGGCAACAACCGCGCGGATAAGGTACGAATGAAGTACACGCCGCTGCCGGAAGTCATGGAAGGCAAGCGGATCCTGTTGGTGGATGATTCCATCGTACGAGCCACAACGTTGAAAGAACTACTGGCGCTGTTGAAAGATCGAGGTCGCGCGAAGGAGATTCATGTTCGTATCGCGTGCCCACCAATTATCTCGCCGTGCTTTTACGGCATCGATATGTCGACTGTGGGAGAGTTGTTTGCTCCGGCCTTCATGGCTGGTCACGTGATAACTCCGGATGAAGAACAGGCGATGGCCGATGCAATCGGAGCGACAAGTCTGCGATATCTTCCGGTCGAAGCCCTGGCCAACTGCGTTGGACTTCCGGAACACTCATTGTGCCAGGCTTGCGTGAATACGGTTTATCCGACTCCTGCTGGAGAGCGGATGTATCAACTGGCCCTCACAAAGTCGAATGAGGAACGAATCGCCTGCCAGAACGGTGGCAGCCCCGATGAAGCTTCCGGAAACAGGCAGCGGATTTACGTCTGATCGGCTTAGATTGGCGAACTCCACGACAGGGGCTCTCGCTTGAGTTGCCAAAACGTGGGATGACATTTGCACCAAGGGATCTCGGCGCGAACGAATCCTGCATTGCGAGTGTCACGGAGTGCATGGTCAAACTCAGAGATCCAGGTTGGACATTCCTGTCCGACTGAGTTTCGACGGGCAGGAATGCCCACCCTGCCTGAAAGTGACGCCAGCGTTCTTACCCTTTACGGCATCCTGATCAATGACGATGGCTTCCGGAGAATCTCATAGTGAATCCGCTCCGGAAGCTGGCAGCATGTCGGAGCTGTTTCGTGTCGCCGTTCCGCTGATGCTGAGCGCCGGTTCGCAGTCGCTGATGAACGCAGCGGACCGCATCGTGCTGGCTGGTTGCTCTGAGGCCGCTCTGGCGGCGGTCACACCGGCGTCGATGCTGCACTGGACGGTCGTCTGCATCCCGATGGGAACAATTCTTTACGCGAACACGTTTATCTCCCAATACGACGGTGCGGAGAAAAAAGAGCGGATGATGGCGTCGCTGTGGCAAGCCATCTGGTTGTCGCTTGTCGCCGGAGTTCTGTTGCTGGGATGTTTGCCACTCAGCCGCCCATTGTTGTCTCTGACCGGACATTCGCCTGAGATCGTTGAGCTGGAAGCTCAGTACTTCAATACGCTGTGCGCGGGCAGCCCGATGCTTTTGCTGTCGACAGCGCTAAGTTGCTTCTTCAATGGGCGACGGCGAACTTCGGTCGTGATGTGTATCAGTTTTGCCGGGGTCTTCTTCAACTTCGGAGTAGATTATCTGTTGGTTTATGGCATTGGCCCATTCCCGGAACTCGGCATTCGGGGCGCGGCACTGGCGACGGTGCTGGCTCGATGCGGTGAAGTTTTTGTGTATGCGCTGCTGATGCTGCGCGAAGCAAAACGAGAACAACTTCCGTTAATGGCGTCGCGACAACTGGACGGTGATCTTCTGCGAAAATTTCTGCGTTTCGGTGTACCGAGCGGTCTGCATTACTTCGTCGACAATTCAGGCTTCACGGTCTTTCTGCTGATCATCGGAAATCTAAGCAGCTCCGATCTCGCCGCGACTAATCTGGCCTTCAGTGTTAACGGGCTGATCTTCATTCCGTTGCTCGGATTCGGCACCGCGATTCAGACGTTGGTGGGCCATCACATCGGAGCAGAGAATATTCCTGCGGCAAAACGGACGACGAACAATGCTGTGCTGTTGGGAGTTCTCTGGACGGGTATCACGGCGCTGATGCTGATCTTTTTCCCCGAGACATGTTTGCGGCCATTTTTCCTGTTCGCAGATCCGGACTCCGGCCAGGGTGCTGATGTGAAAACCTTGGCGCGACTGGCTGCAACACTGCTGCAGTTTGTCGCAGTCTATTCTGTCTTTGATGCGTTGGCCGTCGTGTTTTCTTCAGCGTTGCGAGGAGCCGGTGACACCGTATATCCGATGGTAATTACGTTGCTGTCCAGTTGGCTGGTCATGGTGCTGCCCGCAGTATTGATCATTCGTTCGGACAATCCGACGATCTTTGCAATCTGGATCACGTGTACGATCCATATCAGCCTGACGGGTTTGTGTATGTGGATGCGATATCTGACAGGCCGCTGGCAACGGCTGCGGCTGGCGTCTGATGCGGCTGAACAACTGCCGGTGTAACAGCACAGATCCCGTCGGCGGAGCGACGGGTGTACGGCACGCTCGTCGCTCCGTCCAATGGCGCGTGGACTTAATCTCGATTTGCCACAATGGGGCTTGTCCTGAGGTGTCAAAAATTTGGTATTGCAACGAGATTCAGCGGGACAGCTAACGTTCTGATTTCGCCGTTTCACGGCTGATGGATCGTGTTTTCGCTTCCCACCCCAGGCTGAAGCCTGGGGCTAAATGCTGCCGCAGCTACGCTGCGAAACACAGCCCGAAACAACGGACCAAAGCTTGCGTGATCCCGGGCGATGATCAACACGGAATTTCCTTAATTCCACGCCATTGGTCGCTCCGTCGACGGGAGCTTGCCCCGCGTCAGCTCAGGATTTCTTTCACGACATGCCCATGGACATCCGTCAGTCGACGATCAACGCCGCTATGAAGGAATGTCAGTCGAGTATGATCGATGCCCAATAAATGCAGAATTGTGGCGTGCAGGTCGTAGCAGTAAGTGACACCTTCCACGGCTTTGTATCCGAGATCATCACTGCGCCCATGCGAAACCCCGGCCTTGATTCCGGCGCCGGCCAGCCACGTCACAAAGGTTCCTCCGTTGTGATCGCGACCATTGCCTCCCTGAGCAAACGGAGTTCTGCCAAATTCGGTCGAGCACACAACCAGCGTTTCGTCCATCATGCCTCGTTGTTTGAGATCTGTCAGCAGGGCTGCGATCGGGCGATCAATGCTGGTTGCCATCGGCGGTAGTTCGTTGGGAATACTGCCATGATTGTCCCAGTTGTTGACGGCTCCTGAGAGACCGCTCCAAACCTGCACAAATCGACTGCCTCGTTCCAGCATGCGGCGAGCAAGCAAGCAGCGTTTTCCAAAATCCTGAGTTGCGGAATCAGCGATTCCGTACGACTGATGAATGGCTTCGCTCTCCTGCGAAAGATCGAAGACTTCAGGAGCACTCAATTGCATCTTTGCTGCGACTTCAGAGGCCGCAATTCGTGCTTCAAGGCGACTGTCTTCAGGCCGTAGTTCCGCATGACGGCGATTCAGTGTTTGCAGAACCTCCAGAGCCTGACGATCAGATTCGCCCTGAGCAAAGCTGTACTTTGAGGATGCGAACAGATCAGGAACCGGCTGATTTCCCCCGGCGTTGATCAAAGTTCCCTGAAAGCGAGCCGGCAGGAATCCGGCACTGAAGTTTCCTTTGGAATTATACGGCAGACCTCGCTGATCCGGCAGCACAACAAATGACGGGAAGTTGTCGGAAAGATCGCCGAGTGCATAAGAGATCCATGCGCCCATGCAGGGAAAACCGGGCAGCAGAAAACCGGTATTCATCATGTAACTGCCGGGCCCGTGGACATTGGTCTTCGTTGTCATCGCCATCAGGAACGCGATGTCATCGACCATTTTGGCCTGCTCCGGAAACACACTGCTGACCCAACGACCGGATTGACCATACTGCTGAAACGTAAAGGGGCTCTTCATCACGGCCCCGGCCGGAGCAGTAAAGCCTTCCGGCTTTTCCTTCGGCCCCAGCATTTGCCCGTTGAGCCGTTCCAATTCCGGCTTATAGTCAAACGTATCCATCTGACTTGCGCCACCATTCAGGAACAGCTGAATGATGCGTTTTACTTTCGCCGGATGATGTAATCCACCGTTGAGATTCTCTGTTTGTGCAGCCGCGACAGTATCCGCAGCCAGCATCTGTGCCAACGCAATCCCCCCAATGCCGCCAGCGAGTTGCTGCACGAACGCGGCTCGCGAAACAGGTAAACGAGCAGACGGAGAAAGTGTCGTCGACGGAGGGAAGGCGGGAGAGCTTTGGTTCATCGCTGATTCGCCTGATCGGGGAGCGAAATGCTGTATGACGGGGCCTGAGTGTATCAGGCGTCTCATCCGATCAAAAACGGATCCTCGAATTTCCTGCTGTCGTCCAGCTATTCCGGGGCTGGTGGCTGAGCGGCGGAGAATGTTTCCAGAAGTTCATCAAGCACGGCCGGGCCGTCGGTTTCTTCGGCTTCCAGCGGCCAGTAGGCGTCATGTGCATCGACCACTCGCAGATGTCCTTTGTGCAGATGCGACAGCATGCGAATGCGTTTGGCGTCTCGATACCGAAAGACCGCGTAGCCATTTTCGAGATGGATGTTTTCTACTCGCCACGCAAGGGCTCGTAGATTGAGCTCGCGCAGTTGAATCATGCGGCGAGCGGCCGTCGGTATTGGCCCGAACCGATCGCGGAGTTCTGTTTCCAGTTCGCTGAGCTGATCAAGCGTGTTGGCCTGCGAGAGTCTGCGGTAGACTTCGATCTTGAGTTTCTGCTCGGCGATATATTTGTCGGGGATAAAATTGCTGACGGGCAATTCGATTTTGCAATGACGCTGATAACGCAGCGGCTGCTTCTTCAGCGATCGAACGGCGTTCTCCAGCAGTTGGCAATACAGTTCGTAACCAACGGCCGCAATGTTGCCGCTCTGTTCGGTGCCGAGGATATTGCCTGCTCCTCGGATTTCCAGGTCGCGCATGGCGATGCGGAATCCCGCGCCCAATTCGCTGTACTCTTCGATCGCCTTGAGTCGCCGAGTCGCTTTGGTCGTAACGGCCTTACCGTCTTCCAGCAGCAGATAGCAGTACGCTCGATGGCGATCGCGACCGACTCGACCACGAAGTTGATGCAGATCGGCGAGCCCGTAATTTTCCGCCTGATGAATGAACATCGTATTGGCGTTGGAAATGTCGAGACCGCTTTCAATAATCGTTGTCGCCAGCAGGATGTCCGCTTTGCCTGTGACGAAGGCCATCATGGCGGATTCGAGTTCGTCCTCATCCATCTGTCCATGGGCGATCACAAGACTGGCTTCGGGAGCGATTCGCTTCAAACGCTCTGCGATCTCTTCGATATCATGAACGCGGTTGTGAACAAAATAGATCTGCCCGCCTCGATTGAGTTCTCGCATCATCGCGCTGCGAACCAGATTTTCGTCGAACCGACCGACTCGCGTTTCAATCGGCACGCGATCGCGTGGCGGAGTTGTGAGGCTGCTGATATCACGAATCCCCAACAGCGACATATGCAGCGTGCGAGGAATCGGCGTGGCGGTCAGAGTCAGCACATCGACGTCGGCACGCAGTTGCTTCAGCCGCTCCTTCACTTTCACGCCAAACTTCTGCTCTTCGTCGACCACAAGCAAACCGAGGTCGCGAAACTTAACGTCTTTCGACACCAGTCGATGTGTGCCGATCACGATATCGATGCTGCCCTCTTTCAGGCGTTCGAGGATGCGACTTTGTTCGGCCGGAGAACGGTAACGCGACAGCATTTCGACAGTGACAGGGAACTCCGCCATCCGCTGGCTGAAGGTGCGAAAATGCTGTTCGGCCAGAACTGTCGTCGGGACCAAAACGGCCACCTGTCGACCATTATCAACGGCCTTGAAGACTGCCCGCATCGCGACTTCCGTTTTTCCGAAGCCGACATCCCCACAGATCAGGCGGTCCATCGGTTTAGCCTGTTCCATGTCGCCTTTTAAGTCAATAATTGCGGAAGCCTGATCCGGAGTTTCTGTAAACGGAAAGGCTTTCTCAAACTCCTGCTGCAGATGCGAGTCTGCTCGACACTGAAGCCCGGCCCTGGAAGCTCGTTCGGCTTGAAGCTGCAGCATGTCCGTCGCCATATCGGAAATAGCTTCGGCAACCTGGTCCTTCTTCTTCAGCCACGATGTGCCGCCATACTTCGTCAGTTCCGGAGTTGTTTTCGCGGGCCCGATGTACTTCTGAACCAGATGAATCAGCGACACCGGAACGTACACAATGAGGGCGTCGCGAAATTCCAGCAGCAGATGTTCTTCCTGCTGGCCATTAGCACCAGTCATTGCCATGCCGCGATAACGCGCGATTCCATGAGCCACATGCACGACCAGATCGCCTTCGCGCAGGTCGAGAAAAGTATCGATCGTGCGTGAATCGGTGCGACGTTTTCGCGTCGTCGCTCGGGTTGGCGTGCGGGAGAATAACTCGTTGTCGCTGATTACAATCAGCGCGTGATCGAGCAACCGGAATCCTCTCCGAATACGCCCGGTCGTCAGGCAAATTCGTGATGCCAGCGAGGTGCCTGATGCGGAGTCTGTTTCTGCAATCAATTCCTTCAGTCGGCTCTGTTCGCCCTCATTGTGGCAACATAGGAGAACGGAATCGGATGGCCCCAACAGTTCGGAAAGTTCCACGAGGGCATCGCGGCGACTTCCGGAAAATCGTTCGACGGCTTCAATCGGCAGATGACACGACTGTTCGTAACCGTCGACGCCCAGAGCATCGATCGTGACGGAAGAGAATTCCAGCAGGCGAGCCATTGTGGCATCAACGCCGTAAAGTCCCACGGGATTGGACAGTCGCTGCAAATACATGCGGCCTTCACTGATCGCCTGCTGCATATCTGTCAGGATCACGATGGTCTGACGAGGCAGCGAATCAATCAGGCTTTCTGTTTCTCCGCTGAATAAGGGAGCCGCCGTTGGAACCGCTGTGGATGCTGTTGACGTCGGAGCATCGGCTGGCCTGGATTCGGGCGTCCTTTTCTTTGGTTTTCCCTTAAGACTTGCTGTGGTGCTGACTGGGCCGGTACCTGTTTGCGGTGTTGCGTCGGTGGCTGCGGGGGGAGTCGCCGCCAGAGTTGCCGTCAGTGAGATGCTTTTCAGATCCTCCAGACGACGTTGGCTTTCGACATCGAAAGAACGAATCGATTCGACTTCATCGCCGAAGAGTTCAATGCGAACGGCGTCCGGCTCAGTGGCCGGAAAGATATCCAGAATGCCGCCGTGAATGGAGAATTCACCCGGCAATTCGACGGCGGTGACTCGTTCGAACCCGCGGAGAATCAACCAGTCCGTGAGTTCAGGCAGTGGAAGATCATCGCCTACGGAAATGGTACGCGTCGCCGCCTTGATGGAGGCTCGAGTCGGAACCGGCTGCAACAGGGCTGGCAGACAGGTGACGATCGCGGTCGGCCTTCGATCAGCCTGCGAGAGTCGGCGTACAGCGGAGATTCTGGCCGCGTAGACCGAGTCGCTCGCATCAATGATCTCGGGAAGACTTTCCCAGGCAGGGAACAGCAGGATGCCGGAATTTGGCAGGTCTGTCAGTTCGTCGACAAATTCTTCGGCGTCACGAATCGTCGGCAGAATAATCAGGTGGGTTCTTCCATGATCGGCCGAAGAGATTGCCGCGATGCTCAGCGCGCAAGCGGAGCCCCAGGCGCCGTCGATCGTGGCACTGCGTCCGGAATGCAAAGCCGCGAGGACTTCTGCGAAACCCGGGGAGGCTGCGACTAACGTCGTCAGTTCAGCAAGAGACGAAGGTGTCTGTCGTCCTGAACCGGTCATGACGCCGGGATTCTAGCAGCGAGTCGCGTCAGGCCAATTCGAGTGACCGCCCGAAAACGGCAAATTCCGATACCCCAATGCAAAGACAGCCTCCGACCGTTTTCACACGTCGGAGGCTGTCAGAGGAAAAATTCGAGGATTTATCGTTATCTGAGCTGACGGGAAGCAAGCCCATCCCAGTTCAGCGGTTCCTCGAGGTGTTTGCCAAAACAATTTGCCATCAGGCCGCTGAGATCAGGATCTTGAGCCCATTACGGAACAAGTGCACCGTTAACAATGATCTGACCGTTGTTGGAGTTAACTGGCATAAAGAAGGCCTGCTCCACAGCTCCGTTGCCACCT
Source organism: Planctomycetales bacterium (assembly GCA_026400835.1). Classification (GTDB taxonomy): domain Bacteria; phylum Planctomycetota; class Planctomycetia; order Planctomycetales; family Planctomycetaceae; genus SXXK01. The sequence goes on along the minus strand of JAPLOA010000091.1, from coordinate 91,176 downwards.
GCGTTCTGCAGGACGACAACCTGGTTGTCGACATTTCCAAAGATGCTGACCACTCCGGTGACCTGCTGGAAGATGATACCGCGTTCTGCTTCGATGCCGAAATCGGAGAACCCAATGCGATTTCCGCTGATCAGGAAGTCGGAACTTGCCGCCGCACGTTCAATCAGAATACCGGTCGCTCCATCCGCTGTCGCGACAATATCGTTGTTCACGATACCAACATCAGCATCTCGTGCAAGTCGGAGTTTCAGGCCTGTTGGCCGGTCACCCGCGTTGTTGTTATTGGCTCCAGTTCCATCGCTGATGTTAATGTCGTTATTGGCAATCTGGAAGTTAACCGTATTCATGTTCGATGGTCCGTCGATTCGCAGGTCCACCGCACCGGCATTCAGCGTCACGTTGTTGACGTTAACCTGATTTCGCTGGAATGAAAAGTCAAACTCATCAGTCGTAGAGCGAGTTCGGATCGATACCGCCTGTTGCTGATTGACGCTGATCATATCAAAGAGGTTATCCTCCAGGATCATCTGAGCCGGGCCTGTCCAGTCAAAGATCAGAGCATCATCAAGTGCAGTTGAGCCTGTGGGATCGGAGGTGTCGCTCACAGAAAATGTGTTTCTCAGCAGGTCAAAGCGAATAGCAGCTCCGTTCGCCGCAATATTTGACTGTCCAACGTTGATTACACTGGTTGTAACAGAGGTAAAGTCGGAGTCTTCAATCGTCACAACAAACGGGTCATTCGCCTGACTGAACTGCGTGATCGTGTCGAGGTCGAGTCGTACATTGTAATCAAGCAGAATCGTTTCTCGGCCTGCGGTAGCACTGTCACCATTGTTGTCAAAGGAGCTGTTCTGAATTGAGAGCCCCATCAGGTTCTGACTGTCGATACCGCGAATATCCGAATCCTGCACCAAAGACCGCTCGAGGATGAAGTTCTGCTTGGTGCTGTCAGGCAATCCCGGAGTTGTTTCGGTATTACGAATGCGGACCCCGAATTCGTTGTCATCAAGCGTCATCGCTCTCAAACGTACCTGGCCCGCATTCAGCAGGAACACACCGGCCGCATCGTTGTCGTCCAATCCGTTGCCTTTGGCTCCGGTAATGATACCGCCGTCACCGGGAACATCGTTCGCGATATCGGGATCAACCTCAAAGGTCTGAAGATTCGTTTTGTTGGTCTCAACGAGACGAATCCCGTAGTCGGGTGAGTTGTTACTGGTCACACTGGCAAGCTTAATGTCGATGCCGGACTGCTCGATATTCACTGCCGCCTGATTATCCGACAGGATATCTCCGCCTCGGACCTGAATACTGGCATTGTTCAAACCAAACAGTCCGACGCCATCAAGAGAAATGATGTCGAGTGTGCCGACATTGATCTCACCGGTATTGTTGACCAGATGCATACCAGCACCACCGGGAAGATTTCCCTGTGCATTGTCAATGGAAACTCCTCCGAACACGATATTGGCCGAATTGTTCGTTGCGCGAATGGCCGCACTCTGAGACGGAGTTGCAAGATCATTCAGAACTGACGCCACGTCACCGGCCGTCGCGCCGAACTGCACTGCACCGGCAGAGTTTGTGACCGAGATCCCTTCCACAAGACGCTGAGAAATCTGAGTCTGTCCGAGGAATCGAGCCAACCCGTTATTGTTGTCAATTCGGACGGAAATGCCGTTTGTTCCAACGATGTTAGTGTCACCGTTAACAAGGAATTCACTGGCCGCGTTGTTGTTCGTGAGGAATACACCTTCGGCAAGGCTGCCTCGCGTGTTCGCTCCTCGAATCGTCAATTGATCCTGAAAGGTCACTGAGCCATTTGCCAGCTGATCGTGCACGGAGACGCCGGCTCGAGCCAATACCGCTGCACCCAGATCGTCAAGTGTGACGTTGCCGTTAAACCCGACATCGCCGCTGGAGAGCCGGACTTCAACACCTTCTGCATTTCGAGTTGAGATCAACACATCATCTGTGAACGAAATGGTCCCGGAGGCATTGTTGACCAGAATGCTCTGCTGGGCCGCATTAGTCACCGTAATCTGCTGGAGCTGAGTACTGGTCTTGCGGAAGGTGTAGTTTCCGGCACTGTCAAGAACAGCAATCCCTGTTCCAGTACTGTTGGCCAGATTCAGGTTATCAAGTGTTGCTGCGCCGCCTGTATTGTTGCGAATAACAACGCCCAGGCCCCCGTCTTCGGTGACCGAGGAGCGAATCATGTCGACGTTTCCGCCAGTCATGTTTTCCAGGAGCACGGACTGCTGAGGAGAGTCGTTCGTGATCGCTGCCAACAGGAAATTGTCGGTTGATGAGAAGCGAACTATTCCTGAACCACCGTCTACGCGAAACGTCGCGCCCGTTGCCGCGGCATCAGCAATCAAAGTTGTGTTGGTAATCGCGGTCGTACCGGAAGTATTCTGCAGGAAGATCGCGGACTGTCCGGCTCCCTGGACCAGCACATCATTGATGGAGGTGTTGGTGGCTCCATTGCTGAAGATGCCGTTGCCCGTCGGATTGTCAATAATGAAGCCTGAGAAGGTGCTGTTGTTCGCCATCGTCACCGCATTACCCGCTGAGTTGCCAATTGTTGGACGCAGCAGATTTGGATTGGCAGCGAAAGTTGGAGAATCCGGGAGTGTCAGCTGGAGTGGATTCCCCAGTGCAAGAACCGTCACTGAGGTTTCCGTATTGCGATTCGTCTGAATCAGACCTTCACCAATCAGCTTTTGACTCGGCAACAGAGAAACAATGTTCTGTGGTGCGGCGTTGAACTGACTTCCTGCATGCACAAACACAATGTCGGTATTAGCTCCCAGCCCCTGAGTCAGGCTTGCGAAGGGATTTTCAACCGTACCATTGAAAGGACCAATCAGATCATTGCTGTTGACGTGGGCGACCGTGAAGGGAAGGTTATCGTTCGGATCAATGGCCAATTGACCCGGGGCCGAAGTGTCGTTTGTCGATGCCACGACATTCATGTTACGACGGACGGGATCCCGAAACCGCTGAATCGCCGATCGCTTCGTGTGTTCCTGACTTTGAAAGCCACCAAAGTACACCGCTGCGTTAAAACTGACCGTGGTGTCAAACACCTCGTCATTCGTAAGCTTCAGTCCAAGTTCCAGCCAGCGACCGATATCGGCCTGCATGCGAGTTGACCAGCCTGCAAAGCCGTCGGTGTTTTCACCCTGATAATAATAACCGCCGCCGAAAGCTCGCAGATCGAAGCGTTCCGCAATGTCACCCGGCAACAGAAAGCCGGCTTCTGCGTCGAAACCTTTCAGAGCTTCTGCAAACGTATCGATGCGAGTGAACGTAATGTTGTTGCCCGCAAACGCCGCGCTGTCCTGATCGATTCGCTGACCAACGAGATTAAACGTATCACCAAAAGTCTGATAGTAGTTGCCACGCATTTCCCAGCCGTGCGCGAGGACTTCACCGCCGGCACTCCATTGCTGCAGATCTGCTCCTGTTAGACCATCATGGTCATAGTAGCCGTTGCCGCCAATGACAACATCCCAGTCCTGGATGTAGTGACGATAACCACCGCCGAAGCTCCAACCAAGGTCACCCTTGTTGGCTCGCAACAGTCGAGAATCGCCAAACAGCATACCATCATTGATGCTGACGTAAGGCATCAGGTTGATGTGTGTAATCGATTCCTGTCGCCCGACTGTGCTTCCAGCCATATGGCCACCTCGGAACGACACTCCAAGGCCGTCGGTATTGGAGTCGACGACTTCGGAGGCGGACCCGGTTGGGGTTCGGCCAAATGTAAAGCCACCGTCCTGCGAATAGGCCGTCTGTGAACCAGCCATCAGCGACAATAGCGCTGCGGCTTGAGACAGTTTTTTCAGCCAGCGATTGGGGTTTCGAACGATCTTCATGACGTTCCTCAAACCAGGATCGTGATTCGCAATTCATCTCTGAACCGCGAAGACGCAGCACATCCGCCGCGTCGGTCACTTCTTCTCTCTGAAACTACAGGAAGACTTTTGAACGTCCTGTTCAAAACACAATCTTCCGCAATTCCTTTCCAGTATCCGCGCAATGCCCACGGGACAGAGCGCCTCCACCTAGAGAGACGAGGCGTTTGTAACTGCCACCGAAAACACGGACAACAGGGCTTCCATAGCGCAGACGGTCAAAAATCTGAACGTCTGCAAAGCTCAGCATGTACTTCTGCGGAAATCCGGTTTTGACTTCCCGCCCTCGGCAGGTTTCGCCTGTTTTTCAGCTGCTGACAATTGCGGCTCAGATGGAGCAGGTGTGTAATTGTGTTCATGTTCTGCAGGATTTGTTTGCACCGCTCGGCGATCAAGGAGAAGAATGTGCCACAGATGCGGGACTCCTGATCTATGCCGGCAGATGCCAGGCGAGTTTTTGGTATCGCCGATGGAAAAGCCTGCGTCTTTCTCCCCAATTGCCATCGTCCAGCCGGAAAAACGGCCGATTTCAGGGAATCCATCCGTCTGATGCGACCAGCTCGAATCCTTTTTCTATGGGCAATGTTTCTACAATTTGTCGGAGAAACGCAGGCGTCAGCCGAATTCTCCCCAGCATGACAATCTCGCAGGCAATACAACTACGAACGCCTGAAAAACCGGGACTGTCTCCCGCCGACATCCCGGAATCATGTAGAAAAGCGACCTCCAGGAGTACCTGTTCTAATTTTGTTAGTGCCTGTAAGTCTACCATTCAACTCTGAATCGCCCCTGAACCCTGTTCCTTCTGCCGGAATCCACTCCATGCATCGTTTTGACCTGATTGACACTGTTCATCGTTCCATGCGGCTCCTGCTTTCTGTGGGGCTTTCTTTTTTGGTTGTATCTCCGATGAGTTCTGCTGTGCTTGCTGCTCCACAGGCGGCGGAGACCGACAGTAAGTCCGGGGACGATAAGCCATTGACGCTGGTCGCCGAGGGAACTCGTCCACTGCTGACGATCACATTCGCCAGTGCAGATCGCGTCGTTGACGAAGCGAAATACATCTTTGATGCCGCGGGCAAGCCGGAAGCATTCAAGGTGTTCGAAGCGTTTCTCAAAGAGACCCTGAATGATCTGGAAGGCTTTGATCGCTCGAAGCCGTTTGGCGTCATGGCGTATCTGCCAGTCGCGTTTCCACCGGCCCCGGAGTTCCTGGCGTTCGTGCCGGTCGCTTCTGTCGAAGCGGCAACCAAGCTGATTGAAAAAGCGCCGGTCGTGATTCGTAAAGACGACGAGGAGGGACGTTACGAAGTCATCGGACCGAATCGCACCTTTCCCGTGTTGATGAAGGATGGCTATGCCTTTATGCCGCTGGGAAACAATCCTCCCGAGGAAGCACTGGATCGTGAACTTCCTGATCCGGCCCAGCTGTTGGCTGGTCAGGCTCAGCAGTTTGATATCTCCCTGCGCCTTGATGTGGAATCGATTCCGGTTGCAACTCGGACGTTGCTGATGGGGCTGATTTCATCCGGGATTTCCACAACTCTGCAGCAACGCGATGGTGAGCCGGAAGGTGCCTACCGGATTCGTCGCACAGAAGGCGAACGCGGACTGGAAGCGTTACGAATGCTGATCACCGAATGCCAGAAGATCACGATTGGACTGAAGGTTGAAACCGAGGCACAGGCTGTCAACATTGATGTGCTGGTGGATGCCCTCGATGGTTCCAAATTCATGAAGGAGATCTTCCAGTCGACAGAGAAACCAAGTTACTTCATTCCGCTGCTGGATGATGACGCCGCCGTTTCTCTATCGATGTCCAGCATGATGGCGGAACGTGACAAGGTGGCCTACATCGAAATGATGGAAGGCGTGAAAATGGAAGTCACCCGTCTTATTGAAGAAAACAAACTCGGTGCGACGCCGGATGAAAACAGCCCGATCGGTCAGGCTCTTTCAGCCGTTCAGAAAACTCTTGAAGAAGGCCATGTCGACGTTTTCGCTCAGTTCTATCGCGACTCGTCCGGCAAACTGGCGATCGTTTGGGCATCAAGAGTTGTTGAGGGAGATGCGATCGCTGCAGGACTTCTCGATGCGGCGACTCGCCTTCGTGAAGTCGACGATATTCAAAAAGCCGGTGATCTGCAGATCGGTGCTGCCGAACATCTGGGCGTTACATTTCACCGCCTGACCTTTGCGGCTCAGCCGCCTGAAGCCATTGCGGTGTTTGGTGATAATGTTGGAATGACTCTGGGAGTCGGCTCAACTGCTGTGTGGGGTGTTATCGGTGGCCAGGAATCTCTGGCCACGTTGACCAGCGTGATGGACAAACTGGAAGAAGCCATCCAGTCTCCAACGGAACGCAGGACGCCTCCGAATTTTCGAATTATCGTGAACGTGAATCAACTGGTGGAAATGGCGACGATCGCTGACACCGCTGGCTCGAATGCTCGAGCAGAGAAAGAGAAAGCTGCTGCTGCAAAGGCGGCCGCGGAGGCCAGTGCCGATGCTCCGAAAGCTGCCCCGGTTGAGGCTCCTGCTCAAGCTGCTCCGGCAGGGCGCAACGGGGGCCGCGAAGCACGTCGAGCCGAGTTCGCTCGCCGTCGCGAACGAGGCGGGAAGATTATGAAGGAAACGCTCGCCGAAGGCGACGATCGCATCGAGATCGATTCACGCCTGACCGAAACCGGTGTTCGTTTGCGAGTTCGGCTGGAAGAAGGTTTCGTGAAGATCTTCGGTCGGCTGCTTGCTGCTCAGATCGCTCCTCAGGAAGAAGCAGCCCCGGCAGCCGACACTCCGGCGGATGCGACGACACCAACCTTACAGTAGTTGTAACAGTCGCTTTTGAAATCAGGCTCTGTGATTCACGGAACGTTGCAGCAACGAACCTGAGTCGCAGAGCCCTTTTCATTTTTAACGCGAAATTATTTGCTCAAACGCAGCAAGCAGGAACCGCTGATGAACACTAATAAACGCTGATGAATGCACGAAAAGCACAAAATGCCGTAATCTGCCGGGGACTCGAACGCCATCACTCTGTCGGGGCGAGCAACGGCCGGACCTCAACAACCATTAGTGTTGATTAGCGGTTTCAACAGCGATTTCGTTCCGCGCACTACATTCGCGCTAAGCCATTCAACGATAGCCAGACGTGCACTCCTGAACCTATTCGCGATCCAGCACTTCGATCAGGTTACTGAAGTCATCCGTCCACAGAACTTTGTCTCGTTGCGGCCGTATGTTCTGCTTGAGAAACCTTATGTAGAGATCAGACTCCAGCAGCGACTTTTCGCGAGACATCAAGACCCAGCGACTGCCCGGCTCAATCAAATTTTCCGCTCCTGTCATTCGATCAATCACCGGGGCTATTTCCAGAGTGATCGCATACAGCTTTGCAGCCTCCGCCAGGCCGTCCGTCACGCGTCGCAAATCGAAGTGCAGATTCGAAATGTGAATGGCAATGAGACCATCGGGCTTAAGATGCTGTAAATAAACCTTGGCGGCTTCCTCGGTCAGCAGATGAGTCGGAACCGCGTCGCCGGAAAATGCATCGAGCACCAGCAGATCGAATTCCTGAGGTGTCTCATTCTCCAGCATCAGTCTCGCATCGCCATGAATCACATGAATGGTCGATGGACAATTTTTCAGAAACGTAAAGTGCTGCTGTGCCAGTCGAGTTACGTTCTCATTGATTTCGTAAAAACGAAACGTATCGCCAGGTTGGCCATACGCAGCCAGAGTTCCGGCTCCTAAGCCCACGAGGCCGATCTTCAGCGGAGTCCTGCGTTCTCGCAGTTGTTCAATCGCCTTTCCGACTCCGGTGTTGTACCCGTAATACATGGTCGGGAAACTCGGGATCTCATTCAATTGGATGCCGTGAATGATGCGACCGTGACGCAGAATGACAGCGTCTTCGATCGTGTCATTCTGGACCTCCAGCACACCATAAAAATTGCGAACCATGGCAACCGCGTTGGTGTAACTTGTCACAGCCGCGGCAAATACAGTCCCCAGTCCGGCGAACAACAGAATCGCCAGTAGTTTCCACATCGTTGGTGGTTGTGGTCCATCCTGCAGCCAGCCTCGGTGATCGAAATACACAATCACGGCAATCACGCATGAGACAATCATTCCCAGGGAATGTTCCCAGAACGCCGGGAAGATCAAAGGGGCCAGCAGCCCGACAAACAAACCTCCGGCTGCTCCTCCGGCCGACAACGTCAGATAAAACGCCGTGAGCGAGTCTGCGGATGGCCGCAACAGGGCCAGTTCTCCATGGCACAACATGCAGATGGAGAACAAGCAGCCGAAATAAATCATCAACTGCAAAGGCAGCCACGTCCGTGAACCAAAACTCTGAAGCCAGCAAACGGCCAGAGCCAGTATCGCAGTCCCCAGAGAATACCAACTGCGGCGATACCAGCGATCACTTTCAAAGCACAGAATAAACGACAAAAGATAAAGCGACAGCGGTACAACCCACAGAAACGGAATGACGGCCACGTCCTGGCACACTTCGTTGGTCACAGCCAGCAACATTGTGGATGCCACCATGGACAGAATCAGCCAGCGTCCGAATGCCGATTTTGTCGCGATGGCTTCTGCTGATGCGGACTTCTTTTTATTGCTCGTGGATGCGACACCCGCTTGCTCCTGAGTCACCCGGTTGTCGACTCTCCCCGATATCGAACGCATCGCACAGGCCACACAGAGTGCCGCAAAAACCAGATAACCCAGCGACCAGGTGTTGGCCTGAGTCGAAACTCTCATCAAAGGTTCAAACATAAACGGATACGACAGCAAGGCCAGCAACGAGCCCGCATTCGACAGCGCGTATAACCGATACGGCGACGCCTGCGGCTGAGCTACACTGAACCACCGCAGCAACAGCGGTCCGGTTGTCGACAATACAAAGTAGGGCAGACCAACGGTCGAAAGCAGCAACGACAGAATCCGCCCCACCGGCGATTCCAGTCCTGTCGGCTTCCAGTCGATCGATGGCAGAATCTTAAGGAATGCCAGAGAGATCAGCAGAACTCCACAGTGAACCAATCCCTGTTGCCGAGCCGTCAAACGTGACGTCACAAGATGAGAATACAGATACCCTCCGCAGAGCAATACCTGAAAGAACAACATGCACGTTGTCCAGACACTCGGCGTTCCTCCGAACCACGGCAGAATCGCTTTGCTGATCAGCGGTTGAACCTGAAACAACAGGAACGCACTGACAAACACAGCCACTGCAAACAGCAGGTTGACCCACCGCTGTGAACTATGCGTATTGTGAGCATCAGCTGATGCGGGAAGATTCATGAGTTAACAACGGCCACAAAAATCGCAGTGAGTTGGTACAGACTCAAAGTCTATACAGAAAGAGAGCCCGGATTTACAAGAAAGCCGGGCTCTGTTGCTAATCTCTAGTTCTTTCGAGCAGCCGCCCATTCATCCAGCATCGCCTGAATGCGAGCCGGATTGAAATCACCCGGAACGTCGTAGTCCTGGTTTGCCTGAAGGTCCTTTACGTTCAGATCCTTCGACGGAACTCCGCCTTCCGGAACTGTTCCGTGAGCCGTCCAGACGATGGCATTCAGAACCAGAGTCCGGAAATCCCGATTACCCCAGTTCCAGTGGTCATGTCCACCGGTGAAACCAAAACCACGACCGGCGTCTTTGCGTTCACGAGCCCAGGCGACAGTCTGGGGCTCTTTGCGTTCCAGAACCGCAGCTCGAACGGCTGGATTGTTGCTGTGAGGTCCTTCTGGTCGTGACAGACTGCCGTCTGCCTTGACGAGAGTGTCAGAAGGTGGCAGCTCGGACAATACTGGAATCACATCCGCGTTTTCCGCAAATCGCATGTGATAGTACCACTCGTCGTTCACGCGAAATGGCTTCACACCGTTGGCAATTGGATGCTCAGGAAAGCTGTCGAACGTTCCGGTCCAGTGAGGATTCACGGACCAGTCCGTTTCGAAGTAGCCACCGGTCCAGTCGAGAAATGCTTCACCGGACGGTCCCTTGGGAACTTCAACACCGTAGTGAATACATCCCATCCCGATACCGCGATTCTGAAGAGCCTTCAGACGATCCAGCTTGCTGTTGAAAGGATGTCCGCCACCACCATCAGAATAGATGATGATCGTATCGGCATGGTCAAGAACGGAATCATCTTCCGGCCAGCCGTTCGTGTAGACCGTCGCTTCAACACCAATGTTCGCGCTGTTCAGAGCTTCGGCCAGCAGCATGCAGCCGGCTCGATGTTCGTGTGCACCGTAGCCATGGCTTGGCTTACCAGCGACCAGAGCCACCTTCTTTGGAGCTGGCAATCGCTTCAGACGAATATTGCGGAACTGCACCTCCATCGCCGGGCCGGCATGAGCCTGTAGAGCCAGGAAACCGGCTGCTCGACGCTCAGCAAGGTCGTTGTCTGTCACATCAACAGTTTTGACGTCATTGATGAAGTGCTGAAAATGGAAACCGTCAGCAACAACTCGGTACTTGTTCCAGTCTTCCTTCTTGATCTTCTTCTGGATCTCATTGGTGTCACCAACGCTGCCGGTGACCTTCTTTTCGAACTTTCCGTCGTTGCGAACCAGTTCGGTCGATTCGCCACGCAGAGCAAGAATGCCTCGGTAACGTTCGCCGTAGAGAATTCCGGAGTAAGTATCACCAGCTTCGAAATCCGCCTGGTATCCGCCGATCACCCACTTCTCGTTGGGAACTTCAAAGCTGCGGTACTGAATCCCGGAGTTGCCGTTAACGATCTTGTATTCCAGCTCCAGTTCGAAGTTATCCACCTGGCCGCCGCGCCAGATGATGAACGTGTTTCCTTTGAGCTTTTTATCTTCTTCGTTGTAAGTCGTGCCGGTGATGGCGCCGTCTTTGACGCTCCACGTCCTGGGATCGCCGTCCCAGCCGTCCAGAGTTTTTCCATCAAAAAGAGTTTCCCAGTCATCCGCAGAAGCGGATCCAGTGGCCACGCACAGTGCGGCCAACAACAGAGCAATTCGCTGCAATCGCATATCAAATCCCTTGAGAACATGGTGGAACCCGGCGGATCAGGCAGGCTGCCGTAGACCGGTTTAAGGAGATTTGAACACCGATCGCCACCGGCTGCAATCCACCAGTAAAAATCTTTGCTTTCTGCCGTAGAACGCTGTCAGGGAGAAGGGCTTGTGGCTCGTCATCAGCCGGCACGGTTTACAGGCTGTTGATTTAATCGTGTATCGATCGTTTTCGTTTAACGGCGAGCCGCAGGCGTAGGCGAAATCCGTCAGCAACGCCTGCGGCTTGCCGTTAAACGACTCAATCTACACCCGGCTAGCGTCCGGTTGTTGCTCCTTTGCGTCCAATTTGAAGCGTAAGGGCGCAAGCCCTCCGGTGTCGGCATTGCGGTTCTTAATCCTAACCCGCTGCGTCAGCGAGGGATTGTCTTTGAAAACGCGGCAACTTCTATCCCTCACTGACGTTTCGGATTGTGAAAAACGATTCCATCAAAAATCCACAACCGTCCTCACGGCTTCGCAGCCGGTCCCGATTTAAGCCGAGCTTTCTCTTCCGCTTCGCGTTTCTGAATATCCTTCGGATGCTTTGAGATGGATTCAAAGACATCGCCAATCACGCGATCAGCCAAACCGCCGAGACGTTTCAGTATGATCGGCTCCGCCTCAGGGAGCAATTTGGAAGTATTCGGCTCGTAGCCCCCAACGTCATACGAATCGGCCGTGGCGATGTAACCAACGTTTCCGTTCGCATAGCCGACAATGATGGGAGTGATGCGATCAGCGATAGCCGCCTCGAGCTTAAAGCCGTAGTCGACCATCGGTTCGCCCGGCATGCTGAGCAGCAGGAACGGGCCAATCTTCATCGCCATCAGTTCCGTGCGGACCGGCTGCTCCTTGCCCGGCAGTTCGATCACTTCGCTCGCGACGCGGATCGGATAGAACGTCGCCCGTTTCGCAAGTTGTTCTCGAGTCACACCAAACGCCGCCGCCCGAACCACGGCACTGCCGAGATCTCGTCCGGCCCATTGGATGTCGGCTTCATCGGCACAGCGATACGGATAGCCGGGCAGATTTGGTCGGATGTCACCTGCGCAGCCCTGAATAAACAGAGACGCGGTCTTGTCCGCGTAGATCGACTCCACAAACGTCTGAGCTTCACCGGGAAAATCAGCCGTCAACTTTGGATACCCTTTCGGATATGGCGGCGACCCTTTGTCGCCCCACGTGAAGAAGCAGGGATGGCAGACGGCATGCATGATGATCGTCAGCGGCGTAAGCGACTGACCGTCGTCGAATCGCAGCACCTTCACGCGAGGATCATTCGGCCCATCGGGATTCAGCCGGATCACAGCTCGCCCGTCGATCGTCTTTCGGCGGTTGATGCTGAATCCGATTCGATCCTCAGTCATACCGACACTCACCGACCGCATGTTTCCGCCAGCTTCCTTTGCCGCGGCCGTAATTTTTGTGATCACCCCCGAGGCCCACTCTGGATTCTCTTCCCATCCGGGCCCTGAGTGATTATGCGAGGCACAGACCATGATGTTCGCAGTCGGCACGCCGATTTCTTTCTCAATCGCCGCCCGCGCCCGCGTGACCAGATCGTCCCATGCGACGACAACATCCAGCGTCACAATCGCCGCTTTCGTCTCGCCGTCATCCAGCACGAGAACACCTGCTCGCAACGGATCTCGCACGCCGTTAACCACGCGAGTATGCCCGGAGACGGTCAGATCCTTCACCTCCTCCGGAGTGATATCCACCTTCGCCGCACCGGCCTTGAGATTCGAGACGACCGGAAAAGTCCCATCCACAACCTGCGCCGAAACGCTCGTCGTCAGCAGCAGAAATGCGAGCAGATATTTCATCAGAGCGACCTCCACGACAATTGAGGTATCAGACACAGCAGCGGAACGTACCATCCTGTTGCCACAAGTCCAACTGCGCGACGCCGTTTCACCAACCTCGGTCCCGACATTATCAAACCCCATGCACACAAGTCGCGGCAAGCCGCGTGCTGATTTTGAAGTTGCGCCTTTCAAGAAGGGGGAGATCAACGGTGCGAAAACACAGGGGATTATCATAACCCGACGCGTGAGCGAGGGATTTTTCCAAACACTGCGTCAAACGCTAAAACACAATCCCTCGCTCACGCGGCGGGTTGGGATAGACGCAAATGCGCAACTTCAAAACTCACGCTTCGGGCTATGATGTTTTTCTGGCTCTTCCTGATCCAATAACGTTGCCATGCAACTTGCAGAATTTGTTGCAGAGGCAATCTCGTTACAGCAACAAACCGTTATCGCTCTCGCAGTGCATTCACGATGTTCAATTGAACGGCGCGAAGGGCGGGAAGGATGCCTCCAAGAAGACCCATCAGCATCGCAAGGACGACGCCCTGCAGGAGAACTCGCGGGCCGAAGCGAAATGAGAACGTGATCTCACTGAACTGATTCACGGTGCCCGTCGAGAGTCCATTAAACGGAAGCGTGGCAAGGCAGCCAAGTGCTCCGCCCATCAGACACAGCAGCACCGATTCAAACAGGAACGATCCCAGAATACTGCGGCGCGAAAATCCGAGTGCTCGCAACGTTCCGATCTCACGAGCACGGCTGGCCACAGCAGCGTACATCGTATTGGCCGCAGCAAACATCGCCCCGAACATCAGAAAGCCGGCGATGATATAACCGATGTACTGAATCGCATTCGACTGCGTCATCTGATCTTCGAAGTAACGGACTTCCGAAATACCATTCAGTTCAAACCGTTTATCATCAGCCAGCAGCTTCACCAAAGAATCCCGAGCCGCTAAGTTTTCAGCTCGCAGATTCACTGACGAAACCGCCGCCGGAGTTCTCCGCGCTGCTGTGAGATCTCGCAGATCCGTCCAGACTTCAGATTCCGCCGAGCTGCCCGCCGCTTCGAAGTAGCCGACAATTTTGAATTTCACATTATTGATTTCCAGTTCTTCACCGATCGCCAGATTCTCAAAGCGTTCGGCCATGCGCTGGCTGGTGATCGCTTCATTAACGCCCGGCTTGATTTCTCGACCCTGTGTCAGCCGATACTCGGGCCGCAGTTTTCGCCCCACCTCCTCCAGTCCGCGCACGATCAGATTGACGGTGCCGCCATTGTTGCGTCGAGGCTTTGTGAGGATCGTTACGAACTCGACCGAGCACAGCGGCTGACCGCCTTCATCTTTGGCAATGCCGGGCAGCGATACGATCTGGCGAGCCACGCTCTGCTCAATCCCGCTGCCGGTTTCGTCAGTCGAACCTTTCCGCAATACGATCAAATCCAATTCATCGCCGGAAACTCGCAGCGCATACTGCAGGCCGTCGGTGAGTCCGAAGCAGAGCACCGACGCCCAGACGACCAGTCCTGTCCCGAGGACGGTCATCAGAGTTGTCATCCAGCGGACCTGCAGATTTCTGATGTTATACTTGGCCGGGATCATGGTTTATTTCACGTCGATCTTAATTGGAGGGGCGTTGAATGGCTCGGTCGAAGTCCAGTCACAACACAAGAATGCAGGTTGTACATTCCTGTCCGAAAACCCAGCGACGGGTAAGAATGCCCATCCTGCTTCATAACGGAGAGTTGACGAAGAACTACGCGATGCGTCTCAGGCCATCGATGACAGAAAGTTGAGCCGCACGGATCGCAGGAACGAGGCCGCTGACGATTCCCAGCACGGCCGCAACGAGGAATCCGTAGCTGATCCACGGGCCCAGCATTTCCAGAACAGTAAACGGGAAGAACTGCGGCAGAGCGGCGTTCATCGCCTGAAGAAACGCACAGCCCATGCTGACGCCCAGGAGTCCGCCCAGCATCGCGATCAGACTGGATTCCCCAAGGATCATGAACAAAATTCGGGAGCGAGGAAATCCGATGGCCTTCAGGACGGCAATCTCCGTGACGCGTTCTCGCATCGACATGGCCATAGAGTTCGCTGTGACCAGGCACAGCGAGAACACAACAGCCAAACCGATATTGCGAATCAACACCTGCACATTGCCGAGCATATCCACAAACATTTGCGCAAACGCGGCTTCCGTTTGTGTTCGGGTCGGGGTGTCCGAGCTGCCGAATCGATCATCAATGGCTTTTACCACTGCTGGGATGCCGTCTCCGCTTTTGGTGCGTGCAAAGACAGTTCCGGCGTTGCCTGTGACCGGGCTGTTCTTTTGCTTGAGTCCTTCGTCCAGATATTCCCAGTTGAACCAGAGTGATCCGGAATTCTTCGGTGCATCAAAGATTCCGCAAAGTTCCAGATCGAGGTCGAACGGATAAATCGTTCCCTTGAGACGAATCTGCTGACCAACCTTCCAGCCTCGCTCATCCGCAATACGACGATCAATCACGCAGCCACGCCGGTTCTCCTGCCAGTTTTTGAGTTCTTCCGGAGAGATCGAATACTCCGGCCACACCTTGAAAGCGGATTGGGGATCCGTCGCAAACTGAGCAAAAGGCATCGGTTCATCCTGATAAGCTCCGCCGAACCAGGCCAGTGGCACCGCCGCTTCCACACCGTCTGTGCTGGCAACATCATCCACGGCAGAAATCGGGACCTGCCCGGTAAACCCCTGAATGTTCATGACCACGATGCGATTGGTCTGTTCCGCATCATTGCGCCAGGTTTCCTGCGACGCCATAAATCCATACAGCACTGTCATCAGCGCGAGACTGAAACCGACGGACAGAATCGTCAGCAGGCTGCGGACTTTGTTGCGGCGAATATTTCTCCAGATGTAGACAAGAATTTTCATCGTGATTCTTCCTTACCAGACGGTGGTGTCGGAGCAGAAACAAGCACACCTTTTTCCAGATGAACCGTCCGCTTGGCTCGATGAGCGGCATTCGGGTCGTGAGTCACCATGACGATCGTCTTCTGGAACTCGACATTCAGTCGATGCATCAGATCCAGAATTTCGGCGGCCGATTTTGCGTCAAGGTCACCGGTCGGTTCGTCAGCCACGATCAAAGTCGGATCCGTCACAATGGCTCGCGCGATCGAAACTCGCTGTTCCTGACCACCAGACAACTGCCGCGGATAGTGATCAATACGATCGCTGAGTCCCACGACTTCCAAAGCCGCCTTCACATGGTCATCTCGTTCACGACGTGACAGCGAAGTCAGCGTGAGCGGCAATTCAACGTTCTCATAGGCCGTGAGTACCGGAATCAGATTGTAGAGCTGAAAAATGAAGCCGATGTGTCGAGATCGCCATTTCGCAAGCTGGCCCTCGGAGGATGCACCAAGATCCTGATCACACACAATGACTTTGCCGGAGGTTGGTCGATCGAGTCCGGCGATCAGATTGAGCAACGTGGTCTTGCCGGAACCCGATGGTCCCATCAGAGCAAGATAATCGCCGGCCCAAAGATTCAGATTGATGCCGCTGAGAACCGGCACCACCATCTGTTCGCGGCGGAATTCCTTGCAGACATCGCTGACTACGACGACAGGTTTATCGTTTTGAGATGCGTCGGACACGCAGAGATCCTTGTGACTTGGGTTTTCGCTTTGAGTTTTCGGTTTTCGGTTGCATGCGACGTGGGCTGAAACGCAGTCGCCTGCGGCTTGTCGTTAAACGAAGTTATTGTGCAGACCTGACCAGCACATCATCCTGCAAATCCTTTGCAGGCTTGACGATGACTTTTTCTCCGCCGGTCAGACCGCTGGTAATTTCTGTTCGACCGTCTCGTGAATCCGCAGTGGTCACTCTGGTTTTCTTTGTTCGATCTTTGTCGGTCAGAATCCAGACAAACGATTCTGTCTCCGTTACGATAACAGCATCTGCAGGACAGAAGACTCGACTTTTGTCTTCCTCTTTGACCTCAGGAGACTGACCTGGCAGAAAATAAACCGTGCTGCTCATTTCCGGAAACAGGCGTTTATCAGAATCCAGAATTTCGACTTTCACTTTCACGGTCGATCGTGCACGATCACCCATGGGAATGATCTTACGAACTTGTCCTTTGTAGCGTTTGTCCGGCACGGCATCGACAGCAACTTCGGCCTGCTGCCCTTCCGTTACGCGACTGATGTAATCTTCTTTCACATCGCAATCGACCTCAAGATGTTCAAGGTCTGCGATCGTCACCACAGAGCCGCGGCCGGATGCTTCACCCATTCCGCCGGGCATGATGGATTCGCCAAGTTCGGCATCTTTGGAGATCACGGTTCCCTCAAACGGAGCACGCACAAACATGTTTTCTCGCAGTTGTTCGGCCTCCTGAACTCGTGCTTCCGCCAACCCCAGCGCGGCTTCCATGGAGACTTTGCGAGCCACAGCGGCTTCGTAATCAAACTGAGCTTTATCGTGATCCGCCGGTGTCGCACTCTTTGCGGCAAAAGCTTTCTCTGCACGTTCAAGATCTCGCCTGGCCCGCTGGATTGCCACATCCTGTTCCAGCAGTTCACTCTTCGCACGAGCGGCAGTGGCTTTAACGGCAACCAGAGACGCATCAAGATCAGCGTGTTCCAGAATCGCGAGCACATCGTTGGCTTTGACGACGGTGCCTTCTTCGACGTTAACAGCCTGGATGCGACCTGTGGCCCGCGCACCAATGCGAGCCTGTTGGCGAGATTCCAGATATCCGGTGGCGACAACTAACGCATCCGCTGAGCGACCTTTTTCGACGCTCACCACGGCAACTCGAACCTCCGGCCGTGGACGAAGAGTTTCCGTCAGCTTGCGAGTATCCGCGAGCATGCCCTGTTTCTGCGCCCAGAAAACTGCGCCAAAGGCGAGAGCCACCACCACACCGAGATAAAAGACCAACCGCAGAAACCGACCAAAAAATGATCGACGGACCGGCTGAACATCGCGCTGGATGCGAAGCCGGGACAGATTGTCACGCGGTGGATCTACCGTTCCCACTGGCATAAATCACGAAGCTGAAAGCGTTCGAGGCTATCGCCTCAAGGTGACCGGTCCGAGACGCCAACGCCTCTGACATTGTTTCGGTATCCACGGATTGTAGTCAAAATAACCACAAACAATCGAAAGTCATCGCTGAAAATCGCTCAGAACGTGTTCCTTATCATTCCCGCGGGCTGCGGGTCTGATCAATTTCCCCCGATTCACAGAGGTGGCAATTCGTCGACGAAGGCCTGCCTTGAAGCAGAAACAGGGATGAATCGACATTTCAAGCGCCTGCCCCAACACAAGCAGGTCCGTCTGTCGGGCTGGCATATTCTGACGGCGGCTGTAATCTTTAAGTGCTGCCCGCAGTTCTACATTTCTCCGCGATAGGCCTTCCCTGGGAGTTGATTCATGTCGATGCTGAAACATTTCATCCTTACCGGTTTCGCGATGGGACTTCTGGCTTCGAATCATGATCTGCTGGCGGCCGATGACGACTTCAAGCCTTTGTTCAATGGGGAGGATCTCAATGGCTGGGTGCTGACGAATACTCCGGCGGAAACCTGGAGCTTCGAAGACGGAATGCTCAAGTGTACTGGCAAACCAATCGGCGAGATTCGCACCGAAAAGATGTACCAGAACTTCATCATGGAAGTGGAATGGCGACATATGGTCCCGGGCGGCAATGCGGGGATCTTTGTCTGGGCTGATGACATCACAGCTCGCGGCGTTCCCTTTCATCGAGGCGTGGAAGTGCAGGTCCTCGAGAATGCTTATGGCCAAAGTCAGGGCCATACGACACACGGTGACATCTTTCCAATCCATGGTGCAACGATGACACCGATCAATGGTCGAGGCGGCAGTCGTGCGTTTCCGACCGAGGAGCGATCAAAACCATCGCCCGAGTGGAATCATTATCGCATCGAATGCAACGATGGAGCCATCAGCCTGTCCGTTAACGGAAAGTTGGTGACTCAGGGCAAAGACGCGAGTCCTCGAAAGGGCTATATCTGTATCGAATCAGAAGGTGGCGTTGTGCATTATCGCAACATGAAGATTCGCGAACTTCCCGAGACGCCCGTGAAGCCGGAACAGATTGCGATCGCCAATCGAGGCTACCGCAGTCTCTACAACGGTCTGAATCTTGACGGCTGGAAACTCAACAAGGAGGGCGAGGGTAACTGGCATTCTCGAGACTGGATTTTAGCCTGTGACGGGAAAGCAGAATCCGTGAAGGGGCAGATGTTGTCGACGAAAGAGGGATTCAGGAACTATGGCTTTTTGTTTGATATCAAGCCGGCCCAGGGCTTTGACGGCGTCGCGGTCTCCTCTGGAATGTTGCCCACTCAGTACATAAAGATTGGAGAATGGTCGAGACTGGAAGGCGTCATCGAAAACGGAAAGATGTCCATCAGCGTGAACGGAGAACAGGTGACCTCTGACAACCCGGTTCCAGATTCTGGTCCGTTCGAACTTTACCTCGTCGGCCCCGCAGAGTTCGCCAACATCTACGTGCGGGAGATTAAGAAGTGAAATTTTTAACACATTTTCGTGTGAAGGCATCCCCAGTGGAAGAACATGGTGATGCCAAAGCTGGCTTTAACCGCCCGTCGCACGACTGACGACTCTGCGATTCACGCCCCCCGGTCGGATGTTTTTGAGGGCCGAAATGCAGAGGCGGATCCTTTCGTGGGCGAGACAACTGTTTTGAGAATTTGGCACCGGCCCGGATCGAACAGACGGATCAATCACACACATTAGACGGTCGTTCGGTCCGGAGACTGGCCACAGCCATGAAACTTTCTGCCGGAAATGACTTTCGCCGCAAAGCGAACCAGGTGTTCAAGTGGCTGAGGATCGCAACTGAGTTCATCAATCTCGTTGCGGAAAGGTCGCGGCCAGCCGCGAAGTCCTCCTCGGCAAGGAGGGACCTGCCGAAATCGCCGACCGCACCCTGGCACACCCCTTAAACCGCCACAACTAGGAAACCGCAAGGACTCTGATAAACTCCGCGAAGACACGAGCGGTGAGCTGGCGATTGGCGTCGGTCTCTTTGGGTCGCGGCAGACTTTGCAGTGAGTTGACGGACGAATGGCGGACTTGAGTGTCAGTCTTAATCGGCTGACTTTGAAAAATCCAATTTTGGTTGCTTCGGGCACGTTTGGTTATGCGAAGGAAATGACCGCGTTCGTGGAGTTCGCTCACCTTGGCGGCATTATCCCGAAAACGGTGACTCCGCAACCTCGCCCTGGAAATCCTCCTCCACGAACAGTGGAGACCGCCAGCGGAATGCTGAATTCCATCGGTCTCGACAACGATGGTTTTGATCAGTTTGTGGCCGAGAAACTGCCGTATCTGACAGGCCTTGGTACTTCGATCGTCGTCAACATTGCGGGGAAGACCAACGATGATTTCCGCCGGATGGCAACTCGCCTGAACGAAGTCCCCGGAGTCTCAGCGATTGAGCTGAATATTTCATGCCCCAACGTTTCCGGCGGTGTGGATTTTGGAACGGACCCGTCGCTGGCCGCCGAAGTTGTTGCAGCCGTGAGAGAGTCCTGCAGCATTCCGGTCATCGCCAAGTTGACTCCGAATGTCACAAGCGTTGTGCCGATTGCCAAAGCCGTCGCCGATGCCGGTGCAGATGCGGTTTCACTGATCAATACATTCCAGGGGATGGCGGTCGACTGGAAACGCCGCCGCCCTGTGCTGGGAAATGTTCTGGGCGGTCTGAGTGGCCCGGCGATTAAGCCGCTGGCATTGAGAATTATCTGGCAGGTTTCACAGCAGGTGAAAATCCCGATCATCGGTATCGGCGGCATTCAATCGATCGACGACGTGATGGAGTTTTTCCTCGTCGGCGCGACGGCCGTGCAGATTGGGACAGCCAATTTTTACAATCCCGGGCTTGCCAATCAGATCATTCGCGAACTTCCGGAAGCGTTGGCGACTCTCAAAGCCGAAAGTGTCAAAGATATTGTCGGGACGTTGCAGATTCCCAAACGCGATTGATTTCACTGCGGGCCACATTCGATGACCAGTTATCCCGCGTCCACTTCCACTCAAATCTCTGACGTGAATAAATCATGAAAGTTCTCTCCGGCATTCAGCCTACCGGGCGATTCCACTGGGGCAATTATTTCGGCGCGATTCGCCAATACATTGCTCTGCAGGGCCAGGAGCAGTCGTTTTATTTTATCGCCGACCTGCATGCTCTCACGACTGTTCGTGAACCGGCTGTTCTCCGGCAGAACATCAAAGATGCAGCTCTGGATCTGCTGGCGCTGGGACTTGATCCGGCGAAAGCGACGCTGTTTCGTCAATCGGACGTACCGGAAGTCACGGAACTCACCTGGTTACTGATGACGATTACTCAGATGCATCTGCTGGATAAATGCCACGCCTTCAAAGACAAAAAGGCCAAAGGGATCGCGGCCGATGCGGGACTGTTTACATACCCGGTCCTGATGGCGGCCGACATTCTGATCTACGACAGCACCACAGTACCTGTCGGAGCTGATCAGATTCAGCATGTCGAAGTCACTCGCGACCTCGCTCAGCGCTTCAATGCCACTTACGGCGAAACGTTGCATCTGCCGGAAGCGTATGTTCTGGATGATTCTGCCAAGGTCCCCGGGACTGATCGTGAGAAGATGTCGAAGAGCTATAACAACACGATCCCGATCTTCGAAACTCCCAGGAAGCTGCGCAAGATCATTATGTCGATCCAGACGGACTCAACTCCGATGGAAGCAGCCAAGGTCCCGGAGACTTGTGCGGTCTATCAGCTCTTCAAACTGTTCGGCACTCCCGCACAACAAGCTGCGCTGGCCGATCGATATCAGGCCGGCGGCATGGGCTATGGCGAAGCAAAAGAAACGCTGTATCAGGCCGCAATGACTCATTTCGGAGAAGCTTTCGAAAGAAGAACTCGCTTTGAAGCCGCCCCTGATCAGGTAGAAGATATTCTTCGCGAAGGTGCTCACCGAGCCCGAGCAAAAGCTCGCGAAGTTGTGGAACGTGTACGGTCCGCCTGCGGCCTGACAGCCAAACCAGTGTGATTTTTAGAATAGATCAACAGCCGTAATCTGATGTTCCCGCTGGAGTGCCGGATGAATTTCAGACGCTGCAACAGCGGACGTTTGCCTGCGATTCGCTTGTCAAGCCCTGCGAATCTTGAATGACCCACACAAACTAAGGCACCGGAACATAAGCGAAACCATCTGCCTGGCGATTCAACAGAACCGTTAAAGCGGCAGCCGCCACGGAAACTTCGCCAGCGACTTCGCTGCGTTCTATCTTCTTGTAGTTCAGAGCCTGGCCGCAGACCATTACCTCCACGCCAGCCTCCTGCAGCAATCGAATCAACGGCAGATTGGGATTGTGTTTCATTTGCAATCGCGACTCCCACGCCTCATCCGACAGCACCGACTTTGTGGCTTCTCCGTGCAGAACGACTGTAATGCGGATGTCAGAAGCTTTCAGACCTGCGGTTCCATACAGGTTCAATAGCCGGGCCGTTCGATCCAGACCCTTGTTGACCTCTTCAGGTTTCTTCGCTTCGGACGTGACGTCCAAAACCAGCTTCATGCCCGCACGAGGCGGCTCAACGGCATCTGCGACGGCCACAACGCCGCCATAGCCGTCAATGATCGGGAACAGCAATACCGGTGGGGTGGCCGATCGGTCCTGTCCGTTTCTTTCGAACACGACCATGTAGTTTTCCTTCAGCAGATCCTTGATCTCATCCGCTTTTCGAAAACCGGATTCCAGCACTTCCGCTTCGAAGACTTCCTGACCGGCCCGGACATGATCCATTGTCCAATCGCTGCTTTCGCCTTCGATGCGTTTGAAGTCGATCAGAATGACTCGGCCACCGGGCTTCATTGCTTTCAGCAGTGAAGTCATTGTCTTCTGAGGGAATTCAAAGTGATGATACGTGTCACAGATGAAGGCCACGTCCACTGATTCCGGCGGCAGTTCCGTGGAGTCATCTGTGCAGAGCAGCGCTTCGACATTGCGAAGGTTCTGCTCGCGGCAGGTCACTTCGATATGATCGAGGAACCTTTGTGCGATATCCACCGCGATGACTCGGCCTTCGGGGCCAAGGTTCGAAGCAAACAGTCGAGTAAACAATCCCGTCCCCGCGCCGATGTCTGCCACGACATCCGTTGGCTTCAGCTTGATCGCGTCCAGAATTTCCTTTCGCTTTGCAAAAACCTCGCGGCTTTCAATTTCGAAACGTTCCGTAAAGGCTTTCGGATCCGGGTCGCGAAACGTGTCGTTGACGCCCGGACGGACGCTTTTCTCCTGAGCCACAATCAGACTAACCGGGCATGTTATAAACGCAGAGGCAATGCAAAGAATCGCCCAGTGGTGTGCCGTGAGTTTCATGTTCGAATCGACCTTTGAGTCGTAAGTGCGTTTCGTCGGAGTGTTGTGAACGCTAAGTGTTTCGAAAAATGACGAATGCGGCAACCGCCAGAATCGCCATCGCAAAAACCCGCTGCAGCATGGAAGCCGAAAGTCGATGAGCCACCGATTGCCCCACTCCCAGCCCGATGAATCCACCCGTCGCGAACAGAGTCGTGATGCTGAGCGTGATCGACTGGCCAACCCAGAGCTGCGAAACAAGTCCCGATGCACTGACCAGTGAAATCACCATCAGCGAAGTTCCCACAGCACGCGACATCGACATGCTGCTGAACAGGATCAGTGCAGGAACGATGATGAATCCTCCTCCAACGCCAAACATGCCGGAGAGCATCCCTGCGGCCACTCCGACGATCAGCAGCAAGCGAGCACATCGACTGGTGAGAATCAACTGTCCCGCCGTATCCCTCTGACAACTCGGGCCATCGTTTGCATAGCCCTCTGGTTGAACTCCTGATGTTTCAACAGGAATGCAAACCTGCGTCTGGACCAGGGTTCGAAAACTCTTTTGCCACATCTTCCACGCGATCGTAAGCATCAGCACAGACAACATCAGCATCAGCCATGCCTCTGGAATTTGCCTGCCGATCCACGAACCGACTGGAGCGCCCAGCATTCCTGCGACGGCAAACAGCAGGCCGGTTCTCAGTTCCGCTTCGCCTTTTCGCTACTTGCCCAGAAAGCCAACGAAGGATGTCAGGCCTACAGAGACGAGGGAAATGGCAACGGCTTCGCGGGCCGGCACTCCCATTCCATACGCCAGCAGAGGCACGGCAAAGATCGCGCCGCCTCCGCCGGTCAAGCCCAGCGACAAGCCCACGATGGAGCCAAACAACAGGCTAAGCCATAACATATTGATGCTCCTTTCGTGAGACTGGTGGCGCAGAAACTGGCGAGCGGCAGGGCGTCAGCCCTCCGAGTCATTTTTGCCCTGCAGCTCTGCATCCTCTGTGCTCATGGCTGCACGCTTCTTTCTCGCCGCATAGCCTTTCACAAGTCCCATTCCAATCAATGCCGGGGCCATGACAATACAGATCGGGCAGGTGGCTCCGAGCAACAATGCCGACGCCGTCCCCACGGTTCCAACTCCTGCACCCATCGCCAGACACGAACCTGCGTCTCGCAGTTCCTGTTGGATTTGCTGTTCGCGGTTCCCGACTTCAGTTGACTGAGCCATGAAACGAACTCCTTGAGAAACCGATCCAAACGGTGATGACGCTTCAGCGTGCGGCGCGGCACTTAAAGACTCGGAGGGCTTACGCCCTGCCGATCGCCTGGACGTGCATCACGCCGGAACCGTCGCGCAAACCTTAGTCCCGCAGGTCATTGTCGCTTCCGGAATCGTTGGCAGCTTCGTCGCGATCCACGCTTTGATACCGCCAACCATGTCGGATACGTTTGTTCGGCCGGCCTGAGTCAGCAAACTACACGCTATCGCCGAGCGGTATCCACCTTCGCAATGGACTACAACCGGCCGATCCATTGGAACTTCCGCGATGCGTTCACGCACGTGAGTCAGAGGGATGTTGTAACCATCCGCCAGATGCACGATGCCGAATTCTTTTTCCGATCGCACATCCAGCACGAACGGCTTTCCTTCCGAAGACTCCTGTTCCGCCAAAGCCACCGCTGTGATCCGCGATACCTTGCGAATCAGATCCGGGTGATCATTCAACGCTTCCATTCCGTCCTTCAAATAACCGACGGCGTTGTCGAACCCGATGCGTCCCAGCCTCATCACAGCTTCTTCTTCGTTGTCACCGTCGCCGATCACAATAATCGGCGCGTCGTGGTTCAGAATCGAACCCGCCCACGTGGCGTACTTGCCCTTGAGTCCGATGTTGATCGAGCCCGCCAGATACGCGCCTTCGAAATCAGCCGCTTCACGAACATCGACCAGTTGTGCTCCCGAGTCTCGCAGCTTGACGACTTCCTCAACGCTGAGTGCCTTCAGAGATGACTTCATCGTACTTTCCAGGCCCGGACGTTCCTGGCGATTCCTGATGGCATCGTAAATAAAGTAGCCCGGAGCTTCAGGCTGTTCGCTCGTGACAAGATCCCGGAACTGCTCAAACGGCATGGGCTGCAGGGCGTAGTTGAACTTCTTCTGCTCGCCGATGGTCGAGACCGTTTCTTTGCTCAGCGATTTGCCACACAGTGAACCGGCTCCATGAGCCGGATAGACCAGCGTGGCGTCCGGCAGACGTCGCAGTTTGTCGAGCGAATGATACAGCATCTCAGCCAGCTCATCGGCCGTTACTCCGATCGAAGCCATCAGGTCAGGTCGACCCACGTCGCCGATAAACAGCGTGTCGCCGGTGAGTACCGCGTTTGGAACGACGGCACTGGCTGCGAGATCAAACACCAGCAGTGAAATGCCTTCCGGAGTATGTCCGGGGGTTTCCATCGTCTGAATCCGCACATCACCGAATTCGATTACGTCGCCATCCTTCAAAGCGGTATGATCAAACTCCGCGCCGGCTCGTTCGCCCAGACAGATGCGGGCTCCAGCCTGATTTCGCAGTTCGATGTGGCCCGCCAGGAAGTCGGCATGGAAGTGAGTCAGGAAGACATACTTGATCGTGTATCCACCAGCCTTCGCATCGGCCAGATACTGTTCAATATCACGCTGCGGATCCACGATAGCGGCGATTTTTGTTTTCTCATCCGCAATCATGTAAGACGCATGAGCCAGACAGCCAAGATAATACTGCTTGAGGAACATGTTTGAACTCCTGATTTACCATGAAGGCGAGCGGCAGGGCGACAGCCCTCCGAGCGGTTTTGTTGGTGCTGGCGAAGGAACTCCATGGAATTCCGAGGACGCTGAGAAAACACGTCTCGGTGGAGCGAGACGGCTACGTTACTACGCCACAGCTTTCGTCATCTGATTAAGTGCCTGACGAAGAGTTGCTTCCGATGCAGCTCCGGCAGACTGGGAAACAACTTTCCCGTCAGCGATGAACATCAGAGCGGGAATCGAGCTCACCCTGTACTGAGTGGCCAGTTCGGGCTCTTTGTCGACATTAACTTTGACGATGCGAGCTTTCCCGGAGAACTCCACCGCCAGCTTATCCAGCGTCGGAGCCAGCATGCGACACGGCCCGCACCAGTCTGCATAAAAGTCGACCAAAACTGGTACCGGGGAACTCAAAACATCGCGTGGGAAATTCTCGGCTGATGTGTGATAGACGACGCTCATGATCCTGCTCACTCTGTAAGTGATTTGAAGATTTCAAGTTTGAAATTTCAGAGTAAAACTCTAGCTGCAACATGATGGGCTCGAACCTGTTGAACAGTTCTTCACAGCCGTAGCTGCAGGTGACTTGCCCACCTGATTCCATGGCATGCGAGCCAGCATCATGGCCATGCCGCAGGTGTCGGTGATTCCGGCGAACATCAACCCCGCTCCGATAAATGCGGAAAGACCAGCCCAGTACGGATGCACGGCAATCGCCAGCACTCCGCCGGTCAGCGACATAAATCCCGCACAAATGCGAACCTGACGTTCCAGTGAAATGGCCTTCTTGCCGCGAACAACCGGGTAACCCGCCTGATCCCAGGCCATCGTGCCGCCTTCGACATTCACGACATTGGTGCAACCGGCCGCGGCGAGCTTTTCGCAGGCTTGCTTACCGCGACTTCCAGATCGACAGATCACATACAACGGGCGACTCGCAGGGTGCCCGGCCAACACAGCGCCGGTGTCCAGAGTTTCCAGTGGCACATTGCTGGCGATCGACGCATGCACTTCGCGAAACTCAACCGGCGTTCGCACGTCGATCAAGTCAATGGTTTCGCCAGCCTGAATTCGATCCTGAAGCTGCTTGGGAGAAATAACAGAAACGCTCATCAGAGTACTCCTATGTTTAAAATCAAAAATGTCGATATATCGTAAACAGTCGATATGTTTGGGTAAAAAAAGCAGGGGGCAAAATTATCAACTGTTTGCTGAGCATCGTGCTCCTGTAGCATGGGCATTCCTGCCCGTCGAAACACATCCGCCAGACACCACATTAGTCGGACAAGAATGTCCAAACTACAGTTTCATGTTTTACAAAACGCTATTTCGCTTCGGCTGTCACGCCAAATCGCTGCTCAATGCAGCCCATAATCTGCTTCAGATGAGGCTCAGCGACTCGGTAAAACACCTGTCGCCCATCCTTTTCGCTCGTCAGAAATCCGCACCGCTGCATCAGACGCAAATGTTCCGACGCCATGGCACTCGGCAAACCACACGCTTCTGCAAGTTCCCCAACCGAAAAATCCCCCTGCAGCAGCATCTGAACCATTCGCAGCCGATGCGGATGAGCCAGCGTACGCAGACACTCCGCCGCTTCGCCCAGAGCTTCCAGTTCCGTAAGTTTCAATTTTGACGTCGCCATGTTTCGATTGCCTCCGTGACAAATATATCGGAATATAGCGACATTTCAATTAATTCTTTTGAGATTTTCTCATTCCGCAATGGAGACGCCTTCTCCTCGTCCATTTTTGCGACGGCGCGTCGAACCGAATGGGTGACTTCACGCCCCTTCCACACAAAAAGCAAACAAAAAAAAGCCGACGCAATGCAGACCGGGTCAAGGTCTGCATCACGTCGGCTTACGTATCAACTCGCAGTCAGCCTTCGGCTGCGTCGCGATTCAATCAGTCTTCCGATCGTTGTCATTCAGGCGAGTCATAAACGTCCAGCTCGCCAATTGACTTATAGCCGACTCCGTTCACAATACAATCCCACTTCGAACTTCCAACAATGCTATTGGATGGATGACGCGGTTGATGTGCAGATCAAGCTCGAGCCAGGGCTCGCGAAGTTGTAGAACGAGTGCGAGCTGCCTGCGTCCCGGGAGCCAGGTCGGTTTGATTGGCAGAGGCGATCAACAGATCTACAGGAGAAAACAGAGGTAACCGAGAACATAGCAAACTCAATGCGATTTGCGATTCTCTGCTCTCTCTGTTTCCTCCTGTTCAGATTGCGACTCTCTGGCCTCGAGTCAAGGTTGTGCGGCTTCTATTCCTGAACCGGCACTTTGTAGCTGATCGCGCCGACGGCTTTGCCTTTTTCTACGGTGCGATAATTTTCGTGGCACATGATGCACTTCTCCATCACAACCGGGATCGCTGTCGCGGCCAGAAGATAACGTTTGCCATCTTCGGTGATGACCTGATCGTAAGATGGCTTGCCAGCCAGCAACTCTGCGATCGCCTTCTTTTCGAAACCTTCTTTCGGAAGATTCAAGTCGCTGTAAGGGTGCCCGGTGGCGTCGACCAGTCGCGCTTCGTGCCAGCCCTTTTTCGCGACGGATTCGAACAGCACCTTGAACGCGCTGCCGGCGGCAAGGTCGGAGTCAGTCTTCACGTAGTGTTCGGTCACAAGAACGACCGCCGTCTTATAGATGTCATCCAGCATCCGCACTTCGCGACGAGCACGCTCGACGGCAGCGTCCTGCGGAGGAGCCTTCTTCTTTGCTTCTTCGGCAGTTCCCTGATTGGAAACGATTGTGGAAAGCAGAGCGACGCAAGCTCCCAGAATCAGACCAGACATCAAAACTCGCCTAACCATGGCTTTTCCTTTATTGGCGGGAAGGACTCTGAGGGAGGCAACAAGGAACGTGTGATTCTCGCGTCGCGACTAAACTGGATGACGTGGTCCAGTTTATGATCCTATCGGCACCAAAAGTCGATGTCAACATCCACTTTGGGGTGCAGTGGGCGGTTTTTTCTGAAATCCAAAGTGCTCCCAGACTTCCTAAAGCTCCACGGCAGCTCGAGTAAGCGGCTGTTTTCGCCGGAACTCCTTCGCCACGTCGGCCACGTTTTGGCTTGAGCCTTCCGGTCCTGCAATCCGATGTGTCCTGATTCCGCGACCAGAAATACAGTTCAAGATGGACGCGGATGGCCGGTTCTTTGGTCTCACGTCCTGTCGTCACTCTGAAAACACCATCTTCGGACTCACCGTCACGATGCCGGGTGATCATCAATCACGCAACCATCAAATCGCTCTCGCGCTTCAAAAGCGTGCATGTGCATTGCTGCTCTGCGCGACGATGTTGCTTTGTGGTTGCGTGACTCCGCAGGTCTTCCTCCCCATAAAAGCCGATCGAAGTGGTTCAGCCAGCCACGAAGTCACTACAGTTCGATCTCAGGATAGTCCACTACGGGAAGAGTTGTCGCGGAATGAAGATCGCTATTCCGCAGCGCCATCCGCGCCGCCGAAAAATGACTCTCGAACTGGCTCCGATCAAAGTCGCATTCGCCCCGTCTCAGGGCATGCCTTTGCTCAGCCAAAAGCAAGGCTTGGTCGACCCGTGCCGATGTTGAACCAAAAGTCTTCACCGACAGCAGTTCCTGCGACGGGACATTCAGAACTCTCTGCTTCCAGCCATTCTTCATCATCCTTGCCCGGAACTTCGGGGAAGACTGCTTCGCCCTGGAACGCCAGTGGTCCGGCATGGCACCCCGATCCTCGATCCCGTGGGTTGCTGAATTCTGCGGAAGCGATGAGAACCGACTCGGAGATCCCGAACTCAGGTGTGATGATCTCCACTCAACCCGCTGCAGCAACTTCGGTGGGCGAGATCAGCGAGAATACGAATGCACTGAATTCAGTTTCCGTGGAGAACGGAGCATCAACTGCGATTGAGCAGCCTGAGGTGGCGACAGAACCAACCATGCTGGACCGTCTTCGCGGCTTGTATAATCCTCGGATCGACGAGAACACCGACAAACTTCGCAGGCAGATTCGCCGCTGGCCAGACCCCTTTGGTTTATTGAAGGATCGAGAAGACCCGGCGGCCCCTGATACAGAGAGTAATCTCGTCCCGGTGAGTCCCGACACAGGTCAGCAGTCGGCCGATTTGGGTTTGCCGCAGCAGCCTCCGGTGACGGAGCTCACTCCTGAAAACTCGCATATACAAGCAGCGATTCAGGAACTGGAAGCTGAACTGTCGGCATGGCCTCAAAAGATGTCCGGCGAAGCAGATCGAGCGGCCGAATGGCGTCAGAAACAGACGGATCTCCGACTGTTGTATATGATCGCAGGAAAGTCGGCCGAGTCAGTCCGCATTATCGAATCGCTTCCGGAAGAAGAACAGGAGTTCTGGCAATCATTGATGATGTCCATGAACAGCTATCGAGAAACATCAGGGGATGCTGATCGCACAGAGCAACTGACGGAGTCCCTGCGTCATCTACGGACCGCCTCCAAGAAACTTCAGCCCCTTTCACGTCTTACAATTCAGCGATCCATGTTGTGCGATCGTATTGATGGCTTTGGTAATGTCGTCGCGTTTCCGACTTCAAATTTTGAGCCGGGCCAGCGAGTAATCGTCTATACCGAACTTCAGAATTTTCAATCTGAGCTGACCGACGACGGCAAGTATCGATCAGAGTTTGCGGCACGCATCGAATTCATGCGCGAAGGTGATGATGAGGTGCTGGAGAAAATTCAGGTACTTCAGATTGAAGACCTTTGCGATGTGGAACGGACAGATTATTTTCAGAGCTTTGAATTGACATTACCGGCACTGGAAGGCAAATATCGCATGCGAATCATGCTGAGAGATTACCTCAGCCAGCAGGTGGCGGAATCGAGCCTGGAGTTTTCCGTTCGTTCTCGAAGCGGGAATCCATAGAAGCCTCGACAGAAACCGATTCGAAGCCAACAGGTTAAGTGCTTATTCAGTGTTCGGCCATGATTGAGGCGAACTCCAAAAGGTATCCCGAGAACCCTCGTCCTTAATTCACACCGTGCAGAGAACAGATCCTTTACTCCGAAAGTAGTGATCCGAATGAAACGAATGACTGGTTTTCTGTGTCTCGCTCTGGCGGGACTATCCGCTACTGTGGCGATGTCTTCAAACGCTCCGGTGACCGCTGGTTATGCTCCGCGAACTTCTCCGATTGACGGTGAAGTCGTTCCGGTTGAAGACAGCATGCACGAGTTTATGGAATACGTTTTCCAGCCCACCTATCTGCGGCTCAAGCAGAGTATGGCGGCTGCTCCTGCCGACAACAAAGGCTGGAAGGCTGTTAAGTCTGATGCTTTGATTCTGGCAGAAAGCTGCAACCTGCTTTACGGTCGAGCCCCGAAAGAACATGGAGAAGACTGGGTTAAGCATGCAACAGCGTCCAAAGAGCACGGCGCGAAACTCTACGGCGCGGCCAGGGCCAAAGATTTCGAAGCTGCAACCAGTGCCTGGAAAACTATGCTCGACAGCTGCAACGCGTGTCACAAGCAGTTCGAAAACGGCAAGCATATCCTGCAGCCGTAAAATCAGTGTTGAGAATGCTTCATCTCATTGAGGTCGCGAGGGGCTCTGAATTTCAGAGCCCCTTTTTTGTTGCCAACTGCCGCGCGGTCGTTATCGGTTCTCCTTGCAGCGATCGTCCCGAAAAACCTTGTCGGAGAGCCATCGTGCGTCTTGAATTCAGAGCTTGCCGCGATGCGTTGATCGCAGCCGACGCCCGTCTCTCCATAATCAGCGGTAATCGCTGACAATTACGATATAGAGATCTACTAGTCTCAAAATTTCCCGCACGTGTGCGTGGCGATGCAAACCGGCTGCAGACGGTTGTCTTTGGCAGATGAACTGCTTCAAATACCATTCCTCAATCGCCCCACCAACACATCGCGTTGGCAACAACCGCGTCTTGACCCGATATCAGGATCTTTGCTTATGACTTCATCACCATCGTCCTCGGACGCGAGCCCCACGGCCGCCGACGGACACGCTCCACTTGCGCCAAGACGAAGTGTGTTGGTGCATTTCGTGACC
Source organism: Planctomycetales bacterium (assembly GCA_026400835.1). GTDB lineage: Bacteria > Planctomycetota > Planctomycetia > Planctomycetales > Planctomycetaceae > SXXK01. The sequence continues at coordinate 59,167 of JAPLOA010000091.1, read as the reverse complement.
GCAGTTCTGAGCTTTGTGATCGTGACGATTCCGGCCACCCTGGGCGGCCTGTTCTTTCTCGATCCCATTCTTCGCAAGCGGAAAGATGCCGCAGCAGGCGGCAAGTCCGGCGAAGTCTCACGAAAAGATGAGAAGGGCTTCATTCGACTCGATCTGAATCGCGATGCCGTGCCAGCCGACGGAACTCCGGTCGCTGTTACAGTTCTCGACGATATCGTAGATGCGTGGAATCGCTTCAAGAATGTTCCGGCTGGCAGTATCTGGCTGCGAAAAGTTGGCGATGGGCCGATTCTGGCCTTCAATTCCATCTGCCCGCACCTGGGCTGTTCTGTCGACTTCCGCCCTGCAGAACAGGACTTCTTCTGCCCATGTCACACGAGTGCGTTTGCATTGGATGGCAAAAAGACCAACGAGATTCCTCCTCGCGATATGGACAGTCTGGAAGTTTCGATGCGAACCAATGGAGCGGACGATCCTGCAGGTCAGGAGATCTGGGTGCGATACCAGAAGTTCCGCGGCGCGACGGCTGAAAAGATTGCCGTTTGATTTACGGGAGAAAAGCCTTCCCCGGTCAGTTCGCCGCTCACCCGGCACTGACCTCTCCCTTCTGCACTCGAATATCTTCGCACGGCTGACTTCGAAAGCTCATTCCCGATGAATTCAATGATTAACTGGCTCGATAACCGCACCGGCTTTCGCGAACTGATGCACGAAGCGCTCTATGAACGAGTCCCCGGCGGCGCACGCTGGCGCTATGTCTGGGGCAGTACGCTCGTCTTCACTTTCACGCTGCAGATGATCACCGGCTTTATGCTTTGGTCAGCGTACAGCCCCAGTACTCGAACGGCCTGGGAAAGCGTTTACTACATTCAGAACGAAATGTTCATCGGATACATCATTCGCGGCCTGCACCACTACGCGGCTCAGGCCATGGTCGTGCTGATGGCGATTCACCTTGTGCAGGTCGTCATTGATGGAGCGTATAAAGCTCCACGTGAGATGAATTTCTGGCTGGGTATCGTTCTGATGATGATCGTGTTGGGGTTGTCTCTGACTGGTTACCTGTTGCCTTGGGACCAGAAGGGTTACTACGCGACCCAGGTCACAACCAACATCATGAGCGCGACGCCGGTCGTTGGTCCGGAAGTACAAAAGCTGGCTCAGGGCGGAAGTGATTACGGTCACCTGACGCTGACTCGCTTCTTTGCGATGCATGCTGGAATTCTTCCGGCAGCGCTGGTCGCTTTCCTGGCTCTGCATATCTACGTCTTTCGCCGTCATGGCCTCACAGTTCATGATGCGAAACATGCTCCGGACACCACATTCTGGCCGGATCAGGTGTTGAAGGATGCGGTTGCCTGTCTTGCGGTGCTGGCGGTTGTGCTGATGCTGGCCATTCTGCGACCGGCCGAACTCAGCGCTCCTGCGGACCCAGCCGTAAAGTTTGATGCGGCCCGTCCGGAATGGTACTTCCTGTTCCTGTTTCGCTTCCTGCGATTCCATGCTGTTGAAGCACTCGGTCTGACCTTCGGAGCGATCGTCGTTCCGGGAATCATCATGGGCATTCTGACTATGATGCCGATCACGGCTCAGGTACTGGGCGAGTGGGGACATCGTCTGAACAAGGCGTTTATCTGGCTGATGGCAATTGCGATCGCGGTCCTGACGGTCATGGCGTTTTATGAAGATGCAAATGATCGAGGACATCAGGCGGCCCTGGCGGAAGCTCATCGCGATGGACAACGAGCCATTGAACTGGCGTCCGGTCCGGACAAGATTCCCGTCGACGGAGCGGTGTCGTTGCTGCGTCGCGATCCCTACACTCAGGGGCCTCGCTTGTTTGCTCAGCATTGTGCAGCATGTCATCGCTACAACGGACACACGGGCCGTGGAACTCTGGTGATGGAAATGAACGCGGAGAAAGTTCCCGTGATCGGTGCGCCGACGGCTGTTGATCTTGGCACGTTTGGCAAGCGAGAATGGATGACTGGAATCGTTACCGATTACTCGAATCACTTCGCCTGGCTCAAGAACGCTCAGTGGTTCAAGGATGCACAGGCCAAAGCCGCTGCGGGTGAGAGCGTCGAATTCATCAATCCGGATGGTTCGGAAATGGCGGACTGGACTTCAGGAAACGTCGAATCGCTGAAGTCTGCCGAGAATGCTGACAACGTGAAAGCTCTGGTAGAGTTTCTCGCTGCAGAAGCCGGACATGCCGGAGCAGAATTCGATTCGGCTCTGATCGAGCAGGGACGAAAACTTGCGACGGAAGGGAATTGGGCCGGTGCGTTGAACGGCACTTCCTGCAAGCAATGTCACGAAACTATCGGCGACGCCTTTCCTGCTCAGCCGACTGACGACGGTGCTTCAGGTTACCCGACCATGGCAAAATATGGCTCAGCGGCGTGGCTGAAGGACTTTATTCGCAACCCCGGGGCGGCTCGTCATTATGGTGCGAAAAATCAAATGACGGCTTCGACTCCGGAGAAGCTGACCGATACTGATCTGGATTTACTGGTGCGTTGGATGACTGGTGACCATACCGCTTCTAAAGTACCCGATTATCCAGGTCAGATGGAAGCCGTAAAGGCGGCCATCAGTAAGTAGCGGTTGACGAACGGAAACGTTCGCGGAAGTCAGATCCATGATTATTACTCTCGACGGCCCGGCAGGTTCCGGAAAAAGCACTGTCGCAAGACTGCTCGCTGAGCGAATGAGCTTTCGCTTTTTGGATACCGGGGCCATGTATCGAGCGGTCGCGTTGGCGGTCCTGAAAGCCGCCGGTGATGAGAATGACCTTGAGGCAGTTACAAAACTTGTGGCAGCCTGTACGATCGAGTTCGATGGTGATCGACTGCTTCTGAATCAGGATGACGTGACGGCCGATATTCGTTCGCCGGAAGTGACGGCGGTCTCGTCGATCATTGCCTCGAACCCCGGCGTTCGCAATCGGCTGGTTGAACTGCAGCGTGCGATTGGTCGGCGCGGAAGCATGGTGACGGAAGGCCGTGATCAGGGGACAGTGGTTTTTCCTGATGCCGAACACAAGTTCTTCGTCACCGCAAATCTGGAAGCTCGTGCGAGACGACGTCAGCGTGAACTGGCTCACAAAGGTGTGAACCAGCCGATCACGACCGTGATGGATCAGCTTCGTCAACGCGACGAACGTGACGAGCAACGCGCTCACGCCCCGATGAAACCCGCGGAGAATGCTCTCGTGATTGATACCTCGGACCTGACGATTGCGCAGGTGGTGGAAATGATCGCGAAAAGGGTTGCTGGCGATTGAGATGGCTGGTTGTGTGACGCGTTGTGTGGCATTCAACAATGCCTGATCTCCGTCAGCCCGGAGAGCGTCGTCAATTGGACGGCGGCTTTGATAAGAGAGGGCTGCAAGCCTCTAAAGAGTTGCTGAGACGTCCGGCCATCGTGTCGAGGAATTTTTCAGCACTCATTTCCTTTCATCTGGCCCTCTGGATTAAGATCTTATGCGGAGGCCCCCCTCAGTTGATCGTGAGGCTGGCCAGTTGTGTGTCACTTTGGGCTAAGTCAACAAGTCACGTTGTCACGCGATGTTGCCTGAGCATTAAGCCCGCCGACACAGACAGGGGGTGTTTCATGACTCGTGAATTCCCAAAGATTTCCGAACTCAGTGATGAACGTTCATCTGTCCTTAAGCAGATTCGGGCATCGTTTGAGTCGAGACTTCAGTCGGATGACACCTCGATCGAAGAATGGTTGACCACCGTTTCCGGCGTCGAGCGTCTGGTGCTGTTGGCAGAACTTCTGGACGCGGAGATTTGTTTTCGCCGCGATCAGGGACAGTCACCCTCTCTGGACACTTACGTCAGGCGTTTCCCGGACTCCATCAGTCTTGTGCGTCAGGTGTTTGAATATCGTGGGCTGTTAACGCATTCGGAAATTCATGATCCACTCATTGCCTCAACGATGGACGTTGTTGTTCCCGAGTCGATCCTTACGCAGACTCGCATTCGAGTTCCAGATGAAGCCATTGGCAGGTACCGCCTGATTACATTGTTGGGGACCGGCGGTTTTGGTGAAGTCTGGAAGGCATTCGATCCTGAACTTGGCCGGCATGTGGCGGTCAAAATTGCGAGGAATAAATCGGACTCCGTCGCCGAGACAGCAGCTACGTTTTTGGCAGAGGCGAGAAAAGCGGCATCGCTGAAGATTGCCGGTGTTGTTCCCGTGTACGACATTGGACGCACTGAGCGTGGTGTGTTCATTGTCTCGGAATTGATAGAGGGATCGACACTGGCCCAGCGGATGCGTGGGGAGCCAATCACAACAGAGCATGCTGTTCATATTGTCCGTGACCTTGCGAGAACGCTGCATCAGGCTCATCTGGCGGGATTGGTTCATCGGGATGTTAAACCCTCCAATGTTCTGCTCAGACCAGATGGTACTCCGGCCATCACCGATTTCGGTTTGGCGATTTCAGAGCTTGAGCAGCTGGATGACAAATCTCACATGGCGGGGACATTGGTCTATATGTCTCCGGAGCAGGCTCGTGGGGAATCCAACCGAGTCGACGGCCGCTCGGACCTTTATAGTCTTGGTGTGATCTTCTTTCAGCTGCTGACGAAGCGGCACCCGTTTCAGTATCGAAGCTCGCCCGAGTTGCTCGAGCAGATTCGGCATCGTGAAGTTCGCCCTTTGCGTTCGATTGACGACTCGATTCCGCCTGAACTGGAACGCATCTGTCTGAAATGTCTCGCAAAGAATACTTCTGATCGATATTTGACTGGTACGGACCTGGCGACAGATCTGCAGAGTTTTCTGGACCAAAGTACTCCTCAGCCTGTTCAGACCACCGGCCTGACAAAAGCACTTAAGGTTGTGATTGCGGCAACTGCCTTCGTCGCAATCATCACAGGCTTGAGTCGCGGATGTGATCGGGAACAGCAGGGTCCCGTTGTTTCCACGGGAGGTACTCCCGGTGTCGCAACATTAGCTCCCCTGACCGAAATGAATCAGTGGAGCAATATGCTGTCGGCGCCGCTGGAAGAGATCACAAACGATCGAGGAGACTCGCTGGATTTTTGGGATCAATCGGCTGAAAAAGAAACTTTGGTTGTGCGATCTGAACGCAATCAGTGGCTGATCGCAACACCGCTCAGTGGTAAGATGCCGCTCAGGATGAAAGCCGACCTGTCAATGGACGATTGGGTCGGAAACGTTGGCTTCTTCTGGGGGCTTGGCGAGGCAGTGCAAACGGCAGAAGGAAAAACCCGAGTCTGTTACGCCATCACGATTGAACGGTACGAGCAGAAGGAGCCTGTGCAACTTGTTCTTTCTGCAATAACCGTTGCCGACTGGGTCAGTGGCATCCGCTATGCGAAACATGTGAGCGTCCTCGCAATCACGGAGATTCCGGTACCAGATGCGGCGGAAGTATTGCTCGAAATGCACGCTACGGAATCGGAAATCACCGTCAGTCTTAACGGCAAGCCCGCATGGAGTACCGTCAGTAAGGATCCAGTGGCAGCGAAAGCAATGATTTCCAGCCAGGGGCTGGTTGGGTTTGTTGCAAAAGGAAAAACTGTCGTGTTTCGTGACCCGACCGTTATGTTTTTGTCGCCTGAGTGAGGAATTTAATTGTGAAGAAACGTCCGAAACCCAAAAGGTCGACTCGCACGGTTTCCATCGGATCCGTGAGCGTGTCGAAGACCCCAGTGCCAGGAATGCCAAACACGGTGACCGTCACGGTCAATGCAACAGGCATTACGGTTCCATACCCTCCGCCGGCAAACTGTCAGCCGGTCGGAGCAACGGCATTTCTTGACAAACTGGTAGGCGCTGTTTGGGTTCAGGATGCTGCCCCTCAGACGATGATGGGAGATATTAGTGGATACCAGACAACTTTTGGCCCGAGGGCAACAGGGACGTTTCGTGCGACGGTTGAATTGAACTGGATGGTGAGCAAAAAGGAATCAAAGTCCAGTCCCCCGACCTGAAGACTCAGAATGCAGGTATAGACAGTCGATCTGAGCAAGCACGACTGGCTGCCTGAATCGTGCCGACCCATTGCTCGCCCCTAAGGATCTGCGGGGCGAGCATTTGCGGTTTCGTGGAGTCATCCTGGACGCTGCACTGACTTAGCCTCTGTTCTTCACGAACAATCTCGACTGCTACTGCGATCATGCCTCCGAGGCCGTCGTCCCTCGCTACGGCGTCTATGCAGCTTCGTTCTCTTGCAGTTTACGATCAGTTGTTGTGCTGTTGAGTTAAATATAACGATCGTTATACTTGAGACTTCTCATTCTCGTCGATTTGCCGCCTCGAAAGGAGAAGCCTGGTGGAGCGTCACCCCATTGCTGTCATCTTGTTTGCGCTGATGTTTTCGGGAATGTCCCTCACCGCTGCTGAACCATCAGTATTTCGACTTCAGGTGGACATCATCGATCTCTCCGGAACAATTCACTCGCCGGGGCAAAACGAACGCGGTGTTCCTCGCGCATTTGTGTTTCTCTCCACAACATGCCCGATTGCAAACTCCTATACTCCTGAACTCAATCGACTGGCAGATGAGTTTAGAGGCCGAGTTGAAGTCTTTGGGGTGTTGTCAGAACCGGACGTGTCACGTCAGGCGGCTCAAAAGCACTTCGCAGAATTCGAATTGCGTATCCCAGTTCTCTTCGACAGTTCAAATCTGCTGCTGAAAGAACTCAAACCGTCTCATGTGCCGCAGGTTTTTCTGCTGAATGCTGAGGGAAAAATTGTCTACAAGGGTGCGATCGACAACGCTTATGAATCAATCGGACGCCGCCGCGCTTCAGTCGAGAATCATTATCTGAAGTCAGCGATCTCATCGGTGCTCGCGGATAAGCCTGTTGCAGAACCTGAAACGTCTCCCGTCGGATGTATCGTGCCGCCTGTTGATCGCATCACTAAAGAGTCATCAATCACTTACTGCCGCAATATCGCGCCGCTGATTCAGACTCGCTGCCAGAACTGTCATCGACCGGGGCAGGTTGCGCCGTCCTCATTGACAACATTTGAAGAGGCGGCAAAACATGCGGAGATGCTGGTTGAGGTGACTCAGAAGCGGATCATGCCGCCGTGGATGCCCGGCTCAAACTCACAGCATCGGTTTGTCGGTGAGCGATGGTTGACAGATGAAGAACTCAATCTGCTGAGAGACTGGGTGACTGCCGGATGTCCAAAAGGTGACGAAGCCGATCTTCCCCCTGCGCCGCAGTTCGCAGAAGGCTGGCAACTGGGAACTCCGGATTTGATCGTCAAGATGCCCGAACCGTTCACTGTCCCCGCGGATGGCCCGGATCTGCTGCAGAATTTTGTGATTCCTTTGGGAACAGACAGCGATCATCTGGTGGCGGCCGTGGAATTTCATCCGGGCAATAAACGAGTCGTCCACCATGCCGTATTATTCCTTGACAGTAAAGGTCAGGCACGCAAGCTGGACGATGCAACTCCAGAACCCGGATATCCCAACTTCGGTGGCCCGGGCTTTCTTCCCGACGGCGCGCTGGGTGGCTGGTCGGTTGGAAACACGGCGCGTCGGCTGCCCAATGATATGGGCCGATACCTGAAAAAGGGCAGCGATCTGGTCGTTCAGGTTCACTATCACCCGACGGGAAAAGAAGAAGTCGACCAGTCCGAAATCGGCTTGTACTTTGTCAAAAAGCCGGTCGAAGAATCCTTGAAGGAATCGGCAAAACTTGTCGGCAGCATCTGGATGGCGAACTACGAGATGGACATTCCAGCGGGCGACAACGATTATCGTCGTTCGACAGCCTATCGGCTTCCCAGGGACAGCATCATGGTCGGGATCGTGCCGCATATGCATCTGCTGGGAAAGTCAATGAAGGTAACCGCCAGATTGCCGGACAAAAGCACCGAGGTCCTGATCGATGTTCCGAACTGGAATTACAACTGGCAGGATGAGTACTACTTTGAGCGGCCTTTTAAACTGCCGGCCGGGACCGTTCTGATCGTCGAAGCGACTTTCGATAATTCTGATCAGAACCCCTCGAATCCGTCGTCGCCGCCGAAGCGAGTGACATGGGGAGAGGAGACCGATGACGAGATGCTGTTCTGCTTTTTTCTGCTGACAGCGGACAAGACCGAAGATCTGATTCATGTGATTTTCGACAATCTGGCCCATGATCTCAAACAACCACGCAAAGAGATCTCCAATCAGCCATGACTGCTCGCCAGACCAAAACCGCAGAGACCAGAGCCCACCTGTTCGACTGCGCGCTGACTTTGTTTTCGCAGCGAGGATATGCGGCGACAAGTATCCGCGACATCATTCAGGCCGCCGGGGTGACTCAGCCAACCTTGTACTATCACTTCGAGGATAAGGTTGATCTGTTTCGAAAGCTGGTTGAACATTACTACGGCAAGAATCTCCAGCAACTGAAGTCTGCAATCGAGTCATTGCCTGACTGCCAATCGCGGCTTCTGGCAATGGTGCAGAGTTCCTTTGAATTCTGTATCGCCGATCCTCGAGTCTCCTGCCTGCTGTTTCAGACTTACTACGGTCCTCCGGTGGAAGAGATCAAAGGAATTCTGGACAAGCTCACAACTAAACGCTTTCGTCTCGTAACAGACACCATCCAGAGCGGAATCGAATCCGGCGAACTAGCTCCGGCTGATCCGGAGTTCCTGGCTCTCAGTTTTTGCTGCCTGATGGATCAGCCCATCAACATCTTTTCCCGCAAGAAACGTCCGGGGCAATATCTGACAAGGGATCTGGCGATGGCATTGGTCGGGATTTTTCTCCGTGGGGGCGGACGCAAGAATTGAACCGGCCGGCTTTTCATGCGTCGCTCCGCGACGCCAGGGATATTTATGTCACCGTTTCGGGGGGTTGAAACCCCCGGCGACCATCGAATCTCGCTCAGCGAGAAACGCGATTGGGATTTACCTCTGGACTGTACTCCTCGGTGCGATCTTATCAATTTCACGGATTGAAGCGGTTGTCCGGATTGCGCCGACGCCACCGGGCTTGCCGCAGCGTGTTTCAGAATCGCAACGCAGCGGTGCAGAGCATTCAAATGTGTCTTTCCGGACATATTCATTTTCCCAAACCGTCCGCGCGGTGATCGGTTGTGACCTAGGCTTTCGTGAGACCGGCGGCTTCGTCGTGCACTGAGGGGATGCGCGCGGAGCCCAGGTCCAGCCTCAAACTTCATCGCTGGAAAGCAAAATACGATTATGTGTGGCATTGCCGGTGTCCTTTACGCGGATTCCAATCGATCAGTCAGCGCGGAATTGCTGACGGAGATGGGGAATGCCATTGCGCATCGTGGACCGGACGGTGAAGGCACTTTTCGAGCTGGCAGCGTTGGTCTTGTTCATCGTCGACTGGCGATCATCGATCTCGAAGGCGGCCGACAGCCACTGTCCAACGAAGACGAATCCATCCACGTCGTTTTCAACGGCGAAATCTACAACTATCAGGAACTGCGTCGAGGCCTGGAAGCTCGCGGGCACATCTTCCGCACGAACTCCGACACCGAAGTCCTGGTCCACCTCTACGAAGAACACGGCGCGGATCTTTGTACTCATCTACGCGGGATGTTTTCGTTCGCAATCTGGGATGCTCGTCGTCGCGAACTCCTGCTGGCTCGCGATCATCTGGGACAGAAACCGTTCTTCATCTATCGAGACAACGAAAAGCTGGTCTTCGGATCTGAGCTGAAGGCCATCCTCGCTCATCCGAATCTGGACCGATCCATCGATCCGGCCGCGATTGAAGACTATCTGACCTTTGGATTTATTCCCGGTCAGCGCAGTATCTTTGCCAAAGTCATGAAACTTCAGGCCGCACATTTCCTTCGAATCGCGCCGAGCGAATTTCGAGCGACTCCGAAGCGGTATTGGCAGCTCTCCTTTGATCAGGAGAATCCTGCGTCCGCCAAAAAATGGAAAGAACGAGTCGATGCCGCTCTGCAGGAAAGCGTTGCCGCTCATCTTGTGGCCGACGTTCCTGTGGGAGCATTTCTTAGCGGGGGCCTCGACAGCAGTTCTATCGTTGCGCTGATGTCAGCTCTGCGAACTGATCCGGTGCAGACATTTTCTATTGGCTTTGACGAAGCTGAATTCAGTGAGCTGCCTCATGCTCGCGAAGTTGCGAAGCATTTCGGCTGTATTCATACAGAAGAGATCGTGACGCCGGAAGCCGTTCGAGATCTGGACGATCTGACGTTTCTCTACGATGAGCCATTTGCGGACGCTTCGGCAATTCCGACCATGGCCGTTTCGCGTCTTGCTGCGCAACATGTCAAAGTGGTGTTGTCCGGCGATGGCGGCGATGAACTCTTCGGCGGCTATTCGCGATACCTCCACGATCTGAAAGAAGCTGAGATCCGCGATCGTATCCCCGCCCTGATTCGGTCATTGGTGCTGCGCCCGATGGCAGCCATCTGGCCGAAAGCCGACTGGTTACCCCGGCCTCTAAGACTAAAGACCGCGATGGAGAATCTCTCGCGAAGTCCGGCCGAAGCCTGCGCAAATACGGTTTCCATCTGTCGAAGCGCTGTGCGAAGAAGTTTGCTGCGTCGTGACTTTTCCGCCACGTTGCGAGACTATCGACCGGAGCAATCGATCATCGACGCCTTTGAAGCCGGTCACCGCGATCCACTAAGCGGGATGTTGTCGGCTGATACGAACGTTCTGCTGCCTGATGATTTCCTGACCAAGGTGGATCGAGCCAGCATGGGCTTTGGACTCGAAGTGCGTCCGCCACTGATCGACTGGAAGCTGATGGAGCTTGTGGCTTCAATGCCTTCCGAGTTCAAGATTCGCAATGGATCCGGGAAGTGGATTCTGAAACAACTGTTCGAATCGCGTCTGCCTGAAGATCTCGTGAATCGACGCAAACAGGGCTTCGAATTACCAATCGATGCGTGGCTTCGCGGACCTTTGAAAGAACAAGTCCGAGTGCATGTGCTGAATTCGAACAGCCTTCTGGCACAGTATATCAACGTCGATGCGGCTCGGTTGATGTACGAATCGCACTGTCGAGGAACCGGACGGCACGGCCAGTTGATCTGGAGTCTGCTGGTGCTGGCACGCTGGCTGGATGCGTGGGCCAAACCAGAGTCGAAGCCGATGCTGAAAGCTCCGACTCGTAAGCTGGCTCTTCAGACGACAGCCAGAACCTGATTGATCATGAAATATTGTCACAGACGTTTTTGAATCTCATTGATTGTCCCTGGTATGCCTCTGAAATCCTCAACCAGTACTCTGCAGAATGATCGTCAGACGCTCAGTATTCCCGCGATGCTGCGTTCGCGAAGAATGACTGCGGAGAACGTTCCGGTGGTGGCGGGGCTTTGTGTTCCGAAAGGCCGACTGAAGAATCCTGGCGGCGGTCGTATTGATGGCTTCACAAGTTTGGTCGATGCTCAGTTTGAAGTCCTGAATCGCTGGCACGATGGAAGCGTTCGCTGGTTACTGACCAGTTTCATCGCTCCGGAGGTCAGCGGTGTCGCAAGATCTCTCAACGTAGTTGCTCGCGAAGAATCGAACAACGCTGACACGGAACAACTCGCGGTCGAACCATCCGGAACGATCATCGCTTTGAAATTCGTTGAGGGCGAGATTCGTCTCCGGATGCGGGATCTCAACAGTGATCCACCTGCAGAGCGAACCGTCCGATTGCTGCCTCGACTTGGTGATGCTCACGGTGAAGAACTGGCGCTACAACTGGACGATATTCGTACAGAAGTCAGTGGCTCAGTGCGACAGGTGTTTTTGGTTTCGCTGCGCATTCAGGCATTGCCTTCGGTGACGTTGCAGTTTCGCCTGACGCATTGGTCGACAGCCGGACTTTTGCAGGTGGAAACTCGAATCCGGAATACTCGTCGAGCAGCTCACAAGGGCGGGCTTTGGGATCTCGGAGATTCAGGCTCGTTCCTGTTTCGCAGTCTGGAATTGTCACTGCACAGCGACGAGATCCCGGCGAACGCCGGAACTTACTGGAAAGCTCGCCGCGACAGTGACGTGCGAGCGACTATGTCTGAGGTCTTTATTCGACAATTCGGCAGTGGGGAGAAACACTGGAGCAGCACGAATCATCTGTCGGCTGATGAAACCAACGCGGTGCGTTCGCGTGGGTTTGAAGCCAGCTGTGAATCGGGAGTTCTGCGAGGATATCAGGCGGAACCAACATTGCTGATCGAAGGTGATGGCTCGACGATGGCCATTGCTGTTCCGGAATTCTGGCAACAGTTTCCCGGCAGCGTCGCGGCCGCAATGGGCAGCCTTGAAGTCGGTTTGTTTCCAGCATTGCAGGGTCTGACTCACGAACTTCAGGGTGGCGAACAGAAGACTCGCTCGTTTTGGATTTCGACTCAACAGAACAATTCAGACGTTGACCATCTCGACTGGGCCTTTGATGTTCCACGACTGATCCAGTCGCCGACTTCTGTCCGAACGACGCATGCGATTTCGTGGTTCCCGGGGGAAGTAATTTCTTCGGAGCTGAACTCGCAAGGCACTCTGAATTCAGAGCTGTCAGCGGGCACCGTCGTGGGGCGTTTCGCTGGTTATCTCGACCGCGCGACTGCTGGACGATTCAACCTTGATGCTCGCCGGGCTTCGATTGATGAGTATGGCTGGCGAAATTTTGGAGATATCCCGGCGGATCATGAACAGACTCATTATGCCGGTTCGAACACGATTGTTTCGCACTACAATAATCAGTTCGACATGATCTTCGGGGCGACTCTGCAACTGGCCACGACGGGCGACCTGAAATGGTTCGACCTGTTGGATCCGCTGGCTCGGCATGTGATCGATATCGACATCTATCACACCAATGAAGACAGAGCTGCGTTCAATGGCGGATTGTTCTGGCACACAGATCATTACGTCGACGCGCGATTGAGTACTCATCGTACTTACTCAAGACGCAATCAGAAACCTGGCCATGCTTATGGCGGTGGTCCAGGCTGTGAGCACAACTACACAACCGGTCTGCTGCACTACTATTTTCTGACCGGCAACGTTGAGGCTCGTGAAAGCGTGCTGTCGCTGGCCGACTGGGTGATTCAGATGGACGATGGTCGCAACACCATCTTCGGTCTGCTGGATGACGGCCCGACAGGCGCGGCTTCAGCGACTGTTTTCGAAGACTTTCATGGCCCTGGTCGAGGTGCGGGGAATTCGATCAATGCCTTGCTGGATGCGTGGCTGCTGACATATTCAGACCGATATATCAGCAAGCTGGAAGAACTGATTCGCCGCTGTGCTCATCCTCAGCAGAAGCCGGACGACCTGCACCTGCTGGATGCGGAAGGTCATTGGTCTTACACGGTGTTTCTGAACGCGCTTGGACGATATCTGATCGCAAAACGCGATGCGGAATTGTTCGATGCCATGTACAGCTATGCCCGTGATGTCATGAAGACTTACGGTCGCTGGATGGCACTTTACGAACGAAGAACGCTGGAACATCCTGAAGAATTGCAGTATCCAACCGAAGCCTGGGCCGCTCAGGACTTTCGGAAAGCCAACGTCCTGCGGATTGCAGCCTCCTGCGAAGATGATGCCGGGCAGGCTCTGGCGATGCGAATGAAAGCCGACCAGATCAATGATGCTGCGTGGCGGGATTTCGCGGCCTTCGGCGATGCCTCTTTGACAGCTCGCTGTCTGTCCATCGTCATGACGGAAGGGCATCGAGAAGTCTTTCACAGCTACTGCGAACCGAATTTGATTCCCGCTTGCTCGGCTCGCTATGAATCCACGGTATGGTCCATGTTCATACCTCAGAAACAGCGAGTGAAAACACTGCTGAAGTCGCCCGCTCAATTGGCACGAGCCGCTCTGAAAGCTGTTCAGCCGGCAAGAGTCTGGAAGGCCTGGCAGGCATTACGGCGACAACTCTGATTCTTCCATATCACTTCTAACATCTGACCGGAACCTTTCAACCCGACTTATCAACCATGATTCAGGCAGCCCCTAGACAACTTCGAGTCATTCCGATTGATGATCGCCCCACGATCTGTCACGTCATCCACGCGCTGGGAGTTGGCGGCGCGGAGGTTCTGGTGGATCAGATGATTCGCCGCATGCAGAAAGAATTCCGCTGCATTGTGGCGGTATTGGACGAGATCGGTGAAATCGGGACGCGACTTCAGGAAGACGGATTCATTGTTGAACATCTCCATCGGCAGCCCGGGATTGATCGAGGATGTGCAGCGCGTCTGCGACAGTTTGCTGATCGCGAAGGCGCGGTGATCCTGCACGCTCACCAATGCACACCGTTTTTTCAGGCGATGCTGAGCCGGGGATTGACAGGTCGGCGGCCGGTCGTGTTTACTGAACATGGTCGTCATTTTCCGGACACTCCCAGTCGCAAGCGAGCCATCGTCAGTCGTCTGCTGCTGAAACGCCATGACAGACTGGTTGGTTGCGGTAAGGCTGTTCGTCAGGCACTGATCGACAACGAAGGCCTTCCGGAATCACGCGTCGAGGTGATTTACAACGGTGTTGATCTGAAGGCTTTGAGTAAGCCTTCGGCTGGCGCACGGGAACGGATTCGTGAAGAGTTTGGTTACTTGCCGACCGACTTCGTGGCTGTTCTGGTCGCAAGATTGCACCAGTTGAAAGATCATCAGACGGCATTAAAAGCTGTCGATGAGGCTCGCAATAAGATTCCTGGACTGCGACTGCTGCTCGCCGGCGATGGTGATCAGCGAACGGCCATTGAACAAACAATCCGGGAACGCGGCCTGGAGCAGACCGTTACGCTCGCGGGAACTCGCAAAGACATCGCTGACCTGCTGTCTGCCTCTGACGTGTTTCTGATGTCCAGCATCAGTGAAGGCATTCCGCTCACGGTCATTGAAGCTATGGCCGCGCGTCGTCCTGTGGTTTCCACTGCGGTCGGAGGACTTCCGGAACTGATTGAACATGGCGTCAGTGGGATGCTGGCTCCTTCCGGAGATGCGTCGTCATTGGCCAATTCGTTGATTGAACTTTATCAGAGTCCTGCTTTGAGATTTCAAATGGCTGACGTGGCTGCAGGTCGAGCTCAGGAGAAGTTTTCACTGCAAGGGATGCTGAACAGCTACCGCGACGTATATAACGACATCCTTGAGACGACAGACCGTCATCCGAAAGAAAAGCCGATGAAGGCTGCCATGACGAAACGCATGAAGACGGGAGCTCACTCATGATTACCGAGTGTCCTCCGACAGAGAAGATTGGATCATTGCTGGTCTTCTCAGACGACTGGGGACGGCATCCGTCCTCCTGTCAGCATTTGACTCGCAATTTGCTGGATCGATACCCAGTGCTCTGGGTTAACACCATCGGTACTCGTGCGCCGCGCCTTGACAGGCAGACAGCACGGCGAGTTGCGGAGAAGATGCGTCAATGGGGCTCAACGGGGCTGACGCGGTTGTTCAGCAGAAGAGCTCAACGATCCGGTGCGGCGGTCCAGAGAGAACAGGAATCTCCGATTCACAACAATCTGCAGGTTGTGAACCCAAAAATGTGGCCATGGTTCTCCAGCGACCGGGATCGACGTCTGAATCGCTGGCTGCTCACACGGCAACTGAGTCCTCTGATCGCAAAACTACCGAAGCCAGTCGTCGCCGTGACAACGCTGCCGATTACTGCCGATCTGCCGGATACGCTGTCCGTGGATCGTTGGGTGTATTATTGCGTCGATGACTTTGCTCAGTGGCCGGGTCTGGACGGTAATACTCTGCGACGGATGGATCATGACATGATCCAGCAGGCTGATAGTCTTGTCGCTGTCAGTGAAACATTGCAGTCGATGATTGCGTCTCATGGAAGATCATCATCACTGCTGACTCATGGCGTCGACGTTGATTTCTGGAATAGTCAGCGGAGCATTATCGTTCGTCCGGAATCTGTTGCCCGTCGCTTTGAAAGTTCTCGTCTGCATCTGCGGACGGCGGCAGGCAGTCGTCTGACTTCGCTGTCGGTTGTTATGGAAGAGACTGAGACTGCCATCATCAGCAGTGGCCGGAACGCCAGGTCTGTTCAGGGGACATCGGCGGCAGCCAGCATCAGTGCGGCTGAAGTGCTGGCAACTGCGCCGACTGCCGTCGATGGGATTGCTGGTCCTTTGATCGTGTTCTGGGGTGTCATCGATCGCCGTATGGATTCACCGTCGCTGATTCAACTGTCCAAAGATCTGATTGAGGGAACAATTGTTCTGATTGGACCGCAACAGGATCCCGATCCTGCCTTGCTGACTCTTTCAAACGTGCGAGTTCTTCCCGCACAGCCACTGTCTGCTTTACCTGCAATCGCGGAGCAGGCCAGCGTGCTGATTATGCCTTATGCCGATTTACCTGTGACTCGGGCGATGCAGCCTTTGAAGCTCAAGGAGTATCTGGCGACAGGAAAATCCGTGGTCGTCAAACGCCTGCCTTCGACGGATGTCTGGGCCGACTGTCTTGATGCGGCGGAAACGCCTGCGGAATTCAGTCAGATCGTGCGAAATCGAGTCTACTCGGGAATCTCTCCGGCTCAGGCGTTAGCGCGCTGTCGCCTGCATCAGGAAAGCTGGAAGAGCAAGGCTGATCGCTTTGAGCATCTTCTGAAGAGTGAGCGAATTCAGAGTCGGCTCGCTTTGCCTGATCCACCTGTGATTGCCTTCAAACCACCCACATCGTCGGGAAGTCACACTGTTCGATCACAGCGGTAGTGAATCTATTGTGACGAAGAGTCCACGCCTGAGTCAGAGACAGAGAATCTTATGAACGCACCATTTGTTCTTCATACACGAGTCGTGACCGGAGTCGGCGGCGGCCCGGAGAAGACGATCCTGAATTCGCCTCGCTACCTGCAGCAGTACGGGATCGACTGTGCATGCCTGTTTATGCGACCTCCCGGAGATCCGGGCTTTGCAACTCTGGAACGCAAAGCGGCGGCCAGTGGCGCGGAGATCATCGGTATTGACGACCATGGTCCAACAGACTGGCGTGTAATTCAACAGTGCATTCGCATCTGCAAAGAACGCAATGTGACGGTGTGGCATGGGCACGATTACAAGAGCAACGCGATTGGACTGATCGTCCGCATGTTTCATCGGATGCACCTGGTCACAACGGCTCACGGCTGGGTGCGCTTCACATCGCGAACACCGCTGTACTACAAGATTGATCGTCTGAGCATGAAGCTTTACCAACAGATCATCTGCGTATCGCAGGATCTGTATGACAGTTGCCGTGCGTCAGGGATTCGAGAAAAGAGGCTGCATCAGATCGATAATGCGATCGTGCTGGATGATTATACGACGGCGCCGCCAACATTGCGGGATAAGGCTCGATTCGGCTTTGATTCCCAGCGAATTCTCATCGGAGCTGTCGGGCGGTTATCTGAAGAGAAAGGTTTTCATCATCTGATCAATGCGGTCTCCAGACTGATCATTGATGGCCATCCGATCGGTCTGATCATTGCCGGTGAAGGACATCTGCGAGAACAGCTTCAGCGCCAGATTAATGAACTGGAACTACAGGATCACGTGCGTCTGGCCGGCTTTATGAATGATCCGCGAGATCTTTATCGTGCCATCGACTTGTTTGTCCTGAGCAGCCTGCGAGAGGGTTTGCCGAACGTTGTTCTCGAAGCGATGGCGTCTGAACGTGTTGTTGTCACAACCAATTGCAATGGCATTCCCAAGCTGGTTCAACACGAACAGAATGGTCTTGTTGTTCCGACCGACGATGAAAACGCACTGTATCGAGCCATCCAAAAATGCGTGCTCTCTGACACTCAGAGAATTGAACTGGCGAAAGCGGGGCGCCGGACGATTGAAGAACGATTCTGCTTCGATCGCCGTATGTCGAAAATCGTGGACGTCTATCGCCAGCTTTCAAAAGATCTGGCGGCGAGGATTTCTGAGAATGCACTTCAGGCAAGTGCCGAAGCAGAGCTCTCAGATTCATCTGCAGATATCTCAGAAAGTGTCGTGTCTGGTGCTCGGTAATAATTTGTAAAACAATATTCGGGCGGGATGTGTCAGAGGTTGACTGAATCATTCAACACCCTGCCTCAGGCCGTCCGTTGATTCAATCATAACCCGAAGCGTCAGTTTTGAAGTTGCGAGTTTCGGCGCTGAGGTTGTTCACTTGCGGAGAAAAACTGGGATTTATCACAACCCGAAGCGTCAGCGAGGGATTTACGGAAACACTGCCTAAAACGCTAAAACACAATCCCTCGCTCACGCAGCGGGTTGGGATAGACGCAAATGCGCAACTTCAAAAAGCGTCAGCGAGGGATGTTGTTTGCATCGTACAGGCCTGTTGATCTCTCACTGACGTTTCGGGTTGTGAAAAACCATGATGACACACACGATTACCGGCATCGCCAATCAGGATCTGGCCTCAATGAGTTCAGCCCCAACGACAACATCCGTTCTGGTTCACCACGAGACCAACTCTCCGTCCGGATGGAACGAGTATCTCTGCAAATGGGGATACGATGGGTTTCATTTGCAGACTGAGTGGGCCACGGTGTTCGCAAAAGGTCTGCGCCATCGGCCGCAGTTTCTTTGGGCTGAGCAGGATCGACGCATCGTCGGTGTCCTGCCTCTGATGCACATTACAGGCCCGGTTTTCGGAAGTTTTCTGGTCAGCCAGCCTTATCTGAATACGGGCGGTGTACTTGCGGATTCGGCTCAGATTGCCAGTCAGCTGATTGACAAAGCCGTGACGCTGGCGGATTCACTCAACGTCAAACATCTGGAAGTCAGACATGAAAGCCGCAGCGAGCACCCGCGTCTGAATTCGACAAATACCGAGAAGGTCCATATGCGGCTGGAACTGCCTGAGACCACCGAACAACTGTGGACAGGATTGAAGTCGAAGCTGCGGAGTCAGGTCAGGAAGCCGCTTAATGATTCATCACTGTCCGTGCAGTTTGGTCACAAGGATCAGTTGAAGAACTTCTATGAAGTCTTCTGCCAGAACATGCGTGACCTGGGAACGCCGCCGTTTTCAAAGCGTCTGTTTGAGGAGATGCTGAATCAGTTTGGAGACAGTGCGGAGATTTGTACGGTAATGACGAATGGTCGTCCGATTGCATCGGGATTTCTGCTGCACGGCCCCGAGGTGACTTTGATCCCCAGTGCGAGTTCACTGCGGGAGTTCAATTACACCGCCTGCAATATGCTGATGTATTGGCACTGCCTGAAACGCAGCGTGGAACGTGGACAGAAAGCATTCGACTTCGGTCGCAGTTCTGTCGACAGCGGAACATTCAAGTTTAAGCAACAGTGGGGTGCAGAAGCTTATCCAGCCGTCTGGCAGTACTGTCTGCGGAAAGGCGACATCGGTGATGTCCGCCCCAGCAGTGGCAAGTTCGACAAGGTCATTGCCGTTTGGCAGAAACTCCCCATCTGGCTCACAAAGCTCATTGGCCCGGAGATTGTTCGCGGGATTCCTTAGTCGTGCTTCTCTGGTAAAGGTGATACTAACCCCTGGTCAAAGTTTTGAAGTAGCGAGTTTGCGTCCATCGCAATCCGAAACGTCAGTGAGGGATTGAGCAGTCGCGTTGGACAAGGGTCTGTGCAAATCCCTCGCTGACGCGTCGAGTCATAAAAAATCCCTGTGTTTTCGCCCCGCTGATCTCACCCAATCCTGAACATCGCAACTTCAAAAAATCAAAGCGAGGCATTCTAACCTTCGCCACCGATTCTGGTTGGTGTCGAATCACCTACTTCTTCGTATCCGTTGCCTTCTTCGCATCAGTTCCGGCAGGAGCATCAGCGACGGGAACTGGTCGCTCGAGAATGCCTAAAGACGCTCCATAGAGCAAGCAAATCTGCTCCAAAGGCGGCAGCTTGTTAACAGCCATCCATTCGTCAGCCTTCTTATCCAGCTTTCGATCCGCAAAGGCTCGGCCAGCCACGACGTAACATTCTTCTCGCCAAAGGATGTTCTGCATTTTCGAAATCGCTGTCAGCACGACTGCCGGATCTTTTGCTGTCAATGCCGTCGCTTCCACCAGTTCGCAGGCCAAAGCCTGACGAAGGCCTGGCAGATCGGTGACAATAGATTCCAGTAATCGCAGTCCGGACGCGAGATCATTATCCTTCGTCGCCCACGCACGATCTGCAGCGGCGGCGATGGGGACGATCAATTCCGCATTGCCGAAGAGTGCTCGCCCCTGACGTAGTGATGCATCAGGCGTCAAGACTTCTGGAAAATCGCGACCAAATCGTCGTGCTGTAATCGCGAGGAATCCGCTCAGTTCATCCAGCAGGATTTCCTGTTTCAGCTCGGGCGATGCGTTCATGGCCTGCTGAAGTTCGACGATTCCACCAGCGCGAATGACACGAGCCAGCAAAATGGTTTCAAGCAGTCGCCTGTCTTCAGCGATCCTGGCATACTGTTCGATATGTTTGCGATAGTTGCGATACATGGAGGCGAATTGAGTGTCCTCGGGAACTCGTAATTCTGCGGCCAGTTGCTTCTTGAATCCTCCCTCATTGGCGGCCATCTGATTAATCGGTCTTCGCACTTGAGTCGTTGACGGAGCAATCGCGGACAACTCTGCTGACAGCCGAGTGATAACAGTTGCGGCTTGTTCTTTCTTTCCGCTGGCGACAGCAGCTCGAAGTACTTCAGACACCGATAAAGCCGTGTAAATAATGGAGCTTCGATCCGGTACGTCATCCTGCACGAGGACGGATGACGCTGGCAGGACTGCTGCCGGAGACACTGGCATCTGTCCCATCAGAGTCATACAGGAATCGAAACGAGCCACATCTTTTGTCGCCGCAGCAACCGCAGCTTTGACGCGGAGTACACTGACAGCATCACTCCCTTCAACAGCCACTTCAATCTGAGCGAACGTCTCCGATGCGGCCGTCCGTGCGGCAGCAATCTCCGTGAGTGCGACAAGGGCGTCGGTCAATGTGCGAGGATCCTGCGTTGTCTTCGACCAGGCAATGGCGGCCTCCCAGCGATCATGAAGCCCCAGATCAATCGCGACTCCGGTATGCAGTGGGTTGATCCAAAGCAACGCATCGAGCACCATCGGACCTGCAGTGCTGGCGTCTCGACTATGACTGGAAGTGAAGGACCACGTTGTCGAAGCAATGGCATCTCGATTGTCGGCAATTGTTGTGTCCAGTTGTCGAGCCGCGATGACAGCGACTGCGTCCTGGAGTCGACCGGCATTCACCATGACCGACGCAAGCCCCATGGCGGCCTCCAGCCCAAGCTTGCCTGTTCGAGGAAGTGTTTTGGTTTCGCCCAGAGCATCCGCCAATGTTTTGGCAGCAGTGTCCGTATCGCCTGCAGCAATCGCACGCCAATATCGAGTCAGATAAGGTTCGATGCGGTAATAACCGCGGCCGCCCTCGATCACCACACTCTGATTAAACTCCTGAGCGCCTTTGGCTGTCTGATTGAGTCGCAGAAAGACGTCGCCGGTCATCTTCCGAGCCCACGCTTTGTCCCGAAGATTCTGCAATCGGGCCATCCCGATCATGCGGCCGGCGTGAGCTTCTACTTCGATGTGAGGATTCACGGCATCAAGAGCTGCCTGCGCTTTCTTTTTTTTCTCCAAATTCTCTTGTTCAATCTCATCGTCCGTTGGACCAAAATCTTTGATCACTACGGGCTTGTCGAGACCACTGGGATCCGGTGGCTTGTTCAACAGCGGTATCAACGCCAATGTGAGTAACAGCAGGATCCCGCCCACGATGCCGTAGACGATCATTGGATTTCGTTTTTTGGGCTTCGCAGCATCGGCAGCACGACGAGCAGCTTCGGCCTCGTCGGACATTCGAACCGGCTTGCGATCCGTTGCCTGCTCACTGGGATCGTGAGCCGTAAAGATCGGCACCATGCACTTTTCATTCGCGCACTTCACGGATTTGCCGACCGCATTTTTCGGCACGAACCCGACCTGCTCACACATCGGGCAAACAACTTTCAGCAGCCGTCCCTTTTCTGGTTTTGCCGTGGCCTGTATCGCTTGAGACGCCGCACTGCTCATCCCAACGCCAAACGGATCATCTTCATCGACGACCGGCCTGCTGCCGCGCGGACCACCGGCCGGTCGAGCAGCCGGCTTGGGAGCTTCCGGTGCAGGCGTTGCCGACTCGGCCACGGGAGCAGCGGGCGTTGCAGGCTTTTCGGGAATCTTCCGAGCACCCGGGCGGTTCACCACAGGGCCTGCTTTAGGGCGAGGAGTGTTCTTGGCTCCTCGCGAACCATCCATTGCGGCCCCACAAAACGGGCAATCCACCGGGTTGTCTTCAAGGACAGACTGGCCGCAGGATGGACACGTTGGCAACGACATAGCGAGAACTCAGTGTTCGAGTATTAGAGGCTTACTTCTTCCAGCAGAATGCTGGCTTCCGATCCGGAAACCTGCATACCGCCGCCTCGGAAGTCTAGTACACCAGCGACCTTCGAGCGAGTGGAACTCAGGCGAGTCTCCGTGAGTTAATGACGCCCAGGTTAAGAAATTTTCTCCCGGAATGTTCACAGGATTGGACTGAATCCTCTTCAGACCTGCAAACCACGGGAAAACATCGCCAGTATGGAGTTCTGACGGACTTGTTTCCAGGGTTCTCAGAACTGTATAAACGTCGGCATTCAAACTCTTCCGGCTCTTTTTCTCCGGATGTTGGCTCAGGCGAACGGCAGACTCGTTTTTTGCGGCTCTGCGCGAAATCAAGTACACAAGCCTGTACGGAAACGTTGAAGGCTGCGATTCACCGCGAAGTGGTTTAAGACGGTAGCCGGTGGTCAGCGCAGCGCCACCACCGGTTCGCGTCGAATCCTGCGATTGCACCCTGAAATGGGTGCCAGAATCGTTCTGAGTTGCACCGATCCAGCGGCTTGCCGTTAAACAATTCAATAGGCAGCAATGCTGTCGGGGTTTGAACTCGTGCCGTTTGGCGTGACGTAGTGCTGGCTTCAGCCAGCATCACGCGTCACACTCAGCTGCCCCGTCGACTGAAGTCGACGCTACGCACTTGACCAGCAGCGATGTCGACTGAAGTCAACGCTACGAACTGAATCTACAGACGGCTGGCGCTTTTTGAAGTTGCGCATTTGTGCCCAACCCAACCCGCTGCGTGAGCGAGGGATTGTGTTTTTGCGTTTTACGCAGTGTTTGCGTAAATCCCTCGCTGACGCTTCGGGTTGTGATAATTCCCAATGCTTTTGCAGGCTGCACAAACCAAAGCGTCGAAACTCGCAACTTCAAAACTGACGCTTCGGGTTGTGATAAATCCCAGTGTTTCTCCGCATGTGAACAACCTCAGCGCCGAAACGCGCAACTTCAAAACTAGCGATTCGGGCTCAAAGGGGCGATCAGGGACTTTGATTACGGCGGTCCGCGGACGCAGGCTGAGGCTGTTGACGGGCCAGTTCACGAGTCGCCATGTCGTCTCGCAGAAGTAGATTCATCAACGTGTCGCCGTAAAGATCCCAAAGCTCGCCGCGTGGCGTCGAATCGGGAATCCCAATTGTCAGCATGTCTGAACTTCCGGAGGTTGAAACGTATCTCTCCAGCGACCCTTCAGACGTCTTTTGCCCGGGCAGGCTGATCAGTTTGAAGTTGAGCCACTCGGCAACTTCCTTGCCGACGGACTCACAACTTTGACTCGCAGCGACAATTCCGGATTTACCCGGCACGGTACGCACATGGACAACTCGTTGCGGCTGCACTTTTTGAAGCTGCTTCAGAAAGAAGTCCACTTCCGCCACAGGGCTCGCATTCGATTTGTCGCCGGGCTTCGGAAACATCGCATTGATATATTCACCCTTCTGGTTCAGAAAGCGCTGAGTCGCCTCACCGTCCGGATTCAGTGTTCGGATGATCGTACAGTCGTAACCACCAAGGATCACACTGTCGTCGTGCAGTCGCCGAGCCAGTCGATCGACCAGTTCAAGAGCCAGCGGATCGTTTCCGCCCACGCTGCCGACAACCAAAGTTCGATACCCGTCTTCGCCGGGCGATGCGATCTGAAACGCACGCTGGCCAGTACTCTTTCCCGTTCCCTCCCAGGCAAATGGCCTGGGCGGACTGACGAGCACACCAGAGGGAGTTTTTGGAGCAGTCTTTGCTGGTTCCGGAGTCGCCGGCTTCTGCATGACTGGTGCAGTCGCTGATGCGGAATCTTTCGCGGGTTCGTTCAGGGCCACACGAGCTGTATCATTGACAGGCTTCGACGGTTCACTGCCGGATTTTTGCGGCTCCGTAGTCTTCACTTCAGCTTGGACAGGTTTGGTCTCAGCCGGACTTGTTGGAGTATCTGAAGTTGCCGGGGTGCTTGACGTTGTTGGAGCGTTTGAAGTCTTCGGAGTGGTCGAAGCGACCGCCGGAGCTTCTGCGGGCATCTCTTTGGCAACGCGAGAACCCTGATCTACGGGAAGCGGGGCCGTGAGACTTCTCGAAGTTGCTGGCTTCTGTTCGGGAGTTGCAGCAACTGCCGGGGTCTGAGGAACACCCGGGCTCTGAGCAACAGTCGGCGGAATGACGTCAAACTCCGGCGGTGCAGAGCTGGCGGCGGTAGCGACATCGCTGTTCGCGGGGCTCATCGCCGGTATGGACGCGCAGCCATTTATGGCTCCCGCGGAAAGGGTCAGCAGCAGAAACTGTCGTTGGAAATTCATACGGCCCTGAGGCCAACGGCAGTGTTCGATGCGTGGGGGGGACCACTTCATCTGAACCTCCCATTCACTGGTCATAAAACCTGGAAACAGCGACGATCAGTTCTCAATACCCAGCTGGTAACACAATTGTTCAAACCGCTGTTGGAATTCGTCACTTGAAGAATGCACATGTTCGGCTTCGGTCACAAATCGCAGGTCTTCAATTCGTGCGATCTGATTATCTTTGAAAGCTCGCTCGTAGTCACCGTTCTCGCGACCATACACAAACAAAAGTTTGTGTTCGTCGAGCTGAACTTCCATTGGCTTTCGTGGATTCAGAATGGCAATGCCACAACACCCGTCGTCCATCAGCAGGTCTTCAAAGTCATAGAGAATGCTTTGCAGCACCGGCATATCAATTTGCTCTCGGTACAGATCTGTATGCTGCCCGTTGTTTTTGTCGTGACTGGTTTCCAGAACGACGTCGACTGTTTCACCCAGCGGATCAAGCAGTGACAGAAACGTGTCGAACAGCTTTTCGCGAGTCACAGAAGACATCAGGACAGGAATGCGTGCTCCGGAATCCTGATCCACATACCACTCATGACGGAAGCCCGTCCGTGGAATGATTTCCAGGTTATAAGACGGCCTGACTGCGTCGGTCAGCGTGAAGTCGCCGTAACGAGCGATACTCATATGAGCATCCAGCTCCGCTTCCGACAAATTGCGAAAGCTGCTGACACCATGGGTCGCTTCGCCATCACGGTAATTGGACTTCAGAAAGTTCTTCAGAAAACTCATGACATGATTCCGGCGCAGAATAGTTTTTTGACGCGTTCAGCCAGTCTGCCGAAACCTAGCACTCAACCAACGATGGGGAGCCGGGATTTAGACGAAACGACGATTTTGCAGGGAAGCCTCCATTTTTAAACACGAACATGCCGTCCGGAGAAACTGTGCCGCCCAGGCAAGGTGTCCGTTGACCCCCGATTGCAGCCGCATAATCGCCAAATTCGTTGCAGATTCTGCTGCTGCTTCCGACATAAAAATCTGTGATACTGTTAAACATGAAACATCGACGGGGATTCATCCTGATGACTTTGCTCTGGCTGTTCGGCAGCCCCGACAGCCTTTGCGCCCAAACACCGCGATTAATCGCAGGAACTCCGGGCGCGCTGGAGAAAAAAGCTGCCACACAGAATCAGCAGCACTGGTACCGCATTGAATTCGATGGTAAAGCCGTGGGCTACGAATCGCTGACGACCACTCCGATAAATGGCCCTGCCCGCAGTTCCGCTGATACTTCCGCTTCCGTTCGACGCATCCGGGATACTCGCCTGAAGCTTCGGCGCTTCGGGACAGATCTCTCTGTGTCAGCTCATTTGGAAACCATCGAGACAGCCGACGGAATTCTTCACAGCTGGTCTCTCCGTCGCACCGGTGCCGATGGAGCGGCGATTGAACGTTCCGGTCGATGGCTTGCGGAGAAGTCTGCGTTTGAATTGACGGAGAATGTTGGCGGATCGGTTCGCCGGGAAATGCTAAACGCCATCGTCCAGCCGAGATCGGCGATTTTCCCGGCCTGGTTACCCGCTGCATCCACCGGAACTCAACGACTCTGGACGAGCGCTGTGTTCTTTCCCGAAACAGCCGCAATTGTCGACATAGAAATCGAACGCGGGAAAACACAGTCTCTGCAGCTTTCTGATGGCACAACGATCGCCGTCACGCGTTTTGACTATTGGCCTACGAATAATCCCGGGATGAAGTCGTCGATTTACTACGACTCCGAACTGATGCCGATTCGCATTGAACAGCCGCTTATTGGACAAACACTGCGACTGGAACGAACAGACGCCGCCGATGCGCTCGGCCAGGACAGCATGGATTCTCTTGATCTGCAGTTTCGCAGTGTGCTGCCAGTGAAGCGGACTCTGACAAACCTCGAACGTAGTCCGTCTCTGAGCCTGAAAGTGACTGTGGGAAAATCCGAACAGATTGATCTGCCAACGTCCGAGTTCCAGACGGTTGAACAGGTGGCTTCGAATGAACTTCTGGTTACGTTACTGCGGCCTGTCATACCCGAGGCCGGAAACCTGGAGTCGATCACCAATCCTCGCAAACCGTACATTGATCCCGGCTATACATCGTCCTCTCGCTGGATGACGACGGAGAATGAAGACCTGAAACGAATGGGGATTATTGCGGCCGGAGCGACTTCGGTTCCCATCGATAAATGCAAACGGCTTACACAATATGTCTGGAAACATGTGCGAGTTTCACCGTTTTCGACCGCAATGCAGCCAGCTTCTGAGATTCTGAAGACTATGCGCGGTGACTGCACGGAGCACGCCGTCCTGCTAAGCGCGCTGATGCGTTGTCAGGGGATTCCTTCGCGAGTTGCCGTCGGCTTCATTTACGTACCAAATCCTTCGGCATTTATGCCGCACATGTGGACGGAAGCGTTTGTGGATGGAAAATGGATCCCCTTCGATTCCACTCGAGGCCCCATCGGCGTGGGGGTCACTCATTTGAAGGTGAGTGATTCCGTTCTGTCCGACGACATTGGCAGTGGCACAACGCTGTTTATTCCCCTGCTCAGCTTTCTCGGCCGCGCTACGGTCGATGCTGTGGCAGAAAATGGCTTGAAGGCTAACTGACTGCGGGGAGTTTTCAGCTGAAAGCCGGGGTCACAGAATTTACGACTCCGCATCTGACGTTTCAGATTTGACATCTTCTGCCCTGATGCCTCGTTCGCAAGCCATTCGAACGGGCGATAACTGTATTCGTGCTTCGCCTGGACTGCGGCAGCAGGCTGCCGCAGTCCAAGCGAAGATTGTCGACCCTTCGGGCCGGAATCGCATGTGGTCCGCTGTCCCCTGTTTGTAAGGAACACGATGGGTACCCGGTGCCATGCACTGAGTCAACTCCAACGGGAACACGATGTAGCGAGGTGTCATGGAAACACGATAGTCGGAATCGCATGAATCGAAGGGTGAGGGTGTACTCGGAGGGCTGACGCCCTGCCGCTCGCCTGTTAACGAAGGCCACGGAGAAATCAATCCTCCTGCTTACTCGGACTTCTTCTCTTCACTCTTTGGCTCGCCTTCAACGGGAGGACGCTGGCCACGGCCTCGTCCCTGTCCGCGACCTTCGCTCATGCGAGCTGCTGCGGCTTCAAGTTCGGCCTTGTCCAGTGCGCCGTCTTTGTTGGTATCGGTTTGCTCGAGACGTTCACGCATAAACAGTGGGATCTCATCGCCGCTCAACTTGCCGTCTTTGTCGGCATCGGCACGTTCCATCATCTGAGCCAGGAACTCACGGCCGCCGAACCCTCCCTGTCCACCACCGAAACCAGCTCCCTGGCCGCCGGATCGTTCGCGAGCCATCGCGGTCATTTCTTCTTTGTCAATTGCACCGTCTTCATTCTTGTCAGCGCGAGTGAACATGGACTGCATACGCTCGGGAACTTCATCCTTTTCGAGCTTTCCGTTCTTGTTGGCATCCATGGCGATCAGGCGATTCATCATGTCTTCGGCTCCGCCGCCACCCTGACCACCGCCAAACCCGGGACCTCCCCCAAATCCCGGGCCGCCCCCCGGAGGCCCGCCAAATCCGCGTCCCATGCCTTCAAAGTTGGGACGCATCTCAACCATATCAAGCTTGCCGTCGCTGTTCTTGTCGAGAGACTTCAGAGCAGTCGCGGCATTCTCGATCTCTTCGGCCGAAAGTTCGCCGTTCTTATCGGCATCGATCGCTTCCAGCACTGGGTTTGGGAAGCGTGGGCGTCCGTCCTGACCTCCGTCACGCGGGCGTTCCTGACGCCCTTCCGGCGGTGGACCGTCAGGACGATCACCTACAGGCGGCTGAGCCATGGACAGGGCCGGAACGGTCAGTGTCAGGACAAAAGCTGCAAGCTTGATGGGCTTCATCGAGATTCTCCGTTTGTGCTGAAGACAGGATTTTTTGTTTTCGACCAATTACGGATTGAACCCGGATCAAGGCAGCTAAGACCGCACGATTTTGAGATTTTGCGGAATCGTCCGTCTGTCGAAATGTTGCCCCGAACTGCTATCCTACGGACGCTGGCGGGAACAGGCGAGTGTTCTGCGGCGGTGACGACAGGTGCTTCGGCACTGACGATCCGACGGCGTCGTCCGGCAACTGGCAGATTCAATCGCTTCATCACGAGGCGATCTTTCATCCATTCGCAGGGACTCCGCGATGCCTCTTTTTGAAATCGAAACTGAAGCCCACATCATGATTGGTTGGGCCACCAGCCTTGAACAGGCTGAGCATATGGCTCAAAAGTACTACCCCGAAGAGAAAGTATTGAGAATCACGAAGCGCCCTCGAGATATCTGGGTCATCTCCAAGCGTCTGCTGGGTCTTGAAGGCAAAACGCGTCCATGCGATGTCGCTCGCGATTGCCTGGCCCGTGCCTCTGGCGACAAGTTACACGCAATTCGGCTCTACATGCTGGATACTGGTTGCGATCTTTCGGAAGCTCAAAAAACCATCGAAGCCAATATGTCCAGCGGGTGGTAACAGTTCCCTTTGTCACTAATCTGGGAAACGGGAGCGATTGATTGTGCCTATCATAACCCGAAACGTGAGCGAGAAATCCTTACCAGCACAAACTCGCCAGTTAATGCCTCGCTGACGCTTCGGGTTGCGAAGATTCTTTTAATCAACATCCCATGCTTTTCAATTCCAAAAAATTCCTTGTCCTGCTGTTGTTCGCAACGCGCTGATCTGAAGCTCTGAATTCATGAACCTGCTGACTCTCGTTCGAAGCCGATTCGTTGGTCCCCTCTCTGCACTCGTGACAGACGTTGCGCCATTTCTGGACATGATTCGTCCGGCACAGGATGCGAAGTTCGGTGACTTTCAGGCCAACTTTGCGATGTCGCTGTCGAAGCAGCTTGGCAAGCCGCCGCGCGAAATCGCGGAAGCCGTGAAGAGCCAGCTCCAGATTGATGATCTCTGTGAGCTTCCTGAGGTGGCTGGCCCCGGGTTTATTAATCTGCGATTGAAAGATACGTTCCTCGCGGAGCAAGTCACAAAGATCGCCGGCGACGATCGTCTCGGAGTTCAACCGGCGACAACGCCTCGCCATGTGATCGTGGATTTCTCATCGCCCAACGTCGCCAAGCCGATGCATGTCGGTCATCTGCGAAGCACCGTGATTGGCGATGCGATCTGTCGCACACTGAAATTTGCCGGACACAAGGTGACCAGTGATAACCATATTGGTGACTGGGGCACACAGTTCGGAATGATCATCTACGGATATCGTCACTTCCGAAATCAGACGGCCTTTGAAACCGAAGCCGTCTCGGAGCTTGCTCGACTTTACAAGCTTGTCAATCAATTGACGGACTATCAGGGCACCGTCAGCAAACTCCCGGCCACCGAGCAGGCTGTTGGCGATGCTCGCAACCTGCTGGCTCAACAGGAGAAAGCAGCCGCAACGGATGACAAAATTAAGAAGCAGTTGAACAGCCTGAAGAAGCAACTCACGGCTGCGGAGGAAGCGTTCAAATCTGCGACAGAGACCGTCAGCTCCGTGCAGCAAAATCCCAGCCTGCTGGCGATGTCGAATGCTCATCCCGAGATCGCTCGCAAAGCGCGGGAAGAGACGGCCAAACTGCACGCGGGCGATGCTGAGAACAATTCTCTCTGGAGCCAGTTCCTGCCCGCCTGTCTGGAAGCCCTGAATCGGATCTATGTGCGACTGGGGATCGAGTTTGATTTGACTCTGGGCGAAAGCTACTACAACCCGATGCTCGCCGGAGTTGTGCGGAGCCTCAAAGAAAAGCAGTTGGCTCGAATAAGTGAAGGGGCGACCTGCGTTTTCGTCGAAGGCAATGCGGCTCCTTTCATCGTGCAGAAATCGGACGGAGCATTCACTTATGCAACAACCGATCTTGCCACAATTCAGTATCGCAGAGAAACACTGCACGCGAATGAATTACTGTACGTCGTTGACAAACGGCAGGCAGAACATTTTCAGCAACTCTTCGCCACAACTCTTTTATGGGGTATCTCGGATCTGAAGCTGCTGCATGTGTCGTTCGGTACGGTCATGGGCAAAGATGGAAAGCCGTATAAGACTCGTTCCGGAGATACGGTTGGTCTCGAAAGCCTGCTGGACGAAGCCATTACACGGGCTCGACGTATCGTCGATGAAAACGATGAGAAGCGACGCGAAGGAGCAATCCTGTCGGGCGACGAAAGGGCTCAAGTGGCCGAGATCGTCGGGCTCGGTGGCATCAAGTATGCCGACCTGCATCATAACCGCGAAAGCGACTATGTGTTCGACTGGGACAAGATGCTGGCCACAACGGGCGACACGGCTGCTTACATGCAGTACGCGTACGCTCGTATCTGTGGAATCTTTCGCAAGCTGAATCTGGATCGCAACACCGTCGCCACCAGCGGTGCCGCCGTCTTGCTGACCTGTCCGGAAGAGCGTCGTCTGGTGATGCAACTTCTGATGTTCGGCAACGCGGTCGACAGTATGTTGTCGGAGTATCGGCCTCATTTGCTGACGACCTGGCTGTATGAAACCGCGGATTCGTTCAGCAAGTTTTACGATCGATGTTCGGTTCAGGACGCCGAGTCCGAAGAACTGCGTACCAGCCGTCTTGTTCTCTGCGACTTGATGGCTCGTGCGATACGAACAGGACTGTCGCTGCTGGGCATTCAGGTCGCCGAGGTGATGTAGCCGTTTCTTGATGTGACGCAGCCAGCAGATGGAATTGAGCACCCGGAAAAGCGTCAACGCACTTCCGGGTGCATCAGTCTTCTTCGGCGAGACATCACCTGTTGCGGAAAACACCACTCACCAGGCTTGTTGGTGAGCGAACCGTAAAAGTCTCGCGCGAAATCTCGGTCGGTCTTATGCGCCGCATAAACCTGCTGGCCGATATCAACCAGACGCTGGCGATGTTCGGCCATCAGAATCAACGTCTCAGAACGAATCATGTGCGGACACAGGTCTCGATCAATCAGATCCTTCACGGCAGCGGCGATCTGCTGAGGATCATCCGCGACAACTCGCGTAAATCGCGGATCAAGCCAGGAGTCACGTCCGCCAGGGCTTGCAGTCGTGACGACAACGTTCAATCACGATCGGGTCGGCCAGAAATTCCTCCTCCGCCGTCCGGGAAAAGATCAATGCCACCGCGTCGTAAACCCACGTATCACGGAACTCATGCCATCCGGATTTCTCTTCCGTATAGTCTGCACAACAATATGGGGAGACGACAAAGCGATCATCGTCCGGCCAGCGG
Source organism: Planctomycetales bacterium (assembly GCA_026400835.1). Taxonomy (GTDB): domain Bacteria; phylum Planctomycetota; class Planctomycetia; order Planctomycetales; family Planctomycetaceae; genus SXXK01. The sequence continues at coordinate 27,273 of JAPLOA010000091.1, read as the reverse complement.
ATCTGTTCCAGATAATCACGGACCGGAAAATGAGTTGGCCATAAGGCGTCATCCTGAAGCATCATCAGTGCGTTGGCTGGCGGATACCTTCGCAGCAGCTCTGAAAGTGACAGGTAGAAATTTCTCCACGCCTCGGCCGCAGGATTACGAATTGTTTTGGAGACAGTAGAAAACTCTTCCGAGACAGACGCATCGCCATCAATAAATAAATGCAGTTGATCCCAGCCACAGGCCTGGAGGCTCCTGATTCATTGCTCGATTGTCGGCTGGCGACGCGGAGTTGTTGTGACACCCATGGCCCGCGACGTTAATGTTCTGCCCGAGTACTCCGGCATGGGCAACAGCTTACGTCAATCTGATTTCCACCGCGAGGCAGACGGGAAGGCTTTGAATTCGCGTGCGAACTCATCTTCGCTTCCGCCTGCTTGTCGCAGCTGCCGGGGCTCCGTAGAATCACGCTCCGACCTTTTTCTCCTTCCCCTGGCTTCTTGTGGAGCATCCCGTGTCTTTTCAGACTCGACGCAGTTTTCTTCAGACAACATCCCTGATCGCCGCCGGAGTTGCTTTTGGCACTCGAGTGGGCCTGGCCAGCACAACAGATTCCACGTTGCCGAAGCTGGGCATTCAGCTTTACTCGCTGAGAGGTTACAAGCGTGAAGAAGCACTGCAGCACGCAAAAGACCTGGGATTTGAGCAGGTTGAGTTCTACAGCGGCATGCTGGCGATTAATTCGAGCGATGAAGAAATCGCAGCGACGAAGAAACAACTGGAAAGTCTTGGACTGACGATCTCCGGTCACGGAGTGAATCGGTTCACTAAAGATGCCGCCGAGAATCGCAGGACTTTTGAGTTCGCCAAAAAGATCGGTGCACCGTGTATCTCGGCCGATCCGGATTTTGATTCCTTTGATAGTCTCGATGAACTGGTCAAAGAATTCGACATTCGAATTGCTATTCACAACCACGGTCCAGGGCACCGTTACAACAAAGCGATTGATGTGCTGCGTGTGATCGAAAATCATGACGAGCGAATCGGAGCGTGTGCGGATCTGGGGCATTATATCCGCTCCGGTCAGAATGCTCCGGAAGTCATTCGCCTGTTGAAGGGCCGACTGTACGGAATTCACCTCAAGGACTTCGCCGAAATGAAGGACAAGACGAAGGGTGTGATTCTTGGCAAGGGGCACCTGAACGTCGAAGAAGTGATCACGGAACTGCAGCTGGCTGGCTTCCCGGCGAACGGAGCGTTGTCTCTTGAATACGAAGAGAACGAAAAAAATCCTCTGGCTGATATCCGCGAATGTTTTGCTGTTGCTAAAACCGCGATGAACACCGTCAGCAAACGGAAGTAACCCGCGATTTGATCTTGAAGTCTTCCCTGAGCCGCGACGACGTTAACCCGTTTTCGCGGCTCAGTGTGTTTTTCTTCCAGTGTGACGTCAGGCCGTAGCCCATCATGTTTAACGGCAAGCCGCAGGCGACTGCGTCTTTTCTTGGGCCCTTGGGTTTATCTTCTGAAGGCATGAACATTCTGAGCGGCATGGCTCTTGTGCGTTGTCAGCCTCGGGGACGTAGGTTGGACATTCTTGTCCGACAGGGTTTCGACGAGTTATCCCTCGCTCACGCTTTTTGAAGTTGCGCATTTCATACCTTCGGTTGATCAAGCTTCCAAAAACAGAGGGATTTATCACAACCCGAAGCGTCAGCGAGGGATTTGCGGAAACACTGGCGAAACGCAAAAACACAATTCCTCGCTGACGCGTCGGGTTGGGATAGTCCCAAACGCGCAACTTCAAAACTCACGCTTCGGGTAAGGATGAAATCCACAGCTCCGGAGGTTTCATACTCATCTCGTTCGATTGCATCAGGTTGAGTCTGTCGTCAGACTTTGGGGTGGTGGATTCATCCCCTCAAACCAACGCGACTACGCCGAAGCCCCTCAGCCATGCTGTCTCGACTCGCTACGTATACTCTGTTCGGAATTGAAGCTCGCCCTGTCGAGGTCGAAGTCGATATTTCCCCCGGTGCAATTCCCAAGGTGATTTTGGTCGGACTGGCAGAAGCGGCGGTCAAAGAGAGCATTCATCGGATCGAACGAGCACTCGTCAACAGCGGCTACGGTCGTCCCAGTGATCGAGTTGTGATCAACCTGTCGCCGGCCGATCTTCCCAAAGATGCAGCGTCCCTGGATTTGCCTATTGCGCTGGGGTTTTTGATTTCCGACGGGCAGATCGAGATCGAACCGGGACGAAAAGTTGTTTACGTGGGTGAACTGGCTCTGGATGGCAGTCTGCGCCCGGTCAAAGGCGTTCTGTCTATGGCACTGGCCGCCAGAGATTCCGGGCAGACTCATATCGTTGTGCCGGCCGCGAACGCAATGGAAGCGGCGGTCGTCGAGGGCATTGACGTCATTGCGGTGGGAACACTGGCTGAAGCGGTTGGCTTCCTGACCGGCTTGTTGCCTCTGGATCCCGTCATCTTCAGTTGGGACAGCGCGCGACGCAGCTTTGGGGTTTATGACATCGACTATGTTGACGTCAAAGGTCAGGAGATGGCCAAGCGAGCGGTCATGGTGGCTGCGGCAGGTTGTCATCATCTGTTGATGATTGGATCACCCGGAACCGGCAAGACGTTGTTATCTCAACGCCTGTGTACGATCCTCCCGGAACTCGAACCCGAAGAAAGTCTCGAGACGACTCGCATCTACAGCGCTGTCGCACAACTGGAGCCAGGGCAACCGTTGCTGTTGCGTCGTCCGTTTCGAGCACCGCATCATACGATCAGCGAAGCCGGACTGGTCGGAGGTGGCAGTATTCCTCAGCCGGGTGAAATCAGTTTATCTCATAATGGAGTTTTATTTCTCGACGAGTTGCCCGAGTTTAATCGTCGAACGCTCGAAGTGCTGCGACAGCCGCTGGAAGATCAGCACGTTACGATTTCTCGAGCCATGGGCAGCGTCACGTTTCCGGCGAACGTGATGTTAGTCGCGGCCATGAATCCGTGTCCGTGTGGTTTTCGAGGTGATCCGAAACGCAATTGCAGTTGTGCACCGCTGGCGATCGAACGCTATCTCAGTCGCATCAGTGGTCCGTTGCTGGACCGAATTGATATCCACATCGAAGTGCCGCCGGTGCCGTTTCGAGAGTTGTCGGACAAGTCCGAGGGCACTTCCAGCGAAACAATGCGAGAAGCCGTTGTCGGGGCACGGAAGCGGCAGAACGCTCGTTTCAAAAAGGAATCGGTTCGTGTGAACGGCAAGATGAAGCCGCCTCAGATTCGAAGATTCTGCCGTCTGGAGTCGGATGCCGAGGGACTTCTGAAGCACGCCATGGAAGAAATGGGCCTGTCAGCACGAGCACACGACAAGATTCTGCGAATTAGTCGTACGATCGCCGATCTGGCAGATAGTGAAGAGATTAGTTCGGTTCATTTAACCGAAGCGATCAACTACCGCACACTGGACCGGAATTACTGGCAGCAGTGACGATTTTCGATTTCGCACATCAGAAATGAGTCCGAAGTTCGCTGAGCCCCGAGCCACTTCCGCTGTCGTTTTTCAACTCACGAAACGCTATTGAATTGCCCCCGTTATTTCGTGTGTGACGTGAGCATTCAGGATAGTTTCAACGGAATGGCTCTTGTCGTACCGCCTTCCAGTTCGTTCAGCAGCCGACGAATTTCAGCCAGTTCCTCCTTTGAAGCCTTCTTCGCCGATAGAGTCTGCATGACGCGCTTTTCCGTTGAACCGCCGAAGGCTCGAATCAGCAGATCAGTTACCAGCATCTGCTGAGGCGTCTGTTCCTGCTGACGAGCTTTGTAAACGTGTGATCGCTGTGAGTCGTCCCGAGTGACCAATCTCTTTTCAAACATGATCTGCATCAGCTTCAGGACGGTGGTATGACCCATATCACGGTCCTGACCAGGTCGTTGTAGACATTACGAACCGTGCAGGCTTCCTGAGCCCGGAGAACATTCAGGATGGCAGTTCAGCATCCGTCGGACGCGGCGAATCACCAGTCCCTAAAAGATCACCTCGCACCCCTCGCCGCCTGACAACAACGAATCACTTCATACGACGCTCTTCGTGGATTACGTTAAGCGGAGATCTTCGTAGCCATCAAGAGGCAACCCCTATGAATTATGAAGCGACTCCTTATCGCGGAATGACGCGAGCCATCCGGCGTTCTGCTGCGAACAAAAGAATCCCTTCGACGGAGCGACGAGCTTACGGGACCCCCGTCGCTTAGCCGACGGGGTTTCTGTATTCCGTACGGTTCAGCTCAGCCCCAGCAGCGGCAGGCTGTCGCGATAGATCAGCCGTTCAATCGCAGCCTCATTCAATCGTGGCAGAGCCGTTCCAGCCAGCATGTTGTTCAGATTGCGCAGTCCATCGATCGTGGCGGACACGGTCGTAAATGGGTAGTCGGTGCCGAACAGAACTTTGTCCCAGACTCCGTATTCCTGAACCAGCATGAGGCTGTGGTAAAGCTGAAACGGTCTATAATGCAGCGCTGATAAGTCTGCGTAAACATGCTGGTGCTTTCGAATCACCGCAACACATTCGCCTTCATATGGATGACCGAGATGAGCCAGAATCATCCGCACTTCCGGATAGCGAGTCGCAACTGGATCAAGATGGCGAGGCAGAGTGCATTCCAACGGAGCCTGCGAAATAAACGTCGTCCCGGTATGGAGCAGTACCGGCAGTTGATGTTTCTGAGCATACTCCCACAGCGGCGCAATTCGTTCCTCGTCCGGACGAAAACCAGCGTACATCGGCATGAGCTTGATTCCACGCAGCCCAAGTTCCAGATGTCCTTCGCGCAGTTCACGTTCCCAGCCATCCTGAGTTGGGTCGAGTGACATAAACCCCAGCAACTGATCCGGATGCTGCGCGACGTAATCTCTGATCGATCGATCATCGACCCAGAGTCCGCTGAGTTTCGACTTGCCGCCGAAAACGATCGTGCGGACATCCGGAACCGAAGTGCGTTGATAGTCTTCAAACGTGACAGTCAGATCGAGCTCCACGCCGGCTTTTGCACGCTTGCCCTGCTGGCGGAAGTCGTCATTGAAGTGTTCCGGAAACTGCCAGAAATGACTGTGCACATCGATGATTGACATTGGAAGCTCACTCGTTCGTATTTGGGACTGTGTGTTGATGGTCACACCATGAGGTTGCTACAGTCGTCCTGCCTCTGCGGGCTGTTGATTTAGTCGTTTCACTCACCGCTGGGCGTCAGCCCCCGATTGTTTTGAACGGGTTCTGCGGCGAGAACCGGACGCTAACGCGTTCCGGCTGATTAAGGAACAGTCCCGAAATAACATCCGGTTTTTACTGAGGTGAGAAATCACAACCCGAAACGTGAGTGAGGGATTTTTCTGCAAGACACCGATCCCTCGCTGACGCGTCGGGTTGTGATTCAGGGAACTTACTCCGGGACTGTTCCTAAGAGACTGTGTTTTGCGGTTCCGCGGACTCAACATTCTTGTAGATAAACGTCGACCACAGCAGGCCTGCCGTGCAAAGAACACCCATGTTGATATAAAAAATAGGATCCCATTGATCGCGGCCGGTGTAGCCCTGACTGCCCAGCGAATCGGCGATGGCTCCAACCAGATACGTGGAGCTCATAGCTCCGAAGACGCCAACGGAATTCATCAGCCCGAACAACGCACCCACATGTTTTCCACTGATGCCAATCGCATTGGACCACCACAAAGACTGAGTGGCCTGAGTTGCGAAACAGGACGCACCGGTGAAGAGCACGGCCAGCCAGGCGTTGGAAGACATCAGGCCACAGCCCAACAACACGGACGACAGAAAGAAGCTCGCACCACCATGAATACGTTTTCGGCCAACTCCCTTCCCGGTCACAAACAGATCCAGCAGATAACCTCCGCACAGAGTTCCCGCAGCGGAACAAGCCAAAACCACTGACGACATCGCGCCGGCTTCGGTGGCTCCGATACCTCGACCTTCCTTCAGATAACTGGGAAACCAGTTGAAGTAGATGTAACTGTTGAATGAAGCGCAGGCCATGATCAAACTGAGAAACCAGATGCTGGGATTCACAGAAACGAGGTTCCAGGGAATCGCGGAATGCACGCTGCCGGCCGATGCGCCGCGACCAATATGAGCAACCTCAGCGGCGTTCGCGGATTGATGTTCGGCCGGGTCATCTCGAAACCACGAATAGAATCCTGCGGCCCAAACTCCGCCGACAGAACCAAACGCGACAAACGTCCAGCGCCAACCGATCCATTGGATTAAGACTGCTGCCAGAAACGGAGCGAGTGCTCCTCCGATTTGTGACGCGGCTAGCAGAACACCCTGAGCTCGACCGCGTTCATGATCCGGAAACCATCGCGCCATGACTCGAGCGACATTGGGGAACGCACCTGCTTCGCCCGCTCCGAATAGAAATCGGACCACGACCATCATCCACAGGCCGGTACAGGCTCCGGTGATGGCTGTGAAGGCAGACCACCATACTGAGATGCGAGTCAACACGCGGCGTGCGCCGAGTCGATCGCCCCAGCGGCCTGTAGGAATTTCAAACAAGCCATAAGCCAGTTGAAATGCCATCAGAAAATAGCTGGCTTCGGTGTTGGTGATGCTGAGATCTGTTTTGATCGAATCCACGGCTGCCGAAATGCAGATGCGATCAAGATAAAGAATGCCCGAAAGCAGGCAGAGCACTCCCAGGACTTTGAATCGCGTGCGGCTGGCCACGGTACTGGAGTCGACCGGAAAGCTACCGGCCGCATCAAAGGCCTCGTAAGGATTGTGCTCGACCGGGATTCGCTCGTGTGAGTTTTCCTGCGATGGTGGCAAGATCTAGTCCTTCGCGGCAATATGGAGTGTGGTGTCTGCTCGCTCGCCAGTTTCCGGTGGGGGTGTTCATACTGGCATACAACCTGGCCGATCGCAAGGAATCCACGAAAGTTGTTGACGATTGCCGTTGATCGCGGTAACCTGCGTGCGAGACAACTCGTCTCGATCGGGTGAAAAGTCTGTTTCGTGGGGAGATTCGGCAAACGAAAACTCCTGCGGAATGCCTTAAAGAACTGACTGGAATCGTTTAGAAAAGACGGCACTTTGCCGATCATTGAAACCATGAATAACCTGCTGCTGACCCTGAGCCTTCTACTGCTTCCATCGTGAAGCCCGCCTCAGGTACGCATGCAGTCTGATAGACTTTACGAACCCTGAGGACTTCCTCAGGGTTTTTTTGTTGGCATGAGTTGACGGTTTGAATGCTCAGACCAAAACTCCTGCTTTGTTCCTTTTGACGACCTCCGCACGGAGAAAGCCCCATGACCGGCGACCAGATCATCATCTTCGACACCACTCTCCGCGACGGCGAACAGTCTCCCGGCTGCAGCATGAATACTCGGGAAAAGCTGGAAGTTGCACGAGCCCTGGTAGAGCTGGGTGTCGACGTGATTGAAGCCGGCTTCCCGATTGCCTCTCCGGGCGACTTTGAAGCCGTCTCTCAGATTGCCGCGAGGTTCGGTGATCGGACTACGATCTGTGCACTGGCTCGCAGTCGTGAAGACGATATCGCCAAGGCCAGGGCCGCACTGGTTTCGGCAGAGAAACGCCGCATCCATGTGTTTCTCGCCACGAGTGCGATTCATCGCGAATTCAAACTCAAGATGGATAAGGCACAAATCATTGAGCGAGCAATCAGCTCGGTGAAGCTAGCCAAAGAGTTCTGCGACGACATTGAATTTTCGCCCGAAGATGCGGCTCGCACGGAACTCGATTTTCTCTGCGAAGTTGTTGAGAAAACAATCGACGCCGGAGCCACGACCGTCAACATCCCGGACACCGTCGGCTATGCGACACCGAATCACTACTTCAAAGTGATTTCGCATCTGAAGAAGAACGTGCCGAACATCAACAAGGCCATCATCAGCGCGCATTGTCATGATGACCTGGGATTGGCCGTTGCCAACAGTCTCTCCGCGATGGAAGCTGGTGCTCGACAGATCGAATGCACGATCAACGGTCTTGGTGAACGGGCTGGCAACGCCGCGCTCGAAGAGATCGTGATGGCAATTCGCACCCGAGCGGATTACTACGGGGTGCATACGAAGATCAATACTCAGCGGCTGTATCCAACCAGTCATTTGGTATCCACAATTACCGGCATGAAAGTGCAGCGGAACAAGGCGATCGTGGGTCAGAACGCGTTTGCTCACGAAGCCGGTATTCATCAGCACGGCGTGCTGCAGGAACGATCCACATACGAAATCATGCGACCGGAAGATGTCGGCTATGTGGGCCAGAATCTGGTGCTCGGCAAACACAGCGGACGCCACGCGTTTCGTGATCGAGTGGTCCAGTTAGGATTCAACCTCGACGATCAGGCACTGCAGAAAGCGTTCGACGACTTTATTGCTCTGGCTGACAAGAAGAAGGAAGTATACGACTCGGACATTGTTGCGTTGATCGAGAATCGGCTGTCCGATGCTGCGGATCGCTGGCGATTGGTCAGCTTCCATACATCGGCTGGATCGTCTGCAATCCCGACAGCCACATTGGAACTGCAGTGCGAAGGTTTTCCGGTTCGTTGTGATGCGGCAATTGGCGACGGCCCGATTGATGCAGTCTTCAAAGCCATGGAACGCATCGTTGAACTCCCGGCTCGGCTGGAAGAATTTGACGTCCGCAGCGTTTCTGAAGGTCAGGATGCTCAGGGTGAAGTTCGCGTCAAAATCAATGTGAACGGTCGCCAGTACCATGGCAAAAGCATCAGTACCGACATCATTGAAGCGGCCGCTCATGCCTACCTGAAGGCTTTGAATAAGGCCGACCAGGAACGCAATTTGTAATCGGGGCTGTCGCAGGGAACTCGGGGCAGTCGCGGATTGTTGTGGGCAGGCACGAGCCTGCCGGACAGCTATTCGCGACTCGCCGCCACCTGTAGGCATGACATGTATCAGAACAATCTCGGCCGCCATCCTGAGTATCGCGCACACGGGGCCGCCTTTTGGGCGACAAAGCCCCACATGGAACATCAGCGATGACTGCACCCCGGGGCGCAGTCATTCAGCGTTAGGCTTTGCGGGTACTCAGATCGCGCTGGCAGGATCTCCGTCGGCGGATGTTTCAAAGCGTTCGTCGAGCAGTTCATCTGAGTTCGCAACGAAGTCGGCACTGTTTGTGTCGGCTTCGCCGGACGATGATTGAGAATGATCTTCGATGTCTGGCTTCATGGTGTCAAAGGCCACTTTGTGCCCCGGCAGCCAGAGCGGCTCGACATTCTTTTTCTGAAACAGATGTGCAATGTGCTCGTGGCAGGTAAAGAACAGAACCTGCTGACCATCCCTGGCAACATCCAGAAGACAATCAGCGGCGGCTTCGGTACGTTCCTGGTCGAAGTTGACGAACAGGTCGTCCATCACCAGCGGCAGCTCAACGCCGCGTCGTGCGAATTCTCTTACGAGAGCAAAGCGGATTGAGAGGAACAATTGCTCACGAGTTCCCCCGCTGAGCTGTTCGACACGAAACGTCTGGCCGTACTCATCATCAATACACAGATAGTCTTCACCCAGCGGAGCCCAAATGCGGTGATACCGTCCGGATGTCATGCGGTGCATGTATTGCGACGCGGTAATCAGCGTGCCTGAGATATTCTCCTGCTCGAATCGCCGACGGATCTGAATCACGGCTTCGTGCTCAATCTGCAGCGAGAACCATTCCTCACTCGCGCGGTAGATTTCTGACGCCAACTGCGACTTACGGAAGAATTCTTCGTGCGAATCCCGGCCAGACTCCAGAAGCCGAATTTCCTGCTTCAGGCTGCCGAGTTCTTCATGATTCCGATTCAACTTCTGCTCGACTTCTGTCAGTTCCGCCGTGCGAATCTGGATGGTTTCTTTCGCACGGGGAGGATCGAAGCGAAACAAATCATCTTCCACGATCGCCAGTTCGGTCTCAGCCGACGCAGCGTCACTCAGTTCATCGTTGGCTTTCTTGAGTTGATTCTCAAGCTGTACTCGACGAGTTTCGACTTCCTGCTGACGAACGAGCTCTTCTCGAGATGCCACTCCGGATCGAGCCAGAATCGCGCTGCGGCGCAGTTCAGCGGCTTCCATCTGGTGCTGAGCATGAATTCCATCTCGCTGACGAGTATCGGCGTCGTTGACAAGACGTTCCTTCTCCGATCGATCGCGTTCGTGTGATTTCAACTGCAACTGCCACGCGGTAAGAACCTCCAGGGGACGCACGAAGTTCATCTTCCTGGCGTTTGGCAGTCGGCCACCCAATTGTTCCACTCGCAACCGCATCGCTTCAAACATGCGACGCAGGCCTTCAACTTCCGGCGCGGAGTTTCGCCATTGTGTCAGCAGTTCACGAACATCCTGAATCTTGCGCCACCAGTCGAAGGCCTGTTCGACGTGAATAGTCTCATCCATGCCAACCTGAGTCAGCAAACGACACCATTCCTGTCGCTGGACGTTCAAATCCTGCTGAGCACCCCGGAAGCGATCTCGCAGCATCTTCAGACGCATCCGCCGTGCGGCAGCTCGCATCTGTTTTTTCTGTAATACTTCCAGCTCGGCAATGCGTTGCGAGCAATCGCCGATGCGATCGACCATTTCGGCCGTTGATGATTTCCAGTTATCCGCATTCTCTGCGTGATTTTTACTGTAACGATCTGCAATCGCCATCCTCTGGATACGATCCTGCAGCAATCTCAGCTGGCGATCGGCCTGGCGCGCTTCGTCAGCGATGTCGTCGAGCTTCACTCCGACGGTCGCGTCGAAATTGTTTCGCAGGCCGTTACGCACGCCCCACCACATGATGCCGGCAAAACCAAACGCTGCAGCGGCCAGTGCTCCACCCAGTGAACGCTGGGCCTCTCCGCCCAAAGAAAACGTCGCCATCCCGAAGACACACAACGCGGCCCCGATCCAGCCCATCGTCGTGATCGTCTTGTCGACCCACTCGGGAATTGATTCGTTCAAATCCACACGATCAATTACGCGTCGCACGGTCTGGATTTTCAGCGCGAGTTGTTCTTCCTGAAGTCGCAGGCGGCCAAGATTTTCAAGTTCCTTCAGCCGAGCCTGCTCCATCTCGATGGCTTCATTCACCGGCATGCCGACTTCATCCAGCTGGGCATTCAGCTCGACCAGCTCCTTCTGGCTGCGTTTGGTCATGCTGCGATTCCAGCGACGCAGTTTCCCGCGTCGCTGCAGAGCATCATGATACTTCCTTGCGGCTTCCAGCAATTTGTTGTGGGCGGCAGGAGAAGTATCAACAGCATTCAGGCGGTCAATACTCCAGCCGGGGCCCATCTGTGTGAGCTGATGATTGAGTTCTCGCCGGAGTTCAGACGAGCGATCTTCAGCCGTGCGAATCTGTTCCTCAATCTGTCGCAGCCAGTCCGCCTGATCGACCAGACTTTGGATCGCATAGCGTTCTTTATCGAACTGCTGATCCATCTGGATGCGTTCAGCCTGGCCTCGAAACTGAGCCGACTGTTCATTCAGCTTGTCGCGTCGGCTGCTGGCTTCCTGGAAGTCTTTCTCAGCCGTCGCGAACTGTTTCAGAGCCTCTGTTGGATTCGTCGGGATGACCGGCAGCTTCGCCAGTTCTTCCTGCAACTCACGAATTCGTTTCCATGGCTTATGGCAGGTCTGCAGAAATCGCAGGCCGCGAAGTTCGTTGCGGATTGCATCTTCGCGCTGCTGCAACTCATCAATCTCTGTTGTCAGTTCACGACGGCGGCGCGTCAGCTTGGCGTGCTTATCTCGCGCAACACCGGTGTTCTTACGTCCGGCGGAGAGTTTGGCATAGCGATCGAAAAGTTGCGGAATCCTGCCCGAACGATTGTCCTCTCCGAACATCAAGGCACGACGTTCGCGCACATCCCCAAGAGCATCCAGAATCTGCCGACCCTGATGTCCCAGAGAAAGTCCGTAGATATACTCGGCCACCTGATTCGTGCCGAGCGTCGCCAACTGCTGTAGTTCACGAACACCCACCGCAAAGATGTCGGTGTAAACTTCTTCGCTGGTTCCGGACAACAGATTGGAAACGGCTTGTTCTTTGTCGATCCCTTCCGGGCCGCCGGATAAACGAAGCTTGCCGCGTCCTTCGAATTCCGCTCGCCGATGAATTCGCCAGGTTCGACCGCCGTGTTCACATCGTAACGCACCACGCCATGGCTGTTCAGCATCCGGCCGATGCCACGCGGGCTCCGTTGATAACGGTTCGTAGCCGTACAGCGTTGAGCGAATGAACCGCATCAACGTTGTCTTGCCGGCTTCGTTTGGACCGTAGATGACGTTCAGGCCCTTCGGATCCAGGCGCAGCAGCAGACTTCGCCAGATTCGAAAACGGTCGATATCGATTTCCGTCAGCCTCATGCCGAAGTCCTCTGCAAGACTGCATCGCGTCCAGTAATATTCTTATCCTGATTAGTCATCGGAGTCCTCATCTTCAGGAGATTCCGCGTCCGTCAGGTCGGTGATTTCTTCGCCAGCGTCTTCCGCTGCTGGCTCATCCAGAAACGAATCGTCCGGATCACCCTCGGCAAACACGCCGTCAATCCCGAAGTTCGGTGCAAACCATGACGCACCATCAGTCCGCATGCGGGCGAGAATCTGTTCCGGATCGACCGATGGCATCAGCGAAGTCAAACGCTGCTTCCAACCTGCCGACAGGTCTTCATCACCGTCGATCAGAGATTGGAGAGCTTCATCTGAAAGCTGCTTCGATCGAGTCACGAAAGTCTGAAACTGATCCGCGAGACTTGTTGGCGGATCGCCCACGGGCCAGCCGTTCGGGAGAGTACGAATATCGTGCAGCAGCCGAATCGTTCGTCCCGCATGACGCAGCTCATCCAATTCGACTGCGGCTGCGACATCAAGGTCGTTGCGAGTCAGCTCCTGCAAGGCCGGAAGAACGCCTCGCAGGACCCAGTTGACGGACCAGATGCGGTCGGCCGCCCCGGGCTTGAGTTCCATCAGACAGGTTTTCATCTGCTGCAACATGGCCGACAGGGTCGTATGCGGACGCACGTTGACTTCAATCGTCTTCCAGTCAACGCAACTGGTGTCGACCGACGTGATGCGAACTTCGCCGTTGGCGTCGATCTCAACCAGCGAACAAGCTCCGCCCGCACCTTCGAGTTGACTGCGAGCCTGAGTTGTCCCCGGGCAATGCACAACTCCATCTTCACGCCACAGTGTGGTACGAGCCATCTCGCCGGTCAGTGCAAGGTAATTCAGATGGCCTTCACGCAGCATTTCGTCGGTGTATTTGATGAAATCAGGATCCAGCGACGGATGCTCATCTGTAGGGCCGGCTTCGAGACTGTCCAGCGATCGCTGGGTCTGCCGGCGGCGGTTGTCAGCAATGCGGCGAGGTTTTTCGCCGTTCTCTGCGTCGATCGAATGCCAGACGCGAGTCGATTCGTCGTTGTCCCCTGCGTCCAAATCTGAACCGGGAGCATCAATCCGTTCTCCGGACACGACATTCTGCATGGTGGAAGCGAGAGCTTCGTCGGAGGCCGAGGCCGCCATTGACGCCATGCGGCGTGCTTCTTCAAACTTGGCTTTGCTGACAACACCGATGCGAAACGGTTGAACTCCGCCACCACCGCGAGCAATCACGCGAATCCCGAAATCGTCAACTTCACCAAACCACATGGAGGCAGAAACTGTCGTCGCAAGCTGATCTTTTACATACAGCTCCATCGGCTCGGGACTTGAGCTATAGCAGACGGTAACGTTCTCCGGCAATTCGGGAATCGCTCGCCAGGCTTCCGGCGGATCGGCATCACCCGGCAGTACGAAGACATGAATGTTCTGTTCGTCGAGCCGATGAAAGCCCTTCAGCAGCCTGAGTCTGGCGCGGAGACTGCGATCGGCCTCAATAAAGATGTTGCCCGACAGAAGCAGAAAATCCACGTCACGCTTGATGCACACTTCGATGACTTCATCAAAGGCGTACAGCGTCGCGTCTTCGAATGCAAAGCGAAGGTCGTCAGTCAGTTTCTCCGCCGTTTGCACGCTCACGGGAACATCCAGACGAACATTGGCAGCATGAATAAATCGTTGTGGCTCAAACGCCATCGTTCAGAGTCCCTTCCGACATACGATTTGGTGCCGTGGTTTCCCAGGGCGACAAATGACTCCTTCAGAAGCGAAACGCTTCTGACCCACTCCGATGAACGATCAGATGGCCAACAATACAATATTGTCTGATAATCTGAACGAATGGCACCTCACGGGGATTCGGTAAACTGCCAGTCGCTGAGAAGTCTAATAAACCTGCGAAGCTGGGGAAAGCCTTCTCGTTGAGCAGTTCCGGCAGTTTTTTCGTGAAGATCAAGGCTCGAAGCAGGTTAGAGTCATACTAACGGGACTCGCCATCGAGATTTGCCACCTCTACGAATGCAATGAGCCAGGGCGTTGTCGCGGACGGAAGAGTCTGAGACAGTTTCCGAAAATCCACCCAGGCAATTGGCCGCAACACCGAATTCTCCCCCATGCAGACTCGAAAATTGATAGTGGGCACAACAGCCTGGCTGGCCCTGATTATTGGCGGTGTTTTGGCTGTCCTTGGCCAGTTCGCGGCCAGTGGTCGCGGGGCGTCAGAGACCGTCGCGGGGATTGCAGGCTGGCTGGCCGGAGCACCGCAGGAATACTCCGCGGTGTCCGCGTCTTATCTCCTGCTGGCTTCCGGCGATCCGATTTTCCTGAAAACTGAGGATGGACGCTATCGCCAGGTTGGGCGCGTTCGCAACAACTTCACCCCGCCTCCTGCGGATTCAAGTAAGCCGGTTTTGCCTCATGTGGAGGCATATACTCAGAAGGCGACCGTCGTTCTTTATGACTCAGCCGTCGACAAGGCATTTCCGCTTGGTTACCAGCTGGAGTATCACACGACACCGACGGCTTTGGACTGGGTTGCCACAACACTCATCACTTCGGAACGGCAGCAGCAGATTGCCGAGATCATTGCCAGGGACTGGGAGCAACACCGCGAACAGGTGATGCTGAAACTGCAGCCGATTGTCGAGACCGGCATCGGGAAATGTGTAGAGGCGATTGAGACGGAATTGCCGACGGTCCTGAATGCTCATCGAGGCGACTTTGGAAAGCTGGCTGATCGCTATCAGGTCGAGATTATTCGCAATCAGATTGTTCCGCTGGTTCGTACTGAAATTTTGCCGATCGTTCAGGAGGAAGCTCGCCCCCTCGCCACCGAAGTGGGGAAAGACCTGTGGAATCGAGTCTCCCTGTTCTCATTTACGTGGCGATATCTTTATGACGTGTCTCCTTTGCCGGAGAAGAACGCTGTGAAGCTGGAGTTTGATCGCTTCATGAAAGAAGAGGTCACCCCCGCGATGGAATCACGATCGAACGAGTTCGTGGAAGTGACCGAGCGAATCCTGGGGCGAATCAGTCGCAATGAAAAAGTCCGGTCGGTGATTCGTGAAAACCTGAAGAAGGTCGCGACCGACAAGGAACTGCAATCCATTGTCTGGGCCATTGTGCAGGAATCCGTGATCAATAATCAGACGCTCCGAATCACGATGCGTGACTACTGGGCCAGCGCAGAGGTTCAGGAGGCCATGAGTGCGGCGACGGCAAACTTTGAAACGACCGCCAGAACGATCGGCGACAAGATCTTTGGAAGCCGCGAGGGCGGAGTGACGCCGGAGTTCGCTCGCGTCCTGCGTGCTCAGATCCTGATGAAAGACCGCCGCTGGTTTGTGATCACAGCGAAACCAGCAACGGCCGCACTTCTGCCACGACCTGAAGTGGGAGGTCTCGTGATGATTGCGGCAACTCAGCCGATGCCGTTCCCCCTCGAGTTCGAGGGTGCGGAGCAAAGCCCCTTGTCCATGTATCGCGCTGTGGATCCGGGGACCGTGGATTCCATGCCGCAAGCTGTCAAGCCCTGAATAATATCTACACGGATATTATGCTATCGCTCAGGATATATTTTAGATGGACTTGAGTCAGGCGAATATTCCGCCGATTGTGACGCACAATTTTTTAAACCCATTCTGAATATAGACTTGTGTCGCCATCTGGGAATTTTTTTTCAAGCTGGCACAGAGCCTGCTTTGTTACATCTCATCAAACGACACGACAACGAGATGGAAACAAAAACAGGAGAATGGGATCATGGCCAGCAAGTCGCTCTTCAAATCAATCGTTGGATTATTGGCTCCAAAAACTGATGCTGTTAACGAAGCGGACGGAACGGCGTATGAGTTCTCCGCAAAGCACAAGCTGGCTCAGTACGCCGCAACCGGATGCCTGAACAACACGTTCTACGTTTCCGCCGAAGATCAGCTCGCAACGATCCTTGAACTCTGCGGTACGAATGAGCCGGAGTACATCGCTCAGGTTGCCTTGTTCGCTCGAGCGAAGGGTTACATGAAGGATATGCCTGCACTTCTTTGTGCTGTGCTTTCGGTTCGCTCTCCGGGTTTGCTGGCCGAGATCTTTGATCGAGTCATCGACTCACCGAAAATGCTGCGAAACTTTGTGCAGATTATGCGTTCCGGAGTTGTTGGCCGAAAGAGTCTTGGAACGTTACCAAAGCGATTGATCCTGCAGTGGCTGGAGAATCGCACGGACGAACAGTTGTTCTCTGGTTCCGTAGGTAACGATCCGTCGCTGGCGGATGTGATCAAGATGGTTCATCCAAAGCCAAAGGATGCTTCGCGAGAAGCTTTGTACGCTTACCTGATCGGTCGCACCTTCAACGAGGAATCTCTTCCGGAAATCGTGAAGCAGTATGAGGCCTTCAAGCGAAACACGAATCCTGGCAAGGTAAAGGCGCCTGATGTTCCGTTCCAAATGTTGACGGCGCTTCCTCTGACAAAGAAAGACTGGCAGCAGATTGCCCGGAACGCATCATGGACGATGACTCGCATGAACCTTAACACGTTCGTGCGACAGGGTGTATTTGAAGACAAGGACCTCATCGGAGTTATTGCGAACCGGCTTAAGAATGCGAACCTGATTGAGAAGGCGAAGGTCTTCCCCTATCAGTTGCTGACCGCCTGGATCAGTATTACCGACGAGGTTCCTCGACCAGTCAAAGATGCTTTGCGGGATGCGATGGAAATCGCGATTCGCAATGTGCCTCAGATCAACGGGCAGGTTTATGTGTTCCCGGACGTGTCCGGATCGATGCATTCTCCTGTGACGGGTCATCGAGCAGGTTCAACAACGGCCGCGAAGTGTATCGACGTGGCCGCTCTGGTGGCCGCCGCAGTGATGCGGAGCAATCCGGACACAATTGTTGTTCCATTCAGTGACCGGGTAACACCCTGCCAGCTGAATCCTCGGGATACGGTGATGACAAACGCTGAAAAGCTGATGAAGTTGCCATCCGGAGGAACCAATTGCAGCCTGCCGTTGAAGCACCTGAACGAGACGAAGGCCAAGGGAGATTTGATCATCTACGTTTCCGACAACGAATCGTGGATCGATTCAAACCGACACTATGGCTACGGAACTCAGGCGACTGAAACGATGAAGGAGTGGATGGCGTTCCAGCAACGCAATCCACAAGCGAAGATGATCTGCATCGATATCCAGCCTAACGGGACAACTCAGGGCAAGGAGCGATCAGACATCATCAACGTCGGAGGTTTCAGTGACCATGTGTTTCAATTGATTGCGGACGTCGCTGGCGGACGCTTTTCGGAGAACCACTGGGTCAATGAGATTTCTCAGATGAGAATCTGAGAGTTGTCAGTTGGCGGTCGTCAGTTGGCAGAGCAGTCGCAGGTATCAGAATCTGCCGCTGCGGAGTCCTGTTAACTGGCGACTGACTACTGAAGACTCTTTTCGAGAATGATCCGAATGCCGATGGGACTACATCAGGATCGTATGAGAGAAATCTCTTGCGGGTGCAAATCCCGCTCAGTCATGAGAATGACTGGTGGCGGAACAGAAGACGCGTACGAAAAATGTCTCGTCAAAACCTTGTCGGATTTGCTTTTTCGATCTCAAATTTCAGATCTCAGATTTGAAACCTTCCTGTCCGAAATGCGATTGCCTGAACACTGAAAACTCATCTCCAACATCGCCCGAATGCCAGTAGGACTACATTTACACGTTAGGTCGCAGGTTCAATTCCTGTCGGAGTGCGAAAGCATTCCGTAGCTCAGTCCGGTAGAGCAAACGACGTCTTACGAATTCCTTGTCGAGCGATGTCTGAGGAGAGTTGGCAGTTGACATTGAGCAGTATCTCAAATTTCAAATTTGAAATCTCAAATGCTTAACCACTGACCACTGACCACTGACAACTGACCACTGACCACTGACAACTGACAACTGACAACTGACAACTGACAACTGACAACTGACAACTTATTTTGAAACCTCAAAGATCGAATGCTGTTGTGACTACATCTCCAAAACGCTGTCACCACGAACCCTTGTCGAACTTTGGGACTTTCCATTGTGAGTATCAGCCAGGGAATGCCATCGGGAATACATTGGCAACCAGCGGGTTCAAACCCCGCCCCGCGAAAGCGGAGAATTCTCGATCCCTCTTGTCTCCGGCTGAGTTCTCTTCTGACTTATCCGAAAACCGAACACTGAGAACCGAAAACCTACTTCGAAACACCGCATCACGAATGCAGATGGAACTACAAGGCTGTAACCCTCGAGGTCGTGGGTTCGAATCCCACCGGCTCCATTCTCTGAAGCAAGCCACAACTCGCTTCAGCACCGGGGCCGTAGCTCAGTCCGGTAGAGCGCGCAACGTTTCATCGATTCTTGTCGTGATCGGCGTTTTCTGTAGCCATCTCGCTCCGCCGAGATGAGCCTTGTCGGGTGCAAGTTGTATTGCCAAGGCCGACCGAGGTTTTCACAAAGCATGGATGAGGCTGTGGTGAGGATCAACCATAGTTTCTTCACTCGCGTGCACACAGCAAGGCTCGTCTCGGCGGAGCGAGACGGCTACTGAGGATCCAAACCGTGGACCGAGATCACAGGCGACCAGAACTCTTTGGGAAGACTCAAAAGCCTCTCTATGGGCCTGTCGCTCAAATCACACTCGCCCTCTGCCATTCTTCTCTGTGATCCCTGTGCCCTCTGTGGTAAACCTGCGATTCAACCAAGCACTAAACACTAAGCACCAAGAACTCAAAAAAAACGGAGGGTTGACGCCCTGCCGCTCGCCTTTGGAAAGAAAGATCATGGCTTACGAACTTATCAGCACCGGCGAAGCCACTGCGATTTTGCCGACGACCGACTCAAACACAAAACCGATCACAGTCATCGGCACACACGCCATCCGCAGCACATTTGATGAAGGCTGCCTGAAGCAGGCCGTCAACTCACGGCTTGCTCCGGGAGTCACAGACCTCGTGTTGAACCCGGATGCCCACTGCGGATACGGAGCACCCGTTGGCTGCGTGATGGTTTCGCCAACACACATTTATCCGGGGCCCGTTGGTGTCGACATTAAATGCTCAATGAGCCTGTTGCAGTTGAGCGTTCCGGCTGAAGAAATCAGCGATCGGCGTATTCGACGAGCACTCATCAATGCCATCTGTGAGCGAACTCCGACAGGGGCTGGCCGCGGTCAGCAGAGTGCTCCGAAATCGCGACGAGTCGACGAGACACTTGGTCGCCAGTTGATGCTGGAAGGTGCCTCAGAGTCGGTTTGTAATCAGCTCGGAATTCCCCCGGAATGGGCGGAACGCTGCGAAGACTCTTTCCATGTTGGCCACGATGATACTCGTGATGCTTTGGGAGCACGCCTGGATCGACATATGGAAGTCGGAATCTTTCGCCACAAGTTTCCAGGCAAGATGAAACAGCTGGGATCTTACGGTGGAGGCAACCATTTCGGCGAGTGTGAAGTCGTTCATCTGGAAGACAACGAGCGTGCTCGCAAGGCCGCTGAAGTTTTCGGAATGAAGGACAACCAAGTGGCATTCTTGTCACACTGTGGATCACGCGGCATCGGCCATAACCTGGCGGATGGACAGTTTAAGTCTCTGCAGTCGAAGTTCGCGAAGTGGGATATCCCGTTGCCGGGGAGCGATCGAGAACTCGTGTATGCACCTCTGGGAACAGAGGAAGCCAACGCATATCTGGACGACATGGCATTGGGAGCAAACTTTGCGACGGCCAACCATATGTTGATCAACGCATTGGTGCTGGAAGCGTTTCAGGAGATTATTCCGGGAACGACCGGACAGCTCGTGTACTTCATCAGCCACAATATTGCTCGTAAGGAAGTTGTGAACAACAACGTCGCCTGGGTTCACCGCAAAGGGGCAACTCGCGCGTTTCCGGGCGGGCATCATTCGCTGAAGGGGACTCGTTACGAAAGCACCGGACATCCGATCTTGCTGCCAGGGAATCCTCAGGCAGGATCGAGCGTCATGGTGGCCGACGAAGGAGCCAGCATCAGTTGCTACAGCGTTAACCACGGTGCAGGTCGAGCACTCGGTCGCAAACGGGCGATTCGAGAGCTGGACCAGAAGTCGATCGATCAATCGTTTGAAGAGCACGACATTTTGAGCAACTGTCGTCAGTATCCGAAAGACGAAGCTCCGGCCGCGTATAAGGACTTCAATGAAGTTCTGCGGTCGGTCAAGTCGGCCGGCCTGGCGACCGAAGTCGCAAGACTGAAAGCTCGCTTCGTCATCAAAGACGGCGATCAGGCGGATGATTGATGCCGCCGCTATTTTCGTATGGCCGGTCGGAGAGGCGTTATGGCCGGTCTCCGACCGAGCCATCCCCGTTTGAACGTAGGTTCCCTTTGCTCACAATTGTGAGCAAAGGGGAGACGTTTGGTCAGAGACCGTGTGCGATGTCAAAGACGCGAGAGGATCCGGAACGCATTGGCCTTCATCTTGAGCCAAATGCAACGTTATAAATCTGAGGCCAGTCGGCGAAGCTGCATTGAGCCTTCTGACAACATAAGCAACAGTTGTCTCGCATTGAGTCCTGCAATCTCGATATCATTAATCAACACAGGATTACGGGGATGTTCATTTGGCTTATAGGAGACCTTGCGAAATGACCACTGGGACAATTTACCCGCACCTCGAAATCAATTCGCACGGTGCGATGTTGGTCGCCGGCACACGATACAAAGCCAGTGCGCTTGCTGCAGAACATTTCCAGCATGGCTGGACGGCAGAAGAGTTGCTGCGTCTACATCCGGATTTGCGTCCGGAGCAAGTCTACAGTGTGCTGACATGGTTTTACGATAACCATGCGGCTGTGGTCGCCGAGCTTACATGTTCATTGCAAAGAACTGACCGACAGCGGGCGTCGACAAGGCTGTCGCGAACAGAACTGCTGAGCCGCCTTCCGGGTGATGCAGGACAGCTTTCGTGACTTTCCTTTTCAGTTGATGATTTAGTGATCTGATTTGCTCCCTCGTTCCCAGCATGCAAACGCAGTGGAGACCTGCGGTCAGCGACCGTGCGAGGTCGGAGACCTTCGCACAACTCAGATAACTTCACCCGCCACTCCCGCATGACCACACCAGCAGATTCAGCATCTCCAGATACTGCACCATGCGAAGAGTTTGATCGGACACCGATCCGGGATTACGTAGAGCCGCGCTGGACAACTCGATCAGCGCAAAAGGGTCGAGCGATTTGCTTTTCAGCAGTCGCGATTCCGCCAGTTGCAGCATTTCCGGAGAGGCCTTCAGTTCACTCATCCACGCAATCAATTGCGTGCCGAGATGATCCAACGCCGGATGAGAGCCGACTCGACAAAACCAGTAGGACGCATTGCCGGCGTCGGGCTCGCGGCGGTGCATGATGCCGTGCCAGTAGTCTGCGGTTCTCGGAGAGCCCTTGCCTTCCATGGTCTGGGAGATATCATGTGACTCATCCAGAAAATCCCACAGCAACAGCAGGCCGGATTCGATGCAGCGTTTGTTTCTTTGATCTGTCGCCTGCGATTGTACGGCATTGTCGATGGCAGCCATCAACGAGTCATGCTTTATAAATGTTTGTCCCGGGCCTGCCAGCGGAAAGCGTTCCATTGCAGGAGCTTTGGGAATTGCCATACAGAGCGGAGAATTCTGCACGACGATATCAAGAAGTCCGTTTTTCGATGCGAGAAGTTCGCTGGACATTGTCGGCAGATAAAAAAGATCGTGATGCAACGGCCTTCGAATGAGTGAATGCAGGCTCTGTGGTAGCTGCGACAATAAACTCGTCGGAATCGGCTCTTCGGAGGACACGATGATCGCAGAATCACCCGCGACGTTGATCTGATCGGTCAGCTTTTCGAGCATCGCACTGACCGCCTGAGCATCCTCATTGCCCGTGAACGCGATACCATTGCTGTGATCAGACGATGACGCGAGTCCCTGCAAGGCCGGCCATGATGTTTTGCCTTGTGCAAGCTCAGTAGTGTTTAACGCAGAGACCGTGATGTTTTCGGCGACTGTAACTGATGAGCGAACAGATTCGGGAACGAGAAGTTGCATGGAAGGATCTTCTTGATTTTCGAGTAGGATGAGCATTCTTGCCTGTCGAAATCTCGTCGGACAAGAATGTCCAACCTACATTTTTGGTTTTACAACGCCGCGTTACGCTTGAATCACTGGCCAACGCCTCCAGGATAACCCTCTGCCAGTTTGCGAAACAATTGCACCTGCTGCTGCTCCCATTCTGTGGAGTGATTTAATTCGCCGGCCAATAACCGACCCACGACAGGTGCGCATTCAACGGCCGCAGCGGCATCAAGGAATAGTGCTCGCGTTCTTCGCGCCAGGACGTCTTCGACCGTGACAGCCATCTCGTTACGCGTGGCCCAGATGACTTCGGCAGCAAGATAGGGTAACCGAGGATGCAGCAACGCACCCCATGCCGTGTGAGTTCGTGATAACTCTTCAATCGTCTTTGCATCGCTGCCATAGATCCGAAGATTCGACGCAGCAAACGAATCGGCCGACGACTTGTCCGATCCGTGTAGTCGAAGACCCGCTGTGACAGACGGTTTGCGCGACAGTCCACCGGTCTGCTCCGCGCGGTTGATCAGGTCTTCGCCCATCTGTCGATACGTGGTCCACTTGCCGCCGATGACGGTGATCAGTCCGCCGTCAGACGTGTGGATGATGTGTTCGCGAGACAGACTGGCCGTCGACTGCGTGCCGGATTTGGCTCCGACCAGCGGCCTGAGTCCCGCAAACATGGAACGTACATCAGACTCCATAGGGCTGCGTTTCAAATATCGTCCTGCGTGTTTCAGCAAATAATCAATCTCTGCACGTCCCGGCCGAGGATCTCTTTGCACTTCCTTCACGGCCAGATCGGTTGTGCCCAGCAACACTTTGCCATGCCACGGAATCGCGAAGAGAACTCGGCCATCATCGGTCTCGGGAATCATCAACGCCGCTGAACCCGGCAGGAAATTGGCATCGAGCACCAGGTGAGATCCCTGGCTTGGTGCAATCCGCGGCCGTGAATCATGCTCGCGAGAACGGCTCGCTGCATCGCCTGCTGAGTCTTCATCCATCTGTAAAATCGCATCGGCGAAAACTCCGGTCGCATTCAGGACGACTCGCCCTGCCAGCGAATATTCTGTTCCCGTCAGTTGATCACGCACAACAACACCGGTGATCTTCGAGCCGTTGCGAATCAGTCGCTCAACCTTCATGTAGTTTGCGACGACAGCTCCTTTGGCGGCGGCTGTGCGAGCCAGCGTGATGGCAAGTCGCGTATCATCGAACTGCCCATCGGCGTAGAGAACTCCGCCACGCAGACCTTCACTTCGCAAGTTGGGAAGCTGCTGAACAGTTTCGTCGACCGACAAACGGCGGGCTCGACCGTTCAACAGCTGCCCGGCCAGCAGATCGTAAATTCTCATGCCAGCGTAGTAGAACGTACGAGCACCGCGGCGATAGGTCGGCAACACAAAGTCCAGGGAATGCACGATATGCGGCGCGTTCCGGAGCAGTCGTTGGCGTTCCAGCAGCGAGTGTCGCACCATGCCAATCTGCCCCTGCCGCAGATAGCGAACTCCGCCATGAATCAGCTTGGTTGAACGGCTGGACGTTCCCTGAGCAAAATCGTGCGACTCAACAAGCACCGTGCGATGACCTCGCGAGGCCGCCTCCAGCGCCGCGCCGAGTCCGGTGGCTCCTCCACCGATGATGATGACATCCCATGGACCGCCGCGTTCATCCAGAGCGGCAATCATGTCAGTACGATTCATTTGGTCGATCCATCAATCCGAACAGAGTATTGCCTTTGGGGCATTATGATGCGTTCGTAAATCTCGCCAACGCTACTCGTGATTCCCTTTGCGTCTTCGCGTCTTTGCGTGAAAAAAATTGTCTCTCGCAAAGCCGCAAAGTCGCGAAGAGAAAATATTCAGTCCCCCAAAAGGCGAACCACTCACCACCCAATATTTGCCTTGACGCCCCCTGACGCCATCCCTGAAAGTTGTTCCCTTTGCGTCTTCGCGTCCTTGCGTGAAAAAAATTGTCTCACGCAAAGCCGCAAAGTCGCAAAGAGACGGCGTTAAGTACTGAAAAAGAAACTCAATGGCGTGGCTAGCCAAGTTCCCATTCCCTCGATCTTTCCAACGCTTTGTTCCAGCCATGTCGAAGTGATTCAACCTGTGACTTCGGCATGGACGGTTCAAACGTACGATCAATCTGCCATTGAGACGCCAGTTGTTCACGATTCTTCCAGAAGCCTGTCGCGAGTCCGGCCAGAAACGCGGCGCCCAATGCGGTCGTCTCAAAAATCTTCGGACGGACGACAGGAACGCCCAGCATGTCAGCCTGAAACTGCATCAGCAGATTGTTTGTTGCCGCACCCCCGTCGACTCGCAATGATGTGATCTTAATTCCGGCATCCGCTCGCATTGCATCCAGCACATCGGCCACTTGATACGCGATCGATTCCAGAGCCGCTCTGGCCAGGTGTCCGCCCGTGGCTCCTCGAGTCAGACCGGCCACAATTCCACGAGCATACGGATCCCAATGCGGAGCCCCGAGTCCAGCAAAAGCCGGAACCAGATAAACTCCGCCGTTGTCTGGTACCGATGCGGCGAGCTGTTCGACTTCCGGCGACGTGCGGATAATTTTTAGACCATCTCGCAGCCATTGCACGACCGCTCCAGCGATGAAAACACTTCCCTCAAGAGCGTATTCCGTCTCCTTGCCAATCTTCCAGCCGATCGTCGTGAGCAGATTGTTTTTGGAGGCTCGAAGTTTCGTCCCGGTATTCATCAACATGAAGCAACCGGTGCCGTAAGTATTCTTCACCATGCCAGGCTTAGTACACATCTGTCCGAACAACGCGGCCTGCTGATCGCCGGCGATGCCCGCGATTGCGATTGGTGCGCCAAACAGAGCTTTTGTGGTCTCACCGTAGATTTCACTGGAGGAACAGATTCGCGGCAAGACGCTGCGAGGAATCTTCAGAGCCTTCAGCAGATCATCATCCCACTCGGCCTTATGAATATCGCAGACCATGGTGCGGGAGGCATTCGTTACATCAGTCACATGCACCGTTCCGCCGGTCAGTTTCCAGACCAGCCAGGAGTCGATTGTTCCGAAAGCCAGATCGCCGGCTTTGGCTAACTCCCGAGCACCGGGAACATTCTCCAGCATCCACGCGATCTTGGTACCGGAAAAGTATGAGTCGATCACGAGCCCGGTGCGTTCGCGAAAGTCGCCGGCATTCTTACTCTTTTTTAGTCGGTCACAAAGCCCGGCGGTACGACGATCCTGCCAGACAATCGCGTTATGAATCGGTTGCCCGGTCCGACGATTCCACAGCACGGTCGTTTCACGCTGATTTGTGATCCCAATACCAGCGACATCGGCCGCGGAAACTTTTGCCTTCCTGAGTGCGGCTTTGGCAACGGCCAGCTGAGTCGTCCAGATCTCCTCCGGATCGTGTTCGACCCAGCCCGACTGAGGAAAGAACTGAGTAAACTCCTTCTGAGCAACGGCCAGAATTGAGCCATCGTGTGCAAACACGATCGCCCGTGAACTTGTGGTGCCCTGATCAAGCGCAAGAATGCAGGAAGGCATTGTGGGAACCTTAAATGAAGCAGACAGACAGTCAGGATGGCGCGGATCGTACACCACTGAGCAGAGCAGGAGAATTCTCAAAAGATTTCCGGCGGAGGTTTGTCCGGGAAACCCGTTAAGCCCATATCGGGCCTGATTGAGTCCGCTTTTTCGCGAGAGACGGAAGAGAGTGTCCCGGTCCGGAAGCCCGGTTTTTATGTTCAGTCGCTGAGTTCATTCTTTCAGGATGTGTCACAGGTTTGGGAATGTTTTCAGGAATCAATAGTCGGACGCCCACTGCAGTATGGCTCCTGATTCCGACGGCACTCTCCCAAACGTCGCTTTTCCTCGTAGACCGACAATGACACATGGCGACCAGCGGTTGCTCCCCGCTGGCTGCACCCGGCGAGGATGTCGATGCGATTGATTCATGAGAGCCGGGCTTCGGCGGGATCTATTACGTTGCTTTGCGATTGTTCAATGCCTGCCAGCAACTTTGCGATGAGAAGAATTTTCCGGTGCGCGGCGCACGATTGAGACTGACTTGAAAGAACAATCCCGCGCACATTCAGCCTCAATTCATTCGGTGCAGAGAATATCGTGGGAGTTTTCACATGAGATCATTCGTCGTCTGTTTGTGTGCAGGACTGGTTCTGAGTCTCGTTCATGTGTCCTCCGCTGGACCACCCGGCGGCGGTCAGGGTGGAAAGGGCTTGGGGGGTCCCGGAGGACAGAAAGGTCCTCCCGGTCAGGGCGGTCCTCAAGGACAACACGGAAATGGTGGCCCGCCTCGACCGGGCGAAATCCTGTTAGGCTTCGTTCAGGACCAATTACAGCTTACAGACGCTCAACGCCAGCAATTGGCAACACTGCAGAGTCAGGTCGACGCTCAGTTAGCTCAGATCCTGACGGCTCAACAGGTCCAGCAACTGGCCGCCGGACCTCCGATGGGAGGCCCGGGCGGTAGACAGCAGGCCGTTAATCAGAACGGAAATAGCAGTTCACGATCGAAGAGTGGTCGCCCAGGAAGAAACAACAAGCAATAAGCTATTGAAACTTTCAAAGCGGCGAGGACCAGACGTTAACGGGCTGTTGATTTAATCGAGTATCGATCGTTTTCGTTTAACCCGGATTATTCACGCTCGTCGCATTGTCGTCGAGTGCTGACGAGTTCCTTTCAATGCGAGGTTTGATTTGTCGGAGTTTCGGAGTCAGCGCGGAATGCCCCTCCCCCCGAAGTGAAATTCGAGCGAAGGA
>JAPLOA010000105.1 GCA_026400835.1 Planctomycetales bacterium | reverse complement strand
AAACAGAAGTTCGCTCAATTGTTTCGGGACAGCATTCGTCGCTTGATAAGGACGATCGAGCGTTTGATAGTACTCCGTTTCAGCGCCAAACTCACGGGTCTGATCGTCTGCGTCCAGCCAGTCCAGAATCGCATCGGCCATCGCTTCGGTCATCTCGGGAAGCTGCATCAGCGACATGCGCCCCGCACCGGGACTGGCTTGCTCCCACTTCATCAGAGTATTGAGATTCAGCTTTGAGGACTCATTCTGCAGGCCGAATCGAAGCACGCTGTTCTGCTCGGGAGTCTGATCCAGCGAGACCACGGAGAATCTCCAGCGATCATCAACGAATGCGGAATCTGTACTCATCGGTTCTTCGATGAACGGAGTTGTTGAGAGAGGTGTCGACGCAGTTCCAGTTCCCGGTTCTTTCAGCGGTTCTACCAGATGACCTCGAAACAGCGCAGGATTATGGTACGTGCCGCCCAGTAGCCTGCGTTCTCGTTCGGACAGAGCTGCGAACCACAGCAGCGTTGATTCTGCGGAAGCCAGCGTTTGCTGAGCCTGTCGCATGCTGCCGTTCAGCCGCGCGGCTTCGTATTCTGTAGACATAGCCGACAGAAAACCGAAGCCCGCGAGTGCGACCATCATCACAAGCACGAGCACCACGATGAGCACCACACCATGCCGCGTATGGTCGGCCGCTCGCCTGATGTTCATAGCGAAGCCTCCGGTTCAGAGTCTTCACTTCCGGTCCCCGGTTCCGGCATCGGACCGGTGACAGGTTGAAGCAGAATGATGCGTTCCACTTTACGAGTCGTGATCGTGGCCAATGGATCAGCCGTTGGGTCTTCCGACGATGTAGGAGTCGCGGGGGACGTTGAAACGGTCGACGAACTGTTATCACTCGCGTCATCAAGCGGTGAGTCCCGCGAAGTCGAATCGCCAAAGACCAGTTTCAGTTTCTCCAGATCGGCCGCATTGACAAGCTGCATGCGAATTCGAATCGCCAGTGGCAGTGACTGCTGCTGCTCACTGCTCCACGTCGATGCCCAGGACGAACCACTAAAGTACTCAAAGCGGCAACTGACGACTTCCGGTATCAGGTCAAACTTCGGCACGTTCGGAACAGGGGCCTCTGCGGTCGGGGTTGCACCGCCGGATTCTGCCTGAACATTCGCGGGTGGAAACAGCAGCGCCTCCAGCGTGGTGCGATCGACAGAGGCATCGCTTTCTGCTGCTGAATCTTCAAGCAATGAGTCCTGCTGATTCAAAGCAGACTGAAGTGATAACGATTCGGTTTGGATTCGATAAAGCCCGGCCTGAAGAGATTGATTGCCCGTGATCATTCCCGGTGCCTGAAACTGCCAGATGATCGTTTGATACTCGGAGACCTTGGGGGAGACTCCTTCGACACTGATCGAATCTTCGGGCGAAGCAATCGGCTCGGGCGTTGGAGTCGCAGCTGGCATGGCTGGATCACCCACGGAGGCTGATGTGTTGGGGTTGTCTGATGTCGGATTGGCAACGGGCGAGGTGTCCGTTGTTGGTTGCTCTATAGAGAGCTTCATTGACAAACTGTTGCCGACAAGAGAGACCTCGCTGGGGATCGCCAGTGTGTCGCCGGATGCAAGTCCCGCGAAAACAGAGGGCTCATCGAGAGATACGTCTGTGCCTGTGCTAAGTGGATTGGCGGCTAACGAATCAACTGGTGGTGCAGGTGGCTCGTCAAACGCCGTCGATTCGCTCATCATCTCCAGTGATGGCACAACTTTCGGATTCGTGTCCGGTGTCGAAACACTTTGCAGATCACGTTCAAGCATTTGCAGCAGTGATCGAGCAAGTTGCTGCTCCGTCGCCTGAGCCTGCCCGGCGGTGAGATAGCCATTGTACATCGCCATCATGCCCCATAGCACGGACATCAACGCCGCGACGAGAACAGAAGCGATCAGCATTTCGACGAGCGTGTAGCCACCGCGGTTCAGTGTGTTCACGTTTCTTAGGCCGGACCGAGCAATAGTGAGTTCCGGCTGAGAGTTTAGTTGGGCAGTGTGTTCGGGGACAAAATGATGGTTACAAAATGATGAAGTGCGATTACGATTTTGATCCGGTTCTATGCCCTCGTGAACTGGATGTATCGCATTTCGTAGGCCGGACCGAGCGCCAGCGAGTTCCGGCGATACTGCGTGGCTGGAACTTGCCGGAACTCGCTTCGCTCGGTCCGGCCTGCTTGGCGTAGTCACTGTTAAGTGATTTGCGCCTTCAGGCAGTTGTGTTGGCCTCATAGCAGGCCTCCAGATTGCATCGTGCCGGGTTGCAGCGAATCGGGTTCTTCCATTCCCTGCATCAGTTCCTCAAACGCGCCTTCTGGTGGCGTCCCGGAGATCCAGCGAGTCAGCGAGAATCGAACGGGGCGCGGCAGCGTTTGATCGCCTTGAAGAATCTCTACAGTCAAAGCCCACATGCCTGGCTTGGAGGCAAGTGGTTCGATGCGTACCGAATGACGCCATTCAGGATTTGTCTCATCAACTTTCGGTTCGACATCTTGCTGCTCAGTCGAAGACAACGGATCCTGAGCGTTCCCATCATCGGCTGTTTCTTCGATCGGTGTCGGAAGAGGAATCAACGGCATGGATTCGACGAGCTCCATCGGTCGCATGCCAAGCAAGAGCTCATTCAGAGTCTGTTCGCAAAGTTGCTGAGCTTCAGAGTGCAGGCTCGCCTTCTGGGATTGATCTCGTCCCATTCCTGCCAGCCGCGCCAGCACCACAGCGCTGCCCATCAGGATGGCGGTGGCAATGATGACTTCAATCAATGAAAACGCGCGACGGTCTATCTGTGGCGATCGTAACTCAACGGCGAGCGGCAGGGCGTGAGCCCTCCGAGTGCGTTGAAGTTTTCTCGGAGGGCTGACGCCCAACCGCTCGCCGGAGAGATGGTGTGACATCATGGCAACGCCTCAGGCATCGCCGCCGCGGCAGATTTCTGCGGCGGGGCAACTCTCATGGGTGCCGAATACCTGGCCATGGCCGTGAGACCTCGCAGAGTCACATCCACAACAAAATCCCGCTGCCCAGCGACCCGAATGGTGGCGTCCTGCGTGCGACCACTGGGTTCAAATCGAATGGGATCAGACCAACGTCGAAGACTTACGGCCGATGGCTCGGAAGTGATAAACGCTGATGCGACGGGCTCGGCAAAGGTCACCCCGACAGGAAGTCGACCTTCTCGCAGAATCGTTGATATCAGGCTGCTTTCACCAGTGACGTCAACTGACTGTGCGGAGACTTCAGCAGACTCGCTGGTTAGTCCAGACGGAGTCGTCGCTGTTCCGGATTGGTCTTCGAGTACTGTGATCATCGCATTGACGGGGCCAGTTGCGCGTTCGATCATGTAACGGTCACCGGAGATTTCATAGCGAAACACGATCTGCGAGCTTTCTCGAATTGCCAGCGATCGTGCTTTGGCCAGCGACGCCTGCAGTTCTTTCGCGGCACCGGCGATGCGACTTTTGTCGAGAGGTCCGCGCATGGACGGAAGCACAAGCCCTGCCACAGCGGCCAGCACGGCCATGACAATCAACAGCTCCACCAGCGAAAATCCGCCGCGGATTTGCAAGTGATTGTGATGTCGCGAGGGGTTATTCATGAGAGCTTGATGATGTTGGAATCTGTCAATTCGTCAAGGTTACCGATCGCTCCATGACCAAGGCCGTATGTGGAATGCCGTCCGATCGCAAGGAATGCCAGCGATGGGCCGGCGCTGGTTTTGCTCGCTGGTCCCACCCTGCGAAAAGCGGTGCGATTACTCTTTCGACTCAGAACCTGAACCTTCGCCGCCTTCGCCGTCACCGGTCCAGCTGACAATATCGTCGTCGGTGTTTTCCTGACCATCAGGACCATAGGACCAGATGTCAGGGACGTTGATCTTGTTGTGAGTCGGAGGGTATTCGTAAGCGTAGGCTTTGCCCCACGGATCAGCGGGTAGTTTTTCAGTTTTGATGTACGGACCGTCCCAACTTCCGCCACCACCTTCCGATGATGACGAATCACCTTCCGCTGGTGCGGAGTCACTGCTGGAGGAATCTTCAGATGACGAACCACTGCCATCAGAACTCGGTTTTGAAACCAAAGCCGCCAGGCCTTCTTCCGTCGCCGGGAACTTATTCATATCGACCGCATAGCGCTCGAGTGCAGACTGGAACATGCCGATCTGAGTTTTGACAGCATTGATGTCAGCCTTCTGTTTGCTGCCCAGCAGACGAGGACCGATCAAGGAAACCAGCAGCACGAGAATCGCCATCACGATCAGAAGTTCGGTCAGAGTAAAGCCGCTGCGAACGACATTGCTCTTCGAAATCCGGTATCGTGACTGTGTCAGTTTTTTCATCATCATCCTCTGCATCTCATTCTCCTTATGAACAAAACAATTACACCGGCGAGCGGGAGGGCGTCAGCCCTCCGAGTGCGTTGAGGTTTTCTCGGAGGGCTGACGCCCTATCGTTCGCCAGACGAACTTACTAACTCATTGAAGTACTCATTTCGAACACCGGCAGCAACAACGCCACAATTACAAACAGCACCGCACTGCCCATCACCATGAGCAGAGCCGGTTCGATCAGGCGAACCATCGTGTCCAATTGTCGGGCTACCTTTTTGTCGATGCCATCAGCCACGTTGCTGAGTACGCGTTCCAGGTTGTTGGCTTCTTCCGCGATACTGATCATGGCCATGATATTGGCCGGAATCAAACCGCATTTTGTGAGCGGTGAGGATAGCGATTCCCCGGCAGATATGTTCTCGGCCGACTTTCTGATCGCCTGCCCCAACACTACGTTGCCGGATGAGTCGCTGCTGATTTCCAGGGCTTTCAACATGGGCACTCCGTTTCTCAACAGAGTCCCCAGAATTCTGCAGAATCGTGAAACCGCACTGTTGAGCACAATCGGGCCGAAAACAGGTACCTTCGTCTTGATACTGTCAATTTTCTGACGTCCATTCGGTGAAGCCGCCCAGCGACGAAGCAAAGCAATCAGGCCAGCCACTGCCATGGCGACGAAAATGCCGAAACGCCCAAGGAAATTGCTGAGCCAAAGAAGAATGATGGTTGGCGTTGGCAGTGTTCCCTGACGTTCCAGGGACGCAAACAGTTCTTTGAACTTGGGGACGAAGAAGACAATCAGTACAAGAGTCACTGTGCTTCCAGCCACTGCCAGAAACGCCGGATACGCCATCGCTCCCTTAATTTTGGCACGCAGTTCTTCTTGCCGTTCAAGGAACTCCGCTGTTTGCTGAAGCGAAGCCTCCAGAAATGCGCCTTCGGTTCCGGCTCGAATGATCGATAACGTCAGATCGCTGAAGACGTCTCGATGCAGTCCCATGGCTTCGTGAAGCTGTTTACCTTCGGCGATGCGACCTCGCACATCCGAGAGAACTTCTTTCAGCCGATCATGAGTCGCCTGCTGAGAAAGAAGGTCCAACGCCTGCAGAAGCGGGACTCCATTGGTAAGCAGGTCTGACAACTGCGTCAACGTCGCAGCGAGAACTTCAGCACGGATTGGCCGTTTGAATTTGAGATTGAATAACGGCTGCTTCGCGGGAGCAACGGTCATCGGGAACAGCGACTTTTGAGACAGCATCGCCATCACGTCACTGCGCGAATCGGCTGAGATCAGTCCTTTCACGTCCTGACCAGTCATCGTTCTTGCGATGTAGCTGAACTCCGGCACTGCCGCCCCTGAAAACTAAACTAACTGACTGCCTGAATGCGAATCGCAGTTTTTACCACAGAGGTCACAGAGAGCACGGAGGGGAAACGCAGAGAGCCAGAAGCTTCTTGTTCCTTGATGAACTCTATGGTGTGCCTGCGTTCGCCGCGGCGAACGCAGGCACACCCCACGCATTCGAGTTCAAAACCTCTGCGACTTTCCTCTGTGCTCCCTGTGACCTCTGTGGTTACTCCCAGTCGTCTTTCCTCGCCCTACTCCGCCTTGGTCACTCGCAGAACTTCTTCAATGCTGGTTAAGCCGCGAGCGACTTTCAGCCAACCGTCCTGACGAAGAGTTCTCATGCCACTGGCAATCGCGGCTTTGCGAATTTCGTTGGTACCGCGGCGTTCACTGGCGAGCACTCGAATTTCGTCATTCGTCACGAGCAGTTCATAGATGCCCAGACGTCCCGAATATCCTGTGCCGCGACACTGGCGACATCCTTTCGCTCGGTAGATCGGCTGGCCTGCCGTGTAATCTTCCAGCGGGAAGTCGGCCGGCACTTCTTCTTCTGATGGCATGTAAGCTTCGCGGCAGTGCTTGCACAACGTTCGCACCAGTCGCTGAGCCATGATGCCTTCCAGCGTACTGCTGATCAGGAACGGCTCAACACCCATGTCAGCCAGACGCATGAAAGATCCAGCCGCATCGTTGGTGTGCAGAGTACTAAAAACCATGTGCCCGGTCAGCGACGCCTGAACGGCGTTTTCGGCAGTTTCGAAGTCGCGAATTTCTCCGACCAGAACAACATCCGGGTCATGACGCAAAATACTTCGCAGGCATGCAGCAAACGTCAGGCCCACTTTATGATTGACCTGAATCTGATTGATACCTTCGAGCTGGTACTCGATCGGATCTTCTGTGGTAATGATCTTGTTGCGTTCACTTTTGATTTCAGCCAGCGAGCTGTAAAGCGTCGTGGTCTTGCCGGAGCCCGTTGGCCCTGTTACCAGCACGATGCCGTGAGGCAGTCGGATGAGTTCACGGAATCGGCTGCAGGTATCATCCTCCATACCGACGCCGGACAGCGAAAACTTCATCGCGTCCTTATCGAGAACTCGCATGACGACACCTTCGCCATGCAACATCGGAATTATCGAAACGCGAATATCAACTTCTCGACCCTGAACTCGCAGCTTGATACGTCCGTCCTGCGGAACACGTTTTTCGGCGATGTTCAGTCGAGCCATAATCTTGAGACGGCTCAGGATCGCTGCCTGAAACCGATTCAACTCGGGAGGCACCGGTTGATTTTGAAGCACACCGTCGATGCGGTAACGAATCTTCATTCCGGAAGCCTGAGACTCCATGTGGATATCACTGGCGCGGTTGGTAACGGCTTCGGTCAGAATGTCGTTGACGAGGCGAACGACTGATGCCTGCTGAGCCATCGCAGCGGCTTCAGATTCTTCGAAGCTGAGGTCGCCAAGGATTTCGATGTCATCGGAGTTCTCAGCGGCCTGAGCCATCAGGCCGTCCAGTGTCTGAGCGCCGACACCGAGGTGAGTCTTAATCAGCATGGCCACTTCGTGTGGCAGAGCAAGATCGGTCATCACGAACAGACCGGTCGCGGCCGAAACCGCATCCGCGGCCTGAACGTCGAACGGGTTACTGACCACGATTCGGATTGACGACGAGCTGCGGTCGATCGGAAAAATCGCGTGACGATGAATCAGTCGAACCGGAAAGCCTTCCAGGATCGATCGATCAACTGTTATTTTGGACAAGTCCACAACTGTCATTCCCAGGGAATGAGCGATCGACTGCAGAGCCTGCAAATCGGTCGAAAACCCAAATTCGCTGGTGACGGCGGAGAGTCCATCCGTGGTGAACAACCTCTGGACGTGATCGAGTTCTTCGGCCGTCAAACGGCGCGGAGCATCTCGGTGCGCCAATGGGCGTTTCAAAATCGTACTCATGGGATTTTCCGAATGGTGCCGAGGGTAGGTTGGATTTCGGCGGGAGGGAATTCGGCGGGACGCTGTGCTCAAGTCATTGGGCGACCAGCATTTAAGTTCGGAATTTTAGGTGAGCTTTCCGGCCGCATCAAGATTGTTGTCCGATGCGGGACCTTTCAACTGATCTCCTTGCATTCCTCATCGACATTCTCAGGTTAAGACTCCTGAGAAGCCAGTATTTTTGGCAATTGACTCGGATGTTTGCGGGATTGGCGCAAAATAAAAAGATTTTGCTCGACCGTGGGAAAGATTGGAGAATTGGCCGGCTACAGGCAATTTAGACCGGCGAATTACTGATCAAGGACATCGTTCAGGACCTGCATGACGCGTCGCGAATTCGTCTTTTTGAGCGGGAGCAGCGTGACTCCTCGAGCCCGGTTTGTGGCGGACGTTTCGTCCAACTGAGTCACGAGTTCTGAGATCTCATCAATCAAGTTTTGTGGGGCCTTTACTACCAGCGAGTTCGTTTCTTCCTGGACTTCGACCGTTAGCAGAGGGGCCGAGGAGGCGGCGTTGATTTGTCGCAGCACATTCGCCACCGACGAATCAATCCCCGTTGGAATTTCGATGGCTCTCCGTGTGCCCCCGGCTGTCATCTCCGTGCGATAAACGCCTCGAACCACATCCTGCACTTTGTCGGCATCAGCATGTTTCACAGTGATGACTTCGGTTCTGAAGATTCGTCCCGAATCCGGCAGTTTCTCGGTGTCCAAAATCTCCAGAAGCTGCTCAATGCGGTCGCGATCCGTCCGACCACCGTAAACGATCAACGCGTTCATCCGAGTTTCCGGCACGATCACCACCGAACCGAACGCGAGCATCCCGGCGCGACTGTCGTAGATCGATTCCAATGTCTCCGCAACTTCTTCAGCACCAGCGTTTCGCAGTTGATACACCGAGAAGTCTCGATTACGACTGGCAACGTTACTGCTTGTTCGTGAAGAAGATGTCGCGCGGAGGATCGATTCCAGTTGATCAAGAGCCTCGATATCGTCGGAGGCAATCGTGATTCGATCTATGCCGGGAATAATCACGATCGGGGATGGTTCGTCTTGTCCCGGTACTTTCGCGGCTGCGTTCGTGTTGTCCGCTGCTGCTTCTGCAGTTGTTTTCTCGGCCGCTTGCGATTCTGTCGGTTCTTGTGATGCCGGCGTTGTTTCGTTGGCGGCCGGTGAAGAAGTTTCCTCCGGCGGCACGGAGAATTGTCCGTCGGCTTTTGGCTGTGGCTCCAGTTCTGTCGCTGGAGTTTCCACGTCCGGGCGAAGGACGCGAATTGGGTTCCTGCGAACTCGTGGCCACAGGTCCTGAATCTTCTGCAGAGTCGGCTCGACGTCACCCTGAATTGGAATGACGCGAAGATTTCGATTGGCCTGAGTTGTCACGTCCCCGGTTGGCGACAAACCGGTTTCACCCATCTTGATCAGCAGCGTGCGGATATCCTGAAGCTGCTTCTTTGATCCTCGAACCAGCAACTGCTGCGAATCTTCGTCGGCCTGAATCACCGGATAGTTGTCGTCATTTGTGAAGGTGTCGCCATAAAGACCTTCGATCGCATTCTGTGCTGACGAAGCGCTTAACATGCGGAGTTGAATGACATCCATCTCACGAGGATCGCTTTCCTGAAATCGTTCCATCGCCGCGCTGATCTGTTGATGACCGGCGGGCGTGGTGGTCACTACAAGCTGCTTTGAAGTTTTTTCCCAGGAGACCGTCGCGCCCGGGTCGATGGAACGCAGAATACCCTCTGCGACTTCGACAGCAGTGAGCCCATCCATGCCACCAAGTGCATACACCTCCAGTGTTTGAGTTTCATTGGCTGCACCAGTCGGTTCCAGTTCATCGAGCAGGGCTTTAATAACAGCATGCTGATCGGGCCGCGCAACCGCAATCAGAGATCGTGTTTTGGAGTCGAAGGAAACTCGGACATTGTCCGATCGCCGAAACATTGCATCAAAGACTTCCACCGCGTTGTCGCCGTCGGCCGTTCGCAGAGGATAGGCCTTTGCCGTCGGAGCACTTTCCATCGGCAGAACGCTGGTCATCTGTTCGACGACCTGTTTGATTGTCTCGTGCTGTTTGGCTGTAGCTGTTGCGACCAGCATTTCCTGAGACACATCGGTTACCATCGTGGCGTCGGGGAACAACTTTGTCAGGACTTCCTGAGCTTCATCGGCTTCATAGGGACGAAGGCGATAGCTGCGAGTTTCGAGCCCCTCTGTGGAACCCTGAGAAGTGATCATCTGCTGCACAAGTTCCCGAACCGCCGGCATATCTTCGGCCGAGGCACTGACAAACAGCTGTCGTCCAATTCGGTCTGCCGTGACCTGGGCATTCTTCGGCAGCAGTGGTTGCAGAGCAGTCTGCACAGCGATTCCGTCGAGCTGATTCAAACGGAAAACTGCAAGTTCCTGCTTCATTTCGGTCTCGGCCGGTCCATCAATTTGTTCAATCAATGGGCGAATCGCATCGTGTTGTTCTTTGCGAGCCACCACAATCAGTCGGCCGGTCTTCTCGTTCACGGAGAGTCGGACGCCGTCGAATCGTGAATACATGGACGTCAGCAAAGTCTGCACGTCCGTCGCGCTGGCGTTTTTAAGCGAATAGACAGCGGGGACAGGAACGTCACCATCAGGCGATGTTCCTTTCATTTGCTTGGCAATCTGGTCAATTGTGGCGTGTTGCTCATCGGTGGCCGTTGCCACGATCATCTTGCGATCAGCATCCATCACAATCTTGGCATCGGGATACAACGCCATCAGAACTTCCTGAGCCTCGTCGGCATTAGGCGCGCCGATCATGTAGGTCTTCGTGGATCGTTGTGGACGGCTGGCCAACGATGCGCTGACCTGTTCGACCACAGCCTTGATCTGGTCCTGTTTGTCCGGGAATGCTCGCACAAACAATTGCTGTCCGGTGGAGTCGACGGTCAATTGAACATCGGCATCCACAAGCGGCTGCAGAACCTGCAGCACGGACGACGGAGTCAGTCCTTTGATGGGATGGACGGTCAGCGTCTTGGAAGGCGGAATCGACTTGGAAGCCTGCAGCTGTTCAAGCACCTTCTTGAGTTTGACGTGATCTTCGGCCGTGGCGACGATCGCCAGTTGATCGGCTCGAGCCCCTGCCGAGATCGTGGCTTTCGGAACAGCCTGGGCAAGGACCGTCGATGCGGATGGGCCCAGTTCGGCGATGGAATAGAGTTCCATAGTGCGAGTTGACTCGAATGGCTTCTCTGTCATCAATTGTTCCAGCGTGGTTCGAATGCGTTCATCCTGAGCTGGTGAAACCCATGCCATCAGCTTATTGCCCTCAGCCGTGGCAACGAACGTGACGTCCGTGAAGGTTGTTGACAACAGTACTCGAGCGTCCGCGGTGCCGATGGCAGCGACGTCGTAAAACTTCAGATCGCGCTGGATCTCCGCGGCGTTGAGTTCAAGCTGTTCGATCGTGGCTGCAATCGCTGTGTGGTCATCACGTGTTGCCAGCACGCTGTAACGATTGCCATCAGGAAGGAACGTGATCCGAGCCAGTGGAGCGACGGATTGCAGCACCGGCAATGAAGTCGGGCCAACAACTTTCTTGAGCGGGTAGAATTTCAGCTCTGGCTGGTTTCCAACAGCATCTTTCTCAACCTGTTCGATCACTTTGGCAATCAGTTCGTGTTCCTTTTCCGTAGCCGTAATCAGCAGGCGCCGATTGGCTTCATCCGGAATCGCGCTGGCTTTCGGCACCAGAGGCAGCAGCAGGGAAATAATGGTTGTCGAAACGATTTTTGGTTGCAGCGGATAAGACTTGAGTGAACGCACGGCATCAGCTTCTGAGGTGCGGACTTGTTCCAGCACTTCCGCGACTTTTGCCTGATCGGCTTCCGTAGCGACCACCAGAAGTCTCTTGTTCGCAACGTCAAAGGTGACCGTGGCCTGAGGCGTCAAGGTGGTCAGTAACGAAGTCACGCTGACGGAATCAATCCGATCAGCTTCATGAATCTTTAGCTGTTTGCCGTTTGATTCGGCTGTTGAAAGAGACTTCAACAGTATGTCAACCTGAGTATGCTCATCGACGGTCGCCATCACCAGCAATCGTTGATTGGCGGTGTCGGACAATACCTGAGCTTTAGGAACCGCGGTCGTCATCAACGTGACAAGTGTCGTGGCGACGGTAGAGCTCACTGGATAGGTTTTGAGAGTTTTCTCCGTGGCGGCTGTTTCTGTCTGTTTTTCAATCTGGTCAATCAAAGCGCCGATCGCTTCATGCTCGGAGAGAGTTCCGAAAGCCACCAAACTTCGCGTGGCTGTGTTTACGGTGACTCGAGCAGTGGGAACGATATAAACCAGCATCGTCGAGATGGCTGTCGGATCGGCATTCTTCAGAGCATACACCTGAAGTTGCCGGGCACCTCCCTGAGGCTGTTCGGCCTGAATCATCTGCAGGGATTCGCTGATTCGCTTCTGATCGGCTTCCGATGCCCATGCAATGAGTTTGCTCGACAACGGATCAATACGATACTGCCCATCCGGTGCGATGAGCTTAAGCGTGGCCAGCATCTGATCGGCGTCGGACACCTGAACCGGGTAGAGTTGCAGACGCGGCTGCATGTCGGGTCCCTGATTGGATTCCAGTTGCCCGAGAATGATCTTGGCCTTCTCCTGTTCAGAGGGCACTGCATTGACAGAAATCTGGCGGGCTTTGATGTCGATGACGATCGTTCCCGCGATGATCGTCTTCAGCACTTCGCCGGCTTGTTGAGGGTTCGCGTGTTCCACCGGGTACACAGTCAGCACTGGAGTACCTTCTGCTTTCGACAGCATCGGAACCTTTGTGATCACCTGTTGAACAATTCGCAGATTCGAAGCCGTGTCGATCACCAGCAATTGTTGAGTCTGAGCCAGGGCTTCGGCTTTCCCGTAGCTGCCCAGCAGTGGCTTCACTTCCAGCAGCACAATTTCAGCCGGTCGACCTTCGAGAGGAAACAGGACGCTGACAAACTCGTATCGCCCGCGCGTCGCGAGTTCTTCAGGCGTGACTTTCGGAATCGCGCCTTCGGGGAGCCCTGGTTTCAGATCCAGGCACATCAGCATTCGTTCGCGACGAACAAGGGTAAAGCCTTTGGTCAGCAACCAACCGTTGAGAAGGTCGATGCTTTCAACGGTGCTGTAATCTTTGGAATCAGAGTAGTTGAAGACTCCGGGCGGAGGAACTTCCATAACCAGCGAGAGATCAGCTTCTTTGGCAATCCAGTCGAGCACGTCGGCCCACTTCTGACTGCGGAAGTTGAAGCGAAGTTTCTTGCCTGTAAATAAAGAGACAAACAAACTCTGCTGATCGGCGTTCAAAACGGCCTGAAGCTTTTCGTTTGCCTCCGCGGTGATGGCCGGACGAGCGGCCTCTTCTGCGGCTGCGACCGCTGTGTCACGTTCACTGATGAGCTGTGTGATCAGAGATTGTTGCTCCGGGGAAATTTTTATGGCCGCTGCGACATCGGGTTTTGTGATCGAGGAAAAGTCGACGGGAGCAGCTGGTGGAGTTGCCGGTGGGGCTTGTGCGACAGCGTCGTTGGTCGTGAAACAGGTCAGCGCAAAAAGAAGGAGTATCGCTGTGACGGCGTGCTTGGTTCCAGAAAAGTCCGTGAAGAAGTTGCCGGCGAGAAGAGCGTTACTCGGAAGGCTGAAGCCCTGCCGCTCGCCTTGAGAGACAGCATTCTGCGACGTTGATGGCGCGGGGCGAGTGGTCATCGAGAGTACTCAGTGAGGCGGGAGAAATCCGGCGGGAAATAAGCGTGGGCGTCACCACCATATCGAATTCTGGCCGAATTTGCCACAAAATTCGCAGCCTGCCCAGATTGCGGAAGTTCCGATTTCACGACTTGGATCGGTTAGCGATGATACTGAAGAAAGGCTGCTCTCAGCCGAATGCCCTACAATCAGTGGGATTGCTATAATTCCTTTGGCAGGCAGTCGTATCAACCGGGAGGCGCGATTGCGTCGAGATTTGAACTGGGCAATTAAGGGATGAAAACAGCACGATAGCAGTGGCTCACAGCCTGCATGTTTTGGAACCGAGAACGTAATTGAGACTCCAATGACGCCAGCATTACTTTCTGCGAATGATTTGCGACTCCCATCAGTTCGCAATGCCCTTACGCTGAACGTCGCGTTTTTGTGTGTGCTGGTGCTATCCGATTCGTGTCACGCCCAGGGCCTTTTTGGACAGAGAAGTCTGGGCGGCTCGTTGTCGAAGCGAAGTCGACCGGGAGCGGGAGCAACGACAACTCCCGGAACTGTGGAAGCAGGTCGTCGATTTTTAAGAGACGAGCGATCGATCAGCGACTTTGTCGGCAGCAACACGACGGCGGAAGCGGCTTCAGGATTTGTTGGCGGTCAGTCTGCTGTGACGGCTGCGGTTTCTTCGATCACGGGGCTGACGGAGGAAGCTCGTCCGCCTTTGAATCGCCCCAGGATCATCCGGCCCACTGGTCTCTATGCCGAACGCCTGACTCTGTCTCCCGAGGTATTGAGTCAGCTCTCTGCGTCACCCGAGAATGCCATGGAGACTCCTCGAATTTCGGAGTCACTGCAGTCGTTTATTCAGTCTCGCTCATTGACGATCGAGGTGTCTCCGGAAGACCATTCAGCCATTTTGCGCGGAGCGGTTCCTTCCGAAGCGGATCGGCAGCAGACCGAGCTGCTCGTGATGTTCGAACCCGGGATTCAAAAGGTTGTAAACGAGTTGTCGGTGGATTCGAATCTTTCGCCGATTCCGCGTCGTCGCCGTGGCTTGAATTCTCCGCGGAACTAGTTGGCCGCTTTGATCGTCGATCGGAGTTGAGCGCTCGTGGTTCTGATTCCGGTTCTGATGTAAGAAGGTCGTCAGCATCCTTCGCATCGAATGACGAGTCACCGTCTTCCGTCTGCCGTCCCTGCATGTTGCGGTGATAGAAGCCGCTGGTGAGATCGATTTCAGACGTCTGCAATCCCGGATGACGCGCCGGAGTTGAGTCTTGCTGAGCGTCAGCTTCTGACTCCTCAACTTCGTAACCTACTTGCTGGATTCCAGTGCCGGCAGGAGAACGCAGACGGTTTCGGGCGATAGATTTCTTGTCGGCTTTTGATTTCGATTCGACAATCTCACTCTGAAACGGCGACAGCTCACCCGGGCCCTGCAACACAACGTGCGCGGGAGCGGCCGTGAGTTCTGTGCCATCATTGCTGACGAAGCGACTGATCAAAGTCAGATGCTGCAATGGTCCGCCAGCGGCATCCCAGGGAACCCAGAAGCTATAAGAATGACCGAGGCGTGACTCACTGTAATGAGTCTGAAGTTTGTCCGAGGGGAAGACATATTTGCGATCCGGAGTTCGCTCCATCGAGCCTTTGCTGTCATCCCAGGCGTAAACAACCAGAGTCCCGTCGACGCGAATCGCTTTATGTTTGTCCTCGCCATAAAACATAATGCGGCCGCCGAAACCTCGAGTGGCCGGTTCCCCCGGCTGATGCAGCACGGTATCAGACCAGACCGGCACGATCTGACGAGGTGTCAGATATTCCGGCTCTTTCTTCGTGAACGACAAGGCACTTGCGTTCATCATCGTGCAGCCGGGTGCACTGACAAAAAGTCCTGCTGCCAGCAGCAACAGGCATTTGCGTTTTATGGTGAAGCGTTGAAGCATGGTTGTCGGCGATGATTTGGAGGAGGAAAGAATCCGCGTTGCTGTTATAACGTTCTGCTGAATGCTGGGGACTTAATAGTTTGTTCTTTGAGCCGTACGGCGCTTGCCGCCGGTGTTTTAATCTTTTAGCGGCAAGCCGCAGGCGTCGTTGCTTGATTTTGCCTCCGCCTGCGGCTCGCCGTTAAACGAAAATGCTCAACACTTCGCTCAGCCAACACCACAATACTGCGATTAAGTTCATCGCTACTCTCGTGACCAGAACGACTTCTTTTCAGATTTCGGTCTGGCGTCTGACTTCGACTTCGTCCGAGGCTGTGTCTCAGAATCAGAGTCCGTCATATTCGTAGGTTTCTTCTTGTCTGCCCCTTTAAACGAAGTACTGCGGAACGACATCTGTTTGATGCCGGAACCTTCAGTCGATTGCGAGTCGTCATCTTCGCCAGTCTCGATCTTCCATTCGGGAACGACCACTTTGGTGTCCGTGGAAGCCGGTGTGTTGATTGACTCAGATACGCCGCTCGGATTCACAAATTGATCAGGAGACGGCGCGAGTGGCACAGCCTGCTGCATGGAAGCTGCACCGGGAGTTTGGTCGGGATAGATCGTGGGAATCGTTGAGGAATCCATCTGGCCGACCATGGCGATATCGGTATTCATCCAGTTGAATGTGTCGCAGGAGATCCATGACATGCGAGCCGTTTCGACCTGTTTGATGTACTCCGCTTCGGAAGGTCCTCGCACAACATGCGGCGTGAGGATGATCAAAAGTTCCTTGCGGGAATTTTTCGTTCCATCGAAGCGAAACAGATTTCCAAGAACAGGTACATCACTCAGCCACGGAACTCGCCGCGACAGAGTTGTGTTGTTCGTCGTGATCAATCCGCCGATGACAATCGTCTGGCCGCTGGCGGAACTGACGGTCGTCTGAGCCGTTGTAATGTTGACTCGAGGCGAGCGAATCACTTCTCCAGTGGAAGAAATCGAAACCGGGATGCCATCAATCTCCGGACC
Organism: Planctomycetales bacterium; assembly: GCA_026400835.1. Classification (GTDB taxonomy): domain Bacteria; phylum Planctomycetota; class Planctomycetia; order Planctomycetales; family Planctomycetaceae; genus SXXK01. Next base: position 10,144 of record JAPLOA010000105.1, on the reverse strand, counting down.
AACCTCTGATTTCTCGGCGTCGATCTCCATCACGACCATGCCTTCCGGGCTGATACGAGGTGTCACGCCCAGAATCAGGCCCACGTTCTCCAACTCGACCGTATTCACCTGACCGACCTGGTTAATGCTGGTGCCCACGATTCGGGGAACTCGCTGACCAACCTGAATGAAGGCCGGCTGATTATCCAAAGTCATGATCTGTGGACGGCTCAGAATCTCCACGTTGCGCGACTGATTCATCGCTCGCAGTAACACACTGACGTTTTCACTGCTGGCGGAAAGTACCAGGCCACCGAAGTCGGTGTCTGTGCTTGTTCGCCCAAGACTGAAGTGAGACAAGGCCTGACCGCCGACAGTCCCTCGAGTCGCCAATGAGCTTGGTGTATTGGCATTCCCGAGCGGCTGATTATTGAAGTTGTACCCCGGTGTCAGAATGCTGCCGAGCAAACTGCGATCAAACAACAATGAATCCTGCAGACCCAGCTCCACGCCGAATTCATGCAGATTATCCAGTTCGACTTCGACCAGAATCACTTGAATCATCACCTGTGGCGGTTGAGCATCCAGGCCTTCCACGAGTTCCATGATCTGTTCAAAGTAACGTGGCGTCGCACTGATGATTAATGCGTTGCCGACAGGTTCGGGAACAACGACGACTTCCGATTCAATCTGTGTGAATGGATTCTGCCGTCCCGGAGCTGCCTGATTGACGACTCGTTCACTGCGCAGAAAATTGTTGACGGCGTTGGCGACGTCCAGAGCGGGCGAGTTCTTCAATCGATAAACTTCGTTGACTCGTTCCTGTGAGTCGGTTTCATCCAGACGCAGCAGCAACGCTTCGATAATCTTCAGATCGCCGGACGTTCCCGTGGCAATGATGCTGTTGGTGCGGATGTCGACCGAGAATCGCACAGGCACCAGCGAGGATTCCTCTTCGGCTGTCGCCAGTTGCGGCACCGTCGAAACGCCAGCCTGTTCAGGAAACAACGAACGCAGGACCTGAACAAGATCTGTGGCATCGCCATTGGTGATCTGGAACACTTTGATCTGTGCGGAGGCCGCGGGCGATTCATCAAGACTTTTAATCAGCTGTTCTACCAGCGACAGGCTGTCAGCCGGACCCGTAATAAAGATCCGATTCGTTCTGGAATCAGGAGTCAGCTTCACCTCGTCCAGCAGTCCGGAAGCGACCACGCTGTTTCCATCCGGACCGACCATCAGCATTTCCAAAGCCGCTGAACGTTGAGTTCCCACACCTCCGCGAGCTGCTGTAATCGCCGCTGTTATTGTCTGTGAAACATCGGTGGCCAGTGAGTTCTTGAGCTGGACGATTCGCGCCTGATTGACGGATTCTGACGTTCCTTTGTCAAGTCCTTCGATAAGACGTGTGACTTCGGCAAGATCTCGCGGAGCAGCATTCACGATCAGTGAATTCGTTCGTTCGTCGGCCGTGATGTTCACTTCAGGGCCAAGGCCACCACGGTCATTCAGAAACTCACGAACCGTGTTTTCGACCTGATTGGCCGACGCATGTTTCAGGGAATAAATCTGCATCTGCGTGAGAGGTTCGACCGACTCATCCAGACGCGTGATCAGTTTCTTTGCGGCTGTGACAGCCTCACCCCAGCCGATGAGCAACAACGCATTCGGTTTCACCAGCGGCGTGATCGAGACGCGACCCTGCAACGGCCCCGTCAGGTCATCCAGCACGTCTGTGATCAGTTCTTCGAGGGCTTCACCCCGAACATTGTGCAGATAGACGACATCAATCTCTGGTGCTGTTTCCTCGCTCAGCCGTTCAATTTCGCGAATGATCCGAGTCAGCTCTTCCACGTCCGGATCGCGGCCACGAAGTATCAATACGTCCAGATCCGGGAGAGCCTCAACGGTGACATCTGATGATGGCCGACGCAAAGCTCCATTGTCGGCCGGATCCTGCATTGTGGCCTCGGTCTCTGCGTCCGAGTTCCGTTGTGGATTGGTCTCAATCGGAATTGCGGGTTCACCGGGAATCTGTTGAAACCCTGCAGGCCGTATAACACGTTCTGAGTTTTTGCGGCCCTGGCCCTTTTCGTTGTCCAGTTGCGGCTTTGATGGTAACCGATTCGTCTGCTTCCAGATCAGCAAGGCTTTGTTAAGAACTTCGGGTTCAACGTTCGCCAGCGGCACGAATCGAATCGTGTCATCCGTCGCCTGATCTCGTACATCGTCGAGCTGTTGAAGTAGTTTTGCGAATTGTTGAACCAGATCTTCAGAGCCTTCCAACAAGCAGGACTCTGAGACTTCATCGAACGTCAGCGAAACTTCACGATTTCGACCGCTGGAGAAGCTCAGTTGATGATCCTGAATCTCCAGAACTCGCGTACCCAGTAAGCGAGACACTGCGCTCTCGGCCTGCTGCGGAGTAATATTGCGGAAACGAAAACGGACCGTGCGATCACGCAGGGCGGAACTACGATCTGTCTTTGGAGCAGTTTTCTTTCGAGTATTCTCCCTGGCCGGCCATTCTTCTGAGGCAGGCTTTTCGTCCGAGGTAGCCCTCGGATTCGTGATCGGGGAAAACTCCCAGTCTTTAGCAGATGTCTCGACAGAAGCACGTTTCGTTGTCGGCTTAATGCTCTCCGACGAATTCAGTTGTTCGACCAGTTTGGCCGCGAGTTTCTGAACCGACGGACTTCCGGACACCAGTAATTCAGAGGCGTCATCATCGGCAACAATGCGAGCATCTTCCGCTTCATCTCCGAGCAGCTCGTTGAGCATTCGCCGTGCTTCTGACGGCGACTTGTCTTTCAGATGATAAACAGAAAACTCTTCCGCGTTTTGGGCTGACGCAGTGGCTGGATTCAGTCCCGCGAACGTTCCCGCCATGACAACGAGAATGCTCATTGCGGCAATCCGACGCAGAATTGGTCGTTGTGGCTTCATGGGAGAATCGTGAAGGGGAGTGATCGGGAGAGGTCCGGAAAACCAAAGCCTGCTGTGAAAACGGGCGGTCTTACAGAATTTTGATTCAAGGAGGGACGGTGAGAGTAAACTCAACGCAATCTTGTCTCAACCCGAGCTTCAGTCAGTCATGGCGAGAAATGCTGGCCCGTGTGATACGAGATCGACGTTTCGGAGAAAGTTGCAGCGCTGAGCAACTCTGCTTGCGAAACTCGCCGATTCCGCAGGATCGGAGATCGGCAAAAACTGCTGCTGACAGACCTGGTTCGCCGCTTTTAATGAAAGTGGACTCGTCAGCTTTCGAGGCGCTGCTCAGGTTGACTTCGTCGCCAGTTTGCGATGCGCTGAATCACAGAGAAGAAGACGGGCGTCAAAAGAATCCCGAAGAGGGTTACACCCAGCATGCCTGAGAAAACCGCCGTGCCCAGTGTGCGCCGCATTTCGGCGCCGGCTCCTTCACCAAGAACCAGCGGGATTACTCCGAAGATAAATGCTAACGAGGTCATAATGATCGGGCGAAGTCGCAGTCGACAGGCATCCAGAGTCGCCTCAAACACTGACACTCCCGCCTGATTTCTGGCTCGAGCATACTCGACAATCAGAATCGCGTTCTTGCAGGCCAGACCGACAAGGACCACAAAGCCAATCTGAGTAAAGATGTTGATGTCCATCCCGGCAAAGATGACACCAGCGATCGAACACAATAGACACATGGGCACAACCAGAATAACGGCTAGTGGCAGGGCCCAGCTTTCATACTGAGCGGCCAGAACCAGGAACACCAGGACCACCGCCAGCAGAAACGCGTACATCGCTGTGTTGCCGGCCAATTGCTGAAGGAAGGCCAGCTCTGTGTACTCCACTCGCATTGAAGGAGCCAGGTTCCTGTCGGCCACTTCGCGCAGGGCCTGAATCGCTTCACCGGAACTCACTCCGACCGCTGCATCGGCATTCACAAAAACTGCAGGATAAAGATTGTGCCGCAGAATCATCAGCGGCCCCGTTACCGTGCGGACTTTAATAAAAGCGGCCAGAGGAATGCTGCCCGCCGTCGTCGAAGAGACATACATGCGCTGCAGGTCCCCAGTCTGCATGCGGTACTTTGCATCGGCCTGGACATTCACCTGCCAGGTTCTGCCAAAGCGATTGAAGTCGTTGACGTACAGAGAACCGAAATTTACCTGCAGAGCACTAAAGACTTCGGCCATGGACAGCCCAAGTTTTTTGGCCGCTTCGCGATCAATGTCCAGTTCGAGCCACGTTGTGTTTGCTCGAAACCCCGAAAACAAGTCTCGCAGTTTCGGAGACTGCATGCCGTCTGAAATGATTGACTGGCTCACTGATTCCAACATGTTCAGACCGTTGTCGCCACGATCCTGAACAACGATGCGAAATCCACCCGCAGTCCCAAGTCCTTCGATCGGCGGCGCGCCAAGGATATTGACGTCGGCGTTTTCGACCTCGGCTAAAAACAGGTTACGGAGTTCTTCAGCGACGATATCCGCAGTTCGATGAGCTTTGATTCGATCGTGAAAATCATCCAGCATCACATACATCGAACCAAAGTTTGGAGCGTTGGCATTTAACAGCAGAGATTGTCCGGCCAGCGCCACCGTGTGATGGACTCCGGAAACTCTGCCAGCCAGCGTTTCAATCTTCGCCATGACCTGCTGAGTTCTCTCCAGAGATGCAGAATCGGCCAGCCGCACATTCAGAATCAGATAGCCTTTGTCCTGCGCCGGAATGAATCCTGTCGGAGTGATCGCGAAGAGATAGTAAGTTCCGTAGATCATTCCGCCGTAGATCAGCAGAACCAGCACGCTTCCTCGCAGTGACCATCCCACGACGGTCACATAAGCATCGGTCGCCAGATTGAACCCACGATTGAACAGGCGGAAGAAAAGCGACAGCAGGCTATTGATCAGACGACTGATGATCAGAACAGCGGTAAAGCCGACCGCAGCAGCAATCCACGGCCACAGCGCGGGATTGATATTCTTCACAATGTCGAAACGCTGAAGCTGATTTGCCAGAGGAGTGCTCAAAAAAGCATAACCCAGCCACGCACCAAGCAATGCAAGTCCGGGCCGAGGCAACGCTTCGCTGCGATGTGAGCTCGTGCCAGTACCACCCGAACCGGGACGCAACAACAGCACCGCCAACGCTGGGCTGAGAGTCAGCGAATTGAACGCCGAGATAATTGTAGAGATCGCAATCGTGACCGCAAACTGCCGAAAGAACTGTCCGACAACTCCGGTAATGAACGCACAGGGAATAAAGACGGCAGAAAGGACGAGCCCGACAGCAATCACCGGTCCGGCGACCATCTCCATGGCGTGAATCGCGGCATCGCGAGGCGTCATGCCGTGTTCGATATTGTGTTCGATGGCTTCCACGACCACGATGGCATCATCGACAACAATCCCCACCGCCAGCACGAGACCGAACAGCGTCAGAGCGTTGAGACTGAAGCCAAAGGCCAGCATCGCCGCGAAGGTTCCGACGATTGCTACAGGCACTGCCACCAGAGGAATAATCGCCGGTCGCCAGCCCTGCAGAAATACAAGTACGACGATCGCGACCAGAATGACCGCATCGCGAAGGGAGATGAAAACCTCCTTTACCGATTCGCGAATAAAGGGCGTCGTGTCATAAACGATGGCGTAATCGACACCTTCCGGAAATCGCAGCTTCAGATCATCCATGCGAGCTCGCACTTCTGCGGCCGTTTCCAGAGCATTTGATCCGGGCAATTGATAAATCGAAAGAGCGATGGAGGGCTTTGTGTCCAGTGTGCAAACCTGATCGTAGGACATCGCTCCCAGTTCAATGCGAGCCACATCTTTCAGTCGCACCATCCGCCCCTGCGCGTCGGCTCGCAGGACCATGTCGCCGAATTGTTCTTCACTGGTCAGTCGTCCCAGAGTCGTCATCGTGTACTGAAACACGAGCCCTTCTGTTGTGGGCTGTTGACCGATCTGTCCAGCCGCGACCTGAGTGTTCTGCTGTTCAATCGTTCGCAGAATGTCCTGAGTACTGATGTCTCGCATGGCCATCTGCTGCGGATCCAGCCAGATCCGCATGCTGTAGTCGCGTTGACCAAGAAACGTGATGTCTCCCACGCCCTCGACACGCGACAACTCATCCCGCATTTGAATTGTGGCGTAATTGCTGAGATAAAGGTTGTCTCGCGAGCCATCCGGCGAGAAGAGATTCACGATCATCAGTACGCCCGGCGCTTTTTTCTTGACAGTGACTCCGCGTCGTTGCACAAGATCCGGCAACGTTGGCTGAGCGAGTGCGACTCGATTCTGCACCAGCACCTGTGCGAGGTTCAGATCGGTTCCAGTGGCGAATGTGACCGTCAATGTGTACATGCCGTCGTTCGTACATTGCGACGACATATACAACATATTTTCGACGCCATTCACCTGCTGTTCGATCGGTGCCGCGACAGTATCAGAGACAACTTTCGCGTTGGCACCGGGATACATCGTCGACACTTCGACAGTCGGCGGAGCGATCTCCGGATACTGCGTAACCGGCAAAGTAAAGACCGCGATACCTCCGGCCAGGGTGATGACAACGGACATCACCGTGGCGAAGATAGGTCGATCGATAAAGAAACGAGAAAACATTCTGCAGAAACCTTAACCGATCGAAGGCAACTTGCCGGATGGCAAGTTAGATTCGTCGGGATTGATTGTGGGGCTGCTCTGCGTGGATGGCACTCCTCGCGGTTCAGTTGGTATGGCGGCGACTGCGGCACGAATTGGTCGAGTCAAAAATCGCAGCCTCATGACGTCTGTCAGAATCCGACCGATACGTGTGAGTGGGCTGTGCCCGGAGAATATGGACCAGTGCGAGATTCGATCAACGATCAGAAAAAAGACAGGTGTCAGAAAGATCCCAAAGATGGTTACTCCCAGCATCCCGCTGAAGACCGCCGTCCCGAGCGCACGACGCATTTCAAATCCCGCGCCTGTCGCCACCACAAGCGGGACGACTCCCAGGATGAACGCAAACGACGTCATCAGAATCGGTCGCAGGCGAAGTCGACAGGCCTGCAGGATCGATTCGTAAACATCCAGGCCCTCGTCACGACGCAGCTTGGCAAACTCCACGATCAGGATCGCGTTCTTGCAGGCAAGCCCAATCAGCACCACGAAGCCGATCTGAGTAAAAATATTGATATCCAGTTTGGCAACGGCGACTCCGGCGATCGAACACAGCACACACATCGGTACCACCAGAATCACGGCCAGAGGCAGTGACCAGCTTTCGTACAACGCGGCCAGTACGAGAAACACAAACGCCACGGAGAAACCAAACAGCAACATTCCGGTACTGCCCGAAGTTCGTTCCAGAAAGGAAAGTTCGGTCCACTCGAAGGCCATTGTGGACGGCAATTCCGACGTTGCCAGTTCTTCGAGAATTCGAATTCCTTCCCCGCTGCTGACTCCTGTTGTTACATTGCCGATAATTGCTGCGGCCGGATACATGTTGTAACGAGTTACCATCAGAGGCCCACCAATTGTTCGCACTGTGGCCACAGACCCCAGCGGTACCATGCGTCCGTTATCTGTTCGGACTCGCAGTTTGGCGACGTCGTCTACTTGATTTCGAAAGCCTTGATCGGCCTGAACCACAACTTGCCACGTGCGGCCGAACATATTGAAGTCATTCACATAACGAGAACCCAGATAGGCCTGTAGAGTTCCGAAGACTTCGCCCAGACTGATTCCCTGTGACAGGCAGGCATCACGATCCACATCAAAATAGAGCTGGGGAGCATTCACGTTGAACCCGGTGAAGAGTCCTTTCAGCTTTGGATTCTTGCTGGCCACGGAGATCAGGTTGTCGGTTTGTTCCTGTAGCACTCGCAATCCAGAGTCGCCGCGGTCTTCAACCATCAGCTTCATGCCTCCGGCACGGCCGACCCCGGACACGGCGGGTGGAGGAGCCAGTGTGACCGTCGCTTCGGGGATCTGTTTCCCGAATTGTTTCAGCAATGATTCCTGAATTGCATTGGCGGTTGTTTCTGGTGTTTTTCTCTTATCGAAATTTTCGAGGATGATAAACATGGAACAGAAATGAGATGCTCGACCGCCCAGAGTAAACGAGTTCCCCGCGATGGAGTTAACGCTGCGGACACCCGGTGTATCGAGTGCGATGCGTTCGATCTTTGTCAGTGTTTCCAGAGTTCGCTCAGCGGCCGTCGCATCCGGCAACTGCACGCTTCCTGTCAGATAACCTTTGTCCTGGGCAGGAATGAAGCCGGTGGGAAGAGAATGAAAACCGGTGTACGTCAGGCCGACAAGTCCAACGTAAACGATCAGCACAAGTATGGGAACACGCAGGAGCCGTGATGTTGTCCCGACATAGCCATTGACACTGGCCCCCATCAGGCGATTGAACAAACGGAACAGCCAACCCAAAAAGAAGTTCAGGATTCGCGTGAGCAAATCCTGTCGCCCATGTTTCGGCCGCAACAGTAACGCAGCAAGGGCTGGACTGAGTGTCAATGAGTTGATCGTGGAGATGACGGTTGAGATGGCAATCGTCAACGCAAACTGACGGAAGAACAGGCCCACGATTCCCGACACAAACGCACACGGGATGAAGACAGCAGAAAGTACAAGCCCTACGGCGATCACGGGGCCCGTCACTTCATCCATCGCTCGAATCGCAGCTTCGCGAGGACTGAAGCCTCGTTCGATATATTGCTCCACGGCTTCGACAACCACGATGGCATCGTCGACCACGATACCGATGGCAAGCACCAGTCCAAACAGAGTCAAGTTGTTCAGACTAAAGCCAACGGCCAGCATCGCAGCAAAGGTTCCGACAATCGCCACAGGCACGGCGATTAATGGGATGGCATCTCGCAGTGATTTGAAAACTTCTCCGATGGATTCACGAATAAACGGAGTCGTGTCGTAGCCCGCTTCCCAGATCACTCCTTCGGGAAAATCGACGGCCAGTTCATCCATCCTGGATTTGATCAGGTCGGCGGTTTCCAAAGCGTTTGCGTCAGGCAACTGAAAGATCGCGAGGCCGACTGTGGGTTTCTGATTAAACCGGTTATTGGTTTCGATGGTTCGGGCCGCCACTTCGACTCGACCAAGATCTCGAATCCGCAGCGTGCGACCATCCGGAGTAGTTCGCACGATGATGTCGCCAAACTCTTCCGGGGTCTGCAATCGTCCCTGAACATGCAGAGGAAGTTGCCACGCGTGTTGAGCGGGTGGCTGGCTGTTGATCGTTTCATTGGTACGCGTGAGGGCATCTGCCGATTTCGATTGAGAACCGCCAGTCGTAAGAATATTGACGGAGTTAATGTTGGGGCTGACGACGGAGTTCTCTGCTGTTGGTTGCTGCCCGAGTTGTCCCATACCGACCTCGGCATTTTGTTCGCGTACGGCCGACACGACGTCCGACACAGCCACGTTGCGCGCGGCCAGCTTGTCCGGGTCGAGCCAGATTCGCATGCTGTAATCGCGCTGCCCGAAGACTCGAACTTCACTGACCCCGCGCAGCCGGCTGATTTCATCAAGCAGCCTCAGGCGAGCGTAATTGCTCAGATACAACTGGTCGTATCGCCCGTCCGGAGAATTCACACTGATCGTCAGCAGGATATCGGGCGATCTCTTGCGAGTCGTCACACCCGTTCGGCGCACCAGTTCTGGTAGCAAAGGTAGCGCCAGACTGACTCGATTCTGCACCAGCACCTGAGCCAGATTCAGATCGACACCCGGTTTGAAGGAAACGGTCAGAGCATAGGAACCGTCGTTTGTGCTCGACGAGTTCATATACAACATGTCTTCCACGCCATTGACCTGCTGTTCAATCGGAGCCGCAATCGTTTCCGCCACCGTCTGCGCGCTGGCTCCGGGATAATTACAGGCGACTTCAACCGTCGGAGGAGCAATCAGCGGATACGGAGCGAGAGGCAATTGATACAGCGCAATGCCGCCAACCATTGTGATCACGATGGAGATCACAGAGGCGAAAATCGGGCGATCAATAAAGAAGCGAGAGAACACAGGAAAGGCTCGCAACAACGGCAGGACATCTCAGCAGGCGAGACATCGTACCCATTCAGGAACCTCGCGGGAATTGACCGGCCTTTTGGACTGAAGCCTTTTGGACTGCGGCAGCCTGCTGCCGCTTTTGCGCAGGCAGCCTTGCTGCCAAGCCA
>JAPLOA010000019.1 GCA_026400835.1 Planctomycetales bacterium | reverse complement strand
ATAGGTGATTTCGACAGGACCGCAGCAATCATCTCCTGTTTCTCAACCACCTTTTTGGCCGCATCCTTCCACGGTGACGGAAGGTTGAATCGGCTGGTTGGTCTGTCGTCAACTTTGACTCTGGTCGTCATGATCACTCTCGAAAGTGTAATACGTATTACAGATTGATCCCGGGAGGATTCGAACCTCCGACCTCGGCTTGTTGTGCTCGGCCGCTGAGCTACCGCCGAAGTGGATGGAGACTTGAACTCCATGTCCACAACCGCGTCGAACCGCGCTCTTCCAGCTAAACTACGGAACCTACGGTTGCTTCCGTGTTTACCAGCAACGTTTAATCGTAAAAAGTTTCTGCGCCAGTGCCGCGCAGAGCCTGTTTGTTCTTTGAATCCTGCATCATCCAGTATGGTGGATCAATTCGATGAATCTGGCCATGTGTTTTCGGCCTCCAGATCCCACTGCGATCGCATTGATGAAAACGTGTGACCGCTTCGTCGTACATTTCGCCGCCAATCTCCAGCGACTTCTCAGTCATCTCAAAGACTTCTACACGACAGTCAATGTCTTTACCGACCACAACATACTTGTATTCCACATCCATTCCGAAAGCCGCTGCACCGAGCTGTGTCATCATCCAGCCCTGCATCGGCTGCCAGTCCCGCCAGCACTGATTCTGCCAGACTTTCGGCGACGCATCACGACTCGTTTTCAGGTCTGTGATGTGCAAAACTCTGTTGTGCGGCCTGGCTTTGTCCATGCGGCAGCGGACCTCGTACCCGAAGTCGACGTCATAGCCGACAAGCGTGTATTCGAAGAGTGAGTCCTCTGGAAAGTCGAACAGCAATGTTCTGGCAGGATCGCTCATGCGAAGTTCCTGACGCATTCTGATCATCGTCCACCATCCACTCTCACCGTCCACATCGACGACATGCTGGCCGCGAAATTGCTTTTTCCAGTCTTTGAACGCCTTCGTTGACTTTGATCCGCCTTTTCCCAATACATCATTGGGAATCGCGCGAAATCCATCGCCGTCAAAGAGCATGTCCTGAAATGCCACGAATCCGCAGAGAACTGGCTCTGGGTCATCCAGCTCCACCAATTCGTCGTCGGTCAAGCCAATGAGATCATGCTCATGCCGCCAATGGCAGCCGTTGAGATAACCCCACCGTCGCGACGCCCGGAACAGTCCCGGAACGGGAGACGAAACGACCCAGATCGAATCAACGACGTTTCCGATGGAATCGGTTTTGACAACATTCGGTTCAGTCGTGGGGATATTCCTCGACTCAAACATGGCGACAGTGCTGTTGCTCCAGTTCGTCTCATCAACACGCTTCGACTCAAGCACAACATGGTGCAGGATTTGCCCGAAAACGAAGTGTTTCTTCTCCTCCAGGGACACTCGCCTCAGTTTGTGCCGGAGTTCAAATTTGCGTTCCGACTCCATCAGAGTCTTCAGGCGAGACGCGGAAAGGCTGTTATAGGGCTTTCCGTGGTATTCTTCCGATGACATGTTTGGAACTGCGAGAACATCCCTGAATCGTAGCCGCATATCTTACGCCCAACGAAAAAATCCAATAGAAAAAGGTGATCGGCTGAAAGAACGCTTATCGTCTCTCCGCGGATCACCCAAATCAGAGGTA
>JAPLOA010000016.1 GCA_026400835.1 Planctomycetales bacterium | reverse complement strand
TCACCCGTCGCAGTCCGGACCGTCGCCATCGACTTAAAGTATGGCACTGCCCACTGAACGCCCACCACACCGCGAACCCGGCCGAGTTCGATATCTCGAAGGGGAAAGACTGTATCAAGGTTCTTTACGCCGGGATCCATGACCCAGATGTTAGCCTCCGGTGTGTCATCAATGACTGCTCCCCCTCGCGACAACAGGCCAAGGAAAATCACCATCTGCTGATTGACGAGCAAAATCGAAAACGCCACACCGAGAATCAGACCAAAGAACTTTGCCTGATCGAAAAAGAGCATCTTAAGGGCGATTCGATACATACGGTTTTCATAACCTAACAAAAGCTGAAAGCCAACGCTGTGAAGTATTTTTCGGAATGCTTCGCAGTTGGAGGTAAACCTACGGAGTGGAACGAGTCCAATTGCTCCGCAATTCGTCGGCCCGTGCATGAATGTCAGTCATCTCCTGCGGCTTCTCTCGGATCTTCGCTACGTTACTGATCGGGAACTTCATTCGCTGATTGTCTTTCAGCAAATCAAAATGCCGGTCCATAAATTCCCAGTAGAGGGTTGTGAATGGGCAGGCATCGTGTCCGACGCGTTTCTTGTAATCGAAGCGGCAGCCAGAGCAGAAGTTGCTCATCTTGTTGATGTAATTTCCGCTGGAACAGTATGGCTTCGTACCGATGATGCCGCCGTCGCCGTACTGGCTCATGCCGAGTGTGTTCGGAAGCGATACCCAGTCGATCGCATCCAGATACATCGCCATGTGCCATTCGTGGAATAGCCGCGGATGGGCACCCCACAACTGTGCGAAATTCCCCAGGACCATCAGGCGCTGAATGTGGTGCGAATAACCATGATTGATCACATGCTGCATCGACTGTCTGACGCAGTTCATCTCTGTTTCACCGTCCCAGAAGAATGATGGCAACTCCAGTTGATGATCGAAATGATTCAGCTCGATGTATTCCGGCATCTTCAGCCAATATACGCCGCGAATGAATTCTCGCCAGCCCAGAATCTGTCTCACAAAACCCTCAACACTGTTGAGCGGGGCCTTGCCACTTCGGAAAGCCTCGACGGCCGCGTCCACGCATTCACGAGGATTCAACAGTTTCAGATTGAGCGGAGCCGACAATCGCGAGTGATAGAGAAACGCTTCATCCGTCCACATGGCGTCTTCCCATAACCCGAATTGCGGCAGAATGTTGTCGATAAAGTTCTTCAGAAAGGCTTTCGCCTGCTGCCGCGTCACAGGCAATTGGAAATGATCGAGACTTCCCGGGTGATCAGAAAAACGAGCGTCCACCAGCTCGATCACTTCCTGTGTGATCGAATCGGGCCGAAACGTTTTAGGTTGCGGCAGCTCGCCCGGTCCGGATTTGCCGAAACTCTCACGGTTGTCATGATCGAAATTCCACTGACCTCCTTCCGGCTGAGTACCATCCATCAGCACATCGTGCTTCTTTCGCATATCGCGGTAGAAAAACTCGAGCAACAGGCTTTTGCGACCGTCCGCATACTCTGCAAACTCCTCGACCGAACAGTAGAAGTGGCGATCGGGTCGGACGTCTAGCGCGATGCCAAGTTCATCCGCAACAGCCTGAAGTTGCGTTCGTACACGCCAGTCGCCGGGCTCAACCACGACCAGTCGTTCGGGTTTCAGGCGTTTGACATCAAGCCGCAGGATCTCACCAAACGACTTCCCGCGATCCTGAGACCGTTGCCTGTGAAACTGGTGATATTCGACCGTGCGTTCCAACATCGTCAGTTCGTCTCGGAAATGGCGCATCGCAGACAGAAACAGCGCGATTCGTAATTTGTGGCACCAGACGTGAGTCGTCTCTTCTACCACCTCTGCCATCAAGACGATATCGGTTTCAGAATCGAAACCGTCGAAAGCAGCCGAAGCATGGTCAAGCTGATCGCCTAGAACGAGAATGAGGTTGCGCATCGTCGTGGTTCAATCTGTGCCGAGACTACGGTATGTGATGACCATTAAAATCAAAACGTCATGCGCGGGGACAGACAAAGCGGCTGTTGAAATCCAGATCACGATGAGGAGCCCCAGACCCGTCCATGCGAGCATAGAAGATGTGTTGGGAGAATACTTCGGGAGCAGGACAGCGGTCACTAATTCAACCAGCATCGCTGGCCCTACCACCCACGTCGTCATCCGATTGTGCAATGCTTCGTATTCAGGAAACTGCTCACGCCCCACATTTGCGTACAACGGGTAATGCACGATCTGGACAAACCAGATCAGACCGACCATGAACAGCGTGGCGAACACTTGCGTGAGCAGCATCAGCTTCATCTGCATAACTCATCGTCCTTGTTATCGTGCCGCAGTGTGCTGTTGATGGTGCTCGAATCCCCGTTCAGGCGTTGCCTGATTGGACTGGTAGGCGTTCTAGTTCGATTCCTTTCAGGACATCGAGACGGCTTCCGCATTGGAATAAGACCTGCGATGAGCGAAGTGCCGATTATCAGCAAACCAGTCCTCGCGCGTGTAGCTGATGACCGAGGTGTCGGTTTCCTGAACTTCCAGCAGAGCAAGATGGAATCCCATCTGGGTGATCTCACTGAACAGCAGGTGGCAGAGGTTCTCCACACTTGTCGGCCCGTCCATGACTTTCAGCCGGAGTGTCTCACCGGTTCGTGCCATGTGTTGCTGCAGAGTTTCATAAAGCGGATCATGAAAGTTGATCAACATGCCGTGATCGTAACTTTCCTTGAGCCACGGCTCAATCTGCGAGTCGAAGTCGCCAAAAAGCGTGCTGATATCGCCATCACGCTGCACCTCGAAGTGGCATCGCACTCCGTAGCGATGACCGTGAAGATTGCTGCATTTATCCTGCAGCGTCTCATTTCGGTGTGCGGCGTAAAACTTGTACTGTTTCTGAATGATCATACAAACCTCCTCACATCAGTCTTTTTGGGCCCGGAATGGCTCATCAGTTCGGCATGTTGATCAGCGACATCAACTCCGCCCGACTCGCCGGATCGCTGCGAAATGCGCCGCGCATCGTGCTGGTCACAGTCAGGCTACCCGTCTTCCGAATCCCGCGGATCGACATGCAGGAGTGTTCGGCCTTGATGATCACACCGACCGCGCGACTGCCCAGACGATCTTCGATCAGATCCGCCACAGTCTGAGTCATGCGTTCCTGCACCTGCGGGCGACGCGACACCTCTTCCACTACTCGAGCCAGTTTGCTCAGCCCCGTGACCCGTCCATTTGGAATGTACGCGACATGGGCAACTCCGCGGAACGGAAGCAAATGATGCTCGCACATGCTGGTGAAGGGAATGTCACGCACCAGCACGATTTCGTCATAACTTTCTTCAAAGGTCACTTCCAGATGACGTCCCGGATCCTGCTGCAGACCTGAAAACATTTCGGCGTACATTTTGGCGACACGCCGAGGTGTTTCGAGTAATCCGTCGCGGTCCGGGTCTTCACCAACTGCTTTCAGAATTGTGCGGACGGCACCCTTGATGGCTGACAGATCGACCGCCGACTCGGACATCATTGCACGTCGGACATGCCGGGACTCATTCGATCGCACACAGCAATCGTCCGCGGCTGATTCATCGGTCAGGGTCTCATTGAATGCGATTGACATGGTTGAATGAACTTTCATTTTTCAAAGTCTAAGAGACAAAAAAAGGGCGGCTGACTGAATGTCGACCGCCCCCAACTCAACTTCATCTTTAGATCAACTACGGCAGGATCACACTGTCAATGACATGGATCACACCGTTCGATGCTTCGATGTCGGTGGCAACGACCTTGGCGGCGTCGACCATCACTCCTTTGTCACTGACCTTGATTATGGCTTCTTTGCCGTTGACCGTCGTGGCTGACTTCAGCTTCACGACATCACTGGCGAGTACCTTGCCTGCCACGACGTGGTAGGTGAGCACGGCAATCAGCTTCTCTTTGTTCTCTGGCAGCAACAGGCTTTCAACGGTTCCCGCTGGCAACTTGGCAAACGCTTCATCAGTCGGTGCGAAGACTGTGAATGGGCCTTCACCTTTCAATGTCTCCACGAGGCCGGCCGCTGTCAATGCTGCGGCGAGAGTCTTGAAGGAACCGGCAGCCACAGCGGTATCCACGATGTCTTTGTCCGCTGGCAGGATCACGCTGTCAATCAC
>JAPLOA010000041.1 GCA_026400835.1 Planctomycetales bacterium | reverse complement strand
CACGATCGGTTCTGATGGCAGCGTCACTGTTGTTCCACCGAGCGTTGTTGAAGAACAACTGCCCGTTGAAGAACCAGTGGTTTCAGAGGTCGTGGAAGCTGAGGTCACGGAAGGTTCTGAAACGACCTTGGTGGGGAGCAGTGACTTCGACCAGTGGTACTCCAACAATCGTGATACGATTCTTGCCATATGGTCGAATGCGATCTCCGGGCTGGATCTGAATGACAGCACAGTGGATCAGACCGCCGCACTTTCGCAACTCTGGAATGAGACGCTCAGAAGTCTCTACGGGGCTGAGTTACCATGGGACGGTGAGACGGTCGTCGAGAACGACGTTGTAGTGACGGAAGATGCGGTGCTGGCTGATGAGACAGTCGCAAATTCTGTTGTGGAAGAAGTCACGGCCTTGCAGACAGAGACGGTCAACCTGGGCTACATGAGTCTGCGCCCAGTGGTCTATGTGTATAACGAGACTCTGGCTGATGGCGGCTGGGGTGGCGTGGTATTTGAATTTGAGCTGATTGAGTCATCTTCGGTGGTCTATGGCGAGTCCGGTGAGTTGGTTTCGGGTGCTGTTCTGTCAGACCGCCTGACGGGCAATCAGTACCTGTTGCCTGCTGAAGTTACGCTCGTTTCAGAGCGTGATCTGACTCGGATGTTGGAGTATTTCGGCATTAGCGAGTATCGTATCGACGGCGAAGGTCGCTGGGTGATTCCAGTGAGCCCGGAGGAGGGGATAGGGTTTCTGAATCGAGTGTGGTCTCTGACCTACTACGATGAGATTCAGTCGTACCTGAGATCTGCTGGAGAGACATCGACGGAGTTCTTTTCTTCAGATGATTTCAGCGTGGAAGTACTTCTGCGTTCGGTCGATCCTTCGGCAGGCCGTGACCTGACACTTATTCTTCCGAGGACAAAGATCGGAATCAATTACGAGACGGTCACGATCGGTTCTGATGGCAGCGTCACTGTCGTTCCACCTGGCGTTGAAGAAGAACAACCGCTCGTTGAAGAACAACTGCCCGTTGATGAACCAGTGGTTTCAGAGGTCGTAGAAGCTGAGGTCACGGAAGGTTCTGAAACGGCCTTGGTGGGCAGCGGCGACTTTGAGAAGTGGTATGACATCAATCGTGATGCGATTCTTGCCGCTTGGTCAAATGCGATTTCCGGATTGGATCTGGATGATAGCACACAGGATCAGACCACCGCATCGAGTACTCTCCGGTGGTATAGACTGTCTCAACTCTACAATGAGACGCTGAGAAGTCTCTATGGGTCTGCATTACCATGGGACGGTGAGACGGTCGTCGAGTTCTCAAACAACCGTGACGGACAGCCGCGACTTCGAGCAGTTGTACGATGGCGATGCTCCGGTGGTCAGTGACGAGCGTTTAATTGCTGTCAATGACCAGATTATCGAGGATGCAGAACAGATCGACGTTGAACAGATCGACGTTGCCGGCTTGTCGTTCAGACCAGTGGAAACTTCCGGTCAGTCGTTGGTTATGATGGGTGATGCCGACGTCGCGATGGATGGGATTTCCGGGTTTGTATCCTTTTCTGAACGACCTGGAGAATCTGATTTGACCGATAGATCATCGGGTCTTTCGAGCGAAATTGATGAGACTTCATTCCAGGGGTCAGGAGATGGTGAGATCACGATATCATCGTCAGTTCCTGCTGGCTCGTTAAGCGTGAATTGGGAACTGGAAGTGCTGGATGAGGTTTTTGAGAATTTCAGCTTTCTGTGAATGGATGCCAACTGGATAAGAGCAGATTTGACTGTTTGGCTCTCGCACTGGAAGAGTGCGAGAGCTTTTTGATCACAAGACAACCAACCCTCATGCTATGAATATGTAAGTTGTGAGATCGTTCGCGGTGGAGTGGTGACTTGACGCCGGGTGTCTCGGGGACACAGCGTTTTTTTGAGAGAGGCAGAATGCAGCGTCGACGTGGGACGTTTGCGGGGAGCGTGGTTTGCGGCCCGCAAAACGAGGTGCGTCATTCGCGAGAGCTTAGCGAGCTGCCGCAGCGTGCGGGCCAGTGAGGAGCCTGCCGAAAACTCCTCGGGATGATTGGCGTGGGCGTGATTCTGGCGGAAGGGAGCGTGGCGGGACCAGCATGGCGGGACAGCCCTCACGTGAGAACTCTCGAAAGAAGACTCAGCCCGGAGGTCATGCACGAGACACAGCGATGGTACGGCAATCGAACGGCGGGCTTAGACCGTGGTCAAGAGATCTCGAGCCACATGGCGCGTTCTGTAATAATGCGAACCCGATCTTAAACTATGCCTGTCGACAGTCGATGGTTTGGCGGCAACGACACTGAACAGTCGGCCAAAGTTGCGGACCAGTGCGTTCCACGCTTCCGCCGAAATTCCGAGTCGCTCAAACAGCCGTCCAAACTGCTTCGGTGTGGTGCCTCGTTTATGCAAACGCTGTTAACGATCCGTTCAGTCCAGCAATGACACCGTGTCCCCGTGGTCTCCCGTAGTCCCTGCACATCGGTCGCGGTACGACGCGAAGTCCTGCTCGGCAGACAGGACCTGGTAATACCCGCGATAACATCCAGTGCAGCCTGACAGAACGCAAATGATTTGCTTCGGATTACGTTCAGGGTTAACGTTCCGACTACCCACGTCTTTTGAATCCTGACAGGACATCCTTCTGATGGTTCGTTTGCTGCTTAGCACAGTTGTTGCATTCTGTTTGATGCTGATCATGTCCGAACTTCATGGTGCCGAGCCCGCTCGCCGGTTCATTGCGGCGGACTCATCAAAGAGCCGAGTCGCGATCGTCGGCGCAGATGGAAAGACGGAATGGGAACACAAAATCGGTCCGCTGCATGACCTCCACGTTTTGCCAAACGGCAATGTGCTGTTGCAGATTACCTGGACAGAAGTTCTGGAAATTAATCCACAGAATGATGAGGTCGTCTGGCGATACGACGCCGCGAAAAGAGCAGAAAATAAGGGGCAGCGTCTGGAGATCCATGCGTTTCAGCGACTGGCTGACGGTACAACGATGGTTGCGGAGTCAGGCCCAGGCAACATTATCGAACTGGATTCCGAGGCGAAGCAGCTCCGGAGTATGGCGATGAAGGTGCGACAACCGGATCCTCATCGAGATACGCGACTCGTCCGCAAACTGGCATCCGGCAATTATCTGGTCTGCCATGAAGCCGAAGGAATCGTTCGCGAGTATTCACCGGACGGGAAGACGGCATGGGAGTTTCAGGTTCCTCTGTTTGATCGCAAACCGGCGGGCGGGCATGGCGTCGAAGCGTTTGGCAATCAATGCTTCTCTGCCATTCGGCTTCCGAGCGGCAATACACTGATCGGGACAGGAAATGGGCATAGCATTCTGGAGGTGACTCCGGCCGGTCAGACAATCTGGAGCCTTCATCAGAATGACTTGCCCGGGATACAACTCGCGTGGGTAACATCGCTTCAGGTTCTGCCCGGTGGAAATATCCTGATCAATAACTGCCACGCGGGTCCCAGGAATCCTCAGCTGATTGAAGTAGATCGCCACAAGAAGGTGGTCTGGTCGTTTCTCGATTTCGATCGCTTTGGAGATTCGCTGACGAACTCCCAGATTCTGGCCGTTGACGGAAAGTCGCTGGATTCCAGCAACTTGCTGCGATAGCCAGCCTGACACTGCGACAGCAACCCTGAGCGTTTCTGAAACGTTCTTTCTCTTGTGCCCGTATTTCTCGCGGGCAGAGTTTCAGCTTGCTCCTGAAACTTGCACGAACTGAGCCTGCGGGTTCTCCGGAACCAGAGTGAAATGTGGCAAGAGTGAACTCGTTGTGAAGCTTCGTGCAGACGGAGTGTCACGCGAACAGAGTATCACTCTTTCTCTGAAGATCGATTCTTATCCGCCAGAGTCACTCAATGGACGCGAGTGTATGCATTAATTCACAGACAACCTCTTATTTCGGTTCAAAGCGAAATCATGTGCGCGAATGTACCACGCAGAACTCAATGCGATTAATCCTGAAAGGATGTCAAAGAGTAGCCGGCGGTCGCCGACAGGAGCAACGCCGGTGACTGAAAAGGGAAAACGCTCATCCTGAAGGGATGACAGAAACCGCGGTTCTGGCACCCGTGTCAGGGTGCAATCGCAGGTTTTGACACGAACCTGTGGTCGCGCTCCGCTGACCAACCGGCTACCTTCTTGAACCGCTTCGCGGTGCATCGCAGCAAGCTTCATCGGAGTTCGAAAACTGCAGTGCCACCTTGCTATGCGAGGTCGCCCACTTCATTTCGCGCAGAGCCCTTATTTGATGCTTTGCGATCCGTTTGCATAGAGGCTGTGCGATCTTAACGTGTTCTGAATCATCAGGATCACCTCGGCTGCTACAGCCGGTACGAACAGCATGGTCTGCCCTGGCAGGATTTGCGTTTCGGCAAAAATGGCCGCAACGTGTCAATGAGGCAAATTGCACACGACTCTGACGGCGATACAAGTGGGGAAGCGACCGTTGCTGTCGGCGAGAGTCAGGCGAAATCGCCGGCATTGAAAGCAACGTTCGAGTAGTCAACGCATTTCGCGATTGACGATCCGTATCGATCCAGTTTGAAGCAATGCTTCGCTGTTCAGAATCAGGAGTAGTCCCTTGAACGGTTCCACGACAACAATCCACCGATCATCCAATCCGGAGTTCCGGGGATTCAGAAACTTTATGGGGATGTCCATGGTGATGTCCCTCGCCGTTGTATTCTTCGGAATGCAATTGATGATGGTTGGCCCGTTGAAGGGCCGACTCGAAACCATCCAGACTCGGATGGAATCCACCGAGAATAGCATGAACAAGCTGGTCGCTGTTCGTGACTCAGTGTTCCGCACAAACGATCTTCTTTCAAGCCTTGAAGATCAGTCTTCTCGTCTGCAGTCACTGGAACAGAGCATCACGGACATCAAGACACTTCGGACCACGATCGAACAGGAAGCTGGTGCCGCTCAAACTGCTCTGGCATCGCTCGACAAACTGTCCGCTGTGCAGCAGCGGATCATCGAGTCCGAAGCTCAGACTCAGCAGGCCGCCGCCCAAATCAATGCAATGCAGGAACTGCAGAAGGCCATTCTGAACGGTTCGGAGAGCACTGAAGTTGCTAACAACTCACTGGAAGGTCTGGTTGCTCTGCAGAATCGACTGATTGCCGCTTCCAATGGCTCTGAAAAGGCCAGCGAAGGCCTGGCCAGCATGAACGATCTGACACAGCGGATGTCAGCACAGGCTGAAGATATTAAACTGGCAGCTCAGAAGTTTGACGAATTCGTCGGCCTCAAGAACGCCGTTACAACAGCCTCTGCCGATCTGGATGCCGCGAAGGCTGGTATTCAGGACCTGAATGCTCTGAAAGACTCTGTCGTGGCTTCTTCAGCCGGTGTCATCAACGCTCAGGAAACAGCTCGTACTTTGGTCGCCATGAATGAGTCGCTGAATAGTTCGGACCTGCAGTTGACTTCTGCTCGCGAAAATCTGGACTCGCTCATGAAACTGCAGACAACGCTCAGCCATCAATCGAGCGAGATCTCAGCCGCGATTCAGAATCTGGAGATCATGGACGACTTCCGAGTAGAAGTGGCTTCTCACGTGAAGTCGCTCGATACTCTGCGACGAACTCTGATGGACATTGCGATGATGGAATCCACGATGGGCCGTGTTGCCAATGTTGTTGAACCACTGACTCAGATCGGTAACCTGCGACGCCTGAACGATGACGAAGTTCGTGAAGCCGCCCGAGTTATCCTGGATCGCCGCATGACTCGCTTCTCTCAGACGGAATCGCAGACAGAATCCGGAGCGACCGAAGCCATTGAAGCATCTCAGAGTGAAGTCCCATTGCCGATCGAGCCAGCAACGTCTCAGGAAGAACTAGTGCCGCTGCCACCTGAGGCCCGCTAATAGATTGGTCACGGGAAGACTCAAGCCACAAACCAGAAAAGCCCGGCATCTCAAAAGGATGCCGGGCTTTTTTAATTGTTTATTCGACTTGATCTCGTCAGATGCTCATCCTGCATGGGGCCGCCGTCGCTGGCTTCGAGACGCGAACGCATAGTAGGCGACCCCCGAGGCAATGAGCCCCAAAACGGCAAAGGTTTGCGAGGGCCGCTCCATCAGTAAGCTGGTGAACGCGCCAAGGTAGGCGAGAAGCAGCAACGCCGGAGTGACAGGATAGCCCCAGGTTCGATACGGGCGAGCAATGTCCGGGCGAGTTCGACGGAGAATATAAACCGCAGCGACGGCCATCCCGTAGAAAATCACTCCCGCGCAGATGACGGAATCGGTGAGACTGTCGAAGGCGGCTTTTAGTCGCCGAGAATGTTCTTCTCCTGAAGTGGGTGCTGTTACCGGTGCCGCAATTGCCGCAGCCACGGATGAAGTACCAGCCATCGGGCCGCTTGAACTGACGGTCGGTGCCATCGTCGGACCGTTGGGATCCCACACCGAAAACAGGAGTACAAGAAATATGGCCCAGGCGGCCTGAAGCACAATGGTATTGCACGGTGTATGGTAGCGACGGTGAATGCGATGCAACCACGCGGGAACGAGGCCGTCGCGAGCAATCGCGAGGTAGATTCGCGGCCCGGTGATCATGTTGGAGTTGGTCGCTCCGAACGTCGAAATCATGACTCCCACAGCGGCGACCTGAGCACCGATCGGGCCAAACATCACCTGAAAAACATCGGCAGCCACTGTGCGGCTGTTCGCGAGATGATTAATTGGCAGCACCAGATGATAGCTGAGGTTCGCGCCGAGATAGACGACAATCACAATTCCAAGACCAATCGCCATGGCTCGCGGAACATTGCGGCGAGGATCCTTGATGTCTTCAGCGACCGGTCCAAGATTGATCCAGCCATCGTAAGGCCACAGCACGGCGACCATGGCAATTCCCAGCGCTTTCAGAAACCCCATCGCCGCGCCGGGTTGATCGGGCATCTGAAACATGGGCTGCAGATTTGCGGTGTCGACACTCCGAAACAGGAATGGCAGCACAATCAACGCGATAAGAAACGCGACCTTGGAAACAGTGGCTGTTCCCTGCACCAACGCTCCCGCGCGAGTGCTGAAGAGATTGACAATCGCGAGCCCGGCGATAATCAGCACAGCCATCGAAGTCTGCCCCACCGGCGATAGAGGCACGACCTGATTAAAATACAAAACGGTGGCACAGGCCAGTGCGCCGACTGATCCGGTTCGCACAACCCAGAACTCCGTCCAGCCCCACAGGAACGCGGGCAGTCTGCCATAAGCCTCGCGAATATAAAGGTATGGGCCGCCGGCGTGAGGAAACATGGCTCCCAGTTCCGCCAGAGCCAGTGATCCGCAGAGCGTAATAATTCCGACAAACAGCCACGTGCCAATAATCGCCAGGAACCCATAAGGCTCCAGCGCGCTGTCGATGGAACTGACCTTCAGGAAGATTCCGGAACCGATAATGGATCCAACAACGATCATTATCGCATCGAACAACCCCAGCACCTGCGGCAGTCGCTGCGGTTCTGAGTGGCCAGTATTCTCGGGCGACAATCCGGCGGTCTCTTGAAGCACAGGCGTTCCCGCTCAAAAAGAATCTGCGAAAGACCGCTTTGTAATCGGTGGGAACGCGCTGACGCAAACGCTGACAATAACGGATCACGAATGTCGACCGAATATTGTCCCGCTCAATGCACAGGGTGCATTCTGTTCATGCTCTGTCCACGTCAGTGTGGATGCGGCTTCTGAAGCTCGCTGCGATTATCGAGTCTATTGCCCCAGTTGTTTTGAACGCAGCGTCGAGGCTTCCACAGCTGAGATAACGGCCGCTCGCAAACCACCGCTTTCCAGAGCATGCAGGCCGGCGATTGTTGTGCCGCCGGGGCTGGTGACAGAATCTTTCAGCACCGCCGGATGAAGGCCCGTCGCAAGTTGCATTTCGCCAGCGCCTGCCACCGTGGCCGAAGCCAGTCGAGTTGCTGTTGCGCGAGGCAGGCCCATTTTGACACCGCCATCGCTCAGGGCTTCAATGATCTGAAACACGTAAGCGGGGCCGCTGCCGGATAAGCCTGTGACAGCATCCAGAAGATGCTCGGGAACAATCTCCACAATGCCAGTCGTCTGTAACAATTCAGAGACCAGCTTGACATCGTCCGCTGTGGCCGTGGCTCCGGAAGAAACGCCACTCGCTCCCTTTCCGATCAATGCAGGAGTGTTCGGCATGACTCGTATGATACGACTTCCTTGCGGCAAACCTGCCGCGAGTTTCTGAATCGTGATACCAGCCGCCACCGAAACAATAACCGGAGCTGCTTCCAGAGCCGCCGAAACTGTGGCCAGAGCTTCCGTCATGATCTGCGGCTTTACCGCAAGGATGACCACAGTTGCCCCTTTGAGCACACTGGTCAGATCTGCAGAGACAGACACGCCAGCACCGGTTTTTTCTGCAAACGCCGTTCGAGCAGATTCATACGGATCGTAGCCGGCGGTTACTCCGAGCAACCGATGAAGCAGATTTTGTCTGGGAAGAGGCGCTGCCGGGGAAAGCTAATCGTTTAACGGCGAGCCGCAGGCGTAGGCGAAATCCAGTGGCAACGCCTGCGGCTTGCCGTTAAACGATTGAGGCGAAACCCACGCGGTCTTCACACGCCCCGCAGTATATCTCAGAGCTGATGGTAACTCTTATACCACGCTACAAATTTCTTCACGCCGACTTCAATCGGTGTGCTTGGCCGGAAACCCACATCTCTTTGCAATGCGTCAATGTTGGCGTACGTTGCCGGGACATCTCCCGGCTGCATCGGCAGCATGTTCTTTTCCGCCTTCTGCCCGAGAGCAGACTCGAGCGTTTCAATCAGATGCATCAGTTCCACCGGCTGATTATTGCCGATATTGTAAACTCGATATGGAGCTGCCGTGCCGCAATCATCTGCGTCGCTCGCTACGGTCTGCGCGGTGGGAATCGTATCGCTGGTGCGAATCACGCCTTCGACAATGTCATCCACAAACGTAAAGTCGCGTTTCATACGTCCATGGTTGAAGACATCAATGGGCCTGCCGGCCAGAATGGCCTTCGTAAACATCCACATCGCCATATCCGGTCGTCCCCACGGCCCGTAGACCGTGAAAAATCTCAGCCCAGTAGTCGGCAGTGCAAACAGATGGCTGTACGTGTGCGCCATCAGCTCGTTGGCTTTCTTGGTAGCCGCATACAAACTGACTGGATGGTCAACTCGATCTTCCACAGAAAACGGAATCTTTCGATTCGCGCCGTACACTGAGCTGGATGAGGCATACGTCAGGTGAGCAACCTGCTGATGACGACATGCTTCGAGGATGTTCACGAAGCCGACCAGATTCGCATCAACGTAAGCCTGAGGATTCGTCAAGGAATACCGAACACCTGCCTGAGCGGCCAGGTGAATGACTCGATCGAAGCGATGAGTTTCAAATAGTCGATTGATCCCATCACGATCTTCCAGTGCCAGCTTCTGAAAGCTGAATCCGGAACGACCTTCCAGAAGAGCGAGTCGATCGTGTTTGAGCCGGGGCTGATAATAGTCGTTCAGATTGTCGAGGCCGACCACGGTGTCGCCTCGATCCAACAGGCGAGTTGCCGTGTGCATCCCGATGAAGCCCGCTGCTCCGGTAACCAGAATATTCGCCATACTCGCTGAATCCGTTGAAATCTGACTGCTGGCCGGGCTGTCATTTGAACAGGCAGAACTGCCCGTTTGACGCCTCAAAATCGTCAGAGCCGTTAACCGGCCTCGTCGGCATCGTTTGGAGTGTACCTGACGTTCAGTCATAGGACCGAAATGAGATCTCGGTTTCCATCGATCACAGCAGAACTCGCTCGACATGAGTCGTACAACCGCACATCTGGATATCCAGCCTGATCAGCCCCGAACACGTAGGTTGGACATTCTTGTCCGACAAATAAGCGACGGGCAAGAATGCCCATCCTACGCCGAAATCGGAGACACGACGACGGCGGCTTTTCGGCAAAAATCTTACACTCCCGAGTTCAGGGAACCCAAAATCAACACCGCGCCGGCGGGGGGATCGAAATTTTTTCTCCGATGACAGTCACCGGTGGCTAGCGCCATGTCGCTCACTCGGCTGGAAATCTCTCACTAACCTGGAGGCGGTGTCGTAACGGCTTTTTCGACTTCATCCAGCATTTGAGCGCGTCGGAACGGTTTGTAGAGCACCGCTTTCAGGCCCTCCTGACGAGCCTTCACGATCGAATGCGATGCGTCATACCCGAAGGCCGTCATCATGATGATTGGTACGAGTCCGTTGATCTCACGCAGCCTCCGGAAACACTCATAGCCGTTAGCGTCAGACAGGCGAATGTCTGTCAGCACCACGTCGTAATGATGATTCCTCAACATTGCACACGCGGCGGTTGCATTCTGAACAGCTTCCACCTCGCAGCCCATTTGCCC
This sequence comes from Planctomycetales bacterium, assembly GCA_026400835.1. Taxonomy (GTDB): domain Bacteria; phylum Planctomycetota; class Planctomycetia; order Planctomycetales; family Planctomycetaceae; genus SXXK01. The sequence continues at coordinate 16,773 of JAPLOA010000041.1, read as the reverse complement.
CAGCAGGTCATGAGCTTCCTCACGAGCCGTCGCATCCTGATCCACCACGAGCACTCGTTTGCCCTGAAGTGCTTTTCGAGGCGGACGAATTGGAGCCGAAGATCCCATCATCCCGCCACCATCGCTCGCCGGAGCGACGGTACCAACGCTGGAACTGATCTTGCGAATGCGATCCGCGATCAGATGAAGCCGTTCACAGACATCAGGATCATGACCAATATACCGATCCAGAATCCATGTCGAGGCGTGCAGTATCTCGTCTGAGGGTTCTGCGACTTCTCGACGCAGGCGATCAGAATTCTCAGTAGCTGCGGTCACTTTCTCCGCCGCTAAAAGCTGAAGCTGATTCAGCGAACTCGCCACGACACGACCAAACAGTGTGAGAAAGTCCAGGTCCTTTTGATTGAACGACAGAGTCCCCGGACTCTCGACATTGAACGTGCCAAGAACCGAATCGCGAATTGTCAACGGCACCGTCAGAGAACTGCGAGCATCCGCCGCGCCGCAAAGATAAAGTCGATCATTCTTGGTGTCAGCACAAAGGTAGCTGCGATTGCTGAACGCCACAAATCCCGTGACACCATTGCCAGTTTCTGCCGCGAAAAGTCGCCGCGACGCCGCTTCAGGATCCATTCCGAATTCCAGCAGCGGCATCAGTTCCTGCGACTCAGTATTCAGCAGGCGAATCTCAAACGTGTCGTAGCCGAGTACTTCCTGAGTCAACTGCAGGATCTGTTCTTTCAGCAGCGAAACTCGTTCTTCGTGAGTCATCGCGGTGACTTCGTCCGGAGCGAGATTTCCCATCTCCAGGCCCGCTCGATAAATCGCATCCTGTTTTTGCTTCTCCAGCATCTGCTTGCTGACGTCACGCACTGTCAGGATCATCGCGTTGTGCTGATTGCCGCCCAGAGAAATCGTTGTGCGTGCCAGACGCAGTCCAAGGCTGCTGCGATCTTCTCGCCGTACATTAAGTGACGCAGCTTCGCCTGGATTGGATGGCACCATGACTCGCCGAAGATCAGTTCCGTCGGCCGGCTTGATGACATCCTGCAGCATCTGACCAACCAACAATGCATCAGTCTTCAGAAGATTACGAAACGTCGAGTTATGCCAAAGGATATTCTGCGATTCATCCAGCAACACCACTCCGTCAGGCAATGCGCTGAAGAGGCCCATGCCGCAGACCTGCATGTCGGACATTAAGCCTGGTTCGGAGCTATCAACGACCATGTAGTCGGCCGAAGAATCCGGCAGCGGGACATCATTGGCGGAGACGACGTCCACCAACTCACCAGTCAGTTCTTTGATCCCGGGGACAGCGGAGCCAGTTCGGCCCATCACTAACATTCGTTTTCGCGTCGCAGCCACGTCATCTTCTCCGCACTGTGTGAACTGAGGCCGGGCGTTCCTGGGATCCCCTGAAGAGAATTCCTCAATCGTGGCCGCACACAGAATAATCCCTCAAGTCTGTGCCCGCCGCTCGCATGAAACCTTCAGGGGCACCTCACGGATTCTGCCTTTCCCGACGCGGAACCGCAAGAAGGATTCACGATTCTCATATGCAACGACCAGATTAAGCAGATTTCATAAATGCAAAGAGCGCCGGGCCCGAACCATCATGGTGCGGACTCCGACGTCCTGTTGAATCGACGAAAATGAAGCAAAATCAGCCCTTAGACTGCTCTTTAGCCCACTGATCCTTCAGAGTCACTGTGCGATTAAACACAACCTGCGAGGACGAAGAATCGAGATCGACGCAGAAGTAACCCATGCGTTCAAATTGAAAGCGATCACCGGGTTTCCCGGTGCCAAGTGCTGGCTCCAGCATCGCGTTGCTGATCACTTTCAGTGAATCCGGATTCAGATTCGACTTCCAGTCCAGCTTCGGATCCGCGACTTCATCGGGGTCTTCTTTCAGGAATAAATGATCGTACATGCGAACCTCCGCCTGAACGGCATGCTTCGCAGAAACCCAATGCAGTGTTGCCTTAACCTTGCGGCCATCCGGTGCATCGCCGCCTTTGGTGGCAGGATCATACGTGCAGTGGATCTCTGTGATCTCTCCACTCGCGTCCTTGACCACACTTGTGCAGGTCACAAAATAGGCCCAGCGAAGTCGCACTTCCCTGCCCGGCGATAAACGGAAAAACTTCTTCGGAGGTTCTTCCATAAAGTCGTCGCGTTCAATGTACAGCTCACGACTGAACGGCACCTTACGGCTTCCAGCGGATGGATCTTCCGGGTTATTGATGGCTTCCATCTCCTCGGTCTGATCATCCGGATAATTCGTGATGACGACCTTCAGAGGATTCAGCACACCCATGCGACGCTCGGCACGTTTGTTCAGGTCTTCACGAATATGGTTCTCAAGAACTCCCATGTCCATCGTGGCGTTGTGCTTGGTTACGCCAACATAAGCCACGAATGCTCGTATGGCTTCCGGCGTGTATCCTCGACGACGCAATCCTCGCAGCGTCGGGATGCGTGGGTCATCCCAGCCATGCACGTGCTTGCCCTGGACCAGTTCGAGCAACCGACGCTTGCTCATCATGGTGTAAGTCAGATTCAGTCGATTGAACTCAATCTGCTGCGGATGATGAATCTCGAGTGCACTGCAGTACCAGTCGTACAACGGACGATGGTTTTCGAACTCCAAAGTGCAGATGGAATGCGTGATGCCTTCCAGTGAATCCGACTGACCATGAGTGTAATCGTAGGTCGGATAGATGCACCACTTGTGGCCCGTTCGATGATGTTCCGCATGGCGAATGCGATACATGATTGGATCGCGCATCAGCATGTGCTTGTGAGCCATGTCGATCTTCGCTCGCAACACATGCGCACCGTCCTGAAATTCACCAGCGCGCATCCTTCGAAACAGATCAAGGCTTTCCTCGACCGATCGACTGCGATACGGGCTGTCGACGCCGGCTTCCGAAGCACTGCCCCGTCCGTCGCGAATATTCTCCTGAGGCAGACTGCAGACGTACGCTTTGTTGTCACGAATCAGTTGCTCGGCCCACTGAAAAAGCTGTTCAAAGTAGTCCGATGCATAGAACAGACGATCTTCCCAGTCGAAGCCCAGCCAACGGACGTCTTCCATAATGGAATCAACGTACTCGACTTCTTCCTTCTCCGGGTTGGTGTCGTCGAAACGGAGATTGCATTTGCCGCCGTATTCTTTGGCAATCCCGAAGTTCAGGCAGATGGATTTTGCATGCCCGATGTGCAGATAACCGTTCGGCTCGGGCGGAAATCGAGTATGCACTCGCCCGTCCCATTTTCCGGTCCGCAAATCTTCGTCAATAATGTGACGGACGAAGTCGCGATGAGCGGGTACAGAAGATTCGTTCATAGGTCCAGTCCGGAAACAATCATCCAGTGCGGAGGCTGCGTTGAACTGAACAATCAGTGAACTCACATCTCCCGCGATTTGACGCGAAAAATACAAACGACGCGCGATCGTCGGAAGTCGATCTTTACGAATTGCCAGACTTTGGTCGGCAATGCCCGAGTTTCTCACGCAAAGTGCCATTCTTCGCACTTCGAGCGATGAAACGCCGCCACGTTTTGCGATCCCAACCCGACGCGTCAGCGAGGGATTTACGGAAACATTGGTAAAACAAGAAATTGCAATCCCTCGCTCACGCAGCGGGTTGGGATGGCGGCAAACGCGCAACTTCAAAATGCGTCAGCGAGGGATCGACTAAGAAACTGGTGAAACGCAAAAACGCAATCCCTCGCTCACGCGTCGGGTTGGGATAGGCACAAATGCGCAACATGCCCTGCCGACAGTGCCGCCTACTTGGCAAACAGGGCGTCGACGAATCCTTCGGGATCAAACAGCTCCAGGTCATCCACCTGTTCACCAACGCCGATGTATTTGACTGGAAATCCCATTTCCTGCCGAATCGCCACCACCACACCACCGCGAGCTGTCCCGTCGAGTTTGGACAGAATCAGGCCCGTACATCCTATCGCCTGTGAAAAGCTCTTGGCCTGGCTGAGTCCGTTCTGGCCGGTTGTTGCATCAAGCACAAGCAGGCTTTCGTGAGGAGCATCCGGAATAATCTTCCGCATGACTCGGCGAATCTTTTCCAGCTCGTCCATCAGGTTCTTCTGAGTCTGCAATCGGCCGGCCGTATCGACGATTAAATAGTCTGCGCCGGTTTCGACAGCCTTCTGAACGCCTTCAAACGCCACGGCGGCCGGATCAGAATTGCTTTCCTTGCGAACAATCGGACATCCCAGACGCTCGCTCCACATCGTCAACTGTTCTACCGCCGCAGCACGGAAGGTATCGCCGGCGGCGAGTACCACTTTGTGACCGTTCTTCATGAGCAGATTCGTGAGTTTCGCGATGGAGGTTGTCTTGCCCACACCATTAACTCCGGCGACCAAAATCACAGTTGGTCCCGAAGCGGCTTTCATGATCGGTGAAAGTGGATTGCTGAGATCCCAGCGAATCCCATCTGTGCCTTTCAGCAGATCGATCATTTCGTCGCGTACAGTCTTCCAGACGGCATCAACGTCGACCGTTCGCCCGCCATGATCAGCCCGGAGTCGTGCTGTGATGCGACCGGCGGCCGTTACACCCATGTCAGTGCGGATCAGTCGTGCTTCGAAATCCTGCAGCAGGCTGTCGTCCAGAATCTGTCCGGAACGAAACAGGTCGCGAACATCGGTTCGCAGAATCTGTTTTGTTTTCTCGAGCCCACGTTTTAGTTTGTCAAAAAGTCCCATGATCCTGCCTGATGCCGCTGAGGCACCATCCTGCTTGTCGCGAAGTCCCGTCGGCGGAGCGACGGGTGTACACTACACAATGCCGATTATACCTCACAAATTCGGCGGAATCGCTCCCAGGCGTCGTCCCAGCCGTCATTGTTCTTCGGATGAAACTCGGTAATCGATTCAGACCGACGTACCACCTCGCGAATTTCATGCAGGGAGGAAATATCGCCGGCTGACATCGCCTGAACCAGCACATTCCCCAAAGCTGTCGCTTCAACCGGACCTGCGATGACCGGAACGCCGCAGGCCTCTGCTGCGAACTGGTTCAACAGGGCATTCTGAGCACCCCCGCCGACGACGTGAATCACCTTCACTTTGACACCGGTCAGCTCTTCCAGCCATCCCAGCACCATTCGATATTTCAACGCGAGGCTTTCCAATGCACATCGCACGAACTCACCTTCGTTCTCCGGAACCGGCTGCCCCGTGCGGCGACATTCCGAAGCAATCGCTTCGGTCATATCGGTCGGTCGCAAGAATTCGGGGCGGTCCGGATCAACCAGCGAACGAAACGGAGTTGCCCCCGCGGCTTTCCGAGTCAGTTCCGCATAATCCACCTTGAGGCCTCGTTCTTCAAACGCCACCTTGCAGCGTTGCACGAGCCAAAGGCCCATGATGTTTTTCAGCAGCCGATAAGTCCCGCCGATGCCACCTTCGTTGGTCACATTACGCTGCAGAGCTTTCTCGCTCAGCACAGCATTGTTCACTTCAACGCCCATCAATGACCACGTGCCGCTACTGATGTAAGCCCAGTCCGGGTTACCCGTGTGAGATGTCGGCACGGCCGCAACGGCAGACCCCGTATCATGCGTCGCCGGAGCCACCACATTCACTTTGTTCAAGCCAGTAAACTCACTAACGTCTTTTCTCAGGCCACCAAGCTGAGCTCCCGGATTCACAATTTCCGGAAACATCTGAGTGGGGATGTCCAGACGTCGCAGAATGTCGTCAGCCCAGGTGCGAGTCGTCGCGTTGAGCATCTGCGTGGTGGTCGCATTTGTGAACTCAACCACTCGGCTGCCGCACAGGCACCAGTTGAAGAAGTCCGGAATCATCAAAAAGCGAGTCGCCTGCGAGACCAGTTCCGGATCGCGTTCACACATCGCCAGCAATTGGTAGAGTGAATTGATCTGCATAAACTGCAAACCGGTCTGGCTGAAAATCTCAGCCCGAGGAACTCGTTGCAGAGCTTTCGCGAGCATGCCGTCGGTGCGTGAATCGCGGTAGTTCCAGGCTTGACCGAGCATCTCATCGTTGCGGTTCATCAGGACGAAGTCAACGCCCCATGTATCGACACCGATGGAGGAAATCGACGAGCCGTACCGTGAAGCGGCTTCGCGGAGGCCGTTCTGGATTTCTGTCCAGAGCCCCACCAGATTCCAACGCAGCGTTCCGCCCAGTCGGATCGGCCCGTTGCCGAAGCGGTGAATTTCATGCAGCGAAACATGCTTTCCGTCGAACCGTCCCGCCATGACGCGTCCGCTTTCCGCGCCCAGATCTACCGCCAGATAGGTTTTTTCCGCCATAAATGCAAAACAAGGGCCCCGCCCTCGCTCCAGTTTTGTTATCGCCGACGTCATTGATTCCCGGCAGTCCGCCCGAATTCAGCTCAACCGCGCAGCGGCCAGAGGAGAATGGGACTGCTCTACAGCCGCGAACACTAGCAAACGAGGCCGATTTCTTCGAGCAAGCTCCGAGCCGGATTCTGCCATTCCTTAAACCGCTACGGCAAACTCCCTGCGGTCGCACGGTTGTTCTGGCAGCAGTTACCTTACCCCCTCGGATTTTCACTGGAACGCTGAAGGGGCCAGAGTCAGGGATTCCAATCTGAAATCTCAATTCTGCTGCTTCAGTTTGTTGTTCCACTGGGCGCTAATATTGCGGCTTTGGCTTTCAGATCTTCGTCCGAAGCGGGAACGCTGACATAGTAGAGTCGTTTGCGGTCCGGTGACATCGAGGCACCATAAGAACTTCGGTCCGTGAACTGCCCCTGAAGATGGATTGCATCTGCGTCGATAGACGGCACTTTCTTCAGGCCGTCAAATGAATGCAACTGGACTGTTCCGAAAGTCTTCGATCGAAATGGAACGATGATACGGCCGTCGAAAGCGATCCCGATATTCGCGTAAGTTGGCCGCTGAATATGAATAACTACGTCGTTGTCATCCGACACTGACCGGGAACAAACTGCGAATGAACCGTCTTGTTGCTGGGCTTTGAAGTACACTCTCATACTTTCTGCGGACCATGCTGGATTGAAGTAGACCCGACGAAACAAGTCTTTCTGCGCACCGAGCAGCGGTCGACGGGAATGCTTCTGAACATCGTAAAGCATCAAGTCTCGTCCTTTCAGGTAGACGATCGTACGGCCGTCCGGCGACCATTGGCCACTCCAGCCAGTTTCGTCCACAGGCACAGCATCGGTGCAATCCGCCTTCAGATTCCAGACACCATGATCAGATTCGCCGTACTGACTAATCAGAAGGCGATCACCGTCCGGTGACCACGACGGCATGGCTGCTTGTCCAAGGCTGCGCACGTCTGAGCCATCAATTGAAGACAGAAAAAGCTTGGCGTCTGAAGTACTGTTCATACCGGGCAGCGATCCGTCAAAGGCAATCCGCGTCTCATCAGGAGACACGCATGGAGATCCTGCGAGGGCCACATCCGGTACTGCAAACAATCGACGAGACTTGCTTGTCTCCAAATCGAGGACGCAGATCCAGACCTGACTTTCCAGTTCGACTTCATCTTCCGGCTGCACCTCCGAATCACCCTGACCATAAGCCAGGACTGGACAGAGGACAATAAGCATCGCCGCCCGGTAGCCCATGAACACTGAGCCGCCTTATGACAGAATCTTCAGCACAGAAATTCTCCCGTTCTGTGGGCGAGGCTTCTTGGGCGAATTACCATCATTTGTCCCGACGACTCGACCGAGCCGGGAGTCATCAAGCGAAAAATTCAATTCACTTCAGCTCAAATTTAAGTTCGCTTGTTCCCGCTTCGGGCACTTCTGCGGTGAGTTCTGAAGTCTCAGGGTTCGAAAACTTCTCTGGAATCACGACGGAGGGTTTCGGCATTTTTGAGGGATCGTCAATCGCTGATTGGTCGACCGCATCGACAGTTGTTTCGGGCCCGGCCCAAACGATGGCAACCTTACTTTTTCCGGGTGGGGCACCATCGCCGGGGGCGTTTGTCCCAAGCACAAACTTGCCTTCAGAGTCGGTCACTCCCATAGCTGGCCGCCGATCTCCTTCAGGCATCAGTACTACCTGATATCCTGCCAGCGGTTGCCCCTTGAACGTGACGATTCCGGACGCAGCCACACTCGGTTCATCCGATGCGACCGGGCCTGGATCTGAATTACAGCCGAGACTATGAAGTGCAAGGGTCAACATCAACGCGATCGCGGAACGAGACATCGAAGACAGCATTCTAATTTAATAACATGAAAATGAAGACTCATCCGAAACACTGCAACGGTTGGCAGGGAATTCATGATCTACCTGCCGGGGGCTATCTGGACAGCAACACATCTGGACTGTCGCAATCCTGCCAATGCATTTGTTATGACTCACGCGACCCAGTCGCACCCAACCGTTCGCGAAATTGTCCCGCGAACGGTTGGATAGGCCTAACTCACTGCGGAACAAGACTGAGCTCCGAAACCAGATCAAGCTTGAGCAGGCACGGTTATCGGAACTGAGTACCGAAGGTTCGTGCATCTAAAAGCTTCACGACATCCACGCAGTGAGCGACATCTTTAATGTGAATGATCAGAACTCGCCAAGTACCTCGCCACCGTTCATGGTTCCAACTGCACGCCAGATGTTGCTGTCAATGTTGTCACTGACAAAGCGGACAGCACCATCACCCAAAACAGCCTGAATTCCACCCACGTGATAACTGCGAGCGGCCAAATGTCCTCGATCAAGACCAACCGATCGAATGCAGTCGCGACTCTTCGAGTTCGGAGTCAAAGTATGAGTGTAGAAGGTGCTGTAAACTCCGCCACGGTAATACTGTTTGCCGCGATAGAGGAACGCTGACAACGCTCTGTTGTCGCAGCCTGAGTTCCAATAGGTGTCGCCATTTCCTAAAGAGCTTCCGGCATCGAACGTCGCAAATGCCAGTTGAGTTGCCACGTTGTAATCGTTGGGATCACCGGCTGCGACGATTCCCGTTGTGGGTGAACCAGCCGCAGGGCCGAGGCGAATTTCGGCGAACAAGGCCGTGTTGCTTAATCCATCGGTAAAGTCACGCATTCTGGTGTTGGACCTGCGACTGAAGGGGCCGTTCACAACACCGTAGTTGGAATTGTTTCCCAGACTCTGGACATAGTTCGTGGTGCCACATCCATTGGGACACTGCGTCCCTGGCAGTACGAAGGCCGGAGAGCTTGGCTGTGAAGGACACTGAAGCATCGGCAATTTGAATTCTCGTGCGGCCTGATTGCTGACGTCTGTGTTGATGGAAACATTGAAGTTGAAGGCACTGTAGGCAGCGGCCTGCTCGAAGAACGGAAGAATAAAAGCATGTGGTGACGCTTCGCTGGTGACGCCAACTCCGCCCGATGCAACGATGGACCCTGGTGGCAAACAGCTAAAAGTTGACTCATAGTTATGCAGCGCGAGCCCAATCTGCTTGAGATTGTTTTTGCATTGTGTTCGGCGAGCTGCTTCACGAGCTTGTTGCACGGCAGGCAACAGTAGAGCAATCAGGATCGCGATAATGGCGATTACAACCAGCAACTCGATCAGAGTAAAACCACGATTCTTCGTAAGCATTGCAGGAAACTCCCCGATAAGAAAAACAACAAATATAGAACCCCTCACTCACGGCTTTCAGTGATCCCTGCGGCCGCAAATGCTGTTCCAACCTGCCAAAGCATTCTCACGCGACAGAAACTGCTGACGTGAATCCACCCTTCAGGTCATGAACGTGCATTTCCTCGATTATCAACGAAGAGGATGATCTCATATTCGGCGATAAACACAAATCGAAGCGGCCTCAATTCCTGGCAAGGTATTGATCCAGAATGAAGAAATTTCTGGCAGGCGAGCAGTGCGAAGTAGTCCACTGCCCAGCTTAGGGGTGACGAGAGCCGTCAGCGTTTCCAATATTCAGGCAGCACATCTAAAGCTGCGACTTTTAGCGGCTTAAAATCAATCAGCACGCGTCGCCGGGAATTCATCCGTTCTAACCGACGTGAGCTCCCGAAGTTCCTCGGTGCCCGGGAATTATCGCTGTTCGGCTGGGCCTGCGAATAACGATCCCTCGCGTCACGACTGGAAGAGCACTAAGAGTAAACCAGGATGAAGACTGTGTTTTGTGATCTCTCGGTGACGCTTTCTTCCTTCAGTCGAAAGTACATGTCGGCCGCGATGCCGAGATGTTCTTCATTGCTCAGATTCGGGGAAGGATCCAACCACCTTGTTAGAAAGACGAATCGGTCCCATCTTCGTCAGGGCTCAATTTTCAAGGTCGGACATTGTCAGATTTTGTGGCGTCAAAATCGCTTGTCGGCAGGTCGTACTCCCCAGAATGCAACCGAAACCGGGAGAGCTCGATCATTCCATTGTCCGAGGCCCATCGGAGCGTCTGCATCACCCGCTCCAGATCATCAGGGGTTTCGGCTGACTTGAGCTTTCTCAAAAAAAACGGCCCAGATGCCTTGAGTAAACTCTTGTTGGAAAGCCGGATTCGGTGGATTGGTCTGACAACTTTTACCCTGAGTGCTTGACTTGAATCCGGAAACGACACTAGGCAACTTATTTCCACGCTGTTTGGCCGGGAGCAGTGAAGTAGCCTGTCTTCCGGGCTGAGTCTGCATTCACAGACAACTTTCCAGATTTGGACGATCGTTGTTTCAAACGGCGTAATGATCGCGTTCCGGATTGAGAGTTAACCGGATTTTCACAACCAGAGCCTAATGTGTGGATGCGGAAGATTATTGAATACACAGAGTTCGTCATGATGCGGGAGTGAGGATTTCGTCCTGAGGGTACTTGACAGCGGTTTGCAGAGTTATCCCTGCTGCCTATGTCGAGCTAAATTCAAAGATTTCTTCCGGCATGACTCAGTCATCTTGAGAATACAGGCCCGGCGAATGAGCGGTATCACATTTGATCGCCACGAGAAGTACTGCGGTATTCAGTTTACGCACGAGTTGCGAAGTATGACATGGGACCAGACCGACGCGGCGACGAGCCGCATCGTGCAGATGATCTCCGAGTCTCATCTCCGGAACGTCCTCGTGACGGCACCGGGTCTGGATGCATTTCCTGACGGCGTGCTGGGCGTACTTTTAAAAGTATGGAAGACGCTGGATCCAAAATCGCGCAAGCTGATTTTCGTGACCGAATCTGCTTCGCTTGCTGCGGAACTTGAGGCTTCGGGCCTGCTGCAGCAGTGGAAGGTTATGAAGAACCGCGAATCGGCATTGGAGTTTCTGCAGTTGGACGATACTCGTGAGATTGATGTCACGCAGTTGCAGAATTCAGCCGTGAAGAATGACGTGTCGGCCGGAAGTGCGACAACCGCCTCGGCACAAAAGGACACGACCGAGCCTTTCACGTTTGAGAACCAGAAACGGTATAGCCTGATTCGATTTCATACGCTTGCTGATAAGCTTAGTTGGAGCGATCAGGAGGCAATGATGACGGCAGCAATTAGTCAGTACGAACTGGCGAACGCGAAAAACCTGATGATCGATCTGTCAGAGATCCGTTATATCAACAGTGGAGGTGTTGCCGGGATGATCCGACTGTGGAAGTCGTCACAAAAGCGGACCGGTCATTTCTCTGTTGTTTGCCCCAGTGCGGATGTGTTGAATGTGTTGAAGGCCTCTGGACTTACGAAGGTCTGGTCTATAACGGAGGATCGTGAAGACTCTGCTTATGATCTCGGTGTGTCTAACTCAGCCCTCGCGGAGAAGCGAGAACGAACACTGCTTGTGGGGGTATCGCTCCCTTGTGCTTTGCTGGCTGCCGCATTCCTGATTCCAATGTTCCTGAAACGTGAATCCGTACTCGGTGTGAACTCACAACTGGCAGCGTTGCTGCTGAGTTCCGCAGCGGGTTCAACGGGACTGCTTGGAATCCTCAGAGAGGAAGGCCTTCGACGAAAACTCTGCATCTTTTCGACAGTTGTCGCATTGCTTGTGCTGTCCACAGTCTGGTTCAAGGATAATCCGATCAGCTTTCGTAAAACGTATCCGGATTACGACTTTCAAAGAGACTGATCGGACAGGAAATCGACAGACCGCTTCCAGAGTGTTTGAACGGGATGAGACGGGTACGCTCGCCACCAAAATCTGATCGTGGCTTCCGGCAGCTTTGTTCCGTGCCGTTTCGCAAAGCATCTTGTGTCTTCGCTGTCTGTGGTTGTCCCAGGGTCGCATTCAAGCTCATTCCCGCACACCATTTTTTGGAAAGCTCCATGGAAATCCCGAGCGTCCCTTCGACAGCCCTTGCCGCAGAACTATCAGAACTGATCGGCGCTGTGGAACCGACTTCGTTCGTCAATGTCCTTCTGCAAAGGGCCTTTTCTCATCGCGGGACAGATCTTCATCTGGACCCTATTGCAGGTGGACTACGTGCTCGGTTTCGAGTCGATGGTGCATTGCAGGACATCGTGAGGATTCCCGGAGCCTACGGGACTCATGTCATCAGCAGGATCAAGGTTCTCTGTGGGATGGATATCACGGATAAACGTCTGCCTCAGGACGGTCAGATTGTTGCGTCGCAGGTCTCAGGAATACCGCGCGATGTCCGAGTGAGTTCGATTCCCACAATCCTCGGCGAACGGCTGGTGCTTAGACTGATGCCTCCCTCCGATCAGTTTGTGACTCCTGAAACGCTCGGGTTAAGTCCGGAGCAACTTAAGACAGTGTATCGGTTTCTCGCAGCTCCCTACGGGCTCCTTCTTGTCGTTGGTCCTGTCGGCGCTGGAAAAACAACGACTGTGTATAGCCTGCTGTCAAAACTGAATCAGCCTGATCGGAGCTTAGTCACCATTGAAGATCCGGTGGAGCGACGTATACCGGGTGCCAGTCAAATTCAGGTCGACACGAAAACCGGGCTGCTGTTTGCCGCAGCTCTGCGAGGCGTCCTGCGGCAGGACCCAAACATCATTTCGATTGGAGAGATTCGAGACGCTGAAACAGCGCAGATTGCCTGCAGGGCTGCGACGACTGGTGTTCTTGTCATCTCAACACTGCATGCGAATAACACGGCGTCCGCGATTGATGTGCTCAGGAACTTCGGTATCTCAGCAATGACGATCGCAGATTGCCTGCGTGGTGTCATTGCGCAGCGTCTGGTCCGACTGGTGTCGGATGACTCAAAGGAGCTTTACACCGCGTCTGAAAGCGAATGCGAGTTTCTGAATTGTTCTGCAGCAGAACCTCCTCAACTCGCCAGAGGACTGGTGAGCGAACAGAACCTGAATACCGGCTACTTTGGCAGAACCGCAGTGATTGAAACGCTCGAAATTTCGCCAACGATCCGCAATGCCATTTGTGATGAACAACCAGCTTATGTAATACGAGAAATTGCAGAGAAGGAAGGGATGACCTCCCTCCAGGAGTCGGCTCGTCAATTGGTTCTCGCCGGAAGAACCACAGTCTCCGAATACAGCCGACTGGTTCAGGATGTCCGTTGGAAAGAAGACGCCAAAAAGTACATTTCTGAAGAAGGGCTGACCGGGGAACTTACGGGGTCCTGATTCTCGGGCATATTGGAGCACCTGCCGCGGTCGTTCGCGCCGATCCCTGTTCACTGCGCCGAAACCACCGATAGGATTCACTAATAATAAACCGGGATGAAGACTGTATTTCGTGCTGTCTCGGCGACGCGATCTTCCCGCAGCCGAAAGTACATATCGGCCGCGATGCAAAGCTGTTCTTCATGGCTCAGATTCGGGGAGAATTCAACAGCCTCTTCAGGCGGACACGTGCGTTTCGCAACAACGTGGCCTTCGAGTTCATAGTCATTCCAGATCGACCGATTCCGTCCGTTGAAGAAGACCGACACGGCTCCCTGTTCGCCAATGTGCCGACATTTTGAAACGACGCTGAATTGTCTGGGGCCAACCTTCACACTGCCGATCGAGACTTGTTCTCCATTCGCCAGAGCCACTGGGCGAGCATAACTGACGTCCGAGAAACCAACCGCCGGCTCCAGAATTGTGCATTCGCCCACGCTCTCGCCGTCAATCTTTACGAGCGCCTTGCTGTGGCCTGAGTTCTTGATCTTTACAGCTCCAACGCCGATGCCATGATCTTTAAGTTCCGTGAAGTAGAGCACGCTGGCGATGGTTCCACTGAGATGCCGCAGCGTCCTCTCTTCGACCGAGCCACGCAGTTCGTATCCAGCTTGATGAACGTGCTGTTTTGCTGCGAGTTTGAACTTTGGCAACAACGGGGGCTCTTGCTTGAGAACAGCAACCGGCCCCAGCTCGTCCACCACCGATTGATCTTCCGACATTGTGTCGGTATCGGTCAGAGAGCTTGAGTACAAGTCCTGACTAATCTGGCAGCCCGGGAAAATACACCCGATCGCCAACACTATCAATAGAGGAATCCCTGCTGCTGATCTCATCCCTGATTCCTCACTCCGAGGGGGAATTGTAATGCTCTCCATGGGGCGGACTATAGGAGCCCTGAGCTGTTCAGAGAATCGCAGTTTCTCAGTGCAATGCAGTGCAGTATCGGGAGATGCGCATCTGCGTGGGGAGTTTCGGAAGTTTTCTGCGGAGTTGGGTTGTCTCGATCACGTCTCACTTCATCCGGTGCGAATCATCAAGTCAGCGGGTACTGTATTCTGCTTTATTCAGTCTCGCGTATGTCGGAGCGATTTGCTTGCTCGGCGGCAAAATCAGGGCCTTCAAGACGAGGAGGGAATCGACTTCTACGCTGGTCGATTTCGTTCATGGATCTTCACTGGACCAGTGCAGGTTCGGTCTGGTTGCCGATGTACGCTTTTTCGCCATCTGGAAATGGAACAAGTTGATACTCGAACCCTGATCGAATCATTTCATTTTTCAGCGATTCAAAATTCGCGAACGAATCCTTGTAGACCAGTATTGAAAGGTAATTGTTTTCTTTCTCAAAGGAGCTCAGCTTCTCCGCAATCTGGTCGGAATTGGATCCGTCAACTGCAATCGGCAGTCCGGCATTCTCGATCGGCTCCACGTACTTACCACCGACCGGGTCATCGACGAATCTGACTTCATCATCGTTCGGAACCGCAGCACCATTCTCATCTTTCTTCGCAACCGCACAAAGTCGACCGCCCTTCAGGAAGTAGGCGACCGGAGTCTTTTGAGTGGTCCGCTGCCTGGGCGTCTGCGAAGTCCGACTTCGCAACACTGTTTCGTTCTGCAGAACCTGTTTTTCCTGCTCCAGTCGTAACTGTGCTTCGGCCAGCATCTGCGTCAGTCGCTCTAATTCTCGAGCCGATTCAATCAGGTCCACCTGCGACTCGGCGACGTTCGCAAGCTTCTCGTTACGATCCATGATCATGGACGTTGTATCGTCATCCAGTTCATGCAACGTGGTCAGCAGTTCGCGGCTTTCAGGATCTGCAAACTGGCGTTCGAGGTCCTCCTTTTGTCGCACAGCCTGACGCAGTTTCGTTAGCGTTGCATCAGACTCCGATAACTGACCTCGCATGGTCCGCAAAGCTCGGCTGTTCTGCGCTGTTGGTTCCGTCGGCGATGCTTCACGGCTCATCTGATTCGTCAAAATTACAACCAGCATCGCGATAAACAGGATACCGCCAAACGTGTTGCAGATCGTATCCAGCAACAGATCCAGACTGTCTCCGCTCGGGGCTCCTCTGCGACTCATGGTGCTCCAGCTCCTGTGTTTGGATCAATTGCCGTCTGATCGGCCCGCAGCAGATCGTAGCCGACTTCAAACTGACGATCCTGAAGTTCCTGACGCAGGGAAGCAAAGGTCTCAATGCTGTCTGGTTTGACGAGAATCACGAAATAGATGGCTCCATTGTTCTGGCTGCCCACCCAGGTCAGAAACTCTGCCGCACTGGCGAATGCCTGCGGAGGACGATTAGCACCCATCTCCGCGGCAAGGATCCTGTCTGAATTCAGCTCCACAAGCCATGGCGATTTGGCAGCTCCTTCCGGACGATTGAAGATAACTCGATTCGCCTGTCGCATGGCTTCAATCTGCTGAGCGATCTCACGCTGGTCCTGAGCGAGGTCCTCAATGGACTCCGGCGTCAGATCCTTCGACTGCTTCGCCAGCTCCGCCCTGCGTTGTTCGATGTCCTTCTGAGTCACCTCGATCCTTGCCGTTTGCTTCTCCAGTTCCGCAGTGGCTGCACTCAGGTTCGCCAGTCGTCTCCGCAGGGCATCCCCGTCGAAGCGGATGGTGGTGGTTTCTTCCAGCAATCGCTCCAGTCGCACGATTTCCTGAGTATTCTCCTCAATCGCACCGCGCAGAGTTCCCTCAACGGCTGGCGATTTCTGTTCCTGCGGCGCGGAGGCGGCGCGCTGCATGTTCTGCACAAGTTCCACGGCCATCATCATCGTGATCAGCAAAATAATGCCGGTCACGGACGTAATGATGTCCTGAAACGCGAACAGCGAGAAGGGAACAGAATTGCCTTTACGTCGGCCCATGAAAAAGTGCTTCTGAATGTCGCCCTGGGAACAGTCCTGAAATAAATTCTTGATCACAACCCGAAGTGTCAGTTTTGAAGTTGCGCATTTTATTTAGGGCTGGAAGCCCGGCACATCCTCTGCCGGTGGCGTGAGCCACCGGACTGCAAAAAAACACTGCGACTCAGGCCTGAAGGGCCGACACATCCGCGTTTGTGTCGGCCCTCCGAGGCCGTGAAGAAATACCGTCTGGGGCAATCTGAATGAGTTTCAGCGGTCAAGAATTTCAAGACGGGGGGAATCAGACGAATCGAGCTGTAGCTTTGTTGGATTGAACAGAATGATTCAAGGTTT
>JAPLOA010000067.1 GCA_026400835.1 Planctomycetales bacterium | reverse complement strand
TCGACACCCAACCTCCCTGTTGTAAAAATTCCCTCCAGAATCAATCTTTCAGGAATCCGTCGTGGTAAAAATTGCAATCAACTCAAGCGTCCAACGCTCGATATGAACATACCGCAATAGATGTGCCTAAACCTAAGGCTTTAGCCTGGGGAAGACGTTTGAAAATGAACCTTAAGCCGTGAAACGGCGACAGCAATGAGTTGATATCGTTGAAAAAACCATCGCTGTCGCCGTTTCACGGCTGATGGATCGTGTTTTCGCCTCCGACCCCAGGCTGAAGCCTGGGGCTAAATGCTGCCGCAGCTACGCTGCGAAACACAGCGCGAAACACAGCGAGAAACAACGGACCAAACCTTGCTCAATCCCAAGCGATGTCACCCCCGATTTGTGTCACCCCAAGCGTTCTCTTCTCCTGGCCTGACGGCAATCTGAAATCCTCCCAAATTCCCAGCAGAATGGAGTGAAAGGCGGCGTTGCGTCATGGGGCTTTGGTGCCCTCTGCTTTGGAGGCAGTCCCTCATTCTGGCCTGCTAATCACGGGTTAACCCGAACAAAATTGGCCGCTGAAGAATTCAACAAACGCGGGAGACAGGACACTCGAGTTCGAGCTGCAAACATCATCGAAATTCCGCCATATTTGTGGTGAACAAGCCGACTACACTGATCGCTGAATGCCTGAGCATTTGACCAAAAAACGAACATTTTTCAAAAAATATTGCGTTTTTTTGGTTCAATTTGTACCGTCAGTGAGTTCGATAGTTCATGCTTACCAGTATGGACCTGTTCTCTACACGTTTTTTGCGTCTAAGAAATCAGGAAAGCGTGCCATTAGCTGGTCAGGGTTCACCCTGATCGAGCTGCTGGTAGTGATCGCGATCATCGCGATTCTCATCGCGTTGCTGCTGCCTGCTGTTCAGCAGGCTCGTGAGGCAGCTCGCCGCACACAGTGCAAGAACAATTTGAAGCAGCTTGGTATCGCACTTCACAACTATCATGACACTCACAGTTTATTACCCGGCGTAAAAGTCTGGAAACCCCAGTCCGCCCCAGGAACCAATGACTGCCCGGGTGGTGGCAATAGTTGGACAAACCAAGGTGGTTGGTCATGGCGTGTGATGATCCTGCCCTACATTGAGCAATCCACGATGTACAGCAGGATCGACTTTGTAAACCATCACTCTCAGGCCGCTTGTCCGGGCTCAACAAATTCATGGGGCGCCTTCACAGGAACTCCGCTGCCAGCGTATCTTTGCCCGTCGGACGATACGCCTGCGATCATTGGTGGGAATGCAGGTACGAACTATGGTGCCGTGGTATCAGCCAGTGCCCAGTCGCAATTGGCGTTTAGCACAACGTCTGGTTCGATCTCCTCGGAAAGGCTGCAGGCGGTGTTTCAGATCGAGGAAAACGGCATGAGGAAAGTCACGTTGACTGACATCAAGGACGGCACCAGTAACACCATTGCAGTTGCTGAAGTACTTCGTCGACGAAGAACGGCGATTCGTGGAGGTGGTACTTTTGGGCTCGACGGTAACGGTCGCTGTTACCGATGGATGGTTGAAGGCGCTTGCGAAGTGACGGGTACTCTTGGCCGTGGTGGTACATTGGGGAGCATGTCAGGTGGATTCGAAGGCAGCGGTGGTAATCCTGGCGGTCACCTGCAAGTTGGTGCGACGTCCGCTCAGACTGGGGATGGTGGTCCGAACGACAATCGCGCTGATCAGGCATCATGGAATGGTGAGAACGACGAATCTATTCACAACGGGTTCCGTCCATCCTCCAGTGGGCACGTGGGTGGCGTACAGGTGCTGTTGGCTGATGGTTCCGTGAAATTCGCTTCTAACAACGTTGACTCCAACGTTTGGAATGCGGCTCACTCACGAAGCGGTGGCGAAATTCAAGGCGAGTGGTAGTTTTCACAAGGTCTGTTTACAGACCTTGTAATCCTGTGTAAATCTATTCGGCACGCTCAGCTCTCAAGCTGAGCGTGCCGTTTTCTTTTGTGGGAGCCTGAAATGAGGAAGCTCATCATCGCTACGCTGCTGATCGGGGCAATCGCGTTTGGGGCCTGGTGGCTGCGTCAGGCGGCAGATCACTCACAACATGAATTTCAGAACTCTTCGAACCGTCGATCGACTTCGAAATCAAGCCCTTCCTTCGTGGGAACGACTTCGTGTCGAAGTTGTCACGCTGAGATCTCTGATCTCTATTCGACCAGTGGTCATGCCCACACATTCCACGCAACGAGGGATTCAGAATTCGCAAAGGGCCTGAATGGGGTCACCTTCGATGATCCACTTCGAAAGGGCCAGTTTTGCTACCATTTCGATGCCGAAGGATTAGCAACTTCGCTGCCAGCAAAATTTGGCGATGAGCTTTTCCCGTTGAGCTATGCTCTTGGATCCGGAACCCACGGTGTCACATTCCTGACTCTTCTGCCTCACCGAGATGGAAGCACCATCGGCCTGGAACATCGAGTCACCCACTACGCACAAAAGTCCGGATTGGATCTGACCGTAGGACATGCTTATCTCGGAGAACCGGTCGAGGACGCGGAACATTTTGGCCGGGTGTTATCCGGTCGCAAATTGACGCAATGCATCGAATGCCACACAACCAGCGGCCGAGTTGAGAACGGAGCTATTCGGGAACTGATTCCTCATGTCGGTTGCGAGAGCTGCCACGGAGCGGCCAGTCACCACGAGGAGATCAGAACAGCAGGCGAGGAAGATGCTGACTACTCTGCAGCGAAGAGCTGGCCTGATGCCATGTCCGAACTTCGAACCTGCGGCCGATGCCATCGATTGCCCGAATCGATCAAGAAGTCCGAACTTGTGCGAGAATCCAAAATCCTGCCTCGATTTCAGCCTGCCGGGCTTATGCAAAGTCCGTGCTTCCAGAAATCTGACGGAGCCATGCGTTGCACCACCTGTCACGATCCGCATGAAAAGGTGTCCAAAGACACAACGCGTTACGAGCGGCTATGCATGGATTGTCATCAGACTCAGACAGTGGCGGCGTGCCCAAAGAGTTCAAACAACTGCATTGAATGCCATATGCCGCCCATCAGCCTGGAAGGTGTCGCCTCCTTCCACGATCACTGGATCCGCATTCGGAACGAGAAGGATCCGTCAGTCCTGCAGCCAGAGATGGATTCAGAGAACTGACGGAAACTACTGGGCCTGCTTGAGCAGTTTCGTAACTCGTCGATGCAACTCCCGGGCTTCATCGCGTTTCCCTGCCGACGCGGCCGCTCGAGCCAGCGCGCCGAGATAACGGACGGTTTGTTGGTGTGAGTCATAAAGTTCCCTGAGCCGCTCATAAGCTTCCTGCGGCTTCCGCTCATACAACAGCAGATCCGCCTCGAGAATCCTGCAATCCAGATTCAAGGGTTCGATCTGTGAAGCTGTCTTCAGATGCTGTTTAGCGGCCTCGAAATCTCCCAGGTCTCTGGCCGCCAATGCCAGAATCCGCAAAGCCGCAACTTCCCGTGGATTAATCCGAAGACACCATCGAGCCTGCTCTTCCGCCATTGCTGGCTGCCCGGTCTTGTTGTAGGCGTAAGCCAGATTCAGGTGAGCTTCATAGAAATCAGGCTCCAGACGAATCGCCTGCTGCAGTGGCTCAATCATTTTCTCCGGATGCAGCATCTCATCATGAATCTCCGCCAGCAGCAGAAATGTCTGTGCTCTGTCCGGTGCAATACTGGCGGCTTTGTCAGCAAAGGGGAGTGCCGCCTCCGGCTTCTGATTCTTAAAATACAGTTCGGCCAGCGACAACTGCGGGCCGAGACTGTCGGGACTATTTTCCATCAACTCCAATAGGGCTGTTTCTGCTTCTGAAGTCTTGTTGTGAAGTATACAGAGCACAGCAATCTGCTGGACCGCATTCGATCGCTGTGGGTCCGAAACAGGTATCTGTTGCAGATACTCAATGGCTTCATCCGGACTGGAGTCCTGCAGAAGTTTTGCAAGTCGCAACTTTGCGGCCGTCGAGTCCGGATGGCGTTGGATCTCTGATCGCAATGCGGAAACCGCAGCGGCCTCATCTCCACGCTTCAAAGCCGACGAAGCCTGCTGCATGAAATCGGGAGTCAGGTAACTTTTTCGAACGTAGAAGAGCAAGGCAACCATCGACACCACAATCAGGGCGTATGCCAAAAGCCGAGGCTTGCTTTTTCGCGAAGGAGGAATTGCCTTCTCGCTCACTGGTGCTTCATTCTGCATGGCCACGTCCTTCAATAAGCTTATGGACGCCCTGGGTTCCCAGAGATCGCCAGGACTCCGTCAGGCCACTGGGCCATCGCACAGTCACGCTGTCGAGGGCCGTTTGCTCTCCGATACCAATCTGCGTACGCCGTTCGTCGCTGGCCAGATAGCTTACGCTGCCGTTGCAAAGTCGTACGATGCGGCGATCACCGATTCTTGCCTCCATAAAAGCACCGATGGCTTCCCGGTCACTTTGCGTGCCGATCAACTCGATGGTCACCGAGTGATTATTGGACTCGGTGTCGTTACGCAGAATCGCAGCCGAATCATTCAAATGCTGAATCGCAAGATCTGATCTCCCGTCACGATCAAAGTCCGCCATCCCGGAGGAACGGCCGACGACTTTCTTCAAAAAATACGCTCCGGCCTTCAGTGAAATCTCCTCAAACCGTTGACCATTCCTGTTCAAAAAAAGCTGCGGAAGTTGTGCGAAAGGTGTGTGGCGTTCCAGCTCGGGCGGATAAGACTGGACGTGTCCGTTCGCCACAAAGATATCAAGCCATCCGTCATTGTTGACGTCTATGAATGACGTTCCGAATCCCAGACGCTGTTTACTGGGAGCACCAAGGCCGTATTCAGCCGTGACGTCGGTAAAGGCGACTCCGTCATTTCGATACAGCGTATTTGTCTCGTTGAAATAATTCGTCACGAACAAGTCGATTCGTCCGTCACCGTCGATGTCACCTCCGTTGACACCCATACCGGCTTCGGCGACACCAAAGCCATTGACGGCAACACCCGTCACCAGAGCGTCGTCCACAAACGTACCGTGGCCGGCGTTGACCCAGAGCTGGTTATGGACGGTATCGTTCGCAATGTAGAAGTCCAGATCACGATCGTCATCCGGGTCAAAGACAAAGACGCCGAGGCCAGCTCTGGGGGTTTCGGACATCAGCCCGGCCTCCTGCGAGATGTCCGTAAATGCCCCGTCGCCATTGTTACGATACAGAATGTCGTACTCGTGCTTTTGAAAGCGAGGGTGACAGCCGCCCGGATATCTTTTGCCGCCTTCTTCGTGGCTGCATAAAGGATAATCATCAGGCGGTAGTCGCAGATAATTGGCGACGTAGAGATCCAGATCGCCGTCGGCATCCACATCGGCCCAGGTGCAACTCGCTCCAAATCGCTCGTCGTTGAGTATCGGCTGATCCGCAATTTCCGACCACGTTCCGTCGCCGTTATTCTTGTAGAGATGATTAGGGCCATAGCTGGATACATACAGATCCTGAAACCCATCATTGTCGTAGTCGCCGACGGCTGTTCCCATGGAGTAATCGAAGTTCCACAGGCCTGCCAGTGCTGTGATGTTTTCAAAGACACCATTTCGATTTCGGAAGAGCTGATCGCTATGTTCCGGCTGTTCCGTCTTCACCGTCGGGAATGCTGCGCCCTGACAAAAATAGAGATCAGGCCAGTCGTCGCGATCATGGTCAATCCACGCCAGACCAGATCCCATGAACAGGTGCAAATGTCGCTCGGGCGTCAGCGGGGAGTAGTTTTGGAAATCAAGTTTCATGTCACCTGTGACGTCGGTGAACTGGGGCTTGGCATCTTGTGCGAGGGTGGGGCAACAAATCAGAAGGTAGCCAAGCAAAAACGCCTGCATTGCCAATCTGCAGGATAAACACGGTAACAGATAATTAAGGAGCTTTGGTGGCGACATGTGGCTATCTTGAAAAGAGAGCAAAGCCATGAATGGGGAAATCCAGCAGGCTGGATTCTGTGATCTGGAAAGGTGCCCGAATGTTAGCCACTCCCGCGTCAAATCCGTAGCCCGCAGCCAATTCGAT
The DNA here is from genome assembly GCA_026400835.1 of Planctomycetales bacterium. GTDB lineage: Bacteria > Planctomycetota > Planctomycetia > Planctomycetales > Planctomycetaceae > SXXK01. The sequence continues at coordinate 75,486 of JAPLOA010000067.1, read as the reverse complement.
CTCGTGTGCCATCATCCGCGTTCTAAAGTTGCGATGTTCAAGACTGCAAGAGATCCACGGGTCGAAAACACAGGGGATTATCATAACCCGACGCGTCAGCGAGGGATTTCCCCAGACACTGCGTTTAACACAAAAGCACAATCCCTCACTTACGTTTCGGGTTGTGATGAGCGCAAATTCGGAACTTCAAAACATGCGCGTTGACATCCTTAAAGGCCGTTACTCGGCTGTTGCACAGAGAGCATCGGGCACGTAAACTTTCGTTTCAGAGACCGTTGTCCGTGCAAAACGTCCAGAAGTCTTGAGCGGCCAGTGCTGTAATGCTGCACGCTTCAGAAAATGTGCCGTCACATCTCACCAATTCGTCCGCGAATCTGAGCAGATCGAAAGAATGAAGCCGACTCACACCACGCAGGTTGGCCACTCAACTTTCGCGAAGCTGATCCTTCTGTGCATAGTCGCGAGTGCATTACTGGCTTCACTGCATCCAATTTCCTGCAGCGACTATTGGTGGGAACTCAGCAAGGGACGTGAAGCGGCCGCCGGCAGCCTGTTGCCTACCAGCAAACTTCTGGCCGGATCGATTCGAGCAGAAGCAGACTGGGCGAGTGGTTTACTTTTCTACCTGCTGTTCGACAACGGTGGTGTCTTGTCGCTGATGTGCCTCAAGATATTTGCCGCCTTGTTTGCGGCACGTTTACTGATTCAGCAAACCGTCCACCGGAGTGCTGTCGCCGGAGTTCTTATTGCAACATCACTCCACTGCGCAAGACAGGCATGGGAACCGTCCCCTTTGTGCTTCGATACAATTGGCGTGCTACTGGTTCTGACCGTGACGAAAGCGGTGTTCCGTGCTACCAGCCGCAGCGCGTTTGTTGGGCTGCTGATCCTGATGTGCTGTTGGTCCAACCTTGGTTCACGCAGCATAACGGGGATTCTGATTGCTGTGCCAACACTGGCTCTTTCCATCAGGCGACCAGTCGCAAAGGTTTTTTGCATCACAATGCTGCTGGTGGCCGCCTGCCTGACTCCCGCCGGATTGGCCACGTTGCCGGATTCGTGGATAACAACTTTTCCCCAGACTGCAGAATCCTCTGCAATCCTGAGCCTGGCGGGCTGGAATCCGTGGTGGAATAGTCCGCTTCGAATCGATTGCGTCGCCTGGTCACTCCTGTGCGGCTTGTCCTGCTGCCGCGCACTTTCAGGTCAGGCTGGAAACTTCTTTCTGGTGCTCGCCGGCACTCAACTCTTTGCCGCAATGTCTTCGGATAATCTGCCGCTCGCTGCGATGATGATGGCTTATTTCGGGACACAGTTCTGCGGTACAACGTCTGACAGAGTCTCTGACAAAGTAAAAGTCTCTAACAAGAATGAGGCACGCATCGATCTGCGGACTCGAGTGGAGAGATTGGTGCTGACCGTTGTGATGGGAGCATTGGCGACATGGGCCTTGCAGCCGTGGAGCGGATGTGGCAGCGGCCTCGGCTGGGGAATCGATCCTCGCCTTTCACCGGACGCCTTTTCTGCTTCACTCCAATCAGTGAGTCTGACTGGAACGGCCCATTGCGTTGGGATTCGTGAAGCCGGGCTATTGTCCTGGCATCTGAGAAACGGTGTCAAAGTGTTCGATACACCCCGCACAGCCTTGTTAAATGGTCGATTGAGAACTCATGCGCTTTTGACAGCAGATCTCTCGCGTAACTGGAAAGTGCCCCATCGCAGAACTGATAAAAGCTGGGGAGGGTGGTGGCTGCCGCTGCTGGAGCGAAAAACGACGACGCTGGTGGTTCCCTCAGAAGATTTGAAGTTGATCACAGGGCTTGAGCCGACAATCTGGAAGCCACTTTCACTGAACTCGGTGAGCCTTGTTTATGGAAAAGCGGGGGATCCTGGCTGCACTCAACAGATTGTGAATACATTGTCCTTACGAGATTTCGTAGACCGTGGAACCTGGGTTTATCAGACCACCAGTGAAGAAAGTCAGACGCATACGGATTTACGAGATGTGATCTACGGCGCGAACGCCGTCTACGAGAGCCTGCGTCTGGCGAGAGTTTTTCGCGCCATGAAAATGTCGGTCGCGGCATTGAAAGTTTTGTCCATGTTACCGGTCGAATCGAATACAGAGCTGCGACAGGAATTTGCCAGCAACCAACTCTCGCTGGGGTATGAAGAACGAATTCTGTGCGGGCGAAGCAGTCGATTTCGGCTGGATGCATGGCGACTTACGAACTCGCAATCCGATTCCGTCAGCACGATCGCTCAGGATGTCCTGAACTGGTCAGACACAGATCTGTCACAGAATGAGACGCCGGACATTGCGGCCACTCGCTTGTATCTCAGCGGAGATCATCGGGCGGCGATGCAGAAGCTGGGATCAATTGACGCCGAAACAGTTTATGCAAAGGCGATGATATTGCTGGAGTCCGGGCAAACGAAAGAGACGGAGGCTGTTCTGCAACAATTGGTAAACGAGTTCCCCGGACATCGCCTCACAGCGTCAGCCAAAAGTATCCTCGCTTCACTCGGGTATTGACACAGCCCTCCTTCGACGCAGAGTTTCAGGATTTCACTATGCCAGGCAGACACACCATGATTCGACTGATTGCGTTCCTGGGTTTCGCTCTTGTCGGAATCTGGTGCCTGCAATCCTGGTCTGTTCAGAAGCCTGCCTCTGTCTCTGAGTTTGCGGTGCGTGTCTCCAGTCAACAACCGCCGCTGATGAACCGTTGTGCGTCATGCCATCAGGATGTTTGCGAGGAGTTTAAAGACGCGCCGCATACTCAAACGCTGATTGAAGCAAGTGACCCGTTGGTTCTTGGTCGATTTGCAGGGCGAAGCTTTCGGATCGCAGAAAATGGGCCGTTGATTTCGTTTGAAGAAAGAGACAAACAACTATGGATGACTTCGGATACTTACCCCGAATCATTACGAATTGAATGGATGTTTGGATCAGGCCAGCATGCCATGACGCCGGTCAGCCTTCTGACCAATCCGGATGGCGCTACAGAGTTGGTTGAGGGCAGCGTTTCCTGGTTTCCTCCGGATGTTCTGGGAGCCACACCCGGAGCCGATCTGACAGGTACGCCCGGAATACGCTCATTGGGCGAACCCATTGATCATGAAACAACAATGGAATGCTTTGGGTGTCATGTGACACAACTGCCTCATGATGACGGCCGAATTCGTCAACAGGATATCATCAAAGGCGTGTCGTGCGACAGATGTCACCCCGGCGGAGAAAAGCATATCGCCGAGATGGAACAAGGCGCGGAACCCTCAATTGAAAAATGGTCGAAGTTGTCACCATTGGAGTCGATCAATCGCTGCGGCGAATGCCACCGCAGAGCTGATCAGTTAACGGCCTCGGAGCTTTCGCCAGAACGATCCGTCCTGGTTCGTTTTGCACCGGTCGGTCTGGCCATGAGTGCCTGCTTTCTTAAACAGGACTCCGCTCCAGAAGGTCCGCATTCCTTTCGTATGGACTGCCTGACTTGTCACGATCCACACAAGCCCGCAGAGAAATCCAAAGAGTTCTACATCGATAAATGTCTGCAGTGTCATGGCCCCGAAAAACATCAGGTCTCTGAGTGCACATCGGCCGTCACCTCCAGCGAATGCCTGAAGTGCCACATGCCGACCGTTAACGTCACTGACAATCTGAAGCTGACAGACCACTGGATTCGAGTCCGGAAGGCTTCAGACTTGCCTGCTGCAAGTGATCCCGCCCCCAACCCAAAACCGTAATGCGAAGCGGCTCGACGGGCACCTTCTCTGCATTACAGCGTTCGCTTTAATGATCCAGCGGTATCTCGTTTTTCCCGTGTTTTCATCGATTTCGGAAAAACATCGAAATCCCGCGCTGCGCTGTGAACGGAGTGGGCTCTTTCTCGACAGAGGCGGCACAAAAGTGTCGCGATCGGGTTGTCTTGTTGAGGAATTGCCGTCATGACATCTGTCCTTGTCGCTGACTCAAAGTACCAGTTTGTTCCGCCACACGAAGGAAAACTGTGGCCTCGCTTGCTCGGGCGATTGATGCCGCATTTTCTGAGACGCAAGCACGGCATCACGGAAATCGAAGTGCGGGGCGATGATGCGATAGGAAAGCTGCTGGCGTCCGGACATGGAATCGTGCTGGCTCCCAATCATTGCCGCATGTCGGACGCGATTGTCCTGCAGAGCCTGTCTCGAAAATTGAAGCAGCCCTTCTTTGTCATGGCCAGCTCTCATCTGTTTCGAGGCAGCCGATTGCTTGCCTGGCTGCTGAGACGACTGGGCGCTTTCAGCGTCTATCGAGAAGGGATCGATCGGCAGGCTGTCCAGAAAGGTATCGATATTCTGGTCGAAGGTCGGCGACCACTGGTTCTGTTTCCTGAAGGCGCGCTCAGTCAGGCCAACGACCACCTGAACGAACTTCAGGAAGGTGTCTCGTTCATCGCTCGCTCGGCCGCTGCAAAGCTGGAGAAAATCACAGCGGAGGCCTCTTCAGCCCCACGCAAAGTTTTCACCGTTCCCGTCGCAATTCGTTATGTCTATCAGGGCGATATTGAATCAACAGCCGGAGCAATGCTCAGCAGCATCGAAAAGCGGTTGTCGTGGAAAACTCAGGAAGGGCAGTGTCTGGTCGAACGAATTTATCGAGTCGGCAATGCTCTGCTTTCACTGAAGGAGCAGGAATATCTTGGCCAGTCTCATAGCGGCGATCTGGAGCAGCGACTAGCCCGCTTGATTGATCATCTGCTGGCTCCACTCGAAAAGGAATGGCTGGGCAGTGCAAAAGAAGGAGCCGTGATACTGCGAGTGAAAGAACTCCGCCGCGCAATCCTGCCAGCCATGATTGATGGCAACCTGGATAGGGCAGAACTCGATCGACGCTGGAAACATCTGGAAACAGCAGGCTTTGCTCAATCACTCAGTCTTTATCCCGCCCGTTATGTGGCGTCGAAACCGACGGCCGAGCGGATTCTGGAAACCGTCGAACGATTCAACGAACACCTGAACGGTGATGAGACCGTTCACGGGCCAATGAAAGCCATCATTCAGGTTGGTGAACCGATTGAGGTGAATCCCAAACGCGATCGCAGCTCGAAGGCTGATGCGTTGCTGCAATCTGTAGAGCTGCAACTGAAACAGCTGCTCGAAGCGACAGCCGCAGATTGTTCGATGTACTCGAAGCGAACGTTGTAGAGCGTGTGAGATCATGCAATCCCGTCGGCGGAGCGACGGGCTTACAGTACACCCGTCGCTCCGTCGACGCGATTCGCAAACCAGGAACCCATTTCCATGAATACCAGTGTCTCCAGCTATCGCCGTCAGCAGGTCACCACGATCGGCACCATGTACATTGGCTACGCCATGTCGATGGTCCTGCGCATGATTCCCACAGTCGCCGGGACGTCGATTCGTGAAGACGTGTCGCTGGGAATCGATCTGGAAAACTGGGGCAAGGTCCTGGCGGCCGGCACATGTGGAGCACTCACGGGAAAGTTTCTGTGTGGCTGGGCCGCTGATAAGTTCGGCGGCAAGCGGACATTTACGATCGCCTTATTCGTGGCATCGTTGTTTGTCGGACTCTTTGCGATGTCGTCTTCACTCATCATGTTCCAGGCAACGTTCTTTGTAACGCTGATGGCTCAGGCGGCCGGATGGCCCTCGATGACAAAGATCATTGTCAACTGGGTGGCCCCCAGTCAGTACGGTCGAGTCTGGGGAATTCTTTCCACCAGTTCCCGAGTCGGCACACTGACGGCCACGTTTGTTCTGGGTTCGCTGCTTGCGTGGATCTCCTGGCGCGGGATGCTGTGGATCGCGTCCACAGCGGGAATGGGAATCGCCGTGTTCTATGCGATCGCCATGAAAGACAAACCCGAAGAGGGAATTCCAGATGACGATTCAGCGGCACCAGCAACAATCACCCCGCCAGTCGCAGCCAAAGCCTCCCATGCCTTTGATGGCCATACGCTCCTTCAGACTCTGCCACACTTTTTCGCGAGCCTGCGATTCTGGTTGATTTCTGGCAGCTTGATGGGACTCACCATTCTGTGGGATTTTCTGCTCATGGTTCCGATGTATCTGCAGGACACATTAGCACTCGACACCGCACAAGCTTCCCGAGCGGCCTCGGCGTTTCCTCTGGGAAGTTTGATCTCCGTTTTGATCGGCGGGTTCGTGTTTGACCGGCTTGACCGCAAGACGATGGCCTGGGTGATGGCGGGATTACTGTTGACAGCGATCTGCTGTTTGCTGGTCTTCGCCACGCTGCCGCAATGGCATCTCACAGGCACGACCGCCATGCTCGTTTCTCTGATGTTGCTGTTCCTGTTCGGGCTCTGTCTGTCTCCATGCTACTACATCCCTGCCAGTGTGTTTTCGATCGACTTCGGTGGACCACATTCCGGATTCCTTGTGGCAATCCTTGATGCGATGGGTTTTGCGGCAACGGCGGCGTTCTACTACTTTGGCGGCGGGATCGCACAGAATTCCGGATGGAGCACGTTTCTGTTTGTGCTGGCGGCAGTATGCCTCTGGTCGCTTTTCACCACCTTCTTCTTTATGCAACGGGAAGCCCGAAACCTGCGACGCAGGACCGTCACCGCGTAGATTTTTTCCGCCTCGCCGCTAAGGAACGGTCTCATATTGAATTCCAGATGTTTCCTTGCCTTGAAATCCCAACCCGAAACGTCAGTGAGGGATTTTGCACAACAACTCGATCCCTCGCTGACGCTTCGGGTTGGGACAGGCGGAACTTACTTCTGGGCTGTTCCTGACAACTGCCACCAACACAAGAAGCTCTGGACAAACACCGTACGCCGGAATCCCCAAACAGCTTCAATCTGACTACTATTCGCGGCAGTTCTGTTTCTGCCCATCGTCGGATCGACTCTGATGAAAATCAGCGAGCAACAATTCGAGCGTTATCGAAACTACCTGCGGTTCCTTGCACGAACGCAGTTGCCAACACACCTCCGTGCTCGACTGGATCCTTCGGACATCGTCCAGCAGTCGATGCTTCAGGCTCATCAGGCTGCGGATGACTTTCGAGGTAACAGTGATGCGGAATTGATGGCGTGGCTCCGTACGATTCTGGCGGGTGTGGTGGCCCATGCCGTCCGCGATCAACACCGTGGGGTTCGCGATGTCTTTAAAGAACACAACATTCAGCAGCAACTTGATCAGTCTTCGCTGTTTCTTGCCAACGCTCTGATCTCACCGTTGAAGACACCGTCTGTCGTCATGCATCAGGAAGAAGTTGCCAGAAATGTCGCTGACCTTGTGGAAGAACTTCCGGATGCTCAACGAGATGCGATTGTGCTGCACTATTGGCAACAGCTCCCTTTGAAACAGGTCGCCGAGGCGCTCGGAAAGTCTCCGGCTGCTGTCGCAGGTCTGCTTCAACGAGGCCTTGCGACACTGCGGGAAAAAGCCGAGGAAAAAATCGTTCCATGAGTACTCCGAATCACTCTCAGCCGCAACTCTTTCGAGAACTTGAAGAGGTCCTTGCCGAATACCTGCAGGATGTTGAAGCGGGAATCTCAGTGGACGCAGAGGCCCTCGCCGAACGCTACCCCGCCCATCGAAGTGAACTACTGGAATTTATTGCCATCGATCAGCAGTTTCGAGAACGATCGCAGACGAATTCAGAGGCGTACCAGAGAACTTTTCTCACGGGAGTATCGCAATCGGCTGGATCGGCCCCGGCCATTACTACGTCTCTGCAGAAAGTCGGAGAGTATGAACTGCTTGAGGAAATTGATCGAGGCGGGATGGGTGTTGTCTTCAAAGCTCGTCACCCAACTCTGCGTCGCACCGTCGCGATCAAGATGCTGCTGGCTGGTGCATTTGCGTCGGAAGAGGCCGAGCGACGATTTAGACGGGAAGCTGCCGCCGCTGCCCGGCTGAATCATCCGGGAATTGTTCCCGTTTATGACGTCGGCGTTGTCGATCATCCCGGACCACTGCAGGGCCAAACATGGTTTGCCATGGCTCTGGTTGAGGGAACCGATCTGGCACGCAGGATTGAGTTCGAACTGTTTGACAGTTCCACAACAGCTCAACTTGCCATTCGAATCGTCGACGCGATTCACTTTGCCCACGGGAAAGGAGTGATTCATCGTGATCTGAAGCCGGCCAATATTCTGCTTGACGAAAACAGCAATCCTCACATCACAGACTTTGGGCTGTCGCGAAGCCAGGACGACAATGAAACTCAGCTGACCGCAGACGGACAGATTTTCGGCACTCCCGGGTACATGTCGCCGGAACAGGCCAGCGGCAGAAATGCGAGTGTTGGTCCTGAGACTGACATCTACTCGCTGGGCGCGGTGATGTATTGCATGCTGACAGGCCGTCCGCCGTTTCGAGCCAACTCCACCGTGGCGACTTTGCAGCAGGTGGTCCACGATGCCCCGGCGCCTCCTCGGCTCTTAAATCGAGCCGTCCATCCGGACCTCGAGTCGATCATTCTGAAGTGTCTCGAGAAGAATCCCACAGATCGTTACGCGACAGCAGATGAACTTAAGCGAGACCTCGAACATTTTCTGAAAGGTGAATCCGTCAGCGCGGCGTCGATCAATCTTGTGGGATATCTGGGCCGCGTATTGGCCAGCTCACGCAACAGCGAATTTCTGGAAGGCTGGAGTCGCGCGCTGTACGTGGTGTCCGCTGTCGTTCTGGTATTCCATGTGGTGCTGCAGTTCGTCCCTTTGACTCCGACTCAGGCAACACTGATTAATGCAGGAAAGTACTCACTGCTGCTGGGTGTCATCTGGCGTGCTCGAGATGGAATCCTGACGCCGCAGAACCCGGTTGAGCGAACGATCTGGAGCCTGTGGATCGGCTACATACTCACTTATGTTGCAATGGAGATCATGGTCAGAATCGGTAGCGGTCCGGAACTAAATCTGTATGCGATCATGAGCCTCGTCAGCAGCGTCATTCTTCTGGTCCTCGGAGGTCATCTTTGGGGCGGCTGCTACCTGATCGGTGGGCTGTTCGCAATATTGGCTGTTTTACTAACGGCGATTCCGCAACTGAGCATTGTCCTGTTCGGCGGTCTGTGGGCGATCGTTTTCTTTCTGCTGGCGCGGAGATATCAAAAACAATCACGAGCATCCAGGCAATGACAAGAAGACCAGAATCACAGCGCAACATCGCAGCGCAGGTGAGAACATCGACATGCAAGACCTCCGTGACGAGACGTCACCGATCCTGCGCTCTCAGAAAGAATTGCTGGGCCGGCACACGTTGAGGCGGCACAAAGGGTCAAGAAATCCCGTGCGGCAAGTCGTGTCAGCAGAAAGAGAGAGGGCGAAAGAAATGAGTTGAGACAGGTGAGATTGAGCTTCGGGAGAAATAGGAGATTCACTCTGCTGCGTAAATGCGTGTTTTCTGCCGTCCGACCCAACGGAGACGCATTTTCTGCCGTGTTACTCCAGAGCGAAGGCGCATGGACCACATGCTCCAGCAGATTCTGCCGCAACGACATTCTTCGTCAAACGATCGTCGCAGACCAATCGCTGGTGACTCAAGGGCACAATAGCTTTAATCCACGGCAAAGAGCAGTTTCAACTTCCGCTCTCGATGCGGCACTTGCATTTTGATCAGAAGGACAGACTCATTCACACCCTTCTCGCATGGGCCATCCTCACCCATCGGTGACAAGCCCCAGCGCGCCGCCGATTTATCAGACGACCGCCTTTGATGTTCCGGATCTGGATGTGCTGCAGGCCCTGTATGAAGGGAAAGCGACCGGCGATGTTTATACTCGCGACAGCAATCCCAACCATACAGCTCTGGCAGAATCGATTGCGATCATGGAAGACGCAGAAGCCGGAGCTGTGTTTGCCTCCGGCATGGGCGCGGCGGGCAGCATCTTATCAGCTGCGGGTTTTCACCCAATGCCACTGATACTGCACAAACAGAACCGTTGGCATGATCGCCATCACCGGTCAGCCAACGAAAAATCTTGCTTGGACTGCGGCGACAGGAGTCCTCCTCGATTTCATTCCTGACAGACATTAAAGCATCTCTGCGCGGCGTCGGACAGCCTGGCTCGCGCCACACTAATGTATTTGAGAGCAGCGAGTTTTGGGCAGCCTGGGTTCAGGCGTAGAATGGAGTTCCATCATGGCTGGATCGATGAATCGACATGCAATTCCTGCACAACAGAGCGATGTATGTACTCCGATGTCCTCAGGCATCATCAGTGACATGCTGAGATCTCGCGTGGTCAGTTATTTTCTTCTTATGGTGATGATGCTTCTGACAACAGCGACAATCTGGAATGCCAGTGTGGATCAATATGTTCTGCGTGAAGGGCGGCGCGTGGCGGTCCCTGTCATTGATGAAACCCGGAATTCGATGAGCGGATATACGACCAGGTATCGCTATCCGGAAGCCGGGCAGGGGAATCCGCTTCATTTCTTCGAATCGTTCTTTATCGAGGGCGGTCAACCGAACGACATCGGCATCGCGCGTACATTTGGGACTCAGTCGAAATGGCGACCGGGCGAGGAGATGGCGATTGTGGCCTACTTGCCGAACAATCCTCGCGTCCATGTAGTCGTGGATGATTACACGTCGTATCTTCTGTATGCAATTGGCGCCTTGTGTCTCACGGTGACCGGCGGATTGCTTTGTAATCTTCCAAGGCTCGGTCGCGATGAGCCGGCCCTCGATGCTCCACGGCGGGAAACACGTCGAGGGTACTGACCAGATCTGTCAAGAGATGATCTCTCACTGGTGGTGTGATGTCACAATGGCTTTAATCCGTCTGGCAGAGCCTTGAACTTGTCGGCTCTGCGGCCCACCACGGCATTGGGATCAGGAAGCCCGTCGACATGACTCATCAACATCCCTCTCGCATGGGTCATCCTCACCCATCGGTGACAAGCCCCAGCGCGCCGCCGATTTATCAGACGACCGCCTTTGATGTCCCGGATCTGGATGTGCTGCAGGCCCTGTATGAAGGGAAAGCGACCGGCGATGTTTATACTCGCGACAGCAATCCCAACCATACAGCTCTAGCAGAATCGATTGCGATCATGGAAGACGCAGAAGCCGGAGCTGTGTTTGCCTCCGGCATGGGCGCGGCGGGCAGCATCTTTCTGGCTCTGACTTCAGCCGGAGATCACGTCATCCTGGCTCGAGCACTCTATGGGAAGACGCTGCAACTGGCGTCTCGCATGCAGCAAAAGTTTGGGCTGAGGATTTCTTACTTCGATGCGGATCAGCCTGAGCAGCTCAAGGAACTCCTGACAGAGAAAACTCGCTTCGTCCTTGTTGAGACAGTTTCGAATCCGTTACTTCAAGTAGCCGACATCGAAGCGATTGCCGGTTCTCTGAGTGACAGCATTCCTCTGGTCGTCGACAGCACGTTCACGACTCCCGAGTTGATTCGTCCCTTGAACCTGGGTGCATCGATTGTCTTTCACAGCGCGTCGAAATATCTGAATGGTCACGGCGATGTCATGCTGGGAGTCGCCGCGGGCAAGAAATCCCTGATCCGACAATTGAGCGAGACCTCCAGCATCTTTGGGCAAAACCCGAACCCTTTTGAGTCGTGGCTTTGCCAGCGAGGTCTGAGAACATTGCCGCTGCGAATGAAACAGATCTGCCAGACAACATTGGAGCTGGCCCGTGAACTTTCGCGGCATCCGGCCGTCCAAAAAGTCCACCACCCGCTGCTTCCCGGGCATCCGAGTCAGCCTATCGCCAGTCGGCTCTATCCAGACGGCACCGGCGGAATTCTGGCTCTGGAACTGTCGGGTGAGGGCTTTTCTGTCGTCAATCGCTTCATGCAAGCGGCGACAGGGATGCCGTTCTCCCCGACTCTGGCGGACGCACGCACCACGATTTCGCACCCGGCGACCACTTCCCACCGGTTTATGACGGCCGAACAACGAGCGGGAATCGGCATTCGGGACGAACTGATCCGGGTGTCTGTCGGCTTAGAGCCACTGGAACAGCTAAAAGTCGAGTTTTCACAAGTGCTCGAAGCGACCGCCGGCTGAATTCGAGCCAAACACGGGCAATCGCAACGAACGGCTTGTCACCGAGTTTCGCTGGCGATATCATCCGCGTTTCGATTTTTCCGGCTCGTTCTGCGCGCAGAGCGGACTGCGCGTTGACCATTGGCCAGCGGCGCGATGCAAGTCCATGACATCAATGGATTTGTGCCTTATAACGATTCTGCCACTTCGGTAGTTTCGGCCTCGTCTTTCGTATTCAGAATCCTTATTTCGTCGTGTTCGAAAACATCACACAAAGTCTGGGAAAGGCCTTTTCGGCTTTCCGGGGAACCGGAAAGATCACGGAAAGCAACATCCGCGACGGCATGCAGCAGGTCCGCACGGCTCTGCTGGAAGCTGACGTTGCGTACGATGTCGTTCAGGATTTTGTTAAGCGGGCGACGGAAGAGGCGATTGGCGAAAAGGTCCTGAAATCACTGCGTCCTGAGGAACAGATCGTCGGGATCGTTCATCAGCAGTTGATTGATTTGATGGGTCCGGTGGATCATTCACTGGCCATCAAACGCGACGGCATCAGCATCATCATGATGTGCGGTCTGCAGGGATCGGGAAAAACCACGACCTGCGGCAAGCTGGCTCGAAGATTAAAAGAAGCCGGGCATTCACCATTCCTGGTTGCGGCCGACTTGCAGCGACCGGCGGCGATTGAGCAATTGAAGGTGATCGGCGGACAGGTTGGCTGTCCGGTTTATGCCGAGGATCCAAAGACCAGTAATCCCGTTCAGGTCTGCAAGAACGGTGTTAAAGAAGCAAAACGAGTCGGCGCGAAGGTCGTGATTCTCGACACCGCAGGCCGTTTACACGTCGACGCGGCTCTGATGAAAGAGCTGCAGCAAATTGACAGCAGTGTCGCGCCGGACCAGGCTCTTCTGGTCTGTGACGCAATGACTGGCCAGGATGCGGTCAACAGTGCCAAAGCGTTTAATGACGCCCTGGAACTGGATGGCGTCATTCTCACCAAGCTTGATGGGGACACTCGAGGCGGAGCAGCGCTGAGCGTCAAGGCAGTTACGGGCGTCCCGATCAAGTTTATTGGTGTTGGTGAGCAGTTGGATCGGCTGGAAGAATTCCATCCGGATCGAATGGCTGGTCGAATTCTGGGCATGGGCGATATCGTTTCGCTCTTTGAAAAGGCTCAGAAAGAGTTCGACGAAGAGGACATGCTGCGTCAGCAGGAGAAAATGCAGCAGGGTAAGTTCACCCTGGAAGACTTCCGCAAGCAGATGCGGCAGATCAAGAAGCTGGGTTCCATGCGAGAAATCATGAAAATGATTCCGGGCATGGGGGCCATCGTGGATCAGATGGGTGATCTGAACCCGGAAGACGATATGCGGCGGATTGAGGGAATCATCAACTCGATGACCCCCAAAGAACGCCAGAATCCGGACGTTATTGATCGCGGTCGACGTAACCGTATCGCCTGTGGCAGCGGTGTACAGCCGGCTGATGTGAACAAGCTCCTGAAGGACTTCTCCGCGATGGGGAAGATGATGCAGGGCATGTCCAGCATGGGCCTGCGTGACCGAATGCGAGCAGTCAAAGGCATGGCCGATGGCGGATTCATGAATCCGGGGGCCGAGCTGATGGAAAAGAAGATGAGAAGTACTCGCGGGCCGTTGAATCAGGACGAAGCTCGAGAGAAGAAGAAGAAACAGAAAAAAGAAGCACAAAAAGCGAAGAAGAGGAACCGAAAGAAGTAGGACTTCAATCGCAGCAGTGTTTCGTCCCGACAGGGATCGGCAGTTTTTGCCGAAGTTTGTGAATGACGGTTTGACCTGAGCCAGCTTCGTACTCTCAAAAGAGTTCGCGGCTGGATCCGGCTAAACAAAAGATTGAATGAGAGTCGCTTGAAACCTTTTACGTTGGTGAATGCACAATTTCAGACCGCTTTGTGTAGTCATCGACGATTGTTTTTGTCAGTTCAGGAGTAGCAATGGCTGTTCGAATTCGCATGAAGAAAATGGGACGCAAGCACCGTGCGTTCTTCCGTATTTGTGTTATGGACTCCCGCGTTCAGCGCGATGGGAAGGCGATCGAGGAAGTTGGTTTCTACGATCCGATGGTCCACGACAAGTCTGCTCGCGTTAAGCTGAACCTTGAGCGAGTTGAATACTGGATGTCCGTTGGTGCACAGCCAAGCGAAAAAGTGAACGCCCTGATTCGCAAGGTTAAGCAGAACAAGTTCGGCAAGGCTCTCGCGCCTCCTCCGATGCTGGCTCCAAAGGTCAAGGAAGTCGCAGCTCCGGCAGAAGCTGAAGCTCCTGCGGCCGAGTAATCCGGATCAGACTGCTGCTGGGTCTTGTTCGGACTTCAAGAGTCTTCAGGGCGTTTCACTTCAACTGAAGTGATGCTCCTGAATCAAAAGTTCGACCATGGTTTCCAGTCAGCAAATGGGACATCGGCTGTTATGCGGTTTGATATCCTCACCCTGTTTCCGGAGATGTTCGAGGGATACCTTGGACAAGGTCACCTGAAACTGGCAATTGAACGCGGTCTGGTGGATATCAACCTGCACAATTTCCGGGACTATGCTCCCGGAAAAAGACGGCAAATCGATGACAAGCCGTTTGGTGGTGGTCCAGGCATGCTGATTATGTGTCAGCCGGTTTTCGACTGTGTCGAAACCGTGCAGGCTCAGTCAGAACCGCCGGGGCGATTACTGATGATGACCCCGCAGGGTCGAAAATTGGATCAAAAGCTGGTTGAGGAACTCGCTCAGGAGCCTCGACTGCTGTTGCTCTGTGGACGGTACGAAGGTTTTGATGACCGGATCCGTCAGGGGTTGCAGCCAACTGAGATTTCGGTGGGCGACTTCATCTGTAATGGTGGAGAAGTTCCGGCGATGCTGATCGTTGACACAGTCATCCGGTTGATTCCCGGTGTTCTGGGCGACGAAACCAGCAGCCGATATGATTCGTTCAGTAACGCCGGTTTGCTGGAACATCCGCAGTTCACTAGACCTCGTGAGTTTCGGGGAATGACAGTGCCGGAAGTGCTGATCAGTGGTGATCATGTCAAAATAGAAGAATGGCAGAAGGCTCAGAGCCTGCAGAGAACGGCGGAACGTCGCCAGGATCTGCTGGATCAGTCCGGCTCTGACTCTGCTCGGTTTGAATAAGTTCAAAGGAACCCCAGTCATGCGAAACAATTTGATTCTCGCTGCGGAAAAGTCCAGCCTGCGTGAGCAGCCGCTGCAGTTTGCCGTCGGCGACAGCGTTGATGTCCACACACGAATTCTTGAAGGTACCAAAGAGCGAATCCAGATCTTCAGCGGCGTGGTCATCGCCCGCAGCGGAACTGGTACTTCAGAATCTTTCACTGTTCGCCGAATCGTTCAGGGTGAAGGTGTTGAGCGAAACTTCCCGGTGAACTCACCAAAGATTTCGCATATCGAAGTCAAGCGACATGCTCGCGTCCGTCGCGCGAAGCTGTTCTATCTTCGTGAACGTACCGGCAAGGCCACACGTCTTAAAGAACGTAAGGCCAAGCCATGGGAAGTTCAGGTCAGCGACTCTACGAAGTGAGACCTCGCTTCTTAAGGCAGCACCGTAGCGAGAGCGTTCCGGTTTGCTGCCAGGAGGTGAACTTCCTTTGATTCTAGACGGGTTGCCGTGGACTTCAGAGCGGGCGTTGGAGTAACAGAAAACCAGAAACAGGCGACGGCCTCAACAGGGTTCCTGAGGCAGTCGCCTTTTCGCTGCGCGGTGTGTTAAAAAATGGTCCGGAACTATGGGGCAGCCAATGAAGAACCTGCTTCGCAAACTGCTGGGTGATCGCGGTGAACGTGCGGGCGTGAAACACCTGAAGAAGCAGGGCTACCGGATCATTGCGAAACAGTATCGGAATCAGTTTGGCGAAATCGACATTATCGCTCAGATCGGTGCCACGACGGTTTTCGTCGAAGTGAAGACTCGTAAGTCAGAGAACGACGGCCAGCCCTTTGAAGCTGTGGATCGGCGCAAACAGGAAAAGCTCACACGTGCCGCGCTGGCATGGCTGAAGAAGCATCGACGACTCGAACAGCCCGCTCGATTCGATATCGTATCGATCCTCTGGCCGGACGATGGAAGCGAACCCCGACTAACGCATTACGAGAATGCCTTCGAACCAACCGGCCGCGGGCAGATGTTTAGTTAATAGCCACGCAAACCCCCACCTCGCCTGCCCAGGTGGTCAACGGGGCTTCTGCACCACTCACCGATCCGCAACCCATCGTCAATTCAGGCCGCCATTTCATCTTCCTTGATACGCTTCGTTTCCGTCGACATCACCACTGCCGAGATATTCCCGGCTCGGGCCAGTCGATCGAACTCCTGCTCATCGAAACCGGAAGACGCTGTCGCCATCAGCCCAAAGCCGCCGCCCAGCAGAGTAACCCCGGTCAGAACACTGCCGGCAACAATCAACAGAGCAAAGTCTCCACCGACTTGCTGAACTTCCAGCATTCGAACGCCAACAAACAAAACCATGCCCATCCCGAGCGTTGTCAGGCACAGTCCCGTGGCAAACCTCAAGGGGCGAAGCTTCTTTCTTTCGGCGGAAGTTTCCGGGCCAGGAGACTCCAGTGAGAATGTCTCCGGGGCTGTCATATCAAAAGACTCAGCAGCCTTTGCTAAGACTACCGTTACGGTTTCTGACGGAGTGTTTGCGGTATTCGTGTTGGTGCTCATCTGATTTCATCCGACACCGAGATTCGCCAACGTCCTGTCAGGCAATCCGTTTCAACGCGCAAAGCCCTTGAAGGCCAACCGCTGAAGTCTCAGGCTGGATTATCGGAGGAGACCGCCAGCCTGAAACGCATTACGAATTCTCGCCCTTAAGCGAGAAATCTCGGTGGAACTACCCCGTAAAACGCAGGAATTGGCCGTGCGGATCATTGAATTCACCCGATTTCCGGAGTTGACGGGAACGGCTGATTTCTGCTGGTTCATTCCAGCTGAACTCTGATTATCAAACCGGAACGCGCCATGTCCTGATCAGCTGCAGTGCGCTAGCACCCGGTTTATGTCGGTATCGAACAAAAACCGGACGCTAACGCGTTCCGGCTGATGATCGCTGAAGACCGCACGCGCGACAAAGCTATTCCTGTGACAGTTCGCGAAGTTCATCGAGAGCATCATCAAGGTCGGGGACTCGAGCACCGGCGACTCTTCCTTTCCGATCGCAGTCGTTCAGCAGCAGCAGCGTTTCGTAGTCTTCGTTTTCCTTCAGACGCTGATGCAGTCGGAACCCAATCGTGCGATCGCGGATCAGATGAGCATCCATGTGATGCCGAATCAACCACGCTGTTCGTTCGGTAACAAAGCCTTCCAAAGCTTCTAAACCGGCATTCACATGATCGGTGTTATCGATGCCCTTGCCGACATCATGCAGTAATGCGGCCAGTTGAAATTCTTCATCGTAAGGCAACTCGTCAACGGCCAGCACATAGCACTGCAGCAAGTGATAGAGCACGTCGCCTTCCGGATGATATTCTCGTCCCTGAGCAGCACCGGACAGTGGAATCAGCAGCGAACGATAAACCTGAAATCGATCGATCGCGTTATCCGCTGCAGTCACTTCCGACTCCAGATCGAAGTCCGGATATTCTTTCTGAAGGAACTGTTCAAACTCCGGAAGCGTGGCTCGTTCGATCGCCTTTCCGGTGATCGAACTTTTGAACTGATACGACGCCTTATCCGGGGCGTACATGGTCAACTCAACGGGAAAGCGATCCCTGATGTGGAAGTGCGTGAAGATTCGCTCTTCACCATGCTTACGCACGCGTTTGCGTTCCAGTTGATAGTCTATACCTTCGGCTTCAAGCCGAGCTTCCACAACTTCTGCAGTTGCGGAGAAAATGTGAATATCGATATCTGAACCCTGTCGAACATGACCGGTGAAGGTGCTGCCGATAATCTTCGGCCGAAAGTTCTCCAGCATTCGCATCAGTCGCAGAGCTTCGAACCGCATCTCACGAAGACGATCAAATCTTGAATCGCCTTCGAAGAGATTCGCCAGTCGCAGAATCTCATCGCGGATTTCTGCATTGGTGGGTAACTCGGACGGTTTGACCCAGCCCTGGCAAAGTCGTTGAGCCGCCTTCAGTTTGGCTCGGTAGTACTCAGACTCACTTCGGGAGTACATCAGGCGTGCGGATTCCACAATGATCGCACGTCGCAATTTTGCATCTGTCATGAAACAGTGTCGGATTCATGAGAAGACACCCGGATGCTGATGACATTCATCAGCACAATTCAGGATGCTCTCTCAATGCCCTTCCTGGCCGACACGCGGGCGGAATGGATGGTACGCAGCCAATGTCGTTGATTCAAGATGGATATCGAAAACACGATAGCAAATCGGCACAGGACAGAGATGACAGGATACGGCGAAATGATCTATCTGACTTCGAATCGCCAATCGCAACCGCGACGGCCACACTGAAGACTGATCCTGCGATCAAGTCTCGTCGCCTCTCGGCAGGATCTGGACGTTTTCGGCTCGATCGAATCAGAAATCCCAACCTCTGGCTCTCTCCTGCGATTTATCGGGAGACTCAGGAGTTTCGCTCCGCGAACCATGTTGTCAGAATCACCAACTTCCGGAGTATCTACGTAACACAGAGTACTACATGACGACCGACTTACCACAAGCAAGTGAAGACACGAAATCCGTCCCTGTCGAAAGCAAGCATCCTCTGCGACTCTGGCCAGCCTGGTTGATTCTGGCCGTGCAGTTGGTCGCATTGATCCTGACAGTGACGCCTTCCATTCGCAACCTTCCGCGATTCATCTTCATGATGGCCGGTCCGCTTGCCACAGGGTTAGGATTCACCATCTGGTTGTTGTTTGTCAGCCGGCTTCGATGGAGGGAGAAGCTGGCGTTGGTGATTGCCGGTATCGCCTTTCCGATGATCTCGTCGCAGATCAGTGACTTCGATGACGCTCTGCGAACCACGATGTGGATTTACGGAGTTCCGCTGGCCGAGCTGATGATCACGCTGGCTCTGTCGATCTGGTCACAGGCTCCACGTCGTTGTCTTCTGGCTATTGTGCTGCTTGGCCTCGGCTGGAGCAGTTTTTCTCTTGTCAGAAACGAAGGCTTCGATGGCGACTACTATGCTGAGTTCCGTTGGCGATGGAGTCCTCGACATGAAGACACTCTGCCAACACTGGCAGCACAGCCTGGCGCGATGCCCAACAATTCGGAGAGCGCCGACGCCGGAGTGAGTGAGTTCGGTTGGTCGCAGTATCGAGGGCCCGAAGGCAACGGCGCGTCGGACGAAGAGATCGCTCCGCTGGACTGGACTACGAAGCCTCCGAAAGAACTTTGGCGAATCTCCATCGGACCTGGATGGGGCTCGTTCGCGTACAACAATCAGAAACTGTTTACTCAGGAGCAGCGAGGCGAGAAGGAACACATCACCTGCTATTCGGCGGCTGACGGACGTCCGATCTGGACGCATGCCGATGAGACTCGCTTCAACGAAGTCGTCTCCGGAGCCGGCCCTCGCAGCACGCCGAGTGTGGCGAATGGTCACGTCTATGTGCTCGGCGGAACTGGACTGCTGACGTGCCTGAATGAACTGGATGGCACGGTCGTCTGGCAGAAGAATCTCGTCACCGATTTCGGAGCCCCGATTCCGATGTGGGGATTTTCGAGTTCGCCGCTCATCCTCGACGACAAGCTCATCATCTTCGCCGGCGGGCCGGGAAAGAACGGACTTCTCGCGCTGAACTGCGCCACGGGCAACACGCTGTGGGGGTTCCCTTCGACGGACATGAACTATACCACGGCTCGCCCGATGACGTTGTGCGGCCAGTCGGTCGTCGTCTTCTGCGACAGTAAAGGAGTGCATGCGATTGATCCGAAAGACGGCTCCGCAATTTGGACATTCAAGCCAGAGCTATGGAAAGGCCCGGCGATGGTGGACCCTCAGCAGATTGGACCGGAAAGTCTGATCGCAGGCCTTGGCGACGGCATCGGCACAGCTCGACTGGAAGTCAGTAAGACCGACGAGCGATGGACGGTGACGGAAGCATGGTCCTCGACCAAACTGCGGCCGTCGTTCAATGATTGTGTTGTGTTCGACAATAGCGTCTTCGGTTTCAATCAGGCCATCTTTTCCTGCATTGATGCCACAACCGGCGAACGCAAATGGCAGGGCGGCCGTTACGGTTTTGGTCAGGCTATGCTGCTGAAGAAAGCCGGCCAGATTCTCGTCGCCGCGGAGAACGGAGACCTCGTTCTGCTACAGACCACGTCAGAAAAACTAACGGAGCTTTCAAGACTGCCGATGCTCAACGACAAAACCTGGAACCATCCCATCGTCGCGGATAAGCGTCTGTTCCTTCGCAACGGCAGGACCGCGGTTTGTTTGCAGTTGGTTGAGTGATGGAGAAAGTCGCGCAAGGGCGTCACAAAAAGGCATAAGGAACTGAATACCACGGAAATCTTTGTAAGTCGTTACGGGCATTCAGCACGACCTGTCTATTCAACGATTGTGAAATCAACACCATGCTTGCCAGTCTCGTGGCTGTTCTGTGTCTCGCGATGTTACTGACTCTGGGCCCGAAGTTCAGCACTTCCATTCTGATGGCCGTGTTTGTTGCACGCCATTCATTCCAAAGCGCGGCCTGGGTTTATGCGAACGATCCACGGCCTGACCGAGGCAAAATCTGCACGATGTTTCATGTCTCTGTTGGTATCTGGCTCGGTGCTCCCTCAGCACTGCTGACGCTTGGGATCATCGTGTTTTCACACAAGTATCTGCAGGTTCCACTGGATATGGCTCGAGCCAATCGCACCCTTTTGTCACTTTTCTCTGCTATCGGCATCAGTGCCATTCTAGGCGGCGTAGCGTCACTTGTGGCCCTTTGGAAAGGCGTTCGTATCTGGGTGAATCCTCACTTTTGTCGAGCCCTTGCGGAAGAACAAGCTGGCCGTCACATTCGTTCCAACTATGGCCTCTTTGTGACGGCCACCTCCATCACAGTGCCGGTACTTGCCGTCCTCGCCGTCGTGTTGATGAACGAGGTTCATCCGGCAATTGCCGCTGCGGTGGTGCCCGTTACTATTCTCGTTGTAACGATACCATTATCGTGGCTTTCATCCCGAATTTTTGCTGCAGGCCCGACTGATTATCTGCAGTCTCACATCAGGTGCGATCCATCTGAATATGGTGGCGAACAATCGTCTTCGCAATCGCTATGATGGGCCTACATCCATCAGAATATTGTGAATGGAACACTAGCCGGATAGGTTCTTGCCAAACTTTTCCATCAACCGCAGCGTTTCTTCGCTGACGTGATGTTCGATGCCTTCGCTGTCGATGGATGCGGTTCGCTCGCTGGCTCCCAGAGCCAGCAGGAATTCATAGACGATTTCATGTCGACGCTGGGAAAACTGAGCAAGGCTGCGGCCTTTCTCGGTGAGACTCACAGGAGCATAGGGCTCTGTGTCGACATAGCCATCACGCTTCATTCTGGCGACAGCGCGATTGACGGTCACATGGCTGACGGCAAATCGTTTGGCCAGATCTCGGACTCGACATTCTCCCAATCGCTCATGAAGCTCCGCGATTGCTTCCACGTAGTCCTGCGTCAGCTCTGTCGCGTGATCGCGACGAGTTCTCTCGTGGCCTTTTGTTCTGGTCTTCGTTTCTTTCACAAAAACATCTCGCGGAATTTTTCGAACTTCTCAGAGCGACAGAATCTGGACAGTCACTTAATCGGTCGGCAGTGTAGAGTCCGTATCAGCGATTGTCACAGCTTCAGATCGAGATTCAACGCATCGTTGTTTGGACTGCTGCAGCCCGCTGCAGCTTTCCGCTCCACAGCCTGCTGTGGGGTACTATTCTGAATGATGACTATGCTAAGACGGGGGTTTGGCAGCAGGCTGCCTGCACGAAAGCGGCAGCAGGCTGCCGCAGTCCACGGGAATTCCTTGTACTCGTTGGCTATCATACCTGAGGTTCCGCTATCTGCCTTTTTGTACGTACTGAAACCCCGATCCCATGTCGCGAATTCGAGTTGTCTTTTCGATAGGAGCCATGCATGGAGGTGGCTCAGAGCGACAACTTGTGCTGGCTCTGCGACATCTGGATCGGCAGAAGTTTGAACCTTTTCTGTACCTCGTCTATCGATCAGGTCCCCTGCTGGATCTCGTTCCGGCCGATGTTCCGATCACGTCATTCGAAGAACGAGTGACCTCTTCCCGCATCTATCTCCCGGGCCTGATGCATTCGCGTCGAGTCAAAGACTTTGCGGCCTTTCTGAAAGAGATCCGGGCTGATGTCAGCTATGACCGCACATTCCTGATGACGCTCATCTCAGCCGCCGGCGCACAGCGAGCTGGTGTCCCGAATGTTTCGACGATTGTGACCGATCCGGAGATTGGTTTTGCACCGGTCGCAGGAAGATTTCAGTGGTTTAAGCGAAGAATTCTGCATCGCCTTTACAACAATTCTTCACGAGTTCTTGCCGTGTCTCATGGAGCGCGAGAATCTGCCAAACGATTCTACGGGATCCGTGATGAGAAGATTCAGACTCAACGCAACGGTGTTGATGTGGAGCTGATTCTTGAACAGTCCGCAACGCCAATCCAGAACGAGTGGTGGACTCGACCAGCGCAGCAGGGAACATCGAGACTCATTCGGATCGTCTCTGCCGGTCGGCTAAATCATGAAAAGGGTTTTCATCTGCTGATCTCGGCGGTCGATGAGCTTCGCCGTCGATGTCCGGATCTGGAGCTGCGTGTCGCTTTGCTGGGAGAAGGTCCGCATCGTGCGAAGCTGGAACAGCAAATCATTGATCTGAAGCTGTCGGATATCATCGAGCTGCCTGGGTTTCAGGAGAATGCAGCGGCCTGGTATCGTTCGGCCGATCTCTTTGTTCTGCCCTCGCTGATGGAAGGTATGCCGAACGTGCTGCTGGAAGCGATGGCCTGTGGCACACCGGTGATTTCCTCGAATTGTCATTCGGGGCCTGCCGAAATTCTGGAGAACGGCCGACTGGGCGAACTGGTGGCAGTCGATGACGTCGATGCCTTGCTGAGGGCCCTCATAAAATGCGTCCAGCAACCAGAAGCTATTCGCGACACTGCGACTGAAGCCAGCAAATGTGTGGAATCGCAATGGTCAATTCAGGCAGCTACTCGTCGGCTGGAAGTTATTCTGCAGCAGGCTGCACAAACAAAACAACATTCATCGATGCGATGATCGTTCGAGAAATCGTCGTAGGGACATCTCCTTCGAATAGATCCTGTCTTCGTGAGGTCGACATCAATTGCATTCGTCATGACAAACGTTGAACGCTCATCATTATTGTTCGCAAATCATTGCGCCCATTATCGGTTCCTGCGATTTGCGTCAAGTACGTTTCGGGCATAGAAGCCTGTTGAAGCACAAGGTTTGTCGAGTCACAAAAAAGCTGTTCATCCGACGTTTACAAGTGGAGAAAAATTCAGCACAGTACTGTCGCTTGTGACGATTCGCAGCCGCGTTGATCGTCGATGTTTGATACGACCGGTTCCAGCTTGTGAACTGCGTCGAAGGCGTTGTGATACTTTCCTCACTGGCTTGCAGCGTCATACATGGATGTATTCCTCGAACAAGAGACCGAATGGGCCAAGCCTTCCATGGTGGCCCGCATTGCCGTATCAATGCCACTTCGGGCACATTCTTCGGAATCATTGTTTGCTGAAGTCGAGCAATTGCATCGCCGCGGCATTCGCTATGTGGCAGTGCGTCGGCAGCAAGTACTTCGAATCGGTGAGCATGCTCTGCATGATGTCCTTGCTGACGCGGGAATCAGTGTCAGTTGCCTGGGATTCGCAGGGGGCTTTACGGGCTCTTTGGGGATGACCTTTGACCGAGCCACCGACGATGTTCGCCGCGCGGTCGATCTTGCCACTGACCTCGGAGCTCGATTCCTGGTCGTCGTGCCCGGTGAGCAGGGCCTTCACACATATAACCACGCGGAACGCACGGTTCGCATGGGGCTGACCGATGTGTTGTACTATGCCGATCAGCGTCGAGTTCAACTTCTGATTCCCAACGACACGGTCTTCGGCTGCAAAACGGATGTCTTCAAGATCAAAGGTTGCCCACTACGTTGGGTGGACAGGCTTGGATCTCAGACAATTCGCCCCATGATCATTGTTCGCGGCGAAACGATCGCGTGTCGGCTACCACGTGGCTGGCGAGAAAGTCTTGCTAGCGGCGGATGCCTGCGTGTCTGCCATAAATGCCGCAATTATGACCAGAATGCCAAATTGCTGACGGGAATCCTGACCTATCTGGCTCGCAACGGCGGAGTACCAGGATTCGAACGCCTGTCGGCCGATTAGGCTCAGAAAAGGGGTCAGGAATCAATAGCCAAATGGCCCGAAGGGTGCTGCGCACTATTGGTTCCTGACCCCTTTTCTGAGCCACGTGCAGTTGGATTTCCGCTGCTGAATCGGAATAATCCCGATCCCACCTTCTGATGGGATTGCCTGTACTCGGGGATCTGCAATCTGCAGAATTCTTCGAGTTTGAAGCAGCGTGTTCTTCTCGATGAACAAAAGCGGACAACAACGGCTGGCAATTCCGGGTTTGATTCCTTCTGTTTGAAGGCCCGCCGATGACATCTCAAAATGCGCCGCTTCGCTGCATCATCTTCGCAGCGCTGATGATTGTTCTGACAGGTTCCTCACGCCTCCTGAATGCCGCTGACTGGAAAACTCTGACAGTCCCGGATGCCTGGCGAAGCGTACCGACGGGAGAACTGGCTCCGATCAATGGATACTCGTGGTATCGAGTGCTCGTCAAAATTCCGAAAGAGTGGGACGGACAGCCGCTGACGTTGTTCTCGGAAGCTCTGGATGATGCCCGCTCGGCCTACGTCGGTGGACAACCTGTCGGTGCCACGGGAACCTTTCCTCCACAGTTTCGCAGTGGCCTTGGAGAAAAGGGCCGCTACGCCGTTGATGCTTCACTCATCAAGGCAGGTGAATTCAACACGATCGCAATTCGAGTCTATCAGAATGATCCTCGGCCAAACTTCAGCGTGGCTCCTCCTGTTCTGATGAACGAAGCTACAAAGCAGGCATTCCGTCTGGAAGGCGTCTGGCAATATCGTCCGGGCGACGAAGCAGCGTGGGGAAAAGCGGATCCCAATGAGTTCGACTTTGACCCGGCTCAACCGCTCAATGATGCAGACGCTGCAGCAAAAGCCGTCTATCTGAAAGTTGACGCCGTTGACAACATTGAAAAATACGTCGCTCGCCGAAACGGTGACACGGATCCGCTGTCACCCTCCGAAGCCGTCAAGCATTTTCTGATGCCTGAAGACCTGAGTGCAAAACTTGTCCTTGGCGATCCTGACATTGCTCAGCCGCTCTTCATGTCGTGGGATGAACGAGGTCGCATGTGGGTCATGGAGTATCGGCAGTATCCTGATCCAGCGGGCCTGAAGATGGTCAGTCGCGATACGTTTCTGCGGTCTGTCTACGACAAAGTTCCTCCAGCGCCGCCCAATCATTTTAAGGGCACGGACCGTATCAGCATCCATGAGGATACCGATGGTGACGGCGTTTATGACCAGCACAAGATCTTTGTCGATGAACTGAATATTGCATCGTCATTCGCGGTTGGACGGGGAGGAGTCTATGTCACAAATCCTCCGTATCTCCTGTTCTATCCCGATGCGAACAAAGACGATATTCCCGACGGAGATCCGGAGGTTCTGCTGGAGGGCTTCGGCATTGAAGATTCGCATTCCGTGATCAACAGTCTTCGCTTTGGCCCGGACGGCTGGCTTTACGGAGGTCAGGGCAGCACTGTGACCGGCGTGATTCGCAAGCCCGGATCAAAGGAAGCACCCGTGCAATCGCTGGGGCAACTGATCTGGCGTTACCATCCCGAAAAGCACATCTATGAGATCTTTGCGGAAGGTGGCGGCAACACTTTCGGTTGCGAAATCGATGAAAAAGGCCGCATCTTTTCCGGGCACAACGGCGGCGATACGCGAGGCTTCCACTACGTTCAAGGAGGGTACTATCGCAAAGGTTTCGGAAAGCACGGTCCCTTGTCGAATCCCTATTCCTTTGGCTTCTTTGAAAACATCAAGCATCACAGTGTCGCACGCTTTACTCACAATTTCGTGATCTACGAAGAGAACACTCTGCCGGAACGTTTTCGTGGTGAACTGTTCGGTATCGAACCGCTGCAGGGGCAAGTGGTCCTGAGCCACTTCAAACCGTATCAGTCGTCGTTCGAAACGGAAGACGTTGAACGAGTGCTTAAGACTGATGATCCCTGGTTTCGACCAGTCGACATCAAGACTGGTCCCGACGGTGACATTTACGTGGCCGACATGTACGAGCAACGTATCGATCACAGCAGCCACTATGCCGGTCGAATCGACAAGAAGACCGGGCGAATCTACAAGCTGACGTCAGGAAAAACTCCTTCCGGCGAGCGGCAGGGCGTGAGCATTCCAGGTTCTCTCGCTCACTTCGACTATGCGAAGAAATCGTCAGCCGAACTGATTCAGTTGCTGGACCATCCTTCAAAGTGGCATCGTCAGACGGCGATGCGACTGCTGGGAGATCGCAAGGACAAAAGCGTCATCGGACCTCTGCTGTCAGAACTGGAAACATCAACCGGGCAGGCAGCACTTGAACGACTGTGGGCATTGAATGTATCCGGTGGCTTAACCGGCGACGTGGCCGTCAAACTGCTCAGTCACAGTGAACCGTTCGTGCGCGCCTGGACTGTTCGCATCGTCTGTGATCCGAAGTCCACTTCAGACAAGGTGGCGGCGGCAATCGCCAGGGCGGCTCAATCTGAAGCGTACATCGACGTACGCAAACAGATGGCCAGCTCGGCTCGAAGACTTCCGCCGAACCTCGCTCTGCCGATCATTCGTGAATTGCTGAAGTACGATGAAGATGCAGCCGACATTCATCAGCCATTGTTGATCTGGTGGGCTATTGAATCGCAGGTCGGCAGAGCTGCTGTTGATAAAATCTCAAAAGAACTTTTATCCGAGCCAGCGATATGGCAGCGACCATTGGTGGCTCAGCATGTGGCCGAACGTTTAATGAAGCGTTATGCACTGGCTGGAAGCCGCGAAGATCTCCTGAGTGCGGCCTCGCTGCTGAACTCGGCGCCAGACAAGTCCAGTGCCGAGCGCATGTTGCAGGGTTTTGAAGACGCGTTCCAGGGACGCAGTCTGGCGGGAATTCCTGACGAGCTTGTTCAGGCTCTGGCCAAGAGCGGCGGCGGCTCCCTGGCGTTGCGATTTCGTCAGGCCCAGCCCGATGCCATCGCCGAAGCGGTGAAAACGATCCGAGATCCGGCCGCTCCGAAAAATGTCCGTCGGCAGTTGATTGAGATCTGCGGTCAGACTCATCAGGCAGACCTCCTTATCGTTCTGCGCGAACTGCTGAAGACCGAAAAGGATCCAGCAGTTCTGGGAACACTTTTCGCCGCGTTGCAAAATTATGATGCGGCTGACATCGCTGTCGATGTCATAGCCCGTTACGCGACACTTCCAGAGGAACCTCAGTTGGCGGCTGAAGCGATGCTGGTTAGTCGCACCAGTTGGTCAAAGCAGTTGCTGGCGGCCGTTGAATCCGGGGCGATTTCCAAAGAGACGGTTTCGAACTCGGCGCTTCGAAAAATGCTGATGCACAGTGATGACAGCATCGAAACCTCTGTTGAAAAACTCTGGGGAGAAATCGCGGGATTGTCGCCTGCTCAGGTTCAGGCGGAGACTGCTCGCGTCAATGGAATTCTGGGAGCTGGTTCCGGTAATCCTCGAGCCGGCAAGCCGCTGTTTATGCAGAACTGCGGTCGATGCCATTTACTGTTTGATGAAGGCGGCCGAATCGGTCCGGACCTGACACCCTTTGCTCGATCAAATCTGGAACGTATTCTGAGCAGTGTTATCAATCCCAGCCTGGAGATTCGCGAAGGCTTCGAAAATCATGTCGTGGTTACCGTGGATGGTCGAGTGCTCAACGGGTTCCTTGCCGACAAGGACAGCCAGGTTGTGATTCTTCGAGGCGTCGATGGGCAGAACGTAATTCTCAAGCAGGATGAGATTGAAGAGATGAAAGTCATCCCGCAATCTGTGATGCCGGAAGGAGCACTCAAGGCACTAACCGACCAGCAACTGCGCGACTTGTTTGCATATCTGCGTTCATCGCAGCCGGTGAATTGAACGAACTCCCGTCGGCGGAGTGACGGGTGTACGGTACGCCCGTCGCTCCGCCGACGGGACTCCCTACAACTTTAATCATTCAGCGAGACGGGGATCAGCACTTCCTCACGATCAAAGAAAAACTTCGCGCCGCCGGTGGCGAAATTCGCTACGTCAGCAATTGAGGCTTTGCCCTCAGGCGATGCCAACATCGTATCGATAGCTTCTCGAGTGTCAGCGTAGAGTCCCACGATCATGAAATAGGGTGACTTCTCACCGGGTGCTACTGGTTCACACACTCCGATCGTCCAGCCCCTGAAACCATGCATTCTTTTGGCAATCGGAAGATGGACTTCGCGATAGTATCGCAGAAATTCATCAGGATTCGCGGGATGCCCATAGAGCACCGTTAGTCGATACATCATCACTCCTTTTTGAGTTGAAGCGGTTTTTGATCACTTGTCTTTTCAGGAGCTTTCGTGACCAGCTCAATATGCTCAGCAATCGCTTCCGCCATTTCCCGGGCGATTCGTTCGCGAACCGCTGTCTTTCGATAGTTGCCGCCAAGTTCCAGTTGAATCGCATCGATGCCATCGGACCGGTGGCTTCCATAAGTTCGAACGATATGACCGCCTGTAAATCCTGCCTGTTCTTTTCCATCGAATGGATCTGGATGCACCTTCCAGTTTCGCTTCTTCAGCAAGGCCAGCAAAGAGTTCTCTCCGGCATGAAACTCCTCGCCATACTGTTTGCGCAGGCCTGACATCGTAATTCCGTTCGAGGTACCTCGGTAAACCGTTTCCGCCGACGAACCCTGTCCATGGATATCGATCAACAGACCAAACATGTGTTTCTCACGAATAGTCCTAACGGCATCAGCAACCGCCGTATGGTATTGATCATAGACAACCCGCGCCAGCGCGTGCTCAACAGCAACCTCAGGAGGCCGATTGAAGTCGACATAACGCCGATGGACGCGTGATATCACAAACGACGGTCGCCCCTTCATGCGCTCGGCCAGTTGCCTGGCCACTTCCAGAGCCAACTCTTCTGTACCTCCATCACGGACAACTCGAAAGCCCGCCGGTCCTGCTTCCAGCCCTTCACCTTCCCTTGGAGGCACTCCTTGAATCTCCAAATTTCCTCCGTGCGGAGCAGAAATGACAACCGGCAGATCTCCCAACTGCGAAACGATAAGTTCTGAGCTGTCCTGAGCGAAAGCACCGGTAACCATCGGAAACACTGCCAACACCAGAACAAGTGCTTTGTTCAGAAAGGACCCTGATCGTTTTGCAATCTCTGTTGCTTTCCCCATTGACGTTCCCGGCAAAAATTGATGAGTGTTGTTTTTGGCTGCCAGCAGTTCTAACGAACAGCAGTGTTGTTTGCAGTTCGGTGCCGTTCTGACAACAATCGCTGCCCAGGTGAACACGTAAATCAGCTGTCCGCTTTCTCCGTCTGTTCAACGTATCCTCATACATACCTAACTTCCACCATCTCTCCCACCTGACTTCCGGAGTATTCCTCAATGATCTCACGTCGACCGGTCTGGATAGCAACCCTGATTATCGGGCTTTCAGCCCTTAACTCGATTTGTCGTGCCGATGTCGGTGTGGGAGCTGCCCCGATCGAGGGTGCAGAAATGCTCATTGATGGCTCTCGCGAAATGCTGGACGAGAAATGGACGTACTGGCAGGGCCCCGGATTCAAATCCTCTCTTCCGATTAAATGGAAAATCGTCGACGACCCGGTTGATGGCGGCACCGCTGTCATGACAGATGACCCAGCGGCCGCAGGCGGACGATTCGGGGCAGCCGATATTGTGACCAAAAAAGAGTACCGCGATTTTCGCCTGCACATTGAGTTGCTGATCATGAATCCCGGTGGCAACAGTGGAGTCTATCTGCAGAATCGCCACGAGATTCAGGTTCTGGACGGCGATGATACTCCGCACGGGATGGCGGCCATCATCAATGAGACCGAGTCACCGTATTTCGCGTATAACGGGCGAGGAAGCTGGAACTCGTACGATGTTGTCTTCCGAGCCGCTCGATTCAAGGACGGTCAGCGTGTTGAGAAAGCTCGGGCCACGGTTTACTTCAACGGCCAGAAAGTGCATCACAACTTTGAAATCAATCAGGTCTGGGGCGGCCCTAATTCAGGTATCGATGGTGGCAATGATGGGGGAAAAGGAATTACTGACACTCCCGGTGGAATCAAGCTTCAATGCGAAGGCCATGATGTTCGTTACAGAAACACCTGGATCAAGGAACTCAATCTGAAGAAGCCGGAAACGGACTTCTCTGAACCTCTGTTTGTCGAATCACGTATCCCAAAAACCGAAACTGTTCAGCATCTCTTTAATGGCAAGGATCTGTCCGGCTGGTCGGGCGATGAAACTCGCTGGTCTGTAAAGCATGGCATGATTCGCGGAGCCAACGAGGACAAAGTCACAAGCAGCACTTATCTGTTCACGGCAAAGAAGTACCGCAACTTTCGAATGCTGTTCGAAGTGAAGCAGACGATGAGCGACAAGCACTCTACGATGCACTCGGCAGTGGCCGCTCTTGGTGAACAATTTACGGATGCCGGCGAGAATAAGTTCGGCTTCAAAGGTCCGTTGCTGATGTTCTGTCATGACTGGGGCATCTGGGACGCTCATCGTCGCAATCGCGTGGCTCCGGTTGGCCGCGGAAATGAATTGGAGAAGAAAGGCCAGTGGAATCAGATCGAAATTCTGGTCCGCGGTGATCGCATCCGTTTCGCAGCCAATGGCGAAGAAGTTTTTGATTTCACGGACAAGCCTGAAATGCTTCAAGCCTGCTCGCTGGGACTTCAGCTTCACAGCAATGGCCAGCCTCAGGAATATCACTTCCGCAGTCTGCTGCTGACTGAGGAGCCTGAAGATCAGTTGGTCACTGTGGTAAAGAAGCGGGACTCTCGTTGAACCTCAGACGAAGCCCGCGCAGCGGCCGCGGCGGTACGACGTTTAAGGAGCAGCATCGATGGGACTTGGAATTGACCCGACGAACGACTACGTATTTCGACTGGCGTTTGGCGATCCAGCGAACTCTGATTTGTTGATCCACTTGCTCAATGCCATTCTGGAGCTGCCGTCTCCGATTGTCGCGGTGGAAATCCTCAACCCTTTCCTTGAGCAGGAATTCGATTACGACAAGCTCGCGGTTTTGGACATCCGAGCGAAAGATTCGACCGGGCGGCTCCTGAATGTTGAAATGCAGACATCTCTGACAGCAGCACTGCGGGAGCGTTTGGTGTATTACGTCGCAAGCCTGTACTCCAGCCAGCTTTGTGAAGGCCAGCCTTATTCGGAGTTGAATCCAACAATTGGCATCTGCATTCTCTCAGTAAAAATGTTTCCGCAGATTTCCGCAGGGCATTTGCGATTCTCGCTGAGCGACGTGGCTCATGGCGTTGAGCTGACTTCTCATTTTCAGATTCACACGGTCGAATTACCGAAGTACAATATTTGTGCGGTTGATTCTGCTTCGGACAAAGTCGGAGCCTGGAAAACTGCCGATGAGGTAGTCGCCGAGAACCGCAAGTCTCCGAATCAATTGGAGAATTGGGCATTGTGGTTTCAGCGAGCGGAAGAACTCGACGCCGCTCAACTGCGAGAGTTGCTTCCCGGTGCCCCGTATCAGAAAGCGATCGGAATTCTTGAAATGATCTCCAGAACACCCTCTCAACGAGACGTCTACGAAGCTCGCCAGAAGGCAATCCGTGATGCCGCATGGAAACTTCACGAAGCCCGCAAAGAAGGCCGCGCGGAAGGCCGCGAAGAGGGCGTCCGGCTGGGCCAGATTCAGTTGCTGCAGCACCTGCTGAATGAACCCTTGAGTTCTGCTTCGGATCTGGAGGGCCTGACTCTGACAGAGCTTGATGAACGGATCTCGGCACTTCAGAGCCGGCTACAAAAGAATTAAAAAGGCAAACTCCGCTGACATCGACCGAATCCTGCGTGCGTTTCTCAAAGTCGCCAGTCCTCTGTCGCCATGCGGCGGTTCACGTCACACGCAGAACAGAACTCTTCACGGCTCGCAAACGATTGCAATCACCATGAACCCCGAATTCCCTTTTACTCGTCTGCGTCGAAATCGTCGAACAGAATGGTCCCGTCGGCTTGTGCGTGAGCATGAGGTGACCGTCAATGATCTGATCTGGCCCGTCTTTGTCGTCGAAGGAACCAGCCAGCGAGTCCCCGTCGCATCAATGCCCGGGGTCACTCGTTATTCCGTCGATATCTTCGTCGAAGAAGCAAGGAAGGCCGTGGACCTCGGAATTCCTGCCATCGCAATTTTCCCTGTGACACCACAGGAAAAGAAAACTCCCGATGGCGAAGAATCCCTCAACCCGGACAACCTGATTTGTCGAGCCATGAGAGCCATTCGCGATGCCAATCTGTCCGTTGGATTAATCGCAGATGTCGCTTTGGATCCTTACACAACTCACGGTCAGGATGGTCTCGTTCGCGACGGATACGTTGTCAATGATGAAACCCTGGCTGCCTTGAATCTTCAGGCTGTGAATCAGGCGAAAGCAGGATGTGACATCATTGCACCGTCCGACATGATGGATGGTCGAGTCCGCTCGATTCGCGCATCGCTCGACGAGGCTGGCTATCACAACGTTCAGATTATGGCCTACTCGGCAAAGTATGCGTCTGCGTTCTATGGACCGTTCAGAGATGCCGTCGGCTCTGCAAAAAATCTTGGCGGAGGCGATAAGCGGACTTATCAGATGGATCCGGCTAATACGAACGAAGCCATTCGTGAGGTTGCTTTGGACATCGCCGAAGGGGCCGACATGGTCATGGTCAAACCTGGCATGCCTTATCTGGATATTGTGCGACGCGTGAAAGACGAATTCGGCGTCCCCACGTTCGCGTATCAGGTTTCTGGTGAATACGCGATGATCTCAGCCGCCGCCAACAACGGCTGGCTCAATCGAGAAGCCGCCATGTTGGAAAGCCTCTTGTGCTTCAAACGCGCGGGAGCAGACGGCGTGTTGACCTACTTTGCCACGGAAGTCGCAACACTGCTCAGTAAATAACGAAGTGGTTTACCGAGCAACGTGCTTCATGTCCCGGACACGAACGGTACCGTCACGGCCAGCTGTCGCCAGATACTGGCCGTCAAGAGTAAACGCGACAGCGTAGAGCGACCCGGTATGCGCCACGAGTGAAGCCAACTGTTCTCGCTTCTC
This sequence comes from Planctomycetales bacterium, assembly GCA_026400835.1. Classification (GTDB taxonomy): domain Bacteria; phylum Planctomycetota; class Planctomycetia; order Planctomycetales; family Planctomycetaceae; genus SXXK01. The sequence goes on along the minus strand of JAPLOA010000067.1, from coordinate 42,059 downwards.
AGTCTGCCACACTCTTACGACCCGATCTTCGCCAACAGATACCGCCAAAGGAGTTGTCGCAGAAAATGCGACGGCCCAGACATCGCCACCGTGTCCTTCACAGGTGTGATGAAGGCTAACGCTGGAGGTTTCCCATAACCGAACTGTTTTGTCCCGGCCACCGGTCACGATCTGCGAACCATCCGGCGAAAATGCTACCCCGGAGATACCTCCGCTGTGGCGCTCCAAAGTCAATTGCTCGCCGCCAGTGGTGGCATTCCAGATGCGAGCGGTCTTGTCGCCGCTGACACTGGCAAAGGTCTTTCTGTCCGGTGCGAATGCGACTCAGGAAACCGCCCCCGCGTGCCCATTAGTTTTGACGGTTCTTTCGCCAGTCTCGACATTCCAGACTTCCACTTGCCCAGTTCGACCACTGGTCAGCAGTTGATTGTCGCTCTGTGCAAACACCAACGTACGAACGGCGTAGCCCGTTTCGAACTGCCTGGATTCGTTCGTCGTTGCCAATTCGAAAACTCGAACCTTGCCATCATCGCTCCCGGTAGCCAGCAGATTTCCGTCGTGGCTAATCGACATCCCCCAGACAGGTCCGGAATGCGCTTTGATCGTGGAGATGACGCGCGACGCAGCAAGGCTCCAGAGCAGGAACCTTCAACGGCGAGAGCAGCGTATGTCGTCCGACGGGATCAGGCCGAGCGATAGTTTGGAAAATCTGTGTAACCTGTGTCGCTGGGTGTATACCACGCTGACATTTCTGCGGGAGGACTCAACGGCCAGCCGTTAGCAAATCTTTCAACCAGATCCGGATTGCTGATGTAGGGCCGCCCGAAGGCAATCAGATCCGCCTGCCCATTTGCAACCGCTGCTTCAGCGGTCTCCTGAGTGTATCCACAATTTCCGATCAGTGGACCACTGAACACAGCTCGGAAATCATTCAGCGTCATCGGCTCACCAAGCTGATGAAATCCGAAGGCCAGACCATCCATGACATGCAGATAAGCCAAACCATACTGATCAAGCTGTTTGGCAACGTAACGGAACGTCTCGCGGTAGTCGGGCGAACCCATATCATTGAAAACACCGTTTGGCGAAATCCGGACTCCGATTCGATCGGCTGGCATTTCCGCCGTGGCAACTTCAATGATCTCTCGCAGAAACCGAAAACGGTTCTGCACAGAACCACCATACTGATCCGTCCGATGATTGGTCTTCGACTGCAGGAACGTATCGATCAGATACCCGTTGGCTCCGTGTAGTTCAACGCCGTCAAATCCGGCCTGCTTCGCTCTTCTGACTGCGAGTCGATAATCATTGACGATCCTGCTCACTTCAGCCGTCTCAATGGCCCGCGGCACTTCATAGGGCTGCTTTCCCGTCGGAGTTTGAATCGAGTCGCCGTTGATGGCAATTTCTGACGGTGCCATGGGACGGTTGCCGTTCAGAAAGCTGCTGTGAGATGCTCGGCCACAATGCCAGAGCTGCAGAAAAATTCGCCCGCCCGCCTGATGAACAGCCTCGACGACTTTCTTCCAACCAGCCACCATTTCGTCCGAATAGATCCCGGGAGTCTCGCTCCATCCGATCGCGTAGTCCGCAATCACAGTGGCTTCCGAGATCAACAAACCGGCCGAACTGCGCTGCACGTAGTATTCGGCCATCTTCGCATTCGGAATGCGCTCGGAGCCCGATCGAGAACGTGTCATCGGTGCCAATACAACTCGATTTTTCAGCGTCAGCGAACCCAACGAAAACGGTGACAACAAATGTGACTCAGCCATTGATGAACTCACTTCATTTTACCAGGGGAGAATGGTGTAAAGAGATTTATTGGGTTATCACAACCCGAAACGTCAGTCAGGGATTATTGGGCTCATTCTACACATCTAACATCCCTCGCTTACGCTTTTTGAAGTTGCGCGTTTCGGCGCTGAGGTTGTTCGCTTGCGGAGAAACACTGGGATTTATCACAACCCGAAGCGTCAGCGAGGGATTTACGCAAACACTGCCTAAAACGCTAAAACACAATCGATCACGCAGCGGGTTGGGATAGACGCAAATGCGCAACTTAAAAACTTACGCTTCGGGTTACGATGAAACAACACGCCGCAAATACAGAGTGAATGCATTGAGCACAGGAACAACCGGACGCTAACGCGTTCCGGCTGTTGGTCCAAAACACTATCCGGATTCAAACAAGAGCGATGGCCAGTTATGCCAGATCAAACAACATGATTTCCGAATCCTGATCGGCGGTGATCGTCAGCGACTCTTCACCGGTCACCGCCACTCCATCACTTTGCAAAAGTGCCACTCCGTTGACGGAGACAGATCCGCTCAGGACCTGCAGCCATGCATATCGACCGGGAGTGATCGTGAAATCCACGGAACCATTTTCGTTCAGTTGTGCCAGATAGATTGCGGCATCGGTGTGAATTTTCAGAGAGCCCTGTGCACCGTCGCGAGATGCCACCAGGCGCAGTTCATTGTGACGTCCGACCGCCGAGAATGATTTCTGCTCATAACCGGGCGTCAGCCCCTTTCGCTCTGGAAACAACCATATCTGGTAAAGATGAGTAGGCTCCGTCGCGGAGGGATTGAATTCACTATGAGTAATCCCGGTTCCGGCTGTCATTCGCTGAAACTCGCCCGGCCGCAGAACCTCACCGTTTCCCATCGAATCCTTGTGCTCCAGCGCGCCGGACAACACATAGGTCACGATTTCCATGTCGTTGTGCGGATGAGTTCCAAAACCCTGCCCGGGAGCAACGATATCTTCATTCATCACCCGCAACGCACGAAAGCGGACGTGTTGAGGATCCTGATAGCTGGCGAACGAAAACGTATGCCACGTATCCAGCCAGCCATGGTCGGCGTGGCCTCGTTCCCCGGCTTTGCGTACCTCTAACATCTAAACTCCTGCGTTCAAAATCTCGCGACAAAAGGGAATACCAGGCTCGGGAGCCGACCTTACAGGGATTCTGGTCAGTTTGGAAAAATTTCCCGAGATGCTCAACTGCGGGTGATTCGAGCTACAAACGCCCGGGAATTCACCTGCTCGATCAAAATTTTGCCAATCCTCGCCATTACCTGCTCACAAAGAAAACCGATTGTCACGTAGAAGCCACTGACCGATTGTGCCGAACCTGTTCGGCTGTCAAAATGGCGAAGGGACTCGTGTTCAACACAGCAGCCAGGCCCATTGCAAAGATTTTGGTTCTCTCCTTTCCCTGAACTGACACTTCTGTCAGGCGATTTCCAGTATGACTGAGCGAAAGATTGGTCCGTTCATCCTTGGGAAGCAGATCGGTGCCGGAGGCATGGGCATCGTCTACATGGCCACGTACGTGGAAAACGGCAAAGAGGTCGCTTTGAAGGTCCTGCCGCCCGGACTTTCCGGCGACGCAAAAATGCTCAAACGCTTTGAGCGCGAGATTGATATTCTGAAGCGACTGACTCATCCCAATATCGTCAAGTACTACGGTGGAGGAACTCATCAGGGCCAGCGTTGGTATGCGATGGAGCTCGTTGATGGCGGATCACTGCAGGATATTTTGAAAAAGAAAAAACGGCTGTCGTGGGATCAGGCTGTTCAGGTCGGCCGACAGCTTTGTGCAGCGCTGGAGGTTGCTCACAACGCAGGGATCATTCATCGTGATCTGAAGCCAGCGAATCTGTTTGTCACAAAGAAAGGCAAGATCAAGCTGGGCGACTTCGGGATCGCTCGTGATACCGAAGCGACCGCACTGACAGCGGCTGGCAAGACGGTGGGCACCTATGCCTACATGGCCCCCGAGCAGATTCAGGGCAACGTGCCGATCTCACGCAAGACTGATCTTTATGCGACCGGTTGTTTGCTCTACGAAGTACTGACCGGGCAGACTCCGTTTGTCGCCGACAACCCAGCTGAGATGCTGATGCAGCATCTGAATGATGATCCTTACAACGTTCGTGAAAAAATTCCGGAGTGCCCGCTGGCACTCGATCAACTGATTGAACGGCTTCTTGCGAAGAGCCCTGACGACCGACCTTATGACGCTCTGGCGGTTCACACGGAGCTGACGGAGATTCTGCAAAAATCACAGCAGGTTGTTTCGGAAGTTTCTCCCGAAGCGATGGCGGCGGCAGGAGCGAGCAAGGGCTCAACTGTCGACCCCGAAACCGGGGAGCTCAAGCCGAAGAAGAAAAAGAAGAAGAAAGATAACTCAGCGTTCTATGAAAAAACATGGTTCCTCGTCACCTGTTTCTTTCTGCTGATCGCGGCTGCCGTCTGGATGGTTCTGGGCCCCAACGAAGACGCGCTGTATCTGAAAGCCAAAGAAGCTATGGCTACTGGCGACGATTCGTCTGTGGTCAAATTTGACGATGCGAAGCGAATGTTTCTTCTGCCTTATCTGGAGCAGTATCCGGAAGGCAAACACGTTCAGGAAGTGAGCGGCTGGCTGGATGATGCAGAAGTCGCCATTCTTGAGCGACAGGCCGAGAACATGGCTCGCGGCAAACGCGATGGACGAAATCGCCATGAAAAGGACTGCATTGCCGCCCTTCAGGCTGAACGCGACAAAGACCGCAATCTTCTCGAATCCATCGAACTCTTTCAGCAGATGTTGAATTCACTCAGCAGTGAGAATGCTCAACCAGCGGCCGCGACTTCCGGCGAAAAAGCCGACGCAACTGAAGCCGGTGGTATCATTGGTGATCCGAAGTACTGGAGAGTGCTGGCTGAGCGACATTTGAAGTCTCAGAAAGAAGCCCTGTTGACTCACAGTGAGCGAAACCGAATCATTACAGAACGAATGACAGCGGCCGAGAAACTCCTGGCGTCAGACAAACCCGAAGAAGGCCAGCAAATTCTGGCGTTGTTCCGCGACATCTTTCGCTCCGAGAGAGATCTCGACCCATGGCTCGATTACGCACGGTTCCGACAGAATGGTGAACCAGCCGAGATGCCAAAACAATAAAGTCGCAGATCACTATGGCACTTGATGAGAATACAATCGGAATGAACGATTCCGTTCTGATCGACGATCTCGTCGATCAGTGGGAGGGCGCTCGTGAGCAGGGAAAGCATTTGTCAATCGCTGAGTTATGTCGCCACGCGCCACATCTTGAGCAGGACCTGCGGCGCAGAGTTGACGCGATCGAGCAACAGCATCATGTCTCCGCCGAAAAATCAGGGCGTAGATCGACAACCGGTACTGACGCGGAGAGCCTGACATCTTCCAGTGAGATTACCTCGCTGATTTTTCATGCCAAAGGTGGTCTTGGAGCCGTCTACCGCGCAACGGAGCGCGAACTGAATCGTCAGGTAGCGGTCAAATTCATCCACCAGAGTCTGATCAAAGATCGAACAAGCTGCGATCGCTTTATGCTGGAAGCAGAAGTCACCGGACGCCTGGAGCACCCGGGGATTGTGCCGCTGTATGGAATTGGTCAGGCCGAAAACGGGCAACTGTTTTACTACATGCGTTACATCGACGGCGAAACGATGGATGAGGCCATTCAGCGCTGTCATCAGGTTCGCGCAACTGCGGGCAACACTGCAGAGCCGAGCCTTGAGTTTCGTCGGCTCCTCACGGCATTCATTTCAGTCTGCAAGACGGTTGCCTATGCCCACAATCGTGGCATCGTGCATCGAGACATCAAGCCGGCGAATGTGATGCTGGGGAAGTATGGCGAGACGATTGTTGTCGACTGGGGTCTGGCGGTTCCCGTGAATCGCGATGATCGCTTTCGCAACAGCGGCGAAATGACTCTGATGCCCAACGCTGGCAGCCAGAACAGCAGCACTTCCGGCGGAGGAGCCGGCACACTCGCTTACATGAGCCCCGAACAGGCGTCCAATCTGGCTCCCACTCCAGCCAGCGATATCTACAGCCTCGGCGCTACGCTGTATAAAATCCTGTGCGGTCAACCTGCTTTCACGGGTGATAACGGACACGAAATCCGGACTCGCGTGATTGAAGGGCGATTCACACATCCGTCGGAGGTTGTGCGGAGTGTGCCTCGCAGTCTGGAAGCCATCTGCCTGAAAGCGATGCAGGCACAGCCGAAAGATCGCTACGAGACGGCTCTCGATCTCGCGGCAGATGTCGAGAATTATCTGGCCGATGAGCCCGTATCAGTCCTGAGTGAGACTCGCGCTCAACGAATCTCGCGCTGGGTGCGACGGCATCGGTTCGCCGCTCAGTCGGCGGCTTCCGGGATTGTCGCCGTCGTCCTGATCAGTGTCATGGCCGCTGCATGGCTGGGGACGCTGGCTCGACGCGAACATGCGGCTCGTGAACTGGCTGACTTCAGCCATAAAGAAGCACAAACCGCGCGGCAGGAGAACCTGGAAACGACAGCTCGCACGATGGCTCAGGCCATCGGCTACGAAATTGATCTGCGATGGAGACTGCTGGAGTCCGAAGCGCAGTCGGGATCATTGAAGAATCTCTTGAGGGCCGCCAACACAAATCCGAGCGAAAAAACTCTGTGGGAGCCGTTGCAGGCGTGGCTCAACGAACATCGTGGTCTGCGTGGCAACGCGATTCAGAATTCCAACTGGAGTATCTTTTCCAATACAGGACTGCAGTATGCTCGTACGCCGCGAGGCACCAGCATTGGCAGTGAGTATCGTCATCGAGATTACTTTCACGGGCTCGGTCATGACCTCGAGAAAGATGATCCACGTGTGGCCACTTTGAAACCACTGGAGTATCTGATTCCGAAGTTGGCAGAGCAGGGCGATGTCGTCAATCTTTCGTGCGTTTATCAGAGCACCGCGACGAATAAACTGGTCGTTTCATTCTCTGTGCCCGTTTGGGACAGTGAAAATCCGATCGAACGACAAGTACTGGGTTTGCTTTCCATGACGCTGGAGATCGACGACTTTGGCGTTCAGAAAAATGCGATGTTGTTTCAGGTTGAAGAGAACCAGATTACTCATCATCAAGGGATGGTGATCGCTCATCCGAATTTGAAAGATCGCAAGTCCGACGCAGAGTTCCCGCGCGTCACAGACTCTGTCCTGACAGTGGCCGAGAAACTCGTGAATGCCGAGACGCCGGAACTTTCCGTCGCTTTGATGGAACAGTTTCTTGACCCGCTGACCGGAGCAACTCACCTGGCCGCCATGTCGCCCGTGATTGTGCACAGCCGCCCCAAAGAAGTCAGCAATATCGGCTGGGTTTTGGTGGTGACGGAGACGGACAATTAGATCTCACGCCTTGAGTCTTGTTCGCGTCTGTGTAACAAATTCGTAGGGTGGGACCAACTCGCATCGCGAGCGCCGGCCCACCATTTCTCTTCAACGAAGGTGGGCCGGCGCTACGCTGGTCCCACCCTACATTCTTTCTTCAGCCGCCAAACGCTTCAGAGCTCTGAATACCCCGAGGCCGTGGGGCTACCGCCGCTGCGGAGCACGACTTCCGCTTTCGCCACGATGTTCTCATCGATACCACAACTCCGCATGTGGCGAATCGTCTGATCAATATCATAAGGGACACGTCGAAACTCAACCTGCCCTTTGTCAATAATCGCATAGGCCGCGCGAGGGTCGCCATCACGAGGCTGACCAACGCTGCCCGGATTAATCACCTGAGTCTTCTCAAGCTGAAGCTGCATCGGGATGTGCGTGTGGCCGACACAAACAAAATCCACGTCGACATGCTCCAGTCGCTGCTGCCATTGTTCGGCATTATCGCCGATATACTCATCCATCGGATCACGAGGTGTGGCATGGACGAGCAAAAAACGATGATCACCTAAAGTCAGATAACGAGTCACCGGCATTTGAGCCAGCCAAGTGAGATGCTCATCGTTCAGAACTTCGAAGTGTCTCGGTCGCATCGCGGCTGACATGCGACGAAAAGTCCCGCCCGGCTTCACGACAACGCGCTGAGCCACCGAGTGATCATGATTGCCGCGGACCGTCGCGAGAGCATACTTGCGAACCCAGTCGATGCAGGGCAGGGGATCCGTGGCGTAGTCGACGACGTCGCCCAGAAACAAACACGCATCGAATCGCTCATTGATCGCCGCCAGCGCTGGCCAGTTTGCATGGATGTCGGCCAGCAGAAGAATTCGCATGGGGCACTCGGTAGTCTATTCGACGAGAACAATCGGAGGATCGCAGGGATGATGATTACTCGTCTGCTGCTCGTCAACGCGACAAGAATCATGGGGAAACACCCTCGCCTGACATCCACGGGGGTACGGTTCGATAACTCAAATCATGGCAGCAGAGCGGGATTTACCGGTTGAATGGCTCATTTTGGGCCTTCGTGCCGGAAACCTGAGTGACATTTGTGTGCACAGTTCGTCTGCCTGAGGGTTTTCGCTACAATCGTGGCAGTCGGAAGATGCAGCGCGTGAGAATGGTCTCGCTGGCGAGCGTTTTTCGTTTGTAAACCGAGCCGGTTTAACACCATAACGCCGGTTGTTCTGTGCGGAACTCTGCTGCCGCCCTGGTGTGCGGCGCCCGGTAAATCCGCGTCTGTAGTTCGGAGTCTGAAGACCGTGTCTGGAACTATCGCTCAGCGAAAGTCGATTTTGGTTGTTGAAGATGAGCCCATCATTCGGGAAACTCTGGCGGAGTTCCTGATGGGTGAAGGTTTTGAAGTCCGTACCGCCGGAACTGCGGCCGAAGCCATCCGTGTGGCTCAGGAACGTGATTACGATGTCGGGATTTGTGACATTCAACTTCCCGACGGTGATGGCGTAAAAGTCCTTCGCCAGTTGCATCGCATCAATCCAGCGATGTTCGTGCTGATTATCTCCGCGTACGCGACCGTCGAAAATGCCGTGGAAGCGTTCACCGCCGGAGCCTTCGACTATCTCGTAAAACCCGTTCGCTTTGAAGAACTGGTAAAGCGTCTGCAACGACTCTTCAAGTTCCAGGATCTCTATCGCGAAAATCAACGACTCCGCAACGACCTGGCTCGCAGCGCGGGCTTTGATCAGGTTGTGGGGTCCAGCCATGCTCTTCAGGAACTGCTGAAGACCATTCGCAAAGTCGCGGCCACAAATTCAAACGTTCTGCTGGTTGGAGAAACCGGCACGGGCAAGGAACTGTTCGCTCGCGAAATCCATGTGGCCGGTCCAAACAAGGACGAAAAATTTCTGGCTGTGAGCTGTGGAACTCGACCTGTCGAATTGCTGGAAACTCAGCTTTTCGGAAACAAAGACGGGCAGGAAGGTGCCCTCGTCACTGCTGGAACCGGAACAGTGTTCCTCGACGAGATCGCTCAGCTGCCGCCGGGAACTCAGTCTGAAATCCTGCGAGCAATCGAGTATCAGGAAGTCACTCCGGTTGGCGGTGCCAAGCCCGTCAAGGTTCAGGCTCGTATCATTGCCGCAACATCTCGTGATCTAAGCCAGGAAGTGACTGACGGTAACTTCCAGGAAGATCTGTTTTATCGTCTGGATGGCGTCAAGATTCGTATTCCCGCACTGCGAGAACGTCTCGACGACATTCCGGAACTGGTCGAATACTTCATCGTCCGCCATCGCGAAGCCATGGGTAAACGCGTCTCTGGTGCGACAAGTGAGTCGATTCGCACTTTGATGGCCGCGCATTGGAAGGGCAACGTTCGCCAGCTGGATAACGCGATCGAACGAGCCGTCATGATGTGCGAAGGCGAAGAGATTACTCCGAACGACCTTCCGCCGGATCTATTGGGCGGTGGATCTTCATTGCCAGACACCGACGATCTGCGTTCGGCTCTGCGACACTACGAACGCCTGCACATCACGCGAGTTCTTCGTCAGTGCCCGGACAAGAAAGAGGCGGCTCGCCGCTTGAAACTGGGCTTGTCGAGTCTATATCGCAAGATCGAAGAACTGAAGATCGAGCTGTAAGGCCGTCGGTAACTGCAATCACTCTGTTTGCCTGACACAGGCCGGGATGAAATTTGTCCCGGCTTGTCTCTTTGGTACTCACATTACTCCCTGAAATTTTTCTGGCTTCGCCCGTGAACACCGACGAAATCAAAGCCTGCATTCCTCATCGTGATCCGTTTTTGTGGCTGGATGAAGTCACCGAGATCAGCGAAACACATATCGTGGCTCGCAAAGTCCTTAAGGAATCCTTGCCGGTCTTTCAGGGCCATTATCCGGCCTTCCCGGTCTTCCCGGGAGTGCTGCAATGTGAAGCCTGCTTTCAGGCCGGAGCGGTACTAATTTCAAAGTTAGTCCCGACCGGATCAGATGAAGTTCCCGTCGTCACGCGACTTAACAACGTCCAGTTCCGCAAGATGATTCGGCCGGGGGAAACCATCGAGCTGAACGTGGAGCTGACAGAGCGAGTTGCCAATGCCTTCTATTTGAAGGGCAAATGCTCTGTCGACGGCAAAGTCACTGCTCGCCTCGAATTCGTCTGCACCGCCGCGGCGATGGAGGCATAGTGACGTTGATTTAATCTCTAACCCGCTGCGGCAGCGAGGGATTGTTGTTGAAAACTCCGTAATCTTTATCCCTCACTCATGTTTCGGGTTGTGAAAACGCATTAGATCAACCGGCTACTCGCGGAGTCCACCGGTTGCCTATCGAGAACAACCAGCACAGGAGACAGTGCCGGTCGGAACGAGTGGCTCGGTCAGGAGACCGGCCATAACCGTGCGGCTGGCCGTAGCCGTGCCACCCTTCCTAACCATGTGACAAACCTCAGTCCCTGAGATTCGCCGCGAATGCGGCGGTAGCGCGTAGCCCCAAGCTTCAGCGTGGGGTTAATGAGCATCCCCGTCAACAGGGCCGTGAATACGGCCGGAGCAGATTCACCACGTCCAAAACACAAGGCACTTTCCGCTGTTCTGCGCCGGTCTGTGTCTGTGGCTACTTGCCCCACGCTGAAGCGTGGGGCTACATGCTACGCTCATCCCACGAGCCGCCAATTCATTCGCTTCTGTGTTGCGACTCCTGGCTCTACAGTGCATTCATGCCACTTGACCTTGATGACACCATTGTTGCCCTTGCTTCACCTCCCGGCTCCGCCCTGCGCGGGATTGTACGGGTCAGTGGAATAGCAACCGCAGATGTTGTAGCAGAGTTGTTTCGCCCGGATGAAAACTCGAACAGTTGGTGTTCGTCGAAATTGCCTCGACGATTCACAGGACAACTGGAACTGTCCTCAATCATTGTTCCCGTGCCGGTCGCGTTGATGTTCTGGCCGACAAAGCGAAGTTACACGGGCCAGCCGATGGCCGAGTTCCATCTGATCGGCTCGCCTCCGCTGTTGGAGGCCACGATTGAGCACCTTTGTGAAAAGGGTGCTCGACTGGCTCGGCGAGGAGAGTTTACGCTGCGGGCGTTTCTTTCAGGCCGCATTGACCTGCTGCAAGCGGAAGCGGTGCTGGGTGTCATCGAAGCGACGGATCATGAAGAACTCCAGAAGGCACTGTCTCAGCTTGGTGGCCGAATGACGTCTCGGCTGGGTCAGGTGCGAGCTGATCTGATTGCACTTCTGGGAGATCTTGAGGCGGGCCTGGATTTCGTTGAAGAAGATATTGAGTTCATTACGAAGTCCGAGATTGCTCGTCGGCTGCAGGAAGCGTTGCTCGTTGTGCGACAATTGGCCGAGGACTCCGCCAGCCGATTGCCAGCCGGATATCGTCGCCGAGTTGTTTTGGCGGGGCTGCCGAATGCCGGCAAGAGTACTCTGTTTAATCGACTAATCGGACAGCAAAAGGCGATCGTCTCACCAATCGCCGGGACGACCAGAGATTATCTCACGGCCACGCTGCCGCTGGATTCGATGGACATAGAAATAATCGACACCGCTGGCTGGGAAGATGCGGCCGATCTGATCATGGAACGTGCTCAGGAGCTCCGCGGTGAACAGGTCTCAGCCTCGGATCTTGTCGTCTGGTGTACCGCCGCGGATCTTTCTGATAAAGACAAAGCGGAAGACGAGCAACTTCGCAGGCTCGCGGCGAAGCAATCGTCGGCCATGATTCATGTGCTGACTCGGATCGATTTGACGACAGAAGGTCCGTCGGATGAATCCGACGCTACGATTCGCAGCGCCTTGTGCGTGAGCGCGGAAACGGGTCATAACATCGAAGCTCTGCGCGAGACGATTCGGGCGTGTTTGAACTCCGCTAACGCATCTCGCAGCGAGCTGCTCGGAACAACGGCTGTACGTTGTCGCGATAGTCTGCAGCAAGCCACGCAATCACTAAGCCACGCTCTCACGGCAACCCAGGCGAATCACGGCGACGAACTGATCTGCATGGAGATTCGCTCCGCACTGCATGAACTAGGTACGATCCTGGGTGATGTCTACACTGACGATATTCTGGACCACATCTTCAGTAATTTTTGTATCGGGAAATAGAGAGCTTCCGCCGCACCAACGGTACTACACGGAAGGCTGACGCCCAACCGTTCGCCGGGGTTGATTCAGCCCGCGGCGATTTTAATGAAATCCTGCTCGCGGATCATAGTGCGATCGAAGATTATCATCGTAGTCACGAAACAGGCTTTGGTGGACGCGAGCCCCTGGTCCATCCTGAATGCGTTAACTCGCCTGCTGACAAAAAACCTCACCTGCTGGAGCAACTCCCTGTGAAGTCTCGCTCAAAACGATGGATCCTGCTGATCGGAGCCGTGCTGCTGATTGTGGTTGTCATGCCTCAGCTGCAGAAGCCTGAAGAAGTGCAGGCTTATCCGGCAGACAGAATTCTGCGCACAACAACACTCGAAGGCGTTCCGTACGTTCTGGCTGATGACGGAAACGTTTTTCGAATCATCAGCGAACGTGGCACGTGGACGTGGGTCGATCGCGTTTTTGATCCCGAGAGTATCGCTCGCAACATCGTGAAAGAGGGAGAGACAGTCTTCCGCGTCGACCCTGATTCGGGCAAACGTTATCAGTTACTGAAAGAGTTTGCCGATGGATTCGAAGATGTGCCTGAAGACGTCGATGGCCTGCGATCGCTGATTGGGGAAGAACGCAAGTGGACCGAGTTCACTCTGCAAACACCTCAGACACCAGCCGTCTCCGATTACGTTGATCTCCGCAATCAGATTCTGAATGCTAAAGCTGGATTCCTTGATGCTTCTGTCGGTCCATCAAAGCTTCATGCTCACAGCGGTCAGCAGTCCCTGCGCTGCTTTTGCCCGGCGAAGTCAGCTCGCATGGCCTGCGCAAAGGCATCGCTTGGTACAGGCTTTGTTTACTTCGAACAGAACGAACACTTCTGGTTTCAGGCGTGGTTCCGTATCGATGGGCCGACTCGACCATTCACACTGGCGGATCTTGAAGGGCGAGAAGTGAAGGAGTCACCGGGGATCAGACTCATGCTGTTTGATGGTCAGGAACTGGGTGTCGAACTGAAGGCCCTGAAGAAGCCCAAATATCGTCAGGCTTCTGAAGCAAAAGTTGATTTTCCAACCGATCAATGGGTTCAGGTGACGTGGCACGTGTTCCTGCATCCAGATGAGGGACATGTTCAGGTCTGGCAGGACGAACAGTTGGTCGTCGATAGCCACGGGCCGACTCTGCCATTCCGAGGCATGATGTATGACAGTCTGGAAGTTGGCATCTCCGCCCACTCTTTCGGAGATGAGCCAGCGACATTGTTTGTGGATGATGTCAGAATCACGACAGAGCCGCTGATGGAAATTCGTCCATAGTCAAACGCGCAACTCTTGCGATGCGAGCGGCTTCATCGTCGCCTGAGCAGACAAGCGGCGGAAACCACATTACACTTCGTCATCGCTGATTGGCCGAGTTCTGGAATTCGGCACTCTTCATCAACGGGGAAAAACGCCATGACCTCTGCGACGTTTCGGAACGCTCTGTTTTCACTTCAATCCCGACAGAATCTTACCGCCGCTTCGGCGCTGGCAGCGGCCATGGTCGTCGGTTCTGTGTCGGCCGCTGAGCCTATTCCCGCTAATCAACCGTTTTCCACGAGCCAACCTGCTGTGAATACATCTTTCGATCTGTCTGCTGACAATCCGTTCTCATCGCCAAGCGCTTTGCTGTTTCATACGCCAGCCTTCGATGTCATCAAAGTTGAACACTTTCAGCCAGCCTTCATGGCGGGAATGAAACAACAACTGGCTGAGATGGAAGCGATTGCATCTCAAACAGAAGCTCCGACATTCGACAATACCATCGTGGCCATCGAAAAGTCAGGGGCCTTGCTGACACGCGTCCGCAACGTCTTTTCGAATCTCACTTCTGCTCACAAGAACGACGCCCTGCAGAATATTGAAACCGAGCTGGCTCCACTGCAGGCAGCTCATTCCGACAATATTCTGCTGAACCGTCGGTTGTATGAGCGAGTTGCCAGGTTGTGGGACTCACGCGGGTCTCTGAAACTGCATGGCGAGCAGGCCGAGGTGTTGAAGCAACATTACGAAAGCTTCGTCCGCGCTGGAGCAAAGCTGAATGATGAGCAACAGGCTCGCATTCGATCACTCAATGAGCAACTTTCGAAGCTGGAGACAAAGTTCGAAGAAAACCTGCTGGCCATCAGCAAGGAACGAGCAGTCGTCGTCAGCGACGTCAAAGAATTGGACGGCATGGACGCCGCCGACATTGCCGCAGCCGCCGAGGGAGCGAAAGAACGAGGACTCGAAGGCAAGTACCTTCTGGAGATCACCAACACGACGCGTGTGCCGGTTCTGTCGTCGCTCAACAATCGATCGCTAAGAAAACGCGTCTGGGAGGCGTCGGCTTTTCGAGGTCTCGGCCGCGATGGGGGAATCGACAACCGCCCGTTGATTCTGGAGATCGCTCAACTGCGAGCCGAACGAGCCAAACTGCTGGGATTCGAGGACCACGCGTCGTATAAGCTTCAGAATCAGATGGCAGAGAATCCGGCTGCTGCTCGCAAGATGCTGACCGATCTGGTCCCGGGCGTATTGGCTCGAGTCAAAGTCGAAGCGGCTGACCTGGAGAAGATGATCAAGGAATCAGGAGTCGATCATGAGCTGGCTCCATGGGACTGGGAATACTACGCAGAGAAGGTCCGCAAAGCCCGATTCGAAGTCGATGAAGCGGCCGTTAAGCCCTACTTTGAACTCGACAGCGTCTTGAAGAATGGTGTGTTCTTCACGATGAATAAGCTGTACGGGATCTCGTTCCGCGAACGCAAAGACCTGCCGGTCTATCATCCGGACGTTCGTGTGTTTGATGTGCTTGACAGCGACGGCTCTCAGATCGGACTGTTCTACGGAGACTTCTTCAAACGCGATACCAAGCGCGGTGGTGCGTGGATGAGTTCTTTTGTGGATCAGTCGGCGCTGCTGAACGAAAAGCCGGTGATCGTCAACGTTCTGAACATTCCTCGTCCGGCCGACGGCGAACCAGCATTAATCAGTTTCGACAATGTGACCACACTATTTCATGAGATGGGACATGCATTGCACGGCATGTTTTCAGACGTGACTTATCCGTCTGTCTCGGGCACTGCGACGCCTCGGGACTTTGTAGAGTTCCCGTCGACCTTCGAAGAAGACTGGGCCATCCAGCCAGCCATTCTTGCGAACTACGCGAAGCACTATAAAACCGGAGAACAGATTCCGAAGGAGCTGCTGGACAAGGTCATCAAGGCCAGCAAGTTTAATCAGGGATTCGACACGCTGGAGTATCTCTCTGCAGCGTTGCTGGATCTGGAATGGCACTCTCTGACCAGCGAAGAGATTCCAACGGATGCAGAAACTTTCGAAGCCGACTCGCTGAAGAAACTTGGCATCGATTACGCTCCAGTTCCTCCGCGTTATCGCACTGCTTACTTCGCTCACATCTGGTCGGGCGGTTATTCGTCGAGCTACTATGCGTACCTGTGGAGTGAAGTTCTGGCAGCCGACGCGTTTGCTCGCATGATGTCTCTGGGTGGATGTACTCGCGAGAACGGTGACCTCTTCCGCAAAGAAATTCTCAGCCGAGGCGGCAGCCGCGAACCAATGGAATCCTACAAGGCCTTCCGCGGCAGTGAACCCACGGTGGAAGCCTTGCTGATTCGCAGAGGCTTGAAGTAAGCCGATGGAGCGCAACTCTGATGAAGTACGCGTTGCTGGCTTCAGAACTGGCTGACGTTGGTCGCGCTATGATTCGATAGCCATTGGGGGGTCATGGCTGACGATCAGCTTCCAGTCCGCTGGCCAGCAACACGGACTTCTGAACCGCAAGGTCATGATCCGGGCCGAAGTCGCTGGGCTTTTCGCCGCGGATGATTTTTGCCATGTCGGCAGCGTCATCAACGTACCGAACATACTTCGGAAATGTCACATCCTGAGTTCCCTTGGTATAGCCGCCGCGATCCTTCGAAAGCGTGATTCGGGCGGACGGATTATCCAGCGGCTGGATGTGAAACGTCCCCTCCGTACCACACACAACGAAGTGTCGCCGACTGCCTCCATCGATCTCCACAGCGGTGGACCGAACTGTGGCGGTTGCTCGTTCGTACTCAAAAACGGCCAGCATATTGTCTATCAGGTTGTCATCGTGGCCGGATGTACGCCGCGGAAATGCACGCACTTGCTCCGGTTTTCCCAGAACTCCGACGACCAGATCAATGATGTGACATCCCAGTTCAAACATGATCCCGCCGGGGTACTCAGCCAGTTCGCGGCGGCTTGCGGGATCAACAACTTTGCTCATCACGGTGTGAACTTCAAATATCTCCCCCAGCCAGCCTTTCTTCAAAAACTCCCGTAGCAAAACCACTCCGGGGTTGTAGCGATACATGTATCCCATCTGCAGAAGGAGCTTCTGCTTCGCGGCAGAGTCCAGAATCTTTGCAAACTGAGGAAGGGATTCTCCGGCAGGCTTATCAACATGTACATGCTTACCAGCAGCGACGCAGACTTCTGCAACATCCAACAGCTTGCTGACTTCCGTTTCGACAAGCACAGCCTGCAACCCAGAGACGTTCAGAAGTTGTTCCTGAGTCATCCACGGCAGATCTTTGTACGTATCCTGAGTTGAGGCCCGTTTCCGCAACTGCTCATCAGGCTCACAGATTCCCACAACTTCATAGTCCGGCGAATTGCGATAAACCGCCAGCTTGTTCGCATGAGCATGAGCCACGCCAATCTGACCAATCCTGATCTTTGGTGGTGCCTTTACGGCAGCTCGCGCATGGCTGATCAGCGGATTGTCAAATAATGTCATTGCCGTCGCGCCCAGCATTGCCTGAGTAAACTGCCTGCGTGATGATCTCATCATGACTCTCCGCCGATATGGAATTAACAACGTTTATTGTAGAACGATTGGTCGTTGAACACGACTTTCACCGGGAACAACTCTCCGGCCTGTTGAATCCCGACGAAACTCAGCGTACCCTGAGTGTCCTGCATCTATCGAATGACGCGGCCCACTTGTGGATGAGCCCTCGCAAATCTTCATCCCCGACGGCGCCATGCCATCCGAGCCTTCCCTCCGCGAATTCCTCTCCCCCAGACTGTGGTCTTGATATGTCCCGTCTTTTCTCAATTCCCGCGTTGCTGATGGGGTCCGCCTTAGTCTGCTTTGCTGGCTGTAATCGCACGGAGAAGAAGCCTGAACCTCCTCCACCGATGTCCGTAATGTTTGTGTCTCCGGTGACGGAAGAGGTTACAGAATATGAAGAATTCACCGGACGCACGGCAGCGACAGAAGTCGTTGAACTGCGAGCTCGGGTCAGCGGATATCTGGACGAGGTGAAATTCGAAGATGGTGCAATCGTCTCGAAGGGTGATGTACTCTTTAAGATTGACGATCGCCAATTCGTGGCCGAAGAGGAACGAGCTGCGGCTGCGATTCTGCAGATCGAAGCTCGCATCAGGAAACTCACCAGCCAACTACGTCGAGCCGAAGAGCTGATGGCGAAGAAGGCTCTTTCAGAAAATGAACTGGAGACGGCTCAATATGATCTCGACGAGGCCAATGCGGCTCTCAAAGAAGCTCAGGCGACACACAACGTGGCTCTCCTGAATGTTCAGTTTGCGACGATCTCAGCTCCGCTCTCGGGGCAAATCGGTCGCAGCATGGTGGATGTCGGCAACATCGTCACCACCGATCAAACAGCTCTGGCCACAATCGTCCCTTTGGATCAGGTCCATGTCTACTTTGATATCGACGAACGCACGGTCCTTCGACTGCGACGGCTTGAAAAGACCGGCACGATCGTGAATGCGATGAAGGAACCTGTCGTTGTCCGTATTTCGCTTGCGGACTCAGATGAGTTCGCAATCGAAGGGAAGGTCGACTTCCTCGATAACCAGATCGACCCGGCCACGGGAACACTTCGAGCACGAGCGACGATTTCGAATACAGACGGGTTGCTGACTCCCGGACTATTCGTACGGCTCAAATTTCCGATCGGAAAAGCTGAAGCTGCTCTGCTGATCCCCGAGGAAGCCATGGCCTCCGATCAGGGACGGCCATTCGTCTACGTCATTGGCAAAGACGGAGAAAAATCGATTGCTGAGGCTCGTTCCGTCGAATTAGGCCCACTGGTGGGGCAACGTCGAGTCATCCGAACTGGCGTCACGATGGCCGATCAAATCATCGTCACAGGCCTGCAGCGACTCCGCCGTAAAATGGAGATCAACCCAAAGCCAGCTCAGGAAGTCCCATGATCCACACCGTGCGATCCGCCTCTTGGGAACAGTCCCGGAATAACTTCTCGATGTTTCCAGTTATTGAAATTCCAACCCGAAACGTAAGTGAGGGATCGAGCTGGAGCGTTCTACCAGTATCTCCGTAAATCCCTCGCTGACGCGTCGGGTTATGATAATTCCCTGTGTTTCCAATCCGTTGAACTCCCAGAGTCTGGAACAGCGCAACTTCAAAACTGATGCTGCGGGTTGGGATAGACGGAACTTATTTTGAGACTGTTCCTTAGCACAATTGATGTGCCTGAATCGGCTCACGATTTCGAAACAATGGCTTGACGAATTCATCGAATCAGACGTACGATCGAATGAGATCACAGAACTGGGTTGCGCCAAAACTGCCTGATTCCCGCAGAAAACCCCAACAGCCGCAGAGAACGTCGTGTCACAGGTCGTGTCACAGAAGGTGATTACACAAAGAGGTGCCCTCCAGCGATTGCTGATTGCAATCGCTGTTGTCCTGGCGCCTGTTTGTTCGAATCTGCCGTGCTGCTGTCAGCGAGCCACTGCTTCTGAGGCAAGCTGCTGCAAAAAGAGCGAGACAACATCGTCCTGCTGCCAGGGTAAATCCCAAAAAGACTCCAGAGCTGCCAACTCCTGTTGCGACGCAAAGAGCCGCAGTCCCGAAAAATCACCTGCAAACTCCTTCAAACTTCCGTCCTGCGAATGCTGCATTCTGGCGACTGCTCCGGAACCCGTGATCACTGCGGTTCCCCGCGCGGCTGCCAAATCGCAACACAGCAGCCTTCTTGCTGTGATTCAAAGCAAACCGTCTGAAGCAATTGCATCGCTTCAGATCACGGCAGGAAACGGCTCACCGGAGCTTCCGCCACGCAAACACAACCGCCAGCAGGCCATGCTGTGTGTGTGGAGGAATTAGCCAGATCAGAACACTCTTGAGATCCTTTTGACTCAATTCCGTTTCTGAATTCTTTCTGGAGTACTCCGATGAAAAAGTTTTCACTGTTCTCGATCGCGCTGTTATTGGCGTCGCCATTTGCAATTTCTGCCGCTCGGCCAACAACGGCAACAGCTCAGCCGAATGCTTCACCTTGCAGCTGCTGCAAAGTCTGCACTTGCGACAACTGTGTCTGTGAAGAAGCGGGCTGCGCCTGTGACACCGGCGGCGACTGCGTCTGTTCAGCATCATGCTGTGCGACCGGCCAATGCTGCCCAACGAGTGATTGTTGTGCCAAGTAGCTTTTAGCTGCCAGTCAAACCTTGAACCGGAGCCCACGAGGAACCTTTGGATTCTCGCGGGCTCTTTTTTATTTCAAGAATCAACGATCAACACAGCACGCTCACAAGAATCGCGGCGAAAACGAGCACCAGCACAAAAGTATCTCGATGATTCCTGTTCTTGCCGCCGCCTCCAATGTAGTCCAGCACAGCACCCGTCGGACAGCCGAAGCGGCAATAAGCCATCGGGACAAACAAGGACGCGACCAGCCCGGCCACTGCCACCACAATCGTTGCTGCGCCAGCAATGCTCCACAACCACGCATCAAACGGTTCAATGTCCACGGGACTGAACGGCAAATGCAGCAGCCCTATTGCCATGACCCAGACGATCAGCAACAGCGGCAGATATCGCAGCCCTGCAAGGATTCTCGGCGACAACTTCGCTTGCCACGGCAGGCGGCGACGCACCAGTTGCTGGACGGCTCCATGAGGACATATCTGAGCACAGTAAACGTTGCGACCAGTCGAAATCGGTACCAGCAAAGCAGCCACCGTCAGTAGACTGAGACCCAACGCGTTCTGCCACGGAATACCGCTTTGAGCCCATCCCAGCAGAAGAGCCTGCGAAACCATGTCCCCGTTCATCAGGCCCAGCCAGCAGATCACCACGAACTGATAACCAATCCGCAGCCATCGTCGCCCTCGCAAGTGAGTCATCCCCAGAACCACCCCGCAGAGTGTGATCACGATCGTGGACATATCTCGCAGCGAAATCACATCTCGACCACTCAATACTCCAGCTGACTCTTCCGCAGAAGCCGATCGTTGTTTTTGCTCCGCTGCCTCCCGAGCCTTTTCTTCATCCACGAAGGCTTGAGCAGTGAGTTGCAATGACCGAGCGACGGACTGACTGGTCATCGTCGCGCCTGACACTCCTTCGACCGTATTCCCGTCAATCGCGGCTAACGACGATAGATCTAGCCCATTGAACAACGTTCGGAAGTACTCATCTTCTCTGACGTAACCGACATAAGGTTCATTGTCGTAACTGACACCGACAGCAATGCCCGTAACAGCCATTTGTTCGTCCACCGCGATCAGCACATCCGTCGGTCCCTGATACCCAACATTGTTGTCCGCCGCAGGTGATGCACGCAGCAGTTTTCCTCGTTCGACGCTGTCAGGGCCAAGAACCTTCCAGACCATCGTGCTGTCGGCATCTGGCTCGACTTTCGCCGCATCGCTATACAGCAACCTGACATCTTCCTGCCGAGGTGGCTCGGGGAACTTCAACGACGTCAACCGCGATGGACCAGCCCCGTTAGTGCTCAGCTTTGAAACTCGAACGCGTATCGATTCCAAAATCGCGTAACTGGTCAGCGTCGCCCCGGACACCGCGTCAACATCCTGCAGATTGAGCAAATCCTGTTGCGACCGACCCACGAGTGATTGCAGAAACTTTTCATCCTCCAGTACTTTTTGAACATGATCTCGAGTATCCCGGCTGGACACGATCTTTGCCACGATCAACTCCGAATCCGGATTCATAACCAGCAGAACATCCGTCGGTCCCGAGAAGCCCAGAATATGATTGGCCTCTGGCGATGTTCGCAAAACTCGAGCAATCGTCTGGCCGTTGGCATCTCGCACTTTAGCGGCCTTGTCGACGTCCGTTTCTCCGGTTGTGCTGCTAAAAACCACGTCAGCCTCAGGCAGCACGTCCTGAATGACCGGCAGCACATCAGACCAGTCCTCAACACGAACCTGGCGCTGGAGATACTCACGATGCTGCCAGTGAATGCACAGCAAAATGCTGGCAAACATCAGCACTCGGAGAACATGAACGGTCCGTGGCTTCAATCCTGATGCGTTCCTTCAGAGGCGCCATGTACAAAAACAGGAAGATCCCGGGACACCCGAAATCTTCCTGTCATCAATCATCAACAACACGAATGACGAACGCGATTACTTGCGAGCCCCCGCATATTTCATCGGTACCCACGCACCGTCCTGCTTGCTGCTGGCAACGCACTGCTGAATGAAGTACATCCCCTCAGCCCCGTCATGCACGTTCGGATAAATCGTATCCTTCTTTTCGAATTTCTCTCCCGTTGCTCGAGCGACCATGGAGTCGTAAGCAAAGCGATAGACATTCGCAAAAGCTTCAAAGAACGCTTCTGGATGGCCAGATGGAAGACGGCAAGCCGCTTTGCCCATGCTGTTCATAAACGGGGCATTTGGATCGCGAGTATACATCTGATGTGGTGAGCCGTTGCGGCGGACGATCATCACGTTTGGCTCTTCCTGACGCCACGACAACGCGCCCTTGGTTCCGTCCACTTCGATAAACAAATCGTTCTCACGACCATGTGAAATCTGGCTGGCCGTCACAGTGCCTACGGCACCATTCTCGTAGCGAATGACAGCGTGACCGTAATCATCCAGTGCTCGACCTTCGGCGAAGATCGACAGGTTGCAGGAGATCTTTGCTGGAATCAGGCCGGTCATGTAGCGGCCAAGGTTGTACGCATGAGTTCCGATGTCACCGAAGCAACCGGCCGCACCGGACTTCGTAGGGTCTGTTCGCCACGCCGCCTGCTTCTGGTCTGAAGTTTCCAGACGAGTTCTCAACCAGCCCTGGATGTAGTTCGAGCGGATCGCGTTGATTTCACCCAGCTCGCCGCTCAGAATCATTTCGCGAGCCTGTCGGACCAGCGGGTAGCCGGTGTAGTTGTGACTCACGGCGAAAACCACGCCGCTCTTATCGACAACATTCACCAGCTCTTCGGCCTGAGCAAAATCGAATGTCATCGGCTTGTCGCAAATCACGTTGAAGCCCGCCTCTGCGGCCGCCTTCGCAATCTGGAAGTGAGTATGGTTTGGTGTAGCCACGCTGACAAAGTCGATTCGCTGATCAGCAGGCAGTGCTTTTTCCTTTTCGATCATTTCGGCGACCGAACCGTACGCTCGTGATTCTGCGATGTCATAAGCCGCCGCACTGGCTTTGGCTCGAGCTGCATCCGACGACAGAGCACCCGCGACCAAAGCCGCTCGATTGTCCAGAACGGCCGCCGTCGCGTGAACTCGACCAATAAATGATCCCTGCCCGCCGCCGACCAGCGCCATTCGGAGCTTGCGATTGAGTTTGCCGTTCGTTGTGTCTGACATCGTCGATAAAACCTTTATGGAAACTTACGTGGAATTGACCGGTGGTTCGCCGACTCTCACAGTCGACGCAGCAATTTACAGCGACCGAATTCGAGGTACAACCGAGGCCAGGGGCTGAGCCCTTGACCCGGTTGGCCTCACGGCCCGATACCAAAGGAATCGCTCACGTTGTTCGCTTGCCTGCCATATTTGAAGCGTCACGCCGCTCCAACACGATGAAATCTCACGCCTCCCCAATCCACGGCTCCACAATCTCCTGCAACATTTCCTCGTCCAGCGTTTCATGAGCCAGAAGGCTGTCGGCGATGGCTCCAATCGCGGCCCAGTGATTGTCATCCTGAAACGCCTGATACAATTCGATTGTATATCGCTCCAATTGAGCCAACCGATGCTGCACATTACGGACGTGTTCGAGCGACTCAAACGCTGTTTCCCAGTCCTGGCTCCACTCGGCAACAGTCGCAGGGTGAAACGGCTTTTGAGTATAAACCATTTCGGCCACTGGCCCCGCCAGAGCCACCCACGCGGCCTTTTCCGCCATGTCCTTCTGTGAGAATCGACGACGGCTCCAGAGCACAACCGTATCGCCAAATCGATTCGGACCGTCATCATTGTCCGGATCAATCGTAACCGACTGGACTCGCGCACCGACGTAAATTGCCGCGTAAGCATGCCCGGCTTCGTGAAAGGCGGTAAGTTCTTCAGTCATGGTTCCTCCGGATGATTCGAATCCCGCAGGTCGCTCGGGATCCCAGCGCTATGTTACACTTCGTACCGAGATTCAAAATCGCCCACACGATCGTCTGCAGACTTTTCCATGATCACCGCAATTTCTCACGACCATAGCATTCAGAATTCACCACAAGTGATTCTTGGCTCGCGTTCTCCACGACGAAAAGAATTGCTGGGAGCCATCGTGGGCCATCACCAGCTTGTCATCAAACCGCCCATTACTCCCGAAGAACCCGGCTTTCTCGGTCTGCATCAGGAAACGGAAATCGAACATCGCCTGCTGGATATTGTCCAGTTGAAACACAGCGACGTCTGTCAGCAAATCGCGGCTGATGCGTCGAACGAAGTGTTCGCCTCCGTCGATTCTTCAGCCCCGTTCTTCGTCGTGGCCGACACGATTGTTGTCGCTGAGCTAAATCAAGGAAAACGCCTGGTCCTCGGCCAACCCGAACCCGATCGATGGCAGGATGATGTCCGAGAGTGGCTCCGCAATCGATTGTCCAATCAAACTCACGAAGTCTGGACCGGAGTTCTGGTTTCTCAAATGGGCCAAACCAGCAGTTGCATCGTGAAGTCCGAAGTCACGTTCTGTGAAATCAACAATGAACTGATTGAGTGGTACATCTCCACGCGCGAGTCTCTCGGTAAAGCGGGCGGTTATGCCATTCAGGGGTTTGCCGCGGCGTTCGTGACTCAACTGCGCGGCAGCCTGACGAATGTCATCGGATTGCCCGTCATGGAAACGCGACAGACTCTGATCAATCTGGGCTGGAGGAGCAGCCCATGAACCAGCCTCTTTCAATCTCCTCAAATACGTCGTGCAGCGAGATGACCGTCGAACAGTTTGCAGCAACGCCCATCACGATCGGCGGACGAGTTCTTTCTACGCGGTTCTTCCTCGCTCCTCTGGCTGGCTACACGCAACTGGCCTTTCGATTAGTCCTGCGCCGCACGGGTGGTCTTGGCCTGGCAACAACGGACCTCGTACTGGCATCCATGTTGTGGTCCGAACGACCCAAGTCGATGGATCTCGTCCAGACATGCCCGGAAGATCGTCCCTTATCGGTGCAGATCTTCGGTGGCGAAACGATTCATCTGGTCAAGGCTGCTCGCTGGTTAAAGGACCATGGCTACGAAGCCATCGATATTAACATGGGCTGCCCCATGGCCAAAGTAAACAGCTCCGGCGGTGGTGCTCGCCTGATGTGCAACGTCGACGGCGCGGTGACGATGGTGAGCCGAGTACTTGAAGCGGTTGATCTGCCAGTCACGGTGAAGATGCGACTCGGCTGGGATTCGTCTGCGATTACAGCTCCCGAGCTGGCCGCAGCCTTTGAGAATATTGGCGTCGCGGCGGTCACTATTCACGGACGTACTCGCAACCAGGGATTTCACGGCACGGTCAATCGCGATGCCATTCGAGAGACCGTCGATGCCGTCCGCTCGATGCCGATTATCGCCAACGGAGATGTGCGGGCTCCAGCCGATGCCATTTCGATGATGAAGGAAACCGGCTGCGCGGCCGTGGCGATTGGACGAGGAGCGATGCTGGATCCCTGGATCTTTCGCCGCATTCAGAGCCATCTCAACGGCGACACGATTCCCTTCGAACCTTCACGCGATGAACAAATCGAATTCCTGGTGACTCATTTTACGCTGATGGCTCAGCAGCACGATGATTTCGCCTGCCTGATGTTCCGCAAATTTGCCGCATGGTACGGTGCTCGTCTGGGGGTTCCCGAGGATCTTGAAAATCGTCTGCGACGCTTTGAATCGTTCGCGGAATTCGATCAAATCGTCGAACAGATTCGGAAACGCCACGGCGAACGCCAATGCGAAATTCCCACCGCATTAATCAAAGTGCCCAACGGTCCTGTTGAGCACTGGTGATTCATTAACTGAGCCAACTATGTCCAGCATTCAACGTATCGGTGATTCACCACGATGGTCAGACATCGTTATTCACAACGGCGTCGCCCAATGGGTCGAGGTGGCCAATGACATGTCCGTCGACGCTCGCAGCCAGATCGCTCAAGTCCTGCAACAAATTGACGATACGCTGAAACAGATAGGAAGCTCACGCGAGCGACTGCTGCAGATCCTGATCTATCTCGCAGACCTCGAGCACGGCTCCACGCTAAACGAACTTTGGGACGCCTGGGTTCCTCGAGGTCACGCACCGATTCGAGCCTGTGTGCAGGTTGGACTCGGCAAGAATTGTCTTGTGGAAATGATCATCACTGCGGCGGCACCGTGAAATGGCTGATTGATTTCGTAGGCCCTCGATAATCACTTCCCCGACGACTTTGAAATCTCTCCCTGCATGAGAACGAAGAGACGATCAACCTCGGCCGCCGTTTCATCATCCAGCTCCCATAAGTACGGCTGACGGCGTTGGACCGAAGGAAACACGCCTCGCTTCGCCATCAGATATTTCTCGACTGCAAGGAATCCATCCAGGCCTGCCTGAAGCTGCAAAGCAACAATGCCACAGATCGGGAAGTAAACTCGATACGCAGCCGCATCGTCGCCCCGTTGCAGAGCTTTCCAGAGCTGAATAATGCCGTCGAGCAAATCCATCCCCGGCATTGTTCCGGAGATGCCTCGACGATAGCTGTCGATTAACAGAATCCCGCCGGAACCTTCAAAGATGCGAGCTCGACCGCCGGTCGCATCTCGCAACGCAGACAGATTGGGACCAATCGGCGATGCTTCCGGCTTGAAAACAATCTTGTCGCTGCCGTACGTTTCCAGCAGAGAAACACAGACCGAAATCGGAATCGGCTGCCCCACATAGCCAGATGCATCCTGCACAATGACGGGTAAGGAAATTCCGTCAGCGATCTGCCGGAAGTAGTCCAACATGCCGTTTGCACTCAGTCGAGTTGTCTGAGGTGGCACGGCCATGACGGCATCGCACCCGGCCTGTTCCGCCGCAATCGAATACGCCAACGCCTGCTTCCCGCTTTCCGCACCCACAGCCGCAAACACTGCTCCTCGCCCCGCGCTGTATTCCGCGATCAACTGAGTCAGCTCGATCCGTTCTTCGTAAGTCAGCCGCAGAATCTCGGACACCATTCCGGTCCCAAGCCCGTCAGCTCCCAATTCGAAAGCCCATTCAATCTCACGCTTCAACGTCGCGCGATCAATTCGGTCATCAGCAGTGAACGGAGTATGAACGATCGGCAATACGCCGTGCAGAGTCTTTGGCATTGCATTCTGTTTCTTTAGGCAGCGACTTGTGAAGCATTCAGCGAAATATCCCATTCCGTGAATCTGAATTGTCTTTTTTCTCTTAGCATTGCAAAGTGTTCCAGCCAAATTGTTTTGAAGTCTGGCGGAGATGAATTCCAATGCTCACGGACAGCCCCACAGAGATGACAACAGCCATTACCGACGTCATCCTGGCCGCTCAGTCGGCAGCGGCGATCTATGTCATCAGACGAAAAACAGTCGCTCGTCCGATGTGGACTCGCGTCTGGATATGGCTTTTTGCATTGCTCAGTATTGCCAGTTTGATTGGAGCAGCCGCCCATGGACTGGAGATGGCCGCGTCCATTGAATCTGCGATCTGGAGTCCAGCTTATCTGGCTCTGGGACTCACCATGGCTCTGTTCGTCATCGCCGCGATCACGATGAGTTCCGGCCACGAGAAGTCTCGCCGCTTTCTGATGCCCGCAATCATGATCGCTTTCGCGTTTTTTTCGATCACGCAGATCTGGAGCGACTCCTTTTTGCTGTTTGTGATTTACGAGTGCATAGCGATGGCTCTGTCGCTGACGCTCTACACGATGTGTTTCTGGCAGCGAAGTGCAGCGGGATCAGGCTTCCTTGCCACAGGAGTTCTTGTCGGAATTCTCGCTGCGGTCATCGACACCCAAAAGACGCTCCACGTGACCTTAATCTGGGAGTTCAACAACCACGGCGTCTTTCATCTGGTGCAGATGATCAGTCTCTTGCTGCTGACGATCGGCCTTTATCGATCACATCGAGAAGAAATCTCCAGCGAAGAGCAGGGCGGTGTCGTCGTTCAATAGCAGCCTCTCACTGCGGCATCTCGCTGATTCGCTCTCCTGCCGGTATGTGGGCATTCGCCTGCAGCGAAATTGTCTCCCTCAAGGCAACCAGCCCCATAGCGCAGAGTATCGCCATGTAGACGGCGCCAATGAGCGGAACCGGTCTCTGCGCTGCGGTGGGGCTCAAATTGAACAGGAAGATGACCAAAAAGATGGCCACGCTGATGACGGGGCCGGAAGCACCGATCAAAGCACCAAAGTAGTATCGTTTCCTGACACACACGATGGTGCCGAAGATCCCAAAAATCGAAAGGATCGGCCCTGTTGCTACGATCGTTTCGACATCGACAAACGCAGCGGCCGTGCCTGCCACCGCGACCAGCATTTGCAAAGAAATCCACAATCGAACCCAGAAGTAAGCCCCGCGTGGCGCCGACTCTCGTACCACTTCAAACGGCACTTCGGGTGCTAGATAGGGATTATCAAAATCATCGAATCCCATCTTCGGTCCGCCTCGGATCAAGTCTTTGCTTCGTTAGGTATTCGACAAGACGGCATCTTGAGAACTCACGCCACACTCTTCGTAACTTCTTCGATGCACTCAATCGCCACATCACACAATCGACCAACTAACGCAGCAGGCATTCCCGGGGCCGGCATCAGGACGACCACATCTCCCAGCGGACGAATAATGACGCCGCGACGGCGAGCAGCCAAAGTCACCTGATGACCCAGCCGCAGAAGAGTATCGAACGGCTCCTGCGTTTCACGATCTCGCACCATCTCGATCCCGATCATCAATCCCTGCTGACGAATCTCCAATACATGAGGATGCTGCCATAACGGAGACAGCTTTTCACGAACAAGCTGACTGCATGCCGCGACATTCTCCAGCACTCGATTCTTCTCAAACAGCTCCAGCGAAGCAAGGCCAGCCGCACAGCCCAGAGCATTCCCCGTGTAAGTATGACCGTGAAAGAATGTTCGCCCCTGCCACGGCTCACCAAGAAACGCGTTGAAAATTCTCTCGGTGGTCAGAGTCGCTGCAACCGGCAGATACCCACCCGAAATTCCTTTCGCCAAACACATAAAATCCGGGCTGACAGATTCCTGTTCGCACGCAAACATCGCCCCGGTTCTGCCAAATCCCACAGCCACCTCGTCAGCAATCAGCGGCACGTCATACTGAGTGCACAACGCGCGAACGTGACGCAGGAAGCCGTGCGGATGAACCAGAATTCCGGCCGCTCCCTGAACAATCGGCTCCATGACGAATCCTGCCAGCCGTTGATGATTCTCCTTCATCAGACGAGCCACTTCATCAAAACAGAACTGCAGCCATGTTTCCCGAGTTTGCCCCTGAGGAACTCGCGTGGCCACTGGCGACGGACAGACAATCGTCGGAAACAGCAAATGCTTGTAACACCGATGAAACAATTCGATGCCGCCGACGCTGACCGTTCCCAGAGTATCTCCGTGATAAGCATTGCCCACACAGAGAAACGTATCTCGATCCTCCGGTCCGTCAGGCTTCTGGCGATGATACTGATACGCCATCTTCAGCGCGACTTCGACAGTCGTCGCGCCGCTGTCAGAAAAGAAGACTTTGCTGAGCCCGCTCGGAGCTCGCTGAACAAGCCCGCGAGCCAGTCGGATCGACGGTTCGCTCGACAATCCCAACAGCGTCGTATGTGCAACCTTGCCAAGTTGTTCTCGAACGGCCGCGTCAATCTCGGGCACCGAGTGACCATGGACGTTGCACCACAACGAAGAGATCCCGTCGAGATATCGACGTCCCGCCTCATCGATCAAATCAAAGCCTTCTCCACTAACTATGATCGGCGAATGCTCCTGAACATAGGCCGACATTGGCGTGAACGGATGCCAGACATGCTCATTGTCCCATGCTCGAAGCGTCTCCGCAGAGACCGATTGAAATTCTGATGACGACATTAAACGGGAGTCTTCCTATTGGTCGAGTGACGAACGACGGTATCCCGGATGCGCCGGATCGAAGATTTCTTTCAGCCATCGAGCACCAATTCCCGGACGCTGCGGAAGAGCCAAGTGGCCATTGCTGACCGTGATCGTCTCATCAATCAACGACGGATACAAAGTCGCGATGTGAGCACGAACCGTCTCCTGAAATGCCACTCCGGAATTTGCCGCCGCCACATTCACCCCCGAGAGCAGCGTAAACGGCCCCGTGCAGTCGTGCATCAGAGTCGGCACGTTGTACATCTGAGCCAGCTCGGCGATCCGCCGCGTCTGAGAAATTCCTCCCACCCACGTCGGATCGATCATCACATAATCGGCCGCGCGAGCTTCCAGGACCTGACGATAATGATCTGACATCACCAGCATCTCGCTGACTGCAATCGGCACACTGATCTCCGCGCGAAAGGCCGCCATCGCGTGAATCGAATCCGGACGCAGCACATCCTCCATCCACAGCGGCCGAATCGGTTTCATCCCTTCTGCAATGCGACGAGCAGAAGCCAGAGAAAAGAAGCCGTGGCCATCCAGCATGACTTCGATCTTATCGCCAACTCGCTCACGAATCTTTTCGAACGGAGCGATCCCTTCGCGAATATCGTCCCATGACAAATACTGTCCGCCCTGACGCCGATAAACCATGTCAAACGACCACAACTTCATCCCCTTGTAACCAAGAGACACCAGCTCTTCTGCCAGCTCGGCCGGTGAATTCATGCTGGACCAGTTGTCTTCCAGCGGCCCCGGCTGACCGGGGTCACCATGTCCAGGCCAGCCCGATGCCGATGGCGTACGACGATTGGAGCGACCATAAAACGGGCCGCCACAACTGTTATACACGGGCACGGCATCTCGCACCGGACCACCCAATAAACGCCACACCGGCTGTTGCGAAAGTTGTCCGACGATGTCCCACAAAGCGAGGTCAATCGCAGACAGCGCTCGCAATTCGGCACCGGTTCCTCCGAAGGCCGTGATTCGCTCGTACAGAAATCGCCAGTGGCTTTCGATGGCACACGCATCGGATCCCAACAGCCGTGGAGACATAAAGTCATGAATCACGGCCGCGGCCGACGTCGGGATGTAATAGGTTTCCCCATGACCAATCACGGGGACTCCATTAACTGTTCCCGCATCCGTATGAATGCGCAAGGCCAACAGCCCGGGCATCACGTCATGAGGTATCGCGGTTTCCAGGGCAACAATTCGCGGCCCGCGTCGAAACGCATGTTCCTGCACAGGACTCGAGGCACGACGAAGAAAAGTATCGGGGGACTCGTTAGTCATAGCTTGAGGCTCGCGGAAGTAAACTTTCTCGTCGGCGGAGCGACGGGCCTACAGTACACCCGTCGCTCCGCCGACGGGACGCTTCACACACTAGCGGCGGGATTTTTTTTGCTGGCGGTAGTACTTCAAGCCCGGCGTAAAGAACGTCAGTGCCGAAACAATACCGAACAAAGAAATACTGAAGTCCGGGAGATCACTGTGCTCGACGGCCGCCATAATCAACGATGTGGCAAACATCATGGCTGACTGAATATAGAAGCTTCCCGACAGCATTCCGGCCTTCACCAGAAACACCATGCCTGCGATGGCTCCCAGCACCGGCGAAAACTCCAGCACCGGCCGCTCCATGATCATTTCCACCCAGAACAACATGGATGAAGCAATCATACTGCCGCCCCAGACGTGAGCAATCTGACGCTCCACAGCCGTGATGGGACCAGCGCGATGTCGAAGGTTCCAGAAGATGCCGGCCCAGAGCCCTAAACCAATCACCCAGAGACTGACATACGGCCAGCGATCAGCGACTCCCCTATACTGCATGTAATTTGTAATCAGGCACAAGCACAAAACCACAAGGCTGTGCCACATCCACAGCAATCCCCAGTTCTGCAGAATGGCCGCATGATGTGACTCACGAAACAACCTCATCATGATCTGAGCAAATGTCGATGAACGCGCACTGACGGGTTCGCCACTCAGCCACGCACGAAGATCGTCGGCCAGTTCAGCAGTCGACGCATACCTCAGATCCGGCGGCTTCTGCAGACATTTCATGACCACCATTTCGAGATCTGAATCGACGCCACGATTCAGCATCCGAATATTGGGCGGATCCTGCTCAAGAACCATCAATATCGTGTCCAACGGCGATGCCGACTGAAAAGGAGGCCGCCCCGTCAGCATCGCAAACAACACAGCTCCGAGACTATAAACATCGGTCGCGACATCCACAGA
This sequence comes from Planctomycetales bacterium, assembly GCA_026400835.1. Taxonomy (GTDB): domain Bacteria; phylum Planctomycetota; class Planctomycetia; order Planctomycetales; family Planctomycetaceae; genus SXXK01. Next base: position 10,137 of record JAPLOA010000067.1, on the reverse strand, counting down.
ATCTGTCTGACCAGCAGCCTGTTCCGGAGACATCCACGCGGGCGTTCCCAGAATCGCTCCACTCTGAGTCAATCCCGCCAGCTCGGAAGACTGCCCCGTCGCCGAGTAAGACTGATCGGCAACACTAACACGTTTGGCCAGACCGAAGTCTGTGACAAACGGAGTGCCATCGGAAGCAATCATGATGTTGCTGGGCTTCACATCGCGATGCAGCACACCGGCTCGATGAGCCGCACCAATAGCCTCCACAATCGGCAACAACATGGCCACGGCTTCGCGAGGAGCCATCGGCCCATCCATCAGTCGCTTCGAAAGCGTGCTGCCTTCGATGAACTTCATGCTGAACCACGGTTGCCCGTGATGCTCGCCGACTTCATAGACCGGAACAATATTCGGATGACTCAACCGCGCCGCCGCCAGCGCTTCGGCACGCAGGCGCGCCAGATCCGAAGTCGATGCAAATGCAGCATTCGGTATCATCTTCAGGGCGACCGTTCGCTGCAGACTGATCTGCGTCACGCGATAAACGACGCCCATGCCACCCCGACCGATTTCCTCCAGTAACTCGTAATCTCCTATCACGCTGCCGATGGCCGATCCTGAACTTCGATCATTCTGACCTGAAGTCAGAAGTGCTGAGCCGCCGGTGAGATGATTGAGGTCCGACGACTGCAGCATGGCGACGTCGTCAGCAAACTGAGCCGTCGCGAATAGCTCACGAAGGTCCTGTTCCAGATCCGGATTCCTGCGAATCGCCTCTTCCAGTCGCTGCTGCGAAGACCCACTGCGGGAATCCCGGATCAGCTCGTCAAAGGCGATGGCCAGACGTTCGTCGGCGTCATCCGGAGACATACTCATTCGTGCATTATTCCGTCAGTTCACCCAGAGGATTCGCTTTGCATTGCAGAGGCATGCTGATCGGTCCGCCGGTTCGATGAGATTCGAAGACCGAGAGAACCATTTCGATTGTTCCCCGAGCTTCATACATCGAGCATTTTGGCTGACGATCCTCTTCAATGGCAGCGATCAGATCCCTCGCAGCAGCCGGATTCCCACCTTCGTAGCCGGTCGCAGTGATCGTTTCGGGTTGATCGATTCCATTCGACGAAATCGTTCTCCAGGTTTTCCCCGCTGCGGATGATCCCCAGGTCACATCATTCAACAGAAATGCCGGATTCGCATAGCCCGACGTGTGATCGATCACGCCCTTACTACCCATGATGCGAAGTCCAAAACGATTTGGACTGCCACCCGCTCCTTTTTTCGATGAGAAGTATCCCGTCACCCCGCTCTTGAATCGCCACATCGCATCGACTCTGTTTCCTGCCAGCGGACCCACACCTTCATTGCCCGGCTTGATATGTTCGCGCGTGACACGTTTTCCATCCTGAAACAGCGCCGCATAACACGATTCCGGCTCGCCGGCAAAAGCTCGCATCAGATCCAGAACATGCGTGCCCAGAACCCAAAGATCTTCCGCACCGCCACGCGCGTCTTCTTTGCCTCGCGCGCGGATTTCGAGCACGTCGCCGATCTCACCGGCCTGAATCAGTTTGCGGATCACATCCAGTTGCGGCGAGTATCGACTGATGTGGGCCACGGCGAGCTTCAGATGCCGCATTTCACAAGCCTGAATCATCTCGTCGGCTTCACTCAATGTTCGACAGAACGGCTTCTCCATGTACATGTGACAGCCATGTTCCGCGCAGGCCAGAACCATGTCGCGATGCTGATCAATCCAGCGAGGACAAATCGCCACGATGTTCGGCTGCTCTTTGTCCAGCATTTCACGGTAGTCCGCATAACTTCGAGCGGCACCCGTTCGCGGAACAGCCTTGTTGCGGCCTGCCTCATCCTGATCAGCGACCGCCACAACTTCGCACTGTTCAATGGACTGCCAGACGGCATCCAACCCGTGCCCGTAGTCGCCTCGCCCCGTGCTGCCGATGATCGCCACTTTGTACTTGGCCATGACTTGTTCCATTGTTGCTGGAGGTGGGACGGTGTTCAAGAAGCAGAAGCCCGTCGGCGGAGCGACGGGTGTAAGGAATACCCGTCGCTCCGCCGACGGAACTTTCGCAACTTAAACGCCCTTTGGCACGGCCCAATGACCATCCCGATATTGGCGACGCACCAACGCATTCGCCGCCTCACCGTTGGTGATCATTTCCTTGTCAGGATCAAAGTGCAGCACCTGACCGGTACGAGCAGCGATATTGGCCAGATGCACAATTGTGGCAGATAACCGTCCCGCATCGACGGACGCGTTTAAGGATTTTGAAGGATCACGAATCGCATCGAAGAAGTTCTGATGATGAGCTGGCAAATCGCCTCCGCCGGTTCGTTCGGCCAGCAGCTTGCCACGCGGACCGTACAACTTCCAGCCAATGCTGTGGCCCATGATCAGCACACCTTCTTTGCCATAGAAGGCAGCCCCATTTTCATAGCCTTCCTGAACGTACGGACTCCAGATTCGCTGCTCGAAAATCAACTGCTTGCAGCGACCTGCCGGAGCACCGTCCACCGGATATTCACAGACGGCATACTGCGTATCCGGAAACTGCTGATCGTCATCGAAGAAGTTCTTTTGACCAAAACACGTGACTCGGCTGGGATGAGCTTCCACGCCCAAACCCCACAGTGCGACGTCGATGTCATGCACGCCATCGTTGCCGATGTCTCCGCATCCAAAGTCATACCACCAGCGCCAGATGCCATGTAACAGATTTGGACGCCACTGAACTTCCGGGGCAGGACCAAGCCAATTATCGAAATCCAGATGTGGCGGTGGAGATCCCGGTTGAGCTTTCCCGATTGTTCCGCGTCGCTGACTGTTCCATGCCTTGGCAACCAGGATCTCACCGATCTCGCCATTGCGAATTCGTTCGATGCCTTCTGCGACACACGGAGTACTACGGCTCTGAGTACCGACCTGCAATCGCTTCCCGCTGCGTTTGACCGCTTCGGCCAACAAGCGTCCTTCGCGAACGTTATGGCAACAAGGTTTTTCGACATAGACATGCTTGCCGGCATCCAGAGCAAGAATCGCGGCAGGAGCATGCCAATGGTCGGGCGTCGCGATGAATACCGCGTCAATCGACTTGTCATCCAGAATCGTTCTGAGATCTCCTGTCGACTTCGGAGCCTTGCCTGATCCCTCCTGAACCATCTTTGCGGCATCTGCGAGTCGCTGCTGGTCAACATCGCAGACGATCGCGACTTCGACGTCTTTCCGCTGCGACAAAAGCTTGAGATGGTTTGAACCCATCCCGCCGCAGCCAATGAACCCGATCTGGATCCGTTCAGAAGTGGCTTCGTCAGCCGGACTCTGACCAGCATTCGCCAAAACGGTCACCGCTGCGGTCGCCCCAGCGGTCTTCAGGAACTCTCGTCTCGGTGGGAACATCGCAACGCTCCTGTCTATGATTCGTCAGGCTGACGAATGTGTTGATTCGTTCATTCAACCAAAACTCGGCAGCGGCGCATTCCGCACGCAGCTCTCTCCGGCAGAATACCTGGGTCTGTCGCGCGAAGCAACGCTCACGCAACCGTCAATAGAGTCGGAAAAGTTGACGTGAATCACTTCCTGAAGGCTATTCCTTTTGCAATCATGCAATGCTACGGGACAGATGCCCTGGAAAGGTCGTATTCGTGATTTCACAAACTGTCGAGTACGCACTCCGCGCGGTTGTAACGATCGCTCAACACGGAGGACGTCCATGCACGGCGAAAGAGATTGCCGCGAAAACTCAAGTACCCGCGCCGTACCTGTCTAAACTCATGCAGGGACTCGCCAAAGGAGGCATCGTGTCTTCTCAACGAGGACTCCATGGCGGCTTTGTGCTGACCAAAAGTCCCGACGACCTGACTCTGTGGGAAGTCATCGAGTCGGTCGAACCATTCCAGCGGATTCGCAAATGCCCGCTGGGTATCGTGTCACACACCGGAACGTTGTGCCCCTTGCACCAGAGTCTTGATGATGTGATGGCTCGTGCCGAAAAAAGCCTGCGAGAACTGACGGTCACCGCAATCCTGCAGCAACCAGGTGCGGTGTCACCTCTCTGCGAACAAAACCAGCAGCCTCTTGTAATGCTGGGCCTGGGGCGGTAAACGAAGGATCCCTCTGCGGTAGGAATCGAGGCTGCCTGTTCACAGGATTCCTTCCCAAGCCATCGCCTGAATGGTGGTCGCACATGGACTAATTCAACCATTTCCGGGAAAAAGGGCTCGATCCATCCAACTTCCCGGTCAATTAATGGATTTGTCTATCCTATTATCTCAATACTGACCGGTAAGAATGGCGATGTCGAAGAAAGATGTCCTCAAACACGTACTGCGTCTCGCGCGGCCAGCTTCAGGAAGTGCTCCTGAAGATCCCTCCCTCGAACAACCCACCTCAATTCCAAATCGTGCGGAGAATAACCCATGCCCGCCATTATTGTCATCGGAATTGTTTTCAGCATCCTTCTTGCAGGACTCACGCTGCTCCTGATGTTTATTCAGGTTGCGTTTTTCGACGCTCCTCAGCAAACCGCGGAATTGTCTCCTGAGCAGGCTCGGCAGTTGATCCGTCGAGTCTCCCACCACCGAGTGAATCCAGCCGATCAGCATTCTCCGACACTCGAACAATTGCTGCGCCGATCCGGCCTCGAGCAATTTCTGCAGACACCAACCAGGAGTTCAGCGGAATGAGCCAGCAGTTTTCATTCTTGCGGGACACTCGCCACTTGCAGGCCGTCGCTCTCGGGCTGGTCGTTCTGGGCAGCGGACTGATTGCGGCTCGCAGTCATCTGATTCCAAAATCATTCGGTGAACATGGACCGTATCGAGGAGATGCTCTGCGGGAGATCGCCGCTCAGCAACCTGTCCTTACTTCCGACACTTCATGCCTTAAATGTCATGACAGCGTCCACGAAGAACGGGCAGAGTCGCCTCATAAGGACGTCGCTTGTCTGCATTGCCACGGCAACGGCCACGAACATATGGCTCAGGCCGAGAAAGCTGCGGCTGATCCCGGCTTGACGATCGAAAAAGCGAAACCGTGGGACGGCGATTTCTTCACCAGGCTGGATCTGTTTATCACCAAAGATCGAGCGACGTGTTTGTCGTGCCACGAAAAAGTTGTCGGAATGCCGGCTGACTTCCGCAGCATCGATGTGAAGAGCCACCTTGCTGATCAGGGCGCAGAAAACATCGACAGCCCCGATGTCTGTTTTGAATGTCATACAGGGCATAGTCCAGGGATCTAGTGGTCTCAGCAAAGGTGTCAGCTATGACTTCATGAACCATATTTCGCAGGCCGGACCGAGCGGCAGCGAGTTCCGGCAATTCGGCAACCTCTGATGAAGCCGGAACTCGCTCCGCTCTGTCCGGTCTATACCCATCAGACCATGGCTGACGAAGCACTGATCACAGACCGAAAATAAAGATTCCAGGAGTCTCAAAGTGAACAAGTCTCATGATTCAGCTGGAGCATCTGGCTGCGGAAGTCGCCCCGCGACAACGGGGCTGAATATTCTGAATCAGGGAACTCCCTGCAGTGGCGGTGGATCCTGCGGTGGGGTCTCGTGCGGCGGCGAACAACGATCGAATGCCGATTCTCGCCGACAATTTCTGTCCCGCGCGACGTCGATGGTGTTTGGCTCATTTGCTTTGACGCTGCTGCCAATGGAATCCCCGGAAACCACGGCTGAGACGCCGCTGCCAGCTCCTCTAAATGGCGGTGCAGTTCCAGCACAGCCCGTCGCTTCTGCTGCGAAACCTGTACTCTACGGGTTTCTGGTCGATACCGAAAAATGCATCGGCTCGGGCAAATGCCTGTCCGCTTGTCGCACCGAGAACCATGTGCCCGACGGTTATTCGCGCACGTGGGTCGAGCGATACATCCACTTCAAAGACGGCACCGTGCAGGTGGATCTTGTCCCCGAAACCGGATACCACGAATCGACGCTACCAATCGTGGATGCCGCCCTGGTCGACAAAGCTTACTTTGTTCCGAAGCTCTGTAATCAGTGTGTCGACGCGCCGTGTAATCAGGTATGTCCGGTGCATGCTTCGTTCACTTCGCCGGAGGGTGTGGAACTGATCGACACCGATCACTGCATTGGTTGCGGTTACTGCGTCCAGGCGTGTCCCTATGGCATGCGATACATCAATCCCGAAACCAACAGCGCAGACAAATGTACCTGGTGCTATCACCGCATCACAAAGAACGAAGAGCCTGCGTGTGTCGAAGCCTGCCCGGTGGGTGCTCGAGTTTTCGGGAGGCTGGATGATCCCGAAAGTGAACTCAGCAAACGACTTGGCGCAACGCGTACTCAGGTGCTGAAGGAACATCTCGGCACACATCCCAAGTTACAATATATTGGTTTGTCCAAAGAGGTGGTCTGATGCACGGCCCTTCCTTCGTTTATCCGAACGATGTCCACGTCGCGTGGAGCATCATGATTGTGTTGTACCCTTACATTACAGGTCTTGTTGCTGGCGCGTTCGTCGTCTCTGCGCTTTATCATGTGTTTCATGATCATAAACTCAGACCGGTAGCTCGACTGGCTCTGGTAACCGCATTGTGCTTCTGTTCCTGCGCGACGGTTCCGCTGCTGCTGCACCTGCATCATCCGGAACGAGCACTTAACATAATGATTACCCCCCATCAAACGTCTGCAATGGCAGGCTTTGGCTTCATCTACAGCCTGTACATGTTATTGCTGGTTGTGGAAGTGTGGCTGCTGTATCGTCCGGAAATTGTCGAAGGCGCTGCCAACGCCGCGGGGATTAAAGGCTTCATTTTCCGCATTCTGGCTCTGGGCTCTCGACAGATTACACCGGGAAGTCAGAAGGCTGACGAATGGCTGATCGGGGTGCTCGCAGTTATCGGGATTCCGGCTGCCTGTGTGCTGCACGGTTATGTGGGTTTCCTGTTCGGCGGCGTCAAAGCGAATCCCTGGTGGTCAACGGCGTTGCTTCCGGTGATCTTTTTGATTTCCGCAATTCTCTCCGGCATCGCAGCGCTGTTGCTGCTTTATCTGGTTCTTTGCCGGGCCAGGAAGATCACGCCTGATGCGGACTGCGTTCGCTCACTTTGCAGGTATCTCTGGATGTCGCTTGTTGCAGCCGTGTCACTGGAACTGCTGGAACTGCTCCACCTGGCCTATGAAGCCGGCGCTGAGTGGGATGTACTGCGAGATTTGTTGACCGGACGACTGGCCGTTTCCTACGGCTTAATTCAGGTGGCAATCGGTTCGCTGATTCCTTTCCTGCTACTGCCGGTTGCCATCCGAACGGAACGCTATGCTGGTCTCAGAACATTTCTGGGCACCGTCTCCGGAGTTCTGATTCTGATTCAGGTCTTTGCAATGCGATGGAACGTCGTCATCGGCGGGCAGATGTTCTCCAAGAGTTTTCGTGGCTTCGTCCATTACAACCTCACGCTGGATGGTCGCGAAGGCCTGATAGCTGCAATCGTCGTGTTGACTCTGCCATTGCTGGCCCTGTTTGCGGCCAGTCGACTTCTGCCCCTGATCGGCGACGCAGAACCTCACACGCCTCCGCAAGATCTTTGCAAGTCCATGCCGCTGGATGTTTGCACAAGCCATCAGTAAACGATGATTGTTTCGTAGGGTGGGGCCAGCGAGCATCGCGAGCGCCGGCCCACCTTCTGCAGTTCACGTCGGTGGGCCGCCGCTTCGCTGGTCCCACCCTACTAATCTTCGAGTCCGTCTCGAGTACCGTGCCGCCACAAACAAGGTACACTTCGGCTGGTGCCTTTTGGCTTGATAGAGGTCACTGCATGTGACAGCAAGCTCGCACCAGAATTCCTGCAGGGGGTATCGACGTGCGATTATCAGCGAAGTTTGCACCGTTTTATTGGATGGCGGTCCTTGTCTTTGCATCCTGCATGTCCGCGGTCGGCCAGGAACCTTCCGAGCCTCTTGACGTGGCGTTCACTTCAAAGCTTGATGGGACCGAACAGCGTTACATGGTCATTCTTCCGCCCGGTTTTCGCGACGACACGCCTCATGATCTTGTGATTGCTCTGCACGGACACGGATCAGACCGCTGGCAGTTCGTTCATGACAATCGCGGAGAATGCAAAGGCTCGCGCGATGCGGCTGCAAAACAAAAAATGATCTTTGTGTCACCCGACTATCGAGCAAAGACGTCGTGGATGGGACCTGCCGCCGAAGCGGACATGTTGCAGATGCTTGATGACCTGCATGGCCGCTATCGGATTCGCGATGTGATCGTTTCCGGTGGCTCAATGGGCGGTACGTCGGCCCTGGCCTTCGCAGCTCTGCATCCGGAATGTGTCGACGGTGTGGTTTCGCTAAACGGTACCGCGAACCTTGTCGAGTATCCCAATTTTCTGGAAGCCATCGCAGAGTCCTACGGCGGCTCGAAAGTGGACAAGTCCGAAGTCTATCGTCAGCGTTCGGCCGAGTTCTTTCCTGATCGCCTGACGATGCCCGTCGCGACGACCACCGGAGGCAGGGACACGCTGGTTCCACCAGACAGCGTCCTGCGTCTGATGGAGGCACTGAAGAAACAGGGATCGCCGGCTATGTCTCTGCATCGGCCTGAAGGCGGTCACGATACCAACTACGAAGACACTCGATCCGCGTTTCGGTTTGTGATGGAAAACCGGGCTGCTAAACGATCACAGCAGCAACCAATACTCAGCGTTTCTGAACAGCCGATGACGATCGTCTGTCTGGGCGATAGTGTGACGGGCGTCTATTACCACACTGGTGGCCATCGAGCGTATCCGGAAATGCTTGAACTGGCTCTGAAGGCTGCTCATCCCAAAGCCATAGCGAAAGTCATCAACGCCGGAATCAGTGGCAATACGACTCGCGACGGGCTGAATCGACTGGACTCAGACGTGCTGAAGCATAAGCCGGACGTTGTGACGATCAGCTTTGGCCTCAACGACATGGTGCGCGTGCCGATCGAGGAATACCGAAGCAACCTGGAACAGCTCATTGATCGCTGCCGCGAACAAAAGAGTCAGGTGGTTTTGTGCACTCCGAATGCGGTCATCAACACTGACGGTCGCCCAATTACAAAGCTCGTGGAATACTGCGAAGTGCTACGAGCCGTCGGTCGCGACAAGAACGTTCCTGTCTGTGATCAGTATGTAGCCGGTGAAGAGTTGAAGCAGCGTGCGCCGTGGACCTGGCGACTGACGATGAGTGACGCGATTCATCCCAATATGGACGGTCACAAGCGCATGGCGGAGGAATTGTGTCGAGTCATCAGTGGAGCCAACGTTTCTCTCGACGCCGTTCGGCCACCGTTGCCGATTCTTCAGCGAACAAGGAAACAACTGGCCGACGGCGCGCCGCTTCGAATTATGGCGATGGAACCTGTCGCCGCGATGGTTGAAGCCGCCATTCGCCAACATCATCCCGATGCGAAAGTAGAATTGACAACATGGGCCGTCGCTGGAAAGTCACTCGCTCAACTGGAGCAGGAAGCCAACACGCAAGTGCGTGCCATGAAACCTGATTTGGTCGTGCTGACCATTCCCGCTGAACTGGCCGTGGCGAACGACGAGCCAACCGTGCATTCGCTTTCGTGGATCATGAACTGGTCGCTCAGTTTCGGCTTGCAGGAATGGGACTGCGTTGTCATCCATCCGTCGGTGCTCACGCCAGCCGCTGATCCGGGGAAAGATTCGCTGATCAGAAAGCTGGTGCATGCACAGCACCTGGCGTTGATTGATCGAGCTTCAGAATCAGAGTCGGCCGCTGAGATCATCCAGCAGTGGTTCAAAGGCGATTTGTCGTGTCCACCGCAATAAGTCTCTAACTGAAGCTGAAATCTGGGCCACAAACGGCCGAAAATACAGGTTTGAAGACGGGTTCTGGAAGAACTATTCTCCGTGCGACGTGCATTGAGGACGTGTATTCGCGGGATACCTTTTGACGTTAGCCTCAATGTTCGCCGCGCAATGAAAAAACTCGTTGTGGATGTCTTTGTTTCTGACCGAACGCGCGACTTCTCGTAGCAGCCGCGAGTGGTTTCGGCAGGCTTTTTTTGACAAGAATGACTCATGATTCAGGTTCAGCTTCCGGACGGTACAATTCTCGAACATCAGGACTCAGCCAGTGCACTGGACGTCGCCGCTGGTATCGG
>JAPLOA010000047.1 GCA_026400835.1 Planctomycetales bacterium | reverse complement strand
GCCCCCCGCGACTGTCTCAAGCTGGAGCATTAATTGCCTTACGAATGCGCTGAGTACTGCTCGGCAAATTCCAGCACGATGCCGTCGACAATCTGTTTCAGTATGTCCTTCGTCGCATCCTTCAGAAACTTAAAGTTACTGCGGTTCAGCGACTCACGATTACGGATTGTGCCTTTTGTTGAGATCTCAATGATATGCGTATCATTGAATGGTCGCACCAGAACTTCCAGGCGACTGTATTCGTTCTTCGCGGTTCCTCGCCCAAGCTTGATGTCGTCGCGACTGATGCGCGCTCCCCAGCCTTTTTCATTCAGCACTGTGCTGTAATCGAAGCCCGGGAAATGATCACAGAGTTTCCGCAGGCAGTTTTCGATGTGCTCGGAAAGTTCATTGCGGAATTGCGAATGTTTGAGACGCATTTCTTCTTCAGTCGCGGCATCGGCTTCCTGGGATGCATCACCGAGAACGCGAGCCTGCTGGCCACGTTGAATTGCCTTCTGCAATCGATCTTCAAAGTCAGACATTTCGAAACTTTCGAGCATTCAGCCCTGAGAAATCCGGGCGATTAATTCTTATCCAATTTACCAAATCCCGGACATTAAAGGCGACCAGCACCGCCGAGTTTCGCTGCCGTCCAAAGCGACGCTGCGCCTCATGCTGATCAATTCGAGGCCGACGTGCAACTGCGGAGTGCCTGCAAAGTCTTCAGACGAATCGAACATTTCTCGGCACAACCGTTATTCCCCCTTCTGAGATCGTCAAACCACGAGCAAGATCCTCAGCTGGATCCACTCCAATGCGAGTTCCCTCGGGGATTGACACGCCTTTGTCGACAATGGCTCGTTTGATCACGCAGTGCCTCCCCACTTCAACACCTTCGAACAGTATGGTGTTCGTGACAGACGAAAAACTGTTGACGCGGACTCGCGGGGAAAAAATGCAGCGGTCGACTTTTCCACCGGAAACAATTGATCCGGAACAAATCAAACTGTCAGTTGCAGATCCAATTCGTGGTTCACTGGAATCGCGGTCGTTAAAGACAAACTTCGGAGGAGGCAACGGGGGCTGCCATGTTCGAATCGGCCATTCCGGATCGTAAAGATTCAGCTGCGGCCGCACGGATGTGAGATCCATGCTCGTTTCATAGTAGGAGTCCAATGTTCCCACATCGCGCCAGTAGGCCGGACCCCCGGTTTCCGGATCTTCAAACGGCCACGCCATGACGCGACTGGAGTCGACAATTGAGGGAATAATATCTTTGCCAAAATCGCGATTGCTTCCAGGTTCGTTGGCGTCAATGCAAAGCTGCTCAAAGAGAAACTCCGTGTCGAACACGTAGATGCCCATTGATGCAAGACATTGTTCAGGACGATCGGGGATTGCATCCGGCTGTTCCGGCTTTTCACGAAATCGAACCACACGACGATTTTCATCGACCTGCATGATGCCAAATCGACGTCCTTCGTCGAGAGGAACTGGCAAACAGGCAATGCTGGCGTTGGCTCCTGACGCAATGTGGTCAGCGATGAACTTCGAATAGTCCATTCGATAGATATGATCGCCGCTCAGAATCACGATGTGCTTCGGGCGGACTTTTTCGATCGTGTAGATGTTCTGGTAGATGGCATCGGCAGTACCCATGTACCAGTTTTCATCGACTCGTTGCTCGGGCGGTCGAACGCTGACAAATTCTCCCAACTCTGCCGGAAGAAAGTGCCAGCCCAGTTCGATGTGCCGTTCGAGACTGGCGGCCTTGTACTGAGTCATCACGAGGATTTTGCGAAGACCGCTGTTGAGGCAATTCGACAGCGTAAAGTCGATGATTCGGAAACAGCCGCCGAACGGAACCGCAGGCTTGCTGCGATCTCGAGTTAAAGGCTCCAGTCGCGATCCTTTGCCCCCGGCGAGCACCACGGCCAGCACATTCTGCATATAAGAGTCCTCCATTCCGATTCGCTTAGTTTCGCTGATGTGCCCTATCGCTCGCAAGTGTGCGAAGTCGACCGGCCTGAAAAATCTATGGGCACTATCGCACGCTTCTGTGCTTGATCTGCCGGAAACAAATTAGTTCGACAGCAGCGGCATCCGATTTGCGACGCCACAGAGACGATCTGACAATGCCCTTGTTGGCCTCGGCGGACGACTGTAGTGCTGAAGGGGCGGTTGCACAAAGTCGGGAGCGTCACTTTCGTGTCGGCAACAACGAACCCCATTACTGATACACCAGTTACTGATCGAATTGTACAGAAGTCTGAGGTCGTGGCTTCAGACGGCACTCGAGTCTCCCGGACTCTCGTGAACTTCTGGCTGGACACTTTTCTGCTGCTGGTATTTTGCCTGCATTCAATCTCGGCCGTCATTGTGCAGTTTGTCTTTCCACCCGGAGTTGCGGCGAAGGGCTGGACGCTGTGGTCCATGAATTTCGGACAGTGGTGTAGTGTGCAGTTCTTTTTCCTCAGCGTGCTGGCCTTTGGAATTGTAGTGCATGTTATGCTGCACTGGTCGTGGGTCTGCGGCGTGATTGCTCGTAAGTTACTCCATCAACGAGAGCTTCCGGATGATGGTATCCGGACCGTCTATGGAGTTGGTCTGTTGATTGCGCTGCTGCTTTCCGGCGCTACAGTTGTCGGAATTGCAATGATGTCGATTAAGATGCCGCTGCAATAGTCAGCGACCTTCTCGAAACCTCTGAAGGATTTACGTTCATGATTAAACTCGATCGAATTCTGGTTCCGACCGACTTCAGCACATTCAGCAGCCCCGCTCTGACCTACGGATGCGCAATGGCTGCTCGGTTCAATGCTGAACTCCATCTGCTGCATGTCGTTCCGGATCCGGCGATGCTTGTGCCAGAGGCTGCGGCCTTTTCTGTGGAGTCGATGGAGGCTCAGACTGAAGTGATGCGAGTCGACTCGATGAGATTGCTGAGTAAGCTTCCGGCAGATGGTTGGAGCAACGACAAGCCGATTGTTCGAGAAGTCCGCATCGGGCCAGCCTTTGTGGAGATCATCGACTACGCCCGAGAAATGGATATCGACCTGATCGTTATTGGAACTCACGGTCGATCCGGCCTGATGCATGTGTTGATGGGGAGCGTCGCTGAACGCATCGTCCGAAAATCGCCATGCCCGGTGCTTACAGTGAAGCCTGAGGGGCACCAGTTTGTTATGCCTTAGGAATTTTCGGAGCACAGGCTTTGGAAATATCGAGGGAATTCCTCGAGATTGGGAGAGTCTTAAGAATTGACTCAAGCGCAACGGTGTTTAATTTCCCCGGACACCATGAATTCCCCGGGGACAACCATGATTTGCAACTTGATTCGATTGATTGCATTTGTGCAACTGCTGGCGTTTTGATCGGCCAAATGTGACGCGGCGGTTTATCCGGGAATACAATCTCAATAACCTTTGGCCCTTAGACACGGCGGGGTCGTCAGGGACATCGTTCAGCCAGCCGAAAGGAATTGTTGACGGATGCTTTTCGTTGACCGCTTCTCTCGTTGACCGCTTCTCTCGTTGTCACAGGCTCTGACACTATCAGAGACCTTGCGACGGCAAGCGGTGGTATCGGTATCAATGGAAACACTCTGAATGGGAGTTCCTCGACAGAATCGTTGCGTTTTTCTATCCTCACTTTGTGTGGGGCCGGTGTCAGCGTAGTCCTTAACTGGTTGGCTGACCTGGGATTAAGTTATTTCGGCGGGAATGACCTGGCTGTACTGAGCCGCGACAACGACTACTTAACCACCGGCGACAATTTTACGGTTGATTCTGCCGGCACATCAGCTTCAACCCCCGTTCCCGGGACCCTCTCTGCGTTTACGGTGTTCAGCGTTCTGGACACGCAAAAGTTCCTGATGTCCTCTGTCACGGCGTCCTTCACCGCAACCGCTGCGGCCGTGCCAGAACCTTCCCCATTCGGTACGCTTGTGATCGTGGCTTTCGCTGCACCTTTGCTCCGACACTTTCGCCGCCGTGCAAACTCGGTAGACTCTGAGGTGCTGGTTGCCTGATCGTTACAGATCGATCTTCGAAAGTCATCGCGCCAGCTCTCCAGCATGTGATCGCGAGGTGGCCCTTTGATCTGGGATCTGCACTGTCATTTGAATGGCATCCCTGGGCGAACTCCCGATGAGAAGATGGCTCGTCTGATCGAAGTTGCCGATCGCATGCAGATTGAACGCCTGGTGCTCTTTATGGGTGCCCCGTTCCTCATCGCTCCGACGCCCGAACAATTTCGCGAACAGAATGATCAGGTTCTGCAGGCGATCAGTCACTGGCATCATCGAGCCTTCGGGTTCGTTTATCTGAACCCCGAATACCTTCAGGAAAGCCTGCAGGAGCTGGATCGCTGCGTTAAAGATGGCCCCATGACCGGGATCAAACTTTGGGTCGCCAAACGTTGCGATAGCGCCAGCGTTGATGCGATTGTTCGGCGAGCCATCGACTTGAAGGCCATGGTCTATCAGCACACGTGGCTGAAGACGACCGGTAATCTCGACGGCGAAAGTACTCCGGCCGACTTGCATGCGCTGGCTTCTCGCCATCCTGAAGCATCCATCATCTGCGGTCACACGGGTGGCAATTGGGAGCTGGGGATTCGCACGATTCGCGATCTTCCGCACGTTAGTGTGGATCTCGGAGGTGGTGATCCCACGGCCGGCCTCGTAGAAATGGCGGTCCGTGAACTGGGAGCTTCGCGAGTTCTCTATGGCAGCGATGTCGCTGGTCGCAGTTTTGCGTCGCAATTGGGAAAGGTGACCGCGGCCGAAATTACCCCTGAGGAAAAGCAGATGATTCTGGGACAGAATCTTCGACGTCTGATGTCTCCAATCCTGCAGGTCAAAGGAGTGCGTCTGTGATCGACGTCAACGTCTCTCTGTCACGCTGGCCGAATCGCCGACTGCCGCTCGATGAAACTTCGAAGCTGGCTGCGGCTTTGAAACAAAATGGAGTCAGCGAGGCGTGGGCCGGAACATTTGATGGACTGCTGCACAATGATCTCGCCGCTGCCAACAAATGGCTGGTTGATCAGTGTCGCTCAGTCGATGAGAAGTTGCTGCTTCCAATCGGGGCCATCAACCTCAGCCTGCCGGCGTGGGAAGAAGATGTCCGTCGTTGCCATGAGCTCCATGGCATGAAGGGAGTGCGACTTCTGCCGGGCTATCACGATTACACTCTGGAAGATGCTCGCTTCCGCCAATTGCTGAGTTTGCTCGCAGAAAAACATATGCTGTTGCAGATTGCCGTTCGCCAGGAGGATCCTCGCACACAACATCGGCTGCTGATGACCAAAGACGTTGATCTGAAACCGCTGATGACTTTGTTGGGCGATTTTCCGACCCTGCCTGTGATCCTGTTAAATGCCGTCTCAAGTTCTGCGGTTGAACTTCATGGACAACTGGCGGCAGCAGGGAAAGTCTATTTCGACATCGCGACCCTGGAAGGACTCGCTGGTCTTGAGCGGCAAGTTCAAAGTCTTCCGTCTGAACGGCTTCTGTTCGGTTCGCACTCACCGTTCTTCGCGTTCGATTCGGCAAAGCTGAAGCTGGAGGAGTCCGAGTTACCTGCACCCGCAAGGGAACAGATCACGCACTTGAATGCGGTGAAGATTCTGGAAGAGCTGTGTTAAGGACGCCGGCAGCAGTTGAATTTGGCCTTCGACCGTAGCGTCGACTTCAGTCGACGTTGCTGAATCGCACGTTGGCTGAAGCCAACGCTACGGGTGTTGCGTGCGACCCGTTGGTGATTTCCCCACCATCAATCAAACAAATAGCTGACCGATTCATTGCGGTGTACGCGGCGAATGGCTTCGCCCAGCAGTTCAGCAACGGACACAACTGTCAGATTCGCAATGCGATTTGGCGTGGCAATCGGGCAGGTGTTCGTCACAACAATGCCGTCCACCCGAGCACGCTCCAGACGTTCAATCGCCGGCCCACAAAGAACCGCGTGCGTTGCTCCCAGGAATATTCTCTTCGCCCCATGAGCACGAACAACTTCAACGGCACCACAGATTGAGCCAGCCGTGGTAATCATGTCATCGAAGATCAACGCCGTCTTGCCGCTGATTGGTCCGCCGATCAAATTCGCCTGGCGAGTCTCCAACGCGTTCGAACGACGCTTGTCGACAATAGCGAGCGAACCACCAAGATGGTCCTGGTGCTGCAGAGTTCTTTTGATGCTGCCTTCGTCGGGGCTGATGATGACAAGCTCATCCTGAGGAATCGCCATTGAAGCAAAGTGGCGATCCAAAATCGGTGCGGCATACAGATGGTCGACCGGGACATCAAAGAATCCCTGAATCTGTGCGGCATGCAGATCCATCGCGAGAACTCGATGAGCCCCCGCCTGCACAATCAGGTTTGCTATCAGTTTCGATGTGATAGGAACTCGCCCTGAATCCTTGCGGTCCTGACGTGCATATCCAAAGTACGGCATCACAGCTGTGATCCGAGCCGCACTGGCTCGGCGGCATGCATCAATCATCACCAGCAGTTCAACCAAATTTTCGTTGACTGGTGGGCAGGTTGGTTGAATAAGAAACACGTCGCAACCGCGAATATTCTGATTCAGTTTGACGCTGATTTCTCCGTCCGGAAAATTCCCGACGTCAACGTGACCAAGGCCGATGCCCAGGTAGGTCGCAATCTCTTTTGCGAGTTCAGGATTCGCACGGCCGCTCAGAATTGTTAAATGCTCGTACATACGTGTTGGACGGCAAACTGAGGCCGATGCTCCGACTGAGGCAATATGATGGAGAATAAGCCCGCTTTATCGACGAAACTCGGGCTCGTTCCTGATCTGCGACGCCGGAACACATGCTGACAACAACCTCCAGTAGTGTCAATCAGCGCAGGCTGCGGCGGTGAGAGAAACTGCGGAGTGGAGCCGGTCAGTCAGCCCGGAGGTCAGGGAAGGCCCCATGGGGGTTGCTGTCAGGCGGTCATTGAAGACATGGTGAACGTCGCAGGATTCGGAGCGCCCTCGCTCCCGGTAAATCCCGGAATACGACAGGATCTCCATGTCCCCGTCCCTTTCCAGCACCTCAAAACGAACCGCGTGACCGTCAATTCCCTGCGGCGCAAACGTGATTTCTTCGGGATATTTCTCACCGGAAACCGCCGGGAAATTGATGTTCCAGAAGTGTCCATGAGGCAAGCGAAATTCATCGGCCATCATCGTCTGGACGACGCGAGTCACGTGTCGCGACAAAACCTGCCAATCGATGGGCATGTCGCTGCTGAGCAGCCTCGACATCGCAATCGCCGGAACGCCCAGCAGAGCGGCTTCCCGAGCAGCCGCAGCGGTGCCGGAATAGAACATGTCGACACCAAGATTTGCTCCAGGGTTAATTCCGGCGATCACAAAATCCGGCTTCTCCTGCATCACATGTTTCAGGCCGACGCGAATACAGTCCGCCGGCGAAGCGTGCGCGATGTGAATTGGTCCATAGGGATCCACATGCCGCCGCTCAACACGCAATGCGTTCTTTGTGTCGACAGCGTGACCTTTTGAACTATGGCAAGTCAAAGGTGCAACGACAGTCACTTCACCCAGAGGCTTCAATGCTCGATAAAGCGCCATCAGGCCGGGAGCATCGTAGCCGTCATCATTCGTGATCAGGAACCGCATCGGTCATCTTTCGTCTGGAAGCCAACATGTCATTTATGGACGAATGGTAAGTCCCGGCGAGAATACTCACCAGTCCGTCTGAGAAAACGCGATTGTGACGGCCTGCAGAGTTATCACCGGCAGAGTATTGGAGATCACGCTTCGAGAATTTCAAATTTCAGATCTGAAATCTCAAATTGATCTGAGCTTGAATGGAGCCCAGGCAAAAATTGCCGGAAAACACTTCTCCCCAATTAATCGCTGAGTCACGTTCGATTAAAACAGCGGATTTCCTGTGAAAAAATTCGCAGCAAGCTGCTAGTGTGGCCGCTGCAGCGGCAAGGAGTTGTCGCTGCTTTGGTGAAGGCTGACGGATAGTGATCGAGCAGGAGGCTCAAGAGATGTTGCGAACTGTGGTGTTTTCGGCGGTGATGGCTGTGTGTTCGACATCCTTCGCGCAGGGACTGCGCATCTCTACTCACGTCTATGATGTCTCAAAATCTGAGACTCGTACGCCAACTCAGATTGTCAGCAGCAGTCTCAGTCTGATTCACAATGGACGCATCTATGATTACGTAGACTCGGCCGACGAAGTTATCATTTTTGATCTCGTTGAAAAGCGATTCACGGTGCTTAACGAATCACGTGGCATGTCGACTCGGATCACCTTTGACGAGATCCGCCATATGATGGACGGTCGTCAGCCGCGAACCGCTGAATATCTGAAGGAACTATCCTCGACGGCCGACCCGACTTCAAAGAAGATCGCGGATTCAATCCGATTTCAGATGAGCCCAAAGTTCAGCCAGACGTTTGACCCAATGAAAGGCACTCTGGTGTTATCGTCTCCGTCATTCATCTACCGTGTGGAAACTCGCAAGTGGAACGATCCATTGCAGGTTGAGAAGTATCTGACCTATGCAGACTGGACCGCGCAGTTGAATTCAATTTTACATCCGGGCAGCCTGTTCCCGGAACCTCGTATGGCACTGAACAAAGCGCTGCGAGAATTAAAGGATCGCATGCCGATCAGTGTTGAGCTGGACCGTCGACCGGCGGAACAATTTCGCCTGCGAGCCGACCATCAGCTGACTCAGAAGATCACCAACGATGACCATCAGCGAATCGCTCGCTGGGAAGACAGCCTGACCTCCGGCAGTATCAAGGAAGTCTCCTTCCGAGCCTATCAGCAGGCAACATTGCTTTCACAGGCGCCTTGAAGCGTTCGAATCGGGCATCAACCCCGGAGCCATCCGCGTCGGGCTTTGTAGTAGCACTCTGATTCGTGTCAAAGCATGGGGCTCACATCGCTTCTCAGCAGGCTGAAACGCCCGCGTGTTATGATCCAGTCGGGACATGAAATGGTGTGTCTGCAATCGTCCCCAAGTAGCCATCTCGCTCCGCCGAGATGAGCCTTGTACGGTGCAGGTTGCGTGTCGAAAAAGAGCCATAATCTTGCCCAGCATTGTTGCAGTCGACATTGAGAAACGCCCTGAGGATTCTACATCCACAGGCCGGAAGCCACATGCGGACCAGTGCCATGCACTTGACAGACGAGGCGTTATCCGATTCTCCCCAGATCAACACATAAGTCTGCCGCTGCTCATTTTCGGCCTCATGACTCATGCGCAAAGTTGGCAACAGAGCGTCTGAGGATAGCAGAATTGTGGCGAACCAGATTCTTGCGCAAATCAGCACGAGAGATGAATAGACGATTTTCTCAATCCGCGGTAAATGTCACGATAATGGCAGGCGAGGCGCCATCCGAGCAGACCTCGCAGAACAGATAAGACCCCGGTTTGGCTTGAATCGTATGACTCGAAAGCGTCCCTTGGATCCTTTGAACGGAATCACTCTGGCCATGATGCTGGAGCAGCTGGTCGAACACATCGGCTGGGAGGAAATGGGGCGCGAGATCCCCA
Source organism: Planctomycetales bacterium (assembly GCA_026400835.1). GTDB lineage: Bacteria > Planctomycetota > Planctomycetia > Planctomycetales > Planctomycetaceae > SXXK01. The sequence goes on along the minus strand of JAPLOA010000047.1, from coordinate 115,278 downwards.
TTCGCTGTTTCACTCATGACCCCAGCATTGGATCCAGCCTGAAGTTCCTCAGAAAAACACAGTGGGCTCGGACGAAAGTCGAGTGGCTGTACCGAAACAGCCGTCGCCACATGGGGCCGCAGTGAGTGGCCGCAAAGCTGCTCAGAGGTGAATGGCCGGAGTGGACGGCAATCAATTTGTTGGAATTCGTCGAAGTCTGCTTTCTTCTGCGCAGCAGGTGAAACTGGGAGAACACTGAAGATAACAGCCATGTCAACTACTTCGGAAAACTCCCACGAATGGCAGATACTGAATGTCTGATGCCTCTTTATTTTTGAGTTCGATGTTCAATTCGGTCCACCATCCCATGGTTGGATAAGAGTCAAAATCGTGGCGGGCGACCAGGTGTGGCATGAAGATGTCTCTGATGTCCCCTGTGACTCGATTCGGGGTGTTGTTTCATCCCTTTCAATTCTTCTGCAGGGGAATAGCGAGGCGACGGTCGAATGGTCACTCGAACCGGGGTACGCAAAATGGATTCTTTTGCGAAACGGAACCACTCTGGAATTCGTCATCATGCATTCTGAGAGGTCTGATCGGCAACTCGTCTATTGTGGCAAGTTTCGTGAAATCGTTCACCGATTCATCAAAGCTTTGTGCGACCTTGCGGCTGAACAATTCGGGTCAGACGAAAATCTCCCGACTGCAGTCTGGTCATGGCCTTTCCCCAAACAGGAACTGAAGCAGCTCAGGGCACTATTCGCGACAACATTGAAGGAACCCGCCGAACGAGGCGATTAATCAGTGTTCCCGGCAGACGCAGGAATAACGGCGACACGGCACTTTGTTGACGCGTTGGCGGTGGTATGTATGAAAACGCTTGTCCACAGCAGGCTGTGAACTCGAAAGCGGCAGCAGGCTGCCGCAGTCCAAATTGTCAATCGAGTTCAAAGGTGGAACTCACGGGCTCTGCCGCTTCAGGAATTTTTCGAAGTGGTTACAATCCTGGCGTAGTAAGGGACGATTCCACGCACGGAAGGTAATCAGAATCACCGATGAATGCTCCTGCCGACCCAAAGGCCTCCTCGAATGAAGGCTGGACCGTTCAAAGAATTCTTGAGTGGACCACGACGTTCCTGAAGCAAAAAGGTGTGGAGTCAGCTCGCCTTGAAGCTGAACTGCTTCTTGCCCATGCTCGCAAGTGTCAGCGAATCCGCCTGTACACAGACTTCGGGACGTTGTTAACGGACGAGGAGCGAGCCATCATGCGGGAGCTTGTTCAGCGCCGTGCGAAGCGGGAGCCGTTAGCCTATATCGTTGGGACTCGCGAATTTTACGGACGCAGTTTTGAAGTGGGCCCCGGTGTTTTGATTCCTCGCCCGGAAACTGAGACGCTTGTCGATGCCTGTCTGGAGCTGATTCCGAAGGAAGAGCCTCGGGAGATTCTGGAAGTGGGCTTCGGCTCGGGGTGCATCTCCATCACGATCGCCAAACAGAGACCTCAATGTACCGTCGTGGCCACGGATATCTCTGACATCGCCGCTCAGGTCGCAGCTCGCAATTCCGAAAAGCTGGGCGTGACGACTCAGGTGACACTCTTGCAGGGTGATACGCTGGAGCCGGTGAAAAACTGCGGTCGCCGGTTTGACGGACTGGTCAGTAATCCGCCGTACATCCGTGAGGATGAGCGGGATTCGCTGCAGCCCGAAGTGGCCATGCATGAACCCGGGACGGCGTTGTTCGCGGGCGCTGATGGGCTTGATGTGGTCCGCAGGATCATTACTCAGGCCCCGGAGTTTCTGAAGCCCGGTGCGTTTCTGTCGATGGAACTGGATCCTGCTCAGTGCGAACCTGTTAGCGGGATGCTGGAAGCGGCTGGATTTGAGTCGGTGTCGATTCGCCGCGATCTGTGCGGGAATGAGCGAGTCGTTACGGGCGTGTTTGGAGTTCGGTCGTAACTGGCGTGTGCGAATGTCCATTCGCAATTCCGGCTTCGCGTCGGCGTCAGGTCGGAAAATGTAAGTTGGACATTCTTGTCCGACAACCCCGCGACGGGCAGGAATGCCCATCCTACCCGAGAAGCTCGTTTCGACAGCACACGAGATTCAAATCTGCAGCGAGCAGATCGCAATGAAGAAGACCCCAAGGAACTCAGCCGCCTGCCTCCTCCGACATCCATGTCGGTAATCGGAAGCAGGCGGCCGTGGCCTTTTCAGGCCGTCCCGGGACGAATCGCATCCATGCTATCGTCAAAAATCCGCCAAGCCCGGTAAGACATGCGGCAGTTTCCGACTGAGTGTGTGATCGATGCCAACCTTGCATCTCGCACACGACCTCATCGAAAAGGTGTCAGGAACCGTTTCGGCATTCGCATGCCGACCCAACTCCCGAGACCTCCTGGAGGAGGCCAATACAGGCGGCACTTCCATGAGCCACCTTTTTGCAATTTGACACGCACGACAACTACCAGCCTCAGGTTGGTAGCGAAAGATCAAGAGCTTCCGCCGTTAACGCATCAAACTGCGACGCATTCTGCGAAAGGAACGAATCCCACCGTTCCTTGTCCCAGATTTCCACGTGGTCATGAACTCCGATCAAAACCACGTTGTGTTTTAGGTCAGCCATTTTCACAAGTCGCTCCGGGATCCGGATTCGCGACTGCTTGTCTACCTGCACGGACTCCGCCTGCGAGTAGTACAACCTTAGAAAATTTCGAACCTGAACTCGCCCCGTTGAAACGCTGGCCATCTTCGCTGTGAAAGCTTCAAAGCCTTTTGGCGAATAAAGGCACAGACATCCTTCGTTTCCCGGTGCGAGAAAAAAATCCTCTGATTCAGGCTCCCGAAAACCGTCACGCAAAGGGCGAGGAATGGCGAGCCGAAGCTTGTCATCTATCGTGCGTTCGTATGTTCCCGTGAGCGCCATTGTGTGTACTTTGACCTGGTAATCTGCAGAAATCCGCGGATCCCACACGGCTTCCCACTTCTCCCCACAAACCACCACTGGCGAGCAATTTAGCTATCATTTTCACCCCGTCAAGCGGAGCCACCATGATCTGAGGCCACGATTACTCATGAACTGCTCGCAGATCCAATCAGGGGACTGGGATAAACGATTTTTGCAATTTTCAAAATCGTTTTGCAGGGAGCACGCGACGTCATTGATCCGTTGAGTTCCCCCGCCCGAATCTATCAGTTTTTCGGCAATGGATATTGAGCGCAAGGCCATGCTGATAAACGGCTTATGGAATTCTGTTGGAGTCTGCTGATCGGGCTTGGTCGTGGCGTGTTCAGGAACGCGTCAGAACGCTTGCTGTTCCCCACGGACCTGCCAGCATGGACCGGCACGCGAGTGGCCACCGTCGAGCCCGATGTGGCCTCCAGGCGACTCCGGAGTGGGGGCAAATCGCTCAAGATTGGTGTTCGGAAACACGACGCGCATCGAGTGGTGCCCGGGGAGGCGTTATTCGGGATTCAGGGCGAGGCTTTCCGCCGGGTCTGCCGCTCGGCGATCGGAGGCAATCCGGGCTGGGAATGTCTGGATCAGTGCCCATACCCAATCAAACGCCGTGCAGCGACACTGACGCAACTCTTCCGTGGAGCTACGCCAGAATCGGAGACGAAAGCTGGTCGCTACGACATCAGGTTCGGGGTGATCTCAATCCAGGAACCGAAAATCCACGGAAGCAAACAGAGCGTGAAAAACCTCGGTCCATGCTTCGACCGATCGAGGATCCTCGCCGATCACATTTAGCGTCGCCTGCAGTTCCTCAGTGGACGGATCACGACTGAGGCATTTTCTCCAGGCGGCTCGGACACTGTCTTCCGCGTGGTCCGCAGAGTACTCGGGAGACTTCAGGAACTTTTCAGCCGCCAGTTTTGCCTGCTCCATCACGAACGGGCTGTTCAGCATGTACAGAGCCTGTGCGGGGCGAGTACTTCTCGTGCGTTTACCGGTCACCAGATTCGGATTCGCACCGTCGAAGATTTCGAACAGATCGAGCATCGTGTTGCGGAACGAAGGCACATAGACGCTGCGAACTCGCAAAGGATACGCCGCATGTCGGTATTCATTGTCATAGGTCGACAGCTTGGCAATCGTCCGTCCTGACGACACTGAAAAGTCCAGCATCCCGCTGATCTGCATCAAGGAATCTCGCAGAGATTCTGCATCCAGCCGACGACGAAATGCTCGCGTCAAGAATCGGTTGTCCGGGTCTGACTTAAGTTGTTCCGGGGCTCCGGTGGCTGACATTCGGAATGTGCGAGACAAACAGATGCGACGAATCAGCTTCTTAGTGGACCAGCCGTCTTCAATAAACGTCGCCGCGAGATAGTCCAGCAGCTCCGGATGAGTCGCACGCTCGCCGGTTTCGCCAAAATTATCCGGTGTCCGGACGAGGCCTTCACCCACAAGATTTGCCCAGACTCGATTCACATACACACGAGCAGTCAATGGATTCTGAGGGGATGCGACCCAGTCTGCTAATTCTCTGCGACCACTGGTAGACTTCAGAGACCCACTGGTGATCGCAGCGGACTGTTCGGCCGGAGTCGCGACTGTGATAAATCCACGAGGAACCTTTGGCCCCAGATTACGAATCTCCCCTCGCACATGCACGTGCCAGTCTTCAGTGGTAGCTTCGTCTTCTACGCACATGGCGATCGGGATTTCCGGCTTCTGTTTGGCAAGTTCCCTGCGTTCTTTTTCCAGCCGTTTAAGCTCGACCTTCCTTTGTTCGACGTCCTCCCGACTTTTCTTCTTGCCGGATTTTGCAACAGCAGCATCGCCTGAAGGCATCAATGCCACAGGAACAAACTGCACGGCATCGACGATGACATATCCGGGTGAGGCTTCGGACGCCTTGACGACCACTTTAGCCACCTGCGATTTCTCGAAGCGGTATCGTCCCAGTTCCGCAAAGACGCCATCGCCCGGCGGTTTGAGCTGCTGATTGGCGTACGACACGGACTCGCCATCGGCATGAGAAATGACGACCGGAACCTTGTCCGATCGACTTTCCGCGTGATTGATCACCATGCGAACGACATATTCACCGTCTTCAGGCAGCGTCGCTTCGTAAGTGGCTGAGATCCCCAGTCGAGGCATCCCGGAATGGCGATACCCAGTTCCGACAAATGGCTGCTGGAAGCTCGAACCAACCCATTCGCCGTCGAACTGAGCATCCGAATCATCAACAACAACGCCCTGCAAAGACTTCAACGCCGGAGCCCCCGGACGCCCCGGAGTTTCAACAGTGCCCGCAGCCTTAAGCTCTTTGATTTGTTTTTCCAGCTCGGCATCTTTTGCTGTCCATTGTTCTAACGCTGCCTTGTCGAAACCGACTTTCAGTGGTGCCGTGACAAATCCGCAGACATTGCCGGGAGTCAGTGATTTTGTGCTGCGAAAAATTCCTGCCAGGGCGTAATAGTCCGTTGTCGGAATCGGATCAAACTTGTGATCATGGCAGCGACAACATCCGAGCGTCATTCCAAGAAACGTGCGGCCCATGGAATCGATCTGCTCGTCGACCACATCCATGCGCAGTTGCTCTTTGTCCTGCTCTTCGTAGTTGATGGCTCCCAGCATCAAATAGCCCGCACCGATGACCTGTTCATCATGTTGCTCATCGGAGTCGGCAGGCAGCAGATCCCCAGCCAGATGTTCGCGAATCAGTTGATCGAACGGCTTGTCTTCATTGAACGAGCCGATCACATAATCGCGAAATCGCCAGGCATCCGGCAGCATCATGCTGCGTCCGCCGCCGGTGGATTCAGCAAAGCGAGCCACATCCAGCCAGTGTCGGCCCCAGCGTTCTCCGTAGCGAGGCGACTCGAGCAGTCGGTCGACGGTTGCTGCGATCGCGGAGTCAGGGTCCTTCTTCAACGCTGCGGCAAACTGTTGCTGTTCTTCCAGAGTTGGTGCGAGACCGGTCAGGACGAACGTCAGACGGCGAATCAAAGCATCGGCCGAGGCGTCCCCTGCGATGTTCTCCGTAACGGCTTGTTGGCTGCCGAGGTTCTTCTGTTGAGCAGCCGCGACGAACTGATCAATTTCATTCTTTGCCCATCCTTCGCCAGCGACGGGAGAAGCGGCTTTCTGGATTGGGCGAAAAGACCAGAACTCGCGTCCCCTGCTGATATCGATCGCTTGCTTTTTATGGACGACTCCGCCGGTCCGAGGATCTGCCGCGCCGTCTTCAATCCACTTTGAGAAATCGGCGATAACGTTCTCTGGCAATTTGCGTTCAGGCGGCATTTCCAGAGATTCATGCTTCATCGCCTGCAGCAGCAGGCTTTCGGCGGCCTTCGTCGGCACAAGAGCTGGCCCAGAATCGCCTCCGGTCAGCAGACCTTCACGAGAATCCAGGACGAGCCCGCCCTTGATCGATTTTGCATCGGCGGAATGGCAGGAATAGCAATGCTCCACAAGCACCGGGCGGATGCGTTCTTCAAAGAACTTCAATTGAGCCGGGTCCGAAGCCACAGTCGTTTGCGGCTCAGCCTCGTCCATAGCTTGCGCCGGAAAAGGGAGAACACCGACCGCAAGCAGGGTCAGACAGCCATAAATCACTTCGCGACAGGGATGAGTTTTCATACGGACTATTTTCCGGTGCGGGCGGGTCAGGACTGTGCAGAGTCATTCGAAACGTGGAATTTCAGGCTCTGCCGCGCAGGTCAGTGACTCAAAATGTTATCGAGGATTGATTCTGTTCGCAGCCGGTCTCCACAGAATTCTGCTCCGCGGCCCACAAAATTCAGGCGATTCGTCGCGGACTGACGTAAGCAGGTTCTGTGAAATCTCATGGCCTTGTCGGGTTAACATTCATCCGGAACCGCGACCCTGATACACTCCGCCGCTTCAGGAAGTGACCGCCGGAATGGGCGGGAGTATTCGCGGAAGAGGTGAGAATTGTCTAAGGAAGAAAAATACACGGACGCCCAGTTGGCCAGTTTCGGGCTGGACCGCGCCACGATTCCAGGACATGTCGCCATCATTATGGATGGAAACGGCCGCTGGGCTCAGAAGCGAGGACTTCCCCGAATCGAGGGCCATCGCCGTGGAGTCACCTCTGTCCGCAGCATCGTCGAAGAAGCGTCTCGTCTTGGCCTGCAGCAACTGACGCTGTTCTGTTTTTCCAGCGAGAACTGGAAGCGGCCGCCTCGCGAACTGACCTTGCTGATGCATCTGCTGAAACAATATCTGGTCGAAGAACGTCGTGAAATTCAACGGCAGGGACTTCGCTTCAAGGTCATTGGCAAGCTGCACGAGCTGGAGCCTGTGATTCAGGCGGAGATGCAGAAGACGATCGAAGTTTCCGCAGGCAACGATGGCATGACTTTGTGTCTTGCCGTCAATTACGGGGCGCGTCAGGAAATCATTGAAGCCATTCAGAAGATTGCTGCTCAGGTTCGTGACGGCCGTATCAACCCCGAGGAGATTTCAGAAAAAACCGTAGCCGATCATTTGATGACCGCCACAATGCCGGATCCGGATCTGGTGATTCGAACGGCCAGTGAATTTCGAATCAGCAACTTCTTGTTATGGCAGATCAGCTATTCTGAACTTTGGGTTACCGAAAAGCATTGGCCCGAGTTCCGCGAAGAAGAATTCCGCGAAGCACTACGGGCGTTTGCGAGACGTGATCGACGATTCGGAGGCCTATCGGTGGGCAAAGAAGCCGCTCCACAGGCATGACTAACCTGCCTGTAGATTTTACAACAAGCTGACGCGTCGGGTTGTGATGATTCCCCTTGTTTTCGCCCCCGTTGATCTTCGGAAATCTTAATCAAAGCAACTTCAAAACGCGTCGGCGAGGGCTGCACACAGTCACTTGAGAACCGCCACAGGGCAATCCCTCACTGAGATCTGGGGATGTGTGCCCATTCGATCAACAGCCCGATGACGCTCGTGACTCAACTGCTTTCAAAGGGCGTATAGAAAAGAAACAATTTCTTTTCAGCCCTCTTGATACTGGTCTTTTGCGGGATTTCGAGGGTCTTGCGGACCTGGAATTCCTCGCTTTGGCCGTCCAGGGATGTCGATAGACCCGTGAAAGCCTGGAATTTTCCAGCGTTTTCTGTCTCGGATTGACATCGGGAAGCGGGCGGTTATTCTACTCCGCTTCGACACTGACCGCGTTTTTTCAGCAAATCAGGACTTTGGGGCTCATGGGACGTACTGAACGACAACGAGAGATCGCTCGCCGCAGGAAGCGCAAGACAGGTTTGGCTAAGGTGCGAGCACGCTACGCCGCTTCAAAGAACGAAGGCGAAAAGGCCGAACTGCTTGCGAAGGCTCGCCGCATGAGCCCATTTATTGAACTCGAATAATCCTCTGGAACCGTTGCGTAGTCGACCTGTTCAGCAGATCGCGGCGACTGTTTCAAGAAGACTATCAAAAGCGCCGAACGTAGATCGTTCGACGCTTTTTTCATGCGCGCGACGATTTTTCATTTTGCTGCCCTATGCTTTTGATCGGCGCATAAAAAAAGCCCGTGACGAATCACGGGCTAGAAGTTCTGTGTGTGTTGAGTCGATCTTTGGTGCGTCCCCTCGCGGCGTGTCGCCTGCTTCCCGGCAGGATCGGGACTTCTTCGATGTGTAGAAGAATTGAGAGAAGATCAATTCAAAGCACAGGACGTAGAGTTCATCGGCTCAAAAAATTCGTGACTCCCGATTCGTTGCGTCGAACCTGAATCTTTCCATGTTCGGTCGCAAGTCGACATGAACTTGTTCGGCTTATTCGGGGATATGCAGCCTGTAACGTGTCGCTCTTTGCCGAATCAGGGCTCGACAACCGCTGCAGATCATTCTGCAGGAACGACCAGCAGGACTCCCACGAATAAATCGTAAGCCGCGTGGCAGCCAACTGTGATCCCGAAGCCACGCAACAGAAACACCGTCGCGAAAAAGAGTCCCGCCGCCGCTCGGAACGAAAACGCGAAGAGATTGAACGCATCGGCAGAAGGGCCGATATGGTGAGCCAGTGCAAACAGGAAACTGGTGGATACCGCCGACATCACCGCTGCCCACTTCGGAGGAAACTCAAACATCCGAAACGCCAGAAACGCGGCGGGTACCAGCAAGAGCCGGAACATTACCTCTTCGTAAACACCTGCACCAATAAAGGAGACGGCCTGGCCGATGGACCCGCCTACCGCGTGCGAAAGTAACGCATCGGCATGAGGTGCGGCATTGATTTGACGAAACAAAAGATCGTGAAACTGCCCAACGGCGATCAGCACAATCGCCAGCAGTATGCTTTCCGCCAGCATTCCAAATTGAGTTTCCAGACGAATGCGCCACGGATTTCTACGAGCCAGATGCCAGCCCAGCAGCATGCCTATCACAATCAAGGGCAGCAGAACCTGCCCGACGCCTGCTCGCGTAAGCAGCGATCGCATCCAGAAATCCGCACCGTTGCGAACGGCATCCGGCTGATCCTGACCGATGGCTATCACACCCAGTTCGTAGATGGCGATCCATGGCAACAGGAACAGAAGACTGGAAAGCGGAGTTTTCGCTTCGCTCCAGTAGTCGTTCGTCGGATTGTCGGCGGATTCCGTATCCACGAGAGGTTTGCTTCCCGTTTCATTTGAAAAGTACGTCCACACTCACCCAACATCCTGCAGGCTTGTATCGGTTATATCGGGCAATCGAACCGGTCTTCGATGTCCTCGACGCTTACTCCGCTCGTCCCTGCTTCTCGCCAATCGGCAAAGATCGCCGAAGTCGTGCAGAAAAATCACTCTTCAGAAAAGACTCGAAACCGTGAGCTTGCCCAGGCGGTGGAAGTCGACTGCAGGAATCGAGGACGACGGATAGCCCTGGAAGGCTGCCCGGTAAATGAAGATGAATCGAAGCTTGAGTTCTCTTCGGATTCGCTGGATGTTTCGCCCTCGTGCCAGCGGAGCTTGTGGAACAGGACGAACTTTTCATCTCCGTCTTCATGGCACGTCCGAGCTACTGATTGCGCAGGCTCTGTCAGGCCCAGCGCTGAACAAAGCAATCCAGCCATCTCCTGAGACGCCTCATCATGGTGCAGCGATGACGGCCACGATTCTGTCAACGCGGAGTAATACTCACGGATCGCCGGAGGAACAAGGTTTTGAGCCGCTTTCAGAGCATGCTGCTCAAAGTACTCAGGGAAATCTGTCGCCACATTGACCAACCTCACGCCGTCGGAACTCAATGGACGTGCAATCGACGATTCTTCCAACACGTCGCAGAGCTGCTGGAATGCCTGCCGATCAGCATCGGGAAGAGTATCCGGCGATCCGGGAAATTCACCAGTCCGTTGATTGATGCAGGATAAGAACGTGGCCGCCACCAATTCTGCACCACGGATGTCCGGCAGAATGGACATGCCTGCGAAGACACATAAACGAGCTTTCTCAATGGTTCTGGCCGCGAATCCGTTGGGGCCATCCTGAGCAATCGTGAATCGATGTCCCGGCTCAGGGAGCAACAGAATTCCCTCGGGAATCGCCTGCGTTTCTCGAGCGATCAGCTCACACAACTCCCAGATCTGATCGGTTCCCGGCGAACCGTGTTGCAGCACCTGCTGCAGACGTCGCATGAGTTTCCCCTGAGTTTCCAGTCGCCAGATCTGATTCTCGAGACGTTCCGTCCAGCGTTGTTGGGTCTGCAATAATCGTCGCAGGTCCGAGCACAGTTCCTGCAGACGCTCTTCACTGGCTGAATCGGCGCTGATAGCGATTGCATCGGCAATTCGTGACACATCACGGATCTGATTGCAGAGTGCGTGAAGCGGACCACGACTGGCAAGTGGATGACTGAACGGCGCGGCCGAACGACGGTTTTCCCGAACGATCTGTTCGCGAAGCAAACTTAACCGATGCGAGCGATTCAACGATTCCGCTGACCCCACATATTTCTGCGACGACGCGGACAAAAAGGGAGCTTGAGCCACATCAAACCTCAGAGACAACATTCTTATTTCTCAGCCGCTCAGAATCCATGTTCCTGAGCCAGACTGGCGGTTTCAGATGGGCAGCCTTACCCAGAGCGAGGTTTCGGTTCCGGGTTTCTCGGGCCTTCAAAGTTTTCCTATAAAGTAGCTTTGGCAGGATGCACACGATGAACAGACCTGCGCATTACGTAGTGGCTGAGACACACGATCCGTCTGCACCTGTTGTTCTGAGAATGCAGAACAGGCAACCGCGATGCCGATCTTGCAGGGGCGGAGGGCTGTAGCTTTTGCAGCCTGTGGGCTGTTGTGGCGACATTGTCGACTTCCGCTCCGCGCAAGTCACGTGGCTTTCGCAGAGGGTAAGGCAACACTGGACTCGAAACATATTCTGGTGCCGACGAAACCAACAGGCCGTTGGCGTCCTGCCGCGGACGACAAAACCGACTATTTTCAGGGAACGCTTGAGAAACACCATGTCCCAAAACGCTGCTGAGCAAAGGTCGCTGGAACAGATCGCCAACACTCTGCTGGAACAGCTTGGGTGTTGTGGTGGTGTGTGTCCCGAATCGACGCCGTTGCCAAGCGTAGACAGCGTGATGGCCGTCGTTCACGATATTCGCGAATTGTTGTTTCCCGGAGTGCATGGGAATCGGCGGCTCCAACCGGGAGCTGCCACGTCGGAGTATCTGGCGTCGCTGGCGCGGATTCAGTCTCGGCTGAGAATTGAGATTAGTCGAGCACTGGTTCATTCACGTCAGGTGCAGTTGCGTTTGCATCACGAGTATGAAGCTGTGTCCGCCGCGCCGGCGGCTTCAATTCTGACCGATCGATTCCTGAATCGACTTCCTGAACGAGTGGGCTCATCGCGATACCGGCATCGACATTCACCCGGGCGCGAAGATTGGCCCTGCATTCTTCATCGATCATGGCACAGGTGTAGTCATCGGAGAGACCTGCGAAATTGGTGCAAGCGTGACTCTTTATCAGGGCGTCACGCTGGGAGCCTGGTCGTTTCCTCGCGATGAAGACGGGCAACTAATTCGCGGAACTAAGCGGCATCCGACGCTCGAGGATCGTGTCACGATCTACAGCAATGCAACCATCCTTGGCGGCACGACAGTCATCGGAGCCGGCTCCCAGGTTGGTTCCAGCGTGACGCTGAGCCGAAGTATTCCGGCGAACACCATCGTGACTATCGAGAAACCATCATTGCGATTCCGCGAAGCGGCCTGAAACCAGCGATTGCCCCGCACCACATCGAGACATCATCAGCCGACAGCGACGGTGAGTTGTCTTTCCGGCACTAAGCCCGGCCAGTGTTCTTCAACCGCGAAGTGCGGACGTACGATGTCCAGGACTTCGTGAATCTGGCCTTCAGGCATATTCTTCTTCCACGCCTCCATTGGAGACCGTTCATTTCCCCGGACAGAAAAGTAGGTGTACTTTTTGCCAAAAAGGCTGCGGATATCGAACTTCGGCTGCGAGGATTTCAACAGAAAGGTGGCAACTGCGGGATCAAAGGAAAGTCCCAGCCAATCGAAGACTTTGGCCCATTCCTCCAGCGGATTTCGCAGCAGATCACAGTACACCACCGTGCGGGTTCTCATGCGGCTGTTCTGATATTCACGAAAGATAAGAGTATCAACCAGCCAGTTGACCGCCAGAACACCCGCGGGCGACATTTGGGACAGCGTATCCGGAGTGATGCCGACCGGCTCAAGGTACTCTGAATAAAGTGCCCAGACGTTGGCTGGATCGGCACTGTCGGCCGCCATCACCCCCATTTTGATGCCTCGCAGCCATGAACTGACGACGCCACAGGGATGACGCAGCAGCAGAATGGCATCAGCGTTGATCGCATCCAGAACTCTATCGAGATGAGGGAACGGTCGATTCTTGATGACGAGGCGATGTTCATTTGTCACGTTGCCGGTGGCCATATACTCAAAAGCCGGCTTCAGGACATTGCAAGCACGGGCTGACATCCAGGCGGCAGTTCGAATCGATGCTGGTGTCTTCAAAAAGTCTTTGCGAAAGAACGGCGGCTTATGTGTTTCGACACAACCTTTGATGGCCGTAGATACGAGGAACTGAGCATCGGCATCAGTTCCTTTGCCGTCCTTGAGTCGCTCCAGCAAATCGACCAGCGATTTGTCTTTGGAGAGCTGATAAAATGGCTCATGACTACCACAGACGGCCGGATGTGAATCCAGCACCTTTAACGCCCACGAAGTGCCACCGCGGGCACTGCCGGCGAGAAGGACGCAGCGAGCCAGGTTGGATTTATTGCTGTCAGAGAATCTTGATTGAACAGAGCCGTTTCCGGAGATAGTTGCGAGCATGGCCTGATTCTTCGAAAGAGGTTTCTGGTGATGTTGGAAAACGGCAACATCGTCCCGCCGCAGGTTGCAGGCAGTTTTGGGGGCAAATCGATGACCTATGGCATCCGTCAGACGCGGTCGCGTCGTCCACCATGGAGAACTTAATACATGAAGAATTGCCGATTGATACTCCTCGCAGATATTTCAGACATCCTCGGGTTATTCTGCCGATGAAGCTCCTGAAATGGACGACCGTTGTGTTCCGACCATGGCTCCGGCGTTACAAGCAACCCACACCCGTAGAATCGATACATCCGGATCACCACAACATGGACGTACGTGGGTGCAATGGCATCGAAGTCGAACGTCGGCTATTCAGGGTGGAGCTGTTACCAGAGGTTGAAGAGTCTGTTATCAGAAGTGTGTCAACGTTTGGGCTCTGATATTGGCAGCCGCTTCTTTTCGGGACTGACATTCTCCGTCACGAAAGCATCGGCTGCAGCAGCGGCTTCCGTAGAAGACTCCATTGAAAGCTCTGTCGATAACGTGGACTTCAATAACTCCGGGTCGGGTTTCAGGTCGTTGTCCAGAATCATGATCTTCTGCCAGATCTTGCGGCTGATTCCATTTGTCAACGTCTCGATGTCGTTGACCGACTGCAACACGACACTGTCAGAGTTACTCTGCGCGTACAACGCGGCCAGTTTTCCGACCAGCGACAACATTTCTGTGCAGTAATCAAGATACCGTGTCAGTTGATAGGCGGTCAGCGTTCGCTTAGGCGATGATGGTGTTCGATGGCCAACGCCGACAATGACCTGACTGGGGTCCTTCGTAAGCTGATGCATGTCGATCACATGGGAGATCGCTCGCAATTCATTGACGGCCGAGAGGACTCTCGAGCGCTTGATGCGAGATTCCAGCGTGACAAGAAACAACAACGCAGCACCCAACAGGAACACTGCGTTCGCGGCCGCTTCAAGATCCTGAATTTCTAAACCGCCGGCTTCCACCTTTAACTGCTTTAAAACCTGCCAGCCAAGGTACATCGCGAAACCGATCACAACGAACACCGCAATTCGAATCCACGCATGGGGCCTGGACAGCCAGTTGATTCGCCCCGTGGTTTCCTCGGCAATCGACAACAGCTCAACACAAACCCGATTAAGGCTGGCTCCCGGAAAGCGTTCTTCGATACGATTCGACAATGTCCGCAAAGTGGCAATCGTCTTCTCGGGATCCAGCGATCGATACATTCAGGGCTCACAGACAAGATCAGGGGTGTCTCAGGTTGGAACATCGCGGCGCAGAATGCTGCAGAGATTTCTGCTGCGGACAGGAGGATACCAGGTTCCCCGACTTAACGGAAAACACCCGTTCACGGACCAGTCAATTCCCGGGCACCTGCTGGAATCAGCCAAGTTCCACCGCTGAATCCTGCAGAAAATCGGGGGTTCGACCTGCTTGATCACCTTTGAACCCGTGCGTCCATCACACACCATCGCAACAAACGCTGATGAAAAATTGACGTGCGGAGTTTTGGCATACGAATTGCCCTGCTCTGAGCCGTTGACCTGCAAGTCATGGCCCGCCTTGCAGGACTCAATATCGGGAGCGGCCTGGTTACCCAGGCCGCTCTTTTCATGTGTGCACGACTATCCTGTTGATCCTGGGCTATTCCAGCGTCATCATCCAGGTGATCAAATCCGCCATAGCCTGAGCATCGAGGTTCTTTTCCAGACCTTCCGGCATCAGGGATCGCCCGGTGTCTCGCAGAACTTCGAGTTCCGATCTCAGCAGGGCCGTCTCTTTCGCTTCGGCTCGACGCAATGTCAGGCTGCCGGCAGACTCTGAGACCAGCACACCGTTGTGAGTCGTGCCTTCGACAGTGACCGCGACGTAATCTCGCCAGGCCGGATTGACTTCGCGATTCGGATCCAGAACGTTCGTCAGAATCGCTTCCGGACCGCGATTTTTCAACGTGGCCAGATTTGGTCCGACCTGATTCCCGACTGTCCCGATCTGATGACAAGCAGAGCAGTTTTGTTTAAACAATGCGGCCCCCTTATCGCGATCGCCTTTTAACGTCAGCGAGACCTGATAAGCTCGAATGACTTCATCGCGAGAAGACCCGGCCATGGATTCCAGCAACTTGATCGCTCGTGATCGTACACCTTCGTCCGGAAGATCCGTCAGTCGTTGCACGTCCGTCTGAGTCAGCGTCGTTTTCGGCAGCGTTCCGGCCGTGATGGCATCCAGCAGCATGATGCTCCATGACGCACGACTCAATAAACCATCGCGAACTCGTTCCGCCAGTTTTGGAGACAACCCCGGCCAGCGAGCCAGCAATTCCTTCGCTACGCCATCGTCGCTGAATTTGACCAGCGTCGCCAGAGCCGCGTTCTGTACGACTGGCGGTTGAGTACTCTCCAGTGAACTCAGCAGCAATTCTCCATCAATGGAATAAGTCGACAAACTCAATGCACTCAGCGCAGCAGCTCTCAGAGATTCCTCCAGTTCAGCATTCGCAGCTTTCGCTCGAGCTGCTGTCACTAATTCAGCAACCAGATCCTTGAAGGCTGGGCTGCTCTGTGCGGCCTTGTTTGCTGCATAAACCGTTTGCAGAATCCTGACCTGCAGAGCCGGATCATTCGCACGACGACTGACCACGGCGGCAATATTCTTCCAACCTTCTTCACTGGACGTTCGGCGAGCAACCAGATCCGCGAGTTCCGGCAGTGCAATTGCGGCACCAGCTGGACTTAGACTTTCATCAACAGACATCGCCTGCAAAGCCGCTTCGGCTTCACTGCCCAGCGAAGAAAACACAGCGGTGCGAATCCAACGATCCGAACCAGACCCAGCCAGCAATTTCAACAATGCTGACTGACGTGTTGGAGATGCTGGAAATTCGCCAAGCGTGAAACCCAGTTGCATGCGAACTCGAGCATCCTTGTCCTCAGGCATGCTGGCCAGTTTTGTCAGCAACTCAGTGGAATCCACAAACTTCTCGGACGCCACCAGAGCTCGCTCGCGGACGCCGGACTCAACATCGTCCAGAGCAACAAGCACATCGGCCGGCTGTAATGCGGCCAAACCTTCCAGACATCCGATTGCGTGGAAGTGAGCGAGTGACGACTTTGATTCTCGCAGCAACTGTCGCAGGTCTTCCACGACAGATTTATCCTGTCGTTCATAGATCAGGCGTGACGCCGTTTCACGATGCCACGAATTCGGATGCTCCAGCAACTTCACAAGTTCTGTCGTCGCCACGGCACTCAACTTAGGAGTTAATCGAGCCACGTAACCTTTCGGAGCAATGCGGTACAAGCGTCCGCGATCACGGCCGCTGGTCAGGTCCAGATGGCGTTTGATTTCCGGCGGCAAACTGGCCGGATGTTCGATCGTCTCACGGTACATGTCAAGAACCTGCAGACAACCATCCGGAGCGTTTGCGTACTGCACCGGACGGAACCAGACATCGGTCGATGCGACCAGTTCTTTTCCGGGATCAATTCGTTCGGCTTTCCAAATCACTCCCTCTGGAGTCACTCGTTTGCGATGAATAATATTGCTGCCGACGTCGCCGATAATGGCAAGGCCCTTCGTGTCGGCCGGCCATGCATCGCCGCGGTAGATCGTGATGCCGGTTGCTCCTGTGAAATATCCGGCCGGTTTGCCACCCCCTTCAACGATGCCCTTGGATAACCCAGAGGCACGCAGGCGAGTTCTCACGACGCGCCAAGGCTCCACCTGACTGATACGAAAGACTGGAGCCTGACCACCATCGACCGCAATACTAACGCGAGTCGGCGCGGCGGAAGGCAGAGGAGAACGGGACAAATACTGATCTCGATAGACAATCGCCTGAGCATGGTCACTATTCGCGCTGACAAAGCGACGACCCCAGTCATCGAATGACATGCCGTGCTGCCCGCCGCCGGTTTCAGCTCGCAGTTCAAGCGTCTTGGGATCGAACGAGAAGTCACGTCCGCGGCATTCGAGAGCCTTGCGGTCCGGATACTTTGGGCTCGTAATGGAACCACCAACGGTGCTTGCAGAACCATAAATACGATTGTCCGGTCCCCAATGAAAGCTGTTAATCAGTCCCTGAACGTTGTTGCGAGCGAACCCGGTAAAGACCAGTTCTTTCGCGTCGGCTTTGAAGTCGCCGTCGGTATCCTTCAGGAAGTAAAGATCTGGCGCCGCTCCGACGAACACACCATCGTTGGCACAGATAATCGCGGTCGGCCAGCTCAGCCCCTGAGCGAACTCATGGCTCTTGTCGAACTTGCCATCATTGTCAGTGTCGAGCAACACTCGAATGGCTCCAAGAGCCTCCTTATCCTGTTCGGAATAGTCACGCATCTCCGCGACGAACAACCGTCCATCGGCATCAAACGACATCGCGACCGGATCCGTTACGAGTGGTTCGGAAGCGATCTGCTGCATTTCAAAACCATCGACCAACTGAAAAGTGGACATGGCATCGGCCGGTTCATGAGCCGCAATACGAGGCAACTCGGCGGCGTAGTCCGGTTCGAATGCATCCGGCGTATGCTTGAGCACTCGATCCATCACGCCATAAGACTGCAATCTCATGTCCGTGGGAAAATTGTGATCGCAATCCGGCGTCAGCAGAATCAGTTCACTGCGAGCCTTCAACAAGGCATAAATCGAACCCGCAACAGGGATCGCTTTCTTCACACCGTTGATGTCGAAATTGGCGTCCTCAACTGGTGAGACAGAAACAAATGTTCGCGGAGCCAGAGCGGCAACCAGTTCGTAGAAGTCGAACGGAACCAGATCCGGATTCAGTTCATACCTGTCCTTTAGCAGTGGCATGTATCGATCGCTTGTCCAGCCTGCGATCTTGCCGCCGTAATAATCGTGAAACGGACACCAGCCGCAACTGGAAACGATCACTTTGATACGCTCATCAAAGACGCCCAGAAAAATCGCGTTATGCCCACCGAGCGAGTGCCCAATCGCTCCGATGCGTTCTGCGTCCACAAACTTCAGAGCCGACAGCAGATCCACACAGCGCATGTGATTAACGATGCCCTTCATGGTTCCCGAAATGTACTTGTCGCCCGTGAAATCGTACTTTTCATATTCGCCGAACGATGGATAGTCCGGAGCGATTACGACATAGCCTCGCTGAGCCATCTCGACGCCATACTGCCGACCAGCCTTGCCTTCGCCGGCGACAATGCGTTTTCCGGCAGGACCGGTCGGATGCAACGCCACCATCGCGGCCAGTTTCGCGGTGCCTTCAGCGTCCAGAAGTTTCCCTGCGTCGACGGAGTCGGCAACGGATTTGGGAAGATACAGGTCGAGAGGCAGTCGATCCGATTCGTCGATGGCAATCGTCATCGTCAGGCGTCGCACGCCTTCGATACGGATGTCTTCGGTAATCCTGATGTCGAAGGCCGGCTGCTGTTGGTGTGGAGCAAGCGGGCCTGTCGCTTCCTGCATCCCGGCCAGAATCTGCTTGCGACGAATCGCCCAGTCTTCCGCTGTGCGGATAGGCTTTAATGTTCCATCGTCGGCTTGATAGACGCTTAAATCAGAATGCCTGAGTGTCGCCGTTGCCGGCGCGGCACCTTTGACATCCTGACCGTTTCCTTCAGGTATCGCCCCAATCAACAATCCAACGAAAACACACAGCGTAGACACGCGATTCATCTTCATTCACTCCAACGGAAGGATGTCCATGGCCTGGAAACCGGGGGGCAGGAACCAATTGTGAGGTGCCACATATTGGTGAGTTTAACTAACCGTTTTCCTGGCAGTGACAGAGTAAGGGGCGGGAACGCATGTTTTAACGTCTGACGGCACCGCTGAAAACCAAACAGCACATTTCTGGTCGCATGATTGAGACGAGATCACCAAAGAATCGACACTGAATTCGTTCACGATACAATTCGTCCACGAATTTCGAGGATCAGTTCGCCGGACAGAAGGATCAGGATCGTCTCATGGCTGAGGAATTTCTTTGTGTACGTTGTTCGCGACATCAGCGGACGTGCTGTCAGGATTCAGAGATTTACGTTTCGCTGGCCGACGTGCGAAGGATTCAGCCGTTTGCAGAGGGTGTTGAGTTCACGGAATTCAGGGCTCCCGGCTATCCGGTGTATGACCAGCAGATCGAGGATCCGTTCTGGCACAAGCACGTGTTTCGGCCTGATGGAACTCGTCGAGTGCTCAAGCAGGTCAACAACGGCGACTGTTTCTTCCTTGGGCCAGCGGGCTGCCGCCTTCCCGTAGAGAATCGGCCGATCGTTTGCCGTCTCTATCCGTTCGACTACACCGCCAAAGGTCTGACAGCTCAGCCGGCTTCCGGATGTCCGCTGGAGCTGCTTGCACCGAGGGCCGAATTGCTGCCAACGCTGGGGATGGATCGAGACGAAGCCGAGCGACTTCGGGCTCAGCTTTATGAAGAAATGTGCGAATCCTGATCTCCAGCCGCAATATCAGCCATCGTAGATTCAATGGGTTTTGCTACGCTTCGCCTGAAAACTGCAACAAACAGGCAACGCTGATGACCAGACTGTGGCTCTGAAAGACGTGCGATGAAGATTGGGCTGACCTACGACCTGCGAGACGAGTATCTGGCGGCCGGATATGACGAAGAAGCCACCGCCGAATTTGATCGCGCTGATACCATCGATTCGATTGAGAATGCCATTCGCAGTCTCGGTCACGAAACAGATCGCATTGGGCATATTCGACAATTAGTGACACGTCTGGCCACGGGAGATCGCTGGGATCTGGTCTTCAATATTTGCGAAGGCATGCACGGGATCGCTCGCGAAGCTCAGGTTCCGGCCTTGCTGGAAGCTTACGAAATCCCCTGCACGTTTGCTGATCCGGTCGTAATGGCCGTGTGTCTGCATAAGGGCCTTACGAAGACTCTGGTAGAAAAGGCCGGACTGCCGACAGCTCGCTTCGCGGTGGTTGAGCAGATCTCTGATGTTGAGAATGTTGATCTTCCTTACCCATTGTTCGCGAAGCCAATCGCCGAAGGGACCGGTAAGGGCGTTTCACCTGCGTCATGTATTTCCTCTGTCGATGAACTTCGCGAAGTCTGTACGAGCCTCCTGGAGAAATTTCGGCAGCCGGTTCTTGTGGAAACGTATCTCTGTGGTCGCGAGTTCACCGTTGGAATTCTTGGCACCGGCGACGAAGCTCGCGTGCTGGGTACCCTTGAGATCGTATTGCTGGCAGATGCCGAACCAGGAGCCTACAGCTATGTTAACAAGGAACGCTGCGAAGAGCTCGTTCGCTACGATCTGGTCAGTTCGTCGAACGACGCGGAAGTCGCCGAAGCCGAACGTATCGCTCTGGAGTCATGGAAAGCTCTGAAGGCCCGTGATGGAGGTCGTATCGACCTGCGTTCCGATGGCAATGGTCAGCCAAGCTTTATCGAAGCCAACCCTCTGGCCGGGCTGCATCCCGAACATTCTGACCTGCCGATGATCGCGACCAAAACCGGGATGGCGTACCAGCAGTTGGTCGAAGCCATCATCAGCTCCGCCGCTCAGCGAGTGAATCACCGGGATGGTGTTGAGAGTAAGAGTGCCTGACAAAACATGCACACGTAGCCGGATTCGTGAGAATTCGGAGTGGTTTCTGAGCTCTCACGAGCTCAGCTACGGTTTTGATACGGGTTCAAGAACGCTCCCCGCCGTCTGGTCCCCTTAGACGCTCGATGCTGAAGTATTCTGAAAACTGACAGAGGAATCTGAAGCTGCTATCATTGATAGCGTTCAATGGAATCCTCGCGAATCTGTGTTTCTTCAGGAGTAAGTTTTCGGATGTCACTTCGACTGGCTGTGGCCACGGAAGACTTTGGGCAGCCCTTGCGGCGAGCGATCGAACTGGCGGCAGAGAATGCGGTCCAGGGCTTGCGGCTGAACGCGCGGTCGGAGATTCGTGCGGAAGAATTTTCCGAGACCGCACTGCGACAACTCAGGCTCTACGTGGAAGAGCATCAAATGACTGTCGCGGGGTTGAGTTATCCTTCACGGCATTCGCTGTATGACGAGAAATCTCTGGACCAGCGGCTGGATGGAATTCGCTCCGCGATGCGAATGGTTCGCAAGCTGGGAACCTGCGAAGTGCTGGTGCGAGTTGGCCGGATTCCGGATCCCGATGCCGCTGAACCAGCGACTGACTCGAGTGGATCAGGCAACGGCCCCTCAAACGATGATGTCGATTCGCTCCGCAATCCGTTTTCCTTTGCACCTGCGGCTGGTCTGATTAAGTCTGCAGGGCTATCGGAGAGCCGGCAGTTTGAAATGCTGTGCGATATTATCAACGATCTCGTGGCCGTCGGAAGTCGCGAAGGAGCAACTCTGCAGTTGCAGTTGGCCAACTACGATGCCAATCGTATCTCACGACTATTGGATCGGATTAAAGCGGGTCCTGTGGCCCTCGTATTTGATCCGGCTATTTGTGTCATGACCGGGTCTCGGCCGGTGAAGCTTTTTCGCGACCTGTATCAGTCGTTCGGCTACATGCGTGCCCGGGATGCTCAGAAAGACGTTGACGGTGGCGGTATCGAGACGCCTCTGGGAGATGGATCGGTCGACTGGCTGGAACTCCTGCCGACACTCGTCGAAGCCAATTATCCCGGCTGGATCTGCATCGAACGCACGGGCGGTGATCAGCGAGCAGACGATGTTTGTCGAGCCGTTTCAACCCTTCGCAAGCTGCTGCCTTTGTCTACGTGATGCTGACTTCGGTCCGGAATCCCAACCCGACGCGTGAGTTTTGAAGTTGCGAATTTCAGACCTTCGGTTGATCAAGCTTCCAAAAACAGAGGGATTTATCACAACCCGAAGCGTCAGCGAGGGATTCCGGGGAAGAGCTTTCCTAACGCAGAATCGCAATCCCTCGCTGACGCGTTGGGGGCGGGATTGCAGCAAATCCCCGCTGAAGTTCAGGGTTGTGATGCGAGAAGAAGATTTCCGACTTCGTTTGGCATCTCAGAGCTGAACCTGTCGCATTCTCTTTTGTTATTCGGTTGAATTGTCGTGAGGTGGCTCCTTGAAAAATCCTGTGATCGCTGCGAGCGTTTTTCTGTTGGCAGTACTGAGCCTGGTGGCATCCCTGACGTTGAGCGTGCGAACGGATTCCGGCTCGATGGAGACTGCTTCACAGACTGGCAACGCGGAAAGCACAGCAGCTCAGCCGGCCGATCCACTGCCTGAGGTTAAGCCGCCTGTGGTCTCCGAGGATCCTCGCCTCAAAGGCATGGTCTGGATTCCGCCCGGTAAGTTTATGATGGGAGAGATCGACACAATGCCGGATGAGTTTCCTCCGCATGAAGTCGAGCTTGACGGCTTCTGGATGGATGCCACGGAAGTGACGAATGCGGATTTCGAAGCCTTCACGGATGCGACCGGTTACATCACAACCGCCGAACGTGCTCCTGAACTGCGAAGCATTAAGCGAGGCTCGGACCTTGAGAATGTCGAGATCCTGCCGGAATTCAATAAGCCGGGTTCGATTTGTAGTCTGCAATTAGACAGCCGTAAGGATATTGATCCGGCTAAAGGAGCTTATAGTTGGTGGCAGTATGTGCCCGGAGCTGACTGGAAACACCCGGAGGGCCCCGGTTCAAATCTTGAAGATCGTATGGATCATCCGGTGGTTCATGTGAGCTGGCTGGATGCTCAGGAATACTGCAAGTGGGCGGGCAAGCATCTGCCGACAGAAGCTCAATGGGAGTATGCGGCACGGGGAGGTCATTCAAAAGATACTTATCCCTGGGGCAATGAGCGTAATCCGGACGGCAAATGGCTTCACAATATCTGGCAGGGCGAATTTCCCGTTGAAGACATCGGAGAAGACGGGTTTACACGTACGGCTCCGGTTCGAAGTTTTCCGGCCAATGATTACGGTCTGTTCGATATCTCCGGCAACGTCTGGGAATGGTGTGCAGATTACTATCAGCTCGAGTATTATTCAGAGAGTCCCACCCACAATCCTCCCGGCCCCACATCCAGCCTCGACCCACAGGAACCAGGTATCATTAAACGCGTTCAACGCGGTGGATCGTTCATGTGCAGCGATCAATACTGTGTTGGTTATCGCGTGACTGCTCGCATGAAAGGCGAAGAAGACACCGGCGCCTTTCATACCGGGTTTCGATGCATTGTTGTTCCGTAAAGATCCTGGTCTGAGATGCCACACCGGCCGAATATTTTCCTGAATCGATTCACAGATGTATTCTCGAACAATCTTCATTTTTCTTGTCGTATCGATGGATTCAATTGCGTCGGCGCAGGAAAACGCTGCTTCGGAAAAACCTGAAGCCGATGGAATCGCCTGGTTTGAAACGCACATTCGTCCGCTGTTGGTCCAGCGATGTTATGCTTGTCATTCGTTGAAGGCCGGAAAACAGGAAGGTGGTCTCTTACTGGATTCACCGGACGCATGGACGCGTGGTGGTGATCGAGGTGCTGCGGTTGTAGCGGGAGACCCTGACGCCAGCCTGCTGATCAGGGCTGTGCATTACAACGATCCCGATCTGTTGATGCCGCCAACGGAACGACTGAACGATGAAGACATAGCAAAGTTTGACGCATGGGTCAGGATGGGCGCGCCGGCTCCGGCGACGGCTGATGCGAATGTCATTGAGAATCCATCAGATCCCATCGCAGGAAAAAGTCATTGGGCGTTTCTGCGACTGACTCGGCCCATGGTTCCAGCCGTTCAGAATCAGGAGTGGGCTCGTTCAGACATTGACCGATTTGTGCTTGCAAAACTGGAGGCTGAGAACCTGCATCCGGTGGCCGATGCTGCGGCGATTGAATTGGTTCGCCGCACGTCTTTTCAACTGGTGGGATTGCCACCGACAGAAACTCAGATTCAACAGTTTCAGGAACTTCCGATCCCGCAGGCGATGGAACGTCTGGTTGATGAGCTTTTGGCTTCTCCGCAGTTTGGCCAGCGCTGGGGACGGCATTGGCTCGATCTCGCGAGATATGCGGATTCCAATGGGCTCGATGAAAACTTCCTGTTCCGTGAAGCGTGGCGGTATCGCAATTGGGTGATTGATGCGGTGAACGCGGATTTGCCGTTTGATCGATTCTTGATGGAGCAATTAGCTGGCGATTTACTGCCTTATGAAACGCTTGACCAACGGGATCGGCAGCGAATTGCCGCCGGATTTCTGGTCGTGGGGCCAAAGGTGTTGCTGGGAGTCAATCCGGATCGTCAACGCATGGACGTGGCCGATGAGCAGCTTGAATCCATCAGCCGAGCAGTGCTTGCCCAAACGGTTGGCTGTGCACGATGTCATGATCATAAGTTCGATCCGATCCCAACGGCGGATTATTACGCCATGGCTGGCATCCTGACTTCGACGAAGGTCATGGAGCAGCGTTACATGCTGGGTGAACAACGCGTCATGGAGCGACTGGCGGGGCTCGGCGAACAGGGCGATCAGCTGAACGCAGCTTATGAAACGTATTGGCGAGAACGTCCCGGCAAGAATGCTCGGATGGAGAAAGTAAAGGCCGTTCTGGAAGTTCTGAAGCAAGCTGATGAAACGGCGATTGCAGCAAAGCTGGCCTCTGATGCCGATGGTTTCGCCGAGACCGCGAAAGACGCTTCACAGCCCAAAGAGAGTCGCCTGGCCGCTCAGGAAGCATTGCTGAAGAAGCTGCAGGATCTGCTCGCCAATCCACCGCAGATTCCTCCGCGCGCGATGATGCCTATGGATTTGGAAACGCCTGTCAACGAAACGATTCGCATCGCTGGCAAGTTTGATGCTCCCGGTGAAACGACGCAACGAGGCTTCCTGCGGGTTCTTTATGACGACGCAATCACTCCGTTGCCGGACAAGCAAAGCGGTCGCATCGAATTCGCTCAGTGGCTGACAGATGGTTCACGTCGATCGGGGCAACTGACGGCGCGAGTTCAGGCGAATCGGATTTGGCATCACTTGCTCGGCCGCGGACTTGTTCGCACGGTGGACAATTTCGGACGGACAGGAGAAACGCCCAGTCATCCGGAGCTATTGGATTATCTGGCCAGTGAACTGATTCAGGATGGGTGGTCATTCAAGAAGCTGATTCGCAGGATTGTGCTGAGTCGCACGTTTGCTTTGAACAGTCATTATGAGCCCGCCAATTCGGATAAAGATCCCGAGAATATCAGGTTGTGGCGAGCCAATCGGCGGCGTCTGGATCCGGAGTCATTACGTGATTCGATGCTGGCCGCGGCCGGAACGCTGGAATTGGCGCCGATGGAGTCGACCGTGGCGTATCTGGGTGATCAGGCAACCGCTGTCGGAAGCAATCCGGTGCGGCGAAAGACGGACTATAATTGTCGCAGCGTTTATCTACCGGTGATTCGCAATGATCTGCCGGAGATTTTCGAAGCGTTTGATTTTACAAATCCTCACACAACGACTGGTGCTCGTCCCAAAACCACTGTGCCGACTCAGGGTTTATTCATGCTGAACGATGCGATGGTGATGGCCACCGCAGAGATCACGGCTCGGCGAATTCTGTCCGAAACTGCCAGTCAGCCGATGGAGACTCGCATTCAGCGGATGTTTCAGTTGATTGTGAGCGATGGTGCAAACGACAATGAGCAACAGGCCATGCTCTCCTACCTTCAGCAGACGGAATCTCGTTTGCAAACGGCCGGCGATGCGGAAGCGTCGTTGAAAGCATTGGCCATGGCTTGTCATGCCTTGTTTGCCTCAAGTCGATTTCAGTATCTGGAGTAAAAGATGAACTGCTTCAACTTCTATAACTCCATGAATCGCCGCTCAATGCTGGCTCGCAGTGCGGCCGGGTTTGCGCAGGTGGGGCTTGCGGCGATGGCTGGACAGGCCGCGCTGCAGGCAGGCGCTGCGTCGATGAACACTGTTGATCGGCTTCCGCATTTTGCCGCGTCGGCGAAGCGAGTGATCTTTCTGTTTATGTGGGGCGGACCGAGTCATGTGGATCTGTTCGACTACAAGCCGCGTCTCAACGACTTCGCAGGTAAGGCGGTTACTCCGGAAGCGTTTGGTGGCAGGCAGCCTCCGGGCGGAACAATTCTGGGGTCGCCGTTCAAGTATCAGCAGCACGGGCAAAGCGGCGTCTGGATTAGTGAGTTGTTTCCGAATGTCGCAAAGCACGCCGACCGCATGTGTGTTATTCGATCCATGCATACCGACGGATCCGCGCACGGCGAAGCACTGCTGAATCTGCACACGGGTAACTCGAATCTCGTCCGTCCGAGCGTTGGTGCATGGGTCAGTTATGGGCTTGGTGGAGAAAGTGAAAATCTGCCTGGTTTCGTCACTATCTCCCCTCCGCGAGGACACGGAGGAGTTCAGAATTATGGCAGTGCATTTCTTCCGGCCGTGCATCAGGGTACCGCGATCGGATCTGCAGAGACTCCGATTGCCAATGCCAGGATGGCGAATATCTCCAATCCGAAAATCGACCGATCTGCTCAGCGAGAGCAACTGGACCTGATTCAGGCGTTGAATCAGCAGCATCTCCGGAAGTCCGTGGCAGATCAGGGTATCGAGGGTTTGATTGCCAGCTATGAACTGGCGTATCGGATGCAGTCGACGGTGCCGCAGATTCTGAGTCTGGCGGATGAATCTCCGGAGACATTGAAGCTGTATGGTGTGGATGCTCAGCCGACCGACAACTTCGCACGCCAATGCCTGCTCGCGCGGAAGTTCGCCGAGAAAGGCGTTCGCTACATTCAGGTGTCAACGGATTATACGTGGGATCATCACACCAGGAATAACGAAGGCCTCGTTAAAGAATGTGCGCAGGTCGACAAGCCCATCGCAGGATTGTTAACCGATTTGCAGCAACGAGGAATGCTGGAAGACACGCTGGTTGTCTGGGGCTCAGAATTTGGGCGAACGCCAACGGTTGAGAATGGTGACGGCCGCAATCATCATCCGGCGGCATTCACGATGTGGATGGCGGGCGGAGGTGTTAAGGGTGGTCTGACTTATGGATCGACGGATGATTTCGGATTTCATCCCGTCGAAAACCCGATGCATATGCATGACTTCCATGCCACGTTGTTGTATGCGCTGGGGCTTGATCACAAGCGGTTGACCTTCCGCCACGCGGGTCGTGACTTCCGACTCACGGACATCTTCGGCAATGTGGCAACGGAACTGTTTGAACACAGAGCGTAGCTTCTACGGCACTGAAGGCTTTCAGCAGCATGCCTTTTTGAGGCTCGACTGCGCAATGCGAACGATAGCCGGCTGAAGCCAGCACTACGAACCTTATGGCCACTACATGAAGAGTCAACGTTATTCCGGCGTTTCGACTTCTACCAAAGGCTCCAGCGGACCTGGTTTGTTGGGGACTCGAGTGTAAACCGATTCGTCCCAGGTGTGCAGCCCAAGCACTGCTCGACTGTTCTTACCAGCCACCAGACTGCGATAGATCAGAACCTGATGATCACCGATTCGAATTCGGTAACCAGCTGCTTCGTCTTCATGAACAACTCGGCGAGATTCCGTGACGGTCAGGCGAGCCCAGTCGGCGGGTGAATCGACACGACGCGGATGCCAGTCCAGAGCCAGAGGCAGCGTGACACCACCACGGCCGATGCCAGACAGTTCCAACTGACCGTCATGTTCACGATAACTGCCCAGCGTATGCTGAATGCGATCATCTTCCATCCAGACCGGGAATGTTCTCACCGAACGTGATCCGATCAGAATGTTGACTTCCCGAGTCACCGAATCGATCGCACAGACGCTGCCGTCGGTCAGAGGCAGTGAAGTGACCAGTTGCACTTTACGATTTGGATCTTTGCAGGTCACGCTGTCAGTCAGAATGGCGAAGCGTTCATGTGGAGCCAGCAGCACCTGTCGAACGCGTTTGATCGCGGCTGAATCTTCACCTTCAAGTTCCACAAAGACGGTTTCAGGATCGAGGAACCAGCAACTGCACTTCCATGTCGTTGGAGCAGGAACCGCCACGTCATCGACACGTACGGACCAGTTCCAGAACCCGGAAAAGATGGGCATTCCTGCCGCAGCCAGCATGATCTGTGCATCGCTCGAATGCCACTCCAGCGTGGCGACGTCGGCGTCTGGCTCAAGGCTGGATCGCAAAACCGCAAGGCACGACTGGTCGGATTCCCATGATGCCGACAGCTTCGGCTTCCCGGCTTGCAGTTTCTCCGCGGGCAGCTTTGCGCCTTTGGCTGGTTTTGATTCCGAATCAGTCTTCGCTGTTGCGTCGTCATCTTCGGATTTCTTCTTCTTGAACTTCTTCGGACGAGGAACCTCTTCTGGTGGCAGTTCCTGGCATCCTTTCAGCAGTCGCTCGATCCGCTTCCGCCATTCTGTGCCGGAATTTAACAGCAGCAACTCCAGCACCTGATGGAGAGTCGGTGCGGATGTTTCTGGTACGTCTTCCCCGGAGCGATGTTCAGACGCGGGAAGAACCAGCATGGCCGTTCGCTCAATCAAGGCATCCAGACGCAACTGTGATTCTTCATTCCACAACGACTGTTCGAAAGCGTCCGCCCAGAAAAGTGATCGGGCCAGCGGAGTTAGCCAGTCGGGAAGACGCTTCAGCAGTGAGCCGTGGACCACACCATCGGAGTCGGTACAGTCTTTCAGTACTTTCTCCAGAGCTTCTGAGCCGGACTTCTGGATT
Organism: Planctomycetales bacterium; assembly: GCA_026400835.1. Taxonomy (GTDB): domain Bacteria; phylum Planctomycetota; class Planctomycetia; order Planctomycetales; family Planctomycetaceae; genus SXXK01. The sequence goes on along the minus strand of JAPLOA010000047.1, from coordinate 86,381 downwards.
GGCTGAGCCGTCTGCAGAGGACTCAGCAGAAGACCGCAGAGCCAGCGACTCTCCCCGGTCAGAATCATCTGGCGAATCGGATCACTTGTGGAGTTCTCTGACTCAGTCCCTTCGAAAAGTCCTCCCAGAGTTTCTCGCTGCATGCCTTCTGCAAGAGCAGTCAATGTTTCCACGAAGCGTTCGGCAGAGATGCGATGCCCTTCGCGAAGCAGGATCTCCGCCAGCACAATCGTTTCCCACGGGCCCGGCACGCCTGCCGATTCTATCAGCCAGTTAGCCACAATCTCTTCGTAAGGAGATTCTTCACGAGCCTTCTTGTTCTTACGTCGTCCTCGTGGCGAAGAACGATCCGCTATCTCATCCAGAGCAGCCGCGAGTTCACGTTCACGACCAGCCAGCTCGATGGAGCTTTCCGACCACAAAGCTAACAAAGGTCTTTCACTCAGTTGCTTGCGAATACGCTTGAGCGGCCGAGATAGCTCCTGAAGGAATACCTCATGAAACGCTTCCACATCATCAGCGGTGATCGCTTTTCGCAGATCGGCCGACATCTTGCGGCTGGTCGAGAAGGCTCGCAATGCTTTTCTGGACTTTGATGTACTTGTCACCATGATCGAAACCCATTCGGCAGAACTGCCGCTGAAATTGTCGATCCTCCGTGATGATTATTCACTCATTGCCGAAGCGAGAACGCCTCAGCGGCCGCGGGAGACTCCAGAATCTTCTCCGCTGGCAAATCCCTAAATCGTTGTCGAAGAAAATCCTCCATCCACAACGATGTTTTGCCCCGTCACAAACGACGAAGCCTTATGCGACGCCAACCAGACCACAGCTCCGGCCAGTTCGTGGCTTTCGCCAAAACGAGCCATCGGAGTATGTCCAATAATCTGGCCGCCTCGTTCGGTATACGAACCATCCTCTTTGAACAGGAGTGCACGATTCTGATCAGCCGGGAAAAAGCCCGGACTGATGGCGTTGACTCGCACGCCTCTGGTCGCCCATTCACGAGCCAGAAACTTCGTCAGATTAATCACGGCCGCCTTCGCTGCAGAATAGGCCACAACTCGTGACAGAGGAATCATACCGGCCATCGACGCAATGTTGATAATGCTGCCCTTTTTCTGAGCCAACATGGTCTCACCGAAGACCTGTGCCGGCAACAAGGCACCGCCAACCAGATTCAGATCAAAGACGCCATTCCAGCCATCGCGAGACAGTTTGCAGAAGTCGCTGCCCGGCGGCAATGTTGCATCAGGTCGATTTCCACCCGCAGCGGCGATCAGAATGGTGACAGAGCCAAGCTTACTGATGATTTCATCTCGACAATCCGTCAGTGATTTTGCATCCAGAGCATCTGCGGAATGAAACGACGCAACTCCGCCAGCGGCTTCAATCTCCCGAACTCGGGCTTGTCCACGATCTGCATTTCGTCCCACGACAGCAACTTTTGCCCCGGCTGCTGCCAGCGATGAGGCCATGCCGCCACCGAGCACTCCAGTGCCACCAAGTACGACCGCGGTTTCGCCCGTGAGATCAAAGAGAGTTGAAGTCATGACGTGATATTTCGAACAAAGATTTCAGGTGTTGTCTGATGAACAAGTGCCGGAGTACGCCCCGTCGCTTCAAGGCAAGCCGCAGGCGTCAGTGTCACTCAATCGCAGTCGCCTACGGCTTGCCGTTAAACGAATTAGTGTTCTGCAAAAGAATCAGCACTGCCGCCGCAGTTTAGCAGACTCAGCCGCCAGTTCGAGCCTTCTGGAGTGCCAGGAGCTGAGCCTTCAGCTGGTCATCCGAGGGCACGGTGCCTTCCTTCTGCCGATTTCGGAACTGCATCTCCAGATCGCTGATAAGAGGCTGAACCTTCGCCAACGGCCCCGGGGCCACTCGATCCGTAAACATGATGCCTTCGATGTGGTCGTATTCGTGCTGGACAACGCGAGCATCCAACTCTTCCAGATCCATCTCAAACTGCTGCCCGGACAGGTCAAATGCGTCAATGACAACGCGAGTGGCTCGCGTCACCGGGGCGTAGATTTCAGGAAGACTGAGACAACCTTCCTGATCCTCTTCGCTGCCGTTGCGACGACTGATCTGAGGATTGATGAACACCATCTCATCCTCTTTGCTGTCTTTGTCGCCCGAAGGATTGATCACAAACATGCGATAAGGCAGAGCCACCTGATTCGCGGCCAGACCGATTCCGCGAGCCGCGTACATCAGGTCAAACATCTGCTGAACCATGTCCTCCAGCTCGGCGTCGATCTTCGTCAGTTCGCGCGACTTCCAGCGTAATGCGGGATGAGGGTAATGAACGATTTCCAGCTTGGCCATGACGATCGGCTTCAGAGGGCTTAAGGGGCTTGTTTTTCAGATGGACGCACAGTGCGTATCTTATAAGAAATGGAGCACTCTCCAATGTCGCCGGATTCGTGAGATCCTGTCTTCCGGCCGAAAAACGCGGACCATATCAGCAGATTGGCGAAACGCGACGGTTCGAGTCACCAGTTTCCTGGCAATTGTCCTGCATATTTTGGCGGCCGGGCCTATTTCAACGCCCAGCCCCGGTTTCCCGCATCATCCGCATGATGATCTCGTCAAAGCGATACGTCGACGGCGTCTGAGTGCAGCCCAGATTGTAGGTGTGGCAATAGTCGCGTACCGCCGACTGATGCTCGGCAAACAGTTTCCTGTAAGTCCGCAGACTGCTTTCTGTAACTGTTACCTTCCGCACGGACTCGGTTTCGACATCGACAAGTTCCGCGTCACCCAGCAACGCCGGATCAGCCTCGGCCGGATCATGCAACTGCAACACGTGAGCATCGAAGCGTCGATAGCGAAACTGATCTAATCCTCGCTGAAAACCGTTTTCGTCGAACAGGTCACTGACCACAATGGACAGCCCAGTTCTGGCTCCTCGATGAATCAAGCCCTGAACGGCCTTGTCCAGATTCGTCCCCTGACCGGTTGTTGGCAAATCTTCCAGAAACTTCATGATCGGCAGGATGCGAGCTTTCCCGCGAGTGACCGGAAGTTCCGCGATGATGCCATCAGCGTAAGCCACGATCGCTATTCGATCCAGATCCGCCAGCGCGATGTAAGCCAAAGCCGCCACCAGGTGTCGAGCCAAATCGAATTTGGAGGGATCGCCGAACGCCATGCTGCGAGAACAATCCAGCATCAGATAAACATGCAGATCCTGTTCTTCCTGAAATCGTTTCAGTAAAAGGTCGCCATGCCGTGCGTAAATGTTCCAGTCCAGATATCGCAGGTCGTCGCCGTTGTTGTATTCACGGTGATCTGAAAACTCAATCCCTGACCCCATCTGCGTCGTACGTCGCTGCGCAAGCAACTGACCGCGAAAGACCCGCTTCGAAATAATCGAAAGGTATTCCAGACGAGTCAAAAAGTCGGGAGGAAACAACATTGAACGAGTTCCATACGACGCTCGTAGACTTCACACGTTGGTCAGAGCATCTTCCTTGACGTCGGCCATGAGCTTCCTGATGACATCATCAGTACTGATGCCCTCTGCCTGACCTTCGAAGTTCAGAATCATGCGATGCCGCAGAACTGGAAGTGCCATGGTTCGCAGATCGTCACGAGCAACGTGGTATCGATTGTCCAGGATTGCTCGAATCTTGGCACCCAGAATCAGTGCCTGCAGACCGCGAGGACTGGCTCCGTAGCGAACGTATTTCTTCGCGGCGGCAGAGGCCAGTTCATGATCGGGATGAGTCGCCACAACCAGGGCAATCCCATAGCGTCGCACGTCAGCGGCGATTGGAATCAACCGGGACAGTTGAGACATCTGGAGAATGCGTTCGCCGGTGAGCACGGCGTTAGCATGGGGCTTGAAGTTCTCTGTGGTGCGATCGAGAATCGTTTCGAGGTCAGAAACCTTCGGATATTTCACCAGCAGCTTCACAAAGAACCGGTCCAACTGCGCTTCGGGCAGAGGATACGTGCCCTCCATTTCCAGTGGATTCTGAGTCGCCATGACGAAGAACGGTTCTGACAGGCGATGCGTTACTCCGGCGACCGTCACAGAATGTTCCTGCATCGCTTCCAGCAGAGCGGACTGCGTCTTTGGAGTCGCGCGATTGATTTCGTCGGCGAGCAGCACGTTGGCGAACAGCGGGCCCTTCTGAAACTCAAAGACCTTGCGGCCGTCAGCGGTTTCGGCAATGACCTGAGTCCCCACAAGGTCGGCCGGCATCAGGTCGGGCGTGAACTGGATGCGGTGGAAATCCAGATGCAGAGCATCCGCCAGAGTTCTGACGGTCAGTGTTTTGCCCAGCCCAGGCACACCTTCCAGCAGCACATGGCCACCAGCAATCAACGAGATCAGCGTATCGTCCAGGATCTCGGTCTGCCCAACGATAACCCGGGAAATCTCTGACCGCAGTTTGTGGAAGTCTTTCCGAAAATCATCCAGTTGCTGTTTCAACTGGTCATCAGTACTCATATCAAAAACCCGTCAGTGGATATGTCCGCAGGAGTGTCTTGTATGCTCAGCACGGCAAATGCGGGAAGAAGTAGACAGAAAAACCATTGAAAGGTGAATGAACCGGGCCGGATTTCTCGATTGGTCTCGGAATCCCCTGTTGCTTTTGCAGCAACTCGAAGTGCCATCGCACAGAACGACTCGGCAAAACGCATCGAATTGATCTCTCAATGCCGTCTCGTTTTATAACAACCAATACGATCAACAGCCATTACTTACTTCGCCATGGCCTCACAATCCGTGAATAGGTTCTACAGCGGCCATTTGCTGAGTCAGATCACGAGGCAGGCCGGGTTGAAGTCTCAGTTGCCCCACATCAAACAGTGTGTGCAGCACAGTGGATATCAGATTAGGAATGCGAACAGGGCTTGAGGCCGCTTCGCCGGCATCACGAGTCGACTGGCCCACAACCTGTCCCATTTTCAATCCGCCGCCCGTGATCAACAGTGGTGCCAGTCCGCCCCAGTGATCTCGTCCGCCACGGTCATTGATTCGTGGCGTCCGGCCCATCTCACCACACGCCACCAACATAATGCGGTCGTCCAACCCCCGCTGATAAAGGTCTTCGATGAAGGCTGAAAGGGCATGGTCCAGTGGCCCTCCCATATAACGCATGCCTTCTTCCACGCCCGCATTATTCGCATCCGCATGCATGTCCCAGACAAAGTTTGTCGTAACCGTGACAAACCCGCACCCCGCTTCGCAAAGCCGACGTGCCAGCAACAACAGCTTGCCCAGACTCTGAACATTGTCGACATAATTCTTATGGTTGTTCCAGCGGCGATTGATGTCGTCCGGACGCAGTAACGAAGCCGTGTCGTAGCGTGCGATCGTCTCCGGATGCTCCTTCGACAAATCAAAGGCCTCCGCAACTCCACCGACGATGGTGTCGAAGGCCTGTTGCTGAATTCGATCCAGCCCCGTGATTACTCCTGATTGATCCATTGAACGGCGAATCAGATCCAGCCGCTTTAACAAATGACGCCGATCATCCAGTCGAAGGCGATCGAACTGCAGTCGCATGTTCTCCTGAGCTTCACCTTGCGCGCCCGGAACAAACGGACGGTAACCATTGCCCAGAATTCCAGCCGAGGTAAAGTCGCCAAAACTGGTAACGGCTGGCTGAGCACCCTCGACGACAGCCTGCGGAAACAATGCGACATTGGTCGGTATTCCGCTACCCGGCCGATTCGTTCCCGCCACTCGTGCATACAGAGAGCCAGGATTGGCATTCAGCGTGTCGCGTCCAACGATCGGCTTGATGTCATGATTGCCATCGCCGGTAACAAAGGAACGAACAACGGAAAACTTGTCCGCCAGTGCAGACAGTCTTGGGAAGCTGCCTCCATATGTGATCCCCGGAATCTTCGTTTGCACTTCGCCGGTCGCACTTTGAATTCCCACCGGCGCTGTCATCTTCGGGTCAAATGTTTCCGTCTGGCTCGGCCCGCCATGCAGAAACAGAAAAATGACGGCCTTGTCTCTCAACACGGACCCGCCGGAGTCAGCGCAGGCTTTCCCGTGCAGCAAATCGGTTAGCTGCAAACCACCCAGCCCCAATGCCCCGGCCTGCAGGAATTCTCGACGTCGTGAACGAGCATCACGGTCCCAGAAACTGAGCATGGCGGTAATCTCGATATGCGGGGCGGGATTGATCAGTGGGCAGTTCACGACAGTCTGACAAATTGCCATCGTCGGCGAAAGTAGACGGTCCTTTTCAATGACGGCTGACACACTCGAACGTCATACAATCTGTAGTCCGTTGGTTCTTCATGCCACAAGCCGCAAGCATAACGATAACGGCAGGAATGCCACACTAATGGTTCGAGCAACTTCCACAACCGCCACCGCCCGAAGCCTGCACAACGCCTTCCGCAGCAACAGGTTGAACATGCACAATTCCCAAACCTGCGGCAGCAGCCAGTAAAGCCATACGAGTCGTCTCGGCACCGCGATCATTCAGCACGTACAGAATCAGCCGGCTGTCCAGAGTCATCTCCAGGTCAATCAGCTCCAGTTGCAGTTTCCATTTTCCGCATCGTTCAATCCAACCCGAAAAAGCTGCTTCTGTCGTTTGTTGATTCTTTTCCGCGGTCGCCAGATCAGTGTCTGTGGCGATGCGAATGACCTCGCCGGTCATCCCCTCTGGAGTTTCCGGCTTGCGGTTTTCGGTGACCTGCAGCACCAATGCGATTTCTTCGCCGCGATCCGTGCTGACAACGATCTGAGCAGCTCGTTGGACAGTCGATCCGAACCCCGCAAAGCGTGCCACCTGAGGAACTCGCCCATACCGCGCCAGCGCAATGTAATCGGCCGGGCGTGTTTCAAGTTCCGGCACTCCTTCACACGAAGGCTGTTCCGAAGGAGCAATCATAGTCGTTCCACTTATGTCTGATTATGTCTGAATTTGTATTTCGTTTAACGGCAAGCCGCAGGCGACCCGGCCTGCTGATTTATCGCCAATCCGTCGGTAGTGCAGGCTTCAGCCAGCATTCCGGATCTCCGTTGGTCCTGCCTGCCCAGCAGCACTTCGGGGCTTAACGCGACTAAACAATTATCCTCGATAGCACTCACGAGAAAAAAATCCCGCGCCGCCACCAGTCAACAGGCTCGCATCATTGTTTCGCTTTCGCAATCCTCCGGAACCGTCATCTTTCAAAATCACGCATCTCGCCGAATTGCAGTAAATTTTCGTACTTGTTCGGTCAGAGCAATCTCGGTTGGCAATCGCTCCATCGAGCTGGCTCCGTAAAACCCGTTGATGGCCGGAACCGCATTCATCATAAACCGAGCGTCCTCGGGCATCGCAATCGGCCCGCCATGGCACAGCACGATGACGTCTTTATTCACTTCGCGAGCCGCCTGAGTCATCTCGGCAATGCGAGGCACGCATTGCTCCAGAGTCATGGCGGTTGATGCTCCGATCGTGCCGCTGGTCGTTAGCCCCATGTGAGCCACGATGATGTCAGCTCCGGCTTTTGTCAGAGCCGCCGCCTGATCATTGTCGAACGCATACGGAGTTGTCAGCAGGTCCATTTCGCGAGCCGCCGCGATGAGGTCGACTTCCAGTTGAAAGCCCATGCCAGTTTCTTCGAGGTTAGCTCGAAAGACACCATCGATCAGACCAACCGTGGGGAAGTTCTGAATGCCCGCAAAACCCAACTCCTTGAGATCTTTCAGGAAGTGATCTCGCAACATAAACGGATCCGTCCCACAGACTCCGGCCAGCACGGGAGTTGTCTTGACCGCTGTGAGCACTTCATAAGCCATTTCGCGAACGATTTGATTTGCATTTCCGTACGGCATCAAGCCCGCAAGGGATCCTCGCCCCGCCATCCGATAGCGGCCCGAGTTATAGATCACGATCAGATCAATCCCACCGGCTTCCTCGCATTTGGCACTGATCCCGGTGCCGGCTCCGCCACCGATAATGGGAATTCCCGCGGCGATTTTTTTCCTGAGTCGATCCAGAATCTGAGAGCGAGATTCCGCCATGGTGGTTGCTCCGAGGGCCTCTTCGCGAATTGTCCAGGCTGGTTCCGCCTGGCTTAAGCGAGGTATTGATTTTATTCGTGGTGCCGACTTCAGTCGGCATTGGTGTTCAAATCCGCGGCGGAATGCTGGCTTAAGCCAGCATTCCGCCGGAATGCCGACCAATCCAACCGCCTGCAGCCCGCGAACGATGGAAAGTTTGCCGCCTCTCCGCAACTCAGGAGTAAGCAAAACTTGCGGTTTCCAGATCTTGCCCCGCGACCAAAACGACGCTAGAGTTCCGCCAAAGATTTGCGACAAACCATCCTCCGGGAACTGGTGTCCAGCAAATTCACGCCACCGTAGCTCAGTTGGTAGAGCGACGCTTTCGTAAAGCGTAGGTCGAAGGTTCAAGTCCTTTCGGCGGCTTTCAAAAAGACCAATAAAAACAGGGGATTTGGTGAAAAACCGAGTCCCCTTTTTTTGTTGAAAATGCCAAGTGTCACCTGAAGTGTCACCTAAACTCAACTTTTCTGATTCATCTCGGAATCTGTCGCCTCAGGTGTCACCTGATTCTTGCGAACGTGCCGCCGGATCTCACTCATCGTGTCTTTGGCCGTGATGTTCACGTAAAATCTCATGGTGGTCTCAATGTTTGAGTGCCTCATGAGTTGCTGTAAAAGACTGGCCGGGACGATCTTTGCCCACCTGGTGCCGAAAGCCCGCCGGATATCGTGAGCACTGGCAAACTTTTCTGAGCCGTCCTTCTCATCGACTTTGACTTTTGCCGCCTTGCCGATGTCCACGATCCACGTTGAAACGGTATCAACTCGCCGGGACACATTGCCATTTTGCCCCATCGCGTTGAATATGAAGCCTTGCCGATCATTCTCCGGCGTTTGCAGGAGGAATTCGGCAAAGTCATCGACCACGGGATAGGTGAGCGACTGGCGGTTCTTCTGATTACCCCCGTCGATCATTAGACAGACGTCGTTGTCCTCGTCCACGCGGACTCTGATTCCGTCCGCCCACTGGTCCCAGGTCAAACTGAGTGCCTCACCGAGCCGCAAACCCGACAACCAAAGTCCTCTCATGAGATACCGCAGCGATTCAGCCGCCTTAGGATTGGCAGTCTGTGAAGCCGCTGGTGCTCGTTTTGGCTTCGTGGTTGTCTCAACTGGTGTTTTCTCCACTTGAGCAGACACAAGCGATTTTTCGACCGCTGCCAGCATTCTATCGAATTCCTCGCCAGTGATCGGCCGCCCCTTCATCAGCTTTGCTCCACGCTGAGTCTGTTTCGTCTGCTTTGGGAACATTGGGACCAACTTAATCAATCCCTGTTCTTTCGCCCATTTCAATGCGGTCTGCAGATGCTGAAAATACTTCCGGACCGTGTAGGCGGAAACGTCGCGTTTCTTCGCCAGCGAATGAAACCGGGAAAGCCACTTTTCGGAAATTCTCGTGAGCGTATCCGGGCTCATGAGTTCCTCAACAACATTCAGGCTTCCCTCAACATTGTTGGCGTATGAATCGCTGTAGTGCCTCAGGTAGTTTTCTCGGAAGTCTTCCCGGAATTGTTCCCAGCGAACCAGCCCGGATGATGCCAGTCCTGTTGAATTCAATTCCGCGAGCCACTCACCCGCTGCCACCTGAGCCGCCTTCATTTTGCGAGTCTTTGCAGACTTCTCATGAATTTTGCCGTCGACTGGATCGGTATATCTCAGGTAAAGGAACTTCCGTCCACGATCCACCACAATGACGTTGATTTCGTCAGCCATCGCATTCACTTTCATCAGAAGTGCCATCGGAGTGAAACGCGGGAAATCGAATGATGAGTTCGACTTGTCGGGGATCAGCCTATCCCGCAGAACACATTGTGCCATCATCGGCCTGGGATCTCAATCAACCACTGGCGAGCCGTTGGAAGTGAATTTTTGACTTCCAACCATTTTGGAAGTGATCGGCGGCACGAATGACTTCCACGTTGGAAACGATCGCTCAGGATCGCTCAGGAGGGCCTTCGATTGTTTGGCCGATACTTTACTCGCCCGAATCTGGCTCAATTGCCTGAAGACATTCGTCGCATGATCGCTTGAAACGGATCATCCTTGTCTGCAGGCACTTCCGCAGGAAGCCGCGCACGGTCGATTGGTGACAATCCAACCACGGCACTTAGACGTTGCATCTGGCCTGCCAAATTACTGCGAAGGCGAATCAATTCCAAAGACGATGGCAAGTCAGTCAACATGGAAGCAACGGATTCCTGACTCTCCAGCACTTCGGCCAAAGTCGCCAAAAGTGCCCCGTCGATCCGTCGCCAGTTGGAGGATTTCTGCCCCGCGCCGAGCCGCGTGATCAGCCATTTGAAATGCTTCATTGCAGTTGGTGACAGTGGGCGCGGGGTTGTTGGCTTGCCGTCCGAGGAGCCTGACTTCACCTTCCGATTCTTGCCGCCTGAACGTCCGGGAGTGCCTGCCATTTGATTCACCTCAAAAAGACATTCGTTGGATTCGTAGACACGCGCAGGCTCAGGCTATCGCCAGGGCTGAGTTTGAACATTCGCCATACCCCTAGGGGCGTGGCGACCCCCCCTTCGAAAACAGCAACAAAAATGTGCGAGTGGGCGTAGATATCGCCTAAACGGGCTCGCCTAGAAAAATGCCCCGGGGTCTGCCGAAAGACAAATGGGAGCAATGGCCACCCGATTACAGCCATCACTCCCGCGTTGCCGCACTAAAGACCCGCTGCCAGTAACGACGGACAGCGAAGCCGTTGTGCTCATTCTTATGTTAACCCTGTCAGGCTATGAAACGCCGCGCTGTCCAACGCAACAAAATCCAGGCGGGCTGTGATCTTGATCAAAACCTGATGGTTCTGAAACGCATCGCCACCCACCTGCGTTGCTTCAACCAGTGGGCTAGATCGCAATCCCATAGCGAACTTCGAAAAGTCGCCAAGCATTGCTTTTTCATTTGGACAGTTCGTCGTCGAAAGGAATTGCACGTTCCGCAACGAGGGTGGAACATCGAGCCAGCCACGTGCTGCCGTTGTTCCGTTTCCGGTTTCGATATTGAACAGATCCGCGTATCGCTCTGGACTCAGGATCATGGCGGTGGGAGTGTGGTTCAATTTTTCAATCGCCACTGCTGCCGCGTTTACATCCGTCCAATCAATTTGACCGATGCTGCCAGTTGAACCGATGCCGCTCTGAAGGAAAAGACCTTCCGGTTCAGTTCCACCCGCACCATCCAGACCCCAGCCATCAATTGTAGTGGCCATCGACCGCGTCATAAGTTGCCCGATCATTTCGGCCAGCATCTCAGGGCTGTCTTCCACCAATTCTCTGCTGACCCGTGTCATGCAAGCAGCTGATTTCGCAACCAACCGAACCGAACCGAATGTCGGATCAGATTCCGCGATTGCATCGTTTTGACCGCGCAAAGCAATGACAACATCCGAGCCCAGTTTAGGGACAACCAGACTATCGGAATTCATCAACAGAGTTCTCATGCCAGCTTGCATCAGAACTGACTTGGCGCGTGCCAGGTCGATGATGCCGCCGAACAGTTCCTCAGGCACAAAAACGCCGCCAAGATGGTTCGTGTCGCCACTTAGCGAAGCCCTTACATTTTGAGGCGTTGAGGCACTAGGCCCGAACAGTTTCGCCAAAATGAAATGCCCGAATTCGTTCCTCGACTTGCTTGGCAAAAGGCTTGTCGCCTTGTCTTCACGCGACAGGATCGCATAACGACAACCACGCGAATCTGTCTGCCATGAGGCACGAGGTCCGCCGCCGCCGCCACCGGTTCGGAGGAAATCTGGAACGTTGGCAAACTCGCCAGCATTCACGCGGGCCTGAATCTCATCGGACTTTTGCTTTCGATCGCGAGTCGCGTTGAGTAAACGTGCTTCACTTTCGACTGTGTCGAATTCAGCCCGCTCCTTCTCTGAAAAATCACGCCCTTCGCTTTTCGCTGTCGCGACAAGCAAGTCCATTTTCGAGAGACACTGGTCAATTGCAGCCTGCAATTCGACTGGACTCATTTTGCTACTTTTTACGTCCATAATTCAATTCTCCAATTTTGAACCAGTTTGTTTTTACACCGTTGCGGCTGCGACTAACGAGGCACAAACCGTCTTTTTTTCACCGTCCGATTTCATCAGTTCTTGTGTCGCTCTGGCAATCAACGGACTGCCACCACATGAATCTGATACTCACCGGGAATGATTTCATTGCTTGCCAGCTTCGAAGGCTTCCAAGTCGGCCAGTCGCCATCGGACAATCCGACGGGAGAATCTCAATGGTTGCGGGAATGCTGGATTGATTTTCACCCAGTTTTGCACACTGCGGATCGTGACTTTGTATCTTTGAGCCACTTGTTCCAGATCCAGAAGTTCGATCGCTGGTGACTTAGTTTCGGCTTCATCGTTACACGGCAAATCGTGATTAGTCTTCATCGCTGGTCGCTCCATTCTGATTGATTTCACAACAAAGGTTTTCGAATTCGTGCAATTGAACCGCAGCCAGTGCGATGACATGCGTCAGGACTTCATCGAAGAACTGCGCAACCAAATTGCCCTGTGGCGCGTAAGTTCTGCCACTGAGGACAATCAGAGCGATTCCGACCTCACGCGGCCCCATTGCTGGCAATGACAGTGATCCAGCTTCAACCGCGCCGCCTGAAGTTCGTCGTTTCAGTTCCGCCACCACCGATTCCGCCAGCCATAAGCAGAATCGAGGTGCTGCGCAGCCGTGCCGCGTTTCCAAGCCTGCAGTCCATCCGACAAGTTCGCCAAGTTCGGCGTCTGCCAGTCGATGCAGGATCAGTTTCATTTTTGGCGTTGTTGCTTCGTCGATCATTGCTTCACATTCCAATCTTCGTGAGAGTGTAAGAACATTCGTCTGTCTGTCAAAAAAACTTTTCACGTTCCTGCAGTCTGCAGTTCCGCACGCTGCTCATGATGCCGCTCATAGTCCGCAGCTTCGATCTCGAGTTTTTCGCCATCGCATCGAGTGAACATTGGTCGCCAGTCGGCTCTGAGCCGCCTGAGCCGTTCCGCCGCTGTCCACGTTGCGCGGATCTCTGCTGTCAGTTGCTCGATTTGTTCGGGCGATGGATCTTTTTTTGCCTTCATGGTCGCACCAGATTTCCAGCATCAGACGCAAAGGTGAAATCGTAGTCCTGCATTGGCGCGAAACTCTCGAACCTGCAGAACTCCTTGCGCCATGTCAGAAGTACAGTGCCCGTTGGCCCCGTGCGATTCTTCGCGATGATGACTTCAGCCTGCCCTGGCCTATCTTCCGCGTCGTAGGCGTCTGGACGATGCAGGAAAAGCACCACATTGGCGTCCTGTTCAATCGCTCCTGACTCCCGGATATCTGACAGCTTTGGCCGCTTGTCGTCTCGCTTCTCGACCTCTCGATTCAACTGAGACAACACGAGGACTGGAATCTTCAATTCCATTGCGAGCCGCTTGAGTTCACGACTCACTGCAGAAACAGCCTGCTCGCGCAACATGCCGCGTTTACTTTCCGCGTCAACCAACTGCAGATAATCCGCGACTACAAAACGCACGCCATGTTTCCGATACGCAAGACGGGCTTTTGCTGTGATGTCTGCGATGGAATGTTTGTTGTCCAGGTAGAACAGTCGATTGCGAGAAACAGCGTCGGCGCACCTGCTCAGTTCGTACATTTGATGTTCGCTGATGTTGCCCGATGTGATGTCATGGCCGTTGATAGACGCCTCGCTGCTCAGAAGCCTCTCAGTAAGCTCCTGATGGCTCATTTCCAGCGAGACGAACAAAACACCGTTCCCGGCCTTCATCGCGTTAGCGGCGATGTTAAGGCCCAGGGCGCTCTTGCCGATTGCCGGCCTCGCTGCCAGCACAATCATCTGGCCTTCACCGAAGCCACCGAGGTGATAATCAAGATCCGCAAAGCCTGTTGATAATCGGCCGCCATCAACTTCGTGATTCTGTCGCTTCCTGATCGCTTCCAAGACTTCGTCGCATGACTCGCTGAGACTCACGAGTCCGTCTCGGTCGTTGCCATCGCTCAGTTGCGAAAGCCGTTGAACCGCCGACGCAAGAATCTCGTCAGGAGTCCGATCAGATCCAAAACAATCCGATTCGACTTCCCTTGCGGCGTATATCACCTGTCGCAGCATCCATTTTTCCGCGACGATCCGAGCATAGTGCGGCGCGTGCTTCGAGTGCGGAACTGTTTCGAACAGCTCAACAATCGTTCCCAGTCCGCCAACCGCTTCCAGTTGTCCTGATCGGGCGAGTTCTTCGGATATCGTCACAAGATCAACCGGCAACCCCGCACGACTCATTGAGTCAATCAGCCGAAAGATTCTGGCCATTGATTCGCTATAGAACTGCTCTGGCTTGATATTGATCTCATCCAGTTCGTTCCGGTCGAGGAGCAGCGAACCAATCAGGGCCTTTTCCGCGTCCAGATTTTGCGGTGGTACACGCACATCGGTATCAATCATTTTTGCCTCCTGTCAGTGCCGCGGCGAATGCGGCGTTTAGTTTTGATTCGTTGAACTCAGTAATTGAAAACAGGGCCTTGAATCCAACCGACTCCGCGGCCTGATAGACCTCCGGCTTCAATTGCTGCTGAAGCGGATTTTTGTATGGCTTCGTTTTGTCGATTTTCCGTATCACTCGCTTCAGATCCTGCCAGGCTTGTTCTGCGTTAGTGTTGCCGGATGCCCTGCCGTTGCCCTGAGTGCCACCGCTGCGAATCCAGTTGCGGACCGTTGCCCGCCAATCCTTCATTGCGGTTCTTCCGACTCGCCAACCGTTGGATTCGTAGTAATCGCAAAACTTACCCGCATCGAAGGTGGAGCAACCTTGATCTGTCGCATATTCGCAAACCTGTTCCGCTGTCGGTTTCTGGAACCTCGTTTTCGGTGTGCGAGCCCCTCTGGATCTTCTTTGGATATTCAATGGATCTTCCTGTAGGACGCTGGTGTCCTGGTGGTCCGGACGCTGGTGTCCTACCGATGCGGACGCTGGTGTCCTACCGTCAGACGTTTCAGGGTAGGACGCTGGTGTCCTACCGTTGCCACGTTGAACAGTCTTCAAAGTCTGAAAATCAATGGCGTAGGTTCGCATCGGAACGCTGTTCAGGATCTTCCATTCACTGCGAACGATTCCAGCCGCGTTCAGCCGCTTGAGACTTCGTCGGACCGATCGAGGATCAACGCCGATTTCTTGCGCCAATGTTTCCTGTTTACAGAATGCCGCACCGTTGTCGCCCTGAAACAGAAACAGCGTAAGCAGAACATGTCGATCTTCGCTTTTGAGGTTTGTCCCTCTGATCAACTTCCATTTGTCGGGCTTCGACTCATCGCCCATCGTTGCGGCCCTCCCGGTCTGCGATCATTTCCCGGAGTGCCTGCAGTTGCTGCTTTCGATCGGTCATCTGAGCGACTTCTGCAGGACCAATCAATCCGCGATGTTCTGCCGGTGGCTCTGGAATCGCCCTGGACGTTGTAAGGCCAAGTCGCTGTCGCAGAGACTTCTCAGTGATGTCGCGTTGCATTGCGAGCGTTGATAGCGGTACGCCCATGCCCCAGTCGGTGCGGATCTCGACAATATCTTTTGCCGTGAGAGAATGCGTATTCCCGTCAGGATCTTCATCGCACATAATAGCTTTGCTCCTGTTGCCGCCCTGCCAGGCGGTTGAATTGAAAATGTTGTTGCGAGAAAGCCCGATCAGCTTCCCAGTTGGTCGGGCTTTTCTTATGCCATGTTGCTGACGATGTTGGTTAGCGTCTGCCGTTCAAGTCGCTCGATATTGCTGTGTCTGTCGAGCATCTCATCGTCAACGTGTTGCTCAATACACTGCCGACAAATGCGGATCAGTTCTTTCGGTGGGATCGCATCGACTTCGACCGATTCACCCGTGAAATTCTTTGACCGTGAATCAGTGCTTTTGGTCGGGCGAGTTGGCAGGCTATAGTCGATAATCTGCTGATCGGTTACTGCAACAACTTCGAATGTGATGTCAGCACCTGGTGCCATTTCGCGAAGACTACGTTCCACGGCCCGAGGAATATCACGGCCCGAGGGATCACAATCACCGAAGTAGTAGAGGAACGTCGGCTTGTTTACATCGCGAATGGTTTCTGCTGCACTGTGCAGAAAACTGACAGACGCATAACCACGACAGACCATCAACGGAACATCCCAATATCTGGTCGCTTCCATCAACACGCCTGCGAGCGCGTCTTTCTCCAGCCAGATTTCAACGTAGGCGTTTTGGTCCTGCCATAAGTCACGACGATACAACGTCTGCTGCTCATTCAGGAATCCTTCCAGTGAGTTGTGAGACTGCGGTTTTCGCATCCAGCGAGTACTGCTCATTCAGGAATCCTTCCAGTGAGTTGTGAGACTGCGGTTTTCGCATCCAGCGAGTATTGTCTGCCATCCATGAATAAGGCAGTTCGCCAGATCGCCGCATCAGCGTTGCCAGACGGCCGATAGCGTCGTATTGCTTCTCCGTCTTTGGAATCAGTTGACGACTCACCATCTGATAGAACAACTGCCTCAGAGTCATCGGCTGATTCTCTGCGCCGATCTCCAGCATGGATTTCTTCAGACTATCGAGTTCGGCTTTCGTTCGCCGTTTCCGTTTTATCGAGCTAGCTGGATAAAGTGTTGCTTTAACCATCACAACACCTCCTTCGCACGATCGACCGACCAAAGATCGAAGTCCTGATCCTGATCAGTTGGGACTGGCTTGAGCGATGGCAGATCAAGCAGCTTCGGAAGATCCTTTGGCTTGCATCCGAGATAAGCTGCCGCACGTTCTTTGTCGCCGCCATTGCGGAGGAATTCAGTGGCTTCACGAATGGTGTCTGCGTCGATGTATTTCATCGGGCCACCTCGCCTTCGGCTGGCTTCATGTTGGCCAGGAACTCGCTGAAGTCGCGACCACGGACAAACGCGCGGCCGCCGGTCCTGATGACTTTCAATCCTTGCTTTCGCAGCATGGTCAAGGCATGTTTGCCGATGCCTGCCTTCTTCATGAAGACGGTCATCGGATACGTGGTTCCGTCCTCAATGGTTCCGAGTTGTTCGGGATCTGTTTTCTGTCTCATGTTCTGCCTCACTCCTGAAAGTGTTTTGACCGTTCAAACGCGGTCAGATGGCAGAACACTAGAAAGCAAAACACCCCTGAGTAATTCCACTTCAGGGGTGCAGGAGATAAACGGAGATAAGGGGAGATAACCGACGATATCAGGGCAACGATTCACTGAATTCAGGACAGTTCAGGCCATATTCACGGCACAATGATTTCCGAAACTGCCACGGGCCACGTCCTGCCCCGCCAGCATCTAGAACCCGATCAGGATTTTTCGTTCTGATCAGTTCAAATTGTTTGTCCAACAAATCAGAGTTCTCATCGAGCCATCGGCGCTTCATTCGACCGAACGAAAACGGGTCAGAGTCTGCCACGTGGTTGTTCTTCAACAGGATTGATCTTTCCCGCAGAAGCCTGTCATGGAAAACCTGCATTGTCTCAATCGACAACGGGAAGCCATCGGCAGTTGCGTTGCACACTAAGCCCGATTCCGGTGGCAAGTGAACAGGAAATTTTTTGCCTAGTTCAAGCCAACTGCAAGTCTCTTGAATCCATCGACGGACGAGAGGAATCACAGCCGTCAACAGTTCACCAATGACGTAGGGGCCTGCGTCGGAATAGGCAAACTCACGGATGGTCTGAAGTCGTTCCCAGTGGTCGCCCAGACGTTCTGATACGCTGCGGATTTCAGTGTCCAGACTGTTCAGATCCGCAAGCCGCTGAGCCAGTCTCGCTCTCGTCTGCACAACATCACGTTCCATGTCCTGCGGATCATTGCCGAAAGTCGCCAGTGATGTCAGCTCATGGGCCTGCGTTGCATAGCCGCTGGCAATCATCATCATCCGCAGAACATCGTCTGCGGCCTTATACGTGGTTTGAATCTCGCTGTTCATTGTTTCGACTTTCTGAAGAGTCGAGTTCTGAATTGAGGCAAACAGGGCAGGCGGTTCAGAAGCCGCTTTTCGGGAGCTAACCTAGCCCTGATTGATTTCAAAAAGTGTCACCTGAAGTGTCACCTAAAACGGCTTTCAGGTGACACTTGTCTGACAGGAGTGTATTTCAGAAACCGCATAAAATCCAGTGTTTATGCCACGTTCTGACATTGTTCAGACAGTCTTGCGGCTTTCGTAAAGCGTAGGTCGAAGGTTCAAGTCCTTTCGGCGGCTTTTTGTTTGAGACGACAAATGACAGGGAAACCAGAGGAATCTGGTTTCCCTGTTTTCGTTTCAGGTTTCCTCATTCACCTTCCGGGATGAATTCTTCTGTTCTTGCCCCCCAAATCCCGCTGCCTTTGGCCGCAGTATTCAATGACTCACATAACTCCCATCACCATCGTTCAGTCAAAACCGACAAACCAACTACCAGATTGCAGCGAAACCCCGTCGCTCCCGAGTTACTGGCTTGATTTCGGCGGACTCTTTAGATTGATCGGCTTCTCATGCGGCCTTTGGCCCCTGGATAGCAGACCTTCGAACACACAAGGAACCGATCATGCGACTCGCGGAGTTTTCGAAATCCTTCTTTCTTGCTGCAGGAATCAGCCTGATGACCCTTTCTCATTCAGCCTCGGCCGAAGAACCTCTGATTTTTGTATCCTCATTCGCAGGCGGTGATCAAGGCGGAATTCATGCGATGACGTTGGACGAAAAATCAGCGACTCTGAAGCCCGTTCATAAAACGGCAGGAGTAGAAAATCCTTTCTTTATCGCCGTTTCACCCGACCACAAATTTCTTTACTCCATCTATGCTCCCACCTTTGGAGGCAAGGAGCCTGAACAGGTCGCTGCGTTCAAGCTCGAAGGTCGCAGTGGAAAGTTGAGTCCTCTTAATCGTCAGTCGACCAAGGGCACGGCGTCCTGCTTCCTGGAAGTTGACGCGACGGGGAAAACGGTTTTGATGGCCAACTATTCGAGCGGCAGCGTTGCCTCTTACTCGATCAAAGCAGACGGTTCTCTGTCCGAACCTGTGTCGTTTGTTGAGCATCACGGTTCCAGCGTCAATGAAGCTCGCCAGAAGGAAGCTCACGCTCACTGTTTTGTGATCAGCCCCAACAATCGTTTTGCTTACTCAGCGGATCTTGGTCTCGACCAGATTGTGTGCTATGCCCTTGATCCAGCCACTGCAAAACTCACTCCGGCCGCTCAACCGTTCGTGCGAACTCCACCAGGCAGCGGTCCACGTCACATGACGTTTCATCCGAACGGAAAGTATCTGTATGTGATCAACGAGTTGCTCAATACAGTCACGCTGTTTGATTTCCTCGCGGACTCAGGCATGCTGATTGAACGTCAGACGATTTCGACATTGCCGGCGGATTACGACGGTGTCACTCACACTGCCGACCTGAAGATCACACCGAACGGAAAGTATCTTTACGGTACGAATCGAGGACACGACAGCATTGCCGGCTACAAGATTGCGGAAGACGGAACTCTGACGCTGATCGAGATCACTCCCAGCCTTGGCAAGGGGCCTCAGAATCTGGCCATTCCGAAGAGCGGTTCAGTGCTGCTTTGCGCCAATATGCCCGGCAATAATGTGGCGACTTTTCGCATCGATGCGGAAACCGGGAAGCTGACGGCTTCGGGTACTCCGGTCGAGGTTACCGGGGCATCCTGCATCCGAATCCTGGAATAGCTTGACGTACCGGGGCCCCAGCGAACAAATAACCTACCCACCAACTCATGGCGAGCGGTTGGCGTTAGCCGACCGGTATGCCGTTCTACCGGCCGGGTCACACCGGGCCGCTCGCCGAGCTGGTATCTGCTGTTATCATTCTGTCCGCCACGCGTTAAACGGAATGGAACTCGTCACCAAATCATTCAACGACTGCAAACGCCCCCGCACAGCAAACATTCAGTTCCGATGGGGCTCAGTCCGTGTCAGCCCCGAACGAATCGACCACAAAGCCCGCCCGCTTTTCTGAAAATCAGACGACCCCGAACAGACTTCGCGGTGTTAAACTTCCGGAGTGCCGCGAAGGGCTGCTTGATTTCGTGTGTAGTGCTGACTGCAGTCGACATCATGAAGCGCATTTCGCAGGCGCATGCTGGCTGAAGCCAGCACTACAAAACGCGTCCAGGTAACCGGCAACTGTGTTTTTCAGAGGAATCCGCGATGATCTCTTCACTGCTCACGTTGGCTGTATCCGCGTTTTCTCCCGATGGCGTTTCGGCCCTGGACCTCTTTGCGAAGCTCGACAAGAACTCGGATGGTAAGGTCACTCAGTCCGAAATGACCGGACCGCAACAGACCATGTTTAAACGGGCCTTACGAGTTGCCGATGGAAACGAAGACGGAGCGCTGAGCAAGGACGAGTTTGCCAAAGCCGTCTCCGATCCAAAGCCCGTCGAGCTTCCCGGTGCAAACGTGGCCGATCGTATGGCATCGTTTGACGTCAGCCGTCTCGATCGCAACGGTGACGGCAATGTTTCTCTCGACGAAGTGCCCGGTCCGATGCGTGATCGCTTCGAACAACTGCTGGATCGCATCGGACAGGAGAGCGTGCCTGTCGACAAGGTGCAGGCTTACCTCCGCAGCGAACGTCCAGGAACGCAACCGACCACCGGGAAGTCAGAAGAAATGATGGACGCCGACAAGGATCGCATGGAGAAAGATGATCCCAAAATCGAACTGAAATCGAAGAGCGGGAAACCTGGTGCCGACAAGCCGAGTACTGAGAAATCCGGAGCCCGGAAATCCGCTGACCGCAGGAAGAATCCGAATAGCCCGACGGAGAATGCCAGCCCGGCAGCCATGTTCAAGCAGCTTGATCGCAACTCGGACGGCAGACTAACAGGTAAAGAGATTCCCCCGCGCATGCTGGAAAACATGAAAGCGGCTGACACCGACAACGACGGCAGCCTCAGCCAGTCAGAATTGCAGGCCGCTTTCCAACGCCGGATGCAAAACCAGAAGTAGTAGCCAGCGATCGCTGCAATACAACGTGCAGCACCGCCTACGCTGAAATTCCCGCGACCTTCAACGCCAGTTCGTAGAGTGCTCGCGTTTCCAGAACGGCCGTGGTTGATTCAAACAGCGATGCCACAGCTCGCTTGTGAACCTTCATCTTCAGTCCGCCAACCCCCAGAGCGCCGTAGCAGATTGTGCCGTGTTTCTCGACGGCTTTGTCCATCACGCCAACGTCGGCAAGCCCCGCCGGCGGCACTGCATTCAGGTCAATCGCCAGTTTGACATCATCCAGTCGAGCCAGCGCGCCTTCGCTCAGGAAGCACACACCGGCGGCTCCGGCCGCGATGACAATCTGCTGATTCCACGTGAGCTTCTCGAATTCTTCCGGTGTCGATGCGGCGGCTGGAGTGAGTCGAGCGGATGCAACTTTGGCTCGGACGGATTCGCAGGCGGCTTCGGCGCGATCCAGAGTTCGCGAGACCAGAGTCACGCGGGAGTTTTCCAGAGCCAGTAATTCTGCCGCTCGCAACCCAACCGGCCCGGTGGCCCCCAATACAATGGCAGATGCATCGGCCAGAGACAAATGCTTTCGAGCCGACGCGATGGCGGCCGCAGCGGTCGTATTGCAACCATTGGAATCCATCATGACGGAGACTCGCATCGGGCCAAAGAAGGTCTTCTGAATTTTCCTGAAGAGCACTTCGCCGGCCGCCACATCACTTCCCCCGACAAAAATCGCGGTGTTCCTGAGGTCGGCGGGACCTCGAGTGAAGATCGATCCGTGGACGAGGCCAATAACATTCTCCGGCGTCACGCCACCGTAGGAGAACAGATGTTCGACATTGGAATCCACCGCGACAACTCGATCAAAAACACTGGGAAGAGCATCGGTGTCGAACTGGATCAGTATAGATTTCATGACTTAATCTTTACACAGGATGAATTGAGGCCGGGTGTTCGCGGGACACATTATTGGGAACGTTGCCTCAATCGTGACCGCGCCAAGAATAACCTGGTGAGAAATCTTCCGGGACGGGAGTGATCAAAGCCATGCCATCTCCCGAGCGTTCCGCAAGCAAAAGAATCGCCGACGATGCGGCTCCGATGCATTGTAAAGAGTCGCTCGATGTCACTCAAACGCCAACGGACGAGAGTCCTCCAGCAGGCCCTTCCTGCCTGGCAGGACTTCGCGGCTTGCCCCGACCCCTGCGTACGCGATGAGCCACGGCCGCCAGCGATGATTAACAGCCTGCACACGGAGTTCGCCTCGCGGCCATAAGAAAATCCTTGCCGGCAAAAACTGCTGGAGTTACTTCAGAGTCACGTAAACGCCAGAACTCCTATTCGCTCCATGCTGCCTTAGCCTCCCTATTGAAGGAAATGCCGGTCATTAGTCTTGCGCAATTTGTATCGATTATGCCGAGTTTCCTCAAAACAGGGGTTCCAGCGGTCCGATAAAGAATTCAAGTGCTGGGCTATGTCCACACGACGGCTGGTTCTTTGGCAATTCACTTGAAATCATGATCGAATGCGAATCGATCGACCGATCGAACGCGCAGAATCGGCAGAGTCCATCACATGAAACGCGCAGGGTTGTCCGGCAGGGTCTTGACAGTAAGTCCTGACAGTCCATAAAGTTGTATCGTTTCATAGATTGATTTTGCGTTCTGCTCTTACCCGGGAGAAACCCA
The DNA here is from genome assembly GCA_026400835.1 of Planctomycetales bacterium. Taxonomy (GTDB): domain Bacteria; phylum Planctomycetota; class Planctomycetia; order Planctomycetales; family Planctomycetaceae; genus SXXK01. Next base: position 63,700 of record JAPLOA010000047.1, on the reverse strand, counting down.
CCGTGACCAAAAAGGAAATCGTCAAAGCGATTTCGGATGAGTTGGGGTTAACGCAACTGACAACGAAGGAAATCGTCCAGAAGACCTTTGATGCGATTGTGGAAACTCTGGTTGAAGACCGCCGGATAGAACTCAGAAATTTCGGGGTCTTCGAGGTCAAGATGCGGGCAGCTCGAAAGGCCAGAAACCCTCGAACAGGTGGTCAGGTTGAAGTCCCTGCAAAGTTTGTGGTGACCTTCAAGCCGGGTAAGGAGATGGAAGCGAAAGTCCGCGAGCTGGAAGAGCGCGAGGCGGCTCGAAGTCGAGCTGCAGCGGAAGCAGCCAGCAAAGCCAGCGGATTACCACCTCTCACTCCTATCACAAGATATGAGGCGGATGGGAATTTGAATCGAGGATCCGGGGCGATGAACTCTGGTTACTCCGAAGGTTCAAAATAGGCACTTGCTCCATCAACGCGACTGATTGGCCGACTGAGATTCGCATTGGATCATGTTTTCAAAGTGAAGAGTCTCGACACTTGTCGATGGCTCAGGCTGGTGAACAGGAAACTGATCTGTCTTCCGAATACTGTGGCAACCGCGGGCATTGATCCCGGCGGAAAAGCGGGTCCAGGGAAGGACGTTTGCGATGAAGATTCGAACACGACTGATGGCGGGGCTCTTACTGGCATGCACCACAATTAATGTGGGTTGTGCAGTGCCGATCTGGAGTCCAAATCCAGATGTCAGAGCTCGCCAATTGATTTATCAGTCTGAAAGCTTGCGTCATATCCCGGAAATCTGGGAACGCATCTGGGGACTTGATTTGCCGGACCTGGCAACGCCTTATCGCGTGCACGGCGGCGTTATCTAACGCTCGACCGCTCGATCGCGGAAATTGCTCAGGCTAAAGTCACGAGCAGTCGGCATCGTACAAGCGATCCGATTGCTGCGTGAGTTTCGCCGTTTCTTCGCCCAGGGGATGTTCCGGGTGAGAACAAGAACCTTGCAAGCTATTGATTCAATCGTTTAACGGCGAGCCGCAGGTGCAGGCGAATTCGGGTAATGACTTTTGCGGCTTGCTGTTCCGCGAGAACGCTTAGTACTCGCGCAAATCCACAGCCCCCTCGCACATTGCATCACGGCGCCCCGGCATTACAAAAACAGGCTTTCCCCTCGTTTGCGGCAAATCACCGGACTGCTCAACGGCTGCCGCTGGACTTTGATCGGCTTTGTCGTTCGACAAACGTCTGTTCCGGTTGGCACGAACCCCGCGAGCACAATCAGGAGCGTCGTTGCTGGCTGCACTTAGTTGACAGATCCAGACCGGAATGGCTTTCCTGGTTTTTGTTTGACAGCCAGGATTCGTTCCTGACTCAGAAAGTTCTGCTCACCTGTGTTCGCCTCGATTCCTGGACACTTTGGCCCCGGACTGGGCGCTATTGCTCTGGCGGCGGCGGTTTTGCTGCTTTCCGATCTTCCAAAAGCGGCGAAGAGCCAAAAGACGTTTAACGTCGCAATGCTGCAGATGGCGTCGCAGCCCATCATGGACGAAGGCGCGAACGGAGTGATCTCCGGACTGGAGATTGCCTCTGCTGTCTGAACGAGGTCGCCTTACGTAATTGAAAAAGAGTGCCCGGTCGAAACCGCCAGCAGACTCTGCGGAGCTATCGCAAATTCAGTGCGCGGGTTGCGCTGAAGGTGGTTGTTTCAGACTGGGGTTGGAGTGCTTGGGGGTTGTTGATTTGGTTGCAAGTCGAAGGTGGGGCGAGGGATGCTGGCGGAAGACGACTGGCAGGGTGGTCCCTGACTAACGTTTCGGGTTGTAAAAACGAAGAAGCAAAACAACCGGGGGCAATCGCCTTCCCGATGATGTCGAACCATTTCCGTATAATCCTGAGAGATCGCTCGGATACTGTGACAACATGGTCAGACGAAGATGGGCGGTTTGCGGTGGCTCGGCTTGGGTGTGGTTTGGGGAATCCGAATCTCTCCAATTGAGCGGCATTCGGCGGCGCGTTAAGAAATCGTCAGCGTAACCAGCCTGCGGACTCAGCAAAAAACAGCCGGGATTATGCCGTGGGTTTGTAACTCGTTGCAAAATATGAGTTTACGCCGTTCGTGGCAGTTCTGGCCGATATTGACCCGTTTTCGCGAACCGCCGTATAGTCCGCATCACGGATTACTCTCACCCTTCCTCTCGTCTCCTGTCTTGCGATCTCTCCTGTCCTCTTCTTCTCCTGGTCCTGTCCTCTCAACGTCTCTCAGACAATGCCGCGAATGATTTGCGGCAAATGCATGAGTATTTACGGCGACTGAATGACTCAGCGGTCCATTCTGATGCTCGTGACAATCTGGATTGCAGCAACACTGTTGCTGACAAACGGAGCCGTCGCGCAGAATGGGAATGAGCCAGCTCTGCCAATTTCCTCTGCAGACTCTTTGTCAGATGACATCACGGCGGTCGTTGAGGTTACCGGTGACTTTGAAGAGACGATCAGTGAAAACTCCGTGCAGATTCATTTGATCAACGGCAATGCGATGATCACTCAGGGAAACCTGACAGTCTCTGCCTCACGGATGGCCGTGATTGCGACTCCGGTCGATTCGCATTTTGATGTGGCGGTGTACGCGGAAGACCTGACCATTCGCTCGGCGGATACTCAGACATCCGTCGCATCACGAGCATTCCGCCTGCAAACCTCGAACGTTCCTGGCATTCTGGTTAAGCATTCCACGGCCGCGACTTCCAATGATCATCCTCTGCTGCGAAAAGCTTTGCGGCGACTTTATCCGGACAATGCCGGGAATATAACAACGGTGAATTTTCAGCCCGCTCAGGACTCCTTTGCCCCACCGGTCCCGTCCTTTGCTCCCTCGAAAACTCAACGATCATCACGGCGTGTGCAGATTCGTCCGCGTTCCAATGATCCGCTGCAGTTTGAATCCCAGACCTCGAAGGACACCATTCCTGAAGAGCGAATCAACATCATCTCGGGCGGTGTTAACGTCCTGATCGAAGGCGTTGACGTTGATGTGCAGGGACAGGAATTCTCGCCCGGAATCATCGACCTGTCAGCAGATCGAGTCGTCATCTGGACGCAGGCCGGCGAAGGCGATTCTATTGAAGCAGGTGATTTGGTCGTGCAGTCGGCTGACTCGCGGTTCCAGGTTTATCTCGAAGGCAATATCGTCATTCGGCAGAATCAAAATACGATCCATGCGACTCACGCCTTTTTTGATGCGGCCAGTGGGCGAGCCTTGATGCTGAATGCGGAACTGCGAGCCTTCGTGCCGGAGCTTGGTGAAAAAGGCGCCGAATTTCGAGTTCGTGCTGAGCGAATGCGGCAGACGACTCAGGATCGTTTTCATGCTCAGAACGCATGGGTCACATCAAGTCCCTATGGCAAGCCTGGCTATCGCATTCAGGCGACCGATGTGTTTGTTGAACCGGGACCTTCTGTCTTCACCGGCATCGATCCTCTGACCGGGCAGCAGGTTGTTGGGCAGTCGACGTGGGTGACCAGTGTCAATAATCAGTTCATCGTCGGTGATACTCCCGTCTTCTTCCTGCCCAAGGTGAGTGGTCCGGCGGAAGATCCAGGAGTACCCATTCGTCGACTGACTGTCACTCAGGATCGCATCTTTGGTCTTCAGGTGAATACCGTCTGGGATCTTTACAAGCTTCTGGGGATGCCGAAGCAGCCCGGCACGCGACTCGATCTGCTGGCGGATTATCGATCGAAGCGAGGCCCCGGCATTGGAACCCGTGCGGAGTACGGCGGCACCAATTCCATGGGAGCCTATCAGGGCAATGGAACGCTCTACTACCAGTACGATTCCGGGAATGACAATCTGGGTCTGGATCGACGCAGTCTGGATCCGCCCAGTACATCGCGTGGTGAGGCAACGTGGCAACATCGCCAACGACTTCCGGGCGATGCGTTCATCTTTGGCGAAATCGGATTTCTGTCCGACCGCAATTATCTCGAACAGTATCATGAGAATCGCTTTGACTCCGAGAAGGACGTTGAAACGATACTGGGAATTCGCCAGGACCAGGGGGCATTTTCGGGCAGTCTCTGGGGCCGCGCGGATCTGAGCGGCTTTGAAGCGAATACTCAGTGGTTGCCTCGAGCAGACGCTTATAGCTTCTCACAGCCGTTGTTTGACGGCTTGCTCTACTGGAACATGCATTCCAGTGTCGGCTATGCCGATATGCAGGCGATGAAGGGGCCGACCGACCCGGCCGAGCCTTTCAGTACGAACGGTTTTGATAATGTCGGCGGTGGTGCCTACGTGAAAGATGCCTCTGGCCTCGTCGCGATGACACGTCATGAACTCGACATGCCCTTCAACGTTGGTCCGGTGAACTTCGAACCATTCGTGATGGGCGAAGCGGCTTACTGGCAGGATGGTGTCGCCGCTCAGTCCATCGACCGTTACCTGCTGAACACTGGTATTCGAGCCCGCATGTCGGCGTCGCGAGTCTTCCCGTTTGTTCGCAGCGACATCTTCAATCTGAACGGGCTGGCCCATAAGCATGATACGATGCTGGAGTATTCGATCACGGATTCCAGCCGCGGGATCAATGACATCCTGCAGTACAATGAGATCGACGAAAACAGTCAGGAACGTTTTCGCTCGCGTTATCCGCAGCAGGTTTTTCCTGGTGTGATTCCTGCCGAATTTAATCCTCGCAACTATGCGATTCGGACCGGAGCTGGACTGTGGTCCAGTGCGCCTTATCACGAACTGGCCGACGATATTCAGGCGTTGCGAATCAACTTCCGCGATCGCCTGCAGACAAAAGTTGGTCCCATGGAGGCTCCTCGAATTCGCGACTGGATGATCTGGGAATACGGAGCATCGTTCTTTCCAAAGTCTGATCGAGATAACTTCGGAGAAGATTTCGGTCTGCTCTATGGTCACTACCGCTGGAACGTCAGCGACCGCACGAGTTTCCTGACCGATGCTTCATGGGACCTGTTCGATAATGCTCAGAACATCTGGAGCGTTGGTGTGTTGAGCCAGCGCAGTCTGCGTGGCAGTGTTTATCTGGGTTATCGCGAAGTCAGCGCGACGAACTACTTTGAAAGCCAGACGATCATCGGCAGTTACAGTTATCAGATGAGTCCTAAATGGATTTCTACGGCTGCGTATGCTTACGACGTCGCCGCTGGGGAATCTCGCGGTTCGTCTGTCACAATTTCTCGCGTTGGACTGGACTGGATCCTGCACTTCGGACTTGGCTTCGACTTCAGCAAGAGCAATGTCGGAGTCGGCATTTCTCTCGAACCCCGTTTAGGTGCTCCGTCTGCGACGAACCTGAGTTCTCTGATGGGCATCCAGTAATGTTCTGATGAGTGTTATGCCTGTGCGATTCGCCGCGGAGCGGCATTTGATGATAGCCGGGCCTTTCCGGGCCGGGATTGAAACGCCAAATGATCAATTGTGTGGCGGAGCGACACCTGGTGCACGATCATTGGCAATCCACCCTGAAGAAGTCATGCGTCGCCCCGCGACGCGTTGCCTCAGGATTACCATGTTTCCGAGGGGTGAAACCCCCGGCTACCTGCGAATCTCGCTCCGCGAGAAACACCATTGCAATTCGCCGCACAGCAGCGGCGTTCTGATTGCATCCTGCACAACAAACTAGTTTTCCTCACGCGGCAATGTCACACAAACCAGCGTCCCATCCGAATTACGCCCGAAGACTCGCCCATTCGCGAGGATTGGTGACGTCCAGCAGCGGCCGGTCAGGAATTTCGTCCGAGCCAGTTCCTTGAAGCTGCCTGAAGCCGCTTCCGCAAGAACCAGATCACCGGTCTCCGCGAGAATAATCAGCTTGCCATCAGCCGCAATCAATGAACCACAGCCGAGTCCTCGTTGCTTCCACTTGAGTTCACCAGTTTCGTAGTTGACACAATTCAGTGTCACGTTGCGTCCGTTATGAGAATCCCCGTCGAAGCCATACAGAAAACCGTCGATCAGGATTGAGTTGTTGAAATGGTTCCGCATGTTGGTGTTGGCATAGATGCGTTCCAGTTTGCCTTCGGTCAGGCGAAAGAGTGCGCAACCGACTTTGTAGCCAGTTGAAATGTAGATCGTGTCACCCACAACAATCGGAGTCGTTGCATTGGTCTTGTAAGGAGACTTCCATTCCGCGAAAGCAAGCTCGCTTCCATCTTCCGCCTTCAGAACTCGCAGGCCATCACAATCCAGTGTTGCAATCAGCGTCTGCCCGGCGTGCTCAAAAACCGTTGCCGAACCATAGCCGGCTTCATGCAGTTCCGTCTGCCAGATCTTCTTACCTGTGAGCTTGTCAAAACTGACGACTCGGCCTGCTTCCAGAATCAGTTGATTGCCCAGAACTCGCGGAGAACTGCTGAAGCCCCATTCGGGCAGCTTAACTCCTAACTCCTGCTGCAACATCGATTGCCAGATGACGCTGCCATCTTCAAGGTTGAGACAGAATAACTGGCCTTCTTTGCCAACCGTGTAGACTCTTGATTCATCGATCGTCGGTGTTGCACCCGGGCCGCCTTCATGCAAATTGGGCAGTAATTGTCCGGGATAAGTGTGCTTCCAGAGCACTTCCCCGCTGGCGGGATTCAAGCACCAGACGGTTTCGGTTTCATCGGCATGTCCCATCGCGAACAGTCGATCGTCAAACACGGACATCGAACTGAACCCGGTGCCGATTTCACAATTCCACTCGGCCGCCAACCCATTCTTTGGCCACGACGATGCAAAGCCCGTTTCCAGGGAGATGCCATTGAACGCGGGGCCGCTCCAGTTCGGCCAATCATCGCAGAAACCTTCCTGAGCAGCGAGGCAGAGAAGGATCGCGAAAAGTCTCCGCAAAGAAGCCCGTGTACCCTGTGGCAAAGTAATCATATGACTTTCCGTGTCTAAAGGTTTGGAAGAGAGAATCCGGATTCTGAGTCACAGCGAATCACTTGTCTATCGGCAGGCTGCTTTCGCTGATCCGCGTTTGTCATTGCCGCTTTCAGCGAGTCCTGCCTGCCTGCCTGCATGCCGCGCAGAACTTCACGGCTCGCCACTCAACCAAACCCGAACCCACGACGTCAGCCATGCGGGTGCATTCACCACAATCTATCGCACAGACATTTCAAATGTTGCAATGCGAAAGTGCCCGGGTGGTCGGCAAGAAATGTACACGCACTGCTCACGCTGTGGGCTTGCCATGATGTCAACACCGTGTGGCCCGCTCCTCGGAGTATCGGAAATCTGCCAGCAGGATTGTGGTCCCGCAATGGTTTCAGCATACTCCAGTGCTTCGTCAACGGTCGTTTTAGGAGTTGAGCTGAAGCGGACGAGACGTCCGCGTTCCCGGAGCGCGGGCGTCTCGCCCGCTGACCATTCCTGGATTCATCACCGACAAAGCACAAGGCAATATTTGGCAATGTTATTACGCGAATGTTGAATGATATTGGAGGATTACTCTGTTGAGACGACCCTGCCAGTTGTTGCTCGTCATTTCGATTTGTCTCATGCCCGTTTCTCCTGCCTTTGGTCAGGATGATTCTCTTCGCACGATTCAGACCCGCGGCACGCTCGTCTGGGGGGCAGATCAGGAAGGCGGTGGACCGTTCGTTTTTCCGGACGGGAACGATCCCAATAAGCTTGTTGGCTTCGAAGTGGAACTGGCGGAGTTGATTGCCAGCCATATTGGTGTGACTGCTCAGTTTGCACAAGGACAGTGGGACAAGCTGCCGGATCTGCTGGATCGAGGTGACATTGATATCGTGCTGAATGGTTTCGAATGGAATTCTGGCCGAGCGGAACGATACGGTACGTCGATCCCGTATTACATCTATGAACTACAACTGCTGGCTCGCAAAGATGATGAATCCATTCAGTCGTGGGACGATTTGATCACTCAGCCTGCCGGACGACCTCGGAAGATGTCACTGCTTGGTGGCGCGGCGGCGGAGGACTTTACGGCGGCGTTTGCGGCAGAACACAAGACGACGATTGAACTGGCTCTTTTCGAGGGCGTTACGGATGCCATGCGAGCGGCCGAACTCGGGACCGATGGCATCGACGGGAATGTTCAGGATTTGCCGATCTGGAATTTCTATCGCAAGGACTTTCCGAACCTGAAACCTGTGGGACCTCCGGTTGGACGAGGCTTTTATGTGGCCTTGCTGCGTAAAAGTGATCGAAAGCTTCTCGATTCTGTCAATGAAGCAATCAGCGCTGGGCTTCGCGACGGTCGGCTTCGCACCATCTTTGAACGCTACGGCATGTGGAACGACGTGCAGGCTATGCGTGCTCTGGAGACATCAGCGGACGGTGGATTTCGCGGGCTCGTTAAGGCTGAAGAATCAAACAACACAAGGACGGCAGAAGGTGGCTCAGAGACAGACGTCACAAAGAGACCAGAGCTGTCTTCATCACAATCATTGCATGGTCTGAAAGTAATTACTCAACGTGGTTGGTTCCTGGTGAAAGCCGCAATGATGACAGTCTTGTTGTCCATCACGGCAATGCCTCTGGCCGTGTTGATTGGACTGCTGATGGCTTTAATGAAGCTCTATGGCAAGTGGTTCGTCTCTATTCCAGCGACGTGCTACGTGGAACTGGTTCGAGGAACTCCGTTGATCCTGCAGTTGTACGTGATCTATTTCCTGGTGCCCGAGGTTCTGAAGTATCTGTTCCCCGGAACTCAGTTCAGCATCAGCGCGTTTTGGTCGGCCGTCGCAGGGCTGGCAATCAACTATTCTGCCTATGAAGCAGAAATCTACCGCGCGGGACTGCAGGCGATTCCCAAAGGCCAGATGGAGGCGGCCCTGTCTCTGGGAATGACTCGCAATCTGGCTTTACGGCGAATTATTATTCCTCAGGCGACTCGAATCGTGATACCACCCGTCACCAACGACTTTATCGCGCTGTTTAAAGATACGGCGGTGTGTAGTGTAATCACGGTCGTGGAACTCTCCAAAGAGTACTACATTCAGGCACGCAACACAGGAGCCATTGTGGAGCTCGGATTGCTGTCAGCTTTCCTGTACCTCGCGATGAGTTATCCCTTGTCACTGTTGGCTGGTCGACTCGAACGACGACTCGGAAAGGAATCACGCTGATGATTACTCTCAACGGGATCGTAAAGCGATACGGTTCGCAGGAAGTGCTCCGTGGCGTCACCATGTCCGTGGCGCGAGGAGAAGTCTGTGTTCTGCTGGGTCCGTCAGGCGGCGGTAAGAGTACTCTGCTGCGCACCATCAACGGGCTGGAAACATTCGACGAGGGATCGATTGATGTGTCGGGAACGCAACTGATAGGCGGCGACATTGTGTCGCGTGAAGTCGCGTTGCTGAAGATTCGCCGGAAGGTCGGGATGGTCTTCCAGCAGTTCAACTTGTTTCCTCATCGCACGGTCCTGGAGAACGTGATCGAAGCGCCGATGCAGGTGTTGAAGCAGCCTCGCGAACAGGCCGTCGGAAAAGCTAAAGAGCTGTTAGCTCGAGTCGGTATGCTGGAGAAGAGTAATGCTCGCCCGGCATCACTTTCCGGAGGTCAACAGCAGCGAGTTGCGATCGCGAGAACTCTGGCGATGCAGCCGGAAGCGATTCTGTTCGATGAACCCACGAGTGCTCTGGATCCGAACACGACTGCGGAAGTCATCTCGGTGATGCAGGATCTGGCGAAGGGCGGACAAGGTATGATCGTGGTGACGCATGGGATGAAATTTGCCCGCAGTGTTGCTCACACGGTCCATATTCTTCATTCGGGTTCTATCATCGAGAGTGGCCCACCGGAACAGGTGTTCGATAATCCTCACCACGAGATTACTCGTGGATTTTTGATGGAGACGAATTGAGTGCTGGTTGGAGACCGGCGTTGAGCCCGTCAGCCGGAACGCGTTGGCGTTGGGTTTACGAATCAATTTTTGACAGTGGATGCGTTTTGTGGGCTGAAGCCCACGCTACGTTTGGCGGAGGCGGCAAGTGGGCTGAAGCCCACGCTACGTTTTGAGGGAGGCGGCAAGTGGGCTGAAGCCCACGCTACTCGAACACCAGGCCACGTTCCGTGATATGAAACGGCATGATGGTTTCTTCGCAAGCACTGCCGCGATGTTTGGCGACGTAGAGAGCTCGCCCCATTTTGTTTCCGTCGCGAGTCTTCCCGATCATGATGATCGTGTTCGCGTTCGATAACACATCGCCCGACTGAATTGGCCGGCTGATCAGATCATCCAGCATGACTTCATGACTGGTATACAGCAGCAGGCCGCTGATCGAATTATGATCGTAGGCATGTTTCATCACCTCCGGTTCCTGCGAACGGAAATGAACACGGAAAAGATCTCGCGCCAGCCAGTCGTGATCTTTACGCAGCACCTGATGATAAACATAGTCGAACAGATGAAACTGGAATGAGTCGGAATCCTTCGTTGTTGGCTCAACGCCATCGATCACGCACCGACGTACTCCGTGGACAAAGTTGCCATAGAAGTAGGCGATGGTCTGATCAAGGCGTCTCATTAAATCGGCCTTGAACTCCTGCCATTCTTCGGGCTGCATGTCGCCGATAGTCACTCGTCGGCCACCGCGATTGAATACGTGCAGATAGTCTGAACGAATCTTTTCTGCGTCCCAAACGACGTTCGGATCAAACACGTCGGCAAAAGATCGCTGACGAAACTTCCACCCGAACATCCGCTGAGCATACTCGGTCTGATTCTGCGAATCGCCGCGAGTTGTCAGGTCGAACAGAATACCGGACTGGCCTTCCTGAGCGATCCCGGCATGAGCGTAGGTCACTCCCAATTGAGTCTTGCCGATTCCGGTGGCTCCCATGACCACGGTCAGCGTGCCGGGGATGATTCCGCCTCCCAAGGCCTGGTCGAGTCGTAGGATTCCTGTGGAGTGTCGTGGAAGGCTCATGTTTGTAAGAACTACCCGGTCGAAATATTCGGATGGACGAGGCTGTCAACTGGCCACCTCATGGTTGATGAACGATAACCGACGACATCATTTTTTTCTTTGTCACCGAGGAGGGAAATCGTGTGCGAGCCAGACTTGCTTTTGAACGCTGAGCAAAGGTCGCCTGTTGGGCGTGATGAGAGACTGAGGGCTTTGACAAAATGATGGGGGACAAAATGATGGGAGACAAAATGATGGAGGCACTTCGTAGTGGACGAGGCTACGAGTCCCAGTCAGGAACGGAGCCCGCAGGACTTGTCGCGTTGGCAACGAACGCAGCTCTAAATCTGGATCAGCGACTTGAGATTCGATTGAGGAAACTGATATCGCCCTGGCGGTGACTGATCGTCAGAAGATGCTACTGAAACAGCGCGAACCACACGACGACACCGACGACGGCTACGATCACGCCGCCCACAACAATCAGTTTGCCGGCAGAAGACTTTGCTGCGGGCGCTTCAGGCGTTTCGGGTGCGAGACTTTTCTCTTTGCTCGATGTCTTTTCGGCAACCGTCTCTTTTGATTTCGGCTCAGCTTTTGCCGCTGGCGTATCGGCTTTCACCGTTTGTGGCTTTGTGGCCGGTTGCCCGTTCGCTTCAGACTTTGAAGCCTCCGCCTTTACGGGCTGAGGCTGTGGCGCTGCAGGCTTCTGAGGAGCCGGTGGTGGTGACTGCACTTTTGCTGGCGGCTCAGGAGCTTTTTCGCCCTTCGAGCCTTTTTTCTTTCCGCCCTTTTTATCGGCTTTGGATGATGGATTTTGGTTTTGCTTAGCAGCTTGTGGCTGTGGTGCGGAATCAGGTTTCTCTTCAATGCTGGCTTCAATGTCGATTATTGAAGGCTCGGCCGCTTCTGATTTTTTCTCAATCTGATCAACAACATCAGCAGGAGTTGAGACCTCAACCAAAGTCGCTGGTGCAGGCGTCGCAGTAGACTTCTCGGCGGCATTGAGTTTCGCCCTGGCCTTCTCTTCAGCTTCCAGCTCGGCCAGGATCTGATCTTCTTCGGCCTGAGCTCGCGCGGCGGATTTCGCCTTCTCTTCGGCTTCGATCTCCGCCAGCAGTTGATCCTCTTCTGACGCTTCCGTCGTGACCGTGATTTCCGGTTCGAGCCCGTTGGCGACTCGTTCAGCCGCCGCAATACGTGCTGTCAATTCACGAGCAGCCGCGTCCACTTCCTGCTGAGCCCGTTCAACCGCGGTAAGTTTCTCGGCCGCGTCTCGTTCCGCACGCTCTCGATCCGCGATCGCTCGTTCTGCAGCGAGTTTCTCTGCGGCCAGCTTTTCAGCAGCCAATCGTTCCAGTTGAGCTTTCTCGGCGGCAGCGAGGGCTGCCGCTTGTTGTTCTTCGAGTGCTCGACGAGCAGCCGCGAATTTTTCAGCCATCGCCTTTTCGGCAAGTTCGATTTCAGCCCGTGCTCGTTCAGCCGCAGCGACACGTTCAGCGGCGATGCGTTCTTCTTCGGCCTTGATTCTCGCGGCTTCTTCCGCAATACGACGATCTTCCTCCGCCCTTAGCTTCGCGATGCGGTCTTCTTCAGCCTTGCGAGCTGCTTCTTCGGCAGCCCGTCGTTCGGCTTCTGCCTTCTCCGCGGCGATACGTTCTTCTTCGGCTTTCTTGCGAGCTGCTTCTTCGGCAGCGAGACGTTCCGCCTCTGCTTTCTCCGCGGCGATGCGTTCTTCTTCGGCTTTCTTACGAGCCGCTTCTTCAGCAGCCAGACGTTCCGCTACAGTTTTCTCCGCGGCGATACGTTCTTCTTCGATTTTCTTGCGAGCCTCTTCTTCAGCCGCCAGACGTTCGTCTTCGGCTTTCTTGCGAGCTGCTTCTTCGGCAGCGACTCGTTCGGCCTCGGCCTTTTCCCTGGCGAGACGTTCGTCTTCGACTTTCTTGCGAGCTGCTTCTTCGGCCGCAAGGCGTTCCGCTTCCGCTTTCTCTTTCGCGATGCGTTCGTCTTCTGCCTTTTTGCGAACAGCCTCTTCTGCGGCCAATCGTTTTGCTTCCGCCTTCTCGCGGGCGATTCGCTCTTCTTCGGCTTTCTTACGCTCGGCTTCTTCGGCGGCTTTACGTGCGGCTTCGACTTTCTCGCGGGCCACTCGCTCTTCTTCTTCGATTTTCTTCCGAGCCGCCTCTTCCACGGCCGCTTTTTCAGCGGCGATACGATCGAGTTCGGCCCGTTCGCGAGCTGCTTTCTCCTGAGCTTCTTGTTCCGCCTTTTCGATAATGGCACGTTCGGCCGCTGCTTTCTCTGCAGCCGCTTTTTCGATCGCTTCCCGTTCGGCGGCTCGTTGAGCAGCACGGATTGCCGCTGCTTTCTGCGCCGCATTAAGTTGAGGAACTGGTGCCTTCGCAGCAGCGGCTTCAGTGCTCGCTCCAGCAGAAACAGGAGTCGATTCCAGGGGCGGGGACTTCGGCTCGGAAGGCTTCTCTGATGTCGATTCCTTTGAAGGGACCGCGACTGGCGGCGATGCCTTCGAAGCGGACTTCGGCTTATCGCCCGATGGCTTCAGTGGCGCCGCAGGCTTCGAGCTGACTTCAATGTCTGAATCGTCAAAAACGATATCTGAATCGGCTGCCGGTTCCGGAAGTTTTGGAGACTTACTTGCCGGACCAGTTTTGGCAGTGGGCGCCTCTTTTCGTTTTGGTGGTTCTGCCGGCGCTACGGGGCCGCAATCAAAACCGGCGATTTCCGCAAAGTGCTGACGGAGGTCGCGCGGCGAAGTCGGCTGAAACATCGTCGCGCCGAACTTCGTTGAGTAGATCTGTTTCTTGACCGCGTCCGCTTCTTCTGCCGCGAATACGGCCACGCAAGGCACTTTTAATGTGCGCGCGTACGCCTGAACTTTGGAATAAAGTTCCAGAACCGGCGCGGCATCTACGTCCGCCATGAACAACAATCCGTCCGGCGGCGTTTTGCCCTTCAGCTTCTCAAACGCGACAGAAGCCTCTTCAACGAAGTTCAACGCAAACGAGTACTGTTCGAAATATTGCTTAAGCTTCTTTTCTCGTTTTCGTCCTGGTTCAACAACCATCAGATTGAACGACTTTTTGTCCGACTTTCCGCCAGAAGAAGAACCTGATTTAGCCCCTGGAACACCGGATGATGCGGAGCTCTTCTTACCGGCGTCACCGGTGGGCTCACCCAGTTCCGCCAGCAAGGTGCGGAGATCTTTGTTGACCTCGACATAATTCTGGTACCGCGATGATGGATTCAGTTCCATCATTGTCTTCACAATTCGATAGATGCCTTCGGGAAGTCCGGGCAGGACCTGCTTGAGCGGCCGCACGTTGGAGTAACGGCTTAGCTGCAATTTTTCTTCCCGATCGATAGTCCGCGACCACGGACCTTCGCCACAGAGCAATTCGTAATAGATCGAGCCTGCAAAGAAAATGTCACTGCGTGGATCATTACGAGGTGCATTGGTGCCGCGTTCCAGCGTTGAGTATTCGAGCGCACGTTGAACATCATCGCTTGTGCCGGCCTGTGCTGCGTTCTCCGCGCCGGCGAGACCAAAGTCGACGAGTTTTGCGACCCCGGTGCTGCTCATAAGAACGTTGGTGAGTTTCAAGTCGCGATGAGAGGCCCCCATCTTCAACGCGTATTCCAGACCCTGGCAGATCTGGTAGATGCATCGAGTCGCCTCAAGCGGCGACAATGTCTTGCGGATGTTCATGAAGTCGCGGAGATTTCCACCTTCAATGAACTCCATCGTGAAATAGTGAAATCGTCCCTCGTTGCCGATGTCCAGAATCGAGACAATATTTGGATGAATAAACTTCTGGCAGATACGAGCTTCACGCTCGAAACTTGCCACCGTTCGTGGATCATCGACCCAACGTTCGCGAAGTAATTTGAGAGCCACGATGCTGTTGTCATCCGTCGACGCAGCGCGGAAAACGCGAGCAAAGCTGCCGGACGCATTGCGATACAAAAGCTTGTATCGGCCAAGTACCAGACCTTCGGTTTCACCCTTCTGAATGCGACCGCTCTGAAACGGCGTTAACAGTTGACGTCGCTCGAGAGTCTGCAGAATGGCATCGACAGAAGTGGCGTCCGAAATTTGCCCCGCGGCGGAATTCCAGTCCGCTGGGGACAGCAATCGCGAAGTCAAGAGAAATGACTTAAGAGCCTCTTTGGATTTAATCTGCGGCATCGACCGTATGTCATTCGGCTTGCGAGGGCGGAATTCTGCAGTGGACAGTTGAGACAGATTGAATCACCACAGAAGCCCCCCACGAATACCAAACCTGCAGTGTCGCGAAAGCCACTCCGTAGGATCTCACGCATGACAGGACCGGCGTCGCTGACAATTCTCAATGCTGGAAGGGAGACTCCGTCGGAATCGTACCACGTTGTGAACTGATGGCAACGGAAACGTTCCTGTGAAACTTCAGGGAGACCAGTTTCCCCAGGGTGAATGTATAAACCCGCCAGAAACAAACGCCACGGATTTGTCCGGAGTTTTGAGACTCGGAGCGTGAACAAGTCCATACAACCCTACCTAACGAATTCTCCGCCATCTGTGCATCGGAATATCCCGCCATTCAACGCGTCACGGAATGTGGTTTGTCGGCTGTCATAATGGAGGCTGGAAGTGGCGGCGATGGCCCGGGAAACGGGGCAGGTATCTGTACTTGTGAACACATTCTCGTCAGGTGCAGGTTTACTTGAAACTTCCCGAGGCTCAGTTGTTGGAGTAGCGCTGAGGACGGCATTGAGCGGCTCGGCGCGGTTGCCGGAGAAACCATCGCTCCGCTGGGCGGTACGAATCTCAATCGTCGTTTCAGGGAAAACGAGAACTGGGAGCAGTCATCTGGATTGTGATTGAAGATGTCGGACAGAGCGGCCGAATGTGCGGGTTTTCGTCGCTAATTCTCTGGGGGATGATTTGTTGGGGGCCTTGTTGCGATTCGGCGCAAAAGCTTCCTATTGCGGTGATCTCCGCGCCTGCGCTATGATCATCGGGTGAAGCTGGACAGTGAAATTCGGCACTCGGACGAGCACAGGGAGGGCAGGATGAACGGTGGAACCGCGCGAAGATCGTTAACGGCAGGTGAGATTGCCGAAATTCTTGACGCAGTAGTGCTCGGTGATCCTCTTCGCACCATCACAGGAGTGGATGTTGTCGATCGAGCATTGGAGAGCGACATAAGCTTCGTTGGCGACGCAAAGAATCTTCCTCGAGTAAAACAATCGAAGTGTAAGGTCATCGTTGCCCCGCTGGTGGTTAAGGATGAGTTATCCGCTTACACGGATCGAACATTTCTGTTGGTCCCTGAAGCTGAAACAGCGCTCCTGTCGATCGCCGGGATTCTGCGTCCCCTGAGGGCACGTCCGCGCATCGGCGTTTCCCCGGACGCAGTGGTCGACGCAACGGCTCAGATTGGTGCGAACACGAATATTCATCCGCTGGCGGTCATTGGTCGCGATGTGGTCGTTGGTCACAGTTGTGAAATTCAATCCGGTGTCGTCGTCGGCGATGGCTGTGTTGTTGGCGACAATGTGACCCTGCATGCGAATACGGTATTGTACCACGATATCATCATTGGAAATCATGTCACCATTCATGCGGCCTGCGTGATTGGTGCCGACGGCTTTGGCTATCGCTTTGTGAACGGTGGTCATGAGCGATTGCCACATTATGGTACAGTGCGAATTTGTGATAACGTGGAGATTGGGGCTGGGACCACTATCGATCGTGCGAAGATTGGTGAGACAGTAATCGGGTCCGGGACTCGCATCGATAATCAGGTGATGATTGCTCACAACTGTCAGATTGGTCGACACAATCTGTTGGTGGGGCAGGTCGGTTTAGCTGGCTCCGTAACGACAGGCGATTTTGTCGTCTGCGCGGGGCAGGTTGGTATTGCCGACCACGTGCATCTTGGTGATGGTGCGATCATTGGAGCCAAAGCCGGGGTTCATCGTGACATGCCTGGCGGGCAGACTTATCTCGGTTCGCCTGCTGGTCCGGTGGCTGAGACGACTCGCCAATTGATGGCTCTCCGGCGACTTCCGGAGATCCGAGATACCGTCAGGAAAATGGAGAAAGAACTGGAAGGGCTTCGCGTTAGACTGCAGGATCCGGCCTCCGGATTGCGAGCAGAAACGGGGGTAAAGCCTGACAGCAGAGACTCCGCAGCCGCGTAAATCACTTTGTTTTTGTCAGGACTTTAGCGGTCTCAGTTGCTGATTAAGATTTTTTTGGCTGGCTGAATTGAGTTGAACGACTGAGTATCAGACCCGCCCGGCGCGTTTCGCCTGAACAAAGAATCAGACGTTACGCAGAGTAATAATTTTCATCCGAGGACGGCCGCACAATGCCATCCTCCGTAACAAATCACCACAGTCAGTTCACATGTCTACGCCGGTCAATTCAGATTCCTATCCTGACATACTGCCGTTCGTGAGACCGGCTGTAGCGGGGCTCGATTCGATTTCTGCGGTGGAAGCGATGCCTCCGATGAGGCTCGGTCTTCTCGCCGGAGCGGGAGAGTTTCCCATTCGGTTTGCTCGTGCCGCTCGCAATGCTGGTCACTATGTTTATGGACTTGGCGTGGCTGGCATGGCTTCGGATGAACTCTATGACGCCTGCGATGCATTTCGTTTCGCTCCGCTCGCGCGTTTTGGTAAAGCGATTCGGCTGTTCAAAAAAGCCGGGGTTCAGCGAATCATTATGGCGGGAAAGATTGAGAAGACCGTTCTCTTTCATCCGTTCCGCTGGCTTCGCTTGATGCCGGACTGGCGGACCATCCATATGTGGGTTCGCTATGCTCGCGAGAACAAGAAAGACGACACGCTGCTGTTGGCGGTGATTCGTGAGTTTGAGCGGGACAATCTGATCTTTGATTCCGCCCTGAAATACTGCCCGGAGCTTCTTGTGAAACATGGATTTCTGACCAGTCGCCGCCCCAACGCCGCTCAGTGGAAAGACATTCGGTTCGGCTGGGAGATGGCTCGTGAAATGGGCCGACTTGATATTGGCCAGACCGTCGTGATCAATGACACCGCAGTAATTGCTGTGGAAGCGATTGAAGGGACCGATCGCTGCATTCGTCGTGCGGGGGAATTGTGTCGACGCGGTGGCTTCACGGTAGTGAAAGTGGCCAAGCCGAAACAGGATATGCGATTCGATGTGCCGACCGTTGGTGCAGACACGATCAAGACGATGCACGAGTCCGGCGGAAAGGTGCTGGCAATTGAAGCCGGCATGACGATCATCATCAATCCGGAGGAAGTGGCTGCCATCGCTGACAAGTTTGGAATTGCCATCGTCGCCGTCAACGCCGAAGAACTCGCACTGCTCGCCGCTGCGTAATGTCGGTCCTTGTGTTCGGTGAAATGAGTGTTCGGTGAAATGAGTGTTCATTCGGCCCGTTGACTTAAGCGACCACTACAAGCAGACCGGCGTTTGGTACAACACTCCGAAAGTCCTTCTCCGACAAAAAGACCGGCATTGAGGTTCATTCGTTATTCTGTTCTCAGAAGATCCACGAGATGGAAAAGCCTCTCCGGGAACTGTTGATTGAGCGAATGAAGAGCGGCGATCCTTACTTCAATTATTGTCATTGGCCCTATGAGCCGCCAGCATCGGGAAATGGCAAACTCCGCCCCAGCGTTCTGCTGTTCAAAGCCGTCAATGAGATGCCTCATGCGGCGTGGGGCACAATGATTCTTCAGGCCATCCAACGGGGCATCGGTGATTTTCGCAGCATCTACGGGGTCAAAAGAGTCGACGGTGAATGGGCGCTCGAGATTTACATCTACGACTACGAGCGGCAGGGTCGACTTGTTTCCATCGAACGACTCGAAGAAGCGACTGAGGGGCTGCTGAGATTTCCTCAAACCGCTGATCCACGGCTGCCATATTTTATGTTCTCGTTCGATCTTACTGAGCGGGCTGCCCAGCAGAATGGCGTGCTGGATGTCGTCCATCTGTATATCGGCAACCCAGGCAGTCAGGTCTCATCCGGGATCGCGTATGAGTTCTCAGCGGGCGGCCGTCAGTTGGAGAATTACTACTTCTTCTTCGATGCACAAAAGCAGCAGAAAGAAATTGTCGACAAGCTGGAATGCTCCGTTTATTGCGACACGTGGCGAGTGTCCCTGGATGATCTGTACCGACCGGAATTGCGAGATTGTCAGACGATCTGTCTGGCGAACAAACGAACTTGCGACACGATCTATTTCTCAGGCGTTAACATCGATCAACTGTTGTTCTTCCTGAACTGGCAGCAGTATCCTGACGGCTACATTCGGTTCGTTGAAGAGCGCCATCACGAACTGGATCATCTGCTGTACGATGTTGGAGTCGATTACCGAGCCAACGGCGAACAAATTCAGTTTGTGAAACATGGTTTCTATGGAGTGTTCTGAATCCTTCTGAGGAACAGTCCCGAAATAACTTTCCGGCTTGAATCAATTGGAGATTCAACCGGTGTGCCTGCGTTCGCTAAGGCTTACTTGTCACACCCTACAGGATCGCTGCAATTTGTAGGGTGTGACAAGTTCGCGCCAGCCAACGCAGGCACACCATTCTCTTAAAACAGCTCGTGAATTTCGCGGTATCCAAAGTCAACCAGCGGGAATGGTCGGCCGGCGGGACCTGGCAGGTGAGAATCCAGCTTCAGTCCCATGCTGTGGAAGATCGTAGCCAGCACATCACCTGGCTGCACGGGCCGATCAGCTGGAACACCGCCGATTGGGTCACTTGCGCCCACCGTTTGGCCACCTTTCACGCCGCCGCCAGCAAAACCCACGGTAAAGCATTGAGGCCAGTGGTCGCGGCCGCCGGCGGGATTCACTTTTGGCGTACGACCGAACTCGGCCAGGTTGCACACCATCGTATTCTTCAGCAGCCCGCGTTGATGCAGATCTTCGATCAGAGCCGAATAGCCCTGGTCGTACATCGGAGCCACAATATCGCGCATGCCTTCGATGGATGTGAATGGCTTGGAGCCATGGATGTCCCAGGTGATCTCATCGAAGACGGTCAGGAATGAATTGATCGTAACGAAACGCACACCGGCTTCGACCAGTCGGCGAGACAACAGGCAGCATTGACCGAAGCGGTTCATTCCATAACGTTCTCGCACGGATTGCGGTTCCTTCGTCAGGTCAAATGCTTCGCGAGCCTGAGTGCTTGTCATGAGTCGATAAGCGGCTTCGAAATTGCGGCCCATCATGGCCGCGTTTTCGGTCGATTCAAAATCTTTGACGGTGGCATCGACGAGATCTCGCAGTTTGCGGCGGCGCGCGATTCGCACCTCGCCGAGATTTTCCGGCGGCAGGAGGTCGGGAACTTTGAAGTCGGGCCTCGAAGGATCGGCCATTAACGCAAACGGATCATGAGCTTTGCCGAGGAATCCGCCAGCCTGGCCATTCGGAAGATTTCCACCGCCACGGCCCATGGTTTCCGGCAGCACGACAAACGGCGGCAGATCAGTTCGGCGTCCCTTGAGATAGCTAACGACGGATCCGGCATGCGGCGTATTCACACCGCCGGCAAACTGTCGTCCGGTCTGCATCATCTGCCAACCGGCATCATGAACTGCCGCTCCGGTGTGATGACAACTTCGGACAAGAGCGATATGCTCGGAGATTGCTGCGTGCTTCGGAAGGATTTCGGACAGTTGGTAATTGCCGCAGCGTGTGGAAATCGGCTTGAACGGACCTCGCACTTCCAGCGGTGCGTCCGGCTTCATGTCGAAAGTGTCCAACTGGCTGGGGGCACCCAGATTGAAAATCATAATGCAGGAGCGTTCATCGTGACCGTCAGCCACCTGCCCCTGTTCTTTTGCTTCGATGTAATCGGCCAGCGAAAGCCCGGCAACACCCAATGACCCAACCTGCAGGAAATCTCGCCGAGTCGTCCCGTCGCAGGTATGTGCACTTCCACGTCCAATGAAGTTCAGCATGGTCAGGTCTCACGAAATAAGTTCACAGATTTCCAGGATGTGGACATGTTACTCACGAGTATCCTCAGTCACAACAGTGGACCGAATGTCCCGGGCAGAGTGCATGGAATCCAGTGACCGGATTCGGTAGGCTGAGGGCGCCGCGACGCTTCGCCGTGGCGGCATCCACCGATTTTCGATACTTCCAGGAACTCAACGATGATTCGCAGTGCAATTTTAGGCCTTTTCGCCTGCATGCTGGTGACTTCCGTAAACGGCGACGACCCCGCAGCGTGGACAAATATGTGGGACGGTATCACTTTCGACGGTTGGAAAGTGAACGAAAACAAAGAATCATGGAAGATCGAAGACGGAAAGCTCGTCTGTGTCGGCGAGCGCAGCCACCTCTTTTACGAAGGCGACGGCAAGCCATTCAGGAATTTTGAGTTTGAATGTGACGTCATGACAACTCCCGGCAGTAACGCGGGGATTTATTTCCATACGAAGTTTCAGGACACGGGTTGGCCTCGGTTTGGTCTCGAATGCCAGGTCAATGTGACTCAGTCGGACCCGAAGAAATCTGGCAGTCTCTACGGCGTCGTTGATGTGGGCAACCCTGGCTTGAAAGACAATGAGTGGTACAAGACCTACATCAAGGTCGAGGACAAACACATCGAAATCCGCGTCAACGATAAAACAACGGTAGACTATACTGAACCAGAAGGGAAAGAAGCTTTCTCGGAAGATTTTGAACGTCGACTCGGAGAAGGAACATTCGCCCTGCAGGCTCACGACCCGAACAGCAAGGTCTACTTCAAGAATCTGAAGGTTCGCCGTCTGCCATAAGGCTTTTTGTCCGTTGTTGTTTATGATCGTTTAACGGTAAGCCGCAGGCGAATGTGCTTCTCTGAATGGTGCAGCAGGCTTGTCTTCCGACAATGATCTTAATTCCCTGAGTTAGCAGGCGAGCTCCTCTGGACTAGCCTGCTAACCCGAGCCCAATGAAGACTCAGGAGCATTTCCCAGTGTTTGCGCAGATGGAACTCAGTCGAGTAATCGTTTCTGAATTGAATGATCAGCAGGCCATCTATCTGCGTGAGGTCGGGGGGACTCGAACATTTCCCATTTTGATCGGGCAGTTCGAGGTCCAGATCATCAATCGACGATTGCTGGAAGAATCGCCATTCCGCCCCATGACTCACCAACTGATGAAGAATATCGTCGAAACGTTGGGCGGAAAGATTGAGGAAGTCGTCATTACAGATATGAAGGATCATACGTATTACGCCATCCTGAAGATCAAAGTCGGCGATATGGTTCACAATATTGATTGCCGTCCCAGCGATGCGATCGCCATGGCCGTCCATTACCAGCCGACACTTCCGATCTTTGTGGCCGAACAGGTGCTCTCCGAAGTCGCAGCGGGTTAAGAGCAGTGCTGAAATCAATTGCCACAACCCGAAGCGTCAGCAAGGGATAAAAGTGCTGGTGCAAATCCCTCACTGACTTTGCGGGTTGCGATTTTTAAGCCTCGGAGACATCGCGAAGTGCATTTCAGACTTCGCCTGTGGGATTGAACGCATTTCATGTCATCAGCCGAACAATACTTGAAGCCTGCGGTGATCCAGAGTATTGCGCGCCTTGATCTTCGCGCGAAGTTTATTGTTGAAGGGCTGCTTTCAGGATTGCACGCCAGCCCTTTTCAGGGCTTCAGTGTGGAGTTCAGCGAACATCGCCGTTATGAACCTGGCGATGATCCCAAAGATATCGACTGGCAGGTGTTTGCTCGCACCGATCGCATTTACATTAAGCGATATCAGGCCGAGACGAATATCACGGGCTATCTGCTGATGGATCTTTCGCGAAGCATGGGCTACACCTATCGTCAGGATCTGACCAAGTTTGACTATGCCATCTGCCTTGCAGCTTCCATCAGCTATCTGATGATTCATCAGCAGGATCCGGTCGGGCTGATGACCTTTGATGATGAATTGAAGGCCAGCCTCCCTGCACGAAGTCGTCGCTCACATCTGGGCGACATTCTGTCGGTTCTTCAACGCTGCAAACCGACGGGCACGACCAATATCGCCGGAAACCTGCGCCGAATCGCCTCCATGATTCGCCACCGCAGTTTAATGATGCTGATGTCCGATCTTCTGGCCGATCAGGATGAGATTATTGATGCTGTCCGCATGTTGCGTTTCCGTGGTCACGACGTGATCGTGTTTCACATTCTTGATGAAGCCGAAGTTACGTTTCCGTTTACAGGCAGTGTCGATCTGCTGGAGCCCGAGACCAACGACCACGAGATCGTTGATGCGGCCGGAATTCGTGCTGAGTATTTGCAGGCGGTGAGCGATCTGCGAGAACGCTTCCGCACGACCTGCCTGGCCGTCGGCGCGGATTACGTGCCGCTCGATACCAGCATGCCGTTCGACAAAGCTCTGGTCGAATATCTGTCCCAGCGGCAGGCTCGGTTCTAGAGACGCGTGTTTTCCGGCAGCGGAGTCATTTGTTTCAATTTCTCTCCGGAGTTCAGAGCCTGTGGAAAATTCGTGAAAATCTTGATGAGCTGCGACCAGCGATGATCATTCTTTCGAGGCTGAGACGCGGCGGAGGGTATTGCCTGGTCTTTCATCTTCCCGCAAAAACGACGATTTTTTCAGGCAAATCAGCAAGTTTTGCCGTCGCGGAGCAGAAGTCTTCCCGATCCTAGAAACTTATCACCTGAAGCAGGCACAGCACTCTGGAAACGCAACGGTATGCTCGCTACACTCCGGCCCGCCGCGGGCGACGGGTTCTTCACCGAACCAGTTTTCCACAGCACGTGTCCTGAGAGAAGTCTGATGTAACAATCAGAGTCAAACAGAACACATCGGGGCGTAGCTCAGCTTGGCTAGAGCGCCTGCTTTGGGAGCAGGAAGTCGCACGTTCAAATCGTGTCGCCCCGACTTTTCTTCAGATCGAGCCGTTCGACGAAAATGTCGAACGGCTTTTTTTTCGTCGAGGTATGTAGGTGCCTTGCCGGTTCACGGCAATTGAATCCTTGCTCTGCCGACAATGAGCCGGCTTTGGATCGTTACTCGTTTCCGCCGCTTTTTGACTTCCGTCGTAAACAGCGGGGACCGAGATGCCGCCCGCGAGTGCCGCGCCGGCGTACGTCACGCTGCAATTCAGAAGATGTCACGCTAAGACGCTACGACGCAAAGTGAGGCTTGTCGTTGGTCGTCTTCTTTTTCTTTGCGACTCTGCGCCTTTGCGTGAGTCTGCCTTCCGAACGCTACGACTGCCCTCCGAGGAAAGCTCGGCACACAGAGTTCAGAAGATATCACGCGAAGATGCAAGGCGAGTCTTGAAGGCAGTCGAGAGCTGTGCTATTCCGGGCTTACGTATTGAAAGCGGGGACGTGGTTGCGCTTCGATCTCGACCGTCTCCTGAAACATGGCGAGAGGTCGCACCCATAAGCTGCGATCGCCGTAATCTGTGCGATAGACAACCAGCTGTTCTTCGGTCTCACTGTGCCTCGCCACACCGAGTACGATGTAATCCTTGCCCTTGTAATGGCGATAGCGGCCTGGCTGAAGACTCATTGAAAATCCTTTGGCTTCCTGACCCGTATCCTGAGCGAGCGAATTACATCGGGCGTTGCGAGGAATTTCCAGACGCTTTATCGCTCCGGGACATCGATCTCGATTTCGGCGCCGTCCGGATGACCGTCGATCTGAGCATGGACGTAACCGCAGAAAGACCAGTACTTCTCTACCGTCGAAACGTACAAGTTCTCGGGGACGTAGTCGCCGCCGAGAATTGGCAGAGTCTTAAAGCCAAAGCATTCGCCAGGGCCGAGTTTCAGCCCGGACTCAACAGCTTCATCCACGATCCCCATCAGGAACCAGTCTTCCGCATTGTCTTCGGACTCTTCTTCGTCTTCGAAATCAGCAGCGACCTCTGAGTCATCCTCATCTGAGCCATCAACCGAGTTTTCCAGCAGTGCAAAGAACTCATCTGCGTTTTCGGCCACTTCGGACAATTCACCGTCAGTGACGTTCAGCCACAGGACTGCGCCGTCTTCGTCCAGAAAAAACAGGTCACCGAAACGATTCATGAGCCATGGCTCGATTTCGGCTTCATCGTCCAACAGCCAGGACCAGGCGGAGAGCATTTTGTGCCATTCGAGTTTGGTATGGTCAATCAGGTAATCGTTGACGTCCATCGGGAAGACAGTCCAGCATGCAGCGGCAAAAGAGCAACTCGGGTGGCACCGTTCTGGATTGCACAAAGAACGATGAATCAAAGGGCGTCAGACTATAATCGAGAATGCCAGTCATCGATGACGTCGAGCGAACGCGAGTTGGCGATTTGGCGAAAGTGTCGTGATTGAGACGCACGGGGTTTGCGGATGCGATGGTACGTGAGCCCATTGGGGGCGTGCAGGAGAGGGAGAAGGGGAGCGGGCGGTCGCCGTCAGGATTGAAGAATTCCCGGGGCCGAGAGACTTGCGAGGGGCCTGATTCGTTTCTGATTGTTGTGTTCGTAGCTAAGATCCCTTCCGCCGAGTGGATGAAATCCCTGACCGAAGTCTGCGAATGGCCATGTTTCCGGAGTCGAACTTCAAGATGAAAACAGCGATTGTATCAACGATTGTGATGTCAATGATGGTGTTCACGAATACCTTTGCCACGGGGGCCGATGAGCCTGAATTTCGGCTGCTCTGGTCTAATGGGGCTCCAGAAGCTTTGGGTGACAAAGATGCTGACAAGCCCGGTGTCTGGGTCTATCCGGCCACAAAGAATCCAAACGGTGCCGCTGTCATTATTTGCCCGGGCGGTGGCTATGCCATTCATGCCACGGATCATGAAGGCGTTCAACCGGCAAAGTACTTTAATCGAATCGGTGTGACGGCCTTTGTGCTTCGTTATCGATTGAGCCCCTATCGGCATCCGATTCCGCTCCAGGATGCTCAGCGAGCACTGCGATTGGTGCGAGCCAGCGCGAATGAGTTTGGGATTGATCCGCATCGAGTAGGCATCATGGGCTTCTCCGCCGGCGGACATTTAACGTCGACCGCGCTCACTCATTTTGACGGAGGGAATGCGACGGCGGAGAATGCGATTGATAAGCAGAGTTGTCGGCCGGACTTCGGAATCCTGGGTTATCCAGTGATCAGCTTTGTCGCTGATTATGCTCATAGGGGATCGGCAAAGAACCTTTTGGGGGACAAGGCCACCGACGAACAATTGCAGAGTCTCTCGAATGATACTCAAGTCACTAAAGACACTCCTCCCGTGTTTCTGTTTCATACGTCTGAAGACACCGGGGTCCCTCCGGAGAACAGTCTGGCGTTTTATGCAGCCTGTCACAAAGCCGGAGTTCCCGCTGAGCTGCATATTTATCACCAGGGACCCCATGGCGTAGGATTGGCCAATGAGCATCCGGCACTGGGCCAGTGGATTCATGCGGCCGGAACATGGCTCACGCAGAGCGGGCTGCTGACGACCGGTAAGCGTCAGCCGGTCACGGGAATGATTAAGCAAAAAGGCGAACCGCTGAAGTTTGGGACAGTGGCGTTTAAGCCCGACGATGTGAATGCACCGGTCGGCTGGGCAATGGTTCGCAATGGTCAGTTCTCAATCGCTGCCAATGCCGGCCCGGTTCCCGGAAAGTATCATGTGGCCGTGACCGACATGGGAGCTGTCGCTCCGGGGCCAACAGTTGACGATGCGAAGTTGTCCCCGGCTGAAGTCGTGTTTGATGTTATTGAAGGCAGCAACGAACTGAGTCTTGATCTTCCTTAACTCAGAACACACTCAACAGGATTTGCTGAACTCATGGCTGCTGATGAATCGCGAATGCGACTTCCTCACATTCTGCACTTCTCCACGCTGCGGAATTGGCTGACGTTGTTGTGGAGATACGGCGATCAGATTGAGCCGGGCCATCGCTTGCGGGCGTTCCGGATTACTTTGTTCATCATCGCGACAATTCCCATTCGTGTCTTCGAACGACTGCGATTCGGACTTCCGGTTCGTCGGCACAAGCTCACCGAGCCGCCCGTTTTCATCATCGGGCACTGGCGGAGTGGCACGACAAATATGCACAACCTGATGCTTCAGGACCCGCAGTTTGCCAGTGTCACCATGCTTCACTGTGCGATCCCCAGTGGGTTCCTGACCTGGGAGTGGCTGGCCCGCTGGATTTTGAGTCGTCGACTTCCGAAAAGTCGTCCGATGGATGCCGTGCCGCTGGGGATTGATGAGCCGATGTCCGAAGACTTTGCGCTGGCCGGGTTGACTCACATGAGTCATTACCTGAACTATTTCTTTCCGCGAATCGCCGAGCAGACGTTTCGTCAGACGGTCCTGTTTGAAGGAGCGAACTCACGAGACGTGGCTCACTGGTCGCGAATGTTTGAGTCCCTGTTGCGAAAGGTGTCTTACGCCTCGCATGGGCGTCGGTTGTTGCTGAAGAATCCTCCGAATCTGGGGCGAGTTTCGGAGGTTTTGAAATTGTATCCGGATGCAAAATTCATCCATGTGTATCGCAATCCTTATCTGGTTCATGCCTCGACCATGAAATTGATGGAACGATTCATGGTGAATTTGGCGTTTCAAAGCCACGATCCCCTCGAGATTGAAGAGTTTGGTGCTCGTCGCCACCAGTTGATTTTTGAAAACTGGGAGCGAGACAAGGGGCTGATTCCCGCTCAGAATCTGATCGAGCTTCGGCATGAGGACATTACGGCTCGTCCCATGGAGATCGTTGAGCAGATTTATCGGCAGTTTGGGCTGACAACGTGGTCAGACATGCAGCCAAGACTGAAGGCATATACGGACACTCTTATTGGATACAGGAATAATGAGTATCGTTTTGATGCGGACTACATCGAGCGTTTGAATCCTTATCTGAAAGCGTTCGCCGAGCGTCATGGCTATTCAATCCCTGGTGCCGCGTCCGATGCAAACTGACGTGACGGAGGCTGTTGGTTTATGTGCGTTTTCACAACCCGACGCGTCAGCGAGGGATAAGATTGGCCGCGTTTTTCTACAACAATCCCTCGCTGACGCGTCGGGTTAGGATTAAATCAACAGTCTGGTGACGGTGGTGGATTCTTCTGAAATCCATTTCGGCGACGGGATTCAACTTTTCTCGTTACCATTGATCCACCAAACTTTGTTCCTTCTCTGCTCTTTCCACGATAGTTTCCGAAGTCTGTCTTCATGTCTCTTTCGCTTGCCGAGTACGCTGATTTTCTTGACGGCCGCAAATTGATCTGGCCAAAGGTTCCTGTCGCAAAAGCAGTGAACGCCAACCCTTCGATTAAGCCACTTCCCGGCATCCGGGCGGTGCTGTGGGATGTTTATGGAACACTACTGCGTGTGTCCGACGGCAAGTTTACGTTGTTTCCCGACGAGGAGGCTCGTCTGCAGATCGCGCTGGACAAGACGATTCACGAGTTCAACATGTGGAATCACATGTATCGCAAGCCCGGGCCTCCATGGCAGTCCATGATCGGGATTTACCGAAGCACGATTGAGCGGCAGGCGATGCAAGCTTCAGCCAAAGGTAACGTCACAGAGGTTAACCTGGTGGATACGTGGCGAGCACTGATTGGTAAGCTCTTTGAAAAGGAGTACACCTACGACGAAGGTCAGTACGGCGATCTGGATGAATTCAGTGAGAAGGTTGCGTTCTTCTTTCACAGTTGTCTGCAGGCTACGGAAGCACGGGCTGGAGCGGCTGAAGCCATGAGCGATCTGTCTGCGGCCGGGATAACTCAGGGGCTGCTTTCGGACGGACAGTCTTTCACGTTGATCCAGACGCTGAAGGCTGTTGCAACGCAGGGCGATTTGCCGCCGCTGTATGAATTGTTTCGGCCTCAGACGATTATTGTCTCCGCCGATGTTGGCGTGAAGAAGCCTTCGAAGATGTTGTTTGCTGAGGCTGTTCAGCAGTTGCGGTCGATCGGGATCCCGGCGGCGGAAACGCTTCACATCAGTTGCCGGCTGTCGACCGATCTTGTCCCGGCGAAAGCCGCAGGAATGAAGACGGCGCTGATGGTTGCTGAGAAATCCGGGCTTGAAGTATCCAGCGATGTGCTGAAGGATCCGGCGACGCGCCCCGATCGCTTGTTGACGGAACTTTCGCAGCTGCGAAGCATTGCAGGCGTGTGACTGTTATTGGGTCGTTGAAGTCAGTCGTCTGGAATTCTTCAGCGGTTCATGTTCGTCGTGATCTCGTGCCTCCTGCAAAGTTCGAGGCACCCTTTTTCAACACGCTGTCAGCACGAACAAACAAACGGCCCTCGGAATAACTCTCCGAGGGCCGTTGCGTTGACTTCAGGTGACTGGAGAGCCCTGCTCAGGACTTCAGAAATGTGAAGTCTGCATCAGACGACGGATCCGCGATACGGTGCATGAACGCATCGATCAGCGATTCTTCGCCGGGGACTTGCGGAATCGCTGTCTGACGGTCTCTGGCAGACGGGGCTACGACAGCAACGAAATCTGTTGCCACAACTTCTTCCTGTGGTTGAGAATCCTCTGATCGAGCATCCGCTGAAGTTGCTTTAGTGGTCACGGAATTGCGATTTGCAAGAGCCGGAGTAATCCGGGAAGCAACCAGTTGGTCAGGATTCTCTGCAGGGGAATTCTGCAGACTGTCGTCCAGCTTTACAGTGATGACAAATGTCCTGGATGTGCTCCAACCGCTGGTTTGTCCGAGAGAATTGATGGCTCGCACCCAGAATCGGTAGGTGCCCGGCTTCAGGGCCTTTGCATCAGGAAGGGTGTAAGACGCGGTCGCGCCGCCTGGATCAAGCGAGAACGTTTTGACCTGTAGAGAGATATCCTCATTGCGAAGTAAATCTCGAATCAGAATCTCGTAGCTGAAAGACGAACTGCTGTGACGCCACGAGAAGGTCGGAGTGGTGTCTGTGATTGTGTCTCCGGGTCCGAGAGTGGTCGGAGTGGTAGGGTCTGGAATATTCACCCGAATCGTATAAGGCGCACTCCATTCGGTGACATCACCAGACACATTCTTTGCACGAACCTGTGCCCGGTAGACATACTCACCTAAACGGGACGCCGCAGGAACGGCATAAGAAGCAGTCGTCAAATCGTTAACTGTAAAGGCCGTCGTACCGAGTGAGACGTTGAACAGAGTAAAGTCATAAGCCGCAGCGGCCGGCGTTGTTGTCGTCCATCTGAAGGTTGGATTTGCATCTTCGACGTAGCCCAGTGAATTCAAAACCGGGGCTGTAATCACGGGGACTGACGGAGTCGGCTCATCAATATTGAAATCGAACGGCAGGCTCCAGTCGCCAACTTCGTTCGCCGCGTTGTGGGCCCGAACCCAGACGCGGTACTGTCCCTGAGCCATATTTGTGCGAGCGATGAACGATGTCGACGTCAGGCCGTTCTCACGGATCACTCCGGCGACTTGTGTCGTGACATTGTTGACCAGCAGGTCGTACTTGACACCACGCGCAGGAACCGTCCACGTAAATCGGGGATTGGTGGTCGTAATTGTCGGGCTGTCGTTCAGTCCGCGAGGTCCTGTCACAGAGGGAGCGGCCGGAGGAAGAATGTCCAGCGTGAAGGATTGCCATCCGGTGGAAGGACCGGCAATGTACTTTCCATCAGCACCAATGTTATTGCTGACCGCCCAAACCTGGACGCGGTAATTGCCTTGTGGCATTACTGGAGGATCGAAGAATGTTTTGGTTCGAGGCAAGTTCTCCTGAGTAAACTGAACCGTTCCCCGGGAGAGGTTGTGCACAACCAACTTGTAAAATGTAGCACCAGTCACTGCTGTCCAGGCAAAGCGAGGTTGCGTGCTGGTGGACGTGCCGATCGGAGCGGTCAGCCTTGGTGCAACAAGAGTCGGCGAAGTTACACTGAAGTCGACAGAATCACTCACCGCACCAGCTTCATTAGCTGCGTTGTAGGCTCGTACGTTGACGGTATATGCTCCGTCGGGCAGCGGGCTAAAGTGAACATAACTGCTGGTTGGTTGATTTGTCTTGTAGACCACTCGGGTCGTGGTACCCTTTTTGAAGACCTGCACATCATAGGCTCTGTCGTATGTCCCCTTCGTCCACTGAAATGTCGGGAAGGACTCTCCGGTTACGTTTTTAGGGCTCACGATCGTCGGCTTCGAGGGCAGGGGCACATCGACCTTGAACACAACAGACGTGCTCCAGGCCGACTCGTTGTTCGTACCGCCGGCTCCGCGAATCGCCATTACTCGAACTGAGTAGTTGCCTTGCGGAAGACTATTAATCGCCCTCGGCTGCACGGCATTATCTTCAGGGTTCACGGTGTATTGAGTTGCGGTTGTGTACTTGCGGAATACGAGAGCCCCGGTCGTGGCACTGGTCACATCCAGCAAGTACGACGTCGCCCGCAATGAAGGCGTCCATGCAAATCTTGGCGTTACCGTGTCGACGGTCGTGAGTGGGGCGAGAACGACAGGGGTGCCAAGCAATTCCTGAAGCGTTCCATCAACAGTATACCGCCCCAATGAGCCATATTCCGCTGTCGTGGTGATCTCAACGTAATATGTTGCAATACGATTCGACGGAATCGTACTGGCGGGAATTTCGTAATCAATTCGCCCCGAGATCGACGGCGTCAAATTGCTGGTCACTAGAACCTGGCCGAACGAGTCATAGAGACGAGCCACAATGTCGAGATTTGAGCCTGGATTCAGCGTTGCGTTGGTCTGACCGCCCAAAAATTGGTGCGTCGACAGGTCGAGCCCTCTGATTTGTAAAGAAACCTGAGCAGTTCCGGTCGGAAGAAAACGCAACGTCAGCCGATGAAAGTCAGAATCGACCAAGCCACTTCCGGCAGCGACTCCAATCATCCCGGTAGCAAGCCGAACAGCAGTCGCTGGTGGTTGAGAAGTGGCCTGCAAACTATTCTGACCTGGACTCGCTGCGGCTATATTTCCTGGGATATCATCAGGTCTCAGGCGAAATCCGGCATTCGTATAATTACCGAGGCCAGTCATCACAGCAATGTCGCTCTGAAACCCGGACACCGTATCGCCTGTGCCCCAAATGTTTCGGAGTTGACCAGTTCCCGGGTCCTGCATGATTGGAGTTGACCCGGAAGTGTTGCTATTCGCCGGAGGCTGCAGATCCGACAATCCAAGGTGATACCCCACGCCACGCGAGACCTCCCGCGCCACGGTTTCACCAGTGACATTCTGCAGTTGTGTTGGGAAGACCAAAACGGGATTTGACGGCCGAAGGGTAAAAGCTCCCTGCATTGCGAACGCAGGATTACTGAACACATAATTCAAGGTTTGACCCAAGATGCTCTGATGCGTCACGGCCCCGGTGTCGCCAATGGCGACGTGAATCGTCGGCGTCCCGGTTGCCGGAACAACGGTGGTCACATTCACTGTGAAAGGAGCAAAATCTTCGGATACGCGTTCGAAGATCTCCTCAATCATCCGCTCCTCTTCCGGGGAATCCGGACCAACATTAGCGTCGAGGTTAAACGCCCGGAAAGACGACACACCTCGCAGAGAGTTATTCTGATCGAGGTAAATTGTCGGGGACAACAATCCCTGGTTTGGTGCAGTGAACCCATCGAAGTCCAAATAAATTGAAACCGGGGCACCGGCATTACTCGAAAGAGCCGGCACGGTCAAAAGTTGCCGCGTTTCCAGCGTTTCGAGCTGCAGGTGCTGGGATTTGCGATTTGTCTTCCGCTTAAGACTCGTTGAAGAATTGCGGAATAACGAAGTGAAACTGTGCAGGATTTTCCCGGACTTTTTCATCAAATCAACCTCTGACTTCCAGCGCTTTTCAGTGGGGTAGGGCCGACAACCTCACGACAGATTTTGTGCAGGACTTACCCTGCCCGTTTGTATCCACAGCTATCGGACGCACAAGTGTGTAGAAAACCAACAGAAGACACTGGTTGGAAATGAAATCCTCGCAATTTCCTCAATGCGCCCGGTCTTTCTAGTCGTAGTGGCATGAATGCTCAGCCGTTCAGATCACTTTTCCAGCCTCGCCATGTTTCGTAAGTTGTTCAATTCGTCAAAACCGGAATTGGCGACGGCAAAATTGGCGAAGCAACAATTCTGATTACTACTTAAGGGACTCGCCGCACAGGAACGTCAGGTTTCGGGGTGTAAGGCGCGGACGGCCTCGGAGTTAAGGATTCCGATCAATGGATGTGGTAACGGGCCGTGTTTTAGTGAGCCTTTGAGCATATAATGCCATGTGGCCGATTTGAAATCGTGTTTGAAATTGACTGAAGCCATTTCGCTACTGGATTGAGGCAACACTCTGGATTGAGGCGACACTTGGGATTTCTGGCACAAGTTCATATTTACTGCTTTCTGCTGAGCTACCTGGTTTCGCTGGCCTGCGAGATTCTGCTGGTATTTCGTCGCCAGATCGCCTCTGCGCGGATGGCGGTGGTTTTCTTTTCCCTTGCAGGATTCGTGGCACACACGGCTTTTTTGGTCACTCGCAGCCAAAAGGCCGGACTTCCGCCTCTTCTGACAAGCGAGCAGGACTGGTTGTTGGTTCTCGCGTGGCTGGGCAGTCTGCTCTATGTCATTCTGATGCTGACCCATCGCCAGATGGCTCACGGTCTGTTTCTGCTGCCCGCAATTCTGCTGCTCGTGATTGTGGCTGTATTTGTCAGCTCTGAAGGCAGCGGCAATCTCGAAAAGGTTGCAATGCGACGCTGGGGGATGTTTCACGCCGCGTCATTGGTGCTTGGAATTGGTGCGGTTGTAGGGGCCTCCATTTCCGGCCTGATGTATCTGTTGAATCATCAGCAACTCCGGGGACGCTCGAAGTGGCTTCAGAAATTGCCTCTGCCCAGCCTGGAAAACCTGACCGCCTGGAATCGCTGGATGGTGGTTTTCTCGGTCCCATGTCTGACGATCGGTCTGCTGACAGGATTCCTGCTGATATCGTGGAATCGAGGTTCCGATCCATCCGAGTCGATCTCCTGGTGGGACCCGACCATCGTGACGACTGTTTTCGCTTGGCTGGCGATGGTGCTGTTTCTGGGGCGACTGCTGAAAGGGTCTCACCAAACCGGCAAGTCGGTTGCTCAGCTTTCTCTGCTTAGTGGAGGATTTCTGATCGTTGCCGTTCTTGGCCCGATGTTGCTGGCTGGATCCGGGAATTTGAATACGTTCCATGGCCGGCCGCGTACGACATCGTCGGACAGTTCGTCAGAAAAGAAGAACGGCGCATCCCCGGAGAGTCCTCAGAGTAGCGATGACGTTTCGCCAATGTCTTCGACTGAGGAAATCCCTCAGGAGGTGGGCCGGTGAACGTTCTTGTCATCAGTTGTAATCATCATAAGGCCGGAGTTCAGCTGCGTGAGCGTCTGGCGTTTTCGAATTCTGAATTGCTGAATAACGCTTATTCGCAATGGCGTGAGATTCATCCGGATTCTGAGCTGGTTGTCCTTTCCACGTGCAATCGGGTTGAGATCTACGCGGCCGATGAACGGGATGATGACGGAGTTTCCTTCGACGATATTACTCGTTTCATTAGCCGGTTTCACAATGTCCCCACTGATGAGTTTGTGCATTCCGTACTGGCTCAGTCAGGAACTGCGGCTGTAGAACATCTCTTCGAAGTTGCCTGCAGCATCGACAGTATGGTGCTGGGTGAGCCGCAGATTGTGAATCAGGTCAAAGAGGCTTATCGGGTTGCTCAGGAGAACGCAGCCTGCGGTCCGTTGACCAACGTTCTGTTCCAGCATGCTTTGAAAGTTTCAGCACAGGTTCGCACGGAAACGGGTTTGGCCGACGGGCGAGTTTCGATCGCCAGCGTGGCCGTGGGCGATTTTGGAAAAAGCATCTTCAGCCGTTTTGACAACAAAACCGTGCTCGTCATCGGTGCGGGGGAGATGGCGGAAGAGACGCTGACTTATCTGCAATCCGAGGGCGTGAAACGAATTGTCGTGGCGAATCGCAACCGCGAACGAGCCGAGCGTTTGGCCGCGCAGTTCAAGGGTGAGGCGGTAGATTTTTCAACGCTGGACGAATGGCTGGCCAAAGCCGATGTCATCGTCAGCACCACTGGGGCGTCTCAGACTTTGATCACGAAGGAACGCTTTGCGGCAGCCCGAGCACGCTCGCAGCGACATCCGGTGTTTATTCTGGATCTGGCGGCACCGCGTGACTTCGATCCGGCCGCGGGAACCGTCGACGATCACGTGTTCCTTTATGACCTGGATGCTCTGGAAGAAACCTGCAGCCGCAACCGCGCCGCCCGAGAAGCCGAGGTTGAGAAGGCTCGCGGGATTATTGCTGCTCAGACGCGAACATTCATGCAGGAGATTTATCATCGTGCGACGGGCCCGGTGATTCATCGTCTGCGTGAGCACTGGACAGACATTAGCCGTTCGGAGTTGGATCGTTTGTATCGTAAACTGCCGACGCTGGAGAGTGCTCAGCGACAGGCAATTGAAGCGACGATTCAGCGGATCGTTAACAAGCTCCTGCATCCGCCTTTGGAAGCACTGAAGGACGAAGCGAAGGAAGGCACCCCTGAGGGGCTGCTGCACGCTATTCGTCGGCTGTTTTTCTTTCGTTCGGAGTAGTCATCTGCAATCCTTCCGGGGCGTGTGGCGACGCACAATCGCCCAATTTGCCGGGCGGAAGGTGTAGCCGGACGGAAAATTGGAAAAATCAGCAGATTCCAACACGGACGAGCTAACATGGAGAACCTATGCTTGTTTCTTCCGAACAGCGGCCCCACGATGCCCGTTGTGGTGTTCATATAGGGGTAACTGATTCGGTTTGGCTCGAAAGTTGGCCGGAATCGCTGAATTCACTCGGGATACTCGTTCAGAATTTGGCATAGAATCAGGTTTGTCGTTTGGCGTCATGTAAATCGCGGGTCCCGAAATATGGCAGACAAGTTCATCGAATGGGATCGCGACCGGCTGGTCGTCGCAGAGGGGACTGCTGCAGGCGAGAAAGCTCAGTTCCGGCTGGTCAGAATCCTTGAGCGTCAGGCGGATTCAAACGACACGCTCTTGTTGGTTGATCAACTGAAGCAGTTGTTTCCGGTGGGTACGGATCGCAAGCGTGCCTCAGTTGCGATCGTGTTTCCTCGGCAGATGGTCACGATTCACCGCATCCAGTTGCCTCAGGTGCCGGACAGCGAAATTCCGGACATGATTCGGCTGCAGGCGTCTATGCGGCTGACGGTCCCTGTCGAATCGGTCTGCATGGACTTTACCCCGCTTCCAATTCAGCCGGGCAGCGCGACGCGAGACGTCCTGCTGGTAACCGTGCCCAGCGATCAGGTCGCGGTGGCACGAAGAACATTGAATGATGCGGGTCTGGAGCTGTCTGAAGTTCGCGTCAGTGCGTATTGTGTGGCTCAGGCGGCTGCTCGAGCGGGATTCCTGC
Organism: Planctomycetales bacterium; assembly: GCA_026400835.1. Classification (GTDB taxonomy): domain Bacteria; phylum Planctomycetota; class Planctomycetia; order Planctomycetales; family Planctomycetaceae; genus SXXK01. Next base: position 27,466 of record JAPLOA010000047.1, on the reverse strand, counting down.
GAGAATCAGCCGACCTGGAAAAGGTCGATGTCGTTGCCGTGATGCGGCGGGACTTTATCGAGCTGACTTTCGTTCGAGGCACCTCGGTTGTCTTTTCGCACAGCGGCAGCTCGTGGACATCTCTGGAGACCGTCGAGAAGACGATTCGTGCGGAGCTGACCCGAGCACGGATGTCTGCGGCCGAGATTCTGGGCGAGCATAAGATCGATCGAGTCATTCTGATTGGTGCTCCGGAAGTCACCTCGGCAGTGACCGATCAGATTTCGACTCGGTTGGATGGGGCTCGAATTGAGCGAGTCAACCCGGCTGATGCATTTCTATCCGGTGCGTTGCCAGAGGGAATTAACTCCGCCGATATCGTGACACTTGCGGGGGCGATTCTGGGTGAAGCGGCGAGTGGCGTTGAGGTTGTGGACCTGATCAATCCTCGTCGTGCGCCGGCGAAGAAGGATTTGCGACGGCTTCGAGTTCTGTTGGGATCATTGGCCGGCGTGATTATTGTGGCCGGCGGGTACTTTTGGCGACAGGGGCAGATCAATGAGCTTGCTGACGTCAAGTATTTGGTAGATACAGAGAATGCTGAGATCAAAGAAATGCTGCAAGCAGGCAGCAAGGAGATGACTCAGTCTGAAAGTGTTTCAGAGTGGGTGAATCGAGATGTTGAATGGCTGGATGAAATGGTTCGCCTAAAAGCCATTCTTCCGGCAACAGACAGAATGTTTATCGACAGTTTCCAATTCTCTGCAATCCAGCGTGGAGCGTCGCCGTCAGTGAAGCTTGTTGGGTTTGCGAAGTCTGAGTCGGATGTTAACGAACTGGCGCGGAAGCTTCGCGATGCGGGCTACGGAGTGAAGCCGTTTGAGCCGGAGTACCGCGCTTCGGCGGTGTCACAGGATTATGGTGTTCAGATAGTTCTGGAAGTTTCGCTCCCTGCGGATCCGGAATCAGCATCGGGCTAATGAAAATGGATGAAAAGAAACGCACAAAAATTCTTGCTGCAGGTCTGGTCGCGGTGATTGCCGTATACAGTCTGAGGTCGACGCTGGACGGGTTTCTGATGAAACCGATTCGCGACCTGCAGAGAAATCTGAATATGGCCAACGCCGAGAATGAATCTCTGAAACTTCAGGAGATCAAATTCAAGGTTGCGCGGAAGAAACTGGATGACTGGAAGTACATCAGCCTGCCTCAGAATCAGGACGACGCTCAACGCCTGTATCGGGAATGGCTACACGAGTTGACTCGACAGTGTGGCTTCAGTGGTCCAGGCTTTGAGGTGACTCCCGGCGCGAGATCGCAGCAGAAAGAATTTGGAACTGTTGGCGTTGAGGTGAAGAAGGCCGAGACAGATCTTCAGGGGCTGACACGATTTCTGTTTCTATTCGATCAGGCGGATATGCTGCATCGAATCTCTGCCATGAAAATAGACAGCCCGGGGGCTCAGGGAAATCCGCGGCTGCTCGTTTCGTTCACAGCCGAAGGAATGAGTGTCATTGGGGGCGATGACAAAACGGAACTGCAGCCCCGTACCACGATCACGAGCGGGATCAGCGAGAGTGCTGCTGAAATCAGTGTTGTGCCGAACGAGTCGATTATCATCGAAGATCCATTCCGGCCGTTTCTGGTGCGAGTTGAACGGGAGTTGTTGCGAGTTGAAGCTGTTGACGGATCAGCCTGGAAAGTTCAACGAGGGTTCAGTGGAACCAAAGCGGCTGCGCATCCGGAGAAGTCCACCGTTGAGCTATTGCCTGTGGCGTGGGATCGTCAGGAGAAGACACTGGAGCAATATGCGGATTTCGTGAAAGGGTCAGTCTTCGTAATACCATCGCCGCCAAAGACGTGGAATCCGCGTCTGGCTGGAGTTAGCGACAAAACGATTAAGCCGGGCGAAGAAGTCAAGTTCACGGTGCGAGCGGAGAGTTTCAATCCGGAGTTTGGCGAGCCGCAGTTTTCGCTCGCGGAACCTGTGGAAGGCATGTCGATCAATTCTGCAACCGGAGAATTTGCCTGGAAGCCTGCGGAGACGATGGGTGCCGGAGAATACGCAACGACGGTGATGTTGACTCAGTCTGGCAATCCGGAACTCAAGCTGAATTCGAAGGTGAAGTTCACGATCAGGAGTGATAATCAGCCTCCGGTGCTGACGCTGGCCGAATCAGCCATCGTTGTGATTGGGCGAGAATTTGCGGAGACAGCCACGGCGACAGACGATGGTCCGACGGCGTCTTTGAAGTATTCGCTGGGTGCAGGAGCGCCGGAAGGCTTGTCGATTGATGCGGTTACGGGGCAGTTGAAGTGGACCCCGTCACGCACATTTACTCCGGGAAAGTATGACGTCGAAGTCAAGGTTACTGATTCGGGAGAAGAACCGAAGTCGGCGTCTCGAAGAATCGCCCTCGATGTGCAGGACGACAATGCTGCGTTGACGTTGCTGTCTGCCGCATTATCGAAAGACGGTGTCTGGTATGCCTGGTTCAGAAACAAGGGAACCGGAAAGACTGAGCAATTGAAGGTTTCTGAGAAGCTTAAAGTTTCAGAAATCAATGTTGAAATTGTCGTTGTGACGCATCGATTTGTGACGCTCAGAGATCAGGACGGTGTTTGGAAGCTTCAGCTTGGCCAAACGCTGCGGGAACGCAAATTGATTGAGCCAGCCGCTAAGGTTGAGCAGGCTGCTCCGGCAGCAGAACCGGTGGAACCCGCGACAACGGCTGAGGAAGCACCGCAGGCAGATCCGTCGCAGGAGTTAACGCAAAAGGCGGGGCAGCCTGAAGGCGAGCAGAGCCAGTCGAGTTCTGTTGGCGAGTCCGGCGATCGTGAGGCTTCAGCAATCCCCGAAGTTGATGACAAAATCGATCCGGTCGAGTAATCGCAAAGGCGGCGTATCGCAACCTCTTCCGCTGGAGTTTGAAGCTCAGTATTGTTCAGACTTCATAAGCTTTACCTCAAGGCCCTCGCCCCCGCAGTATCTCACAGGCATAGTCTGGTGTTCACATTCTGTCGGACTGCTCTCGCGGGAAATTTTTTCCTGAGGGAGAACAGCCTGAAATCTTTGGACGAAGAGTACTGTTCGCCCGGATACTGAGCGGTATCCATATATGGCGGAGCATTGTCACCAGTGGTTTCTGATGGAATCACAATGGTCAACTTCACTGATGCTGCTAAGCGACCTCGGGGGCGGTGAGGCGACTGCATGGAGACCGTTCCTGCAGTTGTCTACTCCTCTGGTTGCCGCTTGGTGTCGGAAAGCTGGTCTTCAGGAAGCTGACGCCGCCGACATCTGCCAGGAGGTTTTTGAGGAGTCAGTGCAGGGATTTCTCGACTGGAGTTTGGCCCGAACCATAGTTTCCGCGGGAGGCTGTGAACGATCACGAGCTGATGTCCTGCGAAACACTTTGAACGATGTCGCCATCGTGTGAACTCTGTTGGTGGAACCGACACGATGGTCAGAATGAATGCTATTCCCGACTCGAATCGGGAAGAATCAGCACCGCAAAGAAGGGACGGCGGTGGTGAGGTCCTGAGGCGTGCCGCGGAGATGATTCGAGGAGACTTCGAGGAGAGAACTTGGCAGGCCTTCTGGCTTTCTACATTAGTAAACCTGCCCCCCGAAGAGATCTCATCGCGTTTGAGTATGACGGCAAACGCAATTCGTCAGGCTCGGTTCCGAGTGATAGCGAGACTTCGTGAATTTCCTGGTTATTGGTAGAACGCGCGCAGCAGATTTGATTTTGAAGACGATGGGATCCAGCTCCTGTGGGCTACCGACCACGCATGACTGTCTTCTGACGATGTTGATAAACGCATCACAGACTGGGGCGGATAGTCCCTGTGTGATTTGCCGAAAATCGAAGGCTCGATTTCAGCGAGAGATCAGCAGCGTTCGTCGGTTGAATCACCCTGCGATGGTGCAGTATGTTGATTCGGAGATGACTGAATGGTTGTTTTATCCTGTGATGCCAATCTTCACGGAATCGACGTCGGCTCGTTGGTGTCGAATGGGAAGTCGCTGATGCTGGCATACATGAGCGAGATTGTTCGGCAAGCCGCTGTTGGCCTCTACGCAGCTCACGAGCAGATCATTATTCACCGCGATGTCCAGCCGTCCAATCTGATGCTGACATTAAGTCCGGACGGACATGTTCAGGTAAAGATTCTGGATTTCGGTGTGGCGAGTAGTCGTGGACTGGATTGCGACAGCACTTTGACGGAAGAAGGACAGACTTTGGGAACTCTGGATTATATGTCCCCGGAGCAACTGTCGAACTCACATCACGTCGATTGTTCTACGGACATTTACTCACTGGGGGCAACAGCGTTTCGGTTGTTATCGGGTGTTACTCCATTTCAGCAGGCTGGTCGAAGTCCGTTGAAGCTGATGATGGCAATTCGTGATTCGAGTGTTCCCCGGATTCAGAGTCTATGTCCGCAGCTTCCGCTCGATATTGCAGGTTTTCTGAATCGGATACTGGATCGGAAACCCAGCTATCGACCAAGGGGTATGATGGAAGTTGCCGTGGCCTTTGAGAACTACGCCGTCGGGCATCAGCTCGGTGATCGAGTTCAGGAAAAGTTTTTGGCGGGAACAGATGACACTGCGCCGACGCTTGAATAGCCCGTGGTTACGGGATCTGAATGCCCTCGCAGACTGGTCAGTATTTTTGGTGAGCCCTCAGCGAAGCTTGTCCGGCACGGGATCTTGTGCCGAAGTCGCAGAAACGCAACAAACCCGCCGGATTGCGGCGGGTTTGTTGGAATGGTTTGCTGCTATGAAGGCGACCTGAAAGATCAGTTGTTGATTCCACTGCCCAGCAGGTAGTTGATCTGGAATGCGTTCAGGAGAACGTTGCCGACTTCCTCTGCAAGTGTGTATCGGACGAGCACCACGTCATTTGGCTGGATCAGCACTCGTTCCGACGGGTTCTCGAGTGCTCGGTTGAGGTCGACCTTCATGGCGATTGAACTGCCACAGGGGAGTTCACGGATAATGATGGCTTCGGAAGGTTGGCAATTCACGTTACCGCGTCCACCACCGCCGCCTCCGCCACCGTTGCCGCCACCGCCCAGACCTCCCACTCCTGTGCCTGACTGGCCGAGGGGACCGCGAGCCAACGCAATTGCTCCCAGAATATCAAGGTCTTTATCTCGAGGCAGAGGATACTCGCCGCCGCCAAGAACTCCCGCAGTCGTAAATGTTTCACGATCCCGACTGCGAATGATGATGATATCACCATCATTCAGAATGATGTCATTCTGTGTGAATGATGGCGGATTCGCGGGGTTATATCGCAGTGGAATGCGAGTCACATTCGGAGGATCAGGCAGCGGTGCTTCGTTACAGAGGCAATCGTCATCGCAGTTGCTCTGGCAAACCTGATTCAGGACTGTATCAGCCTCAACGCCGGACTGAAACAAACCTCGGTAGATCAGGATTTCGTTCTTTGCATCGGTTCCTGGCATACCGCCTGTTGCATTCAACGCGTGGAGAACGTCATTCTCGTAAGCGGGCAGGTCAACAACTTTGCCAGTCCCACGCTTCGACACACCTTCTGTGCCACCAGCCTCTTCGCGAATCACCTGAACTCGAACTTTGCGAGACTGGATCAGCGTAACAATGATGCTCTCTTCGCCCTTCTTCACGATCTCTCGTGGATACGTGTAGGCGTTTCGGACTGCTTCCGTGGCCTCCACCAGCGACATGTTTTTGACGTTGATCGGATCGACAATCGGAAGGGCCAGGGTGCCGTCTTCTCGGATCGGCACAGGATAGCCGATTGCTGGCGGACGATTGCTGTCTTCCGGGTAGTGCACTGGCGGAAGCTCTTCTTCACTACCAAGCACGCCCTTGATGTACACGCCAAGCACGTCGCCGGGCCCCAGAAGGTATGTGTCTGGCGGGTCCTGTCGGAGCCGAAGCAGGGAGATATCTTTGTAGTTGTTCTTCAGTTCCGTCGAAAGAATCTCTGCGGGTACACGCGAGACTGGAACTGCATTGATCGTCTGACAGCCCGCGGGAACCATAGAGGCCAGCGTCAGAAGCCCCATAAGTCGAAAGCGTTTTGAAGCGATGGTTTTTCGAACTGACCTGGTGCTGAAAAGTTCATTTAAGCGTGACATTGCAGTCTTCTCCGTGATTCCCGGAATACGTCATCTTTGGACGTCTTGAACTGTCTCTGAAGATTCACTTCTACTTTGAAGTCAATCATTGTTCCTGAGTTACGTTAGTAGCCCGTTTAGATCTTATTTCTCGACAGGCGGCGTGCCTTCATCATAGAGACGGACTGGTTCAGGAATGCTTGACTCAGGCGGCATCTCAATATCTGGTGTCTTCAGAATTTCCATAGGCGGTTCGTCCACTGAGTTTCCTCCGTGAACATCCGGGTGGTAGACGGGATCCGCGTCCTCCAGCTTTGACATTCCTGAAAAGCAGGAGGCCGAAGGTGGAGCCTGCCGGGCCATCAAATTGGCGCGGGCCGTTGGAGAAATCGGAAGTTGCTGCAAACTGCCAAAACCATCCTGTTGTGCAGCAGTCGCTCCATGTGAGTAACCGTCAAACCAGGCGTTGGTCTTTGCTCGGCCAGCAGGCGTCTGGAACTGAGGTTTCCAGTAGCATCGAGGTGGCAGAGTAGGCTGGCAGCCCTTGCCCCCTTCGAGGATGTTGGTGTAGCCATCCTTGAAGCCTTTGGAAAAGTGGAGTTTGTAATCGACATCCTTGTAGCAGGAGGCCCAGTTCAGCCATCCCTTCTCCGCCAACACCATGTTTCTCGTGCTGGTTTCGCACGATACTACGTGATCTTCAATAGCGTTACATCCTGCTGATGACACCAGCAACAATGCGAGCCATGCTTTTGCAGATTTGCGAATCATAAGTCTGATCTCCGTCTTACCGACTTTCGTCAGCGTGTTTTCAAGCTACCGGCGTACTCGATCCTTGATCCGGGCGACTCCGGGGACTTATTGGCCCACCCGCACACAAAGTGGATGATTACCTTGTTGCGATTCTGAATGCAGTTCTCAGTGCTGGAGTTATCTACAACGCGCCCGACATTCCGGGCCGCGAATCCTGGTTGCGGGGCATCACAAGTATCTCTGCGGTGTCCGAATCGCCAGGGTTCTCGAAACGACCAACAGCGGTTTCCGCTGCCTCCCGGACCGGCGCTGCTGATTCGGAAGTGGCCATTTTCTTCAACCGGGCTTTCGCGGATTCAGGCAGATTTGGGAAGTCTCCCAACGCCACCGCCGCACTCGCTCGAAGTTCTGGTGATTCACTCTGCAAGGCTGACTCAAGTGCTGAGGCACACTTTGACTCTGCACCGGTTCCCACAAAGTGATGCATTGAGGAACAAGCCTGAATCTGGAGTTCAGGCAGCGAGTCGTCCAATAGTCCGATCATACACCTGGCAGTTACCTCGTCGTGCTCGCCTCGCTGGATTCGAGAATCGCAGATGGCGAGGCGCAGATAGCCATCTGTTGCGACCTCATTGGCTTTCTTTAATGCCTCTCTGATCGCAACGTCTGATCGATCACAATCACCAAGCAGCGTCGCCGCCAGGCATTGCGTTTCGAGGGAATCACCGTGCTTCAGTCCATTCAGCAGAAGTTCCGCATGCTCGGCAGGAGTCTCTACGACTGCCAGAATCTGCTCTGCCGAAACAAGTGGGTGAGCAGGAACATTCGCCGGCTGTACAAAGCTGGTGACAACTGTGCCTTCTTCCAAATCGACTTCGATAGTGGCCATTTCAACTGATGCAGCCTTTGGTGAAGGTGACGCGGACGCTGTTCCGTCCGTCGCAGCTTCTTCGAAAGATGCAGGAGACAGTCGTGGCAAGGAGGGCAAGTCGCTGGTGATCTCTGCAATTTCAAGCGACGCCGTTTTCAGTTCCGACTCGGCGGTGGATTTCAGCCCGGCCGAGATGTCCGGTGCCTTTGCACTCAACGCTACGGCTGTATCGAGCATGGCATTCTTCGCCGTCTCTGTTTTGGCCACCGCCTCGGTTTCGAGGGAGTTGCCAAAACTACGGCCGGCCTTGCGACTGGCGATTTGCTGCAGAGAATTCCGCACTTCTGTGTTGTTTGGGTTCTGTTTCAACGCCTTACGATACATGGCTTCCGCCTGATCGTAGCGGCCCTGATTTTCGTAAACTCGCGCTATCGCGGCATACCTGTCGGCTGAACCGCGTCCCTGTCGAGCGGCCGGACGGGTGTCAGAAATGACAGCCGTTACCGCTGAACATCCGACACTTGATGCAGACAGCAGTCCGCCCAACAGCAACATTAACGGATGACGAAATCTCATCGAAATCCCCCACTCCTTGCCCGGTTTGGCAACTCTCCAAACCAGCTCAAAGTCCCCCCGGACGCGGCGAACTCATGATCCAGGCACTCGTTGCCTTGAATCGTTCTGCCGATAGATCGAAATCGACTCCACTTCCTGCAGCGATGACGCCACGATCAGTGCAACCATTGGGAGTGGTTCATACCTCAATCGCCATGGATATGAACATTCCCCGGATATGTCATCGGATCTGCACAGCTATTGACATGCATACTTTTCGCAAAATTGTTGCGAATCGCATATCGCACACGACTTCACTATTCTTCGGCTGGAAGTCCTCGGGGCATTAAAGTTCGCACGGTCTTTCCGGGCCGGTATTCCACGCCATTTGGGTCAAAACCAGTTTCCTATGATGTTCTTCGTTGCTGTGCTTTCTGTGATAGCGTACGTGGCTGTGCTGCTGCTGCTGGCCCGCATGAAACCTTTGTTCGCGGGATTGACGGTCAAGTACTCGTGGCAATGGGCTCTCGTTGCAGCCGTCTCGTTGCTGGCTTCAGTTGTGATGTCAGGACGCTTCTTCGAGATTTCTCCGGCCGTCAGTTCTCTGCTCCAGCTTCTCTCAGTCGTTTTGATGATGACTCCGGCGGTGTCTACTCTCGGGGCGAGAAATCCAGGCGTCAGTGCGTGGCAGGTTTTTGTAGTGGTGCCATTGATCATTGTTTTGCTGTGGCCTGGGTTGAGCGATCTGCTCAACAGTCACGGGAAAGAGCCACTCCGATTGGGCATCCCAGCGTTCTCTGGACTGTGCCTCGTGCTGTTGATGAGCATGAGTACTTGCGTGGGAACGTCCTTAACGCTCGCTTCACTATTCTTCTTTTCTGCAGTTTCCCTCGGTCTGTTCCCCGCAATGGGCTGGATGGATCTGATGTCACCCTGGCAGTCTGCGATTCCTTTTTTGCTGCTCAGTGCCGTTGTCCTCTCCGCAAGGTCCTTCCGAATCAGAGGCCGGGCCATTGAAACGGCTCGCACGAGATCGGAACTGGTCGACGCCTCATGGACTCTGTTTCAGGATTTTTATGGACTCGTCTGGGCGCGACGAATTCAGGAACGAGTCAATCAGTTTGCGTCTCGGGAAAAGTGGAACGTGTCACTGACTCACGAAGGCTTTCGAGATGCGAATGGAAATTCACCATCGGATGAGGATCTTGAAAAGCCCCGAGATGCACTTAGGTGGGTCCTCAGTCGATTTGCAGATGACCAATGGATCGCTGAGAAACTCTACCGATTGGGCTGAGCCAGAGGTAAATGTCCTTTTTTCTCTGCCGACGACGGGATTGCGGCTACCACCTAAGATTGAATTCAACGCCCGTTGTTTGTAGGGTTCCCTGTTGTAGACGAACGGATGGGCGTCTTTCACGTTGTGTCCTCAACATTCCATTGGTGATCAGGCTTTTTCAATGCTGTTCAAACGTCTTGGAGACATCACAGCGAAACACGCTTTTCTGATTCTTGCAGCATGGGTCGCGCTGCTGGTGGTTTGCGTTTCCACCGCGCCAAAATGGGAGGATGTTGTTCAAAACGGTGAGTTCGCGTTCCTGCCGGAAGACTCACCCAGCCGTATTGCAACTGAAGGTTTCCGCGAAGCATTTCCCAATGACCTGTTGGCGAGTACGCTGGTTCTTTTGGTGCGTCGGGAAAGTTCCGATGGACTTCTGAAGTCCGACTACGACTATCTGACGGCTCGAGTGATCCCGGAGATTCACAAGATTGCCCGACTCCCGATGCCTGATGAGCAGCTTGCAGCCGATGCGGGGGTTGACCCAGCGAACGCGGCTGTGACCGAAATCGCAAGCACTGAGAAGAATTCCCCGCCAAGAATTGTGCAGGGAATTACCTGGTTTGCGGATAAGAAGATTGGTGATCTTCTGATCAGCGAAGACAAGCAGGCGACCACGATCGTTATGGGGCTCAGTACCGAGTTTCTCGATCAGCAAAATACAGATGTTGTGGATCAGGTTGAGAAGTTTGTGGAACAGCTTTCCAGAACTCCCGCCGGAGAAGAGACTTCGTTGCCCGCTGGCCTTGAGATTGCAATCAGTGGCAGTGCGACATTTGGTCGTGACATGATTCGTGAAGCCAAGAACAGCGCGAAGTCGACCGAGAAATGGACCGTGATTTTGGTAGTAGGTCTGTTGATTCTGATCTACCGCGCTCCAGCCCTGGCGATGATTCCGCTGATTACTGTTGCCGTTTCAACTGCTGTTTCGCTGACGTTGCTGTCCATGGCGGCGGCGGCGGGAATCATCAGTCTGTTCAACGGAATTGAAACATACGTGACAGTGCTGATTTACGGGGCTGGTGTGGACTATTGTCTGTTTCTGATTGCTCGTTACCGTGAAGAAATTGATGGAGGCCAGACAATCGAAGACGCCATCTCCGGAACACTTCAACGGATTGGGGCGGCATTGACGGCCAGCGCTGGCACTGTCATGTGCGGGATCGGGATGTTGGTCTTCGCCGAGTTCGGTAAGTTTCGACAGGCTGGTCTGGCGATCACATTCGGTCTGGGTGTTTGTCTTCTTGCTGCTCTCACGCTGACGCCGGCAATTTTGCGGCTCATTGGCCGCTGGGCATTCTGGCCAAACGTTCCATCATTGGCTTCTCGCCGCGACGCCAGTTTCCCCAGCAGTTCAGACTTTGTGACTCGTCTGCAGAAAAAGAATCTGTTGACGGCTGGTTGGCACTGGATTGGCAGCCTGATTGAGCGACGTGCATGGGCAGCGTGGATTGGCAGCATGGCGATGATGCTGCCGTTTACTCTCGTGGGTATCATCTACTTCGGCAATCTTAGCTATGGCCTGCTTTCCGAGCTGCCTGATACGGCCCGCAGCGTTTATGGCGCCGAGGCCGTTCAACGACATTTCCCGGCCGGAGAAGTGGCCCCGTTGACGGTTCTCGTTGACGCTGGTTCCCGTGAATTCAAATTTCGAATTCAGCCCGCTGCTGATGCAAAAGATGCCAATACATGGCAAGTCGTCAGCCTGAATGAAGGCGGCGATGTCTTTGCCGCAGAGGGATTTGCTCCTGTTGCTGGGCAGAGTCTTGAATTCTCAATCCCCCGGAAATCAGCGATGTATTCCGGGACCGTGTCTGCCGACGGAAAAACTGTGGCTGGTAAGTGGACGCAGGATGATCGCGACTACGACCTGACGCTGGTTCAGGAAGATGGTGCCTGGTCTGGTAGTCTGTCCGCGCCGGTTGTGGACTTCAGTCCGATTCAGGGCGAGCCATTTGAGATGGTCACGGAGTTCACAAAGAGCCTTGTCGAGAAGAAAGACGAACTGGGGCTGCATGCAGTACGCTCAATGTATGCCCCCAAAGGCCAGCGCGAACCGGGGAAAATGACATTTGCAGTTCGTCAGGCTGCGAAGAAGCATGCCCGCGATTACTTCGTCAGTTCCGTCAATCCCGCAGTGACTCGAGTGGATCTGATTTTCAAGCAGGACCCGTTTTCTCGGGACAGCATCAGTGACTTCCGAAACCTGCGAGACAAGATTCATGCTCATCTGCCCGAGGGGTTAAAAGACGCTTCGCTGTCATTCGTTGGTAATACGGCGGACATCAGCGACCTGAAGGACGTGACCGACTCTGACCAGATCAGAATCGATACCCTCGTCATGCTGGGTGTCTATTTGATTCTCGTGGTTCTGCTGCGACGACCCGGAATTTGTGCCTACCTGATGTTCACAGTCTTCTATAGCTATCTCGCCACGCTGGGTATCACATATCTTGCATTCTGGGCGATGGATCCGCAGGGCTTTGCCGGTCTCGACTGGAAAGTGCCGATGTTCCTGTTCACGATCCTGATCGCCGTGGGTGAAGATTACAATATCTTCCTGATGGCTCGTATCGAGGAAGAGGAAAAGATCCATGGGCCCGTGAAGGGAATCACTGTGGCTCTGGAAAGAACCGGCAGCATTATCTCGAGCTGTGGAATCATCATGGCCGGTACGTTCTCATCTCTGATGGCGGGTAGTTTGGTCGGGATGGATCAACTGGGTTTCGCACTGGCTTTGGGTGTCATGCTGGACACGTTTGTAATTCGCCCGATCATGGTTCCGTCACTGCTGATGCTTTTGGCGACAGGGAAACTGGGAGTGTTCAGCCGACTCGCTGGCTATGAAAAAAAAACGGACGATGTGAAGTCACTCGCGGCCTGAGCCTATGAGTCGTCCCGAAACTGCCCCTACAGATTCCGCTGGTTTCCGAAACTCCCTCGCTTTCCGATCCGTTTTTGTCATTGTCGGTTGGTTGGGTAGTTTGTGTGTTTGTCTGCCGTTCGAGTGGTCTCGGTTGCAGGCCGCCATTGCCGGCCCCTCCGGTATTTTGGGTTGGTTTGCCGACTGGAATCCGGACACGACTCTGCCGTTCCTGGTGCTGCTCACTCTTCCAGCAATTCTGTTCGCCGGAGTTCGTGGTGTACGGCCGCGAGTGATCTTGTTGCACCTGACAAAAGCTGCTGAAGCGACTGATACGAAGGGTCTTACAAAACCGCTACGACGTTATTGGTTGATCACAGCGGGCATGTTTCTGGTTTCCTTCCTGTGCAGTGCTTCAATCGGCTGGCGCGAGATGCAGATCGGGGTGTCCGCTCCGCCGTCTGAACTTCCAGACACGGTACGCTTTGCTCGACTGCCACCGGCTTATCACGATGAGTTCAGCTATCTGCTGCAAGCGCGGACGTTTCTTGCCGGACGCTTTGCGTGGCCACCCATGATGGTGCGTCCGGATCTCTTTCATCAGATCCACGTGCTGAATGACCCCACGACGGCCAGTCGGTATTTTCCACTCACCGGTGCGTGGTTGGCTCCGTTCGTGGCCCTTGACGTCCCGTGGCTGGGACAGTGGATCGCTGGGGCGCTCTCGAGTGTGTTCTTTTTCCGCTGCCTCCTGAGGCTGCTTCCGTTACGTTCCGCCGTTGTTGGCGGACTCTTGATCGCCGTCAGCCCCGGGCTCGCAGTTTTTAGCAATCTTTTATTGGCCCATCATGCCACGATGTTAGCCCTTTCTGTGTTTCTTTGGGCATTTCTCAGGTTGATGGCGTCAAATCGAACCGCAGACTGCTTCATCGCAGGCGTTTCCCTGGCGCTCGCGATGCTGGGACGTCCGATGACGGCAGCCGGATTTGCACTGCCTTTCGGAGTTTGGTTCGTTCCTGGTCTTCTACGCCGGCTGATGTACAAAGCTGTTCCTGCTGATTTTGAGGCGAGCCTGAGACTCAGGCATGTTCTCGCGATGGGCGGGCCGATCGTTCTGGGCTTTGTTGTGCTCGGGATCATGAATCAGTCCATTACCGGACACTGGAATCGATCGGCGTATCAGTATTACACAGACACCTGGACTCCATCTCATCGCTTTGGATTCAACAACGTTGAACTTGGTCAGCAGGCAGCCGGACCAAAAACGCTGAAAGCCTACGATCGCTGGGCGACGAACCTGACGCCGAGCAAGGCTGCTGAGAATCTATGGAATCGGACTGTCGCGAGCAGTCAGTGGTCATTAGGAATCACCGCACTCCTGTTTGCCGTCATCTGCGCGATGCCTTCGTGTTGCCGTTGGTCGGGAGGTGACAATCGAATTGGTCTCGTGGGCCTGTCGATTGTTTCGCTGCACCTTGTCCACATTCCATACTGGTACGATGGCATTTTGCATTGGCATTATGTCTTCGAGACGGCACCTTTATTATTAATGATGACGGCTGTCGGATTCAGAAATGCTCAGGACGTGATGCGTGTCATCAGGATGAAGAAAGCCATGCGAGGATGGATGCTGGCACTTGTTGTTTCATGCCTGCTGCCAAACTGGGTGACGGCGGAATCATTCTGGGGATCGTCGCGAGTTTCACTGGCCGTGAACGAACAGGCGTTTTCTCGGGTTCGGTTTGAACTGTTCAATCGGCTGGTAAACTCGCCTCGTATTCAACAACCGTGTCTGATTCTGGTCGACGAACGGAACTCTGATCCGCAGTTAAGCTATATCATCAATCCGCCGGATCTTTCGGGTGATGTTCTGACCTGTCGACATCCTGGTTCTGCTGCAGAGATTGCTCAATTGTCGAAGGCATTCCCATCGCGCATGCTGTACGTTTTTGATCCGGTGACATTTCAGTTGACGAAGTCTCAGTTGTCGGCTCAGGCTGGCGCTGCACCGGTCGCCACCGAAAAGGAGCCCCAACCATGATTCCATTGCGGGACAATGTTCCGGCGCGAACAACCCCGGTCGTTAACTATGCGTTGATGATCGTGTGTATCCTCATGTTTCTCGTGCAATCCGCAGACACGGACGGTACCTTCACTTTGCGTTTCAGCATGATTCCCCAGCGGATTACAAAACCTGATCAGCCGGTGTTGATAGAAGATCATCGAATTGTCAAGACGCCGTTTGGGGTTCGCGAGGTAACCGTTCGCCACGAAGTGCCTCCGCTCGCGCTCCCTGCGTGGACAACGGCCATCAGCTGTATATTTCTGCACGGGAGCTTCATGCACCTGCTTGGCAATATGTGGTTCCTGTATATCTTCGGGGACAACGTCGAAGATCGACTCGGCCACTGGGGCTATCTGTTCTTCTACGTGGGCTGCGGAGCGGCAGCGAGTTTTGCACATTATGTTTTCGAAGTGAACTCGGGCATTCCTACGTTGGGAGCCAGCGGTGCGATTGCCGGTGTAATGGGGGCGTATCTGGTGCTCTATCCCCATGCGAATGTTATGACGCTCGTTCCGCTGCTGTTCATCCTGCAGATGATGGTCATCCCGGCACCGATTTTTCTCGGGCTCTGGTTTGTAATCCAACTGTTGCAGGGAACTTTTTCGATCGGTGCAACTGAGGCCGCCGGTGTTGCCTGGTGGGCTCACATCGGCGGCTTTGTGGCGGGCTTTATCGTCGCATGGTTGCTGAACAAAAGCGGGCAGACTCAACCACGAGTTCTCGTGGTGCGGCCCGGGACTGATCGACGTTTCGATCACATTCGATTTCCATGGGACTGATTACTCTTCCCCGTCCTTTTTGACCATGTCCTTGTATCGCTTCTGGAACTTGGCCACCTTGGGCCCCACCACAGCCGCGCAGTAAGGATTGTCAGGATTCTGAGCAAAGTAGTCCTGATGGTAGTCCTCGGCCGGATAGAATTTTTTCATCTCTTCGATTGTCGTGACAATCGGGTCATCGAAGTCTCCTGACTTGTTGAGTTCAGCGATGACCTTTTTTGTTGCTTCCTTCTGGGCCTCATCGTGGAAGAAGACCGAGGAGCGATACTGAGTTCCCACGTCGGCACCCTGACGGTTCTTCGTCGTAGGATCATGAGTATGGAAGAAGACGTCAAGCAGTTGATCGAAAGTCACTTTTGATGGATCGAATTCAATCTGAATCACTTCCGCGTGTCCGGTCAGCCCGGTGCAAATGTCTTTGTAGGTTGGATTTGGCTTCACGCCACCCGTGTACCCGCTGACAACCTTCAGAACTCCACGACATTTCAAAAACACCGCTTCCGTACACCAGAAACAGCCGCCGCCAAAAGTCGCCAATTGAGTCTTTGGCTTTTCTGTCTTCTTCTCATCAGTACCAGTCATGGCGTTTCCTTCCTGTCTTTGCCGAAGTGAGTACGGGCCAAACGATGAACAGGCCCATCATTGTTTTTCAGTGCGATGTTTGTCCATCGCCGAGAGTCATTCTGCAAGTCACAACACCAGGGCATGACGATCATCTCGTTCCCCGGCCACTGAGCGATCAATTCGTGAATGCTAACCGACTTCTCGCCTCATGGAAACGAGTCCGAGATTCCGGCCCTCTGGTTAACCCGGGTTGCTTGTGATTTCGGCAAATATCGCCGCATCAATATCAGCGTTTTGGTCGTTCCCGGTGAAGATCCTTCAGTCGTTCGCTCGCTGCTGACTTCACGTAAAACGTGGAGTCAACGCGTTTCGATCACCGCGAATGCCGGCCCGCAGCGTGAATCTGCATTTCCCGCCAACGGCGAAGTCTGCCGAAGTTTCGAGCTTCACAATCACTCACCGCAGAACTCACAATCGGAAGAAGCGTAAAGTTTGCGCCAAACAGGCGTCGATCAGATCGATACTGCAGAGTTTTTTGATTCGGACTCAGGGATCAATGATCTGCAACATCGGTGTCGGGCATCAACTCCTTTGACGCATCCTGTTCTTGTGGCGATCAGCACGGAGAGCTGAACTATGACTGACATTCTTGGCCAGGCTCTTCAAAGAATAACATCGCCGCAGACTTCGATACCGGACGAACAACCGCCAGCCGTAACGTTGGTTGCCCCCTCAGATTTGGTCGCTGCTTCAAATGTTGCATTGCCTGAGCAGGGAATCATTGAAGAGTTCCCTCAGAATACATCAGCCTCGACTCCTGAACTGACAACTGTGATTTCTTCAGCGGCGACACGTCCAAACGCTCTGGAGTATCTGCTCAGTCATCGGCGTCAGACGACTGCGGTCATCGTGGCGGTCTGTGTTGCGGTGTTCTGGTTCGATGGCGTCAAATCTGCTGACAGTGATGCAGCGGAAGCCGACGCGGCTGACGGAGAACTGATGCTGGATGAGTTCGATGCCATTGAAGTTTCGCCTCTCAGAGAGCCAGCGGAGCCATCGGACATTGCGGCCGCGGATCCGTTTCCGCTGACCATTCCGCAGATGGAAGTTGACGCACCACAGGTTCAGGTTTCAAGTCGGGGCTCCGAGCATCCTCTGCTCAATGAACGTATCGGTGATATTCGCAATCAGTCTGCGGTGCAGTCAGAGTCAAATGGCAGTCCTGAATTTCCTGCTCAGCCATCTTCGGATAACTCACCCCCGGCCAATCCTCGCTCTGTAAGGTTCACTGGCCGCATTCAGCCTCTCAACTAGATCTGCAGATAAGTCTCATGTACGAATCGTTCTGGAAGCTGAGTGGCAAGCCGTTCTCTCACCGGTCTGAGACAGCTCAGTTTTATCGCAGTAAGTCGCATCATGCCGCGCTGCTCCGCCTCAAGTATGGCCTCGAGAACTTTCCGGGACCAGGGCTTGTGATCGGACTGTCGGGCACTGGCAAGTCCACGCTGGCACGCACCTTTGTAACCGACAATGCGGAGTTTCGTCCTTTCGCGCATGTCGTCTTTCCGGCTCTGGGATGTGATGACCTGCTGAGACTCATTGCTGCTGAATTGTGCGGCAACGTGGGCCCGGACGGCGGTGGAACAGATGCTGTATTACGGCAGATTCAGAATAGC
Organism: Planctomycetales bacterium; assembly: GCA_026400835.1. Lineage (GTDB taxonomy): Bacteria > Planctomycetota > Planctomycetia > Planctomycetales > Planctomycetaceae > SXXK01. Next base: position 9,908 of record JAPLOA010000047.1, on the reverse strand, counting down.
CTCAAACAGTATTCAGCACGAGGACAACAGCCGCTCCTCTGCATTGATGACGCTCATCTGTTGTCCGACGATGCGTTGCAGTTCGTGATTCAGCCTTTGCTGAACATGTCCGAATCAGACGAGTCCACTCGCCTGTCCATACTGCTGCTCGGCCTGCCCGCACTGTCTTCCCGACTCCGGAAGGTGGGGGAACTCAGCGAACGCATTGCCGTGACGACTCCTCTGTCCGGATTCACGGTTGCGGAGACCGCCGACTATGTGACGACAGCACTGACACGGGTCAATGGCCGGGATGATATCTTCTCTCCGGGAGCATTGAATCGCCTCTTTGAAGTCACGGCCGGGAACCCTCGCCGCCTCAATCGCCTCTGCGATATGGCGTTGCTGGTTGGTTATGCCGAACAGCTGAATCAGATTACTGAAGCTCACATTGACGCTGTCGGTGCGGAGTTATTGCCTGCTGCCGCCTGAGGATGGTTTCCTGCGGCTTATGTCTCCGAAAGAATTGCCTTAATGGGGCTACACCGAATTCGACTGGCCGCACCATGGGAAGTACGTCTTGTGACGTCGCTGGTGGCAGAGACGGACGCGACATCGTCAACATGCAAACTTCCGTTCGCGCTGAGCGATGTTGGTGTTATTGAACCCGTCTCAGACTCCGACACGATTGTGCTGACTCGAAAGTTTCATCGCCCCAGTGGTCTCGATGAATCCACACGAGTACTCATCGGGATTGAACTGGACAACGTGGGCTCTTCGGAATCACTGAAGACTGTGCTGCTGAACAAAGCAGCCCTTTCATTCTCTGGCGACCGATCCGGGGCGAATGGTGTGCTTCATGTCGATGTGTCGGGACGGCTGTTAGCCTTTAACGTGCTTCAGTTGCAGTTCCCGGTCGCTGCCAGCCATACCCCAGTCCACTTGATTTCAGTGAATCTGCTGATTGAAGAGCAGGCGGTTGTAGATTAGCGAGCAGAAACAGAAGCGACCGCCTTCAATTGAGGTTGAAAGCGGTCGCGTGGTGGACGTTTGCCGGATCGTGCGTTAACACTGCTGTCATAGATCCTATGCAAGCTCTCCGCGGACTTTTTCCAGCAGAGCCTTGGTGGCTTTGATGCCGGCGAATTCGTCCAGCATGCTGCCTTCATACTCAATGCCAACGTACCCGCTATAACCTGCATCAAGAACGATCTTCATCATCTTCTTGTAGTCGGTCTTCGTCTCATTACCTTCCGCGTCAAAGTCATGTGACTTCGCGCTGACGGCTTTGGCGAATGGCATCAGTTCGGTGACGCCTTTGTAGCGGTCATACCATTCCTCGTCCTTGATTCGGAAATTGCCAAAGTCAGGCAGAGTTCCACAGTTCTTCAGATCAACCTTCTTCATCACTCCGGCCAGCCATTCGCCGTTCGAAGACAAGCCTCCGTGGTTCTCAACGATCACGTTCAGGCCATGCTCCGCTGCAAACTCTGATAACGCTCGCAGGCCGTCCGCTGCGCGATACTGCTGCTCTTCAAAGGTGCCCGCACTGCCGGCGTTGACGCGGATGGAATGACATCCCAGGGCCTTGGCGGCTTCGACCCACTTGTAATGATTCTCGACTGCCTGAGTTCTCTTCTTCAGATTCGGGTCACCCAGATTTCCTTCGCCATCAACCATAATCAATACTTGCTTGACGCCATTGTCGGCAGCTCGTTTATTCAGCTCAGTAAGGTATGCCTGGTCCTTTGCTTTGTCTTTGAAAAACTGGTTGACATACTCAATTGCCTCAATGCCGAACTCTTTCTTCGCAGTGAGAGCAAAGTCAAGGTTGTCCAGTTTCTTGGCGAAGATCGTCTTGTGAAGTGACCATTCGGCCAAAGAAATCTCAAACTTTGCTGCTGGCTTAAGCAGTGCGGCTGATGCGGCTGACCCTGCAGCGGCTGCGGCAACAGAAGCCGCGAGGAACGATCGACGTGACAACGGAGTGGTCATAAGGAATACTCTTTCAGAAGATGTCAGGAAAACACCGGGAGTCCGCGTGAGTGATCGAGCCTGCCTTAACACTGACGCTTCTCGCGTCGAAGGAAAGTACACAGACTATACTCTTAGCGGTGGGAACTAATCGTAGCCGGATTCGTGAGAATTCGGATGCCCTTCATGGACACACCGCGAATTCTGACGAATCCGGCTACAAACAAAAAATTCATTTCTCGCCTCCTGCAGTTTAGCCAACGTAATCGGCCTTCTCAAATTATGAAACGAGTTCCCCGGAACTCAGTCAGGAAATCACGGTTCATGCCTTCAGAATCAGAAAATCGCCCAGGAATTCAGACGGCCCTGATTGCCGGGTGCGGCTATGTTGGGCATCGAGTCGCCCAGAGCTGGGCCGCCGAAGGGATTGAAACGTTCGCGTGTACGCGTGATGCCGCGAAGGCCGAACAATTGTCGATGCAGGGAATTCGTCCGCTGATTATGGACCTTTCCTCGCCCGAGAATTGGCCAAAGCTTCCAGCGGTTGATGTTCTGCTTTGGAGCGTTGGCTTTGATCGCAGCGCTGGTGCGGATCGCACGAAGGTCTGGATTGATGGACTTCGTGAATTGTTGAGTCGTGTTCAGTTTCGAACGGAACATGGCAGAGTGATCTACACTTCAAGCACGGGAGTCTACGGAGATTCCGGAGGTGATGAAGTCGACGAGGAAATGGCGGCTTGTCCTGACTCTGAAGGTGGCAAAGCATGTCTTGCTGCCGAGCAGATCCTTCATGAGTTCTCAACCAGAACCGGCAACGCGGTGACAGTGCTGCGGCTGGCCGGGATTTATGGTCCAAACAGACTCCTGCGGCGGATTACTGATCTGCAGAATGGCACGCCAATCACGTCACCTCCCGATGACTGGCTAAATCTGATCCATGTGGACGATATTGTTCGGACAGTGAATGCTGTGGCAGAACGTTCAGAGTCATCAAAGATGCCGCTCATGAATGTGGTCGCAGCGAACAGTGTGACTCGTCGAACCTACTACACCACTCTTGCAGAACTTGCATCAGCACCGTGCCCCATCTTCGAGGCCTCTTCATCGACAGAGAGCGCGAAGGCACGGTCCGGTCGTGGAAGCGGCAATCGCCGGGTTATCAGTCGCGTGCGTGCCGCGCTGGATGTCGAGTTTCAGTTTGATGACGTGAGAGCCGGGCTAAAGGATGCCCTGGAGCGTTCCACCGGGGCGAGTCACTGATTGAAGCCTCCGGGAGATACTGCCGATTTCATAGTCGCCGGATCCAATGAACCGACTATCCGCCACATCTAAGGCATTCGCCTCCTGCGTTCTGAACGCCCCTATGCGCCGAGATTTGAATTCGTTACCAATAAATCGGTCCATGCAGATTTCCTGATCGGATATCTGAGGAAATCACCCGTGGGTTTCCAGCTTTTAATTTCCGGCCACTCATTGCGCGCAGAGATGTCTGTGGTAGAACTGCCATCAGGTGATACTGCCGGTTAAGCGAGAATCTGCATTCGAGACCATGCACTGCTCGACTGGTGTTTCAGTCTCAGCACCGCCATACTCCGCTGGCGTTTTTATCCTCTGGACTATAACGACAACACTGAATCGTCTGCCCCATGCTGTTTTACGGTCGCGTCTTTTTGACATTCTTTCGCAACTCGCTGATTCGCGAGATGATGTTCCCGGCGAACTTCCTGATTCAGGTGGTCACCCGTTTGTTCTGGTTTTCAGCACGAGTCGCTTTGTTTGGAATGATCTACGGCGAAGTGGATCACATTCAGGAATGGTCGAAGCATGAATACTTCGCGTTCATGGCGACAGGGATGCTGATCAATTCGATCGTCGAAGCCTTCTTTATGCCGAATTGCGCGACTTTCTGCGAGAATATCCGCACCGGCAAGCTGGACTTCGCACTGACCAAGCCGGTCGATTCGCAATTTCTGGTTTCTCTCGAACGGGTCAGCGTGGCCATGTTCAGTCAGTTGTTGCTGTCAGTCACTTTGCTCGGCTGGGCGCTGTATAACATTGACCATGCGTTGTCGGTGATACAGGTCGTCATGTACCTGATTTATGTGCTCGTGGCGGTGATGTTTTTCTATTCAATGATGATTACCACAGCCTGCACGAGTATTTGGTTCGGACGAAATCAGGGACTGTATGATTTCTGGTTCTATATCACGATCTTCGCTCAGTATCCTCGCAGCATTTACGATGGACACGATGCCAGCCGACTGGAAACTGGCGAAGCATTGCAGTTTGCCTTTTCGTGGATCGTGCCGATCTTGCTGGTCGTCACCGTCCCTGCGCAGATCATTACCGGGACGCTGACGGATTGGCGTTTTGCCACCGTTTGTGTCGTAGCCGCCAGCGCGTGCCTGATGATTTCGCGTAATGTTTTCCAGTGGTCGCTGAATCATTACCGCGGCGCAAGCAGTTGATTTGAAGCGTAACGGCGCGAGCTGTCCGGTGAGTATGTAGGCCGGACCGAGCGGAGCGAGTTCCGGCTTGATCAAGCGGACTGATGTGCCGGAACTCGCTGGCGCTCGGTCCGGCCTACGAAACTTCGCAACGTCGTCCCCACTTCAGTCGGCATTATAGCGCATTGACGTTGGAGTGCTGGCTGAAGCCAGCACTACTAACGAACGTCGGGAACGCGATATCAAATACCAGCCTTCGGCTGCTGTTGAGTCATGCAGTGGAATGCACCAAGGCCCCAGACGAGATCGATGGCATTGACCCCAACGACGGCTCGGTCAGGATAACAGTCCTGCAATTGCTGCATGGCGACATCATCAGCCGGATCGCCGAATACCGGTATGATGATCGCTCCGTTGGTGATGTAGTAGTTGCAGTAACACGCCGGCAGACGATTGTCTTCCAGTGTTTTTGGCTGAGGCATAAACAGTGGAATTGGAATCAGCGATTCGCCGCAACTGTTCTTCGCCGCGGCAACAGCTTCAAAGTTCGCACTGAGATCAGACGCTTCCGGCGCGTCTTCGGAATACGGAGCCGCCACGAGAACTCGCCGCTCGTCGACGAACCGAGCGACCTGGTCGATATGTCCATCGGTATCGTCGCCGATAATACCATGTCCTGGCAACCAGACGACATTCTTCGCCTGAAGCCAGGTCGCAAGCACTTCTGTGATGCTCTCCATCGTCGCGCCGGCATTGCGATTGGGGTTGAGCAGACAACTGGCTGTGGTCAAAATCGTCCCGGCGCCATTCCCTTCAATCGCGCCGCCTTCGAGGATCAATTCCGGCCGCAGAGTTTTGATCCCGAGTGCGGCACCGATAAGCCCGGCGGTGAGTTCGTCGAAGTTCCAGGGCGGATATTTTCCGCCCCATGCGTTGTAGTTCCAGTCGATGATGACCTGCTTGCCAGCCGCGGTCGTACCTTTTCGACCATTCAGAAAAATGGGACCATGGTCGCGACACCATGAATCGTTGACGGGGATGTTGTACAGCTCAGGAGTAAACCGGCTTCCTCGACGACTACAGGCCGCATCCATCAGAGGTCGAGCTGACTCGGCAACGCCCGGACCACCGGCGAGAATTCGCACAGGTTCGTAACACGCCATCGCCGCGACGAAATCAGCAAACGCCGCCGGAATCCGTTCAAAAATCCCTGGCCAGGTATTGGGGTTCACCGGCCACGCAACCCAGGTCGCTTCATGAGCTTCCCATTCGGCCGGCCAGCGATAATCAGTCAAAGAAGTCGATAGTGTCATGTCGTTTTCAGAACGATAAGAGTGAGTCGGAGTTTTTCTGATCACGAATGTTAGCAGGCTTCTCGCATTCGCCCCAGGCAACTGAATCCATCGCCAGCTTTTTCGTGACAACGGAATTCCGGCTGCTGAAAAATCAACGTCACTCTCGTGAATCCGCCTCGGATCGGTTCCCTGTCACACTGATACTTGAAGCGGATTCCTGTAGACTGATCGACTGACGCGGCTCAACACGGACGTTGGGATGTCTCTTTCTCTCAGCCCTTGTGCGAATTCAGATACCTGCCAAATGAACATCACTCTGGAATCTCAACTCAAACGGACGATTCGTCGAGGGCGCGTCTTATCGTCGCCAGCTCAGTTGGCGGGCTATAACACCGATGGACTGGGCTATAAAACCTTTCGACCGGATGCTGTGGTAATCCCGGCCGACGCGGAAGAGATGATTGCACTGCTGCGGGAATCGCGGGAGCTGAATGTTCCGGTCACAATTCGCGGAGCAGGCACTTCACTCGCGGGTGGCCCTGTTGCCGCTCAGGGCGGGATTGTGGTGCACACGTCGTCGCTGAAGAAGATTCGCACGATTTGTCGCGAAGGTTTCTGGTGCGAAGTGGAATGCAGCGTGACTCTGAATCAGCTCGATGAAGCTCTGCGAGCACACAGCTTGTTCTATCCGCCGGATCCTTCCAGTGGTCCCGTTTGTACGCTCGGCGGCAACGTCGCCATGAATGCAGGCGGCGCACATTGTTTTCGCTATGGCGTGACCAGCAATTATGTGCTCGGGCTGGAAGTGGTAATGCTCGACGGCAGCGTGCATCGTTTCGGTGGACCGGCCGGAGGTCGCGGCGACTGGCATGAAGACTGGAAGCGTCTGATGGTCGGCTCCGAGGGAACGCTCGGCGCGTTTACTCGGTTCTGGCTGCGATTGCTGCCGCGCCCCGAGAAAGCCTGGACCTTCCGCGCGACGTTTCCGGATCTGCACTCGGCAGAGAAAGCTGTTCACGGACTTGTCGTGCATCCGTCCTTTCCTGTCGCGATCGAATTGATGGATCCGCGATTCGTGGCCATGGTCGAAAACAGCCCGATGGCTGTCGGGCTGCCGACGGACGCTTTTTTGCTGGTCACGGAAATTGAAGGGCCGGCAGTATTGGTTGACGCCCGAGTCCGCTCTGTCGCGCAGTTGCTGAAAGATGCGGGTGCGATGGAGGTGAACTTCAGTGACGACGAAGAGCAGCGTAAGAAGCTCTGGAAAGCTCGCAAGGTTGCCGGCGGCCTGATGGGACAGCTCAGCCCTGACATAATCGTGCAGGACGCGGTGATTCCCAAGAGTGCGTTGGCGGAGCTGTTGCAGCTTGTTTACGACGAAGCCGATGCGATCGGGATTCCGGCGATTAATGTGTTTCATGCAGGCGATGGCAATCTGCATCCGAATTTTCTGTTCGACTCTCGCAAACCCGGAGAACTGGAACGAGTCGAAGCGATCAGCAAACGATTGATGCGTCGCGTTGTTGAGGTGGGCGGCACGTTGTCGGGTGAACATGGCATTGGCAACGATAAGGCTCGCTATATGCCGCTGGTGTTCGGCCCGGAGAGTCTTCGCCTGCAGTTGGCTGTTCCTGCGACGTTCAATCCACGGCATCAGTTGAATCCGTTGAAGGTGTTTGCTGATCGCTCGTTCGTTGTAGCGAATGGACAGAAGTCATCTTTTGAGCGTGCTCATGCTGATGATCATTCCCAGAAAGATAAAGCGGTAGAAACTCTGGGGCCGCGATTGTTTACTCCGTTTCTGGACACAATTGATGGTGTGACGTGTGTCGCGGCTGATATCACGGCTTCGCAACTTGATGAAATAATCGGGCCGCATCGCTTGCGATTTCCGCTGATGACGGATGCAAGTCTGCCGCTAGCCACGCAGGTAAAGGCCAGTGAGTATGCTCCGGCGTCTTCACGATTTGGAGAACTCTGCGACAATATCATAGGTATGAACTGGCGTCTCGCGGATGGTCGAGTCGTGCGGATTGGCGAGCGAGTGGTCAAGTCGACGACGGGTTACGATCTGCTGCGATTTCTGATGCATTCGGATGGTCGATTTGGTGAGCCTGTCGATTTCGTTTTGCGACTTCGGCCACACTGTGGCATGGATGGGCTGATTGAATTGAGCGGCACTCGCGACGTTGTGACCAAAGCTATGCCCGAGTTACTGCAATCCTGCTGGATGAACTGGTTTGATTCGGTGGATGTTCTGGCCGAATCGAAGTCTGATGTTTTTACGTTGCGAATTGCGATCAATACGCCGTCTGATGAATGGCATGTGTTCGAATCCATGCTGGCAGCTTTTGCGTCGGCTCAGAAGTTGGCGTTCAAGACGATTCCTCAGGCCCCAGCGCCGAGCGATGGTTGTCCGGATTTTGCCTTGAAGACAACTCCTGACCGCGTGGTCGCGTTGGCGAGCGAACTGGCCGCAACGTACGGCATCAAATGTCTGGCTTTGTGCTACAACGGTGTCGTGCACGGCTATTTGAATGATGTTGTGAATGCGTCAGCCATGATTCAAAAGATTATTCAATCCCATGCCAAGCCTCTGCACGATTCCGGTGGCGACTGGCATTCTCGACATCTTCCACGTGCGGCTGCTCAGGGTGTGGAAGCACAGTGGCTTTCTGTTTTGACAACGGAGTTTTCGAAGAAGTGAGTACCTCGCCCCCAACTCCGAAAACAGCAGGCTGCTCAACGCCGCACGAGAACGCTCATCCGGCACTCAGCGAGATGCTGACGAACTGCGTGCATTGCGGTTTTTGCCTGGCCGTTTGTCCGACGTACCAGATGACGGGCGACGAGAATAATTCTCCTCGTGGTCGGCTGCGATTGTGGCGTGAGGAAGCCGAAGGTCGCCTCGCCCCGGACCCTTTCACGGCTCATTACACCACCGAATGTGTCGGCTGCCTCGCATGTGAGCCGGCATGTCCGGCCAATGTTCCTTATGGCGAAATTCTGGAGCAAGTTCGTCATCAACATGTGGATACCGCGCGGACTCGTCCACCGTTGTCATTGCGTTTTGCCGCAGCGCTGAGCAAAAAGCAGTGGTTGTTTAATCTGGCGATGTTACCCGCGAGAGTCCTGCGGTCGCTGGGAATCCTTCCGCACAAATTTCTGTTCGCGGGCAGCCCGCCGCTGATGGAATCCACCGCCGCGTATGCTCAACGATTGATGGCCGAGCATCGTCCGACCGGGCCGCGAGTTGCGTTGCTGACCGGCTGCCTGATGGAATCGGTTTTTCGCGAAATCAATTTTGCTACCGTGCGAGTGCTCATCGAAAACAACGTGCAGGTCATTGTACCACCGGACCAGGGATGCTGTGGCGCGTTTCAGGAACATCTGGGACTGGATGGCATCGACCAACTTCGCGATCAGAATCGATCGGCCTTCGGCAAAGCGAGCGTTGATGCTGTTGTGTGTAACTCATCGGGCTGTGGTCTGGCCCTTTCGAAGACGTTGACGGATCGAGTACCTGTTCGCGATGTGCTGGGATTTCTCGGCGACCTCAAGCTGGCTCAAAGAACGCCGTCTGAAAAAGATGCACGAGTTTATGTCGATCTTCCTTGTCATCTGATTCACGGTCAGAAGCAACAGGGAATTCCGGCGAACGTGCTCGATGCGACCGGTTACCGCTGGGAACTGGCGCCTCAGGCTCGTGACTGTTGCGGATCGGGAGGCATCTACAACATTCAGAAGCCGGAGAACTCACAGGAGATTCTTCGTGGAAAATCGGAATTCCTGAATCACGCCGCAGGTTCACCCGTGATTCTGGCCACCAGCAATCATGTATGCATGATGCAATGGAACTCGGCGAGATCAGCGGGCCTGGTGACTCGGCCGTATCAGGTGAAGCATGTGATACAGTTGCTGGATCCCGGTGACGAAGGACTGCGACGTGGTGGCGGCAGAGTAGTCAGTTAAGAAGCCTCTTTACGTGAGCGGTACGGCGCTAGCCGCCGGTGTTTGTTTTTGTGTAATTCACCGGTTGCTGGTAAGGTGTTGATTTGATGGTGTAGTGGGCGTTTTCGTTTAACCCGGATTATTCATAACTGGTTCAAATGAAAGGGCCATCGCTGCGTAGAAGTTGATGTCAACGAACAACTTACGGAAACACAGCGAGGCCACGGATGAGTATACACACTGTTGAGGGATTTGGATGTGG